>NZ_CP194228.1:0-1200000 GCF_050908145.1 Flavobacterium sp. SM2513 | reverse complement strand
CTTATTGACACTGAATATGTCGATTCTGTCAACACCGATTCGATTGTTGATTTGGCGGTAAATGATATTTTAGCACAACTCGACCCACATTCTATTTATATTGCAAAAGAGGAACTCGAAGATGTAACGCAAAGCATGAAAGGGGATTTCGTAGGAATTGGAATCAATTTTTACATGCACAAAGACACTTTATCTGTTGTGAATGTGGTAGAAAATGGGCCATCAGAACGAGCGGGACTTAAATCAGGTGATAAAATTTTATTTGCAGACCGAACCAAATTATTTGGAAGAAAACTTCCAACCGACAGTTTATTTGCAAAACTAAAAGGCGACAAAGGTTCAGAAGTGGAGTTAACGATTTTCAGAAAAATAGCCAATAAAAAACTAAAACTAACTGTGACACGCGATGTGGTACCTATAAAAAGCGTCGATATTGGTGTGATGGTAGATAAAAAAGTGGGATATATCAAAATCAATCGATTTTCAGAAACTACTTATGATGAGTTTCACAGAGAACTTTTGGCATTAAAAAAACAAAACGCACAAACTATAATAGTTGATTTGCGAAATAACGGTGGTGGCTATTTAGAAAAAGCCGTTGAAATTGCTGATGAATTCTTGCCAGAAAACGAACTGATTGTCTTTACCAAAAATCGAAAAGGACGTGTAGATAAAACATTTGCGACTTCAAAAGGTGATTTTGAAAAAGGGAAATTAGTCCTTTTAATTAACGAAAATTCTGCTTCTGCTAGTGAAATTTTAGCCGGAGCCATTCAAGATAACGACCGCGGAATTATTATGGGCCGTCGTTCGTTTGGGAAAGGTTTGGTGCAACGCGAAATGAATTTTGGCGATGGGTCGGCCGTTCGATTGACGATTGCAAGGTATTATACGCCAACAGGCCGTTCAATTCAAAAGTCTTACGACAAAGGCGGAGACGATTACAGCCATGATTTTGAACGCCGTTTCGAAAGTGGCGAACTGTATTCCAAAGACAGTATTAAAATTGCAGATACGATTCAATTTAAAACCCCAAAAGGAAAAATTGTCTATGGTGGTGGCGGTATTGTGCCCGACGTTTTCATTCCCTTACAAGTGGAACATGGCGATGAAGGAATTGCCTATTTCATGCAATCGCCTTATGTGGGGAATTTTGTTTTTGAGCAATTAGACAAAAACCGCAAACAATATATAGGTATATCTTACAACGATTTTATTGCTAAAAATTTATATTCAGAAGCAAACTTTAAAGCATTTAAGAAACACTTTTCTCAAAATGAGTTCGGTGATTTAGGTTTATTGGAGAAATTCAATCAAAATAAAAAGATGATTCAGCGTTATATTGCAGCAGAATTTGCACAACAATTGTACGGTTCAAAATACTATTATGAAGTGATTTTACCTTATGATGCAATGATAATGGAAGTTATAAAAGAAGCGAAAAAGTAAATAAAAGCTATTTTTTCTTAGTGCTATCATGAACTTGAGCATGATTTCCGTCATTCCAAATTGTCAGAATATCAGTAGCTACAGAAGCGCCACTTCCTGCTGCAATAGCAAGTTGACTTCTCCAGCCCGCTAAAGTTCCTGCAACGTAAATTCCTTCCGCAACCAAGTGGTCGTGGTTTTCTAATTGAATTCTGTTTTTTGCTGCAATAGCTTTTTTATGCGGAATCACGTACTGCATTAATCCATCGATAGCAAATGTTTGAGAGGCGTTAATTGCAACTACGATTATTTTTGCCGAGTATAATTTTCTATTGGTAACGACTGTAAAATCACCAGGTTTCCCTTCAATACCCATTACTTTTTCATCTTCAATTTGAATAATATGAGTATATTGCTCTTGTAATTGTTGGGTACTTTCAATCAATAAATCAGCCCCCAAAGTTCCTGCTGGAATTCCGTATGCATTATTGAATAAAGCTTCTTGAAGATTGGATGATTTTTGATGCGTAAAAATGCCAATTTCTTTATCGTTGGCAAAAGATTTGTTTTTGGCAGAACCTAGAACTAAAGCACAAGAAATGCCTGAAACGCCACCGCCTATGATTAAAACATCAAACATGGAGGTTCTAATTTTGAGTTTTGTCCTGAATCGTTTTTGACATTCGGAAGATAAGTAAAATCAATACGGCACAAATAGAAGCTGCAATTCCGATTAATCCTACAAGACTATCCCCTTTAATTAAATTATCAAAATCAAGCAAAGTGATATTGAAAATAATCAAGACAAAGGCAAATATGATTAAAACAGTAGTAAAAATTTTCATCTGAACGGGTTTACGGGTGTGAAATTAAAAAAAATAAAGCTATATAAATAAGGCTTTAACATTACTTGCAAATAATTTAACAGCGATGGCAAGCAGAATGACTCCAAATATTTTTCGGATTACACTCAAGCCGTTGGCACCCAATATCGTTTCGATTCTTTTAGATGCTTTAAGCACTAAATACACTAAAATAATATTAAGAACAATTGCAATAATAATATTAATAGCTTGATATTGAGCTCGCAAAGAAAGCAGCGTTGTCATCGTTCCCGCACCTGCAATTAATGGAAAAGCAAGAGGAACAATAGAAGCCGAATTGGCCTCTTCATCTTTGTATAATCGAATTCCCAAAATCATTTCTAATGCTAAGAAAAAAAGCACAAAAGCACCTGCAACGGCAAATGAATTGACGTCAATCCCAATTAAACTCAAAATTTGTTCTCCTACAAAAAGAAACGTAATCATAATCGCTCCAGCCACTATCGAAGCTTTTCCTGACTCAACATGTCCGAATTTGCTACGCAAATCAATAATAATAGGAATACTCCCTACGATATCAATTACGGCAAAAAGCACCATAGCAACGGTAATAATCTCTCTAAAATCTAAGTTCATAATCGTTCAATTTTTGTGGCTGCAAAAGTATTTCAAATTTCTAGATTGAAAGCTAATTTTGAGTTAATTTTTAACGCTGAAAATCAGTCGTTTGAGAATTATATTAAAATTGAAATTCAAAGGTTTGAAACTGGAGTTCAAGTTGTATATTTGCCGAATGTTTCAACTAGGAAAAACCATCGTCTCGGAAGACATTTTAGAAAAAGATTTTGTGTGTAACCTCTCCGCTTGTCACGGTGCTTGTTGTGTCGATGGCGATGCAGGAGCTCCTTTGACCGAAGAGGAGACTAAAATCATGGAAGCCATTTATCCAAAAGTAAAACCTTTTTTACGTAAAGAAGGAATTGCTGCAATCGAAGCTCAAGGTACTTGGGTTGTTGGTACCGATGGAACCATAGAAACCCCTTTGATTGATGAAAAAGATTGTGCTTACGTTATTTTTGACGGCAAAACCGCACTTTGCGGAATTGAGCAAGCGTACAATCAAGGAGAAGTTGACTGGAAAAAACCTGTTTCCTGTCATTTATACCCAATTCGAGTGAAAGATTTTTCAGAATTCGCCGCTGTAAATTATGATAAATGGGACATTTGCGACCCCGCTTGTAGTTTAGGTGCGGAGTTAGAAGTACCCGTTTATAAGTTTGTTAAAGAAGCTTTAGTTCGTCGTTTTGGCGAAGATTGGTACGCTGAATTAGAGAAAGTAGCGGAGGAATTGAAGAAACAAAATTCTCTCAAATAATTTCGACTTTAACTTTTTTCTATTCGAAAATTGTCTTATATTTTAAAGCGATTTCGACTTATTGTGTTTATTTAACATATTGCAATTCAATTGTTTAAAATTTAAAACGTCCGTATCCCTTGTATTTGCTACGTTGTTAAAAACTATCTATAATTGTGAATAAGTTTGGCTTTTTATTCCCCTAATAATTCACAATCTTTGTAAGGCACTAATCTCAAACAGTGCAAATTTTTAACCGTATAAAAGTCAGTTTAGTATGTCAAAAGTAGAACCAATCTTGCAAGAAAATAAAAATCGATTTGTAATTTTTCCAATCAAACACCATGATATTTGGGAGTTTTATAAATCCATGGAGGCGAGTTTCTGGACTGCCGAAGAAATTGATTTGTCACAAGATTTAAACGACTGGAATAATAAGTTGAATAAAGACGAACAATATTTCATCAAACACATTTTAGCATTTTTCGCAGCTTCAGACGGAATTGTAAACGAAAACCTTGCTGAAAACTTTGTAAACGAAGTGCAATATGCGGAAGCGAAGTTCTTCTATGGTTTCCAAATCATGATGGAAAATATTCACAGCGAAACGTATTCCTTATTAATCGACACTTACGTAAAAGACGAAGCAGAGAAAGCCGATTTATTCAACGCATTAGAAGTTTTTCCTGCAATTAAGAAGAAAGCGGATTGGGCTATTCAATGGATTGATTCGGATTCTTTCGCAGAGCGATTGATTGCTTTTGCTGCAGTGGAAGGAATTTTCTTCTCGGGTGCTTTTTGTTCCATTTTCTGGTTGAAAAAACGAGGTTTGATGCCAGGATTGACGTTCTCAAACGAGTTGATTTCGCGTGATGAAGGTGTTCACTGTGACTTTGCAGTGCATTTGCACCAACATCACTTGGTAAACAAAGTGCCAAAAGACAGAATTAGAACCATTATTATTGACGCCTTAAACATCGAAAGAGAATTTATTACGGAATCACTTCCTGTAAGTTTGATAGGAATGAATGCCAATTTAATGACGCAATATTTAGAGTTTGTAACTGATAGACTTTTAGTAGAACTAGGTTGCGAACGTGAATACAACACGCCAAACCCATTCGACTTTATGGACATGATTTCACTTCAAGGGAAAACAAACTTCTTTGAGAAAAAAGTGGCAGAATACCAAAAAGCAGGTGTAATGAACAGCGGAACGGGTACTTCAGATGCTCAGAAAATTAGTTTTGACGCGGATTTTTAAGAAGTTGTACGTTCTAGGTGGTGAGTTGTAGGTTTCTCGCGTTTGTAAATAGAACGCGGATGACGCAGATTTGACTGATTTACGCGGATTTTTAAAATTGCGATTGAAACTCGAAAAAGCCCAAGCCATAAAATTAGGTTAGCCCAGATTATCTCATCGGTTAATGATTTTCATTTGAATTCGATGAATGCAAAGCATTTGAAGTGGAAATCCTTTGTGTTTTTTCTTTAAAAACACAAAGATTAAAACGGAAAGCTGGAAATAGCTCCAAAAAAAAATATTTATAAAAAATAAGTCAAAAATAAACTTTGCGACTTTGTGCCTTCGTGGCAAAATTGATTACAATTAACCTGAAACAGTAAAGGGATTTGCTGTTTTGAAAAACACAAAAAACTATGTATGTAGTAAAAAGAGACGGACGAAAAGAGCCAGTCATGTTTGACAAAATCACGGACAGAGTAAAAAAACTTTGTTATGGTTTGAATGATTTAGTAGATGCCGTAAAAGTAGCCATGCGGGTTATTGAAGGGCTTTACGATGGGGTAACTACATCAGAATTGGATAATTTAGCGGCAGAAACTGCGGCTTCGATGACAATTGCTCATCCAGATTATGCACAATTAGCAGCGCGAATTGCGATTTCTAATTTGCATAAAAACACTACCAAGTCCTTTTCAGAAACGATGAATGAAATGTTTCATTACATCAATCCAAGAACCAATCAGGAAGCGCCTTTGCTATCTGACGAAGTTCACAAAGTGATTATGGATAATGCGGAATTTTTAGATTCGCATATTATTTACAACAGAGATTTTAACTACGATTACTTCGGTTTTAAAACATTGGAGCGTTCGTATTTACTTAAGATAAACGGCAAAATTGTAGAGCGTCCTCAACATATGTTGATGCGTGTTTCGGTAGGTATTCACTTAGATGATTTGGATTCTGTATTGGAAACCTACGACTTAATGTCGAAAAAATTCTTCACGCATGCAACGCCAACGTTGTTTAATGCGGGAACACCAAAACCTCAAATGTCTTCTTGTTTCCTTTTGGCAATGCAAGACGATAGTATTGACGGAATTTACGATACGTTGAAACAAACCGCTAAAATTTCGCAATCTGCGGGAGGTGTTGGTTTGTCTATTCACAACGTTCGTGCAACGGGTTCATACATTCGTGGAACAAACGGAACATCAAACGGAATTGTTCCGATGTTACGTGTTTTCAACGACACCGCTCGTTATGTAGACCAAGGTGGTGGAAAACGTAAAGGAAGTTTTGCGATTTACATCGAAACTTGGCATGCAGATATCTTTGACTTCTTAGATTTGAAGAAAAACACTGGAAAAGAAGAAATGCGAGCTCGTGATTTGTTTTTCGCTATGTGGACTTCCGATTTATTCATGAAACGTGTGGAAGAAGACAGTTATTGGACGTTGATGTGTCCAAATGAATGTCCGGGATTGTACGACGTTTATGGCGAAGAATTTGAGAAAATGTACGTTGATTATGAAGAACGTAAAAAAGGTAGAAAAACCATCAAAGCGCGTGAACTTTGGGAGAAAATCCTAGAATCACAAATTGAGACGGGAACGCCTTATATGTTGTACAAAGATGCAGCCAACCGTAAATCGAATCAGAAGAATTTAGGTACCATTCGTTCTTCGAACTTGTGTACAGAGATTATGGAATATACCTCTGCTGATGAAGTTGCGGTGTGTAACTTGGCTTCAATTTCGTTGCCGATGTTTGTGGAAAACGGAAAATTTGACCACCAATTATTGCATGATGTAACGAAAAGAGTAACGCGTAACTTGAATAAAGTTATCGACAGAAATTACTATCCAGTAAAAGAAGCTGAAAACTCTAACATGCGTCACCGTCCAGTAGGATTAGGTGTGCAAGGTTTGGCAGATGCTTTTATCTTATTGCGTTTGCCTTTTACAAGTGACGAAGCGAAGAAATTAAACGAAGAAATTTTTGAAACTTTATACTTTGCAGCCGTAACCGCTTCGATGGAAATGGCAATAGAAGAAGGACCGTATTCTACATTTGCAGGTTCGCCAATATCACAAGGAGAATTTCAATTTAACCTTTGGGGATTGAAAGACGAAGATTTATCAGGACGTTGGGACTGGAGTTCGTTGCGTAAAGAAGTAATGCAGCATGGTGTGCGAAATTCACTTTTGGTAGCACCAATGCCAACGGCTTCGACTTCGCAAATTCTTGGAAACAACGAGGCTTTTGAACCTTACACTTCTAATATTTATACAAGACGTGTACTTTCAGGGGAGTTTATTGTGGTAAACAAGCACTTGCTACACGATTTAGTGGATTTAGGTTTGTGGAACGACAACTTGAAACAAGAAATCATGCGTCACAACGGTTCGGTTCAAAATATTGATATCATTCCACAAGATTTGAAGGAATTGTATAAAACGGTTTGGGAACTTTCGATGAAAGACATTATTGATATGTCTAGACAACGTGGTTATTTTATTGACCAATCGCAATCGTTGAACTTGTTTATGCAAGACGCGAATTATTCTAAACTGACTTCGATGCATTTCTATGCTTGGAAATCAGGATTGAAAACCGGAATGTATTATTTGAGAACAAAATCGGCAGTAGATGCGATTCAGTTTACATTGAATAACGACAAGAAAGCAGCTCCAATTGAAATTGTGGAACCAAAAGCAAAGCCAGTTGCAGTAGTAGCAGAACAAGTTGAATTGACGGCGGATGAATACAAAGCAATGATTGAATTGGCTAAAAGTGCCGGTCCTGATGATTGCGAAATGTGTGGGTCGTAAATATAAGAGGATATTATGTTGCAAATAATGATAAAACAGCTACCGAGAGGTGGCTGTTTTATTTTTATAATAACAAAGCAATAAAGCGTTTTGCTTATAAAATGCTTCGCTATTTCTCCAATCGCCACGATTGGAGCTATTTTGAATTCCAAATGTCTTCCTGCGCGACGATTAGAGCAATTCTGAATTGAAAATACCTTCCTACTCCGCGATTGGAGTAATTCTGAGTTGGAAATGTCTTCCTGCGCGACGATTGGGGTTATTTTGAATTGAAAATGCCATCCTGCTCGGCGATTGAGGATTTTTCAAAATAAAAATAACTTGCTCCGTTACGAAAGTGTTTAATTTCAATTCAAAAATACAGCAGACATTCGCAGAGCTTTGTGGAATTAGAAGAAACTTCGGGCAGCTGGACATTTGCCATATTGTATGCAAGAAACAAAATAAAAAGTAATGTAATTTTTTTCATAATTGTGTTTGTGTTAAATTCATTGTGTTAAATGTATTAATTGATTTTTAAAGAAACCTAATTGTAGTATTTTTATTTAATTTATATATAAATCTTAATTTTAAAATGTTTTTATTAATAATGCCTATCAAAACGACCTTCCCGCACTTCTACTTTCTCTCCATTTGAATTTATTGCATCAAACCAAAAAGTCCCAGAAAGTATCGCATTATTAAAATCGTGATGTGTTATTTTTAGTTCACCAACTATTATATTAGTTGTAATGTAATCTCCTGTTCCATTAGAAAAATCGACATAAGTGCCATAAGCATATATTTTAGAACTATCATTTAAATCAAGTTTTAATGGAATAATTGACCCTTCTATTAACTGCTTATTTAAACTGAAAATTCCTAATGAGTTAATAATATCATTATTTCGTTCTCCAATAAATAATACAAAATTTAAACCATCTTGATAAGATAAAGGATTTGTTCCAGGAATAAATCCTTTAGGTAAAAAAGCTTTACCATTTACCAAACAACCTGCAGTATTAGCTCCGGTTTGTGTGGCGGGTGGTAGTTTTTCTAATTCAGTTTTAGGTGTACTGGGTTTGTTATCGTTATAGTCGCATCCAAAAATGCAAATGAGAAATAAAAGTAAAATTGTTTTTTTCATAAGTTATACGCTTTAAGGGTTATAGTTAGGCTAAATATAGGTTATTTTTGAATAAATTAAATAAGTTTATTCATTGCAAATTAATAGTTTAATAGATATGTTTAAAGATTTAATAAGTTCAAAATAAATAATAATTGAAGTTTATTATATGTCCTTAAAGTAGAAAATATATGTACAAAAAAAAGGACAACATCGCTGTTGTCCTTTTCAATATTTAATCTAAAATATCTTACAAATCAAATTTTATTCCTTGTGCCAAAGGCAATTCGTCTGAATAATTCACTGTGTTTGTTTGTCTTCTCATATACACTTTCCAAGCATCAGAACCTGACTCACGACCTCCACCGGTTTCTTTTTCACCACCAAAAGCACCACCAATTTCAGCACCAGAAGTTCCGATGTTTACGTTAGCAATTCCACAATCAGAACCTGAGAACGACAAGAATTTCTCTGCTTCTTTCAAGTCATTGGTCATAATCGCTGATGATAAACCTTGGGCAACGCCGTTTTGCATATCAATTGCATTCTCTACATCACCACTGTATTTCATTAAATATAAAACGGGTGCAAATGTTTCGTGTTGAACGATTTTGAAACTGTTTTCGGCTTCAATGATTGCTGGTTTTACGTAGCATCCACTTTCGAAACCTTCGCCCGAAAGAACACCACCTTCTACCAATACTTTTCCACCTTCCGCTTTCGCAGACTCAATTGCAGCTAAATACGTGTTTACAGAATCTTTGTCGATAAGTGGTCCGATGTGGTTTTTTTGGTCCAATGGATTTCCAATAGTCAATTGACCATAAGCACCCACAATAGCATCTCTCACTTTATCATAAACCGATTCGTGAATGATTAATCGTCTTGTAGAAGTACATCTTTGTCCCGCAGTTCCTACAGCACCAAAAACAGCACCTGGAACAACCACTTTCAAGTCGGCTGTTGGCGTGATGATGATGGCATTGTTTCCACCTAACTCTAACAATGATTTTCCGAAACGTTCGGCTACTTTTGCACCAACGATTCTTCCCATACGAGTAGAACCTGTTGCAGAAACTAGAGGGATTCTAGTATCGTTAGTCATCATTTCACCTACTTTATAATCTCCGTTGATGATGGATGAAATACCTTCTGGCAAATTGTTTTCTTTTAAAACTGCAGCAATAATATTTTGACAAGCTACAGTACATAAAGGCGCTTTTTCCGAACCTTTCCATACACAAACATCACCACAAATCCATGCTAATGCTGTGTTCCAAGCCCAAACTGCTACTGGAAAGTTGAATGCAGAAATAATTCCTACTACTCCAATAGAATGCCATTGTTCACGCATTACGTGACCTGGACGTTCAGAAGGAATCGTTTGTCCGTTCAATTGACGTGATAAACCTACGGCAAAATCACAGATGTCAATCATTTCTTGCACTTCTCCATACCCTTCTTGCAAAGATTTACCCATTTCGTAAGAAACTAATTTCCCCAATGGTTCTTTTAATTCTCTTAATTTGTTTCCAAATTGACGTACGATTTCTCCTCTTTGTGGAGCTGGCATTGCTCTAAAAGTTTTGAAAGCAGCCGTTGCGCTTTGCATTACTCTTTCGTAATCCGCAGCCGTTGTAGTTTTTACTTTACCAATTAATTGACCGTCAACTGGCGAATAACTTTCAATGATTTCTCCATTAGAAAACCATTCGTTTCCTGTTGATGTTCCTTCGTTGATGGCTTTTACCCCTAATTTCTCAAGTGCTTCGACCATTCCGAATTGTTGTGCTATTGTAGACATTCTATATTTTTTAAATGTTTTTACTATGTATTATGCAAAAATAGGACTTTTATTTCACTTTTTAGGTCGCATTTGTTACACAATGGGTTTTCAACTTATACCTTTCTCCCTAGCCCAGATGGAAACGGCATCCCTTTTATTTTCGTCCTTGCGAGAAACGAAGCAAACTAAAATAAAAAGGTACAGTGGACAGCTGGAACTAGCTCCTGAAAATTATTTTACAAATTTTGGGTCGGCTTCCATAATGGTTCCGCAGTTGTTGCATGTTCTCAATTCTTCCGAATTATAAAAATGCTTGAAATGTGGCAAGAAATCGGTTTCGATATCCGTTAACTCAAAGTAAACTTCGTGCAGTTTATGGTTGCAATTTTCGCAGAACCAAAGCAAGCCGTCTTTTAGATTTTGCCCTTCCCTTTTTCTTTCGATAACTAAGCCAATCGAGTTCTCTGTTCTTACCGGAGAATGCGGCGTTTTGGCGGGATGCAAATACATATCGCCTGCATTGAGTTGCATCGCGACTTTCTTACCTTCGTCTTGCACATAAACTGTAATGGAACCTTCTAGTTGATAAAACAATTCTTCGGTTTCATTAAAGTGGTAGTCTTTCCGGGCATTTGGACCCGCAACAATCATCACAATATAATCTTCCGATTCGATGTAGATGTTTTTATTCCCGACAGGTGGTTTCAATAAGTGTCGGTTTTCCTCAATCCATTTCGTTAAGTTGAATGGTTTTGCAATAGCCATAATTTTTTCTTTTACGCTAAATTACTAAATAAAAAAGGTTGGCGCGAACCAACCTTTTAAAACTCTATTATTTTACTTCCTTAATCAAATAAATGTAAACAGGGAAGTGATCACTAAATCCTGGTTCGCTTGAGGAATTCCGCAAGGGATACCCTTTATATTGTCCTGAAGTTTGAATCATGAATTGTTTATTATAAATTCCAGCTTTCCAATACTGCCATCCCGAAAAATTACCATTTACATAAGGTTCTGATACCATGATTTGGTCAAAAATATCACCTGAATCTCTGTAAAATAATGAGGCATGACCGTCTTTAGCCATTTGCTCAAAAGGATTGTAAATACCACCTTTCTTCACTTGCTCTTTTTTCAATTTGGCACCAATACCTTCTTTCACACTCTTGTTGTAAGCACCATCATTTAAATCACCCATCGTGATGATTTTTGAATTCGGATTGATTTTAAATAACGAATCCATTATTTTACGATTCAATCTTCCGGCAGCTTCACGGTAAGGGCTACTTCTTTTCTCTCCACCCGAACGTGACGGCCAGTGGTTTACAATGAAGTGTACTTCTTCACCATCTAATAAACCAGTAACTAATAATTGATCACGTGTATAAACTCGTTTACTCGTAGCATCAAAGTTCACATTAACTTTCTCCACTTCACCTTCCTCTTTTTCTTCTTTCTTAGAAGTATCGAGTTGGTCTTGATAAATATATAATGGGACGTTAATATAGCTTGTTGGTTTGAAATGTTTTTTTTGATATAGAAATCCTACATCAATCCCACGTTTGTCTGGAGATTCAAAATGCACTATTCCATACTCTTTACCTGCAATTTGTGAGTTTCTTACTAAGTCTTCTAAAACACCTTTGTTCTCTACTTCAGACACTCCTAATATAGTAGGCGATTCTTTTTGTTGGTCGTTTGTACCAATTTCAGCGATTACTCGTGCAAGATTATTTATTTTTTTAAAGTATTTTTTGGAGGTCCATCCGTTTTGAGGCAAATATTCTTCATCATAATTTGCTTGATTGATGGTGTCAAACAAATTTTCAACGTTATAAAACGCAACGGTATGTACTTTATATTTCTTTCCTTGTGCCTGAGAATGCGCGATTCCGACAATTAAAACTAGAAATAAAAAGATCGATTTTTTAAAATTCATAGATTTGTAATATTAATTTAATGTCAACTTTAACAGAAACTTGGCTACAAAAGTAGTTATATTTAATTTAAAATGTAACTTTGCACCCGTTAAGAAAAGATTATTTTAACAAAACGAGATTAATTTAAATTTATTTATGAAAAAACTTGTAATTAGTATGTTCTTTGTGCTACAAGTTGTTCTAGCTTGGTCACAAGGCGGAACATCAGGTATCACTGGGAAAGTTGTTGATTCGAAAACTATGAAACCTTTAGAAAGTGTAGTTGCAACTATTCAAAACACAACATTAACTGTTCTGACGAATCAAGACGGTGTTTTTACTTTTGAAAATGTAGTAGTTGGTGAACAACTACTAGAAATTAATACGTCTGGATATACAAGGCAATTGCTTTCTGTATTAGTGACTAAAGAAAGTATTTTAGATTTGGGAACAATTGTTTTAGAGTATGACACTACTTCTGAACAACAATTAAGTCTGATTGTTATTACTGAAAGTGATTTAGGTGATGACAATAGCGGTTCAGAAAGTACGGCGGGTTTGCTTCAAGCTACTCGTGACGCTTTCCAACAGTCAGCTGCATTTAATTGGGGTCAAGCCCGATTTAGAATCAGAGGTTTAGATAATGAATATGGAAAAACTATGATAAATGGTATTTCTATGGACAAAATTTACGACGGAAGACCACAGTATGCTAACTGGGGAGGTCTAAACGATGCGACTAGAAATCAAGAATTCACTATGGGTTCTGCTCCATCTGACTATACTTTTGGTGGTGCTTTAGGAACTCAAGAAATCAACACAAGAGCTTCTATTTATCGTCCTGGAACTAGAATTACCTTTTCTGGAACAAATACCAATTATAGTTGGAGAACCATGGCTACTCATGCTTCAGGTATGGATCAAAATGGTTGGGCTTATGTAATTTCTGCGGGAAGACGTTGGGCTGAAGAAGGTCATTTTGAAGGTACTGATTATGCAGCAAATTCATTTTTTGCTTCTGTTGAAAAAAAGATTAACGACAGTCATAGTTTAAATTTTACTGCTATTTATGCTCAAAACAGTAGAGGAAAAAACTCACCAAATTCGAAAGAAGTAAGTGATTTAGCTGGCGTAAAATACAATTCATACTGGGGATGGCAAGATGGAAAGAAAAGAAACTCAAGAGATAAAGACGTTGAAGAACCTATATTTATTTTGAGCCACTTTTGGAAGCTAAATGACAAAACGGATTTAAATACGAGCGTTGCTTACCAATTTGGTTCTATTGGAAACAGTAGATTTGACTTTAATGGAGCAAATAATCCAGATCCAATTTACTATAGAAATCTTCCGAGTTATTATACTACAAAGCATGATGATTTTGGTGATTATATTGGTGATTCTCCACAAAACATTGCAAATGCAGAACTTGCAAAAACTACCTTTTTAGACAACAAGCAAATCAACTGGAATGCTGTTTATGATGCTAATGTTAATAACGGTGGTGAGTCAACAACTATTTTATATGAAGATAAAACCGACGATAAATTATTTACAGCAAATTCTGTAATAACTTCTCAACTTTCGGACAACATCATATTAAACGCTGGTGTAACTTATCGTAAATTAAAATCAGACAATTATCAAAAAGTAACTGATTTATTAGGTGGCCAATATTATAATGATGTAGACCAGTTTTTCTCAGGAGACCAGTCACAACCTAATTTACTAAATCCAAACAACACAGTAGTTGAGGGAGACCGATACGGATATAGTTATTTATTGCATGCAAATGTTGCTCAAGCATTTACTCAATTTAAATTTTCTTACGACAAAGTTGATTTTTATTTAGCACAAAGCTTTACTAAATCAATTTACCAACGTGAAGGTTTGTATCAAAATGGTATATATCCAACAAACTCTTTTGGAAAAAGTAAAAAAGCTGATTTTGACAACTTTGGTTTTAAAGGAGGTTTAACGTATAAAATTACAGGTCGTCACTACTTAGATTTCAATGCATTGTATATGACAAATGCACCAACGATGAGAAATACATTTCCAAATGTACGATTGAATAACAATATCGTTACTGATTTAGATAGTGAAAGTATTCAAAGCTTTGATGCAAGTTACATCATCAGAATGCCGAAATTAAAAGCGAAAATTACTGGATTTTATTCTAAAATTCAAAATGCAACCGATATCGGATTCTTCTACTCTGAAGGAGTTGGAGTTCTTGACGAAACTGGTGCGTTACTTGGAGGTTCTGGAAATGCTTTTGTAGCAGAGATTGTAACTGGTATTGATAAACTAAACATTGGTGGAGAATTTGGATTGGAATACCAATTGACTTCGACGCTTAAAGTGACCGGAACTGCAGGTGTAGGTCAATATACTTTTGACAACAATCCTAATGTAAAATTGAACGTAGATAATGCTCAAAGAGTTATTGACTATGGTGAATCTACTATGAAAGATTACAAACAAGCTGGAACGCCTCAAAAAGCATATTCAGTAGGTCTTGAATACCGAGCTCCACAATTCTGGTGGATTGGTGCCAATGCAAATTACTTAGACGAAACGTATATTGATGTTTCACCACTTCTTAGAACAAATAATTTTTACAACAATGCAGAAGATCCTCAAGGACTTCCCTTTTTCGGTGCTACAGAAGCTGAAGGCAGAGAATTACTTAGACAAGAAAAGTTTGATCCAATTAGATTGGTTAATTTAGTAGGTGGGAAATCTTGGAGAATCAGTAATAAAAACAGAAATACAATTGGATTTTTTGCGTCAATAAATAATGTTTTTGATGTTGAATACATCACAGGAGGTTTTGAACAAGCTCGTAATGCAAACTACAAAGAAATAAAACAAGATTTGGCTGGACCTACACGTTCATTTGGTCCTAAATATTTTTACGGATATGGCCGAACGTATTTCGTAAATGTGTACCTTAACTTTTAATTAAAAAAAATACATAAACAATATAGTTATGAAAACAAATATTTTAAAATCAATTTTTATCATCGCAATTTCAGCTGGAATGCTTACAAGCTGTGTTAACGACGATGATTACAGTACTCCAAACTTAAACGATTTTAACTGTATATCAGTTGATAGTTTAGCTTCTACGAAAACTATTCAAGAAATTTTTGCTATTGCTACTGCAGCGAATGGTTCACCTGTGAAATATACAGATCCTGATGTCATTGACGCTTATGTTGTATCTAGTGATAAAGGAGGAAATTTCTTTAAAACAATACATTTTGAAGCAGCTGATAAATCAATCGCTTTTAGTGCGTTAGTTGATTATGCAAACTATGCTTCCGTATACCAAGTAGGTCGTCACGTAAAAATAAAATTACAAGACCGTTACATTCAAATTAAAGATGGTGGTTTATTAATTGGTCAATTAGACGGGAATTCTGTATTTAGAATTGCGCAACCTTTAGTAATTCCTACATTTCCTAGAACTTGTGAGCCGGCGTTAACTGATGCTGACTTAGTTACATCTTTAACAATTACAGAAGCTTTAGCTAGTAACACACATTTGAACAAATTGATTGACTTCACTGGAGTACAATTTGCTGCAAGTGCTGTTGGTAAACCTTACCACATTCCTGCAAATGGAAACTCTGGTACAAATCACACTATTACTGACATTAGTGGAAAAACAATTATCGTTAGATCAGGAAGTTTTTCTAAATATGCTGTAAATATTGTTCCAGGAAATAGCGGAACGATTAGAGGAGTACTTACTCGTTTTGGTTCAACTTACCAGTTTACACCTAGATATGAATCAGACATTATGTTAGACCAAGAACGTTTCTACATCAATACGCAAATTGGTGGAACAGCGATAACATATTCAGGGTCTTTTACTGAAAATTTCGAATCTTTTGCAGTAAGCAACAAGATATTCCCCGCTTATTTGAACGATTCTTATGTAGGAAGTAGATATTGGGAAGTAAAACAATTTCCAACAAATACTGGTAATAAATATATTCAAATGAGTGCATTTGGTAGTTCTGAAGCAAACAGAACATTATTCTTTGTTCCTGCAGATATGACAGCGGCTAATACTCTATCTTTCAAAACAAACGACGGATATAACAATGGTGCTGCATTAAAAGTATATTATACTACAAATTATACACCTGGAACTGATTTATCTACTGCTACACTTACCGAAATCACTAGTTCGTTTACTATTTCTTCTGGAAACACAAATGGTTATGGAAGTACGTTTATTAATAGTGGTGTATTTGCTATACCAGCTGCAGTAACAGGTAACGGATTCTTTATCTTTGAATATGCTGGAAGTGGTGTTTCACCAGGAGTAACAACTACAATTCAAATTGATGATATTGTAATTAACTAAAAAAAACTAGTTACATAAAAAAGGCTATCGTTCATTCGATAGCCTTTTTTTTATACCATCAATTTACCCTTACTCGCTTTCTTTTTCTGTCAATAAAGCCGCTAATTGAGCATCTCGTTTGTACACATCCTTATAAAAATTTAGGTTTCCATCTCTGTCCATCCATGTGGTAAAATATCCAATGTAAACAGGAATCTCTTGATTTAAAGGATACCATTTTTCGGTACCTTTATTCATTGCTTGGTCAATTTTTTCAGGAGTCCAATTGGCGTCCGTTGCTAATATGGCTTCCGCCAAATCTTTAGGTTTTGCCACCCGGATACAACCGTGACTAAATGCCCGACTTTCACGCTGAAACAAGCTTTTAGACGGTGTATCGTGCAGGTAAATATTATTACTGTTTGGGAAAATAAATTTTACTAGACCCAATGAATTCCGAATACCAGGCTTCTGGCGTACGTTACCATTATTCCACTCCATATTGTGATTTGCGAGATAATTACTATTCTTCTTAATTCCCGGAATCACCTCATTCTTTATAATACTCTGCGGAATATTCCAATACGGACTAAATACAATATACTTCATCTTGCCACTAAAAATAACGGTTTGATGCATTGTGGTACCACCAACGACGTCAGATTTTAACGCTACTGAATCATTTTTTATGTAAATCAACTGATACGCCGGAATATTGACAACAATATATTCTTTATCTTTCGAAATATCGGACGAAATCCATCGACAACGCTCCATGTTAATCATAATTGTTTTTATTCTATCATCAACAGAAACATTCATGGCTTCAATAGTATTCCTTCCAATTATTTTATCTGTCAGAAAACCATGTCTTTTTTGAAAATTTAAAACGCCGCTTGCCAGATTTTCATCAAAAATTATACTACCGGAATCTTTTTTCAAATCACCTGTTAAAACAAGCCTTTTTCTAATGTTCAAAATAAATGCTGAACTGTCTTTAAGTCTCAACGACTTAAAATCTTTTGGTATTTGAATAGAATCCCAACCTCCTTGTTTAGCAACTTTTTGATAATACTCTAATCCAACTTTTAATAAGTAATATTGTTTATTTAACTGTGTCTCTTTGTTGACCAAACCAGGATTAGCCAAAAGAGTGTCCAAATAGTTCACATAAGAAGTAGATTCCCGCTTTAAATACCACCCCATTTCTTCTCTTTTTTTCTGGTCAATACCACCTAAAACTTTAGAAGTATAAAAGAAGTAATAAGACGTCAAGAACAATTCATTTTCTAAATTAGTAACGGAGCTTTTATGCAACATCGCATCAAAAACTTCTTTATAAGGCACTTTTTGCATAATTCCATCCGCCGAAATAGAATTAATTCTATTGTAAAGCACCTCCGCTGTTTCCTTTCTACCTTTGCTGTCGTGCCACAAATAATTAAATCGCTGTTTTCTATAAACGGCTAAAACATCATTTTGATAAGGCTTCAGATCTGGATACTTTTGAAAAAATGATTCCAATGAAAGGCTGTCAAAAGGCTTTAATTCAGGATCAGGCTGATCTAGCTTCATTTCATAATTTGCTACAACTTTTGGTTTTTCTTTACATTCTATAAAAAAAAACGAACTACAAAAAAGCACTCCAATTAAGGATATAACCCATTTCTTATTCTTCATTACTATAAATTTTTTTACTTTATAAATTTACTACATTTACCAAGATACATCTTAATATATGAAATTTTATGAAATTAAAAAAGCTTCTACTTCCTCTATTTTTCATTAGTACCCTTTGCTATTCTCAAACTGATAAATCAACACAGACAAAAGTTAATATTGTCTTGGATTCTTGGCATCAAGCTGCAGCAAATGCTGATTTTGAAACGTATTTTGATTTTATGTCAGAAGATGCAGTATTTATCGGTACGGATGCTACCGAAAATTGGCAAAAGTTAGAATTTCAAAAATACGCAAAACCACATTTCGATAAAGGCAAAGCGTGGAATTTTAAAGCATTAGAAAGACATATTTACTTGTCTGCTGATGAAAAAACAGCATGGTTTGACGAACTTTTAGATACACAAATGAAAATCTGTCGTGGCTCTGGCGTATTAATCAAAGTTAAAAACAAATGGAAAATTGCACACTATGTTCTTTCTATGAGTATTTCTAACGAACTTTCTAAAGAAGTTATAAAACTTAAAACAGATTTAGATGATTTACTCATCGAAAAATTAAAGCGATAACTAATCGCTTTTAAAGAAAATCTAGAAATTAATTCATTATCTGCGAGTTAGTTTTTATCCCTTCTATTTATATTATTTACCACTGCACTTTTGAATTTTCTTTTCAAGAGGTTTTTCTATATGTTTTTATTTAAAATTAATATAAATAGTTTAAAATAACATTTATTGAAAATTCTATAAAACCAAGGCTTGACAAACAACGTAAATTAGTCTATAAAAGAAACTCAAACCAATAAATTATATAATTATGAAAATAAATAAAAAACTAAAAATCGCAGCCGGAAGCGTACTAGGTGTTTTTTTACTTCTATTTGTAGTATTAGTAGTCCACATTGCCACTGCAAAACCACTTGTTTATGACAACGCAAGCATGCAGTTAAGTCGAATCGACTTTAATGAACCCATTGACAGTTTGATGGCGAAACAAATCACTAGCGACATGAAAAGTATTGCCGGCGTAAAAAATCCTTTGGTTGTTGCCAAAAATAATGTGGTAGTTTATTACCATGACATGAGTGTCGCAAATTCTGAACAAGTTTACAATCAACTGATGAAGAAGGGAAATTATAACGCAAAACGCTATATTATTTCTACCGCATTAGCGTCAAAAGAAGTTTGTCCTGTTATGGATAAAAATAGCTTCAACTATAAGTTTTCAAGAGGAATACAACGAATTTTTAATTAACTATAAATACTTTTATTATGACTAAGTTTTCAAAAATCGCACTATGTGCATTGATTATTGGATCTAGCGCTTTTTTCACATCATGTGATGATACGCCAAATCCTAAAAATGCCGTAACAAAAACACTTTACCAAAAATTAGGTGGAACAACTATGGTTACTGACCCAGACGACAGTTCTAAAATGATTGAACAAGGACGTTTGAGCTTCCGATTAGTAACAAACTCTACAATTCAACTTATTGTAGCTGATATTACGGCTGGAAATACTGGAAATTTTGCAGAGCATTTTGCACCATTACTAGCTGAAGTTGGAGCGGGAAATAACACGAATGCCGCAGTATTAAGTAAAAATATTACTGATATTTTCTCAGTAGCTTCAGGTGGTCAAGCCACAAATACTTATTCAGGTTTGGATATGGTTACAACGCATGACCCAGCTTTAAACCCAAGAATGGGTAAAAAAGTAAGTAATGCTGATATGGATCGATTTATCGGTTTCGTTGGTGAAGCTGCAGGAATCAATGGAGTTACAGACCCAGTTATTATCGCTGAAGTAGTTGCTCTACTTGAAACATTAAGAGCACCTATTGTTCAAGGATAATTCATTCTTACGCTAATTAAAAAATGCCATTCAATTTATTTTTGAATGGCATTTTTTTTATTGTTATTTATCTGAAAGATGTTCGAGCATATCAACCGTCATTCTTTCTAAATCAAATTCATGATTCCAACCCCAATCCTGTCTTGCCGATGAATCATCAATACTAGCCGGCCAACTATCGGCAATTTTCTGACGGAAATCAGGAGCATAGGTAATTTCAAACTCGGGAATGTGTTTTTTAATTTCTGCAGCAATTACTTTTGGTGTAAAACTCATTGCAGCTAAATTATAAGAAGAACGAATTTTAACATCCTCTTTTGGAGCTTGCATAATCTGAATCGTAGCTTTAATCGCATCATCCATATACATCATCGGCATTTTGGTCTCTTCAGATAAAAAACATTCGTATTTTTTGTCTTCCAATGCCTTGTAGTAAATGTCAACAGCATAATCTGTCGTTCCGCCACCAGGAAGCGACGACCAACTTATTAAACCCGGATAACGAATACTTCTCACATCAACTCCATAAATATTATGATAGTATTCACACCATCTTTCACCTGCTTGTTTACTAATTCCATAAACAGTAGAAGGTTCCATAATGGTATACTGTGGTGTTTGCTCTTTTGGAGTTGTCGGCCCAAATACAGCAATACTTGACGGCCAAAATATTTTTTTTATTTTTCCGTCTTTTGCTAAATTTAAGACGTGAAACAAGCTATTCATATTTAAATCCCAAGCAAAAGCAGGATTTTTTTCCGCAGTTGCAGAAAGCAAAGCTGCCATTAAATATACTTCATCAATCTCATATTTTTCAACTAATTGTTGAATTTGATTATAATCTAAAGCATTTAGCACTTCAAAAGGACCTGAATTAACAACGTCAATATTTAATTTTCTAATATCTGAAGCGATTACATTTTCAGTACCGTGTTGTTGCCTAAGTTTTTGTGTCAGCTCCGTCCCAATTTGACCACAAGCTCCAATAATTAATATTTTAGTTGCCATAATTTGTCTGTTGTTTTTCTGTCGCAAATATAACGTTTTCGTAAAGAAAAATTGAAGTGCTAAATAGTTAATAATTTGCAATTCATAACTAAAAATTAAGATAACCTCTTTAACTTTGTATTCTAATTATTTACGAATGAATTTCAAGTTTCTAACACTTTTATTGCCGTTATTAGTACTTATCTCTTGTCAAGACGAAGATGCGGTTCGTGAAAAAAATCGGCTAAAGAATATTGAAAAATCAGAATTAATTTTTGAAAAAATCAATAAAAATTGGAATTTCAACAAAGTCAAATCATCAAATGAAGTGGATGAAATTTTGAAAAATTGGAATCAATGGAATGATTTTTCACGCGAAATGGAGCAAAAACCAAAGTCCTCCATCAATGCTTTTCGCAAAAAAGCAATCGCTCTTTCGAAAAAGGCAGAGGATTTAAGTTTAAAAATTCCTGAGAAATTTGACAATCCACAGATAAGAAGTCGAATTTCAATAATTATAACTCAACTTCATGCATTGGATTTGTATATCAATTTAGACCAAATTCCTGCAGAAAAAGTAATTGCAATTATTCCGAATGTAAATAAAGGACTAAAATCTTTAGAATCGCAATTTGAAGAAATTTTACGAAAAGAAAAAATACCAATGGAGCAAGGAGAAGCGGATATGATTAAAATGTTAGATACTACTCGAGCCATTCCTTCTACTAAACCTATACTTCCGAAAAATTGAGTACGAAAATAACTTCCATACAAAACCGCTACGAAAAGTCGACCAAAATTAATCAGATTGTAGAAAGTCTGACTGTTTCTGAGCAAAAGATTCACTTGAAAGGATTAATCGGTTCGTCGTTGTCTTTTGTAACACAAGCCATTTTTTCAAAAACAGAAAATCCGATGTTGTTGATTTTAGACAACAAGGAAGCTTCGGCTTATTATCTGAATGATTTGGAGCAGTTGATTAACGACCAAGATGTTTTGTTTTATCCTGGTTCCTACAGAAATCCGTATCAAATTGAAGATACCGATAATGCGAATATTTTGCTTCGTGCAGAAGTATTGAACAGAATTAATTCTCGAAAGAAACCCGCTTTAATAGTTACGTACCCTGAAGCACTTTTTGAAAAAGTTGTGACTAAAAAAGAATTGGATAAAAACACTTTGAAAGTTTCGGTTGGCGACCAAATTTCAATCGATTTCATCAATGAAGTATTATTTGAATATGAATTCAAACGCGTGGATTTCATCACAGAACCTGGAGAGTTTTCCGTTCGAGGTGGAATTATTGACGTTTTTTCTTTTTCAAATGATTATCCGTACCGAATAGAATTTTTCGGAAATGAAGTGGAAAGCATCCGAAGCTTTGATGTGGAAACCCAACTTTCTGTTGAAAAACAAAAGAAGATTAACATCATTCCCAATGTTGAAAATAAATTCTTTGCCGAAAACCGCGAAAGTTTTTTAGAATATATCAATCCGAAAACTACCATTTTAATTCACAATACGGATGGTTTATTTAGCAAATTAGACAAGATGTTTGAAAAAGCCGAAGTTGCTTTTGAAAAACTGAATAAGGAAATAAAGCATTCTGAACCTGAAATGCTTTATTTAAACCAAGCGTCTTTTATCAAAAAAGCATTGGATTTCTCGATTGTAGAATTGGGAAATAAAGCGATTTTTCGAACAAAAAATACTTTTGAATTTCACATTCAACCGCAACCCTCGTTCAATAAACAGTTTGATTTACTCCATAATAATCTCACTGAAAATCATTCAAATGGCATAAAAAATTATCTTTTAAGTTCCAACCTTCAGCAGGCAAATCGTTTTCAGGATATTTTTGAAGCTTTGAATGAAGACGAATTTAAAGACGCAACCAAATCGTATGACAACATCGTCTTCCCTTTATACGAAGGTTTTGTCGATGAAGAATTGCAAATTGCTTGCTATACCGACCATCAAATTTTTGAACGTTATCATAAATTTCACATTAAAAATGGATACGCTAAAAAGCAGACGATTACTTTAAAAGAACTTAACACGTTGTCTGTTGGCGATTATGTGACGCATATTGACCATGGAATTGGCAAGTTTGGCGGACTGCAAAAAATTCAAGTCGAGGGAAAAACGCAAGAAGCCATTAAATTGGTGTATGCAGATAACGACATTGTTTATGTGAGTATTCACTCGTTGCACAAGATTTCAAAATTCAATGGAAAAGACGGAACGCCGCCGAAAATATACAAATTAGGCTCGAATGCTTGGAAAGTTTTAAAACAGAAAACCAAAGCAAGAGTAAAACATATTGCATTCAATTTAATTCAATTGTATGCAAAACGTCGATTGGAAAAAGGCTTTCAATACAGTCCCGACAGTTATTTACAAAAGGAACTGGAAAGTTCGTTCATGTACGAAGACACACCCGATCAAGGAAAAGCGACACAAGATGTAAAAAACGACATGGAAAGTGACCGTCCAATGGACCGATTGGTTTGTGGTGACGTAGGTTTTGGAAAAACAGAAGTGGCCATTCGTGCGGCATTTAAAGCAGTTGATAATGGAAAACAAGTCGCGATTTTAGTTCCCACAACCATTTTGGCCTACCAACATTCACGTACTTTTTCAGAACGATTGAAAGATATGCCGGTAACGGTTGGTTATTTAAATCGATTTAGAACGGCAAAAGAAAAAGCCGAAACGCTAAAAGATTTGGCCGAAGGAAGATTAGATATTGTAATTGGAACACATCAATTGGTCAATAAAAATGTGGTTTTCAAAAATCTAGGTTTGCTAATTGTTGATGAAGAACAGAAATTTGGTGTTAACGTAAAAGACAAATTAAAAACGATTTCGGCAAATATTGATACGTTGACTTTAACAGCAACTCCGATTCCGAGAACGTTGCAATTTTCATTGATGGCGGCTCGAGATTTATCCGTAATCACTACTCCTCCACCCAATCGCTATCCGATTGAAACACATGTGGTAGGATTTTCGGAAGAGATGATTCGTGATGCAGTTTCATATGAAATTCAACGCAACGGACAAGTTTATTTTGTCAATAACCGGATTGAAAACATCAAGGAAGTTGCAGGAATGATTCAACGATTGGTTCCCGGAGCTCGTGTGGGAATTGGTCACGGGCAAATGGACGGAAAGAAATTGGAAGAATTGATGTTGGCTTTTATGAACGGCGATTTTGACGTTTTAGTAGCTACAACCATCATCGAAAGTGGATTGGATGTACCAAATGCCAATACGATTTTTATCAATAATGCCAATAATTTTGGACTTTCTGATTTGCATCAAATGCGAGGTCGTGTGGGTCGAAGTAATAAAAAAGCATTTTGTTACTTTATTTGTCCTCCGTATTCAGCAATGACGGATGAAGCTAGAAAACGGATTCAAGCATTGGAACAATTCAGCGAGTTGGGAAGTGGTTTTAATATTGCCATGAAGGACTTGGAAATTCGGGGTGCCGGAGATTTATTGGGTGGCGAACAAAGCGGTTTTATCAATGAAATTGGTTTTGAAACCTATCAAAAAATCATGAACGAAGCGATTGAAGAATTGAAGGAAAATGAGTTTAAAGAACTCTATCCTGCTGATGAAAATGCGCCACCAAAACCATTTGTGAAAGACATTCAGATTGATACCGACTTTGAATTATTGTTTCCAGATGAGTACATCAACAATATTTCGGAACGATTGAATTTATATAATGAATTGAGTTTAATCAAAGATGAAGAGGCTTTGTTGGCTTTTGAAATTAAACTAGTGGACCGTTTTGGACCTTTGCCAAAACAAGCGCTTTCATTAATGAGTAGCATTAAAATTAAATGGATTGCCACGCGATTTGGAATCGAAAAACTCGTGATGAAACAAGGCAAAATGATTGCTTATTTTGTTTCCGACCATCACTCGGCATTTTACCAATCGCCTCAATTTACAAAGGTGTTACAGTTTGTGCAAACCAATCCAAAATTAGGTAGAATAAAAGAAAAGGAAACTCCAAAAGGATTGAAATTGTTATTGACTTTTGATAATGTGAAATCTGTGAGACGGGCTTTGGAACTAATACAAATGTTATAAAAAAACGCCTCTAATTAGAGGCGTTTTCATTTAATCTTATAGTTGTTTTAAATCCTTAATGACTTTAAAAGCGACATCTACTTTATCTTCACTCACGAAAATCGTGAATTCATACGAAGTTGAAATTACTTCATTAACCGTAATTCCTTCCCAAGCTAATCTTTGGAAAATAAAATAATACACTCCAGGAGTTGAAATATTATCTTTTGGAAGCTTGATGGTAATTGATGCTAAATTAGCCGTTGAATCAATCAATTTTTCGCTAGCAAAATGTTTATCAACTAAATGAGCTACACTTTCGCTAATCACAATATTGGTTTCATTGACGCCACGAGATGACGTATAAAAAATATCTGAATGTTCGTGGATTTCAGTAATTAATTCGGCTTGACTGTTTAAAATGGTATCCGAAACAGCAAAGTTATAATCCACTAAAGAGGAACGAACAGTGATTTCGCCAATATTCTTTAGCACTTTTGTAATCTTGTGATTGACGCGAAAATCTAAATCATCAGACAATCGTTTTAAAGCCATCACGACAGCACCTTGCTTGACGTCTTTGCCTAATTCTCCTTCAAGTTCAGACATGATATTCCGTGCCAATGAAGTTAAATTAATGATTCCTTGCGACAAAGCACTGAGTAGGAAAGGTTTGGTTTTAATGTAGTTTTCTACAATGGAAGAAACAGTTTTCATAAAATTTTAGTTGTGTGTTTTGCAAATATAACATTTATATACATTTTGTTATATATGTAACGTCAAAAATAATTTTAGAAATGATAAAAAGCATCTTCAAGGTGTTCTATGATAAATTCTTTATTTATATCCTTGTGAATTGCTATAATATCAAATCGAATATTAACGTCCATATCGTTACTAATTACATACTCGTTTATCGCCTTGACCAGTAACTGTACTTTTTTAGGCTTTACAAAGTCTTGTGGCAATCCAAAATTTGTACTACTTCGCGTTTTGACTTCAACAACTGCGAGAACATCGGCTTTCTGAGCAATAATATCAATCTCAGCTTTTTGAAAAGTCCAATTTACTTCAAGAATTTCATAGCCGTTTTTTTCTAAAAATTCGACAGCTAATTTTTCGCCTTCCTTTCCTAAATCATTGTGTTGTGCCATAATTTAAAAGTGAAAGTTATTTATTCAAAAACTACTTTTGTTTCCTTATCGTTAACCTCCAGTGTGATAGTTCCTCCCAAAATTAAAGCACGATTATCCTTAATATGACCGGCTGGAAAATTATATGCCACTGGAATACCCAATTCTTTTACCGTTTCTTGAATGATTTCTAAAGCATCTTTTCCCCACGGAATCGTGTTGTCGTTCATTGAAGTCATTCCTCCAATAATAATTCCTTTTAGGTTTTTAAGCGAACCATTTCGTTTTAAATTCGTCATCATTCGGTCAATATGATACAAATACTCGTCTAAATCTTCGATGAATAAAATTTTATCTTTGAAATTAACTTCCGAAACTGAACCTTGAATACTGTATAAAACTGATAAATTTCCGCCTACTAGTTCACCTTTGGCTTGACCCAATTTATTAAATTTATGATATGGAATCGCATAGGAAAGCTTTTCTCCAAAAAGTACTTTTCGCAAACTTTCTTTAGCAGCTGTTGTCGCTGATGCTGTTGAAATCGCCATCATAGCATGCAATGTTTGAAATCCTAACTTATTGATATGACTGTGTAACACCGTTACATCACTAAATCCGATAACCCATTTCGGATTTTTCTTGAATTTTGTAAAATCAATTCGATCCACAATTCTAACCGTTCCGTAACCTCCTTTTGCCGCCCAAATGGCTTTAATCGAAGGATTATCGAGCATTTCCTGAAAATCAGTTGCTCTTTGCCAATCGGCTCCCGCCAATTGGTCGTGTTCCATTCCGATTGTTTTGCCAAGAATAACTTTCAATCCCCAACTTTCGAGCAACTTAATTCCCGATTGTAAAGTAGATTTATCAATTTTTCTGGCAGTTGCAACAATGGCAACAGTATCGCCTTTTTTAAGATTTTGTGGCATTATTGGTTTGTTTTGAGCAAATAAAATTGGACTTAGAGTTGATAACAGAAAAAGTAAAATTAACTTTTTTAAATACATTAGGACTATACTTTATTTAAATTTTGGTCTTACAAATTAACGAAAACTAAAAATCAAATCCATATAATAGAACCATTTATTACACGTTCTATTAATTACTTTAAATCAAAACCAACTGTTATGAAAATCAAGTTTCTTTCAATTTTACTATTAACTATTGTTCTTAGTTCTTGTAACGAAAAGAAAATTTTTGATGAATTAAACAAAGATTTCACTGATAAAAGGTGGCAAAAATCTGAGGTTAAAGATTTTGAATTTTCCATTGACCAAGAAGCTCGTAATTACAATGTCAATGTTCATTTTGCTTATTTATCTGACTTTGTAATTAATCCAATTCCGATGACGGTAACGATTGTTCATCCTGACAATTCTGAAGAAATAAAAGAAATCAGCATTTTAGTAAAAGATAAAAATGGAAAAGAAACAGGTGATTGTGGTGGTGATTATTGCGACATTCGCGAATCCATTTTCAAAGATGAAGCGTTGAAAAAAGGAAACTATAAAATTACAATTCAGCAAAATTTTGACGGACAATATTTACCCAACGTTAACGGAATTGGTATAGAAGTTATCGCTCAAGCAGATTAATTTAAAACAAAAACCACTTGACCTAAATTCAGTCAAGTGGTTTGAATCAGAATAAACGATAATTCTGATTTATGATAATGCTTGTTCTAAATCTTCAAGCAAATCTTCTATGTCTTCAATACCCACACTTAAACGAACTAAATCATCCGTAATTCCTAATTCCAAACGTTTTTTACCAGGAACGGAAGCGTGCGACATCACTATTGGGTGATTCGCCAACGATTCAACTCCTCCTAATGATTCCGCCAAAGTAAATAACTTAATCTTCTCTAAAAACGAAATCGCATCATTTTTTTTACCCGATTTAAAAGTAAAAGAAACCATTCCACCAAAAGCTTTCATTTGCTTCTTAGCCAAATCATGAAAAGGATGCGATTGTAATCCTGGATAATAAACCGTTTTCACTTTCGCATGATTCTCCAAGAACTCCGCGACTTTTTGCCCGTTTTCGCAATGTCTTTGCATACGCAAATGCAATGTTTTGATTCCTCTCAAAACTAAGAAACTATCCATAGGTCCTAAAATAGCACCAGTTGCAAATTGTTGAAAGTGTAATTTCTTTCCTAAGTCTGCATCTTTAATAATCAATGCTCCGGCAATCAAATCAGAATGTCCGCCCAAGTACTTCGTTGCCGAATGCATCACAATATCTGCTCCTAAATCCAATGGTTTTTGTAAATACGGCGTTGCAAATGTATTATCAACTGCAAAAAGTAAGTTGTGTTTTTTAGTAATTTCTGCAATAGCTGCGATATCTGCCAATTTCATCAGCGGATTTGTGGGCGTTTCTAACCAAACTAACTTCGTGTTTTCATTGATTAATGATTCAAATTTATCCAAATCATTCATATCCACAAAGTGAAATACAATCCCTGAATCTTTATAAATATTCGTAAACATCCGATACGTTCCTCCGTACAAGTCATCCATTGCAATAATTTCATCGCCTGATTTAAACGTCCGAATCAAACAATCCGTCGCTGCTAAACCCGATGAAAACGCTAAACCTCTGGCCCCATTTTCAATACTCGCTAACGCATTTTCTAACGCTGTTCGAGTTGGATTGGCAGAACGAGCATATTCATAATCGGGATGAATGGGTTTTCCGGGACTTGGTTGTGCAAAAGTAGAAGTTTGATAAATCGGCGTCATTACGGCTCCAGTTGAAGCATCATGCTTTTGTCCGCCATGTATAACTTTTGTGTTGAATTTCATAAGAGAAGTACCTACTATTTTTATCAAATTTACCGTTTAATTTTGGTAATCCAAATTTGAGCGCACTACCTTTGTAAATAATAACTTTTTTTTGATAATAAGTGCTCATTTTTACGCCAATATAAATTTAATAGTATGAAAAAAATCCTATTCCTTTCTGCTTTAACCGCTTTATTAATAAGCTGTAACAACAAAGAACTCGAATTTACCACCCAAACATTCACGGAACAAACCACGTTGCCCTGTTCAGACAATTGCCCAAATGTGGAAGTCAAAATTCCTATTGCAAAAAAGGGAACCATTGCCGCCGACAGCATCAACAAACGTGTTTTTGCAGTAGTACGAAGTATCATTTATTTTGGCGAAAAACCCTATACAGGAACAGATTATAAGACGTTGCTTTATTCTTTCATCGGTTCCTATGAAGATTTAAAAAAGGAATTTCCAAAAGACACATTCGGATGGGAAGCAAAGCTAGAAGGTTCGATTCCCTATCAAACTGCAAATCTGTTGAATTACAGAATTGACCACTACACGTTTACCGGTGGTGCTCACGGATACCAAGGTGTTCGGTCATTAATTTTCAATCCAGAAACAGGTAAAATAATTACCAACGGAGGCTTGTTTAATGACGTAAATGCATTTACAAAATTTGCAGAAAAGAAATTCAGAGCCGCTTATAAAATTCCCGAAAATGACGGAATCAACTCAACAGGGTTGATGTTTGAAGGAGAAAAATTTGCTTTGCCGCTTACAATACTATTCAACGAAAAAGGACTTCTTTTGTATTACAATTCGTACGAAGCTGCATCTTATGCAGACGGTCCAAAGGAAATTCAACTGACTTACAGTGAACTTGAACCGTATTTGAAAGTAAAATAGTTGCTCTACAACATTTTCTTTTTATAGGTTCCCCCATTTTCTCTCGCAAAGTCGCTAAGACGCAAAGAAAACAAATCTTGCTTTGCGTCTTAGCGACTTTACGAGAGATTAAAAATTTGAAAGAATTTTTTTTTAACCAAAACCTTCATAACCTCACCCAAATAATTTTCCTTTGCAAATTAAATTTAATCATGGACAAAATATACTACCTCGCTTCCTGCGACACCTGCCGCAAAATCATCAAAAACCTTCCCAAGTCAATTGAAATGGAGTTTCAAGACATCCGTCAAGACCCAATGACACCCGAACAATTGGATGAATTGTATCAAATGACAGGCAGTTACGAAGCGCTTTTCAGCAAAAAAGCACAGCTGTACAAGTCCATGGATTTGAAAAATAAAAACCTTACCGAAGACGACTATAAAAAATACCTGCTCGAACATTACACTTTTTTGAGTCGTCCAGTTTTTATCATAAAAGGAAAAGTGTACGCGGGAAACAGCCAACCTAACATTCATGCGGTAACGCAAGCTCTAAAATAATGTCTAAACGATATTTAGCGTTAATCGCAGCCACATTTGTCTCCATAATTTACGGCGTCACTTTTACCATTGCCAAGGACGTAATGCCTACCTACATTTTGCCCTACGGCTTCATCGTTTTGCGCGTTGGAGGTTCAGTCATTTTGTTTTGGCTCATCTGGCTTTTTCTTCCCAAAGAAAAGATAGACCGTAACGATTTCCCTAGAATCATTGCCGCAGCCTTCTTTGGCGTAGCCTTTAATATGCTCACCTTTTTTAAAGGATTGAGTTTAACATCGCCTATTTCTGCCTCGGTTTTAATGGTCACCACACCTATAATTGTACTCATTCTTTCGGCAATAATTCTTAAAGAACGCATGCTGAAAAGAAAGGTATTCGGAATCATTTTAGGATTGGTAGGAACTGCATTTTTAATCCTCTACGGAAAATCGGTGGGTGATGCAACCAATGCCAATTTGGGTAACTTACTCGTATTTGCAAACGCCATTTCCTACGGATTTTACCTCATTGTCGTTAAGAAATTAATGGACAAATACAGTGCATTTACGTTTGTAAAATGGATTTACCTCTTCGGATTCCTCATGGTTTTGCCCTTTGGTTTTACCGAATTGCAAGCCGTAGAATTCCGTGCAATTCCCATTGACATTGCTTGGAAAATCGGTTTTGTAGTAGTGTTCTCCACATTCCTGACCTATTTATTGAATTTACTTTCCATGAAAGAGTTGAAACCCACCACTGTTGCCGTATTTATTTATCTGCAACCGGTTTTCGCCACGATTTTTGCCATCGGATTGGGAAAAGACGAATTGAATTTAGTTAAAGTTGGTGCAGCAATCCTCATCTTTTCGGGAGTGTTTTTGGTTACTCAAAAAAAGAAATAAGTTTTTTAGGAGCGAATGGCTTGGGCTTATCAGGTTTTCATTTTCCCGCTATCCGTTGCAATCTCCCGAAGAAAAATCGGGAGGATTTCCACTGCTATCGGGGCTAGACGGCATTCTAAAGGAGTTTTTGGTTTCCTTTTTCTCAAAAAACGCAATTATTTAAAAAAAGCAAGTCATCAAAGAGGTTTGATTGTCGGAAAAAGACTGTGGGAAGCAATCAAAGTAGTTTGATTGTCAGAAAAAGTTTGTAGGAGCGAATCAAAGTGGTTTGATTCCTAGAAAACAACTGTGGGAAGCAATCAAAGCGGTTTGATTGTCAGAAAAAAGTTGTGGGAACGAATCAAAGTGGTTTGTCAGCTCCAAAAGCACTTTGGCATGCGTCCAAGGGGTTTGACGACCTAGATAAAAAGATAAATTACCAAAAATTGCAATTTCCAACCCTTCGAGGGTTTAAAACCCTCGAAGGGTTGAAAAAAATGTTGCCCATTTAGTTGCTCCGTCAAATAAGCGGTTTTGGAAAGCCTATACCATGCGTTTAGTCGCTCGCCAAACAACGTATTGACAAAAAAAACGGATAATAACCCTCCAAAATAGATTGTTTTTAAAGCGAGATGCCCTAATAATCATCCCTAAAAAACCCTATTAAACCCAACAATTCATTTAAAACAAGACCCCAACAGCTCATTTCTTTTCCTTATATTTGCTTTCTTTTTAAAATACTTATGATACAATCGATGACGGGTTTCGGAAAAGCAACCATGCAACTTCCAAACAAGAAAATTACAGTAGAAGTAAAATCGCTAAACAGTAAAGGTTTGGATTTAAACGTCCGAATTCCTTCTGTGTACCGCGAAATGGAACTGGGTTTACGCAACCAACTTTCAACCGTTTTAGGACGCGGAAAAGTAGATTTCTCTATTTTCATGGAAAACACCGCTGAACAAACTTCTGCTAAAGTCAACGTGCCTATTGTAAAAGCATACATCGCTCAACTGAAAGATGTTTATGCCGATGCCGATGTTACCGAATTGATGAAAATGGCCGTAAGAATGCCGGACGCCATGAAAACGGAACGCGAAGAAATTGACGAAAACGACTGGAATCTTATCCAAAACGTTATTGACGAAGCCTTGACAAACATGCAATCTTTTAGAGTTTCTGAGGGAAGTGCTTTAGAAAAAGAATTTGTGCAACGCATTGGCAACATTATGACTCTAATGAATGCCACAGTTGCCTTGGATGGTGAACGAATTGAAACTGTAAAAACAAGACTTCGCACGGCAATTGACGAATTAAAAGTAAACATTGACGATAACCGTTTTGAGCAAGAATTAATTTTCTATCTTGAAAAATACGACATCACCGAAGAGAAAGTACGTTTAGAAAATCACCTGAATTATTTTGTAGAAACGATGGCTGGAAGTGAAGCTAACGGTCGAAAGTTAGGTTTTATCACCCAAGAAATTGGTCGCGAAATCAACACGATGGGTTCTAAATCCAATCATGCTCAAATGCAGAAATTAGTCGTTCAAATGAAAGACGAATTGGAGAAAATTAAGGAACAAGTTTTGAATGTATTGTAACGTATTAAGATTGGAGTATTAAGTATTAAGACGGGTTTGCAAGTAGTAAGGCAAAAACTTTAAACCTGAAATAAAAGATTATGAACAACGGAAAATTAATTGTTTTTTCAGCACCTTCGGGTTCAGGCAAGACAACGATTGTAAAATACCTTCTTGAACAAAAAGAACTGCATTTAGACTTTTCTATTTCGGCAACATCGCGCGAAAAACGAGGTGATGAAGCACATGGAAAAGATTATTACTACTTATCTGCAGAAGAATTTCAAGCTAAGATTGCGGCAAACGCATTTGTGGAATACGAAGAAGTGTACAAAGACAACTATTACGGCACGTTAAAAACCGAATTGGAACGCATCTGGGCTTTGGGCAAACACGTGATTTTTGACATTGATGTGATTGGTGGTTTGAACATCAAGAAACAATTCCCAAATAAAACATTAGCTGTTTTTGTGAGTCCGCCTTCCGTGGAAGAATTAGAAAGACGCTTGCGTTTCCGCCAAACAGAAACCGACGAGAAAATCCAAATGCGATTGGCGAAAGCCGAACGTGAAATTGCGGAATCGGATAAATTTGACATCATTTTGAAAAACTATGATTTGGAAATTGCCAAGAATGATGCGTACACTTTGGTACATGATTATTTAAAACTGGTGGAGTAGCATTTTTAATCTCCAACTAAATCCTAAATCTTAAACCCTAAATCTTAAATCAAAAATGAAAGTAGGATTGTATTTCGGAACTTTTAACCCCATTCACATTGGCCATTTGATTATTGCCAATTACTTTGCTGAGTTTACTGATTTGGAGCAGATTTGGATGGTAGTCACGCCTCACAATCCGCTAAAAAAGAAGAGCACATTGCTTGATGATTACCACCGATTAGAAATGGTTCATCTGGCTACCGCAGATTATCCTAAACTAAAACCTTCGGATATTGAGTTTAAACTTTCGCAACCTAACTATACTGTAAATACGTTGGTTCATTTAAAAGAGAAGTTTCCCACACATGAATTTGCCTTAATCATGGGTGAAGACAATTTGAATTCCTTGCAAAAGTGGAAGAACTACGAAGTGATTTTGCAAAATCATGAGCTATATGTTTACCCTCGAATTTCCGCTGAACCCAAACCTGAACTTCCTTTTCTGAAAGATTTCCAATCGAAAATCCATATTATTGAAGCTCCCATTGTAGAAATTTCGTCTACTTTCATTCGAAATGCGATTAAAAACAAGAAGAACATCGCTCCAATGCTTCCGGGAAAAGTAGCCGATTTTATTGACCATAATTTGTTTTACACCAAGTAAATCAACACAAAACTTTTTTCAATTGGTCTTCTATCAATTGTGCCCCAGAATTAAAACTAGCATTTTTTGCCGATAATAGATAAATTGAGGTCAGTGGCATTTGGTCACTTTCCCAAAGTACTTGCAACCGTTCTTCTTCAATAAAAGACTTGGCATTGATGTTCCAAGTAACCGTTACACCTGTGTTCTTTGAAAGCACTTCTAACATTTCATATTCAGATGGAATAATATAATTAGGAATCATCGACGGACGTTTCTTATTGAACACATGCAACCAAAATAGTTTTATATGCGGAATTCCTGCATCGTGGCTGTACCATTTTTGCTCGTTTAACCAACTTTCAATTGCTACATAATCACTTTCCTTAATACTGCTTTTTAAAGTGTTTGCATCAAGATTGGTAGAAGCCACAATAATTTGCTTCATCTCGCCAACCTTTGTCTGCAACGTATCAAATGTATCGTACTTGTCGGTTACAATAGCGAAATCAAGCTTCTTAGCATTAACCAACTCGAATAAGGCATTGTTTTCATGAAAACTAAAATCGATATAATCGAATTCAGAAATCAACTTACTCCCGAGACTATAAAATAAATGTTTCGAAATACCTACCGTAATCAATCTATTTGCATCCAACGCTTTCGACCTGAAACCATTTTCTACATTCTCCAAACGGTCGAGTGCTTCAATAATTAAGTTGTTCAGTAGTTTCGCATATTCCGTTGGCTCCACTCCTTTTGACTTTCTGTTGAATAATTTGTAACCCACATGGGCTTCCAACATGGAAATCTGCTGACTGACCGCTGGTTGACTGATAAATAACTCTTTTGCTGCCAAAGAAAAGTTGCCGTTTTTATATACTGATTTGAAGGTTCGATACCATTCTAAATTCACCATGATATAAATATATTTATCACAAACATAATTTAAATTATTTTTACAAATAACATAACTGTTGTAAATTTGTAAAACAAAAATCAAATATGAACAAAAGAGGATTATTATTAATCGTAATTTTAACAATGAGTTGCATCACTGCAATTTCACAAAATAAAAAAAAGATGAAAAAAGTATTATTTGTAGTCACTAGTCACGATAAACTAGGAGACACAGGAGAAAAAACCGGATTTTGGATTGAAGAGTTAGTCGCTCCTTATTACGAGTTGTCCGATAATGGCGTTCAAATTGACATCGCTTCGCCACTTGGAGGACAGCCGCCTATTGATCCAAAAAGTGCTGACCCATCTTCAGTAACAGAAGACACAAAAAGATTTGATAACGATACTGCTTTGCAATCTAAATTGAAACAAACGCTCAAATTAGCGGATGTAAAACAAGGCGATTACGATGCTGTTTTCTACCCAGGTGGACACGGACCATTATGGGATTTAGCAAACGACAAGAACTCGATTGCATTAATCGAGTCATTTTATATGAATAACAAACCTGTTGCTTTTGTTTGTCACGCTCCTGGCGTATTGAAAGACGTTAAAGTAAATGGTGACTATTTAGTGAAAGGCAAAAAGGTAACTGGTTTTACGAATTCAGAAGAAGAAGCGGTTGGATTGACTAAAGTTGTTCCTTTCCTATTAGAAGATGTATTAAAATCAAATGGCGGAATTTACTCTAAAACAGCAGACTGGAATCCTTATGCTGTGGAAGATGGATTATTGATTACAGGTCAGAATCCAGCTTCATCAAAACTAGTTGCAGAAAAATTACTAAAACAATTAAACTAAAAAACATGTTAAACTTCGAACTATACAATCCTACCAACTATATTTTTGGAAAAGGGCAAATGGAAAAGTTAAGTACTTTAATCCCTAAAAATGCTAAAGTATTATTGGCATACGGCGGAGGAAGTATCTTCAAAAATGGAATTTACAAGTCTGTTATGGACAATCTAAAAGATTTTGAAGTAACAGAATTTGGCGGAATTGAGCCAAATCCCCATTTTGAAACATTGCAAAAAGCAGTTGCTATTGTAAAGGAAAAAAAGATTGATTTTATTTTAGCCGTAGGTGGTGGAAGTGTGATTGATGGTGTGAAATTCATCTCAGGAGCGACAAATTACGACGGAAATCCAATTGAAATTCTACAAAAGAGAATTTTGATTAAAGAAAATACAATTCCTTTTGGAACCGTGTTGACTTTACCAGCAACCGGAAGTGAAATGAATTCTGGAGCAGTGGTTACCATCGAATCTACTCAAGAAAAATTAGCTTTTGGAGGTTCTGCTTTGTTTCCTCAATTCTCAATTTGCGACCCAACCGTAATTGAATCATTGCCAAAAAGACAAATTCAAAATGGAATTGTTGATGCTTTTACACATGTAATGGAGCAATATTTAACGTATCCTCACGAGGCTTATTTGCAAGATAGGATAGCCGAAGGAATTTTGACTACGTTAATAGAAATAGGTCCAAAAGTAGTGGAACACCCAACGGATTATGCTTTAGCATCAAACTATATGTGGTCTTGTACGATGGCTTTAAATGGGCTTTTGAATAAGGGCGTACCAACAGACTGGACTACTCACATGATTGGCCATGAATTAACGGCTTTATACGGAATTGACCACGCAAGAACTTTGGCAATCGTTGGACCTCACTTGTACACCGTTCTTTTTGAAACTAAAAAAGAGAAACTGGCTCAATACGGAAAACGTATTTTTCATTTAGCGGGAAGCGACGATGAGATTGCAAGAGAAGCAATTAATAAAACCGTAGAGTTTTTCCACTTAATGGGAATGGACACCAAACTATCTCAATATACCGATGATTTCGAAAAAGCGGCTTCGTTTATTTCAAATCGTTTCCAAGAAAGAGGCTGGATTGCTATGGGAGAAAAACAAAATTTGACTCCAGAAAAAGTAAAGCAAATTGTAGAAATGAGTTATTAAAAGCTACCAACTTCAAATCAAAAGGCACTGCTGAATATTTTTCAGCAGTGCCTTTTTCAAAACACCAAAAACAAAATCTTAACTAACTCTAAACTTTATAACTAATAGGAATCTGATCCTACTGTTACATTATAACGCAAGTTTCTAAAATATAGTATACTGAAAATCATAATTTTAACTTTATTTTAAAAAAATAATTCAAAGAGCCTTTAAACACGCGTGTTCATTGGAGAAATTTATGGTTATTAATTTTAAAAGAAGTATTTTTGACACAAATATTTCAGCTTTAAAAAAAGAAAATGATGACAGAGCAGCCAAAATTTGCAGTAATAGGGGGAGGAAGTTGGGCAACCGCGATTGCCAAAATGTTGTGTGTAAATCTACCTGAAATTGCTTGGTACATGCGTAACGAGGATGCCATTAGTCATTTGAAAGAGTTTCATCACAATCCAAATTATTTAAGCTCCGTTGAATTTCATATTGAACAGTTGCGATTGACAAGTGATATTAATGAAGCCATCGAATATGCCGATTATATTGTATTTGCTATTCCTTCAGCGTTTTTGAACGGAGAATTACAGAAATTGACTGCTAGTTTGAAAGACAAAGTTATCTTTTCTGCCATTAAAGGTATTGTTCCAGAAACGAGTTTAATTGTTGGTGAACATTTTCATCAGATGTATGATATTGGTTATGAAAACATCGGTGTAATTACGGGTCCTTGTCATGCTGAAGAAGTTGCCTTGGAACGTCTATCTTACTTGACAATAGCTTGTGGAGATGCTAAAAAAGCGAAAGTGGTGGCGACATGTTTAGCTGGAAATTATATTAAAACTAAAATATCTGATGACATCGTTGGAACTGAATATGCCGCAATGTTGAAAAACATTTATGCAATTGCAGCCGGAATCGCACATGGTTTAGGATATGGAGATAACTTTCAAGCGGTATTAATGAGTAACGGAATTCGCGAAATGAAACGTTTTATACGCGAAGTACACAAGATGAAACGTAACATCAATAATTCGGCGTATTTAGGTGATTTATTGGTTACAGGTTATTCGGTGTTCTCAAGAAATAGGACTTTTGGAAATATGATTGGTAAAGGATATACGGTTAAGAGTGCCATGATGGAAATGACAATGGTTTCAGAAGGATACTATGCTACTAAAAGCGCTTACCACCTCAATCAGAAATATGGCGCTAAAACACCTATTATCGATGCCGTTTATAGCATCCTGTATGAAGGTAAAGAAGCTAAGAAAGTGTTTAAGAAATTAACGGATCGATTGGATTAAATAAAAAAAGGAAGTGAGAGCTTCCTTTTTTTATTTATTGTTTATCTTTCAATAATTCCTTCTACAAATAAAATCGGAACTTCTTCCGTAGCATTTTCATTTATAGAATTGCTTTTAAAAATAAATACTTTGTCGTACATTTTATTTTCGATGAAATAGGTAAGCATAAATTCATTATTCAAAGCTAAAACACTGTTTTCGAGTAATTCCACTTTTACAACTGAAACTGCTGGAACGCTAGGAAAAGCATGTCGCAATAACGATGTTTTCTTCATTTCTCCGTCCAAAGTTCCAAATGCTTTGGAGACAATCATGACACTGTCTAAATTAAAATCGCTATCATTTACTAAATAAACGTACCATACTTTTTCATTGAACTCAACGCTAAATTCTTGTACTGCAGCAAGAAATACGTTTTCGACGGTTGGAATTTGAATGTCTTTTTTCATGTTATTTTGCCACGAAGGCACGAAGTCTCGAAGTTAATTTTTAAAATAATGAAAAACTAAATAGCCCTGATGCTGGAATTGTTTGAGCTCTCCCGATTTTTCTTCGGGAAGCGAGTTCCTGCAGCAGGAATACGGATTGCTGAAACGCCCAAGCCATTCGCTTCAAAAACCTTAAATACTCGACTTGAATTGCTCTAAGAAACGCACATCGTTTTCATAGAACATACGAATATCTCCAATTTGGTGAAGTAACATCGCAATTCGCTCCACTCCCATTCCGAAAGCAAAACCAGTGTATTCTTCCGAATCGATACCGCAGTTTTTTAGAACATTCGGGTCAACCATTCCACAACCACCAATTTCCAACCAGCCGGTTCCTTTGGTAATTCGGTAATCGGTTTCGGTTTTGAGTCCCCAATAAATGTCGATTTCAGCACTTGGTTCGGTGAACGGGAAATACGACGGACGTAAACGGATTTTTGATTTTCCGAACATCTCTTTGGTGAAGTATAAAAGCGTTTGCTTTAAATCGGCAAAGGAAACGTCTTTGTCGATATACAAACCTTCGATTTGGTGAAATATACAGTGAGAACGGGCTGAAACGGCCTCATTTCTGAAAACTCTTCCCGGAGAAATCGTTCGAATTGGCGGTTTATTTTCTTCCATGTAACGTACTTGAACCGATGAAGTATGGGTTCTTAACAACACATCTGGATTGGTTTGGATGAAAAAAGTATCTTGCATATCACGAGCCGGATGGTATTCGGGCAAGTTTAAAGCGGTAAAATTGTGCCAATCGTCCTCAATTTCTGGACCTTCGGAAACATTAAATCCGATGGTTGAAAAAATATCGATGATTTGATTTTTTACTAATGAAATCGGGTGACGAGAACCTACTTTAAACGGTTCGCCTGGACGGGTCAAATCGCCATAAATTCCTTTGATTTCTTCTTTGTTTTCTAATGCTTCTTGAAGTTGTTTTACCTTTTCTTCCGCAGTAGTTTTTAATGCATTAATTACTTGTCCAAATTCTTTTTTCTGTTCGTTCGGAACATTTTTAAATTCAGCAAAAAGAGTTTTCAGTAAACCTTTGGTACCAAGGTATTGAATTCTGAATGCTTCTAATTCGCTCGTGTTATCTGTTGAAAAAGATTGGGCTTCGGCAATATATGCTTTGATTTTGTCTATCATCGTTTCTTGTAAAGGTGCAAATTTAAGGTTTTTCGTAGTTTTTCTGGACACAAATTACACGAATTAGCACTAATTTTTTAAAGATTTGTCATTCTGAATTTATTCCAGCATATTAATCTATATATTCTTTTTCCAAAAAATAACTTACAATCGCTTCTTTCATTAAAACCGTTTGTTCACCTGCTTTTAATGTTGGCAATTCCTCTTTTACACTATAATGAGGCCAACCTTCTTGGTCGACATGGTCAAATGTATAAAACCCATAAGGTTCTAATAATCGGCAAATAGCGATGTGCATTAGATTTAATTTCTCGTCTTTTGGGAATTTAACGTGTACTTTTCCCAATTCTTGAATACCTATTAAGTAAATGATGGCATCCAAGTCCAAATCTTCTCCTTGAGAAAATTGGTCCGAAAGCTTTTGCACTAGGTCTTCCCAACGCTCTTTAAGCTGTATATCTCTTGACATTCTTGTTATATATTGAAAAGAAGCCGTTTTGCTTCTGTGAAATTTAAGCGACAAAGATACGTCGTTGCTTTTGGTTATTCTACTAAAGTCAGTATCTTGCCTAAAGTTTTTTTACTATGCAAACTATCGACATAATTTTAGGCTGTTTACTTTTATACGGATTGATTCGTGGATTCATGAATGGTTTTTTCATTGAAATCGCATCGTTGTTTTCCCTTATTTTAGGAATTTTTATTGCTATTAAATTTTCTTCTTTTGCACAATCTATTCTAGGCTCGCATGTAACTTGGTCACCAAAAACTATTCAGATTACGGCATTTGCATTGACGTTTATTGCCGTTATCGTTGGACTTTCTATACTTGCCAAGTCCCTCACTACTTTATCAAAATTTGCTGGTTTGGGAATATTTAATAAAATTGCTGGTGCTTTTTTTGGCTTACTGAAAACGTTGCTTTTGATAAGTGTTTCACTTCATTTTTTTCAAAAGATAAATGTAAAAGCAAATTTTGTTTCCAAAGAACAGTTGGTCCAATCCATTTTATATTATCCTACGTTGCAGTTATCTGGAAAAATTTATCCCGCTTTAGAAAGTTGGTTTGATGAATTTTATCCTTCGGAGGAAGATGAGATTTAAGTAAGACTACTTCAATTCTTTTATTGAACTGTCCAAAATCCACCCATCCGCTCCATCTGGAAGTGCAATTCTTCGCCAATTATCGAGATTTTCTTTTACTTCTACTTTCGTTCCTTCATGTAAAATAAAAGCATTTGGAGCATCGGCTTTCGGTTCTGACTTCACTTCAACTTGTTCGTCAAAAACGATTGCAGGACGAAACAATGTGTCGTTGTTTTTCTCTGAAATTGCCGCAAATAATGCCAATAACATTACCAAAAGGGAAAGAAACATTCCACCAAAAAATAAGCGTTTTAAAACAGTACTGTGCGAAAAATAATAAAAGATAAAGAACAACAGGATGAAGAATGAACCAAAAACAGCCACCCAAGCCCAAGAATTGTAGTTTCTAGATGAAGTTAAATTCGTCAGTACCTTTTCAAAACCAACTTCAGGGATTTCTTTCACCTCATCAATTTGGAGCTTTTGTGCGAAAGCTAAATTGTTCAAAATGTCCTTATCATTCGGCTTTAGCAATAATGCCTTTTCAAAATTATAAATCGCGGGAGCCACTTTATTCAATTTATAGTAGGAGTTCCCCAGATTAAAATACAATTCCGCGGACTGTTTGTTGGTTTTCAAAACCGATTCATACGCTTGAACAGCATCTTGAAACTGATTTTTATGGTACAATTCATTTCCTTTTTCAAAACCATTTTGGGCAAGAAAAATTTGCGGAAGCAACAATAATATAATAAGTATATTCTTCATAGTCTTACACAATTTGTTTTTCTAATTCAGAAATCAATCCCACTGCTTTATCAAAATCCGAGTGAATTGCACTACTTGACGATGGTGCATACCGCGCAATTTCGCAGTTTTCAACCAATTTTATAAATTCAGAAACCGTTTCCTCTTTTGCTTTGCGTTGTAATAAAATAGTGGTTATCGTGTCTTTACTCATTTCTGTAGTTTCAATATGCAATTTGGCTTTCAAGAAATTATGCAATGCTTTTTCCAAAGCAATATAAAATAGCTCTTTATTTTGGAACTGCTTTTTGGCTTGCGACAAATACTTTTTAGCTAATTTATTCGAACGACGAATGCGGTTTCCTAAAACATCGCCGTCTCTCGCTTCTTTTTTACTTCTAAAAATCATCAAAACAGGAATCCCTAAAAACGGAATTACCAACAAACCATAGAATAATGAACTTCCGAAAAAGTCGGGTTTCTTAATGGGTTTTAAATTTGTTTTCAATTTGATAAACTCAAACTTTGAAGCAGCTGAAATTGCTTTTTTATTCGAATTTTCACCAGGCTTTTTAGCGGCAATCGCTTCTGTGCTTTCCGGACCGTCTAACACTTTGACCATGATCTCAGGAGAAACAATGGTTTTATAAGTCTGTGACTTCAAATCAAAATAAGAAAAAGTCATTGGTTTTATTGGGTATTCCCCTTTGAATTGTGGAATAATTGCATAGCTATCGGAAATAGAACCACTCATTCCGCTTAATGGCGAATTCACATTTTCTTTGTGAACAGGGTCGTACATTTCTAACGCAGTTGGCACAACCGGTTTAGGCAAATCAAATAATTTTAGATTTCCTTTACCAGAAACGGACACTTTTAAATCCAAACTCTCGCCGTGTTTTAAGGTCGTTTTAGATGGTGTTGCTTCAAAAGTAAAGCTTCCGACCGCTCCTGTAAAATCATCAGGCTTTCCTTTTTCTGGCAATGCTTTTACGTTGATGGTTTTGGCTCCAGCCGAAACACGCTTGGTAACTTGAGTAGTTACATATTGTCCAAACATCGTTCTACGATTCGTCGGGATTTCTATATCTAGTTCCATTGAAAGCGGTTCGAGAACTAATTTTCCTGATTTTTGCGGGTATAAAACGGTTTTACGCAAAGTAATAACGCGAGTTCGTTCGCCATTATAAGTACCTTCTTCCACTTCCAAATTTTTAATCTCGATGTTTTGACTCCAAAAATCATTATACTTCGGTTTGTCCAATTCACGAAAATTGGAAATCCCGACGTTGTAACTGAAATACAATTTATAAACCACTGTAATGGGTTCGTTGATGTATGGATTCGCTTTAGAAACCTCGGCAACCAAATGTATTGCATCATCTGCTGAAATTTGAGGTGAATCTTGTGGATTTTTTGGAATGTCAATTGCAGCAGTTACATTTATTTTTAAAGGAGAAGTTTTATAGGTTTGCCCGTTAATTTCAATACTTGCTTGGTCAATAGTTATACTTCCTTTTCGAGTAGGAATCAGAAAATATGAGTATGCTTTATTGAACGTAACTTTCCCATTCACCCACGATTGACTGACCTGTTGCATGGGTCCGTTCACCACGCGAAACCCTTCAAAATCTGGTGGCGTAAAGTTGTCCCCGTCAGCATTCATTGCAAAGTCAACACGAAGTCGCTCGTTTAGTCCAAGGGAATTTTTACTCACTTTTGCTTCAAATTGTACTTGAGCAAAAGCAGTTATGCTGAAAAAAAGTATATATAAAAGAACTAACTTTTTCATTTTTATGAGTTACATTTTGTAATTAAAATCGATTTACCAATCTTTATCGGTTTCCATCGGTTTCCCCTTCAATTTTTGTGCATTGACCTTTTCCTGCACTTTTTTCTCATCATTATTTACGGCATCGAGTAGGTTCTGAATACGTTGTTTTGAAATCTGACCGTCTTGTGGTTTCGGTTTTCCATTTTCATTCTTATCTTTACCTTCGTCCTTTTTATCTTTGTCTTTGTCGTCTTTTTTATCTTTATCCCCGTCTTTCTTATCGTCCTTATCTTTCTTATCCTGCTCTTTTTTCTCGTCTTTTTCCTTATCGTTTTTCTTGTCGTCTTTTTTATCGTCTTTTGGTGGCGGATTGTCTTTCAACATCTTTTTAGCTAAAGCAAAATTGTATCGGGTTTCCTCATCCGAAGGGTCATTTATCAAAGCTTGTTTGTAAATTTCAACAGCTCCTTGGTAATTTTTTCCTTTCATCAACACGTTACCTAAATTGTGAAACGCTTTGTGTTTTTGAGCTCTTGTTGTGGCATTTTTTATGGCATTTTCATACGCAAATTTAGCTTCAGCAGGCTGATTTATCGAATAAATTGTATTTCCTAAATTGTAATACGAATTGGCATTTTTCGGAAATTTCGAAGCAGAAATTCGGTAATTTGTTTCGGCACCCGAATAATTTTTTTCTTTGAACGCTTCATTTCCCTCGGGCAAATTAGAATCTTTTTCTTGTCCTTTTACTACCAAAGAAAAAAGAATTACCAAGACTATCACTATGTTTTTATAGTTCATCATTTTAGTTTTTGGGTTTTTCTTCGTTAAATAAATTCATCTTTCTCAACCAATTTGTTTTTTTCTCTAATAAGAAAACATCTACAAAAAGCAACAACAGTCCGAATCCTAAAAACCACTGAAACTGAGCATTAAAATCGGTAAACTGTGTTGATTCAAATTCGGTTTTTTCGATGTTTTCCAATGCATTTTTGACAAAATCCACTACTTCTTTGGTGTTTTTACCGTTGATATAATTTCCCTTTGTAATTTTTGCAATTTCTTGCAAACTACTTTCATTCAATTTGGTAACCACTACTTCATTTTGGCGGTCACGCTGAAAACCTTGCACAACGCCATTTCTTTTGAGTGGAATTGGCCCTCCTTTTGTGGTACCGACTCCAATTGTAAGAATTTTCAAACCTGCTTTTGTAGCTTCTTCTGCTGTACTTTTTGCTCCTTCCGAATGGTCTTCTCCATCAGAAATTAGAATTACTAATTTGCTGGTTTTACTTTTGGGGTCAAAATACGATTCCGAAATTTTAATCGCTTCTTCTAACGACGTTCCTTTGGAAGAAACTATTCCGGGATTCATACTTTGCAAAAACATTTTGGCAACACCATAATCTGAAGTCAATGGTAAAACAGGAAATGCACTTCCGGCATACGCTACAACTCCAATTCTGTCGTTACCCAATTCGTTGATGATTTGCGAAATAATTTGCTTGGTTTTGTCTAGACGATTTGGTGCAATATCTTCCGCAAGCATACTTTTAGAAACATCTACTGCAAAAACAATGTCTATTCCTTCGCGTTTTAAGGTTTCTGTTTTCGTTCCGATTTTTGGATTCACTAATGCGATAATCAAACAAGCAAAAGCCAACATGAGAACTACAAATTTCAAAACTGATTTGAAAACTGATTTTTCAGGTGTCAATTGTTTTATTAATTCTACATCACCAAATTCACGTTGCTTTTTTCTTTTCCAATATAAATTGTACAAGAAAATAGCTGCCAAAATAGGCAGGATAATCAAAAGGTATAAATATTTTTTTTCGTCTAATTCCATGGTAACTTTTGAGTATTCGAAGGTTTAAATAAAACTTCGGTAAACGGTATTTCTCAATCCAACTTCTAGCAACAGTAAGATTCCTGCAAAAATCAAAAACGGTCGGTATTTTTCATCGTAATCGTAGAATTTTAGTTCTTCAATTTCCGTAGTTTCCAATTTGTTGATTTCATCGTAAATCAATTCTAATTTTTGATTGGAATTGGCTCTAAAATATTTTCCGCCCGTATTTTTCGCGATGTTTTTCATCAATTGTTCGTCAATTTCCACTTTCATCATTCTAAATATAAAGTCGCCATTTGCAGCTATTGAATACGGATACATTGCCATTCCGTTACTTCCCAAACCAATAGTGTAGACTTTAATTCCGTATTCTTTTGCAATATCTGAGGCTGTTTCTGGCTCGATTGTTCCAGAATTATTCACACCGTCTGTAAGCAAAATAATCACTTTGCTTTTTGCCTTACTGTCTTTTAATCGGTTTACGGCTGTAGCCAAACCTGTTCCAATTGCCGTTCCGTCTTGTAAAACATTATCAAATTTGATTCCGTCTAATCCATCAATCACGACCGCTTTATCACTTGTTACGGGAACTTTTGTATAACTTTCCCCGGCATATAAAACTAATCCAATTCTATCATTAGGTCTTGATTCTACAAAATCAGCGGCTACTCTTTTCAAAGCCTCCATCCTGTTTGGCTTTAAATCCTTGGCCAACATACTACTTGAAACGTCGATGGCTAAAACAATATCAATTCCTTTAGTAGTTTTGGTTTGACTACTGATATCTACCGTTCTTGGTCTTGCTAAAGCAATTATCAATGCTGATAAAGCTAAGATTCGCATGATAAACAACGCTGGTTTTAATTTTGCTACCAACGATTTCGACTGTTTAAAACCTTGTAGCGAACTCATTTTCAAAGTTGCTGCTTGATTTTTTCGTGTCCAAAAATACCATACAATTACAAATGGAATTAGTAAAAACAACCAAAAGAAACCGGGGTTTAAAAAAGTTACATTTGTCATTATTTGTCGGCTTTTTTAAGTTCAATGGATTTCAAAATTCGCTCTGAAATTTCTTTAGCATAAAGGTCGTTTTGCTTTTGAATAATATTAATTTGCTGCAAACCGCCGTTTTGACTGAAAAGGACAATTTCAAAATACATATCGTAACTTTTCTTGTCAATAGGATTCAAAATCGTGAATGTTCCAAAACCTTTTCTACCGCTAATTCCTTCGGGAGTATTGAAATCTCCTTGTTCTGAAATGATATTTTTAGCCCCTTGTGATTCAAAAATTTGCAATGTTCCTTCAATACCTGTTTTCAAGTCAATTTGCGTTTCTTGTTTGTATTGCAAAGTAGCAACACTAACTGAGAAGTTATCCAAAATGCTTCCGTAAGTAAACGTTTGCATGTCTTTTATTAGGGCAAAAGCCTCTTTGGGCAATGTTTTCTTTACGTCAATTCGTTTCAGTACTTTAGGCGTTTCCACTTGAATTCCTGGGTCACCATATTCACTTTTTACCCATTCGCCTTCCACTAAATCTTTCGTTGGATGGCCTAGCAAGTTGTCTTTTACATAATCAAGTCCTTGTGTAGCAATAAAAAAGATTGCAGTCCCGAAAAGCACCACAAAAACTACAATTATTGAAACTACAATACGTGTAATTTTCTTTTTGCGTAATTTTTGTTGGATTAATTTCTGTCGTTGTGCTTCGTTTAAAATATCGCCTTCGTCCTCAACCGCTTCAGGAATTGCGTTGTCTAAGGTCAGAATTGTTTTCTCAATTTTCTTTTTATCTTCTGCAATTTCGAAATCTAAAGGTTTTGATTTGGCAAATTTTACTAAATCCGCTTGTTTCAAAACACGTTCTAAATTCTCTAAAATTTCTGGCGAAATCTTCATTTTCTTTTTCAAAGATGCTTTTCGCAAGCCTTCAATTAACTCCGAAGTGGTACTTTCCATCGCTGGAATTTCAATGGCTTCTTCAATGTAATTTCTGGCAATGTCGGTCAATTCACTGTAGTATTCCTTAACCGCTCCTTTTTGCCAAAGTTCTTTCTTTTCAAGATTATTCAACAAATTAGTTGCTCTATCGATTGGTGACTTATAAACAACTGCTTCGATTTTTTTCTTTTGGAATTTTTTCATTAAGAAATAAACCAAAGCGCCAATTCCAGTAATTAGTAAAATGCCAATAATCCATTTCCAAATCCATGAAGAGGAACGTTCCGCTTTGGCAATGGGTTTGATTTCGTACATTTTTTGTTTCAATGTATCCACAACCACATTTTGAACTGAAACTTTTAAAGAATCAGAAAACAGCACATTTTTGCCTATCAAAACTTTCAACGATGGAATGGTATAATTTCCTGAATCAAATTGCGTTAGTCCGTATTTCTTAATCAACTCGTATTTTCCGCCGTTTTTAAGAGTATCAATTTTATACGACCTGATTACTTCTAAAGCACCGAAATTTTTACCTGCTGGAAATGTTACCAAAGTTGCCGTATCGACTTCTGTTTTTAACGTCAAATTGAATTGGGCTCCGATTTTGTTTTTTGTGGTATCAATTGAAGTCGTCACTTTTTGTGCAAAAAGCGCGTTGGTACAAAGCAATACTAAAATGTATAATTTAATTTTCATCTATTTAAAATAGTATTTCGCTGGATTATCGCGATTTAAAATATCCTAATAATTTAGTAACGTAATTTTCATCCACTCTTGAGCTTACAGTTCCTGCACCACATTTACTAAAAGTTTCTTTGAAGTATTTTACTTTTTCGTGGTAGTGTTTTTCGTAATTCAATCGTACTTGTTTAGAACTTGTGTTGATAACTTCTATCTTTCCCGTTTCCGCATCAAGCATAGGAACAAGTCCTAGATTTGGAATCGATTCTTCACGAATATCATATACACGAATTCCAATAATATCGTGTTTTTTAGAAGCAATTTTCAACGTATGTTCGTAATCTTCTGCCATAAAATCAGAAATAAAAAACACAATTGCTTTCTTTTTCTGAGTACTTGACAAAAATTTTAAAGCTTGAGCGACATCGGTTTTGTTACTTTTGGGCTGAAATTCAATCAACTCCCGAATGATTCGCAAAACATGTGATTTCCCCTTTTTTGGAGGAATATAAAGTTCAATTTGGTCAGAAAATAAAATCAATCCGATCTTGTCGTTGTTTTGAGTCGCCGAAAAAGCCATTGTTGCAGCAATTTCCGTTACAATATCTTCTTTCAACGCATTTTTTGTTCCAAAACCGGACGAACCACTGATATCCACCATCAACATCATGGTCAACTCGCGTTCTTCCTCAAAAACTTTTACGTGTGCTTCGTTATACCGAGCCGTTACATTCCAATCGATGGCTCGAATATCATCGCCATATTGGTATTGTCGCACTTCCGAAAAAGTCATTCCTCGTCCTTTAAACGACGTATGGTATTCTCCCGAAAAGATGTGATTACTCAATCTTCGGGTTTTGATTTCAATTTTACGTACTTTTTTTAAGAGGTCTTTTGTTTCCATTTTGATTTCGCCGCAAAGGCACAAAGGCACAAAGTTTTATTAATAAATTATCAAGTATTAAAGTGGACTACTGATTCGTGAAAAATTGAACCGTGTCAACATGATTTAAGGAACTTCAATCTCGTTAATAATCTTATTGATGATATCCATTGAAGTGATGTTCTCTGCTTCCGCTTCATAGGTAATTCCAATTCTGTGGCGTAAAACATCGTGAACTACCGCTCGAACATCTTCTGGAATTACATAACCTCGACGTTTGATGAATGCATAACATTTTGCCGCTGTTGCCAAATTGATACTTCCACGTGGCGAAGCTCCGAAACTGATTAACGGTTTCAGACTTTCTAATTTATATTGTTCTGGATAACGCGTTGCAAAAATAATATCCAGAATGTATTTCTCAATTTTTTCATCCATATACACCTCACGAACTGCTGCTTGAGCACGAACGATTTGTTCTACAGAAATTACCGCATTTACTTTTTCGAAAGCACCTTTTAAGTTTTGACGCACCACCATTCTTTCGTCTTCCATTTTTGGATAATCGATTACCGTTTTCAACATAAAACGGTCGACTTGAGCTTCTGGCAACGGATAAGTTCCTTCTTGCTCGATTGGATTTTGCGTAGCCAAAACTAAAAACGGACGGTCTAATTTGAACGTTGTGTCGCCAATAGTCACTTGTTTTTCCTGCATCGCTTCCAATAAAGCGGATTGTACTTTTGCTGGAGCACGATTAATCTCATCTGCTAAAACGAAATTGGCAAAAATAGGTCCTTTCTTAATCGAAAATTCGTTGGCTTTTATATTGTAAATCATTGTTCCAACTACATCGGCTGGAAGTAAATCGGGTGTAAACTGAATTCGACTGAATGAAGCGTCAATAGCTTGTGACAAGGTATTAATCGCTAATGTTTTTGCCAATCCCGGAACACCTTCAAGTAGAATATGTCCTTGACCTAAAAGTCCAATAAGTAATCGTTCAATCATGTGTTTTTGACCTACAATCACTTTGTTCATTTCCATGTTCAGCAGGTCGATAAATGCACTTTCGCGTTCTATCTTTTCATTAATTGCTCTAATGTCTAAAGTAGCCGAATTTTCTTCCATTTTGTTTCTATTGTTAGGGTAACTTTCAGTGTATGAATATAAGGACGCAAATTGAAAAAAAAATTAGGAGTTCGATGTTAATAATTGGTTAAAACTTGTAACAAACGTCCGTCTTTAAGTGTGTATTGTGATTTTGTTTTTATAAATTTAAGAACTTTAAAAAACATATTATGAACTCAAGATTTTCACGCATAATTGCAGGCACAATGAATTGGGGAAGCTGGGACAAAAAACTGTCTACCTCCGAAATGGCAAACACTATTAATGTTTGTGTAGAAAACCAAATTAGCAGTTTTGACCATGCCGCTATTTATGGCGATTATAGTACCGAAACAGACTTCGGAAAAGCATTTAAAACAAGTAAAATTAGCCGCGAAAAAATTCAACTGATATCAAAATGCGGCATGATTAAACCTGCTCCAAATTCGACGCAAGTCAAACAATACGAATCTTCGAAAGAAAGCATGATTAAATCGGTTGATGCTTCGTTGAAAAATTTACAAACTGATTATCTAGATGCGTTATTAATTCACCGACCAAATCCATTAATGCACGTTGACGAAGTGGCTGAAGCTGTAACTCAATTAAAAAAAGAGGGGAAAATTCTGGATTTTGGTGTTTCAAATTTCACTTCATCTCAAACAGAATTGTTACGTTCAAGAATTGAAGTCAACTACAATCAAATCCAGTTTTCGGCGACTCATTTTGAAGCGATGACGGACGGAAGTTTAGATTATATGCAAATTCACGGCATTCAACCGATGGCTTGGAATCCATTGGGAACCGTTTTTAGAGAAGACACGAAACAAACTCGGGATTTAAAAAAATTGTTAGCCCGCTTGGTAGAGAAGTATGAAGTGGGAAGTGACATGATTTTGTTGGCTTGGATTTTAAAACATCCCGCAACTATTATTCCATTAGCTGGAACGGTTAATCCCGGTCGTTTGCAAAACATCCATAAGGCAACTGAAATGGTTTTGGAACAAGAAGATTGGTTTGCTATTTGGAGTGAAAGTATGGGACATCGGATTGCTTAAATAAAAAAGTAGCCATGAATCTCACGAAATTTCACGAATCAATTTGTGAAGATTCATGAAATTCGTGGCTAAAAAAATAATGGTTATTCAAAAATTCAATAAATGAAAACAGTTTTAATTACCGGTGCGACAAGTGGAATTGGACGTGCAACTGCCCGACTTTTGGCAAAAAATAGTTATAGAATTATTCTTTGTGGAAGACGACACGACCGCTTGCACGAATTGGAAAAAGAATTGCGGGAACTTACGGAAGTTCATTCGTTGCAATTTGACGTCAGAAATCAAAATATGCTTTTAGAAAGCTTGAAGTCATTACCCGAAAACTTTTCGCAAATTGATATTTTAATTAATAATGCGGGAAATGCACATGGAATGGATACGATTCAAGACGGTTCGACGGAAGATTGGGATGCGATGATTGATATTAATATTAAAGGACTATTATATGTTTCAAAAGCCATCATTCCGCAAATGTTGGAACGCCAAAGCGGTCATATTATCAACATTGGTTCGACGGCTGCGAAAGAAGTGTATCCAAGAGGAAACGTGTATTGTGCTACGAAACACGCCGTTGATGCGATAAATCAAGGTATGCGAATGGATTTGAACGGAACTGGAGTTCGTGTGGGTGCGATTCATCCGGGAATGGTGGAAACGGAGTTTTCTGAAGTGCGTTTTAAGGGTGATTCAGAACGTGCTTCTCAAGTTTACAAAGGTTTCAGACCTTTGCAACCGGAGGATATTGCCGATATTATTCACTTTGTGATTTCACGACCTTATCATGTGAATATCGCTGATTTGGTGGTTATGAGTGTGGATCAAGCTTCTTCTACGATTGTGAATAAGAATTTTTAAAAATGATTTTCACACAGATTCCACAGATTCCCACAGATTTTTATATTTATTTAATTCGTTGGAGTTCGTGTAAAAAATAGACATCGTAAAAACTATGATTAACAAACGTCTTTTGATTAAAAACCTTCTTGCCCATAACGACGAGAACAGTTTTTATGACAAAAAACGGCAGTTGAATTTACACACGAGAGAAGGAAAAGCAAAGTTTTTGAAACACATTTGTGCTTTGTCCAATTCCAATCCTACGAACAATTCATATATTGTAGTTGGTGTGGAAGACCACGATAATGAGATTGTAGGTGACGATTTTTTTGACGACAGCCGGATTCAGAATTTGGTCAATGCTTTCTTAGAACATCCTCCGAAAATTCAGTACGAAAACATTCAGTTTCCGAATTTATCGAAAGATAAAGTGATTGGATTAGTTACGATTCAACCAAATGCATCCGTTTCTTTTTTCAAAAAAGGAATTCATACGATTCCTGCTCAATCTGTTTTTGTACGAATTGGTAGTAATACAAAACCTACCGAATTTGGATTTAAAAAAAACAATCAGAATGAGGCGACGGTTTTAAGTATTGAAAATAATTCCCGAAACAGCATTGGTGATACCTTAGATGGCGTGATGGATTTCATGAACAATCGGCATAAAGACATGCAACCTAAATACAAGGTTTTTAAAGAATTATTTGTGGTGTGTTGGGCTGGAATTCCAAAGAAAGTAAAAGGACAATCGTTTTATTCTCGGGTGGATATTGAATTGATTAACGAACAAATTAAATTATTTTATTCGGTTTTAGACGATGTTCAAATTGAATTTGACGAAGACCAATTTACGATTACCGAATATGTTTCGTTAGGTTTGAACGATAAAACAAGTTTCTACCCATTGGAACGGGTTTCGATTCATTTTAAGGAAAATGGTTATTACAAGATTGACCGAGAAATGCTTTTTTCGCCACCTGAATTTAATCGGAAAATGTTGCATCACATTTATAATTCCAATTTGACTTTGCTTTCAAAAATGCAAAAAGGTTTTGAATTATCGCATCGGGAATTGAAAGATTTAGAAAATATTCCAGCCACATTGATGATTTGTTACCTCAATGGATTTGATAATGCAAAAGAACAATTAATTGCGGCAAAACCTTTATTGAAAGCTGCTGAAAATAAAATGGTTTACGTTGCTTTTAAGGAAGTGATGCGGATTTTAAGGAAGATGAAATATGATGTTATCTAAAAATAATGATTAAAGAAAAACGAACACTCGTCATCGGCGATATTCACGGGGGATTAAAAGCATTAAGGCAAGTTTTAGAACGTGCGGAAGTCACAACAAAAGACACTTTAATATTTTTAGGTGATTATGTAGATGGCTGGAGTGAATCGCCACAAGTAATAGATTTTTTAATAGAACTGCGGGGAAACCAAAACTGTATTTTTCTTCGAGGCAACCATGATGAATTGTTGCAAAATTGGCTGGAAAAAGATAAATGCAATGAAATGTGGCTCAATCACGGTGGAGACTCTACTATTAAAGCGTACGAACATATAAGCGACGACAAAAAGCGTTTTCACATTCAATTTTTGAATAATTTACAAAACTATCATTTGGATGACAAAAACAGGCTATTCGTACATGCTGGTTTTACCAATTTAAGAGGCGTTACGAACGAATATTTTCCAAAACTACTTTATTGGGATCGAACATTGTGGGAAATGGCGTTGGCATTTGATACAAGAATTCCAAAAGATTCCCATTTTTATCCACCACGTTTTTTAGTATATGAAGAAGTTTATATTGGACATACGCCTGTAACGCGTATTGGTGAGGGTGTGCCGATTCAGAAAGCAAATATTTGGAATGTCGATACGGGTGCAGCATTTAAAGGCTCCATTACTGTCATGGATATTGACACAAAAAAGTTTTGGCAAAGTGATTTGCTTACCGATTTATATCCCGATGAAACAGGTAGAAATTAAACTATATTTTAACCTTTTTTTAATAAAATGCATTTTATAAAATAAATTTTATACTTTTACACGTCATAATGCTCAATGTATTAGAATTTTAGGACTAAAATGAAGTATCCGTATATAATTATTGACGACAATCCGCAAGCCGTTTTGGAAACGCAGTCAGCCTTTGACAGCTTTTCAAACTACTTTTTGTTGGGTAAAGCAGATAATTATGATGATGCGGTAAATTTAGTTTTGGAACATAATCCAAAATTAATTGTTTTAGAAATTGATCCAGAAAATAAAGACAGTCGATTATCATTAGCATTAATTAACGAACTGCATCGTTTTGTAAAAACAATGCCTCGAATTGTCGTTTTGACCAAAGGAAAAGAGTTGGCGTACGAAGCATTGAAAAATGAGGTTTTTGATTATTTGCTGAAACCACTCAACATTCATGAATTGCGAAAAACCATCATGAAGTTTGAACGAAATGTGGAAGATACTCCAACTACTATATGTATCAAATCTTATGGCGATTATCGATTTGTAGATACAGATGATATTGTTTATTTACAAGCTGACAATAATTCGACGGATTTATACATTAATAATGGTGATACAATTACTGCTTTCAAAACACTGAAACATTTTGAGAATACTTTACCGCCACAATTTGTAAGAATCCACAACAGTTACATTATTAATATGAATTATGTTTCTCGAATTCATTTAGGAAATAATGTCTGCTACATTAAAAACAGTAAAGTTCAACTTCCATTCTCCAAATCCTACAAGAAGAACGTGGATTTGATTATAAGCTTAATTTCTAATAGCGATGTAAAGGAATTGTAAAAATAAAGTCATAAAAATGCGAAATGCTCTACTTTTTAAGTGGAGCATTTTTTATTAAAGAAGTTTCTTGCAAAATACGGCTATAATTCTATTTTACAGAAATCCAACTACCCTTGAAAAGTATCCATTCACTCACAAACGAGGTACATCTACACAATTAGTCACTAAATATTTGATTATCAATGCCGACTGATATACTTTTACACTATCAAAATGAAACAAATCATTTTAAACAAGTAAAAAAATATTAAAATATAAAAACTCCTTATCATGAAAAAATTTATCGCAATCGTAGCAGTAGTTGTAATCGCAATTTTAGGTTTGTCTTCTTACAACACAACACAAGTAGAAAAATCAAATAAATCAGACAACTTAATCGCAGAATTGAAAACTGGTGGTACAGGAAGTGTGGTTGTTGGAGGAAATAAAAAATTAGATGATTAATTCATCTTCAATATAAATTAATAGGACTATCGAAAGGTAGTCCTTTTTTTATGGATATAGTTTTGTATTTTTGATTTTTTGAAATCTCAAATATTTGAAACATATAAAATTTTTCTTCTTATTCTTTGTTTCACTCATTGTCTTTAGTTGTATAGACGATGATGCTCGGCTGACGGAAAATATTACTGCTGATAGTTTGCTTTTTTATTTTGAAAAAGCGAATGATGAAAGTTTAGATTATCAAAACCGTCATATTTCCGCAGATACTATTTTAGCAATCATTTCTAAACAAATTAACGATTCCTTAAATCGGAAAAACTATTTTAAACTCGCCAATCGCTATTTTAACATGAATGCGATGGATGATTATAAAAAAACTACTGAAATAATTATTTCAAATTCCAAAAAAGCAAAAGATTCGGTTAGCTTAGCAAAAGCATACAGTTATCTTGGTGATTATTATGGAAGTAAATTTGAATCGGAACAAGCTTACACGAATTATTTTTATGCTGAAAAAATATATGCAAGATTAAAAGATGATTCAAAGTTTGCAAAAACTTTATTAAACAAGTCTGTAATTCAGTTTAATGAGAAAGATTTTGTAGGAAGTGAAAAATCAGCATTTGATGCTTTAAAAATTTTAAAAAAAACAAATAGTGATGCATTAACCTATGAAGCAAATAATTTATTAGGAGTAATTTATCATGAATTGAGTGAATTTGATAATTCTATTAAATATCATAACGACGCATTGTTGATTTTAAAAAAACAAAATGTTCCATCTGAATATCAATCTGAAGCAACATCCTTAAATAATTTAGGTGCCGTTTATCAAAAAAAGAAGAATTACAAAAAAGCCTTAGAATATTATTATAAAAGCTTGAAGTCGAAAAATATTTTACAGGACAAACCTTTGCTTTACACTGCTTTAATAGACAATATTGCATATTGTAAATTCCAACTTAGAGATTTTGAATCTTTACCACAATTATTTTTAAAAACCTTAAAATTACGTGATAGTTTAAAAATATATACAGGTATAATTAGTAGTAATTTAAATTTATCCGAATTCTATCAATATAAAAAAGATTTAAAAAAAGCTGCTTTTACTGCTAATCGGGCTTATGAAATTTCTAAAAAACACAATCTTCCTCGAGAAACTTTATTGTCATTAAAACAATTAAACCTGATTGACACTCAAAATTCATCAAATTATTCCAAAGAATACATTCGCATAAATGATAGTTTGCAACTTTCAGAACGTCAAATCAGAAATAAACTGGCCAGAATTGAGTTTGAAACCGACGATCTGATTATGCAAAAAGATAAATTGGTCGAACAACAACAATCGCTAATTTATCTTGGATTCGCTCTTTTAGTGCTTGGGATTTTTATTTACGTCATCCGAACTCAAAATGCTAAAAATCGTGAATTACTTCTCATTCAAGAACAACAAGCCGCAAATGAAGAGATTTATCAATTGATGTTGACACAACAGGAAAAAGTGGAAGACGTTCGGCAACTTGAAAAAAGAAAAATAGGTCAAGAATTGCACGACAGTATTTTGGGTAAATTATTTGGAACTCGATTAAGTTTAGGAGTTCTAAATTCAAGTCGAAATGAAGAAGATGTTGAAAAAAGGACTACTTTTATCGACCATCTTAAAGTTATTGAACAGGAGATACGGGAAATATCGCATGATTTGAATTCTGAAACAACTGCAGTTTTCAATAACTTTGTGCTGATGGTTTCTAATTTTGTAGAAAATCAAAAAGAAGCACACGGTATTATAATTGATTTTCAACAAGACAAAAATATTGATTGGAGTAGTATTGATAATATTACCAAAATAAACCTTTACCGTGTTTTGCAAGAATCATTTCAGAATATCAATAAATATGCAAATGCAACGGAAGTCGACATTAGTTTTAAATTAAAGGACAATTTACTACTTTTGGAAATTCGTGACAATGGTCGAGGTTTTGACGTTAAAAGAAAAAAGAAAGGCATCGGATTAAAAAACATGATGAGCCGAATGAAAACACTGGACGGATCAATGCAAATTGACTCGAAAACAGGAGAAGGAACCCGATTACTATTTCAAGTGCCCAAAAACAACCCCAAATAAATAAAAATGAAGAAAACAATCCAATTATTAATGATTGATGATCATCCCTTTATTCTTCAAGCCTACAAAAGTACTTTGAATGGTTTTAAGAAAGAGGAGTATGAAATTGTTACTACGGAAGCCAATTCTGGAAAGTCTGGTTATGAAGTTATTGAAAATAGCTTAATAAATTTTGACGTTGCCTTTTTTGACATCAGTATTCCTCCTTATCCTGAAAAACAAATTAAATCAGGTATCGATTTAGCAATACTTTTACGAAACAAAATGCCCGATTGTAAAATTTTTCTACTGACAATGCACAGTGAAAAGCTGGAATTCAAATACTTCTTTGATGTTGTAAAACCACAAGGTTTAGTAGTCAAAAATGATTTGACTTTTGAAGAATTACTTTATGCCTTTGAAAAAGTAGTAAACGGCGGCACTTATTTAAGTGAAACCGTTTTGCAAATGATGGTTGACGATCATTAGAAAATAGTGCATTGGAAGATTAATCCTCTTCCAATGCATTCCAACCTCTCGCCCGTAATTCAATTTTAGTATTGGCACGAGTAATTAAATGAATTCCTTCACTTTCCTGCGTCATGTGTCCAATAATTGTGAAATGTGGATTCGCTTTTATCTTATCAAAATCTTCCATTTTGACTGTAAAAAGCAATTCGTAATCTTCGCCACCATTAATCGCAACTGTTGTCGAATCTATATTGAATTCTTCGCAAACGCTGATTAATTGCGGGTCAATGGGCAATTTATCTTCATACAAATTACATCCCACTTTTGAACTTTTACACAGGTGAATAATTTCAGATGAAAGTCCATCAGAAATATCAATCATTGAAGTGGGCTTCAATTCCAAAGCGTGAAACAAAGTTCTAACATCCGTTCGCGCTTCCGGTTTCAATTGGCGTTCTACTAAATAAGCATATAAATCCAAATCGGGTTGCGAATTTGGATTCACCATGAAAACTTGCTTTTCTCTTTCTAAAACTTTCAATCCCATATAAGCGGAACCTACATCACCCGTTACGACTAATAAATCGGTTTCTCCAGCACCATTTCTGTAGACAATATCTTCTGAATCTGCTTCGCCAATTGCGGTAATGCTGATGATTAATCCTTTTTGAGAAGAAGTCGTGTCGCCACCAATAACATCCACTTTATATTGGTCTGCCGCCAAAGTGATTCCTTCAAATAATTCTTCTAAAGCTTCAAGCGGAAACCGGTTTGAAACGGCAACGGAAACCGTAATTTGAGTTGGCTTCGCATTCATCGCACAAATGTCTGATAAATTAACCACCACCGCTTTGTATCCCAAATGTTTTAATGGCATGTAAGCCAAATCAAAGTGAACGCCCTCAATCAATAAATCAGTTGAAACGACCACTTTCTTGTCTTTAAAATCTAAAACTGCAGCGTCGTCGCCAATTCCTTTTAATGTAGAAGCTTGTACTACTTTGAAATTTTGTGTTAAATGGTCAATTAAACCAAATTCGCCTAGTTGAGAAAGACTTGTTCGTTGCTGATTTTTATCTTCAATCATTTTTTTTCAGGTTTTTTTAGAATGGCAAAGGTACAAAGAAACGGTGCTTATAAAATACTTTTGTATTTTCTGTAACAAAAACCATAATTTTAGCACTAATTTAGTAAACAACTTAAAATTCCACAATATGAAACTTAAAATTAGTAATTTAAGTAAGACCTATAAAAACGGCGTTAAAGCATTGGACCATCTTAATTTAGAAATTGGAGCAGGAATGTTTGGACTTTTAGGACCCAATGGTGCTGGAAAATCATCATTGATGCGAACGATTGCTACTTTGCAAAAGCCAGATTCTGGAAGCATTGAGTTTGATGGTATTAATGTCTTGGACAATGCAATGGAATTGCGGAAAGTTTTAGGTTATCTGCCACAAGAATTTGGCGTTTATCCAAATATGTCTGCTAAAAACTTACTGGATTATTTTGCACGATTGAAAGGAATTTCTTCAGGCAAAGAAAGAGATGCGATTGTCAAAAAGGTTTTAGAAGTTACGAATTTATACGACCAAAGAAACAAACACGTAAGTGGTTATTCCGGTGGGATGAAGCAACGTTTTGGAATCGCTCAATTATTATTGAACAATCCAAAATTAATTATCGTTGATGAACCAACTGCTGGTTTAGATCCTGCAGAACGCCACCGTTTTTTGAATGTTTTGCGTGAAATTGGAACCAATCATACCGTAATCTTCTCGACACACATTGTGGATGATGTGAAGGAATTATGTCACAACATGGCGATATTGAATGGTGGAAAAATACTTGCACAAGGAACGCCAAAAGAAGCAGAAGATAAATTGCGAGGTCATATTTGGACTAAAATAGTGAGTCGTGATGACTTGGAAGAATACCAAACCAATTTCAATGTGATTTCAGAAAAATACAACCAGGACAATACGTTAAACATTAAGGTTTATAGCGAAACAGCACCAAATGACACGTTCATCAATGCTGATCCTCAACTGGAAGATGTTTATTTTGTTGCACTTAAATCCGACCAATAATATGTTTTCAACTATATTCAACTTTGAGTTCAAAAGGTGGTTGAAAAATCCATCTTTTTATATATTCTGTTTTCTCTTTTTCTTAATCTCTGGCTTCTTTGCAGCAGTTACATTTGGCGTTTTTGACAGCATTACCGCGTCAAGAGGTAGTAACACGATGGCAAATTCGCCCATTGCTTTAAGCGGATTTATAAACGGAATGAATTATTTTATTTATTTCCTTCTTCCCATAGTTATTGGGTCGTCCGTTTACCGTGATTTCCGGTATAACATGCACACGATTTTATTTAGTTATCCCTTTACTAAATGGGATTACATTGGTGGGAAATTCTTAAGTTCCTTGCTGATTGTAATTATAATTACATTCTCTATAGTAGCTGGAATTACGGTAGCTTCTGTACTTCCTTGGGTAAACCAAGATATATTATTGCCATTTAATATCTTGGCGTATCTTGAAATTTATTTGATTTACGTGATTCCAAACTTATTTTTCTTTGGAGTAATCATCTTTGCTTTAGTAACCATCACGCGAAATATTTCTGTAGGTTTTATTGGAGTAATCATCTTGATTTTAGTCACAGTTTTGCTTAGTAGTTTTACTCGTGACATGGACAACAGGTATATGGTGGCGCTTTTTGAACCATTTGGTGAAGAAGCTCTTTCATATTACACTAAATATTGGACGGTTGCCGAACAAAACAGCAACTTATTACCGCTGAAAGAAGTCATTGTTTACAACCGATTGATTTGGCTAGGGATTTCAAGTTTGGTTTTAGGATTACTTTACTTCTTCTTTTCGTTTACGCAAACCGCTTTAACATTCGGGAAAAGCAAGAAAAACGACCGCGTTATCAAGAATAATTTTGGAGGAATTACCGCTATCCAACTTCCAAAAGTAAAATACAATTACAGTACTTGGCAGCGTTTAAGAACCATGTGGAGTCTTTCTAATTTTGATTTCAAATTCATTATTAAAAACTACGCTTTCTTAATTATTGCTTTTGTAGGCTTACTTGTTTTACTACTAATGTCAATGACGGCTGGCGAAGTGTTCGGGACACAAACGTATCCGGTTACATGGCAAATGTTGATGCTTCCCGGAACATTCTTTAGTTTCTTCATTAACATCCTTACGTTTTTATTTGCCGGAATGTTGATTCATCGAGGTGATACGACCCGAATGGGGCACTTGATTGACGTAACACCAATTCCGAATTGGACTTTACTAGGTTCAAAATTTCTAGCCTTGATTAAAATGCAAATGGTTTTGCTTTTAATTATTGTTATTGCTGGAGTTTCTATCCAAGCGTACCACGGATATTATAATTTTGAACTAGGGCATTATTTCTTCGAATTGTATGGATTGAAGTTAATCAACTTTATAATTTGGGCGTTCTTAGCTATTTTCATTCAAACTATTTTCAAAAATTATCTTTTAGGATTTTTTGTGTTAATGATTTTATCCATTGGAATTCAATTTTTACCGATGCTAGGAGTTGAGCAAACTATTTTCAATTTTAATTCAGATACAGGCTATAATTATTCAGATATGAATGGTTACGGAAGCAGTATAACTTTATATTATGTGTACAAAATTTACTGGGCACTTTTAGGTGTTTCCTTGTTTTGCTTGGCATTATTGTTCTGGAAAAGAGGTATTCCAATGTCGGCTAAGGAAACGTTTAGCAATGCTAAAAAACGATTTAATGCTTCATTTGCGACACTTTTCGCCATCAGTTTAATTGGATTTTTCGCTATAGGAGGCTACATTTATTATGTAGATAATGTGGAAAACATCAATTACTCTAGCAAGGAACGTGAACAACAATCTGCGGATTGGGAAAAGAAATACAAAAAATTTGAGCATTACAATCAACCTCGAATTACGGATATCAACGTCAATCTAGACATTTTTCCGAAAACACGGGATTTCAAAGCAAGTGGTGCTTATTGGTTAAAAAACAAAACCAACAAAACCATTGATACGCTGTTTGTAAATTTGAATGATTTTGAACATACGGTTAAACTGAATGTTGAAAACAGTTTAGTTTCAGCAGACACGCTATATAATTTTAATATTTACAAGTTGAAATCGTCTCTTCAACCTGGTGATTCTATTCAAATGAAATGGGAGGTTTTCAACAAACCCAATACCATTTTACGTGACAATTCACCTGTTTTAGCCAATGGAACGTTCATCAATAACGGTATATTTCCTCAAATTGGATATTCTGAAGGTGGTGAATTATCTGACGACCAAACTAGAAAGAAATACGGTTTGAAACCAAAACCGCGTATGGCAAAAGCCACCGATTCGATTGCTCGAATGAATACTTATATTTCTAACGATGCGGATTGGGTTTCCTTTGAAACTACGGTAAGTACGTCTGACGACCAAATTGCAATCGCTCCAGGTTATCTTGAAAAAGAATGGGCAGACAATGGCAGAAAATATTTTCATTACAAAATGGACCGTCCCATGCTAAATTTCTATGCTTATCAATCGGCACGTTATGAAGTTCGCAAAGACAAATGGAACGATGTGGCAATTGAAATTTATTACCACAAGGGTCATGAATATAATTTAGACAGAATGGTAAAAGCCGTAAAACTCTCTTTAGATTATTATACGGAGAATTTCAGTCCGTACCAACACAAACAAGCGAGAATCATTGAGTTTCCAAGAACTGGTGGAGGTTTTGCACAATCGTTTGCCAATACCATTCCATTTTCGGAAGGAATTGGATTTATCGCCGATGTGGACGATGACGACCACGAAGCAGTAGATTATCCATTTTCTGTAACTTCTCACGAAATGGCGCACCAATGGTGGGCTCATCAAGTTATTGGGGCTAATGTTCAAGGAGCAACATTAATGTCTGAAAGTTTATCAGAGTACAGTTCGCTGAAAGTTTTGGAGAAAGAATACGGTAAATCACAAATGCGAATGTTCTTGAAAGACGCATTAGATAATTATTTACAGGGTCGAACTTTTGAAAGTCAACGCGAACAGCCGTTGATGTTTAATGAAAACCAACAATACATTCATTACAACAAAGGTTCACTGGTTTTATATTCTTTGAGCGATTATATTGGAGAGAAAAACATGAATAATGCCCTTCAAAAATACATTAAGAAAGTGGCTTATCAGGAAGCGCCTTATACTAATTCTATCGAATTTGTCTCTTATTTGAATGAAGCAACGCCAGATTCGTTGAAGTATTTGATAACGGATATGTTCAAAACAATTACGCTTTACGACAATTCTTTGAAAAGTGTAACGTCTAAAAAACTAGCGAATGGTAAGTATGAAGTAACCATTGAAGCCAACATCAGTAAATACCGTTCGGATGAAAAAGGAAAACGAATCTTTGCCGATAAATACGGAAAAGCCTTGACGCATAAAGACAAAGGTGACAAAGAAGCGATTGAATCACTTCCAATGCAAGATTACATCGAAATTGGGATTTTCGCTGACAAGGGAGATGACAAGCAAAAAACCAAAGAGAAAGTATTGTATCTCGAAAAGCGTTTGATTAGTAAAATCAATAATAAGTTTGTCATAATTGTGGATGAAAAACCAACTGAAGTGGGCGTTGACCCTTATAATAAGTTGATTGACACCAATTCAAACGACAATAGAAAAAAGCTTTAATTAAAAGCAGAGTAATCAAAATAAGAAACCCTTCAAGCGTTATGTTTGAAGGGTTTCTTTTTAGTATTTATAACTAAGGGATATGTTTACCATTTATATAAAATCCCAAATTGTGGTTGTGCAAAAATGTTTTCAAACAGGTTAATGTTCAATTCAAAATTATTTACAGCATCCCCATTCTCAGGAGAAACACTGTTGTAAGACAAAATATTTGCTAAGGTAAATGTTGCAGCAAAGTTTTTTGTAAAGAAATAATTCAGACCTAAATTAATATCAGCAGTTACGCTGTTATTGTTATCTTCAAATCCAGGTCCTTCGGTCTTGTTTTTTCCAAATCCTAGTCCAGCTTCTCCATAAGCTTTGAATCGTTTTTCATCTAATTCAAGGAAATAATAACGAGCAAAAGCACCAATACCAAAAACATCTGTTTGTACAGAAGTTAAATCATTTTCTGTACTACCAAAAGAAGCTTGTCCACCCACTGCAACTTTATCGTTTAAAAAATAACCAATCTTGGCATTTACTGCATACGTATCTTCCTCATCACTTGCAACTATCCTAAGACCTCCTTCGGCAAACATGTTTCCACGTTCAAAAGTTATTCCTCTGGCAGAATTTGATTCTTCTTCCATTTCGCTGTTCATAGTATTTACTTGAGCATTTGAATAAAAAAATGTGCAAACTAATGCAGCAACTGTAAAAAATTTCGTTTTCATAATGATTTGTTTTTATAGTTTAAATCTTTAATAATTGCATTTTGCAATTACTTCTACTACAAAACTATCAAATCTCGAAACCTCTCTTATTACAACATTTTCATAAAATCTTATTTTCTGTAACAACAAACCCGAAGGCTTTCGCTTTCGGGTTTTTAATTGTTTGGTGCTTATGGTACTTTTTATTTAATAGGAAAAGTGGTGGAGTTTTTGAGAAAAACTGTGTCCCTTTTCCACAATAACAGCAACGGCTATTACCGGCTATTATACGCTGGCTTTTTTCTTTAAAGTAAGCCCTAAGAGTACAGGAATAATTACAAAACTTTGGAAAAAAATAAATATTGATATTCCTGGATGCAAATCAATTAATGAGTACAAATATTTACTTAGAATTTCATGAAAAAAGTAGGAACCCATAATAAATAGTAAGCTAAGTAAAATAGTTTGTTTTTTTAATTCAACCGTGTATAATTTATCCAAAATCAATGTCAGTACAACTGATACAAAAATTGAATTGAAAATCGTGTATATAACGTACGAATCTGTTAATGCGAAAATACAAGCACTTAAAATAAAACTAGAAGAACTATATAATAATATCATTAAAATTAATAGATGAAAGAATTTAGTTAGTGAACATTTTTTTTGCCCGAAGTGAATTGATGCAGAAAAAATGACCAGAAATCCAAAACCAGTAACAAAGCCTTTATCATTTTCAGTAAAATTATTAGTTATAAGGCAAGAGATTGTCCAAACGCTCATTAATAATGTAAAGATTACAAGACTTTTTATAAATTGTCTATTATTGAAACTCATATTTTCCATGTACTTTTATATAACATTTTGCCACTTTGAGATGGCTGGAAGTTCGTAACCGCTCAATTTTCGGCTTAATGAAAACTTGATGCGATACGATAATTCCACTAAATTCCAGCTAGCTCAAAATGGCGGTTATGCGACTGCCTTTATTCATTTATATTGTTTATAACTTTTGACTACAAAATAAATCATCAACAAATATGCAATAATTGAAGGATAATAATTTTTAATAAATTCTTTTATTCTAATATTCTCTATTTCATCAACCACTTGTTCTTTTCTATTTATATATTGTGTATCACAATTGATATATTTTCTATCACTATTTGCATTTTTATTTATTTTAATGGTTTCAGTTTTTCGTTTTGGAGGATTTGCAAACCAAAGTTCATTGTTATACAAATTATATAATTCAGCATTATTTATTCTTAATATATCTAGAATTTTTATAAAAGTCCAATATTCAGATTTTCTCAAATTAAATTTAACTCCTTGAATAGAATCTTTTGATAAGATGATTTTCTTAATTAATATATTTGCATTTTCTAGTTTTAATTTATCTATTTTGTTATTTCCCGTTAAGTTTACGATAAAATATCTTTTTGAATTTAAATACTTCTTTAAGTTTACATTATTTTCAGTAAATCCTTTATCCGGTAAAGATATTTGAATACTACCAAATTGCTTGAACGCCTTTATACTATTCAGATAAATCAAACAAAAAATAGGAAGCAATATAATGCTAATAAAACCTGCTGAATAATATAATTTTCTTCTTTGTGTCTTCATTTTTTCGGAAGGTATCGTACAACTTGTATAGAAGCGAAACTTTGTTTCGCTTTTTATCTATCAAATCTATCCAAAAAAAAAACCACAACAAATTAATGTTGTGGTTTTTTCTAGAAATCAACTTTACAATCCGCCATAAACGGCTTCAATAATGGTACTTTGAAGCGTTACCTCTTGGTCGTGCATCACGCCAATAGCCATATATTCCCGATGTTCGGGAACATTATCTACAGTTAAGGGACGGCTATCTAAATAAGGACTGTAAGAGTTATAAGCCAGCTTTACCCACTTATTTTCGCTTTTCAATCTTCCGTAAATGTTCATCCCGTTGAGTCCGTTTTTAACAAAATCAATCCGTACGTGACCCGGCATAACGCTTGGTTTAATTTTCGGTTGATAAATACGATAATCAATAGTTGGGTCATCGCCAATGATGCCCAAACTCACGCCTAGAATAGTGCTGTATTTACTACTGCCTTTCATTTTTTTAACCATACTACGCAAAAACCGATTGCCCGTGCTCAACTGCTTATCCTTTGCCGCCTTTGCCGTCTTTGAGGCTTGTTGTGCAGTATCATTTGCAACAATTGCCGCAACATTAGCATCACACGTTTTGTTAATTTCTGATATTTCATCAGCTTCTAATCCCAAATCGGGTCCATCCGCGTTAATTTTCGCGCTCAAGTTGTTGTTCCAAATCACTTTGTCACTATCTTTTCCTGGTATATAATCCATTTCTTTACTCTTATTAAATTATAATTTTTTTTTTGCTATTCATTTTCAAAATAATACAAACCGCATCAGGTTTATATTATTTTCCACTCGTGTTCGTGCCTAAAATTTGAGTGTTCAAATTATTTGCACGAGCTTTCAAATTATTTGCACGAGTTCTCGAATTATTTACACGAGTTCTCGAATTATTTGCATGAGCTCTCAAATTATTTGCACGAGAACTCGAATTATTTGCACGAGAACTCGAATTATTCCCACGAGCCTTCAAATTATTCGCACGAGCCCTCAAATTATTTGCACGAGAAATAAAGCACATATTTGAAGCATTTATTTACTATTCATCAGCTATAATTTCCCGCCCGTTATTAAGTTTCAAAACAGCGGACTGCCTCTAATGGTAACCAAGTGGCGTGCCCTTATTTGCGTTTTTCCGTGTGCGTTTGTTGCTGTCATAATCGTTTGACGTTTAGTGTATCACATAGCCAAATTTATAAAGTAATTTGTTATCCTGTACCCGTAAAAACACCTGTTTTTTTAAAAAATTTAAAAAATAAATTAAGAGGGTTTATTTTTAAAATAAAGAAACAAAGAAACCCAATAATAGACTGCTTCATTAGAATAACTAAATGAGGATATGACTCCAAAATAGTGGCTTTTGAAGTAGGCTGTCTTTTTCAAATACTGCAAATAGCAACTGCATTTACATTACAATTTATCGCTGCAAGTCTTACGAATCCTTTTTTTTTGCATCTTTACGAACCGCAAGTAGTGCGATTGTATTTATCTTTAAATTTAATTCCTACAAATTTGAACCTCCCGTTTGAACCCTTAGTTTTTGGATATGAAATTAATGTTCATTTAATTTTAGAATACCTTGCCTTCTTCTTGGGCTACCGCTATTATGTGTTTTTACGAAAAAGAACTACTGATACCATTGTTTCCACCAATCGATTGTCTATCATTTTAGGCGCTGCCATAGGCGCGTTTTTAGGGTCGCGCATTATGGGGTTCTTAGAAAACCCCATTTTACCCGCTGATGCACTTTCGGTTTTAAGTTTGTTTAATAATAAAACCATTATGGGCGGCTTGTTTGGTGGACTTTTAGGGGTAGAATTAGCAAAGAAAAGCATTGGCGAAAAGCAATCGTCCGGCGATTTGTTTACCTTTCCTATTATATTAGGAATATTTATTGGCAGAATTGGTTGCTTCTTGTCAGGAACAAATGAATTTACCTACGGCAAAACAACCACGTTTTTCTTAGGAATGAACCTTGGCGACCACCTCAAAAGGCATCCCATAGCTTTGTATGAATTGCTTTTTCTAATCGTTTTATTTATTTTTCTCTGGAAATTAAAAAGCAAGAATTTAAAAAACGGACTCTTGTTTCAATATTTTATGATTGCCTATTTCTCCTTTCGGTTTTTGATGGAATTTTTAAAGCCCAATCTTTTCTTTATCGCAGGATTGAGTTCTATTCAATTTTTATGCTTAATTTGTCTCGCCTATTACCACAAAACAATTTTAAACCTACTAAAAAATGCCCGTTAGAAAATATACCTACTATGACTTTACGCTAAGCCTTTGTCCGGAATGCTTAAAGCGTATTGATGCCAAAATTGTTTTTGAAGACGGCAACGTTTATATGCTCAAAAGATGTCCGGAACACGGCAACTCTAAAGTGCTGATTGCTGATGATATTCCGTATTATAAGAACATTCGGAACTATAATAAGCCCTCAGAAACGCCTTATACCTTTAATACCAAAACCCATTATGGCTGTCCTTATGATTGTGGTTTGTGTCCAGACCATGAACAGCATTCGTGCCTCACGGTTATAGAAGTTACGGACAGATGCAACTTAACTTGCCCCACTTGTTATGCAGGTTCGTCGCCTTCGTATGGAAGACACCGCACTTTGGAAGAAGTAAAAAAGATGTTAGACACGATTGTTTTAAATGAAAAGGAACCTGATGTGGTACAAATTAGCGGTGGAGAACCAACGATTCATCCTGATTTTTTTGAAATTTTAGATTATGCCAAGTCCCTTCCGATAAAACATTTAATGTTGAACACTAACGGAATTAAAATTGCCAAGGACAAAGAATTTGCCAAAAGGCTAAAAAGTTATGCACCCGATTTTGAAATTTATTTGCAGTTTGATTCTTTTGAAGACAGCGTTTTGCAAGAATTAAGAGGTGCTGATTTAACTCAAATTAGAAAACAAGCTTTAGAAAACTTAAACGAATTAAATTTATCTACCACTCTTGTAGTTACACTTCAAAAAGGATTGAACGACCACGAGATTGGAAAAATAATAGATTTTGCTTTAAAGCAAAAATGCATTCGAGGCGTTACTTTTCAGCCTACACAAATTGCAGGAAGACTAGAGAATTTTAATCCCGCCACGGACAGAATGACTTTAACGGAGGTGAGAAGAAAAATTTTAGAGCAGACTTCTATATTTAATTCAGACGATTTACTTCCCGTTCCCTGTAACCCGGATGCATTGGTTATGGGTTATGCGTTGAAGTTAGGCGATGAAGTATTTCCGTTGACCCGATACATCAATCCCAATGATTTACTGGACAATAGCAAAAATACCATCATCTACGAACAAGACGAAGTGTTGCACGGAAAAATGATTGAATTGTTCAGCACCGGAAATTCTGTAGAAGTGGCTCAAGAGAATCTAAAATCTATTTTATGTTGTTTGCCCAACATTGACGCTCCCGAATTAAGTTATGACAATTTGTTTAGAATCATCATTATGCAATTCATCGATGCTTATAATTTTGATGTCAGAGCCATCAAAAAATCCTGTGTTCATATTGTAAATAAAGACAACAAAATAATACCTTTCGAGACCATGAATTTATTTTACAGAGACGATAAGAAAGAAAAACTGGAAGAATTAAGAAATAATATATAAAGCTATGATACTATTAGAAGGCGGAAACTATGACGGAATAGTACTCTTCATTATGTTTATAATGTTCGGACCACCCGTAATACTCACAATCATTGGTTTCTCGATAAGGAAAACTTATCCGCAAAGCGCCAAATTTTTATATATTTTGGCAGTGGTTTATGCAATTGCAGGATTAGGAATATGTGGCAATATGCTTTAACAAAAAAAACCCGATAACTTTCGCTATCGGGTTATTTGTTTATACAATATACTATTTTACAATAGACAATTTCTAGTCGTTCAACTTCAGTACAGCCATAAAAGCTTCTTGCGGAATCTCCACATTACCTACTTGACGCATACGTTTTTTACCTTTCTTTTGTTTTTCAAGAAGTTTACGCTTACGCGAAATATCACCACCATAACATTTGGCGGTAACGTCTTTTCTTAACGCTTTAATCGTTTCACGGGCGATGATTTTAGCACCAATCGCTGCTTGAATCGGAATATCAAATTGCTGACGAGGAATCAATTCTTTCAACTTCTCGCACATTTTTTTTCCAATATGAAACGCATTATCCTCGTGAATCAAAGCCGAAAGTGCATCAACACTTGTCGCATTTAATAAAACATCTAAACGTACTAATTTCGAAGTTCGCATTCCAATAGGAGAATAATCAAAGGATGCATAACCTTTAGAAACTGTTTTCAAACGGTCGTAGAAATCAAATACAATTTCAGCAAGCGGCATATCAAAAGTCAACTCCACACGTTCGGTAGTCAAATAGGTTTGATTAGTAATTTGTCCACGTTTTTCAATACACAAACTCATTACGTTACCCACATAATCGGCTTTAGTAATAATCGTAGCTTTAATGTAAGGCTCTTCCACACGGTCCAATTTAGAAGGTTCCGGTAAATCAGTTGGGTTATTAACAATAAACGCCGTCTCAGGGTCTTTTTTAGTATACGCAAAATACGAAACGTTGGGAACCGTAGTAATAACAGTCATGTCAAACTCTCGTTCAAGACGCTCCTGGATAATTTCCATGTGCAACATTCCCAAGAACCCACAACGGAAACCAAATCCCAAAGCCGCCGAACTTTCAGGCAAAAACACAAGTGACGCATCGTTCAGTTGCAATTTCTCCATCGACGAACGCAAATCTTCGTAATCTTCCGTATCTACCGGGTAAATTCCCGCAAAAACCATTGGTTTCACGTCTTCAAAACCCTTAATCATATTTGTTGTTGGCGTTTTAGCATCGGTAACGGTATCACCCACTTTTACTTCTTTCGCCTCTTTGATACCAGAAATTAAATACCCCACATCTCCTGTAGAAATCACGCTTTTCGGCACCTGATTCAACTTCAATGTTCCTACCTCATCTGCATAATATTCATTTCCAGTCGCCATGAATTTAATCTTCTGTCCTTTCCTGATTTCACCATTCTTCACTCGAAAAATAACTTCAATACCACGGAACGGGTTGTAATGCGAATCAAAAATCAAAGCCTGTAAAGGTTCGTCCACATTCCCTTTCGGTGGTGGAATCTTCTCAATAATAGCTGCCAAAATATTCTCCACACCAAAACCAGTTTTCCCTGATGCGTGAATAATATCTTCCAACTTGCAACCTAGTAAATCAATAATATCATCACTCACTTCCTCTGGATTCGCACTTGGCAAATCTACTTTATTCAAGACAGGGATAATTTCCAAGTCATTTTCTAAAGCCAAATAAAGGTTAGAAATCGTTTGTGCCTGTATACTTTGAGCCGCATCCACAATCAAAAGTGCCCCTTCACAAGCAGCAATAGACCGCGAAACTTCGTAGGAAAAATCAACGTGTCCGGGAGTATCTATCAAGTTCAGGATATATTCCTCGCCCTTGTACGTATATTCCATCTGAATCGCGTGACTCTTAATGGTAATCCCACGTTCGCGTTCCAAGTCCATACTGTCCAGCAACTGAGCCTTCTCTTCACGAGCCGTAACCGTTTGTGTTGCACCAAGAAGTCTATCGGCAAGCGTACTTTTCCCGTGGTCAATATGGGCAATAATGCAAAAATTTCTAATTTTCTTCATCTACAATTGTTCTATTTTGTTCAAGAAACTATGAGGTTTCTTCTGTCTTTTCTTTGTAATACTAATTTGGGCGTTCCCACAAGGGTCGGGCTTTCCGCTACAATCTTTTTTCTCTTAAAGAAAGAGAAAAAAGGATTTCCACTGCAATCCCTAACGCAACCTCTTTTGTAACCCAGCTCATTTCTTTTCAAATACAAACTGCGTTTCAACAATCCGCAAAGATAGGAGATTAGACCTTAACTTGAAACGCTTGAAATCAAATAGTAAAAGATAATTTTAGAAGGGATTTTTTTGGTTGGATTCTTTATATTTGTTTACTGATGAATAATTAATCGAAAATGGAATTTGAGTATAAAAAAAGTAAAATCATAGGAGATTTATTGATTGGATGCCTATTTTCAATTTTCACCATTTTTATTTCAATAATGATTTTACATACAATGATTAATAATTGGAACGAATATCAAGCACAGAAAATATTGTTTTGTTTTATTTCAATTATTTTGTTTTCATTTTTAACTTATCTTGTCTTAAGGAGTACAATTATCCGAAATAGTTACTATCAACACAATCTAAAAGAAGAAATAAAAATCAATGCTCAAAAAAAGAAAATAATAGTAACCAACCGTTTAAATATAATGGAAACAGAAATACATTTCAACGATATAGAATCTGTCGAATTCTATTATTCTTGGAATACAAATACTTTTTCTTCTGATTTAGGATACAGTAAATTGAATCTTTTTGGTAAAAAAAATTCAGTAATAATTACGCAAAATAAGTTGAACCAATATGAAATTTATAAACTATTCAAAAGTAAAGTGGTTAAAAACAAATCAAACTTTATGAATTCTTTAAAATTGTAAAAAACGGTATAAACAAAAGCTAATTATTATTTTTACTAAAAACTCTTCCAAGTCACTCTGCGTCTTCGCGCCTTTGCGAGATAATTGGTTAACTATTTGCGAAGAAATAAGCATCGCAAATTAAACCTTAAACAACTATTAAAGTTCTGAAAACGCCTTTCACCATGTAAATAATTCCCGTATTTTTACACTCCCAAATTTATTTCAACACGTGGATTACGACAGAGTTAAAGAAAAATTAGAAATTCTCGCCGATGCAGCCAAATATGATGTATCCTGTTCCTCCAGTGGCGGAAACCGCAAAAACACCAACAAAGGTTTAGGTGATTCTTCCTCTTCAGGAATTTGTCATACCTATACCGAAGACGGAAGATGTGTTTCTTTACTCAAAATATTACTTACTAATTTCTGCATTTACGATTGTGCCTATTGTGTAACGCGAAAAAGCAACGATATTCAGCGAGCTGCTTTTACCGTGGAGGAAGTCGTAGACTTAACCATGAATTTCTACCGCAGAAATTATATTGAAGGCTTATTCCTAAGTTCTGGTATCTTTAAAAATGCCGATTACACTATGGAGCGTTTGGTTCGTGTAGCGAAAAAGTTGCGTCTGGAACACAACTTCAACGGCTACATTCACCTCAAAAGTATTCCCGGAGCGAGTGACGAACTAATGCGAGAAGCCGGACTTTATGCCGATAGATTAAGTATGAATCTCGAAATCCCCACCGAATCCGGTTTGAAATTATTGGCTCCCGACAAAGACCACCAACAAATGATTAAACCAATGGGTTTTGTCAAAAATGAAATTAATTTATACAAAGACGAACGTAAAAAGTTCAAGTCGACTCCAAAGTTTGCACCAGCCGGACAAAGTACCCAAATGATTGTGGGTGCCAGTCCGGAAACTGATTTACAAATCATTCAAGTCGCCGATCATTTTTATAAGAATTTTAGCATGAAACGCGTGTATTATTCGGGCTACGTTCCTGTTTCAAATGATGCACGATTACCTGGATTGGGTTCACAAGTTCCTCTTGTTCGCGAAAACCGCCTCTATCAAGCCGATTGGCTGATGCGTTTTTACGGCTTTAAAGCCAATGAAATTTTAGCCAAGAACAATCCTTTCCTCGATTTGGAAGTCGACCCGAAATTAGGTTGGGCTTTACGAAACATCACCGATTTTCCTGTCACTTTGCAAACCGCTTCGTTAGAAATGATTCTTCGTGTTCCCGGAATTGGTGTAAAATCAGCTTACAAGATTGTGAATGCAAGAAAGTTTCAAAATTTGACTTTAGAGCATTTGCAGAAAATGGGCGTTGCCACCAATCGTGCGAAATATTTTATTGTTGTAGCAAATTCCAACAAGAACTTGATGCATTTGGATTCCGTGCATTTGAAAAGTCTGATTGTTGGCGATACCAAAAGCAAATTCGAAAATCCGTTCAGTAACCAAACTTCCCTTTTGAATGACGATACTTTTCTACGATAAAACCTTCGAAGGATTTCTGACGGCGGTTTTTGAAGTCTTTGAGTTCAAATACCAAGACGTTCAGATTGTCCATGAGGGGACTTTTCAAAACTCCTTCTTTGCAGAACCTATTGAAATAATCACCAATCCCGAGAAATCCGACCGCGTTTTAAAAAAGTTGGAAAAACAATTGGGGAAAAGTGGTATTCAGGAAATGCTGTATACTTTTCTGTCCGAAGATGCTTCTCGCGAAATGATTTTATTGCAAGTCATCATCTATGCCGTGGAAAATCCGAGTGAAGATATTCTTAAAGATTACGCGAATCCTTACGTGATGCAACTCTCAAAATTAGTGAAAAGCGTCAACCGCGAACGCCACAGAATGAAAGCGTTCATCCGGTTTGAACTATTGAAAGACGGCATTTACTTCGCCGAAATTTTTCCTGATTTTGATGTTTTGACGTTAATCATTACCCATTTCAAAAACCGTTATCAAGACCAAAAATGGTTGATTTATGATTCCAAAAGAGGGTATGGCGTGTATTACGATTTAAATGTAGTAGAAATTATAACTTTAGATGACACGAGTGTTTTTGGCGGAAGCCAGAAGAACGATATGTTGCATGACATCGAAATCAATTACCAAAAATTGTGGATTGAATATTTTGACCACACCAATATTAAAGAACGTAAAAACGACAAATTACACGTGCAGCATGTTCCCAAAAGATATTGGAAATATTTGACGGAGAAGAAAGTTCTTTAGCACTAAAATTTAAAGTCGTAATTTTGCACGAAAATGCAGTAGATGGTCAAGATAGGCAACATAGAATTACCCGATTTCCCTTTATTATTAGCTCCAATGGAAGACGTGAGCGACCCGCCGTTTCGCAGGTTGTGCAAACAGCATGGAGCTGATTTGATGTATTCTGAATTTATTTCTTCAGAAGGTTTAATTCGTGACGCAATAAAAAGCCGGCAGAAGTTGGACATTTTTGACTACGAACGACCTGTTGGAATTCAGATTTTTGGTGGTGATGAAGAAGCAATGGCGATGTCTGCTAAAATTGTGGAAACTGTAAATCCAGATTTGATTGATATTAATTTTGGTTGTCCTGTTAAAAAAGTGGTTTGCAAAGGAGCTGGAGCGGGCGTTTTAAAAGACGTAGACTTAATGGTTCGTTTGACAAAAGCAGTTATCAGAAGTACTTCTCTTCCCGTAACTGTAAAAACCCGATTGGGTTGGGATGAAAATTCGATAAACATTGATGAAGTTGCGGAACGTTTGCAAGACATTGGAGTGCAAGCTTTGACGGTTCACGCAAGAACGAGAGCTCAAATGTACAAAGGGCATTCTGATTGGAGTCATATTGAAAGAATAAAAAATAATCCTCGAATTACGATGCCGATTTTTGGAAACGGCGATATTGATTCTGCTGAAAAAGCATTGGAATACAAAAACAAATACGGCTTGGACGGCATGATGATTGGTCGTGCAGCCATAGGTTATCCATGGATTTTTAATGAAATTAAACATTTCTTTGAAACAGGAACGCATTTGCCAAAACCTACTATTGAACAACGTGTAGAAGCTGCAAAAAACCACTTGCAATGGGCCATGGATTGGAAAGGTGAGAAACTTGGCATTTTAGAAACGCGTCGTCACTATACCAATTACTTCAAAGGACTTCCTAACTTTAAGGAACACCGAATGAAAATGGTTTCGAGTGAAGACCCTCAATTTATCTTTGAAACTTTTGCTGAGGTATTAGGAATTTACGAAGGAATGGAACTAGCGTAGAAATTGAAATAAATGCAGCTGGAGAAACTGAATATTCTGGGACTTATATAAAATAAAAAAGGTGGAAATTAATCCACCTTTTTTGCCCCAAATCTACCATAAACTTAACCTACTAATGTTATGGTTCAGTAAATATATACCCATGATTATATTTGTACAAAAAAATCAGATGAACGGCACATTTATTCGATAAAGTGCATTTTTCTGATTAATAAGCTCTTGCATCGTTTCCTTCATAGAAATTTATAAAGGCTCGATTCACGACTCTGTTTCCTCCAGGTGTTGGATAATCCCCAGTAAAATACCAGTCTCCCAAGTTTTTTGGACATGCGATATGTAAATTCTCAACGGTTTGGAAAATAATTTTGACTTTTGCCTTAATTTCTGGTGAACTTAGCATTTCTGCTATTTTATCTGAAACTTCTTGTGGCTCGAATGGTGCGTAAATTTCTTTTACAAAATTTACAACTTCATTGTCTTTCAAATGTTCCTGACCTTTACATTTAACATACACCTCTTCCACAATGTGAAACAGATTGCGTTCGCGAAGTAATTCTAAAGTTGCCTTAAAAGCTACTAAGCCTTCCAACTTTGCCATGTCAATTCCGTAGCAATCAGGGAAACGTATTTGAGGTGCTGACGAAACGACCACAATACTTTTTGGCTTCAATCGGTCCATCATTTTAATGATACTCATTTTCAAAGTCGTCCCTCGAACGATGCTGTCGTCAATAATGACTAGGTTATCTTCGGGCTTTATAACTCCGTAAGTTACGTCATAAACGTGGGCTACTAAATCATCGCGACTACTGTCTTCAGTAATAAACGTTCGAAGTTTAGCGTCTTTAATCGCCACTTTCTCTGTTCGAATTTTAACTTCTAAAAGTTTTTGTAAAGATTCTTTGTTTAGTGTATTTCTATTTTGTAAGATGAAATTATTCTTCCTTTGATTTAAGAAATCTTGGGCCGCTTCGACCATTCCGTAGAACGATGTTTCAGCTGTATTTGGAATATAAGAGAAAACGGAATTATCGGTATCACTATCAATCGCATCCAAAACGGCAGGAAGAATCAGTCTCCCTAGCATTTTTCGTTCCTGATATATTTCCGCATCACTTCCTCTTGAAAAATAAATACGTTCAAAGGAGCAAGCTTTCTTTTCAACAGGTGTAATAATTTCTTCTTCCGTTACTGTTCCGTTTTTCTTAATGATTAATGCGTTCCCGGGTTGCAATTCCTTGATTTGGTCAAACTCTAAGTTAAAAACCGTTTGAATCACGGGACGTTCTGAAGCTACTACTACAATTTCGTCGTCTTCATAAAAATAAGCCGGACGAATTCCAGCCGGGTCTCTAAAAACAAATGCATCTCCATGACCAAAAAGTCCTGCCATGGCATAACCTCCGTCCCAACCTTTTGAAGCCCGTTTCAGGATTTTCTTCACATCTAAACGTTCGGCAATTACCGGAGAAGCTTCTCTTTTAGAAAGGCCTTCGTTTTTGCAATCTTGGTATAAATCAGTTACTTCTTCGTCCAGAAAATGTCCAATTTTTTCCATAACAGTTACCGTATCGGCTAACTCTTTTGGATGTTGACCTAATTCCAACAAGCTATTGAAAAGCTCCGTTACATTGGTCATGTTGAAATTTCCAGCCACAATTAGATTCCGATGCATCCAATTGTTCTGACGCAAAAAGGGATGAACACTTTCAATACTGTTTTTTCCAAAAGTTCCATAGCGTACATGTCCCAAGAATAATTCGCCGATGTAGGGAATGTTTTTCTTTTGCAAATCAACATCATTCGCCCATTCGGGATGCGTTCGCAGTTCCTCATTGATGCGGTCGTTAATTTGTGCAAAAACGTCTTGAATAGGTTGTGCATCGTTCGACCGAACCCGACTTATGTAGCGTTCGCCCGCTTCCACGTCCAGTTTGATACTGGCAAAACCAGCTCCGTCTTGACCGCGGTTGTGTTGCTTTTCCATTAAGAGATACATTTTTTGTATCCCATAAAAAGCGGTTCCATACTTTTGCTTATAAAACTCGAGGGGTTTCTTTAATCGTAAAAGGGCAATCCCACATTCGTGTTTGATTGAGTCGCTCATTGTGTTGTTGTTGTGTAGTCGTAGTTATTATATATATCAAAAACGCCCCGTTTCCGAGGCGTACTTATTTTATGCTAGTGCAATATCAAATTGAGTCAATGCTTTAAATTGTTTCAAGCGGTCAACCACTTCTTCATGTTTCAAATGTTCCATTCGTTCTGTTCCAAATTTCTCCACACAAAATGAAGCTAAATTAGACCCATAAATTACCGCATTTTTCATGTTCTCAAAAGAAACATTTTCGCTTTGTGTAATGAATCCTGCAAAACCTCCTGCAAATGTATCTCCAGCTCCTGTTGGGTCAAAAACTTCTTCTAAAGGTAAAGCTGGTGCAAAAAACACTTCTTTTCCTTGAAAAATCAAAGCACCGTGTTCTCCTTTTTTAATTACCACGTATTTTGGTCCCATGGTGTGAATTTTAGCAGCAGCTTTTACTAATGAATATTCACCTGATAATTGACGGGCTTCTTCATCGTTAATCGTGATGACATCTACTCTTTTAATAACGTCCATTAATTCCGGTAAAGCACAATCCATCCAGAAATTCATCGTGTCTAAAACTACTAGTTTAGGTTGCGTTGTCATTTGGTCCAACACACTGCTTTGAACCATTGGGTGTAAATTTCCCAACATTACTACATCAGCATCTTTGAAATTCTGAGGTACTTTAGGTTGAAAGTCAGCCAAAACATTAAGTTCTGTAGCCAATGTATCGCGAGAATTTAAATCATTATGGTATTTTCCGCTCCAGAAGAATGTTTTTCCTCCTTCAACAATTTCCAAACCTGAAATATCGATGTTTTTACTAGTAAGTAAATCCAAATGTTCTTGTGGAAAATCGTCACCAACAACCGATACGATTGCTGATTTCAAATTAAAAAAGGAAGCGGAAAGTCCGATGTAAGTAGCAGCTCCACCTAATATTTTATCTGTTTTTCCAAAAGGTGTTTCGATAGCATCGAAAGCAACTGTACCGACAATCAACAATTTATTCATTTGTGTAATTTTAATTAAGTTGCAAAGATACTTTTTTATAATAAACCCTCCAAGGGTTTTAAACCCTTGGAGGGTTAAAAATAACTTATAAAATCAACTATTTTTCAATAATAAAATCGCTGATTTCTTCTAAATTATGGACTTCATTATGATATGTTCTGAAGTTTTCTTTTCCGCTATATAGCGCTATAACTTTTGCTCTTTTTAGCATCGTGGGTTTTTCTGAAAGGATTGAATCATACGATGACCAAGGATACAAACTCATTTGTTTTACGAATCCATGATGAACTGGGTTATTATGAATATAGTAAATTAGTTGCTGAAAATACTTTTCAGAACTCACTAATTTTCTTTCGTAGTTTGCCTCAAATAAACTTCCCGTCCTATGATGCCGCTTATTTATGGCTTGTGTATATGCATTGAATAGATGAGAAAATTGCCGAAAAGGTTCAATTACTTTTGGAGTTTCGGTGGTGGTATACGTCAATTCACTTGCGATGATTTCCTCTTTATCTTTAATTCTGACCAATATATGAAAGTGATTCTTCATCAAACACCAAGCAAATGTTTCGGCAATTGGCTCAATATATTTTGCATACAACCGAAGAAAATGATAGTAATTTTCAGGCTCAAAAAACACGTCAATCCCATTATTTCCTCTGTTATAAATGTGGTAATAATTGCCGTGAAGTAGAGGAATTCTAGTTTCCATGATAATTATAATTTATAGTTTCGAATCTTTTAACCCTCCAAGGGTTCAAAACCCTTGGAGGGTTAACCGTAACACTTACTTCTTCAACAAATCCCTCATCAAATCATTCTCGAACTTCAGCTTCATGATTTCGGCTTTTTGTTCTTCGATGATGAAATCTTTACTTGTGCGAAGGGTCTTGTCAAACGCGTAACTTTCGGGCAAAGCATTGGCAACGTCCATGAAAAAATTGTACTGAAAAGCGTCGCAAATCCGCATTAAATTTGAAGTGTGTAGGGAAGCTCGGTTTTCATAAGCATAGAAAACAGTATTGGGAAGCCCCATTTTTCGAGCAGTATTCGTCCTAGATACATTGTTTTTTACGATAAAAGCACGAATCATCGCACCAATATGCACTTTCTTTATAGTTTCCATGATTGTTTTTTATCAAATTTAGAAAAGAAAATTCAATATACAAACAATTAGCACTAAGGCTTTTACAACAGGATGTAAATTATTAACGATTTTTATATGCCGGTTATTCGCGGAAGTAACCGTAGTGCTTTTTTTATACGCCGATTAACCGCAGAACTAACCGTAGTGCTTTTTTTATACGAACGTTATACTCGGGAGATAACCGTACAACTATTTTTATATGCCGATTAACCGCGGAAGTAAAATATTAACTATTTTTATACGAAACGACTTTTCCCACCGCCATCGTATGCTATTTTTCCAGTCCCAGCTTTAGTATTTGCTTAATCCCCTCAATATGATTGGTAAATTCGGTCATTTGCGAAAGCACCTGAGCCATATTATTTCCGTCTCCAAAGGCTTTTAACTTGTTGTTTTTGACGAAAGTCGATTTAATACTTTCCCAACGCAAATGCTCTTCATCGCTTAGGGTTTTGGTCATTTCTTTATATTTCAAAAGATTGGCTTCGGCAGCACTCGTCAAGGTTTGCGTCTCGTTTTGATAATGCGAAAGTAACAGCGTTTCAATCTCGGCGTCATTCATCACGGGCACAATTTTACCCACCAACTTGTTCATATCTCGGTACGAACCTTGCAATCTAAAAGGCGGTTCGGTACGGTAGGAATCCTCCATAGCAGCTGAGGAAATATAGGCCGAATTAGCTTGCAAAACTACGTTTCTCACCTTAATCACCTTGTCTAAAACGGCTAAGTATGCCTCAATGTCTTGCTTCGAATGATTGCCTTTAAGTTCAAAACCATCTCGTTTTCCGGCAGTCGCCATTTCAATTAAAGGATATAAATCCTCCGGCATTTTGGACGCCAGTTGCGTCAAAAGTGGATTGGAAGTCATTGCGTTTTCAATCAAACTCAGTTCAAAAAGAGCCGACGTATTCCCAATCACGTCTCCCAAATTATAAATATCCGCACGGTTGGCTAGCATGTCTGGAATCTGGAATTTCTCTCCTGTTTCGGTGTATGGGTTACCCGCCATCACCACACAAAACTTCTTGGATTTCATGTCATACGTCTTCGGATTTCCGTTGTAAACCCCTTCAATTTTCCGTGTTCCATCGGCAAGTGAGATAAATTTTTGCAATAATTCAGGGTTGCAATGCTGGATATCATCGAGATAAAGCATCACATTGTTCCCCATTTCTAGTGCTAAGTTGAGTTTCTTTAACTCCTCCCGTGCCGCCGAATTGGTAGCCGATTCGGGGTCCACCGAAGTAATTTCATGCCCAATCGCTGGACCGTTTATTTTCATAAAAACCAAGCCCAATCGGTTGGCCAGATATTCCATCAAAGTCGTTTTTCCATAACCTGGAGGCGAAACCAACAGCAACATTCCAGAGCGGTCGGTTCGTCTGTTTTCGCCCGCACTTCCCAATTGTTTGGCAAGGTTTTCACCAAATAAAGGCAAATATACTTGGTCGATTAATTTATTTCTAACGAAGGAAGTCAATACTTTTGGTTCAAATTCATGCAACCTCAAACCTTCCTTTAATTGAATCGTAAGCTGGTGCCGCACCTTACGAAACTGTTCAAAAGCAGGCACATCACTTGTAAAATAATGTTCCATTTTATGGATAAATTCATGGTAATTGAACACATAATTCCCATCGGCAATTGTAGCGTGCGACCCTGATAATCCTGTTATCAAAGCATTCGCCTGAATGCTTATCGTGTGCTCGTTACTTTCGTGCGGAAACAATAATAATGCAGCCACTTCAAAGGCATATTCCAAATCAGCAACAGGGTTCAAATCGGTTAAATAAGACGAAACCCATTGCATTACCAACTGTAATTTGGCTTCCAAACCTACCGATTTTTCAATACCAATTTTAAATTTCACATCGGTATTTTTAGTTTCCAATGCTTTTTGAAAAGCTTCCGCCAATTGTTTTGCTTTTAAGCTGGAAACAAATGCATCGTCAATTATCAACTCTTCAAAAAGATAATGGGCCATTTTAGAAGCATCCCAAAGCGCTTTCTTTCCCAAACTAAATTGCGCTAAAAACAGTGCTACTTCCTGCTCCAAGTTCTCCAAAACTCCACTGAAAGCCGTACTATTTGGAAAAACAGCCAATACTTCGCCCGCTGCTTTTATCTTTTGATTCAAATTAGCACGTTTTTCTTCGTCTAAATTGTACCAGAAAAACTGTGCAAAAGCCCTTGTTTTAGATTCATAACGCAACATTCCAAGCGCGTTGTGTTTTTCCAATACCGTTTTTAAAATCAATACGGCATCGGCATCATGCACTCCTTTTATATAGCCTTCCGAATAATTTTTAGCCGTTTCGTCGGCAACTAATTCTTGTAAATGCTCCAAAGTCATCGCTGACAATGCCGCAACCGATTGCTTTTTGAAAATCTTATACGCCAAGAACAAAGCGCGATAGACCTCCTCATTTTCTGAAATCAAATCTTGACTCCAGTACTTTTTACCCGAATCCAAGATTTCATTTTTCAAGGGTTGGTAAAAATCCGTTCCTGTTAAATGATAGTTCAATCTGTCTTCTTTATAAACAATGGTCAAGTCGAGCGCTTGACGGTTTACTGCAAATTTATGCTTGCCCAAACGAATGATATTTTCGCCGTCTTCGTATAGTTCGTGTTTGTCTTTCAGCTTTCGCAAGGCATCTTCCTTCGCCGATTTTAATTCGGTTTCAATCGATTCAGCCTTTCCTACATCTTCTAGTTCGTGCAATTGCTTCACCAAATCACGCAACTTAGCAATCATCAAATCTGCCGCAAAATAACCATTGATTTCTTCTGCCGAATTAAAAGTCATTGCCTTTGTTGCCACACTTTTCAAAATTCTTTTGGACGCATTTTCCACTGCAATTGCCTTCTTATTTCGGGCTTCAATCAAGCTGTTTTTCTTGGCCTCGAAAGCCGTATAAATCTCCTCTCGTTTCTCAATAATCAAAACGGTGAAATCCTCATAATCGGCAAAACGAGCTTCCAAATCTTCCAACTGAACCGACATTTTATTAAGCGATTCGGCAATTTTATCGGGTGTATTCGCTCGGTCAATGGCGTTGACAATACTTTGGTCCATCAACTTCATTTGGGCGGCAAAATCGGCCTTCGCTTCCTTACCTCCCAAGGTATTCATCTTGTTCTTGATTTCTGCTTTCACTTTATTGAGTGTGGCAAAAATCAACGAAATATTATTGATGATTTGTGTGGCATGCGACGTGTCATCAATGTTCAAATTGGAAACAATATCAATAAGCATCTCTAAATCTGTCGTGATTTGATTGACTTCTTCTTCTAGTTTTTTCCCTTCTGCCACCTTCGAAATCGCCTCAATAGCTTGCTGTTTCTCGTTTACACGAATTTGATACGGCTCTAATGCTTTTTCGTTCAATAGAAATTGGACACAATGCTGCGAAACCCGTTCGGTTTGGCTCACGATTTCACTTTCAATGGTTGCAATGAAGTCTACATCCACGTACCGCACTTCTTTCAAGCTGATTACTTCGCCACGAAGCTTTCTCAAATTGGCAAGATTGGCAACAAAAACATCAATATCATCCAACGACGATGACTTTATTGTACTGAAAATTTTGTTGGCTTTCTCTTCGGTTTGTTTCGTAATTTCTTTGGCGTGAAGCCGCAACTGTACTACTTTTTCAAACTCATCAATGGCGGAATTGGCGGTGTTTTTTATTTCTAAAAGCGGAATTTTCAACTCAAAAGTTTCTTTTCCACCAATCCAATAGTAGCCGTCTAGAATATTCTGAGAAAGCTTTGCCAAGTCGACATACAATCCATCATAATCATCATTTTTGTTCAAAAGTGTGATGATAGAATTGGAATCTGCCATTGCTTTTACAATGTCTTTGTTCCCTATTTTGTAAATAAAACTGTCTTTATGTTCAGACGGAACGACCGTTCCTTTGACAAAAGGCGTTTGCCAAATTTGAATCACATGGTTTTTAGTCTGCTCGTTCTCCGATTTAAAATAACACAATTCACCGTTGTTTAAAATCGTAAAACCGTTGCAAATAATGGGCGTGTTGACTTCATGCGAAATTAAATTGTACGAAATCAATACGTATTGCCCGAATTTGTCTTCATAGAAAACGTACATGAAATCTTCCCCATTTGGCGAAGCAATACGTTCTTGAAACTGTAAATTTTCAAGGCTATTTTCAAATATTTTGTATTCTCCGGTTTGCAAGTAATAACCGTTCGAAAACATCAAACCGTGGTTATCCGGAAGCAAAATGGCCGTGTTTTTTACACTGTCAATCTTCTGCACTTCCTGCAATTTATGGTTGTACACAAAGTAGCGCGGTTCTTCCTGAAAGGGTTTTATTTGCAATGCAATCAGATTGCCTAAGTCGGCAAACTTATACGTCCCATCGTCTAAGGTTTGGTCAGGAAATGCCACGTCTTCTTCTAAAATTCCTTTGCCCGAAGTCGTATTGTCTTCAATTTTTATCGTTAAAGTACCTCCAATAGTTTCCACAAAAACCTTGTCAAGTATCGAAATATGGGGATGCTTTCCTTGTTTCTGCATTTCTCTTGTGGTTTCTTGCCAAAGAAAATCATGTTGTTTAGGAAACTTATATTCGTGGTCACTTCGGTTGTCAATATATTCCAACTTATTTTCACGAATCAACCACTTGAAAGTTTTAATATCGGTAGTCCGGTCGCTCAATTGGAACACCATGTGAAGGTAATTCCCAGAGATAAAGAACTTTCGGAACTCCGTATCGCGGTAATATTTGTACAGGTTTAAAAAGTCAAAAAGGAAAGTTTCGTCGTTAATCAATTCTAGATTATGCGACTGGAATTCCTCATTTTGATAGCTGTAAATACTAAAAACGTCTTCAATTTTAATTTCAGTTCGTAAACCAAAATAGACGTTATACCCAAAGAGGCACAAATCGCCGATGCAAACAATGTCGCTTGAAGTGCAATTGTTTTCGGTGATGATGCGGTTGTTGGCAATCAATTTGGTTTCAATACTTCCAAAAACCTCTTTCCGAGCGTCGTTGAGCAGTTTCAATCTTTGGATTAAATCTTTTTTCTGAGCCTCTAAACGACTTTGTATGATTTCGTAAGTTCCGCCTTCTAGTGCATTCATAAGGTAAAATGTAGCTGGTGGTTAATAAAACGAAGTCTGGGTTTTGGCACCAGACTTTAAAATTTCCTGCAAGAAAATAAGAATCTTGCAGGATAAGTTAGTTCAGTTTTAGCTTAATTTTTTGTCGGTCAAGCCGAAATTTTTAGCCATTGACATCAAGTTGGCAAACAAACCTTGTTCGCTTTCGTCGTTGCTTCTTCGTTGCAATTCCAGAAGTAATCCCGAAACAGTTAGGTTTTTAATATCTTCCGAAGAGATGCCGTATTTATCGGCAAAGCCTTTCACACGTTCTAGCAAATTTCCTTGCTCTATTGTTCCTTCGCCTAAAATAGCGTCTTTAATATCCGTAATATTTTCAGAATGATTTACCAATCTATCGAAACCTTTGGCTCTTGTAATTTGCCCTACAATCTGGTCAAAGAACATTGTTTCACCACCCACAATATCAATTTTTGCTGCTTTCAATGCTTCGCCAATAACGCTAGCTTGAGCATCTGCAATGTCTTTCTGAATGTTGATGTGTGCCAAATCCACTTGCAATTCTTTGTTCAAACGCAACTTGAATTCTTCGTGTTCTTTACCAACACCGTCTAATTTCTTCATTGCTTCTGCTTTTTCTTCAATTCCTGTCGCTTCCGCTAATGCTTTCTCACGAATTACTTCTGCTTCAGCAAATCCGAAATCTCTAGAAGAAGCCGCTTTCGCAGTCATTCCCGCTGCTTCTGCAATAGCCATTTTTTCAACGATTACCGCATCGACAATTCCTTGACGTTCGTTAGCATCTGCTTTTGCATGCATCACTTGTGCTTCCGAAAGTCCAAAAGTGGCGTCTTCTTTTGCTTTGGCTTCCGCCAATATTTTACGCGCTTGGGCTTCTTTTTCACTCGCTACTAAATGTGCTTCGGCATCTATACCAATTTCTTCTGCTTTTTGTTTTGCCGCGTCTTTTTCTGCTTCAGCTGCACGAATTCTTTTGATATAAAGTTCTTCACTGTCCTTTTCAGCCAATGTAACCGCGACTTTCTTCTGTCTGTCTGCTGTTTTGAAAGCCTCAATATCTTTCATGTTCTCTTGTTCTTGAACCACTCCTTTTTCCAAAACTACTCTATCTCGAATAACGTCCTGGATATTTTTGCGTTCAATTTCAACAGCTTTTTCCTTTTCAATTTGAGCCAAAGTCACCACTCTTTCGCGTTCCGTTTGTTCCAAAGCACGGTCTTTTTCCACACGTTCGGTTTCTACAGCTTCGGTTCTTTGTTTGTTTTTCAACGCAACAATTACCAATCGGTCTTTGTTTTCTTCAGCAACCGCTACTTTTTCAGTAGTGTTGATTCGAGCCGTTTCTGATTTCAAGCGTTCCTCTTCCGAAACTTTCATGATTTCTGCTTCCTCACGCGATTTGATGTTGGCAATTTCTCTTTTCTGTTGTTCTTCTTTTTCAGCCAATTGTCGGTCTAACGCCAAGATTGCTTCTCTTGCTTCAACGTCTTGCTTGCGAATCGTTTTTTCTTCGTCTCTACGAATTAAATTTGATTTGATATTTTGAGCCGCGGTCAATTCTGTAATCTTTTTAATACCTTCCGAATCTAAGATATTATCCGCTTTTAAATGAATTAACGGGGTTTGCTCTAAATCGTCTATGGCACAATCATCCAGAATGTATCCGTTTAAATCCGTCCCGATGATGGCAATAATTTCGGCACGAAACTCACTTCTAGCTTCGTATAATTCGATGAAATCAAACTTTTTACCAACAGTTTTTAACGCTTCTGAAAATTTAGCATCAAATAAAGTTCGCAATACTTCTACTTCCGAAGCTCTTTCGCAACCGATGGTTTGTGCTACATTGATAATATCAGCAGTTGACTTATTGATTTTGATGAAAAACGTAACCTTGATATCTGCTCGAATGTTGTCTTTACAAATCAAACCGTTTACGCCAGTTCGTTCTACATCCAACTTTTTTACGGAAATATCCATGATTTCCATTTTGTGCAAAACGGGTACGACAAGTCCGGCGTTGTAAAACACTTTTGTGCCTCCAGCTCCTGTTCGAACAATCACTTTTCCCTGAATTATTTTTTTGTACATTGAAATAATCCAGACAAGAAGTCCGATAATTACTATAATTATAGCAATCATTGTAATAAGTAAAGAATCTCCTAACATGTTTTTGGTGTTTTTAGTAAGTGGGTATTGGTTATAAAAAATAGTTTAAAATCAGTGCTAACAACTGCATTAGCAAATCCATAAGTTGAATTAAAATCGCAATCATTTTTAAATTGTTTGAAATTTAATAATCAAATTTTTCGACGAGATAATATTTTTTGTCTTCGCTCTCGCCAACGATAACAGCCTCTTGTCCTGCAAGAAGTATTTCTTCTGTATTGCTTTTCGCCGATAAACGAATGGGGTCTCCATTAACCGTTAGTTGAATTTGCCCTGTTTTATTTTGTTCTAAAGTTGCAAAAACAACACATCTTCTGCCCAGAAAATCTATTTCGGGTTCGCCTTTATGATTGACTTGTTTGTACAGATAAGATAGTGGTTTACTGAATATTTTGACAATAAAAAGACTCACTATGAAATTGGGAATCAATATTAAAAAGCCAATTAATGTATTTTCTATTCCTAAATAATACGTCACATTGATTCCTAAAAACCACATTGTAAAGAATATAATGGTTAGAATAAACATTAGCGGTAATTCATCAAAATTGAAGAATTCCAATGTTTTCATAAATGGATTTCCATCTGAACTTGAATCTACCCCTGTTCGGTCTGGTAAATCATGCGAATGACTGTCTAAATCGGTATCCAAATCAGCCGAATCGAAATCGATACTCAGTAAATCTGGGTCAAGTCCGGCAATGATAACCATTATCCAATACAACAGCATAACAATAGACATGATGCTAAAAAAGGCATTGACTGGTGAAAACGATATTTCTATCAGCTCTTTCATTTCTTAGTTTTGACTGTTTGAATCACTTATTCCTAATTGTTCTTTTAATTTTTCTAGTTCACTTGTTGCCTTGGTTTGCTTGATATTGATGGCTTTATCAATTTCGTCATCTACGGATTTTGAATTATTTGCAATTTCGCCATAAGCCTCTGCCAAAGCTTCTTCTTGAGCCACTTTTTCTTTCATTCTTTCCAAAAGAGCAACTGTGCCGTTGCTGTCCAATTGTGCCATTTGCTTGTTCAACGTTTTTGTAGCATCTGCCACTTTTACTCTTGAACGCAAAATTTTCAATTCATTTTCCCACTTGGAAATATTTTGCTTAATGGTTTGCACATTGCCTTCCATTTGCAAAACGTTTTGGTCAAACTTCTCTTTATCGGCAATGGCTCTGTTTTGTCCTGCAAATGCTTCTTCTTTTTTAATCAACGCTTCGGTTGCCAATCGGTCGGCTTCCTGAGACTCCATTCCGCCTGATTGTGCTTTTTTCAAAATCAGCATGGCTTTCTCGTTGTAGTCCTCACTTTTAGCGCCGTATTCTTCTACTTCGTTTTTTGACCGAATACTCATGGCTTTTACTTGTGCCAAAGCTTCCAGACTTTTGTCCAAGTCTTGTTTCATGTCTCGAATCCCTTGTTCGGTCATTTTGATTGGGTCCTCAATTCCGTCTATCGCTGAATGCACTTCCGCTTGGCCTATTTTAAATAATCGCTTTAAAAATTTCATAATTATCTGTTTTTTGAAAAATTAATAATTTGTTCTGAATATTCACTTAACAATACACTTAACGAGTTTAAGGTAGCACCAAATTCATTTTGATCTAAATTCTCGATTTGTAACGAATCTCTAAAAATAACTTTTTTACCAGTATCATCGAGGACAAATGCTCCGTGAATGATGTCGCGGTTTTTTTGTAAAAGCGATTTATACACTTGATGTCCCTCTTCTTTGATTTCAAAAATGAATTGTTCAAAAATCACAATCGGGTAAGCGACACAAATAATAAGATTAAAAATCCCTTCCGACTCATTACTGACAATAAAAATTCCATCCTTTTGATTTTCGTGCTGAATTTCCACTTGTAAATTTTGCAAATAGCTTTTGACCGTAGTGTAATACTCTTTCATAAATCACCAAATAATATTTTTATAAAAATCGTTTATTTAGAAAACACTAACAAATTAAACTTGCATTATTTCACACCTCAAACGCAAAATAATTTACCTATAAACTCATATCGTTAGCATAATTTCTTACATTTGCTAAATGTATTAGTACAAATGTACGGAATAATTTTAACAATGCAAATAAAATTAGCAAAATGCTACTAATGTTTGGTAAGAATTTAAAAAAGATACGGAGTATTCACGGGTTGAGTCAACAAGATTTTGCAGATTTGTTTGACTTAAAGCGAGGAACACTAGGTGCTTACGAAGAAGGAAGAAGTAACCCCAAGTTGGAAACCGTAATCAAAATTGCTAATAATTTTAGCATCGGTATTGAAGAGTTGCTCATAAAAGAACTAACAGTAAACCGGCTTTTGAAGTTTAACGAAAGCATTACAACAGAGAGTGATTCGCATAAAGATATCGATTTTGTAGGAATACCATGTATTCTGCCAAAAGATAAAATTTTGTTTGCTAAAAATTACGACAGCAAATTTGACTTTTCACGTACTGCCCAAATTCGTTTGCCTTTTGTGGAAACAGTTAATAGAATTGCCTTTTCTGTAGATGATCTTTCAATGACAGGTGACTTACGTGAGTTTTTCCCGAAAGATATTGTGATTGGTATTGCTTGCGAAATAGCTGCAATCGCAGACAAATGTTTAGTGATTGCAATTGTGGATGACGAGTTGGTTTTTAGAAAACTACATCTTGACGAAAACACCTGTCTATTAAAAGCAGATCATCATGGAGTTGCCGATATTATAGTTACAAGAGATGAGTTAAAATATGTCTGGAAAATTGAGCATGTTTTTCAATTTGGCATAAATACCAAAGAAATTATTCTCGAAAACCGCTTGAATGCGATTGAGCAAAACATCGCATCCTTAAAAAAAAAGAAAACCACTTGATGTCAAGTGGTTTTCTCTGTAGATTCATTTAGTATTTAAAATTGTAAGAATTTCATTTCCATATTTTTCTACTTTCAATTCTCCAAAACCTTTGATACATCGTAAGTGTTTTGACCCCTATAAAACAAGAGTACTATTCTAAATTTCGGTTTTTTAATTAAGCGGTTAATTTTTTCATTACTATTAGATGTTTATCCGAGTTCCATTTCTGCATAGGAGTAATTCTTCCTAGGAGACCATGAAGTCGTTCATTGTTATAAAAAGACACAAATCGTTTCAATATCTGCTGAATCTCTCCAAAATTTCGATAGTCGAACCGTGAAAATACTTCCTTCTTCAAGATTCCATGATAAGCTTCTATATGAGCATTTTCTTCTGGTGTTGCGACATGTGTAAATTCTTGTTGAACTCCTATTAATCCTAAATACTCACGGACACTTTTAGCTATAAATTGACTTCCATTATCACTCCTAATAACTACGCTTTCAGGGTAGTTATATTCGTCAAAAAGTAGAGATAGTAGTTCTATAACGTGTTTTTGCTTTATATTGAAAGAAAAATAATCCTTTAAAATTCGTCGTGTATGAACATCAATTACAGATAACAAATAAGCATTTTTACCCACATTTGGCACCCACACCATTTTAATATCCATTTCTAAGCATTGGAAGGGTCTGGAAGTATAAACCTTCCTAAATTTCACAAACTTGCGTCCAGCACCACTTCTATTAATTCTATTCTCAAGCTTTAAAAGACCTTCCTCCTTCATAATTCGGTACAGTTTTTTATGATTTATTAGGTAGCCATCTCTATTTAGATATTTGGTCATCAACCGATAACCACAGTCTATAAATTCATGTTTTAAAATATCTTTAATAGACTTAACAACATCTGATTGACTAACAAAACCACTGTTTTGATGGAACGTTACTTCCGTAGGATGATTGCCCTTCTTACCAAAACTAGGTTTTCTATAGTAGCTACTAGTAACCATACCAACCATCTTTATTATTTTAGCCTTGCTACACTTATGCTTTTGAAAAATATAGTTCACTAAATCTTTCTTGGATCGGATGTCCCAAACTTTTTTTTTAAAAGCTCCCTTTGTACCTCTAATTCTATTTCTTTATTGCTTAGTAGCTTGCGTAGAATACGATTTTCCTCTTCTGCCTCTTTAAGCTCTTTGCTTTTAGTGTCATAGGTGACTTTTAAGCCAGCCTCGCCTTTGTGCTCATACTTCTTCTTCCAGTTATATAAACTTGCGGTACTCACGCCAAACTTACGGCATGCTTCTATAATACCACTATCTTCTGAAGCTGCTAGTATTTCTAGCTTCTGAGCTAAAGTCCATTTCTTGTATTTCATATCTCAAATATATAATTTTGAAATTTAAAATAACACTCCGAACTATTAAGGGGCTAAACTAGTAAGTCCGTGGACGTTTTTGCTTCTCTGACAATGGCTTTCAGTAATTCTGAATTATGACAAATTAAATATGTAGGAATTTTCAAATCTTTAGCTTTACTAGCCCTCCAAGTTTTCAATGCTTCATAAACTGTTTGCTGTTGGGTATTCAAATTTTGAATTACAACTTCATTTCTTTCTTCGACCGTATTTTGAGTTTTAGAAATTGTAGTTTTCTCGTTATAATGAACTATAACCGACCAATAACTATTTTCGGAATCCACAAAATGACAATCGGATTTTACAAAATCAACGGACTCCAAAAAAGAATTCAATTGATTTTGATCTTCGGCCAGTTGACAGTCAACCAACCGAATTTCAAAATGACGCACTTTCATGTACTTATTTACTTCCTAGTAATTGAACATCGTTAGCAACTACTTCTGTCATGAAGCGTTTTGTACCGTCTTTGTCGTCGTAGCTTCTGTGGGTTAATTTCCCGTCAATAGCTATTTCCCGACCTTTGGTTACAAATTGCTCGATGAATTCTGCTGTTTTTCCCCAGACTACTACTCTGTGCCATTCGGTTTGGTCGACACGTTCGCCTTTCTCATTTTTGTAAGATTCGCTTGTAGCGATACTAAGGGTTGCTAATTTTTTTCCTCCGTCGAAAGATTTTACTTCTGGGTCATTCCCTACTCTTCCGATTAACTGTACTCTGTTTCTTAATGTACTCATGGCATATAAATTTAAATGATTAAAAAAAGGTTTGTTGTTTGTAATCAACGGTACAAAGTTGCGATACGGGTTAGATATTATTCGGTTGTAAAACACTTACTATCGGTTGTAAATATTTGTAAGCGTTTGTAATTGGAATTTAAAAAAATAAAACATTGACTTTAAGCAAATTAAAAATCAATAGAGAAAGTGATAAATTTTATATTATTTGTTAAAAATTCATTGCATAATTAGAGAGAGTAAATTAATTTTTCTTTAATTTCGATCTCAAACTAATTTAAAACAGAATTAGAAACCTGCCAAATATTTTATTTTTAAAATTAAATTATGATTAAATCATTTTTATTGTTTTCAGTTTCTCTTATGTCCCTATTAAGTTCTGGGCAAGTTAGCGATGTTAAGGTTGAGAAAAGCGAACTTTTTAAAGATGAATTTAGAGAGACTGAAATATTGGTTTCTAAGGATGATGGTAAGGGCGGTTTTTTTATACTTCGTTCGTATATTGGCAATACAATATCGCCAAATTATGGCTATTATTTCGAGCATTATGATTCCAATTTAAAGCTAGTAAAAGACTTTCAGTTGGAAACTAAATTTCCCGTTTATCAAAAAAACAGTACTGCTTTAGGATATTTCTTCATTGAAAATGAGGTTTACATTGCTGATATACTATTTGACCTAAAGGAAAAAGCAATTATTTGCTCATTGACAACGGTAAATTTTAATGACTTTAAATCTTCAAAAAAGGAACTATTTAGAATTCCGAGAGAGGAGCTAAAAAAATTAGGCTTATTTGCCTTAAGCCCTGAATTTAGGCTTAATGCGTATAGTCCTTATGAAAATACGCATAAATCATCGGCAATAAAAATGAGTCTTAATAAAGATAAATCCGCTTTTGTGATTGCCATAGATTTTTATTCTGAAAAAGCAGAGACGATTAAGTTCTTTGTTTTTGACAATAAAATGAATTTAAATTTTGATAAGGTCTATAAAAAAGAAATCAACGATGATAAATTTGAGCTTCACAATATTGAACTTTCGAACGATGGAACTACCGTCTACACGACGGCAAAAGTTTATACAGATGGAAGTAAAGCAAAAGATGAAGGAGGGAAATATGAATTTGAAATTATTAGTTTGACTAAAAATGGTGAAAAATCAAAAGTTATTGATATGGAAAATCATTTTATTGAAACATTAAAAACGGTTGTCTTAGCTGATAAGATAATTTTGATAGGTTTTTATTCAGATAAAAATGACAATAGATTTAAAGGTGTTTCGTACTTTCAATTTAATCCTGAGAATCTTGATTTACTTATAAAAAAAACAAACCCTTTTAGTAATCAATTTCTTATTGATAAATATGGTGATAAAAAGCCTAAAGAACTTAAAAATATTACAGTGAAGGAAGTATTAGTTTTAGAAAATGATGCACTTATTTTTAATGCAGAAGAGGTATATATCGAAAGACAATATAATGGTGGATATAATACTACAACATATACTGGTTCTAAATCAAATTTTAATGGCGGAACAGATATTAAATATAATTTTGACGACATTGTTAGCGTAAAATTAAATGAAAATGGAAATTTATTATGGTCAAGAAATATAAATAAATCACAAACAGAATTTTTGGATAAAATCCCTTACACATCTTACACTTCCTTACTTGTAAATAATAAAAATTATTTCTTTTTAAATGCAAGTGAAAAAATAAAAAACCTGGATAACAATCGTATTGAATTTGTAGATAAAAAGATAAAAAAATCAGATTTATATGTCGTTTGTGTCAGCGAATCGGGTACTTTTGATTTTCAAAAAATATTGAATGATTATGATAACGAGGTTCCATTTATGGTTGCAAACGGAATAAAAATGAACAATACTATTATTTTTCTGGGAAGAAAAGGTTCAAAAAAACAATTATTAAAAATTAGTCTTTAACAGTACTTTTATATTTTATTTATCACATATTAAATAATCAAGATTTTACGCCTGTTAAGAATACAACAACGGCAACAAAACACTCGCCACAATCAACAACACCAACGACAAAATTCCACCAATTATAAAAAAGTGTTTGAATTTATAAATGCCCATTCCGTAAATAATGGCGTTAGTTTGATAACCCATTGGCGTATAGAAACTAAAATTTGCCCCAAACATCACGGCATATAAAAGCGGTTTTGGGTTTAAATCCATTTTCACGGCAACCGCAATTACAATTGGTGCAAAAACAATTGCAGTGGCATTGTTACTAATAAAACCACTCATCAGCATCGTAAAGGCAAACACAATGGAAATAATCACTGGGGTTGGAACAGATTTCAAAACGCTATACAAATGGTCGGCAATAAAGACATCTGTTCCCGTGTTTTGCATGGCAATTCCTAGCGGGATCATTCCTGCCAATAGAAAAATTACTTGCCAATTAATTCCTGCATACGCATCTTTCAACTGTATACATCCCGAAAACAAAATTAAAGCTACACCAATTAGCGCACTTTTTAGAATCGAAAACGTATTAGAAGCCGACAACACAATAACCAATAAAATAGCCAATAACGAAATGACTTTTTTGTATCTCGGAATGTTCGGCATGGTGATTACTGTATTCGAAAATAGTAATTCATTGTTTTTTGCCAACTTCTGAATCTCGGTTAAATTTCCAGTTAACAACACACGATTTCCTGGTGTAAGAAATTTTTTGCTGAAAAACTGCGAGAAAATTCCTGATACTCTTTTGTGCTTCTTCTCACTATTGATTCCTTTAACAAAAACATTTTCGGGCAAGTGCTCGTCAAATTCTCGAATGGACATGTTGATAAACCTGGAATTAGGCAACACAATTACTTCATGAAACTCATTTGAATAAATTTGATCTAATTTATTTTGGTCAACACCTAAAATATTTAAGCCTAAACTTTCCGTTTTCGCGGTTAAATCTTCAATGGTTAAATCAAGCCACAAAATGTCATTCTCTAGCAACACTTCAGTCTTTAAAGCTGATTTTAAATATTTTGGTCCCCGTTGAATTTTAATTAATTCAATATCATTTTCACCCCAAATTTCAGTATCCTTAACTTCTTTACCAATTAAAATTGATCCTTCATTAATTCGAACGGAAGTGATATATCCATATTTATGCGAAATTTCTGCTTCATCTTCCACCACTTTTTTGGGTAAAATTTTCTTACTTAAAAAATAAATTATCGGAATGGAAATCAACAGGAAAATAATTCCCGCTAATGAAAATTCAAAGAAAGAAAATTTACCAACACCACTTTTCTGAGAAATTCCCGACACAATAAGATTGGTACTCGTTCCCATCAAAGTACAACTTCCACCTAAAATTCCAGCAAATGAAACCGGTAATAAAACTTTTGATTTGTCAATTTTTCCTTGTTTCTCTAATTCATTAAACAGTTTGATAAAAATAATAACGACGGCTGTTGTCGCAATAAACGAAGAAAAAAGTCCAACAAAAAGCATCAATAACGGTAGGAAAACCCAAAAGGGCCAATTAGCCATCGGGACAATTTTAGTCGCCATCCAAGAAACAACGCCGTTTTTTTCTAATCCTATGGCAATAATCATCAAACATAAAATGGTCAATACTGAATTATCTGAAAAACCTGAAACGGATTGTTCGGGAGTTACAATTCCAAAAATTAACAAACTGATGAGGATAAAAAAGGACGTTTTATCTACCGTAAATTTTTCACTTACGAATAAGCCAAAAGCTACGATTAGAATTCCAGTAACAATTCCAATTTCTAATGTCATTGACTCTTTTTTAGGAAAGCTAAATTTAGAGAAAAGGATTGGCAAACACTTATAAAATTTCCAATTTTAATTACAGATAAAACAAAAGATGATTTACAACTTTAACCACGATTCATTTATTTGAAAGAGAAATAGATTTTTTTATAACTATCCATTTGAAAACGGCTTTTTTGTATCTTTAGCAAAAAAAATAATGCAATCAGAAATTAATAAAGTTGAGCTTCGTAATTTGAGACTGGAAGACTATGATGAGCTTCGTAATTCAATGATAAAAGCGTATAGCGAAATCAATGGAGCCCACTGGAAAGAAAAAGAAATTAGAAATTTATTGACCTTATTTCCCGAAGGGCAATTGGTGATTTTAGTAGATGATAAAGTGGTAGGTTCCGCGTTGTCATTAATTGTAACGGATAAAGTGGCCAACACAAATCATACGTACGAACAAATTACGGGAAATTATACCTTTTCCACACATGATGTTACTGGTGAAGTATTGTACGGAATTGATGTTTTTATCGACCCCGAATACCGTGGAATTCGATTGGGACGCCGTTTGTATGACGCTAGAAAAGAATTGTGTGAACAATTAAATTTGAAATCCATTGTTTTTGCGGGACGAATTCCTAATTATACTGTAAACAGTGATGAGCTAACTCCGAAACAATACATTGACAAAGTAAAATTAAAAGAAATTTACGACCCGGTTTTATCCTTTCAATTGAGTAATGATTTTCACGTGATTAAAGTGATGAAAAATTATCTGGAAGGCGACACAAGCTCCAAAGATTACGCCGTTTTATTAGAATGGAATAATATCTATTACGATAAAAGCCCGAAATTAATTAACGCCAGAAAACCTGTAATTCGTTTGGGTTTGGTACAATGGCAAATGCGTGCTTTGGCAAATTTAGAAGCGTTGTTCGAACAATCAGAATTTTTTATTGACGTCGTTTCCGGTTACGGAAGTGATTTTGTGTTGTTCCCTGAATTGTTCATCGCTCCTTTGATGGCAGATTATAATCATCTTTCGGAAGCTGATGCCATTCGTGAACTTGCACGATATTGCGACCCGATTCAAAAGAAATTTTCTGAATTTGCTATTTCTTACAACATCAATATCATTACGGGAAGTATGCCATACATGGAAGATGGAAATCTGTATAATGTAGGTTTTTTGTGTAAACGCGACGGAACGTATGAAATGTATACCAAAATTCACATCACGCCAAATGAAGTACAATATTGGGGTATGAAGGGTGGTTCTCAAATTAAAACCTTCGATACCGACTGTGGAAAAATTGGAATCATGATTTGCTATGATGTTGAATTTCCAGAACTTTCTCGCTTGATGTCGGATGAGGGAATGGACATTTTATTCGTGCCCTTCTTAACCGACACACAAAATGGTTATACCCGTGTGAAGCTTTGTGCTCAAGCCCGTGCCATTGAAAATGAGTGTTATGTAGCCATTGCAGGTTGTGTGGGTAATTTACCAAAAGTAAATAACATGGATATTCAGTATGCTCAAGCGGCGGTTTTCACGCCTTCAGATTTTGCATTTCCAAGTAACGGCGTTAAAGCCGAAGCCACTCCAAACACAGAAATGACCTTGATTGTGGACGTCGATTTGGATTTACTTAAAAAATTGCACGAACATGGAAGTGTTCGTATTTTGAAAGACAGACGACATGATTTGTATCAAATCAAGAAATTAAAATAGTAGAGTTTGAAATCGCAATAAAATATTTTTTTTATTGCGATTTCTTTTTTGTCCCATGCCTATAAAAACTACAAATATGAAAAATTGTATCGAATGTGGTGAAAAATTTAGTGGTCGCGAAGACAAAAAGTTTTGCAGTGACGGTTGTAGGAATGCTTACAACAACAAAATCAATAAGGACAGTACAAATTACATGCGAAACATCAATAATAAATTGCGGAAAAATTACCGCATTTTAGGTGAATTGAATGTGGAAGGTAAGACAAAAACGTCTCGTACAAAGTTAATTGCTAAAGGTTTTGATTTCGAATTCTTTACCAACATTCTACATACAAAAACAGGAAATACGTATTATTTTTTATATGACCAAGGGTATATGGTTTTGGAAAACGACTATTTTATCTTGGTCAAAAAAGATACGTAACAATCAATTATTTACTAATTCGTAACCGTTCCCACATAAAATCAATATCTTTAATTTTTCTTTATGCATAGTTAAATTGAAACTCACCTTCAAATCGCCTTTTTTAATGAAAAAAAATTCCATTACGCTAGTTTCTGTACTTTTTCTTGTCGGAATCATTTACTGGATATTCTTTGCCATGATGCCACAATCGGTTTCAAAAGTCGAAGGTTCCTTATCGGAATTTTCAACACAAAGGGCCTTAAAGAAATTGGAGGTCATAACAAAGGATCCGCATTATGTAGGTTCAGAAAATCACGCGGTAGTGGCTGATTTTTTAATTACTGAATTAGAAAACCTAGGTTTAGAGCCCACCATTCAAGAAGGATACACCTTGACGGATTGGGGAAATCTAGTCAAATCAAAAAATATTTTAGCACGAATCAAGGGAACTGCTAATTCTAAAGCCTTGCTTTTATTGTCACATTACGACAGTGCTCCACATTCTAAATCCCTTGGTGCAAGTGACGACGGTTCAGGAATCGTGACCATTTTAGAAGGCTTGCGAACCTACTTGCACAATCATTCAAAACCCAAAAACGACATTATCATTCTCTTTTCAGATGCGGAAGAACTGGGTTTAAATGGAGCCGCGCTTTTTGTAACCGAACACAGTTGGGCAAAAGAAGTAGGTTTAGTCATCAATTTTGAAGCTCGAGGCACTTCCGGACCTTCCTATATGTTGATGGAAGTCAACAACGGAAATGCCGCAGTCGTAGAACATTTTGCGAAAGCAAAACCCAAATTTCCTGTTTCCAATTCCTTGATGTATTCCATTTATAAAATGCTACCCAACGATACCGATTTGACGGTTTTCAGAGAAGAAGGAAAAATCCAAGGACTCAATTTTGCATTCATCGACAGTCATTATAATTACCATACCGTCCAAGACAACCTTGCGAATTTAAGTCCAAAAACACTACAACACCAAGGCACCTACTTAATGTCAATGTTGAATTATTTTGCAAATGCCGACTTACGAACGCTTAATACAAACGAGGACGAAGTCTATTTCAACACCCCAATCAACTTTACACATTATCCTTTTGACTGGAATTTTCCTTTGATAGGGCTGGCATTTGCACTTTTTCTCGCATTCGTTTTCATCGGACTTGGAAAGAGAATTCTACACGTTTCCGAAATGCTTCGAGGCTTCATTCCCCTTTTAAGTTCCGTAACCCTATCAGGTCTATTAGGCTTTATCGGCTGGAAAGTTGTCCTCTTGATTTATCCCGAATACAAAGACATCCTCCACGGTTTTACCTATAATGGGCATGACTACATCATCGCTTTTGCCGCTTTAGCACTAATGATTTCGTTCTTCTTCTACAGAAATTACCGCACCGAAACCCATGTAATGAACGGAACCGTTGCTCCATTATTTCTCTGGATTTTAATCAATTTTTTTATCGCTATTTATCTTCCTGGTGGAAGTTTCTTTATCATTCCCGTCTTCGGAATGCTACTTGCTTTTGGGTTTTTCATAATTACACAACACAGCAGTTCTTTCCTCAATTTGCTCTTTAGCATTCCCGCTCTAATCATTTTTATCCCTTTCGTAGTCACACTTCCTGTAGGTTTGGGATTAAAAATGCTGATGGGAAGCACACTACTCATTGCTTTAGTTTTCAGTTTATTATTACCTGTTTTTGGTGCTTTTCAAGGAAAACGAGTTTGGTCAACAGTTGCTTTTCTTATTGCCGTTGGATTCCTCATTAAGGCACATTTAAAGTCAGATTATTCAGCAGAACAAGGAAAGCCCAACAGCTTATTGTATGTTTTGAATGAAGACACCAAGACCGCAATTTGGGCTACGTATGATGAAAACTTAGACGATTGGACAAAGAATTACTTAGGAAACACACCTCAAGAAGCCGCTTCCACTGATAAGTTACCGCTTTTCAGCAAATACAATTCATCGTTCAAATATACCGCCAATGCCGAATTGAAAACACTTGCAGGTCCGTCCATTCGTTTCAACAATGACACTATTATCAACGCTCAAAAACACTACCGCATCACCATTTCTCCCAACAGAAAAGTGAATCGTTATGATATTTTTGCCAATGAAAACATGGATTTCTACAATTTGAAAGCCAATGGCGTTTCGCTTCTTGGTTGGAAAGAAGCCAAATACCGCCGAAAAGACAAAAAAATCCTAAGCTATTATGTAGTCAATAACGAACCCTTAGAATTATCATTTACAATCAATGCATCCACAAAATTAGACATGGAATTGCTAGAATCTTCGTTTGATTTACTAGAAAACAACTACTTCAGCATTCCCAAAAGACCGGCGAACATGATTCCAACGCCTTTTGTCCTGAACGATGCCGTTGTAATTCGTCAAAAAATAAAAGCCAACACTTTTACTCCATTAATAACCGTAGATTCAACGGCAATAAAACCAATAATCGATGTCCCAAATTAGCATTCTAGGCTGTGGCTGGTTAGGCCTCCCATTTGCCGAACACTTGATTCAAAAAGGCTTCTCCGTAAAAGGTTCTACCACTTCCCCAAATCGTGTGGGTGAATTAGAATCCGTAGAAATCGAAGCCTTTATTATCGAACTTTCCCCTGAAGAAGTTACAGGAGATTATGAAGCATTTCTGCAAAATTCAACAACACTAATCATCGATATTCCACCAAAATTGCGAGGCGAAAACCCCGTGTCTTTTGTCGAAAAGATGAAAACCTTTATCGAAAAGGCAGTATTAAATTCGACCATCGAAAATGTTTTATTCATCAGTTCCACCTCCGTTTATGGCGACGAATCCATCAATATTACTGAAGAAACTACCGAAAAACCCGAAACTTTATCTGGAAAGGAATTGCTAGAAACTGAACACTTTTTGCAACAGCAAACCGCTTTTAAAACCACCATTCTACGTTTCGGAGGACTAATTGGTGGAAACCGAAACCCTGCCAAGTCGCTTTCCGGTAAAACCAATATTGCCACGCCAAATGCACCAATCAACTTAATCCATCAAGACGATTGCATCGGCATTATCACGGCAATCATCGAACAAAACTTTTGGGGCAAAAAGATAAACGCATCCACTCCATTCCATCCTACCCGAAAAGAGTACTATACCGCTAAAGCAAAACAATTAAGTTTACCCTTACCCGAATTTGAAGAAAATAATAGTTCAGGAAAAGTGATTGATTCTTCGAAGTTGATTTCGGAGTTGGGTTACCATTTCATACGTCCTCAATTATAAAAACCGCTCTTCGATGGTTTCTAACCTCAAATCATCTCTCTTTCCAAATGTTGTTTTAAGATGCCTTACTTAGAAACGAATTTGTAGCCGTTAGAAATTGATTTGTGCCTCTTCGCTAGTCATTTGTGAATCTTAGAAATTCATTTACGTGTCTTAGAAATCTATTTATGTGTCTTCGCTGGAAACACAATGTAGTGAATAATATTAGGCTTTTTGCTTTAACTTAATAACGAAAAAGCTTTTTGACGAAGTAATTCGTACTCTAAACGACTAAAAAGAGTGTTATACTGTAAAAAATGTAATTGCAGGTTTTTGTCAAATTATTTTGACGTTTAAGCTTCAATAGAAAGAACACATTGGTGTGAAGCTGTTGATGGAATTGTTTTGTAATGTTTTATCCCTAAAGCATTTTATAACTTTGATGAGATGAAAACTCCGTCAGAGTTGGGAAGTAAATTTTGAGATTAGTTCACTTTTTTTTAAATCCCAAGCCAAACCAAAGGGTAAAGTAGAAACCTCAATAGCCCCGACAGGAAGGAGCATCCTCGCCTTTTTTAAGCGAGATGCGAGAGGATGGCGGGAATATGGATTAAAAAATACCCAAGCGATGTGCTCCAAAACCTTTTAAATGGCTTGAAATAAAAAACCCTTTTAAAGTTTGAAACTCTAAAAGGGTTAATCTATAAATGCTGAAAAATTTTAGCAGTGCTCGTTGTAAGCGTCTTGCAAGTTTTCTGCAATTAGTTCGGCTGGACGACCTTCAATGTGGTGACGCTCTAGCATGTGTACCAATTCGCCGTTTTTGAACAAGGCCATACAAGGCGATGATGGAGGAAAAGGGAACATGTGTTGACGGGCTGCATCTACGGCTTCCTTGTCTACTCCTGCAAAAACAGTGATTAAATTGTCTGGCTTTTTTGCTCCTTCAATACTCATTTTTGCTCCTGGACGTGCGTTTCTTGCAGCACAACCACATACGGAGTTGATTACTACTAGTGTTGTTCCTTCTGCTTTTAATGCGTTATCTACATCTGCAGCAGTGTGTAAATCTTGAAAACCTGCAGTGGTAAGTTCCGCTTGCATTGGTTTTACCATTTCTTCTGGATACATATCTTTAAATTTTATATTTGACTTTTACGAATGGCAAAGTTACAAAGATTTTGTGGCGCAAAATAGGGAGGCTTCATAAAGATTTGTTATTGTGGAATCGTAAAATCATAATCCAACGAAATATCCTTGAAGTTGGTAGGGATATAGCTCGTAAATTACATTATCCTCGTTTAATTTATAGCCCAATTTGAAATCATCTTTTATTTGAGCATATACTTCTTTGGCCTCCTCGTTTTTCCCCACATACATTAAACAGATATGTTTATAGTATTTTACATCGGAAAAGCTAGGATAAATCTTAAGTGCTTTATCGAAAACTGTAATTGCGTCGTCATATTTTTTGAGTTCATATTTTGCAATTCCAAGATAGAAATAAGCGGTATGATGTTCTAATTGTTGTCGGTTTTTGTAAATTTCATCTACGTAGTTTTGTAAAATTGTCTCTGCTTTTTCGTACTCATTAAGTTGTAGATAGCAAAGCGCGATATAAAAGTCGTACGTGTGGTCCATTACATAACCGTTACCGAATTTCTCCTTGCAATCTTCTAAATCCAAGATAGCATCTTTATATGATTTTGAAAAAATACATTTTATAAATCCGCGATACGGTTGCCACCTTTCAGCATTATATTGAACGGCTTTGTCTAAAAAAGTCATCCCAACTTCATATTTTCGTGCTTTGAAGTACGGCATTGCTTTTTGTTGCCACAAATAAGCGATGGTGCTATCAATTTTTAAACCTTCGTCTAAACATGCTTGTCGTTCAGACATTTGAATGTTATAATTGTATTTTTCGGCACAATTGGTCAAGTATTCTTCAATTAATTTATCCTGCTGGACTTTCTTATTTTCTTGAGCAAATGACGATATTAACGAAAATAAGGCGAGTACTAAAATGATTTTTTTCATTTTTGAAATTTTGCTAAAGATAAAAAAGCAATTCATTTCTTAATTGGAATTTTAATTTTTCTTCCGTTTTACCTATTCCGTGTAATTGTTTCAGTTTACGTGCTTTTAGATTTCTTTTTCATTTTATTAATCCAAATAAATATTCCTGTTACAGGCAAACTCGTAGCAATTAGACACGTGATGAAATAAATAATTTTTGAAAATGTGCCATAGATTTCTCCTAAATGGATGGCTTTAATTTGGGCCGCTATTTTTGCTCCAAAAGCCTTATCGGCAAAGATTTCTTTCTTTAAAATTGCTCCTGAATATTGGTCTATAATGATTCGGTCTGAAGCATCTTTGTTGAAATTAGTGCTGTTTTGTTTTCTGAACTCAACCGAGCCTTCTTTTCCTTTTGCAAAAGAAATACTGGTTTTTCCGGGATATATGAATGTTTTATTTCCAATTTCGATGATGGATTCAATGTTTAAAGGAATCAGATTTTGACCTGGATTTGATTCTAACTTCTTCTCATTTCTTCCGCCGAAAACTTCTGCTCCAAGAACCGAACTCAACCCGTTTTTATACCATTCAAATGACCAATTAAGTCCCGTTAATGCCATAATTAAGATAATCATACACGCATAAAAACCCAATGTGTTGTGCAAATCATGATTGATGCGTTTCCAATTTGCTTTAAATTTTATTTTCAACCCCGGTTTCAGACTTTTGAACTTTTTAATCTTTTTTGGAAACCATAAAAAGAGTCCGGTGATGGTTAAAATTACAAAAATAAGCGTCGCTATTCCTACAATTGGCCTACCGATTTCAGAGTCGAATAAAAGCCAGCGGTGCATTTTGAAGAAGAACATAAAAAACTCGGTTGCCGGACCTTTTCCAGTTCCTAGGATACTATTTTTATACGGATTGACATAATAAGTTTCGCCTCTTTTATCTTCCTTTCCTTTGGAAACTTGCAGTTCGTAAGGCTTGTTTTGGTCGTCGTAAAATGACAACCGCGTTACTTTACCTTTCGTTGTTGCTTCTGTTTTTTGAATAATTTCCAGATAGGAATTTTTCTGATGTGAAATAATTGCAATTTCGTATTTCTCGGGTTCAATCCAGTGTTCAATCTCGGTTCTGAACGTATAAATTGTTCCGCTTAAGCAAACTAGAAATAATACTAACGCACTTCCCACACCTAGCCAAAGATGTACGTCATTGATAAATTTCCTAAAAGTGTAGCCTTGTTTTTTATTGTTCTTCATCGGTTCAAACATTTAAAATTGGAGCAACGGCCTTCTTCCTTATGATAGAAAACCGTTGCAGTAATATCGTTTTGTTACTAAAATCGGTACGTCAAAACTCCTGCGTAATTCACAGTGTCAATCTGATTGATATACGAAGTTCGGTAAGCGTTGTAGCCTAATTCATCAAAAACATTGTTGACTAATACTCGGAAATCCCAATTTTTATTGATTGCATATCCCGCTTGAAAATTAACCGTTGTATAGGCTTTCAAATCAAATGGTTTCTGGCCTGGAACAATTCCTTCGTGTGTAATAGGACCTGCTGACCAATCGTTAATTGGACGTTCGCCAATAAAATAAACACCTGCTCCAAGAGACAAACCTTCTAGAGAATTATTGACAAAAGAGTAATTTGCCCAAGCATTAAATGTATGTTTTGGCGTATTCAAAGGCGATGAATTGTACACATATGAACTATGTTCTTTATACTTTGCATCAATTAAAGAATAACCGGTAATCAGTTCTAGATTAGGCAAAATTCGTCCTGATAATTCTACTTCAATTCCTTGACGTTGGTCGTTTCCACCTTTTTGGTAGAAACCCGTTGCGGTCCAAGTTTCATCATAAACCGGAAGGTTCATGTCTTTGTTATTGATTTTGAAAAACGTCACATTAAAACGCAAACGGTCGTTAATCCAAGACGTTTTCCATCCCGCTTCCCATTGATCCCAACGTTCATTTCCCAATTCATTTCCGTCACTATCCGTTCTTGTTGCCGAACGTGGATTTGAACTATTCGTGTAAGATGCAAATAGGTTGACATTTTGAATTGGCGTAATCATAATTCCTCCTAATGGATTCCAAGCATCGTTATTTTTCACACCTAAAGAACCGTCTTCAGTAGTTTCCACTGAACTGTAACGAATTCCTACAAACGTTTTTATATATTTATTCCAAGTAGTAACGCCTTGAGCCAATAATCCCAAACCGCGTGAAGTGGAATTTACAGCAGTTATTGTTCCCAATTTTGTCGACGACGGTAAGACATGTTGAATAGATGAAAAGACATCTAGCGTGTCAATAACTCCCGCAGAACCATTTGTAGTATTCAAGCTATTTCTGTTGTAATCCATTCCTACCTGAAATGTGTGTTTTATAGAACCTGTCTTTAAATCTTGAGCAACTAAATCCAATTGCAACACTTCATTAACATCTTTTCGCGTACTTTCTGAATAACTTCTTTTCTTCAAATTGTAATTCGTTCCAGATATTCCTGAAAGCGATGCTCCTTTGTCGTCTATTGCTAAATCCGACTTGAAATACGATGCTTTCACAGAAAAAATATCATTTATTTTCCGATCTAAACGAATGGCATAAGTTGCATTTTTAGTTATGGAACGGTCGCTTTTGAAACCTAAAAACTGACTGTCTGGCAAGTCATAAATGGCATAGGTATCATTTTCGGCTAAATTTACAGTACCTAAATCAGGTGTTCGACTGTCGTCCAAATAATCCATTTCAAATGTAATTGTGGTTTTTTCATTTGGCTTCCAAGCAAAAGAAGGATTGACATACAAACGGTCGGCTGAAACCAAGCTTCTATAACTATCTTTTGTTTCATAAGCTCCATTGATTCTAAAAGCTACTTTTTCATTGTCGTCAATCGGGCCGTAAACGTCAAATTGTGGTCGCGCAAAACCCCAACTTCCCGCTCGAAAAGAGACATTTCCTCCGGAATAAAATTTTGGCGATTTAGTTACAATATTGATTACACCACCAGGACTTCCAATATCTGTTGCCACCCCTTGTGTTATTGCTGCAACACCTTTTAGAACTTGAATATTATCAATTCCAGCCGCATCAGTTAAAATACCCGTTCCACGAAAATCAGAATTGACCCGAACGCCATTTTTCAAGATAGGAATTCCACGGTATCCGCGACTACCCATACTTTCGCGTTTATTTCCATATGAAGCAAAGGCATAAACGCCGGGAACATTTCGCGTAGCATCCGAAATAGTCAAAGCACCTTGTTTTTCAATAACTTGTGAAGAAATTACCGAAATACTTTGAATCTGTTCTGTCGGTTTTAAAGGTAAACGGGTTAAATTCTCCAACTTATCCGGTTGTTTATTTCGAACACCAAAAACTTCTACCTCATCCAAAGTGTTGTTTTCGGGAGTAAGAATAACATTTAATGTTGTAAGCGATTTATCGATAGAAATAGTAACCGCTTTTGGCTGAAATCCCATCATTTTAAAAGTTACCGTATAAGTTCCGTAAGGCAAATTATAAAAAGTGTAATTTCCATTTTCATCTGATAGCGTGCTTTGATTTAATGAGGATAAACTAACGGAAGTTAGGTTTACATATTTCCCTTCCTGATCTGTTACAATTCCTGTAAGTTTACTGGTTTGGGCAAAACTATGAAGTGTCAGGAAAAATCCTAGAATAATAGAATAATAGAGTTTCATTATAAGTTGTTTTTATTTAGACTTGTTATAAACAGCGCAAATCTATAGAAATAAAAACATTATTAAAACTAATTCTAAATAATAATTTTACAAGATATAAGTCCCTGTAATTTAATTTTTTACAAATCAAAAACAGAGACTATAAAATCTTAAATAATGAAAATAACAACAATTAATTAACCCTTTAAACATAATAAATAAAAATTTATTCAATACGTTTTAAGAATATTTGCACACAAATAGTAAATTTAATGAACTTTTTCTAATATATATAAACAAGCTTATCGATTCTATTTTTAGTCCTTCAATTGCATTTGAAACGTCACAAAAATCATCTCTCTTTCAAATACCGATCAAATTTCAAAACCGTTTTTAGTTGATAAATCCATTTACAAACGTAGTTATGGAATCACCACTGATTCCATTTTCCTTTAAATATTTTATAAATGCCGAACCGATTATAGCACCGGAACTGTATTGACAAACGGTTTCAAACGAGTTTTTGTCATGAACTCCAAAGCCAATAAGGTGTGGGTTATTTAGTTTCATATCTTGAATTCGTTTGTAATAATCGGTTTGAAACGTCATCGCGTTGGTGCTTCCCGTAATACTATTGGAAGAAACGAGATAGATAAATCCAGAGGAATTGCGGTCAATTACTTGAATTCGTTCGGCTGACGTTTCTGGAGTTACTAAAAGGATGTTGGACACGTTATTTTTCTCACACAATTCCTTGAAATTCGTTTGAAAATAATGCAGCGGCATATCGGGAAGTATAATCCCATCAATACCTACTTGTGCACATTTTTCGATGAATAGGCTTTCGCCAAATTGCAACACAACATTCAAATAACCCATTAAAATAATTGGTTTTTGAGTGAAGGTTCGAAGCGATTCCAGTTGTTCAAAAAGCAGTTTTAAAGTCATTCCATTTTCGATGGCTTGACCGCCACTTTCCTGAATTACAGGTCCGTCAGCCAACGGGTCAGAATAAGGAATTCCAATTTCAATTAAATCTACATCGCTTTCTTCTAAACCTTTTAGAATAGTTAGAGTGTCGTCCAGATTTGGATATCCAGCTGTGAAATAAAGTGATAAAATATTTTGCTTGTTGGTTTCGAATAAGGTGTTGATTCTATTTTTCATCTTTTGAATAATTTTGTAAGGTTGCCAAATCTTTGTCGCCTCTTCCAGACAAATTAACGACTACCACATCGTCTTTTTTAAATTTCATTTTGTGCAAATAAGCCAAGGCATGAGCCGATTCGATTGCTGGAATAATGCCTTCTTTTCGGGACAAATCATAAGCCGCTTGCATCGCTTCGTCATCGGTAATGGAAACCACTTCTGCTTTTTTAGTGTCATGCAAATAGGAATGAATCGGACCAATTCCCGGATAATCCAATCCCGCCGAAATAGAATGGGGTTCGATAATTTGCCCGTCGTCGGTTTGAATTAAATAAGTTTTACTTCCGTGAATGATGCCTTTTTTTCCTAAAGCAATAGTCGCTGCCGTTTTGCCAGAATAAACACCTAAACCTCCAGCTTCAACCGCGATTAATTTGGTTTTTCCGTTGTCAATAAAATGATAAAAAGCTCCAATAGCATTACTTCCTCCGCCAAGACAAGCGATAACATAATCAGGAGTCTCATCACCTGTTTTTTCATTCAGTTGAATTTTAATCTCTTCACTAATAACCGACTGAAATTGAGCCACCAAATCAGGATACGGATGCGGTCCAACCACAGAACCAATCACGTAATGCGTCCCAACCGGGTCACTAATCCAAGCCCGAATGGCTTCATTTGTGGCGTCTTTCAAGGTTCTACTTCCGCTTTTTGCTGGTTGAATTTTCGCTCCTAAAAGTTTCATTCGTTCTACATTGGGTTTTTGACGTTCAATGTCAATTTCACCCATGTAAATGGTGCATTCTAAACCTAATAAAGCACAAGCGGTAGCCGTTGCCACTCCATGTTGACCAGCACCTGTTTCGGCAATTATTCTTTTTTTGTGGAGTCTTTTGGCCAATAAAACTTGACCAATAGCATTGTTGATTTTATGTGCACCTGTATGATTTAAATCCTCACGTTTCAGATAAATCTGTGCATTAAATTCGGCTGATAAATTTTTAGAGAAATAAAGTGGCGTTGGTCTTCCTACATAGTCTTTTAGCAATACTTTAAATTCCTTTTGAAAGTCTTCCGTTTGGATGATCTTCAAATAATTTTGTTGCAATTCTAATACATTTGGATAAAGCATTTCGGGTACAAAAGCACCGCCAAATTCGCCATAAAATCCGTGTTCATCCGGTTGTAGTGTTTTCATATTTTTCTTGTTTCTAGTATAACTTCCGTTACTTTTGATATGTTTTTTTTAAAATCTTTGTCTTCGAGTTGGCTATTGAAATCCAGGCCAACTAACATCGGATAATTCAATTCTTTTATCTTTTCAATCGATGCTACATTCAAACCACCGCTTAAGAAGAATGGTTTATTTAAAGTGTAATTTTCTAATAATTGCCAATTAAACATTTTTCCGCTTCCGCCAAAATCTGGTGTTTTTGTATCGAAAAGAAAATAGTCACAAACCAGTTCATACGATTTCATAATGTTAAAATCAACGTTTTCATTGATTGAAAATACCTTCATAATTTCAATATTATTTTCTTTTAAAAATTGACAATCCGAAACCGATTCATTTCCGTGTAATTGAACGATATCCAAATCAAACTTTTTTACTTTCTCCAAAATAATTTCAGGACTTTCATTGACAAAAACGCCCACTTTTTTGATTGACTTTGGTAAATTCTGAATCAAGTCCCTGGAAAAATCATCTCCTACAAAACGTTTTGATTTTGAATAGAAAATAAACCCCAAAAAGTCAGGTTGTAAAGCTCCAACTTGGGAAATGTTTTCGGCAAATTTCATTCCGCAAATCTTTATTTTCATAACAGTTGTTGAATTAAATTCTTACATTTTTCCGCAGGCTTTTCATCTTTCATAAAATACTCGCCAATCAAAAATCCATCAAATCCATTTGCTTTTAAAAGTTGAATCGTTGCTGGAGATTGAATGCCACTTTCTGCAATTTTAATGCTTGATTTTGGTAATAATTGTGCAAGTTTAATGCTGTTGTCTACCGAAACTTCAAACGAATTTAGGTTCCGATTGTTAATTCCGATTAAGTCAAAAGGCAAATCTAAATTCTCCAGAATTTCGGTTTCATTTTGCGTTTCTAAAAACACCTCCATGCCTAAATCGTGTGCCAAATTTGTAAACGATTTCAATTGATTAGATGTCAAAATTTTTGCAATCAACAAAATTACGTCAGCACCCATTGCTTTCGATTGCAAAATTTGATACTCATCCACCATAAAATCTTTTCGCAACATTGGAATCGAATTACTTTCACGAGCCAATTCAAAGTCCGTTTTTCGTGCCCCAAAAAATTCAAAATCGGTCAAAACCGACAATCCAGAAACCATTGCATTTGCGTAACCTTGTGTTAATTCAACAACATCTGCATTCAAATTTATATTTCCTTTTGCCGGAGATTTCCGCTTGAATTCTGCTATAATTCCTCCCGTAACTGAATTCTCAATCGCCTTTTTCATGGAATGCGTTGCCGAATTAAATAACGGTTGTTCTTCCAAAAACGAATAAAAATATTTCGATTTCAGCAATGCTACTTCTTTCAGTTTTGCCGTTTTAATTGTATCTAAAATATTCATTGAATTTGTTTTAATTGGTTAAACGAATTTTTAGCTTTTAGTCCAAATAAAGCATCTTTTGCTTGTTCGAAAGCTTCTTCAAACTGCAGATTCGGATAATACGTCTGAATTGCCAAAGCTGCATTTACCAAAACCACATTATTCTGGGCTTCGGTACCATTTCCATCTATAATTGTGGTAAAAATGGAAGCCGCTTCTTCTAAGGTTTCTCCTCCATAAAGTTCAGAATAAGCCACTTTATTTAAATTGAAATCTTTGGCTTCCACAAAACGTTCACCGCTGTTAGTTATCAACTTGGTTTTATCAGTCAACGTCACTTCATCAAAACCGTCCAAGCCATAAATAATGGTGTATTGACTGTTTTCTTCTTGCAATAAATATTGGTACATTCGGGCTAATTCCAAACTAAAAACACCCGTCATTTGAATTTTTGGGAAAGCCGGATTTACCAATGGACCCAACATATTGAAAAATGTTTTAATCCCTAATTCCTTCCGAATTGGACCAACAGCTTTCATAGCAGGATGAAATAATGGGGCATGTAAAAAGCAAATATTGGTTTCGGCAATTTGCTGTTTTAAAACTTTTTCATCGGTTTGAAAAACGACTCCCAACGTTTCTAAAACATTAGACGACCCTGAAATCGATGAAACACCGTAATTACCATGTTTTGCAACGGGAATTCCAGCTCCAGCAACTACAAAAGACGTCAGTGTTGAAATGTTGAATGTGTTTTTTCCGTCGCCACCTGTTCCACAAACGTCCATCGGATTGTAAGCGGATAAATCGATTTTGTGGCATAAATTCAACAACGCTTCACGGAAACCCAAAAGTTCGTCAAGTGTAATGTTTCGCATGATGAAAACTGTCAAAAATGAAGCAATTTGACTTGCGTTGTATTTTCCCAAAGCAATTTCTGTCAACACTTGTTTTGCTTCGTCCTTTGACAAAGTTTTATGGTTGAATAAAGGTTCTAATATTGATTTCATAACTTGTGATTTATCCAGTTTGTAAGTATCGTTTTTCCGTTTTCAGTAAGAATGGATTCGGGATGAAATTGCAATCCTCGGAGGTCGTAATGTTTATGTTTCAAAGCCATTATGTTTCCAAATTTATCTTTCGCAATCATTTCTAAATCATCCGAAATCTCATTAGAAACCACCCAAGAATGATAATGTCCAATCATGAAATTTGAAGGAAGACTTTTAAATAAATAATCGTCATTCACAATTTCAATTTCAGATGCAATTCCGTGAAGCGGTTCTTTGAGATTGATTAATTGAGTTCCAAAATGTTCTGCAATGGCTTGATGACCCAAACAAATCCCAAGAATGCTTTTTGTTGTAGCAAATTCCTTTAATAATTCTGGCATCATTCCTGCGTTTTCTGGAATTCCTGGACCTGGAGAAAGCACGATTTTATCGTAATCATTAATTGTTGAAAAATCAAGTTGGTCGTTCTTAATGACGTCTATTTCTTCCACTCCAATTTCATATAAAAGATGCACAATATTGTACACAAACGAATCGTAATTATCTACTACTAAAATTTTCATATTATATATTTTGTGCTAATTGAATCGCTTTTCTTAATGCCGAAAGTTTGGTTTCGACTTCGTTCAATTCGCTATTTACATCTGATTTTGTTACAATTCCGCAACCGGCTTGGTAATTCAACTCGTTATTTCTACTCACAAACGAACGGATAAAAATCGCGTGATTAAAATTGCCATTTAATCCAATAATTCCAACGGTGCCGCCATAAAAGCCACGGGATTGTGGTTCGTATTCATCAATCAATTCCATCGCTTTATGTTTTGGAGCACCCGATAAAGTTCCAGCCGGATAGGTGTCGCCAAGGATTTTTATGGGATTATATTCGGGTTGTAATTCAGCACTTACTTTCGAAACCATGTGAATCACATGCGAATAATATTCTATCTTTTTAAAACTTTCCACAACGACTTTTTTACTTGCTTTACTCAAATCATTTCGAGCCAAATCGACCAACATGATGTGTTCGGCATTTTCCTTTGGGTCTTGCAAAAGTGCTTCCGCCAAAACCGCATCTTTTTCATTATCTCCTGTTCGTTTAAACGTTCCTGCAATTGGATTTATCATCGCTTTTTGGTTGGTAATCGTTAATTGTGCTTCGGGAGAAGAACCAAATATTTTAAAGTTTCCGTAGTCAAAATAGAACAAATAGGGCGAAGGATTTATGGAACGCAAAGCACGATAAACGTTGAATTCATCTCCTTTAAAAGCTTGTTTGTATTTTCGCGAAAGCACGATTTGAAACACATCTCCAGAAAAAGTATGCTGTTGCCCTTTTTTTATTGCTTCCAAAAAATCAGTGTTTGTAAAGTTGGATTTCTCATCGTTTTGAGTAGAAAATTTAAATTGCGTTACTGCACGATTGTTAATGATATCCTGAATTTTATTCAAATTAGAAACTTCGTTTTCTTGCAAATGTTCCAACAAGAAAAGTTCATTATTGAAATGGTTGAATACAATCGTGTAGCGAAATAAATGGTATTGAATCAAAGGCAAATCAAAATCTTGATTCGAAAATTCAATGTTCTCAAATAGCGGAATCGCATCGTAACTTGTGTAACCAAACAAGCCGAATGTCTCAAATCCCAATTTCAAATCGGTAACCGAAAATGATTTAGAAAACGAATTGAGTTCAGTTGCAATCTCGATTTCAGCAGTATTTTTAACCACTATTTTTTGGTCGGGAAAAGTAATTATCGTTTCAGCTCTATCTGTAATAAATGACGCAATTGGGTCAAAACAGAGGTACGAAAAACTATTTTCTTTGCTTTTGTAATCCGAGCTTTCTAAAAGAAAACTATTGGAAAACTGGTCCCGTATTTTAAGATATAAACCAACTGGCGTATGTGTATCGCTTAAGGTTTTGATGATTTTTGTTTGAAATTGATAAGTCATGTTTGTTGTATTTTGGAAAAATTAAGCACAAAAAAAACCCACTTGGAAAAGTGGGTTTAACGATATTGTAGAAAAGTACAAATAGCAGTTACCAACCAATTCCAGAAACGGAGTTAGTCAAGTGCCACCAATTTGTATTTTTTATTTTATTCATCATAAGTGGGACAAAACTATTGAATTATTTTATTGCAACAGCATCATTTAATCAACTTTAACATTTGTTGAAAACTATTTATTCTTCATTCTTCGCTTTAATTCAGTCTCAATATCACTTAATTTCAAGTTTTTAGCTTTCAGTAAAATCAGGTAGTGAAAAAGTAAATCTGCCGCTTCGCCGATAAACAAATCTTGGTTATCGTCTTTCGCTTCAATTACTAATTCAACTGCTTCTTCCCCCACTTTCTGTGCAATTTTGTTCATACCTTTCTGAAAAAGTGAAGCAACATAAGATTCCGAAGTGGGATTATTCACACGTTCTTCTATCGTATTTTCTAACTCATTTAAGAAAGAAACCGAAGCTTCATTTGCAAAACAAGAAGTCGTTCCGTTGTGACAAGTTGGCCCATTTGGAATGACTTCAATTAACAAAGAATCATTGTCACAATCCCCTTTTATTGAAACTACATTTAGAAAATTACCCGAAGTTTCACCTTTTGTCCACAACCGATTTTTACTTCTACTGAAAAAAGTGACTTTGTTTTCCTGTTTCGTTTTTTGTAAAGCTTCTTCGTTCATGTAACCTAACATCAAAACCTGTTGGGTTTCGTCATTTTGAATAATTACTGGAATTAATCCATTATTTTTTGAGAAATCTAAGTTCATCTGATTGGAATATTTTTTGTTTTTAAATAATTTTTTAAAGTCGGAATTGGCACTTCATTAAAGTGAAAAATACTAGCGGCTAATCCGGCACTAACTTCCGTTTGAAGAAATAAATCGGCAAAATGCTCTGCATTTCCAGCACCTCCAGAAGCAATTACCGGAATATTTATGGCTTCACTAATGGCGTTTGTAATTTCTAAGGCAAATCCAGTTTTCGAACCATCATTGTCCATTGAGGTTAATAAAATTTCGCCAGCACCTAATTCTTCGACTTTTCTTGCCCAATCCATTGCTAAAATCCCAGTGGTTTCCGTTCCGCCTTTGATGAACACATACCAATCATTTTTTATTTTCTTAATGTCTATGGCAACCACTACACTTTGACTTCCAAATGCGTCTGAGATTTGAGTGATCAATTTAGGATTTAAAACGGCAGCCGAATTTATACTGATTTTATCAGCACCGGATTCCAACAGTAAGCGAGCATCCTCAACGGAGTTAATTCCGCCCCCAACTGTGAACGGAATATTGATTTCTTTTGACAATTGTTTCACCATTTCAACCAATGTTTTCCGCTTTTCTAATGTGGCAGAGATGTCTAAAAAAACCAGTTCATCTGCACCGTTTTTCGAATAAAAAGAAGCTAGTTCTACCGGATTTCCAGCGTCTTTCAATTCTAAAAACTGAACACCTTTTACCACGCGACCGTCCTTAATATCCAAACAAGGTATAATTCTTTTCTTTAGCATAATTCGCGTAAATTTTCAATTTTTATCGTTCCTTCGTAAATTGCTTTCCCAATAATTGCTCCTTCGCATCCTAAGGTTTTTAGAAGTTCCAAATCGGAAATTGTGGTTACACCGCCACTTGCAATCAAATTCACTTTTGTTTGCTCTAAAATACTTTCATACAATTCATTAGAAGTTCCTTGAAGCATTCCGTCTTTTGAAATATCGGTGCAAATTACGTTTGAAATCCCCTTAGAAACGTAATCCGAAATGTATGCAATCACATCTATTTCAGAAGTTTCAAGCCAACCTTGTGTGGCAATTTTACGGTTCAAACAATCGGCACCTAAAATGATTTTATCATTTCCAAATTCCTTCAACCATTCTAAAAATTCTTTTGGATTATTTGCTGCAATACTCCCACCTGTAATTTGTTTGGCTCCGTTTTCAAAAGCAATTTCGAGGTCTTTACGTTGTTTCAATCCACCACCAAAATCAATTTTCAGATTGGTTTTTGCAGCAATTTGATACAGCACTTTATGGTTAATTATCTCGTGTGATTTTGCTCCATCTAAATCTACTAAATGCAAATATTGAATTCCATTATCTTCAAAATATTTAGCTACTTCCAATGGGTTTTCATTGTAAATTTTCTGCGTTTTGTAATCGCCTTTGGTCAATCGGACGCATTTTCCGTTGATAATATCGATGGCTGGAATGATTCTCATAATTTCAAAAAGTTTAATAAAAGTTGTTCGCCAACATTTGATGATTTTTCAGGGTGAAATTGAGTTGCATAAAAATTATTTTTTTGCATCGAAGCACTGAATGGAACAATGTAATCACAAACTGAAGTAGTTTCTGAACAAATTTCAGCGTAAAAACTATGCACAAAATAAAAATCTTCTTCTGATGAATTTTCATTGTATAATTCTGATTTTAAGCCGGAAATTGTATTCCAACCCATGTGTGGTACTTTCAATTTTGGTTCAAATTTCTTCACATTTACATCGAAAATTCCCAGACATTTAGTGTTTCCTTCGTCAGAAAAATTACACATTAGTTGTTGCCCCAAACAAATTCCTAAAACAGGTTGCTTCAGATTTTTTATCACGTTTTCTAATCCTTTTTCTCTTAGGTAATTCATTGCCGAACTCGCTTCACCAACACCAGGAAAAATCACTTTTTCGGCATTTTTCAATAGATTTTCATCATCCGTAACGATGCACGAATAACCCAATCTTTCTATCGCATTTTTCACTGAAGTGATATTTCCCGCATTATATTTTACAATTGCTATCATAATATGCCTTTTGTGCTTGGTATGCCGTTCGTACCGTCTTTTTGAACCGCCATTTTTATCGCTTTTGCGAAAGCTTTAAATATCGATTCGATTTTGTGGTGCTCGTTTTCACCTTCAGATTTAATATTCAAATTGCATTTGGCTCCATCACAAAACGATTTGAAAAAGTGTGAAAACATCTCAGTTGGCATTTCTCCTATTTTCTCTCGGTTAAATTTTGCATCCCAGACCAACCAAGAACGACCTCCAAAATCTATTGCCACTTGCGACAAACAATCGTCCATTGGCAATAAAAAACCATAACGAGTTATTCCTTTTTTAGAACCTAAAGCTTGAGTAAATGCTTCCCCTAAAGCAATCCCAACGTCTTCAATGGTGTGGTGTTCATCAACAAATAAATCACCATTTACATTGATATTCAAATCGATATTTCCGTGTTTTGCAATTTGTTCTAACATATGGTCAAAAAATCCTAAGCCTGTTTTAATGTAACTTTTACCACTTCCGTCTAAATTAATTTGAACGGAAATTTCGGTTTCTTTTGTAGTTCGAATGACTTCTGAAACACGTGCTTGTTCTTTTAGAAATTGATAAATAGTTTGCCAAGAAGTTGTAGATAAAGTCGCATTTTCATTGACTTCCGCCGAAATAAAAATAGCTTGGCTTCCTAAATTTTCTGCAAGTTGAATGTCGGTAATTCTATCGCCAATGACGAAAGAATTTTTCAAATCATAATTACCTTTTACAAATTGTTGCAACAATGCTGTTCCTGGTTTTCTGGTAGGTAAATTTTGTTCAGGAAGCGAAACGTCGATAATTACATCCGAAAATAAAATTCCTTCGTTTTCAAAGGCTTTCATCATCATATTTTGTGCAGGCCAAAAGGTGTTTTCTGGGAAATAATTAGTTCCCATTCCGTCTTGATTAGTTACCATGACAAGTTCGTAATCAAGCTCGTTTGCAATTCTCGATAAATATTGAAAAACTTGTGGGTAAAACTCTAATTTTTCTAAACTATCGACTTGAAAATCAATTGGCGGCTCAATAATTAACGTTCCGTCTCGGTCTATAAATAATACTTTTTTCATGATTCTAAAAGTTGAAGTGCATACATTAATTGTTGGTTTTCTCTTGGCGTTCCAATTGTGATTCGAATTGTGTTTTCAACAACTGAACTTCTGTTTCTAGTGATGATTTGTTGTTCAATTAAAATGCTATAAATTTCGGTTGCGTTTTGCATTTCAACAAGTAAGAAATTAGCTTCCGAAGGATAAATTTTCACCACAAAATCCAATTCTAAAAGTGCATTTTTCAGTTTTTCCCTTTCTACTTTTATTAAAGCTACGTTCGACTTGAAATTCGCTTCATCGGCAAGTGCTAAAACTGCTGCTTCTTGATTCAACAGACTTACGTTGTAAGGTGGTTTCACTTTATTCATAACAGTAATTATTGCCTCATTTGCATAAGCAATTCCTACCCGAACGGCCGCCAAACCTCTTGCTTTACTAAAGGTTTGCGATACAATTAAATTCGGATCCTGATTGATTTTTGAAACCAAAGATGGCGATTCGCTGAAATCAATGTAAGCTTCATCTAAAAACACAATTCCGTTGAAATTTTCGATGATATATTCGAGATTTTCTAATGCATTTCCCGTTGGATTATTAGGTGAACACAAGTATAAAATTTTTGCGTTTTGTGCTAAAATGGCTTTGGTATCCAATTGAAAATCAACAGTTAATGGAATCGAAATTATTTCTACATTATTAATGTTGGCATAAACTTCATACATTCCGTAAGTTGGCGGACAAATTATTATTTTATCTTCATTTGGTTCGCAAAAAACACGTTGCACCAAATCAATAATTTCATCGCTTCCATTTCCTATCAAAATATTTTTGACGGTCACTTTCTTTTGACTACTCAAAATTTGTTTCAAACGCCATTGATACGGGTCAGGATAACGATTCAAATTACCAAAAGGATTTTCATTTGCATCCAGAAATATTCCTTGATTGCTTGTATATTCGTCTCTCGCACTCGAATAAGGCGTTAGCGAACGAATATTTTTTCTAATTAAGTTGTTGATGTTATCCATTTTGTATTTTTTTTAATCGAACCGAAACCGCATTTTTGTGTGCTTCTAATTTTTCTGCTTGAGCCATAATTTCTATTGTTGGACCAAGATTTTGAATTCCTTGAGCGGTGATTTTTTGAAATGTGATTTTTTTGACAAAACTATCTAAAGAAACGCCACTATAATTTCTGGCAAAACCGTTGGTTGGTAGCGTGTGATTGGTTCCGCTTGCGTAATCTCCAGCACTTTCGCAACTGTAATTTCCTATAAAAACCGAACCCGCATTTTCAATCAAATTAATTTTATCTTCCGCATCTGCAATGGCTAAAATCAAGTGTTCTGGTGCATAAAAATTACTGAATTCAATTCCCAAATCAATTTCATCAAAAACCAAAGCACGACTGTTTTGCAATGCTTTTTCTACTACAGATTCTCTGGGTAAAAATGCTTTTTGTTTTGCAATTTCAACTGCCACTTTTTCGACAATTTCTTCAGAATTGGTAACCAGAATCACTTGACTATCGCCTCCGTGTTCAGCTTGAGAAAGTAAATCAGAAGCTACAAATTCGGGGTCGCAAGTTTCATCAGTAATAACCAGTAATTCACTTGGTCCAGCAGGTAAATCGATGGCTAAACCCAATTGTTGAGCATATTGTTTAGCAGCCGTTACATATTGATTTCCCGGTCCAAATATTTTTGAAACTTTTGGAATTTCATCTGTACCAAAAGTCATTGCAGCAATTGCTTGAATGCCGCCTACTTTATAAATTTGAGTGACTCCAGTTAATTTCGCAGCATATAAAATCGCTGGGTTGATATTTCCTTGTTTGTCAGGTGGTGAACACAAAATTATGTTCTTACAACCGGCAATTATAGCAGGAATGGCCAACATTAAAACGGTTGAAAAAAGTGGAGCTGTTCCTCCTGGAATATAAATCCCAACCGTATCAATAGCTCGTGATTCTCTCCAACAAAAAACGCCAGAAGTAGTTTCAATTGTGTTAGAAATCTCTTTTTGAGCACTATGAAATTTGGTAATATTTTCAGCAGCAGTTTGAATTGCAGTTTTTAAATCAGTCGACACTTCTTGAACCGCTTTTTCAATTTCTGCAGGAGTTATAGCTAAATTTTCTATGTTAACTCCGTCAAAATAACTCGTGTATTTTTTTACCGCATTACCGCCGTTTTTTTGAATGTCATTAAAAATTGATTTGACTGTTTCGTTTAAATCAACTTTCGCAACCGCCTCGCGTTTTGCCAATTCTTCCCATTGTTCGGGATTTGGGTTTAAGTACGTTTTCATTTCTTTGAAATTAAATTAGCGAATCATTTTTTCTATTGGAATAATCAAAATTCCTTCGGCACCGAGATTCTTGAGTTGCTCGATAATTTGCCAGTAATCATCTTCTTGAATCACTGAATGAAGACTACTCCAATCTTTTTCGACAAGTGGTAAAATTGTAGGGGATTTCATTCCAGGTAAAACCGAACAAATTTCATCTATAGCTGAATTTGGTGCATTTAACAGAATATATTTGTTCCTTTTTCCTTCTCGAACGGCTTTAATTCGGAACAATAATTTGTCTAAAATAACTTGATTTTCTTGCGAAAGATTTTTATTTGAAATTAAAACTGCCTCACTTTTAGTAACCGTTTCCACTTCTTTCAATCCGTTCATTAAAAGCGTACTTCCTGTACTTACGATATCAAAAACGGCATCTGCGAGTCCGATACTTGTAGCAATTTCGACACTTCCGCTAATTTCTTCGATTAAAACAGAGATGTTATTTTTAGCAAAAAAGTTGTTCAGAATTTTTGGATAACTGGTTGCAATGCGTTTTCCTTGAAAATAATTTAAGTCGGTATAAATCTCATCTTTTGGAATTGCCAACGACATTCGGCAACCTGCAAAACCTAATTGTTCAATAATATTGACTTGTTTATCCTTTTCCCAAACTTCATTTTCGCCAAGAACTCCAATATCGGCAACACCTTGCTCCACATATTGAGGAATATCATCATCCCGCAGGAATAAAATTTCGATAGGAAAGTTTTGAGCAACGGCTTTTAATTTTCTTTCGCCGTTAGAAATTTTGATACCACATTCTTCTAGAAGTTGAAGTGATTTTTCACTTAATCGGCCACTTTTTTGAACCGCAATTTTTAAAGTATTCATTTTTTATTTTGGATAAAATCTGAATGCACTGCGGAAGGCTGAAAAACAAAAAACCGTCTAAGTACACTCAGACGGTTTTTAATTATAAGTATATACAATACATCATTAACTCGCCTGGATGGTGAGATGATGATGATGTAAATTTGTGATAATCGTGTTCATTGTTTTTATTTGATGGGACAAAACTAAGGTTAAACATTGAGAAAAAAATCACTTTTTAGTAAGTTTAACATTTGTCTAATTCAATTTATTTGAAAATTCTAGAAAATAAGGCATTCAAAAATGGCATTTTCGGACATTGCCAAATTACCTTTAAATCCTGCCCTAGTGAAGTTTCTTCGTCCAAAAATTTGAAGATTAAAGATGCTTTCACCTTTCTAAACATTGATGAAAATATAGAAGAACCGATTTCATTTTTATGAAACAAAATATGAATTAATAATAAATCGTAGAACCAAAATTTATCTTTTCGGTGAAATTTTCTAAAGTCGGAATGATTTTGTAAAAAGCGAACTACTTCTTTTGATTTCTTGGTCGTGTTTTTAAAAGTATAGCCGGTACTTGCCTTTGTCCAACCTCCGGCAGAACCTATGTTCAGTATGTTTTGGGTATTATCTTTCCAAAAAGGATAACAAGTCATGGGAATGTTTCCGTGTTCTTTCTCCACAATTTCATATTCTGAGATACCCAATTTTTTAATGTAATCTTTAATTCCAATTTCGTATTCTTCTTTGTTTAATAAAGTTGGAGAAAAGAGCGTGTATTCCAGCAAAGCTTCGGTGGAAGAAGTGGGTAAAACATACATGAAACGAGTTGTATCTTTTTGCGGGATTGAAAAATCCATAAAAGTTGCCGTTTCAGGAGTAAAAACTGATTCTTTAGATTTTATAAACCAGCCGATGAAATGTTGTTGTACCAGCGGAAATTTAGTTTGTGAAAGCACTAAATTTGGATTGTAAAGGCTGTTGAATAATTTTTCTCCATGAAAAACTCCAAGATTCGTTTCAACTACAATTCCTTTTTCTGATTCTGAAAAATTTGAAATTTGCGCTTCTAGAAATTCAATATTCGGTTGTTGATTTATTAGTTCAAACATTTTTTTATAGAAATCCACTGCACGAACCGTTTTGTAAATATACGGTTGCAAGTCTAATTTTCGGGAATAACGACTGCTTTTAAAATTAGCCGTTTCGTATTTCTTAGCTAAAATAGCATCAAAATCACCCGATTCTTTTTCCCAGAAACTCCACGTTTTATCGTTTGTTATCTTCGAATTAGCATCTATTAAAAGTATTTTTTGTTCTGAAAACGATCCGGATTGAATCATTTCATAAACCGTCATCAATGACGATAATCCTGCTCCAGCAAAAATAAAGGTGTACTTTTTCATGAAAATATTTAACATCGTAAAAGTACACCTATTGAACTAAAAATCAAATTAAACAAGTCTTAACTAATCGCGACTAATCTTTAATCCTACAAAAATAGTCCGTGGTAATGCCGGACCATAAACGTAGTTACTGTCTCGGTTTTTACCAATGTCAAAATCAGATTGATATTGATTAAAGATGTTTTTTAAACCTCCGTAAATTTCAAAATTCATGTCAAATTTCTTATTAGGAATATTGTAGGCAATTTTACTATTTACTTCTGAAAAACTTTTTGTCTTTATAAATTCATCTGTATTTTGATTGACAGCACCAGCAAAATGGGCAATTTTCATCGAACCCGTAAATACATAATTCAAATTAATTTTTAAGCGTTCTGAAGCATTCAACGTCAAATTTGCAAAACCATATTGATTGGGTGTTCTCAAAAAGTCACTTGTTGGTGCAACGCCGTCAATATAAGTTACCGCCTTGTCAAATTGAGCCGTTTGTGCGGTAAAACCCGATTCAAACTGTACTTTTCTATTGTAATTTGCCCGTAATTCTAATGTGATTCCATGAACGGTGGCACCGTCTCCATTTTGTTTTTCGAAAATTTCTCCAAATTCATCGCTATCGATATTTTCCAAAACAAAAGCATCATTCAAATGCGTATAAAAACCTTCCAATGTAAATCCGGCAATGAATTTTTCAGTCGCTTTATCGTAATTTACAGAAGCACTCCAGCTTTTTGAACGTTCTTCAATTAGATTTGGGTCGTAAATAACTCGAGAAACACCTCCACCGGCAAAAGCAATATGCAAATCGGTATCAAATGCTTGTGGTGCACGAAATCCAGTTCCATAACTCAGTCTGAATTGTGTAGTTTCCTTTAATTTGTACATCAAAGCCAATCTTGGACTCAAAACCACGTCGTCAATCAAATTGTGAAAGTCCATCCGAACGCCTGATAACAAACTTACACTTGGAAGAATTTCCCAATCACTTTGGACAAAAGAACCTACGTTTTCGGTATGTTGGTCAATTTCATAATTATAAGAACGAATCTCATCGAAAACTTTATCCGAAATATATTCCGAACCCAGTGTAAAAACATTGGTTCCCTTCAAGAAATTGTCCACGCGATAATTGAATTGCAAACCACCTTGCAACGTTTGCGTATCCGAAACTCCATACGGCGGATTTTCAAGATGATGCTGCAATGCGGGATTTTCATCAGGAATAATTCCAGTATAATGGGTTCTATCGGTGTTTTGCCAAGCTCCAAAAGCGATAAGAGATGATTTTTTATCGTCAAAATTGATTTGGTAATCCAAACTTCCCAACCAAATTTTGTGTTTTCGTTCTTCCGATTGTTGTGTTAGATAAGCGGGTTTATCAACCATTTCTCCTCCAAAACGGTATTCATTGATATTGCTAAGACTAATTTCTAGCTTTTGATTTTCAGTCGGTTTAAAAAATAAATTTGCACCAAGCGAATTGTTTTCGATGTAAGGAATTTCAGAAAAATTATCATTATTAGCATCAAAAAAATCGCGTTCTCTATGCGTCATAAATAAGGAAACTCCAGCATCGCGTTTTTCGGAAACGAATGTCGCATTACCGTTGAATTGATAATCAGTACTTTTTCCGTCTAAATTGTGGTAGGTTGAATTTAATTCAAAAGAATCTCGACTTGGAATTTTGGTAATGACATTCACAGTTCCACCAATCGCACTCGAACCGTAAAGTGAACCTCCACCTCCACGAATAACTTCGATTCGGTCAATCATATTTACCGGTAATTGTTCCATGCCGTACAATCCCATCAACGGACTAAAAATAGGTCTTCCATTTATCAAAATTTGGGAATAACCGCCTGCTAAACCGTTCATTCGCAATTGTTGATAGTTGCACGTCTGGCAATCCGTTTCTACACGAAGTCCTGGTTGAAATTTTAATCCTTCTGACAAATTGCAAACTTGAAGATTTTCTAAGGTTTTACTGTCTAAAACGCCCACGATAATTGGACTGTCGGTTTTTCTTTTAAATGTTTTTGTTCCTGTGACCACTACTTCTTGCAAGTCATTTTGAAAATTTGTTAAGTCAAAATTCAAAGTGTAATTCAAATCTTCGCTTAAAACAATCTCCTTCTTGGCTGATTGATAAGCAACACCCGAAACCACAATTTCATAAACTCCAGCAGATAAATTGGTAAATTGGTAATAACCTTTATTATTGCTAGAAGTCATTTTTTGACTATTATTTAGTGTTATTGTAACAGATTCGATTGTTCGGTTGTCTGATGTAATAGTTCCAGAAATAGTTTTGTCTTGTCCAAAAACTGCTGAAGAACAAAGTAAGAAAAATGTAAAAATAGATATTTTCATAATTGCTAAATTAAAATTTAGACAAATCTAAAAATTATTTTAGCTAATACAATATTATAATTGGTTTTAATTAAAACTTTTAATTTCTACACCGTAAAACAAATTCATTTATCTTTGGTTTTTGCTTATCCTAAAATTTAAAACAAATGACTTTTTCAGAAGAAAATTATCTTAAAACAATTTATCACCTCACTACATTTTTGGATACAGGTATTAGCACCAATGCTATTGCTGAAAAAATGGAAACAAAAGCGTCTTCTGTTACCGATATGTTGAAGAAATTAGCCGAAAAAGATTTGGTACACTATAAAAAATACCAAGGTGTTTCTTTAACAGAAAATGGAAAATTAGCAGCAAAAATGATTGTGAGAAAGCACCGTTTATGGGAAGTTTTCTTAGTTGAAAAATTAGATTTTTCTTGGGATGAAGTGCATGATGTTGCCGAACAATTGGAACATATTAAATCGGAAAAATTAATCAATAAACTGGATACTTTTTTAGGGAACCCAACGGAAGATCCACATGGAGACCCGATTCCGGATGCAAATGGAAATATAATTAAAATTGAAAAACAGCTGCTTTCTGAAATTGGAACCGCAAAAAAAACAATTTGTGTGGGTGTGAAAGATACTTCTACTGAATTTTTACAATATTTAGACAAGCAGAAAATCGCATTAGGCTCTACAATTGAAGTGCTTTCTAAAGAAGATTTTGATTCATCCTTACTTTTAAAAGTGAACAATCAGGAATTGACTGTTTCGAGTAAAATCGCAAGTAATTTATTTGTGCAGTTGGTTTAATGACAACCGCTACATTCATCATCTGTCCCGCAACCTTTGTTTTTTTTATTCCAAAAAAACTTTCTAGCCAGAAAAAGCACGGCTAAAAACAAGATTACAAAAGCTATTATTTCCTGAACATCAATCATATTATTTTAAAATTTGGTATGCAATTAAAGCCACAACGTAAGCCAAACCGCTCATAAAAAACAGCTGAATAACCGGCCATTTCCAAGTATTGGTTTCCTTTTTTGTAATTGCTAAAGTACTTGCACATTGCATGGCAAAAGCATAAAACAGTAAGAGCGAAATTCCCGTAGGCAAATCAAAAATCTTTTTTCCAGTGGTGGGATTTACTTCAGATGCCATTTTACTTTTAATAGTTGCTTCATTATCGGCATCACCCACACTGTAAATCGTGGCTAATGTTCCAACAAAAACTTCTCTTGCTGCAAAAGATGTGATTAAAGCAATTCCGATTTTCCAATCGTACCCCAACGGACGGATGGCAGGTTCAATACCGCGTCCCATAATCCCGATGTAAGAATTTTCTAGTTTGTAGGAATTAATTTCAGATTCTAAATCATGACCCGTGAGGTTCTCAAATTTCGGATTTGCTTTTACAATATTTTTAGCATTGTTAAACGCTTCGCCGGGACCGTAGGAGGCTAAAAACCATAAAACAATAGAAATGGCTAATATGATTTTCCCAGCTCCAGCGACAAATGCTTTGGTTTTTTCCAAGACGTTAATTACTACGTTTTTAAAAATAGGCAACTTATAATTCGGCATTTCAATGACGAAAAACGTTTTGCCTTTTACTTTCAGAATTTTATTTAAGATGTAAGCGGATATGATTGCTGCTGCAAAACCAAGTAAATAAAGCAACATTAAAGTCAGTCCCTGAGCGTTGAAAATTCCAAAAATTCGCGTTTTAGGAATCACCAATGCTATCAAAATAGTATAAACTGGTAATCGTGCGGAACAAGTGGTAAAAGGTGTGACGAGAATTGTAATCAGTCGTTCTTTCCAGTTTTCTATATTTCGAGTCGCCATAATTGCCGGAATTGCACATGCGGTTCCTGAAATTAAGGGCACAACACTTTTTCCGCTTAAACCAAATTTTCGCATGATTTTATCCATCAAGAAAACAACGCGACTCATATAACCACTTTCTTCCAAAATAGAAATAAAGAGAAACAAAAATGCAATTTGCGGAATGAAAATAACGATACCTCCAATTCCTGGGATGATTCCTTGTGAAATTAAATCGGTTAAAACTCCAGCAGGTAAATTATTGGATGCAAAAGCGGCAAAATTTGCAAAAGTTTCATCGATAAAATCCATTGGGATACTCGACCAATCAAAAATGGATTGAAAAATAAGTAATAATATGCCGAAGAAAATAACGTAACCCCAAATTTTATGGGTCAATATTCGGTCCAATCTACTTTGGAAATCAGTAGCATTGTCCACATCAATCGTACGTCCCACTTTCAAAACATCGTTGATAAACTGGTACCTTTTTATGGTTTCCTTTTGTTGCAAACGCTTGAGCTCAGAATTTGGTTTTGCAAAATTATTAGTATCAACTACATTTTTGTCCAATTTTGAAAAATTGACATCTTGCGTAATCACCAACCATAATTTGTATAAAGACTGATTTGGAAACGCTTTCCGTAAGCTATCAAAATAAGGGACATCAATACTAGACGCGTTCAAACAAGGTTGAGTGGATAACTGGTTGTACTCAACAATCATCATTTTCAGATTGTCAATTCCAATTTTTTTTCGCGAACTGATTAGTGCAATTCTAGTATTAAATTTTTCTTCCAGATAGGGAATATCAAGTGTAATTCCTTTTACTTCCATACGATCTGCCATATTGATGACTAAAATCGTAGGGATTTCTAAATCTTTTATTTGCGTAAAAAGAAGCAAATTACGTTTCAAATTTTCAACATCCGTTACTACAATTGCAACATCAGGGAAAAGTTTGTCGTTTTTATTCATTAACAGTTCAATGACTACATTTTCATCAAGTGAACTAGCATTCAAACTGTAGGTTCCTGGTAAATCTAAAATAGTTGCTTTGAAATCCAACGGTAAATTACAAATACCTATCTTTTTTTCAACCGTAATTCCGGGATAATTTCCTACTTGTTGGTGTAAACCGGTTAGTAAATTAAAAACCGAAGTCTTCCCTGTATTGGGATTACCGATTAATGCAACTTTTATATTTTGATGGGACATGAACTTTAGTCTTCAGTGGTTTCAGTAAAAATATCTTTCGCCATTTCAATTCGGATGGCTAAGAAACTATCATTGATATTTAAAAATAAGGGGTCACCCAAAGGCGCTTTTTGAATTAAAACCACTGAATTTCCAGGCAAACAACCCATTTCAATTAGTTTTAAAGGAATAACACTGCTGTCAAAATCAGTAATTATGGCGTGCTCTCCTATTCGAAGTTGTGCTATTGACTTTTGCAAAGCTTATTTAGATTAAATTTAGATTGCGAAAGTACAAATTTTAATTCTAATAAATCGTTAATTTTCGTTTTCTGATAACCAATTAATATCCTCTATAAGTCTTGTGATATCTTCTGTTTTCGTACCGTCGTAAAATCCACGAACACGTCTTTTTGAGTCAACTAAAATAAAATTTTCGGTATGAACCATATCATACAATTCTTCAGGACTACCCGTTTTCACTGCTAAATACGATTTTCGAGCAATTCCGTAAATTTCCTTTTTGTCACCAGTAACCAAGTTCCATTTAGAATCTACTACTCCATTTTTCAGAGCATATTCTTTTAAAACAGGAACAGTATCCGTATCAGGCAAAACGGAATGTGAAAGCAACATCACTTTTGGATTATTTAGAATTGCTTTCTGAATTTCAACCATATTCGAAGTCATTCGCGGACAAATTGTTTGACAAGTGGTGAAGAAAAAGTCGGCGACATATATTTTACCTTCATAATCTTTTTGCGTAATCGTCTTTCCGTTTTGATTGGTAAACGAAAAATCAGCAATGGTATGGTATTTACTAACATGTTGCACTGTACTGTCCACTAATTCAGGATTTACATCTGATGGATTCATAATGGGCAAACGTTTTTTTGGCGTCAAAACATTCATAAATAAAACGATACTTATGATAGAAAAAACCATGAAAGTGATAATAATAATCTTGTATTGCTTAAGTAATTTTATCATAATTGAAATTTGTTGCAAAAATACAAAAACTACCAAAGTCTATTCCTTTACAACTGTTATCTAAATCATAAATTAACATTTTTTAAAATAGAAAAAGATATTTTTGTTAGACAATCAAATTTTAAATTCAAATGAAATATTATTTAAGCAAAAAACTGCTTTTTGTACTTCCTGTTTTAGTGGGATTTTCTGAAATGCAAGGGCAAACTAAGCCTGCAAATGTGCCCGGAATCGATGTCACTTTAATGGACAAATCGGTTCGTCCACAGGATGACTTTTTTAACTTTGTAAACGGCGACTGGTTAAAGAAAACCGAAATTCCAAGCGACAGAACGCGTTGGGGAAGTTTTGACGAACTGCGTCAAAATACCGATAATGATGCTTTGGCTATTTTGAAAGAAGCCGCTGCCAATCCTAAGTACACTTCGAATACCGACCAAGGAAAAGCGGTGGGTTTATACCTGAGCATTCTTGACACTGTAACGCGAAATAAGCAAGGTGTTAGTCCGTTAAAGCCCTATTTAGCTAAAATCAATAAAGTAAAAACGGTAAAAGATTTACAAGCTTTACTAACTGAAATGGAATCGACTGGAGGTTTAGGCTTCTTCGGAATTTATGTTGGAGCGGATGCCAAAAACAGCAACCGAAATGTTGTAACTCTTGGCTTAGGTTCTGTAGGTCTTCCAGACCGTGATTATTATGTTTCTGATGATGCAGATTCTAAGGAAAAAAGAGCAAAATATGTAACTCACGTTGCCCGAATGTTGCAATATATTGGTGAAAAACCTGCAAAAGCGAAAACAGATGCAGTAAAGATTTTGGCATTAGAAACTGAAATGTCACAACCTCGATTAGACCGTGTGGAACGTCGTGATAGCAGAAAAACGTACAACCCAATGTCGATTGCTGAATTGCAAAAACTAACACCATCGATTAACTGGAACAACTATTTGAATGGTGTAGGATTGAAAAACATGGACTCCTTGATTGTTTCTCAACCCAAGTACATGACCGCTTTGGAAACGATGTTCAAAGAAAACAAAGTAGAAGATTGGAAAGCCTACATGAGATGGACGCTTTTAAATTCAGCTACCTCTGTATTATCTACAGAAATTGAGGAAGCTAATTTTGATTTCTACGGAAAGACTTTAACTGGTGCTATCAAACAAAGACCTCGTGATGAACGTGCTTTGCAAGTGGTAAACGGTGCTACAGGTGAAGCTTTAGGAAAATTATATGTTGAGAAAAAATTCCCTGCTGAAGCGAAAGCGAAAGCGGAGAAAATGATTAAAAACGTGTTTTTAGCTTTTGAAAACCGGATTAACAACTTGCCTTGGATGAACAAAGCGACAAAGGTGAGTGCTGTTGAAAAATTACACAAATCAAGAATCAAGATTGGTTATCCTGACAAATGGAAAGATTATTCAGCTTTAACGATTAAGAATCCTAAAGAAGGCGGAACTTTTTTCTCTAACATGCAAGCTATTGCAGAATGGAGTTTCAAGAAAAACATTGATGATTTGGACAAACCGGTAGACAAAGACGAATGGTTCATGTCGCCCCAAACCGTAAATGCGTATTACAATCCTTCGTATAACGAAATTGTATTTCCAGCAGCTATTTTGCAGCCGCCGTTTTACAATTACCAAGCAGATGAAGCCGTAAATTACGGTGGAATTGGAGCCGTAATAGGACACGAAATCTCTCACGGTTTTGATGATTCAGGTTCCCGTTTTAATGCAGATGGAAACTTAATCAACTGGTGGAGTGATGAAGATTTAAAATTATTTACAGGTTTAGGTGGAGCGCTTGCCGACCAATACAGTGCTTTGCAACCGTTACCGGGAACTTATGTAGATGGAAAATTTACATTAGGTGAAAACATTGGTGATTTAGGTGGTGTGAACGCTGCTTACGATGGACTGCAATTGTATTTGAAAGAAAATCCAAATGAACCAAATATTGATGGATTTACTCCAAATCAACGTTTCTTTATCTCTTGGGCAACTATTTGGAGAACAAAAGCACGTGATGAAGCCATTAAAAATCAAGTGAAAACAGACCCACATTCGCCAGGAAATTATAGAGCTTATGTGCCTTTGCAAAATGTGGATGCTTTTTATAAAGCATTTGACATTACTAAAAAGGACGGAATGTATATTGCTCCAGAAAATAGAGTGAAAATCTGGTAATAATTAATTTTACTGAATCTATTTCAATAAATAAAAAGCTTCGGAAGTAAATTTCGAAGCTTTTTTGTTAATAACAGAATAATAGAAACCTTTAATATCAACAACAATTTTGATGAATTGTAAAAAAAGAATTACATTTATTTCAAAATAATAAACATATTACAAAGTACTGTAAAAAGCATTTAAAAATGAATCTATTGACTAAACTACTAGAAAAATCCAAAACCACAAAAGAGCTTTTGTCATTCACAAAACATGGGGATGAAACATTTTGGTTTGGATATGTTACAGAATATTCAGAAGAACATGTTGCGATACAACATTTTACAAAATATGGAAAAAATGATGGAATTATATTACATCCTTTGAGTGATTTTCAGCGCATAGATTATCACGATGACTACAGCAAAGCGATGCAGCCTGTAATTGATTATTCAGATGAGATACATAAATCAAATAATATTAAACTAAATTTCAATGAAAGTGAAGATTTTTACTTAAGTATAATTCGTCAATTTCTTGAAGAAAAAAACATTATAATAAGTATTCAAATCAATAACGATGAATACTCAACAGGCTATATTAATGAAATTTCAGAAATTGATTTTTCAATGATTTGCGTTGGGAAAATGGGAGAAGATTTAGGTATCTCAATATTGAAAGTAGAAGATATCACAAGTATTCAAATTGATGATATTGATAATAGAAAAAGAAATCTTCTTTATAAATGGAGAAAAACCAGTTTATAACAAACTTTCCTAACCCTCCCAAGGCTCAATATGAATCAAAATATTAGATAATTCGGGGAGTTCCAGCATCAAAGTATCCTTAGCAGTATGCGAAATTGCATGACCTTCGGTTACGGACAAATTTCCATCAACTAGCAAATGTAAATCGACTAGAAAAGTCATTCCGGTTTTTCTTACAAAGCATTTTTCAGTACCATCAACACCGGGAACTTTCTCGGCAATTGCTCTAATTTCGAGAATTAAATCATCGTAAACATGTTCGTCGAGAATTTCACCAAGAGCCGGTCTGAAAATTAGATAAGCATTATAGACGATAAACAATGAAGCAATTAATGCTGCCCAATCATCGGCGGTTTCGTAACCCGGACCCATATATATTGCAATTGAAATCCCGATGAAAGCCATCAATGAAGTTATCGCGTCACTCCGGTGGTGCCAAGCATCAGCTTTTAAAGAAGAACTGTTAGTTTCCTCTCCTTTTTTTGAAATAATGCGATAGAAAACTTCCTTAATAATAATGATGACGGCTAAGACAATTAAGGTATAATTTTCAGGGATTTCATGTGGCGTTTGGATGTTGATAATACTTTGATAAGCAATGAGTGTTGCCGAAATTAGCAGAAAACCCACAACTAAAAACGTAACCAAAGTTTCGGCTCGACCGTGACCATAGGGATGATTAGAATCGGCTGGACGGGAAGAATATTTGATACCAAACAATACTAGTGCAGACGAAAAAACATCGGTTAGCGATTCGATGGCATCTGCAACCAAGGCATACGAATTTCCAAAAATACCCGTAATTCCTTTGGCTATAGCCAAAAATAAGTTCCCGAAAATACTGAGATAGGTGGCGTGAATTGCTTTCTGTATGTTAGATTTCATTGGGGATTTTTAGAAAAGCAAAGTTATCCGATAATTATAAATGAGCGTATAAAAGCTGCTAAAATTGGTAATAAAAAAAGCAGCGCTGTGAAATTCTTAAGTCGACCTACTAAACGGTGAGGCTGACCTACTAAATACCGAGGCTCGCCTACGAAATAGATAGGCGAGCCTATAAAATAGGTAGGCTCGCCTACGAAAATCATAGGCGAGCCTACCAAATACCGAGGCGAGCCTACCAAATAATAAGGCCCGCCTATGAAAACCATAAGCGGGCCCTATCAATAGGACCACTATTTTATTCCTAAAATGGATTAACCTTGAAAGTCTCCTTCTTCGCCACCATCTCCGCCTCTAGGACGTTCACGCTCGTTTTTCTTTCTGTTAAAACGGTAGGTGAATGACAGGTTAATTTGACGTTCACGCCATTGATATTCTGAATAGGCATTTTGCGAAGGCAAATTGGTTTCCGTAATTCTTTTTCTTGAATTGAATAAATCACTAACGTTTAAGGCTAGAGTCCCTTTGTCTTTCAAGATATCTTTACTGAACGCTAAATTCATACTCAAAATACCTTCTGAACTTCCTTGTGCTGTAGTTTGTGGAGCATTATAAGTTCCGTTTGTTTGCCAATCAATTCCTAATGGCAACGATACTTTTGAAGTAATTCGTGCAAACAAAGATAATGCTGTGTTGCTAAAATCAATGGTTTCTGAATTGTTATTTAAATCCACAAACGTATAATTTCCTTTGGTTTGATTTCTAAAGAAGTTGAAATTTCCGTTAAGATTCCACCATTTGAATGCTTTATAAGACAGGGTAAATTCAAAACCGTAACGGTCTTCAGAACCTACGTTTATTGGCGAAGTTACCAATACTGATTTGTTGTCAATAATTTCTGTATTTCTCACAAACTGAACTGCATCTTTCGTTCTGTTGAAATACATGGAAGTATTAAATGTAAATTGACTCCATTTTTTTAAGTATCCAATATCGTAAGCATCCGTTAACGATGGGTCTAAGTTTGGATTTCCACGAAACTGGTTGATGTCACTTGAGAAGCTAGAAAACGGATTAATAAATCGAGAACGTGGACGTGAAATACGCTTGCTGTAACTCAACGAAATGTTTTCAAAATCATCTAATTCGTACGTCAAAAATGCACTTGGAAACAAGTTATTGTATTTTTTTGTATTGAAAAGTGCTTGTGTAAACTGGTTGACCTCAATGTTTGAATCTTCAAAACGCAACCCTACTAAATAAGAGAACTTATTGATTTTAGACCCAAACTGAGTATACACTGCATTTACTTCTTCTCTATATTGCAAGACATTAGAGTAAAGTGCATCGTTTGTCCAAACGCCACTTTCTAAACTTTCAACGGAATAATCAGTAGTTAAGTCAGTAAGATTTCGTCTAAAACCGGCTTCAAATCTATTGTTATCACCCATAGGCAATACATAATCGGCTTGAATTAGCATTCTTTTTTGTTTTTGCAAACTTCCAGTTCGTTGTTCGCTTGTAAAAAAAGTATTGTTAGCAATATCGTTCGCATTGATTGCAATATTAGAATCATCGTCGTCTCTGCTTAATGAATATGACGCATCAATACTCAACTGGTGACCGTCTGTCTTGAATTTTTTAATGAAATTACTGGAGTAATCAAAGTCATGGTCTTCATTCGCTTGGTCATTGAACCTATTGGTCGTGTAGTTTAAAACTTTATTAACATCGTATCGGTATTGGAAGACATTATCAGGGTTTTCGCCATCACTGTTTCGGTAAGCAAATGTATTGGTCCAAGAAGCCGTAGGGGTTACGTACCATTCTAAACCAAGATTTCCGTTGTATCCTTGTCGTAAACGTTCGTTCGTTCTACGTTCGTTTAAGTAGTAATCCGTGTTACCATTTGCATCTAAATATTCGGTATCCGTTCGCGAGTTTCCTGGTCCTTTACGGTAACTGTAACCTTGAGTTGTAAAAACATTAAAGTTTTTTGAACGTAAATTTACAGTTCCATTAATTCCGTAATTATCAGGGTTTCCAAGTGTAGTAGTTACCGTTCCGTTTACACCAAGATTTTTACCTTTTTTAAGTACAATATTGATGATTCCTCCACCACCTTCGGCATCGTATCGAGCAGATGGATTCGTAATAACCTCAACCTTATCAATGGTTTCCGCCGGAATTAATTTCAACGCTTCAGCAATGTTGATTCCACCTAAGCCTGACGGTTTTCCGTCAATTAAGATTCGAACGTTGTCGTTTCCTCTTAAACTTACATTTCCTTCCACATCTACAGAAACCGAAGGTACATTGTCAAGAACATCACTTACTGTTCCTCCTTTTACCATCATGTCTTGGCCTACATTGTAGACTTTCTTATCCAATTTAATTTCGACAGTTGATTCTTCTTTTCTGATTTCAACAGCTTGAAGCAATGTGGCATCTTCCACTAACGAAAAAGTACCTAAATTTACTTGCGATTCAATCGTGCGGGTTTTAAGTTCAACGGGTTTAAACGAAATAAATTCGATTTTTATATTGTAGGTGCCTGTTTTAATATCAAAATCAAACTCCCCTTTTGCGTTTGTAATTCCGCCCGAAACCGCACTGGGATTTCCAACTTCTACAAATGTGATTGTGGTATATTCTAAAGGTTGGCTTGTAATTTTATCAATTACTTTTCCCGAAACTTTTACTTTTTGAGGTTCTGATTGTTGTGCAAAACTTAGATTGGCAAAAAGCAAGGCAAATAAAACAAGGAAGGAATAAAGCTGTCGCATGTAAGAGGATTTAAAAATTCTTATATTAGACGGCAAAAATACCGCTTGGTTTAAGGCGGTTTTCACAATGAATTGTTAAATGCACCTTAAACAAACGTTATATAAAATCATTCAATTTTTCAGGAGGACGGGCTACAATCGCTTTATCTTCAAAGATAGCGATGGGGCGTTCAATTAAAATTGGGTTTTCTACCAAAGCCTTGATTATTTCTTTATTAGAGAGGTTTTTTCCTTTAAAATTTTCTTTCCAAAGCGATTCGTTTTGACGCACTAATTCTAAAGGAGAGTAATTTAATTTCGCAAGAAGTGTTTCTAATTCGTTAGAAGTGGGTGGATTCTCTAAATATTTGATTATTCTAAATTCTTTTCCTGAGGCTTCTAATATTTTAATTGCTTCTCGCGATTTGCCGCAACGGTTGTTGTGATAAACTTGAATCATTTTTTTTTTACAAATTAACTGAAATCATTAGAGAAATTAAAGTAAATTAGTGCTTAACAATTTAACTAAAATAGAAACTGACAATGTACATCGATCAATTAGCGGATAAAAAAACAAGTTTACTATTATATCTTCCTTTACCGTTGTGTTTTTTTGCGTTAATGCTGTTTAACTATTTTGGCACGCAAGGAACTGATACAGAAGTTTTAATTCACAACATGATTGAGAACTTTGGGGTCAATGTTACCTTTATTGTTCTAGTGGGTCCTTTGGCTGCATTTTGTTTGGGATTGCTTTTTTGGGTAAAATTTGTACACGACCAAAGCCTTACGAGCTTGACCACTTCTCGAAAAAAAGTAGATTGGCGGCGTGTGTTCTTCTCGTTTTTTCTTTGGGGAACATTCGTGGTAGTAACAACTTTACTCGCTTATTATACTACTCCAGAAAATTATGTGTTCCATTTCAAGCCTGTTCCCTTTTTTATCTTTCTGATATTGGCACTTATTTTAATTCCGTTACAAACGAGTTTTGAGGAATATTTCTTCAGAGGGTATTTGATGCAAGGGCTCGGATTAGCTACTAAATCACGCTGGTTTCCGTTTGTATTTACTTCTGTAGCTTTTGGATTGATGCACATTGCAAATCCTGAAGTAGGAAAAATGGGTTACATTATTCTTATTTATTACATCGGGACGGGATTTTTTCTCGGAATTTTGACTTTGATGGACGAAGGTTTAGAACTCGCTTTGGGGTTTCACGCTGCAAATAATCTTATTGGAGCATTGCTATTAACTTCGGATTGGTCTGCGTTTCAAACCCATTCTATCTTTAAAGATGTAGCAGAACCTTCGGCGGGATATGATGTAATTCTACCCGTTTTTATCGTTTTTCCCATACTACTATTTATCTTTAGTAAGAAATACGGTTGGAAAAATTGGAAACAAAAACTTTTTGGCCCTTTAGATTATAACACAACTACAAATCATATAAATTCCTAAATTATGGACAACCTTACTTATCTTGACATAAATCCTAAATTCAAATTAAACGGTCGTTCTGTGACCAAAGAAGACTTGTACATTGTGGCATACAGCTACATTAAGGAAGGTGATGCTTCTGAGAAACCTGTTGGTGAATTTTTGCTGGATTGGTTTGACGACAGTCCTTTTATCGAAATGCATACTTCGGGAAGTACCGGAATTCCGAAAAAGATTCGGGTAGCTAAGCAATCGATGGTGAATTCTGCCTTGGCGTCTGGGGCATTTTTCGACTTGCAATACGGCAACAAGATTTTAAATTGTTTGCCAATGAAATATGTGGCGGGAAAAATGATGTTTGTTCGCAGTTTTATTTTGGGACTCGAGATGGATTTTGTGCAACCGTCGCTTCATCCGTTAGAGAAACTGGAAGGCTGTTATGACTTTTGTGCGATGGTGCCGCTTCAGGCTCAAAATTCGTTGAAAGATTTACATCTGATAAAGAAACTAATCGTAGGAGGTGCAAAAATAAATGCGAAACTCGAAAAGCAATTGCTTAAATTGAAAAAAACAGAATGTTATGAAACCTTTGGTATGACTGAAACGGTTTCGCACATTGCTGCTAAAAAAGTAGGCGAAAATGCTTTCAGGTTAATGCCGAATGTTTCGATTGAAACGGACGATAGAAGTTGCTTGATTATACATGCCCCTTTATTAGTTGACGAACCTATTGTTACCAATGATTTAATTGAAATTATCGATGGCAATCAGTTTAAGTTTCTGGGACGTCTTGACAATGTGATTAATTCGGGTGGAGTGAAAATCAATCCGGAAATGGTGGAAGAAAAGTTGGTTGATAAAATCAGTCCGCGGTTTATGATTTGCGGAAAACCTGATATTGATTTGGGTGAGAAAGTAGTTTTACTGATTGAATCAGAACCTTTTGTTGTGGACGAGTCTATTTTTAAAGGTTTGGATAAGTTTGAAAAACCTAAGGAAATTCATTTTGTGAAACAGTTTAAGGAGTCTGGCAATGGGAAGTTGCTGAGGAAGGAAACGATGTGTTTGGCTTAAAAGCAACATACCTTTAAATAAGTAAGAAATATAAGCATCCGTTTTGACGGGTGCTTTTTTTGTTCTCGGATTATTATAAATTTATAGTGCCCAATTATATTTCAAGCCTGCCACCAGAAATCCAGTACATTACTACTAAAAATCTATTCTCCATTTTCTTTTCTCTATATTCTTTCCACCACACTTTTTAACATTAATTACTAAAAAGCCGTAAATCCCCACCTCTATTTCAGAGTAGTTTTACAATGTAATATTACAATTACCCGGAATTCCTAAAATTTATTTTTAAACCATAACGCATTTATACAAATGCAGTTATAAAGCAATTCTTTGTCTAATTTTAATATTTACTATCATGAAAAATCTACTTTTTATACTCGTGTCACTGCTTTTACTTTCTTTTTTATCTTCTTGTACCGCGGAAGAACTGCCTGAAATAGAACCAACTTTGGAGATGGAAAATGTTGACCCGATTCCTCCAGTAGAGGGAGAACCCCCTGTAAGAACTATCCCACCTGTAAAAATCCCTTAAATGATTCTGAAAGTAGAGAAATAGTTTGTATTATAAATTGCTTCTCTACATTTTTACCTATTTTTGGATTAAAAAGCAATAACCTTTGAATAAAAATTTCCTCTTTTTATTTCTTTTTCTAATTAGTTGTAACAATCAAGTTGAAAATAAATCTCGACTTGAAGTTCCTGATAAAATTGCCTACGATACTATAGTAAGAAATCAATTAATAAAAGATGCTAACTCCGAAATATTAAATGGTGATATTGCCGGTTTTTATAAAATTTCTTCCGCTTTAGAAAAGCAAGCCGTCATTAGCTCTGATACTTCAGGAATTCTTTACTCAAGAATGAATTTAGGATATTATTTTTCAGAAATATACCAGATTGATAGCGCTTATTTTTATCTCACTTCTGCAGAAAAACTTTCAAAAAACACAAAATCCAAGGAATTACTTGAATATCTGTTGCAATATAAAGCAGATATTCTTTGGTCACAAAAAAACTATCTTGAAGCACAATCATATTCTATAGAAGCATTAAAAATTTTAAAAATTAAAAAAAATCCAGAACTAGAACACACTTGTTATGTTACAATTGCTAATTCACTTGAAGGTGTAAACAAAAATAATGAAGCATTAAAATATTACAATAAAGCTTTAGAGGTAGTTAATACTAAAAATGTTGCTTTTGCAAACTCTCATACTTCAATGTTATATTTTTATATTTCTACAATTTATGAGAAACAAAACAACATTACCAAATCTATAGAATATATCAACAAAGGTCTTTCAAACAATAATTTAAAAAGTGAAAACATTAGAGTCTACTCTTATTTGAAAAACACTTTAGGAAAATCAATCTATAAAACTCAAAAAGAAAAAGCCTTATCAATTTATACCGAAAATTTAAAAATTGGTGACAGTCTTAATTTTGCACCACTTCAAGTAACAAGTCAATTACGGTTGGGAGAATACTATCTTTTTTATAAAGACACTTTAAAAGCAAACACCTATCTGCTGAAAGCAAAAGAAATAGCTCATAAAAACCAAATTTTTGATGATGAACTAATAACTTTAAAACTACTCTCAAAATCCAACCCATCTAAAAGCAACTACTATTCGGAACGCTACATTCAGTTAAACGATAGTTTACTTGCTGTAGAACGAGCCACTCGCGACAAGTTTGCCCGAATAGAATTTGAAACCGATGAAATCTCAACTCAAAAAAACCAATTTGAAAAAGAAAACAAGAAGCTCAACACCCGCTTACTTATTGCCATTGGCTTCGCACTGCTTCTCCTTCTATCCTTATATTTATGGTTTAAAAACAAATCCAACAAAGCAAAAATAACCGAACTTAAACTAATTCAAGAAAAGCAAGAATTACAAAACAATGAATTGCTGTTCATCCAAGAACAACAACGCAAAGACGAAAAAATGTACCAACTCTTGTTGCATCAACAAGATAAAATTGAAGAAGGAAAACAGACCGAAAAAATAAGAATTTCCCGCGAATTACACGATGGGATTATGGGAAAATTGTCAGGAATACGATTGAACCTCTATATCCTCAAGAAAAAAACAGACCCGGAAACCATTGCAAGATGTTTAGAATACATAAAAGAGATACAAGTCATCGAAAATGACCTGAGAAAATTGTCACACGATTTAAACAAAGACACTATTTCAAGTGCTAATGGAATTGAAAACGAAATCAACAACCTATTTAACGAAATTAAAAACCATCAAAATATTGAATTTGATTTGGAAATAGGGCAAGGAATTATTTGGGAAAACATCAAATATATCGCTAAACTCAATTTGTACCGAATCATTCAAGAAGCTTTACACAATATTGACAAGTATGCAAAGGCTAAAATAGTGGTGATTACGATAGCACAAAAAGAACAATCACTCTTGATTCAAATTAAAGACGACGGTATTGGATTTGACTCCAATCAAAAAAAAGAAGGGATAGGTTTAAAAAACATGCGAGAACGAACGGAAGAATCTGGAGGTACATTTTCTATCGAAACGGCACCAAAAAAAGGCACCAAAATAAATTTGCAACTTCCGTTTTAGTGTACTACTTTTATGTGCAACAAATACGAACAAAATGCCTAAATCTATTTTAATTGTTGACGACCACAAGGTTACAGCACTTGGCTATCAGTCTATCTTAGAAAACAACGACCAAGGTTTAACATTTGTTTTTACCACTACTACGTCTCTTCAAGAAGCCTACACAATCGTTACAGATGCTACTAATCATCAAACGTTTGACCTTGTTTTTCTCGACAGAAGTATGCCTGCTTTTGAAGCACAAAAGATATTTTTAGGAGAAGATTTAATACCGTTCATTCGCAAAAACAATAAAAACGCTAAAATTATAATACTAACCTCACTTACAGAGAAATTCAGTATATACGATGTCATTTATAAAAGCCGTCCCGACGGTATGATGATAAAAAGCGAAATTGACGACGAAAATTTAATAGAATGCGTCCAATCCATCTTAAACAATCAAAGCTATCACAGCACCCTTGTGCGCGAAGCATTAAAAGTAGAAATAATCACCAAAGGTTATTTTGATACCATTGACCGCCAAATCATCACCTTACTTTCTCAAGGTTTTCGCAATGCCACTATTGCTGAAAAACTCGGATTATCAGCCAGTGCCGTAGAAAAAAGAAAATCGAGAATAAAGGATTATTTAAAAGTAATCGGGAAGGACGAAGAGATTGTTTTAGAATGCAGAAGATTGGGATACGTAGCATAAAACAATTAACATTTTTTACGGCTTTGCCGTAACCGATATTTTTTTCATGAGAGTATTTTTACAACAGAAAATTAAACACATAATATGAAAACATTTATCTCCTTACTGATTGCTGGTATGTTACTAGTTATCACTGGTGCTCTCCTAAAAATTGAGAACACTTACGAATATTCAAATTATATTCTAGGACTTGGACTGATTTTAGAAATAATTTCCGTTATTGGAATTATCAAAGGACTCCGGAAAAGTGCAAAATTATAGATTTGCTAGTTCAGAATCCGTTTTAGATTTGTAAAACGGATTCTTGTTTAATATATATTTGAATAGATTACTTACTACCCAATCGTAACTATTAAATGTGAAAAAATCTTATAAATATAGTATCCTTATAGCCTTCATCGTCATCGCTTTCGTAAGTTTTTATAAATGGAAACAAGCAGACTTTTTAGGCATGACTGAACCAAAAGAAGAAACCATTGAAAGCATCATAAGTTATGCTAGGCAAAACGACGTCTTTGGCGAAATACTTATTGCAAAGAATCAGGAAACATTTCCTGTCTTGAAGAAGTATTTTGATTTTGGTTATATATATGTGCTAGATAAAAATTTTAATTTAATTGATTGCAATCTGGAATCCTACGGTGGAAGATGCTTTCAAGACATTCAATCTGATATTTGCAATAATGTCAAAATAGGTACTAGAAAATTTGATGAAAAAATCAATGGAGAAATGGTCATGAAAACATTACTCGAAAATTCAAAATGCATTACCAGAAAGGATTCTATTAATTTCAATGATTACGAAAGAATTTACATATATACATGGGTCAAATACTCTAAATCTTGTATTAATGAAAGTTCTATAGCTTGGTTGAAGTGCTTGACGTTAGACACTAATAATAAGTCGTTAATCTTAAACGTTAACACTGATAGTATAAAAGAACATTAGAAGGTTTAACTTTTTTAATCTCGTCAAAAAAATAACTTAATCCAAACCCCCTATGCGAATATTGTGTATCCTATTGTGTTTTTCCTTTTGTAGTTGCAAATTAATGCGATTAACGAGTGACGAGAACTTTGTTTCAAAATCTGACCAAATGAAATTAGAAATGGATTTGTCTTTAACCGTCAAAGTAAAAATTGATGGCACAGACGAACGTTTTTTATTTGATACGGGAGCCAGTAATACCGTTGTTTTTGACACAACGCTAATTAACAACTTTTCAAAAAAGGAAAGAATTAGTTTTTTAGATACTAAAGACCCTAATGGCAAAATTTCCAGCTTTTTTGTTCCTTCTACTATTGACACTGAAATGTACACCTTCAACAACCAGTTAGTTTCAGTCCTTTCAGGCATGAAAAACTACTGTACAGATACGTATGTCTGGAAAGGAGTAATAGGCAGTTCATTCTTTAAAAAAAGCGAGTCTAAAATTTATCTTTTTGATTTTGATAGTTTAACCCTATACAACAGCAAAACGCAACCTGACGAAGTAGGTTTCCGTGAAGTTAAAGCAACATTTTTCAACAGACATTTTGCTGTTTATTTAAATATAAACGGAAATGAAGAACCTTTTTTATTTGACACTGGAAATAGTGCCTATCCCCTTATTATTGGAAGTGACAGTAAAATAAAACCTATTAATTATACAGAATTTTTGGGTTCGGAGGGAGTTGTAGCTTCCGGCAACTTGGATAGCAATAGCAAATATTCCAACGAAAATGAAATGTTCCTTGCAGAATTAAAGATGAGTGCTCCAATTTGTTTTGTTTCAAGTAAGATGGGAAAATACAACAATATGGGATTGGATTTTATTAAATATTTCAATTGGATTATTGATTATAAAAACAAAAAAGTATTCTTCAAAAGAAATAATGTCCCACTGAAAGAACAAAATATTATTCCAGAATATAACTACTTATGTATGATAGTTAACAACCAATTAAAAATCATCACGAAGCTAAAAAGTGAGACCAAATATAATATCAACGACCAAATCATCGCTGTATATGACCAGAAAGTAACCCCGCAGAATATCTGTGAAATGCAAAATCTTCTTAATGAAACAAATGACTGGAATACATTAAGAATTGAAATTTTAAAAAACTAATTTCCTGAATTTATCTTAATGACATCACATTAAATTGAATTTATAATACTTAAAACGGCAACCTTTAAAAGTTGTCGTTTTTTTATACATACAAATCCCTGTTTTTAACATTTTTTACGGCTTTGCCGTAATACAGCATTTACATAAAGCAATATTTTTACATCAATAAAGGTTCTTGGTTGTATTACCTTATGAATAGTCACATTCTAAAATAAAAAATTATGTAAATTTCTAAAATTGTAAAGGTTCTAGTAGGAGTACTTATTTCAATTTTTACTGTATCGATTGATATTTACTTTTTCGCAAAGTAATTTCAAATTGATTCTGCACAGCCATCTTATTAAATTCAAACGATCCCTCAAAACGGGCTTGTTTTTAAATATCTAAAACACTTTTAAACTATTAAAAAAATGAAAAAAACAATCCTTACGCTCGCTCTATTTGCATTGCCTTTCTTAGGGATAGCACAATCAAAAATTTCAGCTGAAACTTCTGTAGGAAATTTAAATATCGGCAAAGACCGTGGAGGAAATATTGAACTCGGCATCAATTATCACTTTTCTGAACAAACTGCTCTGAAATTATCTGGTCTAGGCGGCAAATTAGAAAACCGACCAACCAAAATTGATTATCAATTTTTAAAAATCTCCCTACATGCTGAACAGAAAATCGGTTCATCTGAACACATCGAGTTTAGTTTATTGTTCGGCTTCAGCTATATGTCCATAGAAAATAAGCTTCCTTTAGACAAAAACAACTTTACAGGTCTGGATATCGGAACAAATATCAATTTTTATCCTAAAAGTAAATGGGGATTAGGAATTAAACTTGTAAGTACTTATGCTTACGAAGCACCAGGTGGAATTTTACAAGCTAATGGATTTGTAAGCTATCGATTCTAATGAAAAAACTTTTACTTTTAATTGTAATAATTTTTATTAGTATAAGTAGTTTCAGTCAAGAAAAACAAATTATTGATGAAGATTGTATTTACATCTTTACAAGATCCACGATGAGCAAAAGGGGATTTATTGCAGAAGATTTTAATATTAATGATACTCTATCTACTCATGTTGGAATCGGATTTGTTGAAAATAAAAAATATGTGATTTATAATATTGATAATATTAAAAAAAATGAAAATCAATCTTCTCTAATTAAAGAGGATTATAATTCTTTCGTTAGGCTAGATGATATTTATTATTCATCTATTTGGAAATATAAAATAACTAAAAGCAATAAAATTAGACTTATTGAAATATTAAAATCTTTTGAAAGAGAGAATATAACTTTTGATAAGGAATTCAAATTAACCAATTCCAATTCTAATTTATACTGTTCTGAATTTGTTTTTCTAGTTTTAACTCAACTGAATTTAACTATAAAGTATGAACCACCAAAAAAAAAACTTAACAGTTTTTATAGTAGCCTTTTAAAAAGAAATACATTAGAATATATTCCCGTAGACTTCTTTCTTGAACTTCACTGTTTTAAACTAGTAGAAAATAAATTCTATTAATTTTATGCTTTCTAAAATATACCCTAAAAACGACAACCCCTAAAGTTGTCGTTTTTTTTATGCCTTCTAATTCCCGATTTAACATTATTTACGGCAAAACCGTAATTCACTAATCCAATCATATGGTAATTTTACATCATAATCCTAAATAACAAAATCATGTTACGAATCATCATTTATATGTCACTTTTACTCATTACAACAACTGGTTCAGCTCAAAATAGTATAACGGAAATTTATGTTGATTTAGATGGTCACAATAGAAGTTGCTTTGGGGGCACTGGGATGTGTAACCCTGATCGAGATCAACCTATTAAAGAAAGTCATGAAAAAACGAACACATTGATTTCCAAGACAACTGATAATAAACTAAAAATTACTCTTGAAAAATTAGGATTTACAACTAAAGAATGGAATGAATTACAACTAACAAAAGTTTTTCCAGTTGACATAGGTTCTAATATTAAAATAGATAGCGATTTATTACGAAAATTGCGCTTTGATCCTGATGCTAATACAATAGTAGAAAAAGACTATCCAGTCAAATTTGAACGCGATACCGCAACATTTGAAATAGAACTTGAAGCTCCTTAAAAACAACTTATATGAGTTAAAAGTTTGGAATGAAATTTTTTACTCTAAAAATAAAATCCTATATAAATTTGAATCAAAACAATTCAAAAATATCAACGTGAATATATACACTTCAACAAAATTAGATTTCAACAAAATGAGTTTCGAAATCGAACCAAACAAACTTTCCATTGAAGAACAAATCATCTTTTTTGGCAAAGAATACAGAGACCTAAAACCCACAGATGAAATCATGTTTATACAAGAAAACGATTTCATCTTTGACCTGGACACCCTCATCTACCTCGACCTCGACTTAGCCTACGGACTTTTAAAAAAAGGCACGTACCCTGTAACCGTCGAAAAAGACAAAGTAAAAGTAACCTTCACGCTTTCATTTCACAGATAATTGTACTTAATCATTTCTTAAACTAATATACCATGAAAACGTTCCTAACCTTAAGCATTTATCTTCTCTTGTTTGCTAAAACAATGGCGTTTTCTCCCACGGCAGAAACCAATCCTAACGTGATTATGGAAGCACTTATTTCTGAAATAAAAGCAATTAATAAAAAATACGAAAAAATCCTAGACGATAAAACCGTTCAAATAAACAAAATTGATGCCGCACTAGCCATCGCTGTAAGTACCGAACAAAAAGTAGATTTATTAGTCGAAAAAGATTTAATTAAAAGAGAAATTACAGTGCTACAAACAGAAGTAACAAGCGAAATATCAAAAATACGATATTTAAAAGGCCTGCAAATTATAAAGATTCTCTATGAAAAAGTGCTGAGTTTAGACCATCATTTTGCCTCCGTGAGAACACTTAATGAAATCAACAAAATGTCTAACCCCAATCAATATCCAGAATACGAGAAATTAAAAGAGTTGGTTTCGGCTAAAAAAGACAAGAAAACAGCTTTTGATTTAACTTCCGTTTTAGGCACCAATACCATTGTCTCGCTAGTGCAGACGTTTACTTCAATGACTACCTCCTCTATGTCCAAAGATGAAAAAGAAAAAGAATTGGGAAATGTAGCCTGTATTTTAGATTTTACCTTACGCATGCAAAACGACCTAAATACCATTTATTTCGAAACCGCTTTTTTACAAAAAAGCAATGCAAAAATGAAAGAAGACATCGAAACCTTATTTAAGGATTATACCAAACCTATTGGTTATACTTCAACGCTAGAAAACTGCCGCTCTAATGACGACTGGGAAAATGTAACTCTAAAGATGGAAGAATACCTTACAAAGTTAAAAACCACAACAGGTACAGCTCAATATAAAATGCAAGTCAATCTCGAATTTCCCATTGACCGATTACTTCAGTTTATCATTCAGTACAATAATTTCATTGACCAAGGTGGTAAGTTTTATGAAAAATTTAAAATCATTCTTAACAGCTATGAAAACGAAAAACAATGCGAAAGCAAGCTTCCTTTGGAATACAAAAAATTAAAAAGCGACATCGACGTTGCCATTGACAAATTCAACATCGCCTACAAACCAGTGGAAGTTAACGGTACAAAAATGAAGGAAATATTATACGGTCTAAATGAATTTGATTAGAAAAAAATAGTTTTTTGTTAATTGCGAAAAACGACAACCCTTAAAAGTTGTCGTTTTTTTATGCCTGTAAATTCCTGCTATTACGGTTAAGCTACAATCTAAATCGTTCTAATATTATTATTTTTACACCATCAAATTATAGGGAAATCGAATATTACCATTGTGATGCTGAAATGTAATGGTAATAAAAAATAAATGTATATGAAAAAATCGCTTTCAATTACGCTAATTATAATTGTTGCTTTTATGCTCGTAAATATTTTGGGTAAACGCTTAATTTCCGAAGTACTTGCAGAAGAATTTCAGCTCTTGGGATTAGCCTTACTTCGAGTATTAATGCTTGTATTTACATTATGGTTACTGTTCACAGATGAACTTGTACAATGGAAATACTTGTTTAAAAACAACCTTTTCTTTACTTCATTAAGCATAGGATTGATAGCAATTTCTATATATAAAGTTTCTAATCGCATCTTAATAGAGGACCGCATAATAACGGATTTTAAACATTATTCCTATTTTGCTCAATGCCTTAGTGTGGGGTTTTTTGAAGAATTTTTTAGTAGAGTATTCGTGTTTGCAAGAATTTGTTACCATTTTAAATATAGCTCAAGTAAAAACATCTTTAGTTATGTGGCTATTTCTTCAATTATATTTGGCTTTCTTCATTTAACAAATCTATTCAATCCGAGTTATGATGTATTAAGTGTGTTTACCCAAATAGTATTTGCAATAATGATTGGATTTGTTTTTCAGACATTATTATTAACATTTAAGAACATTTTATTCGTTGGTGCACTACATGCACTCATCAATTACTATGGAATGCTAAAAACAGAACTCTTCGAAGTTGTGTCTACTGATAATGAATCGCCAATAATAGCGTTCCGTGATTCTATGATTTTCTTAATTTTGATTGGAGTAATAATAATTCCAATCTGTTATTTTACATTAAGAAAAAACCAAAACCTCCTTTACGGCACCCATGTAAGTAATTAAATTATTAAAGAAAGCCTTCTAAATAAATTACAGTTGCTTATTTAACAATACACTATCGCTTATTTTTCGCATTAAAAAAAACGACAAAGCGGCAACCTTCAAAAGTTGTCGTTTTTTTATACCTATAATTTCCTGTTTTAACATTTTTTACGGCTTTGCCGTAATACCACTATTTACAAACCCCCTAATTTTACACCATAACAAAAAATAAAAAGTTATGTTCAATATAATCCTGTACCTAATCACTACGTTAACAGCAATTATCTCCGCCCTCGAAACCAAACTGATCGAATGGATAGTGCGCTAAAACCGTAAAATCCCAACACCAACCTTTAAACCGAAAAAACCATGAAACCAGTAAGAAACTACAAATGCAAAGACGTCGAATTGCTCCTTTCCGCAGCCACAATAATAGATTCAGCAATTGCAAAAAAAGATTTTCTGCAATCCAAACGTTCCACCTGGAAAGACCCCTTCTTCGAAGACTTTAGAAACGAAATTGACAAAGCTATTCAAGACCACCTCGGTCAAGACAATGCTAAAGGGTTAAGAAACGCAACACAAGCAGTACTTGCCAATCAAAGTGCAGCCCTAAAAGACCTTGCCGAAGTTAAAGTACAAATCGAAGAAGATTTTAAAAATGAACCCATCCAAAAAACCGAAATCCTAAACACACTAGGCTTTACCGCCTTCCATTCCAAAACCAAAAACAAAGACCAAGAAGCTTTAATCAGTTTACTCTATCAATTCAAAACCAATCTAACACCGCAATTACAAGACACCATTACAGCCAAAGGAACAGCCCAAGACCTCCTTGATAAAGTAATCAGCCATGCCGATCAACTCAAAGACACTAACATCATCCAAGAAGGTAAAAAAGGAACCAGAAAAGAACTCACAGACGATGGAATTATAGCGCTAAACAACATCTACGATAAAGTAATCTCAATTGCAAAAATTTCGGCAAAGTTCTTTAAAGAACAACCGGCAATCCAAGAACAATTTAGCTTTTCCAAAGTGAAAAACAACCTCAACAACACAATGCCGAAACCAAATCCAGAATCATAAACACAAAAAAAAACTTCCTTCAAGAAGTTTTTTTTATACCCAATTATTCCAAATAATTGGGTATAAAAAACGAACGTAAAACGATTGTGCAAAATTTAGTAAACCGCCGTTTCTTTGCACAATCAATTAAAAAGTTCTTTGTCAAAATTTAGCTCAAATGTGTCGCCCTCCAAGGAATTTAGTACACCAAAAGCACAAATAAATTGGTTGGTTACAAAACAAACCAATGACATTCTTACGTAGTCCAAGCTCCCTCTCCTTTGGAGAGGGTTGGGGTGAGGAAAACTCATTTCACCCTTACGGAAACTTAATTCTGGCACACGGAATATTCAGTTAGATACGCGGAAGCTCATTTCATCCCTACGGAAACTTAATTCTGACACACGGAATATTCAGTTAGATATGCGGAAGCTCATTTAGCCCCTACGGAAACTTAATTCTGGCACACGGAAGATAATTGCTACTATGCGGAAACGCAACTCAGATACAAGGAAAATAGTTTTCACCAAGCGGAAAACCACAACTATCATTGCCTAACTCCCTCTCATTTGGAGAATGCCGTGGTGAGGAAATACCCAATACCAATCGACCCATAATAATACCCTACATTCACAATATTATCCACCTCTTGAGTAGTATAATTAAAGGTATAACTTAAATTCCAGCGGTTCTTGCGGTACTTAAAACCCGCTTCTCCCTGAAACCGAAGCGGCACCAAAGGAAACGTCACCGGACTCTTGTCATCAAACAAACTCCCCTCAATAGTAGCATCATACACCTGATAATTCACCTTTGGACTGATGAAAAAGTAAAATTCGGAAGTGTCCTTGTAGTTTTGGTCGTACCGAAGTGCTGCATCATATAAGTTAGAATCAGAAACAGGAAGTAAGTTCTTGAAACCAATTCGCAAGACAGGACCCGCTGTTATTTCATTCAAAATTGTGCCCACTTTTACCTCGGCTTGCGCCAAAATATCCAAGGTGTTCTTGTTGTTTAGCGTAAACAATTTCTTCGCATAAAAAACTTCTGCCTGAACCAATAAAGCATTGTGCATCTGATATTGCCACCCCGACACTTTTTTGTAACCAAAGGTGTTGTGAAAAAACTCCTGTGTTTCTTGACCAAAAGCATTCGGACCCATAAACCCCACTTGTGCATTCAATTTAAGGACACTTTCATTTACAAAAAACTGATGAACTCCCGCTTCCGCAAAAAGTACTCCGGCAAAAGGTCGGTCGTTATAATCAATACGGTCCGCTCTTATAGTCTGCGGATTGTAGATGTATTGACCAATTCTAAACTCAGTGATTTTCTTTACTATAATTTCGCTTTTAGGAGTGTTTAAAAAGCGGTAATAGAGTTCGAAACCGTTGGTATAATATTTATCATTGTAGGTAGAAGTGTATAAATCATTGTCTAAAATCAATCCAATTTCAGCCACATGTTTTTGTGCAACAGCAGGTAAACTCATTATTAAAAACAATAATACTACACACTTTTTAATCATACATCAATAGTCTAATTTCCCCACATAACCCATATGTTTCACAATTCTACCCTTTCTTCGTTCAATATAACTCGAAGAATTACTCGCCTTAAATTTCCGTGGATTCGGCAATATTGCAGCAATTCCAGCCGCTTCTCTTTTAGATAAATCAGCTGCGGATTTTCCGTACCAATGTTTTGAAGCCGCTTCCACTCCGTAAACGCCAGTTCCCATTTCGATGCTATTGAGATAGACTTCCATGATGCGTTCCTTACCCCAAATGAATTCAATTAAAACCGTAAAATAAGCCTCAAGACCTTTCCTTAGATAACTTCTGCCTTGCCAAAGAAAAACATTTTTAGCCGTTTGTTGCGAAATGGTGCTTCCTCCCTTAATTGTTTTTCCCTTTTCATTATTCTTCATCGCTTTCTTTATCGCATCAAAGTCGAAACCACTATGCGTTAAGAAATTCCCGTCTTCACTAGCGATAACTGCTTTTTGCATGTTTGTAGAAATATGCTCTAGCGGAACCCAATCGTGACTTGTAGTCATTTCTTGTCCGTCCAACTTCTGGTCAATGGCTCGTGTAATCATCAATGGCGTAAACGGTACCGGTACAAATTTAAAAATCACCACCGATAAAATAGACAATCCAAAAAACCAAAGCATTGCTTTCCAGATGAAACGAAATAATTTTTTAAACATAAAATATTCTATTTTTTAAACAAAATCTGCTAATTCTTTTCCTACTAAACTGCCTATCGCAATTCCCATTCCTCCCAACCGAACACCACAATACACGTGATTAGACAATTGTTTTACAATAGGATTTTTGGTCTGACCCATTCCCATAATGCCACTCCAGCGATGTTCAATCTCGAATTGGTGGTTCGGCAAAATTACTTCTTTTAACAAGCGCTCCAACTCATTTTGAATTAAATTTGTGTTGCCAAAATCAGTCGTAGTTTCTCCTTTGATATCCAAGTTTCGGCCTCCGCCAAATAAAATCCGGTTGTCGATATTTCTGAAATAATAGTAGCCTTTGTCTAGATGGAAAGTACCTTTAATTTCTAAATCGGGAATTGGTTTCGTAATCAATACTTGAGCTCTCGCCGGTTGAACATCTTCTGAAAACAGTTCTTTTGAAAAACCATTGGTAGCAAAAAGTAATTTCTTGGTCGAAAAAGAGAAATCATTCAACGTTACTTTTACATCAGTTTCATTTTCTTGATATCCCGTCACCGATTGGTTATTCAAAATTAAAATTCCTTCTGAATAGGCTAATTTCAATAACTTCTGCATCATTTTCCCCGTGTCAATTTGCGCTTCAAAAGGATTGAAAATGATTTGTTGGTGAATCTTTTCAAAGCCAAAAGTATCTTTCTGCAATTTGAAAACCGGACTTTTAAACAAGGGAAAAAGCAATTCATTGACAAAATCTATTTTCTCTAAACATTCTTCAAAAGTGTCTTTATCGTTTTCTGTAAAAAGTTCGTAACCGCCATTTTGCTGGAAATCCATCGCTTCATCACCAATTCTGTTTCGCAACAATTGCAAACCTTCCCAACGTTTCGAAATCAATTTAAAAACTTTTTCTGGAGATTGTGTTTTTAAGTCGTCCACAATTTCAGACAAACTTCCAAAACATGCAAAACCGGCATTTTTAGTACTTGCTCCTTCGGGCAAACTTCCTTTTTCAATGATTAGAATTTTACTTTCGGAGAAACGCGTTCGCAAGTTTAAGGCGGTATGTAAACCTACAATTCCACTTCCTACAATGGTGAAGTCAATGTTTTGAAACCAACTTTTATATTCCCAGTAACTTAAATTCATTTGTGTGATTTGTTTCAAAGTTATTACTAAACAATAATCTCTATTTACTTTCTATTAAGAGTTTTTGTCTCGCAGAGACGCAAAGCTCGAGCTGTTTTTTTTGCGTCTTGGCGCCTTTGCGAGATTATATTACAGTGTTTAAAAGTAGTCATTTTGAATTTAAATCGCGATTCTCATTCAATCTTGATAAAAAAGGGGTGATTAATAACTGCATTTTTCTACGTAAGGAAGCTATTTTTCGCGTGAGGGATGGAAGAGGAGCTCTTTTTTTGTTTGGCAATTTTTCATTGCCAAACAAAAAAAAGCGGGAACGAACAGCCCGACCCTGATTTTTCATCAGGGTCACGCCCAAATTAAATTCTAAAGAAAAGCGGAAGTTATAATTTAGCGTTAAACTTCTTCTATTTCACGGGAAGCACGTCTTTTGACTAGGCAAATCTATAATATTATTAGTATTTTTGGGATTGCTAAAAATGTTCAAGAAATTGAACGCAACACACGTATTATGTATAAAAAAATCGTTCCATTATTAGTGCTAATGATGAGTATAAATGCTTTTTCGCAAGAAGTGATGACGCCAGAATTATTGTTTAAATTAGGTAGAGTTTCGGCTTTGGGAATTACTAAAGACCAAAAAAACATTGTTTATAAAGTCACTCAAGTTTCGGTTGATGAAAACAAATCGAACAGTAAAGTCTATTTAATACCTGTAAACGGTGGTAATGCAACTGAAATTACGGATTATTCAACTCTATTGAATGACAAAAATGTTTCGAAAGACGGAAAAGTGTTGTACAGTGAAGAAGTGAAAATCTCGAAAGTTTTAGGAAAAGATTTTTATCCTGAATTAGAAAAGTCGGATGTTCAAATTTACGATGCTTTGGATTACAGGCATTGGGATACTTGGAACGAAGGCAAACACAACCACGTTTTTTATAAAGAAAATGCTTCGGCAAAAGTTGGAATCGACATTATGCCAACCGAACCTTTTGACAGTCCACAAAAACCTTTTGGAGGTGATGAAGATTACATTTGGTCGCCTGATGGAAGTAAAATCGTTTACGTTTCCAAGAAAAAAGTGGGGACAGCATATGCGGTTTCTACGAATACGGACTTGTACGAATATGATTTGGCTACCAAAAAAACTACAAATTTAACGGCAGAAAATTTAGGATATGATACGGCTCCACAATTTTCGCCAAACGGAGAATTGACTTGGTTGCAAATGAAACGCGACGGTTATGAAGCCGATAAAAACGACATTATTGTTTCTTTTAAAGGAATGAAAATGAACTTGACTGCGAATTGGGACGGAACGGTAGATAGTTTTTCATGGAGTGCTGATGGTAAAAAAGTATATTTCACCGCTGCTGTTGATGGAACCAAACAATTGTTTGAAGTCAATTTTCCGGGAATGACACGAATAGCCATTACGGTTCAACAAGTTACAAAAGGCGATTTTGACGTGACAGGATTGGTTGGAATTGTAAAAAATTCTGCAATTATTTCGCGTACCGATATGAATCACGCTACGGAACTTTTCTCGTATGATTTGAAGAAAAAATCATGGAATCAATTGACAAAAGTAAACGACGCAACGTATGCTTCAATTTCTCTAAGCAAAACCGAGCGAAGATATGTTACTACAACTGATGGAAAAAAAATGTTGGTTTGGGTAATTTTACCTCCAAATTTTGACGCTACTAAAAAATATCCAACATTACTATATTGTCAAGGTGGACCACAATCTGCATTGTCGCAGTTTTATTCTTTCCGTTGGAATTTCCAAGTAATGGCGGCTCAAGGTTATATTGTTGTAGCTCCAAACCGTCGCGGAATGCCCGGTCACGGTGTGGAATGGAACGAGCAAATTAGTAAAGATTGGGGCGGACAAGTGATGGACGATTATTTAAGTGCGATTGACGATGTTGCAAAAGAAAAATATGTGGACAAAGACCGTTTGGGAGCTGTTGGAGCGAGTTATGGCGGTTATTCTGTGTTTTATTTAGCGGGGAATCATGATAATCGTTTCAAAACATTTATCGCTCACGATGGTGTTTTCAATACACAAAGTATGTTTGGAACTACCGAAGAAGTATTCTTTAACCGTTGGGATTTTGGTGGTGCTTATTGGGAAAAAGACAACGCAATTGCTCAAAAGGCATACAACGAATTTAATCCAATCAATTATGTAGACAAATGGAACACGCCTATCTTAATCATTCAAGGTGGAAAAGATTTCCGTGTGCCAATTGGTCAAAGTTTAGAAGCATTTCAAGCTGCTCAACTTCGTGGAATTAAAAGTAAATTAGTTTACTTTCCAGAAGAAAATCATTGGGTTTTGAAACCACAAAATGCAATTGTTTGGCAAAGAGAATTTTTCAAATGGTTGAAAGAGACGTTGTAATAATTAGTTGAAGATGCAAAACGAAGCTAAAAATTTTTTAATTTATAGTTTACCTAATCATCAAGTTAGGGTAGATGTTTTTGTGCAAAACGAAACTTTTTGGCTTACACAGAAAGCGATGGCGAGTTTGTTTAAGGTGTCAAAATCTACTATTAGTGAACATCTTACCAACATTTACGAAAGTAAAGAATTAGAGAAAGAGGCAACTGTTCGGGATTTCCGAACGGTTCAAATAGAAGGAACGAGAGAAGTCGCTCGAAATCTAGAATATTACAATCTAGACGTCATTATTTCTGTAGGGTACAGAGTAAATTCGGCGAAAGCCACACAATTTAGAATTTGGGCAACCCAAACTTTAAAAGAATTTATTATAAAAGGATTTGTATTGGATGACGAACGTTTGAAAGAAAATCAAACTGTTTTTGGAAAAGATTATTTTAAAGAATTACTGCAAAGAGTTCGCTCAATTCGTGCAAGTGAACGAAGAGTTTACCAACAAATTACAGACATTTTTGCTGAATGTACAACCGTAAATCCGAGGAAACTAAAAACTTTTATGCTTTTGTGCAAAACAAATTTCATTTTGCCATAACCGGAAAAACTGCTGCCGAAATCATTCACTCAAAAGCAGATAGTTCCGAAGAAAATATGGGGTTAACGACTTGGAAGCATTCGCCCGAAGGAAGGATTTTAAAACAAGATGTTATCGTCGCCAAGAATTATTTGCAGGAAACTGAAATAAAGCAGTTGGAACGAACAGTAACCGGATATTTCGATTACATTGAAGGTTTGATTGAACGTGAGAATACTTTTACGATGAAAGGACTAGCTGACAGTGTAAATAAATTTCTGAGCTTTAATGAATATAAAGTTTTAGAAACCAAAGGTACAATCTCGCGAATTACCGCCGAGAAAAAGGCTATTAATGAATATGAAAACTTTAATAAAACACAAAAAATAATTTCGGATTTTGACAATGAAATAAAAAAAATGAAGCGTTAAATAATTTTCAACTGTAACAAATTCCGCAAAAAAAGCACTTATTCAATAACTAGACAATATAAATAAAATGTATACATTTTCAATTCGTCCGTATATTTTAGCCGCAACCTTTTTTGCTGGAACCATTAGCGGATTTGCACAAGATAATTTAGTAAATGCTTTAAAAGTAAACGCTAGCGACAACAGTAAAGCGTCTTTTCAGTTTACAGAAATGATTAATCTTGAAAATACTTCGGTTAAAAATCAAGGTTCATCAGGAACATGCTGGAGTTATTCGGCAAACTCTTTTTTAGAATCTGAAATGGCACGAATGGGAAAACAACCTGTTGAAATTTCGCAGATATTTTCGGCAAGGAACACGTATATCGAAAAAGGAAAAATGTACGTGAGAATGCACGGTGCTGTCACATTAGGCGATGGTGGTGGTTTGTACGACGTGATTAATATGTACAAAAAATACGGTGCCGTTCCCCAATCGGTTTATACGGGATTGAACTATGGAACTCAAAAAAATAAATTTGCTGAAATGGGTCAGATTACCGAAAGTATTTTGCAAGCGGTGGTAAAAAACCCTAATGGGGAATTGACGCCAAATTGGGAAGCGGCTTATGCCGCAGTTATCGATTCGTATTTAGGTCAAGTGCCACAATCATTTGATTATAATGGAAAAAAGTATACGCCACAAACTTTTGCAAAAGATGTAATCGGAATTAATCCAGACGATTACATTCAGATTTCTTCTTTTGACACTACTCCATTTTACACCAGAGGAACACTTTTAGTTCCTGATAATTGGTCGTTTGAGCAAGTTTATAATGTGAAAGCAAACGATTTGACTTCAATTGTTGATAACGCTTTGAAAAAAGGATATACAGTAGCTTGGGCTGGAGACGTGAGTGAAAAAACATTCAGTTGGAAAAACGGAGTAGCGTTTGTAAGTGATAAAAAGTTTGACGACATGACTCCTGAAGAAAAAGCAGATTTGTTTAACGGACCAAAAAAAGAACCTTCAATTACAGATGAAATGCGTCAGAAAGGATTTGATAATTACAACACAACGGACGACCACGGAATGCATATTGTTGGACTTGCGAAAGACCAAAATGGAAAGGAATATTACATTGTGAAAAATTCTTGGGGAGTAACAAACGATTACAAAGGGTATTTATTCATGACGAAAGAATACATCAAATTAAAATCGACAGCGATTATGGTTCATAAAGCGGCTGTTCCGAGTGAACTTGCTAAAAAAATGAACATCTAAACGACATAAGTTTCTTATTGAATCTCGATTATACATCGGGATTTTTTTATGCAGTCATTTTAACAAATTATACTAAATAAACTTTTTAATACTTTTTATCTTTACGAAATGGCCGATAAAAAAAGTTATATTCCTGTAAAAGTCCTCATCAGTTATCTTGCATTAATTGCATTGGTAGTAACGGTTGGCTGGATTTTATACACGGAGAATATTGTATTTTCAAAAGCGGGTGCGAACATTTCAACCGAAAACGATAAAGTTTTAAAAGTAAGTAATTTGCTATCCAATATTTACAAAAACGAAGGTTACGCCCGAATGAGCTTACAATCGAATGCCGAGCTGGATTTAAACAACTATATATTTCATACCGATTCTCTAAAGTCTGAAATCGATGCTTTCAAAATTTACATTCAAAATCCAAAACAAATCACCTTGCTTGACAGTGTTAAATTGCTTTTAAATAGAAAAGTGATTACTATAAAAGATTTGAAAAAAGTAAAGGAACAAGCTAATAACGAAGCTTCTGTTCAAAAGGCAATTGACAAAATCACACAAATGGAAGGTTCTTTACGAAAACTCCGCCTTAATGATTTAGTTAAAAATCCTAATAATTTAGAAGAATACCAAAGAAGCGTTTTGCAAAAAATGGTAACGGTTTTAAATCAAAATATTCCCAATGACAGTACCAACACGCTTTCGCAAAAATCACTTGATTCGATGCTAGTTGTTTCAAAAACAACACTAAGCGATGTAGTCCGTACCAACGCCATCAAGAATAAATCACTAGAAATTCAAGAGCAGAAATTACAGCAAAACGAAGTTTCAATTTCCGAACAACTTCGAAAAATATTGAATATTATTGAACGAGAAATCATTCAAAGTACCACTGAAACGAATATTCAGAAGGAAATTTCTTTGCAAAAAACTAATAAAGTAGTGACTTACGCTGCAATTGTTGGTTTCATTTTGACGGTGTTTTTCTCTATTTTGATATTAAATGATTTCTCTAAAACTCAATCGTATAAAAAGCAATTGGAAATTGCTAATTTGAAAACACGTAAACTATTGAAAGACCGTGAACAACTGATTTCAACTGTAAGTCATGATTTAAAAACACCATTAAGCACAATCGTTGGTTATTCGGAACTTTTAGGGAATTCTGACTTGACGGTTAAACAAAAACACTATAATAAAAACATTAAAGGTTCTTCCGAATACATTTCGAAACTAGTGCAAGATTTGCTAGATTTTACAAGGATTGAAGCTGGAAAAATAGTGGTTGAAAATATCCCTTTTTCATTGCAAAATAGCATCGAAGAAGTAGCGAAAAGCATTCAAGCAGTTTATGTTCAAAAAGATATTAGCCTTCAATTAGAAATTGATTCTGCATTTCATAAAAACATTGTTTCAGACCCTTTTCGTTTGCGTCAAATATTGAGTAATTTGATTGGAAATGCTTATAAATTTACTGAAAAAGGCACGATTGCAATTGACGCAAAAATCATTGAAAAGTATATTATAATTAGTGTTTCCGATACTGGAATAGGAATTAAAGAAAGCAGTCGAGATTTGGTTTTCGAAGAATTTACACAGGCAAATGATGGAATTGAAAAAGTATTTGGCGGAACTGGTTTGGGACTAACCATTGCTAAAAAGATGGCGGAAGCTTTGAATGGAACTATTTCATTAAAAAGCAGTTATGGCCGTGGAAGTACATTTACAATTCAGCTTCCATTAATTTGGGGTTCTTCTGAATTTGAATCCGAATCAATTGTAAAAATAGTTCAGCCAAATCAAACTTATCAAATTATTCTTGTTGATGATGACCCAAATTTATTGGCTTTAACAACAGAAGTATTGAAGCAGAAGAATCATATTATTTATCCTTTTAGTTCTGCAACCGAAACTTTAAAGGCAATTCCTTCAATTGACTTTGATTGCATCATTACCGATATCCAGATGCCGGTTTTAGATGGATTTGGTTTTATTGAACAACTTCAAAAAATGAAAAGTTTTAAACAGCAGCCCATTTTAGCAGTAACTGGTCGAGCTGATTTAGATTTAGAAATTTATAAAAAAGCTGGTTTTTCATCCGTGCTTCAAAAACCGTACTCGCCGTTAAAATTAGTTGAACAATTGGACCAATTATTTGTCGAAAATAGTGAAAATACTTTTAGTTATAGTGAAAACAATCCTTCTCAAGCCGCTTATTCATTGGTAAAATTAAAAGCTTTTTTACCAGACGATGCGTTAGCGGTACAGGAGATTCTGAATTCATTTGTAAAGAATACGCATGAAAGTTTAATGGTTCTTCGGCGGGGAATTAATGAGAAAAATTTACGGGACATTAAGGAAATTTCGCATCGCATGTATCCCATGTTCCAACAATTAGAAGCAAGTGAAATCGCTTCATTGTTGAATAAATTAAGTAATGATACACTAGGGTTAGATGAAATTGAAACGATTAACACAAAGTTGAACCAAAAAATAAATAATCTTTTTGAATTATTTAAACAAGATTCAATACTCTAAATTGTAGAGCTTTAGTTTATTGTACAAAGTTTTCCTGTTGATTTTTAGTAATTTTGCAGCTTCTGACTTATTGTTTTGTGTTTGTTCCAAAGCTTGAATAATCGCTTCTTTCTCATTTTGAGAAAGCGAAAAAACAACTTCGTCCTTTTCAGGGTGTACTAAAAAAAGTTCTGAAGGTAAAACAGCTCTCTCGATAAAAGCAGCCGTCGTTAGCAAAGTCGAACGCTTAACTACGTTTTGCATTTCTCTTAAATTACCAGCCCAGGAATAATTTTGAAAGATTTGAATTACTTCATCTGAAAAACCGATTATTTCACGATTTAATTGTTGATTGGCTTTCTCCAAAAAGAATTCGGCGAAAATCAACAAATCTTCTTTTCGGTCTTTTAAAGATGGGGAAGTAATAGAGAATTCGTTAATTCTATGGTATAAGTCCTCCCTGAAATCACCGATTTTAACCGCTTCACGCAAATCTTCATTAGTCGCGGTAATAATCCTTATATCTACTGCAATTTCCTTTGTGCTTCCAACAGGTTTGATTTTTCGTTCTTGAAGTGCTCTTAACAATTGTACTTGGTTTTCGTACGATAAATTTCCAATTTCATCAAGAAAAATCGTTCCTCCATTTGCCGCTTCAAAGTAACCCACTTTATCATTTAATGCTCCGGTAAACGAACCTTTAATATGTCCGAAAAATTCGCTTGCCGCCAAATCTTTAGGAGTCGTTCCACAATCAACAGCTATAAATACTTCTCTATTTCTTTGACTATTTTGATGAATTTTTTGCGCAATAACTTCTTTTCCGGTACCACTTTCGCCAATAATTAAAACCGAAATATCAGTCGGGCTTACTAATTTAATGTACTCTGCTAACTTTAATGAAGCTGGTGAAATACCTAAAACAAATTCCGAATTGGATTCTTTTATGACATTAGTTGCCTTTTTAGCACGAGCTTGTTTTGGTTCTGAAACAACTTCATTTGCTTTGAGAGCATTCGCCACCACAATCAATACCTCATCCGGATTAAATGGTTTTGAAATATAATCGGCAGCGCCATTTTTAATCGCTTTTACAGCCGTGTTTATGTCACTGTACCCCGTCATTAAAACAACTGGAATTGAAGGAATGTCTTTTGTGAATTCTGAAAGCAACGTCATTCCATCAGAATCAGGCAGTCGTAAATCGGTTAAAATTAAATCAAATTTAGTAGTAGCTATTTTAGTTTTGGCTTCAGCCGCTGAAAAAGACGTGGAAACTTCATAGCCATTTTTAGTCAAAAACTTTTCGACTAACTTACAAAACGCGACATCATCTTCAATTACTAAAATTTTGAGCATGGGTAGAATCTTTCGTGCTAATATAAAGTTTAAAAAAAATGAATCATCATAAAAATATGCAAAAAAAAGAGGTTTGAATAAACAAGCCTCTTTCTTACAAAAACAAAATATAAGTTACCCTACTTTATTTCTTAATCCAGTTGCCATTTGCATCTGCAAAAATAGCAGCTTTCTGGTCTCCCAATGAAATTTCTATTTTATATTCTTTTTTCTCGTTGACATAAGCTTTGTCAATGATTGCGTCAGGATACGATGTTTTTAATGCGGTCTGTACTGCTTCTGGAAGTTGGTCAGCCGTTATTTCAGTATATTCTTCTTGAACAATTTTAACTATTTCTGTGGTAGTTGGGATAGTTTTGTTTGCAAAAGAAGTTAAACTTCCCAATACGATTGCTGCTGATAGAATTAATTTTTTCATGATTATAGAATTTTAATTAGTATTTTATTACCAACACATAAGAAATTACCGTACCAGGGGTGTTACAAATGCTAATTCATTACTTGTCAGCTATATATAAACTTACTACTGTGTGTAACAGTGATTCATTATCTCAAAATTTGTATAATTTGTACACAGTTTTAAAACAAAAAAAATGCCTTACATAATTGCAAGGCATTTTTTTTAAAAGTAATTATCTATTTAGTCTTTCTTCTCTTTCATTTTAAAAGTATCCATAAAGGCTGTCGTATAATTTCCTTCTACATAAGCCGGTTCGTCCATCAACTGACGGTGAAATGGGATTGTAGTATGAATTCCTTCAATAACAAATTCATCTAATGCACGTTTCATTTTATTGATTGCTTCCTGTCTCGTTTGAGCAGTTGTAATCAACTTTGCAATCATAGAATCGTAGTTAGGTGGTATTGAATATCCAGAATAAACATGTGTATCTAAACGAACACCGTGACCTCCGGGTGTGTGTAAATTTGTAATTTTTCCTGGAGACGGACGAAAATCGTTGTAAGGATCTTCGGCATTAATACGACATTCAATAGCATGTAGTTGTGGAAAATAGTTTTTACCAGAAATTGGAATTCCAGCCGCTACTAAAATTTGTTCACGAATTAAATCATAGTCAATAACTTGCTCTGTAATAGGGTGTTCCACCTGAATACGGGTGTTCATTTCCATGAAATAGAAATTTCTATGTTTGTCCACTAGAAATTCAACTGTTCCCGCACCTTCATACTTGATATATTCAGCCGCTTTAACGGCAGCATCTCCCATTTTTTGACGTAATTCATCCGTCATAAAAGGAGAAGGTGTTTCTTCTGTTAACTTTTGGTGACGACGTTGAACGGAACAGTCTCTTTCAGAAAGGTGACACGCTTTACCATATGAATCTCCAATTACTTGAATTTCGATATGACGTGGTTCCTCAATCAGTTTCTCCATGTACATTCCGTCATTTCCAAAAGCGGCAGCCGCTTCTTGACGAGCACTTTCCCATGCTTTGAATAAATCTTCTTCTTTCCAAACAGCACGCATTCCTTTTCCACCACCACCAGCGGTCGCTTTCATCATAACAGGATATCCTACTTCTTTAGCCACTTTTACAGCGTCTTCGTAATCAACCAAAATTCCTTCTGAACCAGGTACACAAGGCACTCCTGCTTCAATCATAGTTGCTTTAGCGGAAGCTTTATCACCCATACGGTCAATCATTTCAGGAGAAGCTCCAATGAATTTGATTCCGTGTTCTTGACAGATTTTAGAAAATTTAGCGTTTTCTGATAAAAATCCGTAACCCGGGTGAATGGCATCTGCGTTGGTTATTTCTGCAGCTGCAATAATGCTAGACATTTTCAAGTAAGATAAATTACTTGGTGGAGGTCCGATACAAACTGCTTCATCGGCAAATCTAACATGCAAACTTTCTGCATCTGCCGTAGAGTAAACTGCAACAGTTTTGATACCCATTTCGCGACATGTTCTGATGATACGAAGAGCAATCTCACCTCTATTGGCAATTAATATTTTTTTAAACATCTTTTTTTAATTATGAGTTATGAATTATCAATTATGAATTATAGAAAAGGATTTGGAGAAACCAATTCGAAATTCATAATTTATAATTATTTAAGACGGGTCTACTAAAAATAAAGGTTGGTCAAATTCTACTGGTGACATATCGTCCACCAATACTTTGACGATTTTACCTGAAACTTCTGATTCGATTTCGTTGAATAATTTCATCGCTTCGATTACACAAAGTACATCTCCTTTTCCAATTGAAGTTCCAACCTCAACAAACATTGGTTTGTCTGGCGATGGTTTTCTGTAAAACGTTCCGATGATTGGAGATTTGATAGTAATGTATTTCGCATTCTCATCCACTTCTGGAGCAGCAGCAATTTGTGCTTGTGGAGCAGCTTGAGTTGGAGCAGCTTGTTGCATTGGCTGTTGAGCCATTGGCGCTTGTTGCAAATACGTAATTTCTGGCGAAGATTCTCCAAGTGTCGTTTTAATGGTAATTTTTACATTATCAATTTCTAACTTCACTTCTGCAACACCCGTAGCTGCTACAAATTTAATTAGGTTTTGAATTTCTTTTAACTCCATAATTATTATATTTTAGTTATAATTTGTTTGTTTTTGTTAGTATGCCCATTTAAGATAAATAGAACCCCAGGTAAATCCGCCGCCAAAAGCTGCAAAAATTAACGTGTCTCCCTTTTTAAATTTTTTCTCGAAATCAAAAAGCAATAATGGTAAAGTTCCTGAAGTAGTATTTCCATATTTGTGAATATTAATCAATACTTTTTCTTCTTCCAAACCAATTCTATTTGCTGTTGCGTCAATGATTCTTTTATTTGCCTGATGAGCAATTAACCAATCTACGTCGTTATTTGTAAGGTTATTTCTTTGTAAAATTTTCTCGCTAACGTCTGCCATACCAGATACGGCATATTTATAAACTGTTTTTCCGTCTTGAAAAACGTAGTGTTGACGGTTTGCAACGGTTTCGGCTGAAGCGGGAAGTAAAGAACCACCTGCATCAATTTTTAGAAAATCACGACCTATGCCATCACTTCTTAAAAATTCATCTTGGATACCTAAACCTTCATAGTTAGGTTCAAAAAGAGCGGCACCTGCTCCATCTCCGAAGATGATACAAGTGGCACGATCCGTATAATCAATAATGGATGACATTTTATCGGCACCAATTATCAATATTTTTTTATATTTTCCAGATTTAATGTAGGCATCCGCAGTTGACATTGCGTATAAAAAACCCGAACAAGCCGCTTGCAAATCATATGCAAATGCATTCGTAGCTCCAATTTTTGTAGCCACATAAACGGCAGTTGCAGCAACAGGTAAATCAGGTGTTGTCGAAGCGACTATGACTAAGTCGATTTCTAAAGGGTCGATATTTCCTTTTGCAATCAAGTCTTCGGCTGCTTTTATAGCAAGATATGAAGTGCCTAAATTATCGTCTTTTAATATCCTTCTTTCCTTAATACCCGTTCGTGAGGTAATCCACTCATCATTGGTATCTACCATGGTTTCCAATAGTTTATTGGTCAACACAAAATCAGGAACGTAGCCTCCGACAGCAGTTATTGCGGCTGTAATTGTACTCATAAGATTGTAAGTTTATTCCCTGCCAAATTGAAACAGAAAAGTTGTTGAAATTACAAAAAAATTTCTAAACCTAAATATTTTACCTGCAGTAATTCATACTAAATTTTAAACAACAAAAAAAACTCTCGCATTGGAGAGTTTAAATTTTGTATGCAAATGGGTATTATGCAAGAGCAACAGTTGACTTGTCAATAACAACTTGTCCTCTGTAGTACATTTTACCTTCATGCCAGTAAGCTCTGTGGTATAAATGTGCTTCTCCAGTGATTGGACATGTCGCGATTTGAGCTACTGTAGCTTTATAATGCGTTCTTCTCTTATCTCTTCTTGTTTTCGAGATTTTTCTTTTAGGATGTGCCATTTTACTATATTATTTATCCGTTAATAGTTGTTTTAATTTGTCCCAACGTGGGTCTATTTCTTTTTCTTCTTCAACTTCTTCTTTTACTTCGGTCACTTTCAGTTCATTCAACTTATCTAATGCAGCTGACTGTAATGTTCCGTCTTCAACTCCTGGATGTACTCGTTTTAATGGAACTGATAAAGCAATCATTTCATAGATATACTGTGAAATATCTATTTGATGTTCGCCGTGAGGCAAAATCAACAATTCATCATTCTCATTATTAAACTCATCTCCAAACTGAACTACCACTCTCAATTCTCCTTTGATTGGTAAGTCAAACATCTCGCCTGTTACGTCACATGGAACATAAACAGTACCTTTATGCTTAAAGTTTAATTCCAGCATCAAACTTTTCTTTTCCAGAACTAATTCAACTTTAATATTTGCGTTTTCAAATTCGTCAAATTCAAAGTAATCAAAGAACGTTCTATTAATTTGATACTCAAACTGGTGTTTTCCTAATTTTAATCCTACAAAAGGGATTAAATATTCATTTAACTTTTTCATAGTAACAACAATTTGCCCTTTTCTAGAATCCTAGAATCGGAGTGCAAAGATATAAATTTATTGCATAATCAAAAGGGTTATAAACATTTTTTTGTTTATAACTGTTTTTCTCTTGTTTTTAGAGGTCTTTTGCTAATTTCAGCGTACTCATTTCGAGATTTATACACGTCAAGTGCCAGATAAACAGCTTCTTTAAACGAATTATAATCTGCTAAATCTTTTCCAGCAATATCATAAGCCGTTCCGTGATCGGGCGACGTTCTAATTTTATTTAAGCCAGCCGTATAATTTACACCATTTCCAAACGATAAAGTTTTGAACGGAATCAGTCCTTGGTCGTGATAAGTTGCAATTACGGCATCAAATTTTTCATATTGGTTGCTACCAAAAAAACCATCCGCTGGATAGGGTCCAAAAACCATAACTCCTTCTTCAAACATCTTTTTAATAACCGGTCGAATCAATTTTTCGTCTTCCGTGCCAATAACTCCACCGTCTCCAGCATGAGGATTAAGTCCTAAAACTGCAATTCGAGGTTTATGAATACTAAAATCTTGTGTTAAGCATTTATTTATCGTAGAAATCTTTTTTCTTATCAAAGCTTCCGTCAAATGGGAAGCGATTTCATTTACAGGAATGTGATCCGTCATTAATCCTACACGAAGCGAACCGCTCACCATTAACATCAAAGCATTTCCTTCTAATTCTTGGTCTAAATAATCCGTGTGGCCTGGAAATTTAAATTCTTCGGACTGAATATTATACTTATTAATTGGCGCCGTAACTAAAACATCTATAGTTTCTTCTTTCAAGGCTTGGGTTGCAGCTTTAAAAGATTTGATGGCATACTGACCCACAATTTCATTATTTGCACCGTACTCCAACTGGATTGGCTCGCGCCAAAGATTCAAAACATTAATTTTTCCAGGAATAATTTGGTCTAATTTATCAATTCCATGCAAAGGAGCTGTTGACTCAAAACTTTTACGCAAAAAAGAAAGCGTTTTTACATTTGCAAAAATAACGGGTGTACACATTTCAAGCATTCGAGCATCTTCAAATGTCTTTAATACGATTTCGCTTCCAATACCGTTTAAATCTCCAATCGAAATTCCAACGATTATATTTTCTGCTTTTTTCATTTACTTCAAGTTATTTATTGCTAATTTTGAGGTTACAAATTTAGTAAAATAAAACAACAAATGTTTACCGGAATTATAGAATCCCTTGGAACCGTTAAAGAAGTTCGCCAAGACCAAGATAACCTTCACTTGACCATTACTGCAGCGATAACAGTCGAATTAAAAATCGATCAAAGCGTTGCTCATAATGGCGTTTGTTTAACCGTCGTGGCAATTGCCAACGATTCATATACAGTTACGGCAATTCGTGAAACGATTGAAAAAACAAATGTTGGCGAGTGGAAGAAAGGAGATTTAGTCAATTTAGAACGAGCGATGAAACTCGGCGACCGGTTAGACGGACATATTGTTCAAGGTCATGTAGACCAAATTGGGATTTGTAAAGGTGTAGAAAACGCCAATGGAAGTTGGTATTACACTTTTGAATATGATGAAAAATTAAACAATCTCACTATTGAAAAAGGTTCTATTACTATTAATGGGGTAAGTTTGACGGTAGTTAATTCAAGGCAAAATCAATTTAGTGTAGCGATTATTCCTTATACGTATAAACATACGAATTTCAGGAATTTTGAAGTCGGAACGAAAATCAATTTGGAATTTGATGTGATTGGAAAATATGTTTCACGTTTGCACCAATTAAGAAACTAATATCAAAAAAAAATAATATACATTTAAGTAATTTGCATTCTAAAAAGAAGTATTTTTACGAAAAATAAGTGCCAATACCATGAAAGAAAAGACGAGTACAGAAAAAGAAAACAAGTTAAAAGCCTTACAGTTAACGCTTGATAAACTTGACAAAACTTACGGAAAAGGAACCGTAATGAAGATGGGCGATAAAGCGGTTGAAGAAGTAGAAACTATTTCTTCAGGTTCATTAGGCCTAGATTTAGCACTTGGTGTAAATGGTTATCCACGAGGAAGAGTTATTGAAATATACGGTCCGGAATCATCTGGAAAAACAACTTTGACACTTCACGCAATTGCTGAGGCACAAAAAGCTGGCGGAATCGCTGCTTTTATCGACGCCGAACATGCTTTTGACAGAAACTATGCAGAGAAATTGGGAGTTGACATTGAAAACTTAATCATTTCGCAACCCGATAATGGGGAACAAGCCTTAGAAATTGCCGAAAACCTAATCCGATCTGGAGCAATTGATATTGTTGTTATTGACTCCGTTGCCGCATTGACACCAAAAAGTGAAATTGAAGGTGAAATGGGTGATTCTAAAATGGGACTTCACGCAAGATTGATGTCGCAAGCATTAAGAAAACTTACAGGAACGATTAGCAAAACAAATTGTACCGTTTTCTTCATCAACCAGTTGAGAGAGAAAATTGGAGTGATGTTCGGGAACCCAGAAACTACAACAGGTGGAAACGCCTTGAAATTTTATGCTTCTGTACGTTTAGATATTCGTCGTTCTTCGCAAATTAAAGACGGTGATAACGTTATTGGAAACAGAACCAAAGTAAAAGTGGTTAAAAATAAAGTCGCTCCACCATTTAAAGTGGCTGAATTTGACATCATGTACGGAGAAGGAGTTTCTAAAACGGGAGAAATTCTTGATTTAGCCGTTGAATTTGAAATCGTTAAAAAAGCAGGTTCTTGGTTCAGTTACGGTGAAACTAAATTAGGTCAAGGACGTGACGCAGTTAAATCTTTAATAAAAGACAATCCGGAATTAGCGGATGAACTGGAGATTAAAATCAAAGACAGAATAAAAGAAAATAACAAATAATTCGCATTAGCGAAATGTTATCATTTTTAAAAACCGCTTCAAAACTATTTGAAGCGGTTTTTTTTATGTTTAGCACGCAACCCAAAACAGTTTTGTTCATCTTAATACTAAATAAATGTTTTTAAAAATGAAAAAATTAGTCCTTTTACTTTTTGTATCTTTCATTGCTATTTCATGTTCAGTGGACGATAACGAGAGTAAATATTATTATGATTTCTTGCCTGTAGAAAGTTTTGAAGTCCCTGAGTCTTTCGATTTTGGAAAAGTTTATACTATAAGTATCTTTTTCAAAAGACCAAATAATTGTCACGCCAGCCAAACGCTTTATTTTGAAAAAAAGGACAGTACAAGAATTATTGCTGTTCAATCCTTAGTGCTTGACAAAAACAATTGTACAGCATTACCTGACGAAGAACCAAAACAAGGAACGTTCCAGTTTGAAGTGGTAAACACTTCGTCTTATATATTTAAATTTTACAAAGGCAAAGATGATAATGGCGAAGATGTTTTTGAAGAAGTAATTATTCCTGTCAATAACCAATAAATAGAAAAACCATTGGGTTTAGACCAACTCATAAATGATTGTAAAAAGAATGACGCTAAAGCCCAAGAGCAAATTTATAAATTATTAGCTCCAAAGTTTTTTGGCGTCTGTCTGAAGTATTCAACTAATTACGCTGAAGCTGAAGACAATATGCAAGATGGTTTTATTATTATTTTTAAAAAGATTGAACAGTTTCAGTTTAAAGGTTCTTTTGAAGGTTGGGCAAAACGAATTATGATTAACAATGCGTTGCAAAAATACCGCACTCAAGTTCGATTTCTAGAAGTTGTAAACGATACAATAGTCGAAGAAGACATTCCTGAAATTGACGACGAAAACATTTCGTTAGATTATTTAATGCAAATCATTCAAGAATTACCCGACCGTTACAGAATGGTTTTTAACCTTTATGTTCTCGACGGATATTCACACAAAGAAATTGCAGAAATGCTTGAAATCACTACCGGAACCACCAAATCTAATTTGGCACGAGCCCGAATAATTTTGAAAGAAAAAATAGACCATCATACTGGAAAAAACAGCTTACCTTCCACAAAATGAATGATAAAAAAAACATAGACCGTTTATTTCAAGAACGCTTTAAGGATTTTGAATCAGTTCCCAATGAAAAGATTTGGAACAACATTCACGATGCTTTGCATGAAAAGAAAAAACGAAAAATTATTCCATTATGGTGGAAACTTTCGGGAATTGCAGCGGGATTTGTGCTTGCGTTTTTGGCATTTAATACGCTTTCAAATCCTATTATTGTAGAGCCTTCTGTTGTTGTTGCTCCAAAAGAAGTTAAAAATGCCACTCCAAATAAATTAAACTCCACACCTTCAACCGAAAGTACGATTACAATTGAGAGTGAAGCCATTTCTTTAGATAAAAATAATTTAAATGCTAACGAAACTCCCTTAAATCCATCGAAAAGTACAGAAACGATAATTGCTATAGAAAACACTAAACCTTCTAAAAGTGAGAATGATTCGAAAGGAATTTTAAACCAGAATTTTAAGAAAAATCGCGGAAAAGCAACTACTATTTACACGAAAAAGAACAAAAACGAAGCTACTGAAAATACCGCTGTCGCCAATAATTCTATGGAAAATCTGAACCAAGATTTGATTGAAAACAAAACTGCTTCAAAAGGAAGAATCGAATTTGATTCGTCTGCTGAAAATTCAAGTAAAAAAAATAAGTTTGTAAATAATTCAGATGTAATTAATACCGCTATTCAAAGTGAAAATACTATTGAAAAATTAAACAAAACAACAAAAGATATAGATTCTACAGCAACTGTTTTAGCATCTGAAACGAACCCCTTAGAAGAAATTCTAAAAAAGAAAAATGAAAAAGGAGAAGAAGTTCTTGCCACCGCTAAGTTGAATCGGTGGCAAGTAACTACGAATGTCGCTCCTGTTTATTTTAATTCTGCAACAAATGGTTCACCTATCGAAACTCAATTTGAAGAAAACAGCAAGACTTATGAAAATAATTTGAGTGTAGGAATTGGTGTTCAATATGCCGTAAACAAAAAACTAACTGTAAGGACGGGTGTTAATAAATTAACTTTAGGATATGCAACAAATGACGTTGTATTTTTTGGAGCGTTGAACTCCCCTGGATTCAGCACACTAAATGCCGATGATTCAATGTCCCACATGGAAGTATTTAGTGCAAATAACGCAGACGGTTTACGTCCTTTTGAAGACAATTCACAGAATATGGAAAGTGGTATTTTAAACCAAACAATGGGTTATTATGAAGTGCCAATGGAGCTTTCGTATGCTTTAATAAATCGTAAATTTGGGATTCACGTAATTGGAGGATTGAGTACTCTTTTTTTAAATGAGAACACTATATCTGTTCAATCTTCAACTACAACGATGGGTTTAGGCAAAGCCAATAATTTAAATAATATTCACTTTAGCAGCAACATTGGATTGGGTTTCAATTACGAATTTTGGAAAAGTTTCGAAGCGCATTTTGAACCTACTTTCAAATATCAGTTCAATACTTTTAGTGGAAATGACGGAAACTTCAAGCCTTACTTTGTAGGTTTATATACAGGAGTTAGTTTTAAATTTTAGCAAAATTATTTCTGTTGATTAACATTCCTATAATGTTGTAAATCATTTTTGTTTGAATAGCAATTATATACGTCAATATCATCAATCAATTCCTTTTATCAATAATCCATTTGCAGAACGCTGTAAAATGATTGATTTCTCAAGTACTACTATATCATAACGATGTAAAGTAATTGATTTCTCAAGTACTACTATATCATAACGATGTAAAGTAAATGCTTTTTCAAGCACTACTATATCATAACGATGTAAAGTAAATGCTTTTTCAAGTACTACTATATCATAACGATGTAAAGTAATTACTTTTTCAAGTACTACTATATCATAACGATGTAAAGTAATTACTTTTTCAAGTATTACCATAAGAAGTCGATACAAATTCGACTTTTACATGAGTAACTGTAAATTATATATCCTACAAAACGCATGTTGCTACAAATAGTGCTGCTTTAAATTTAATAAATAATGCGTTACTAAAAACCAGCAGCACTTATGGTACGACATAGGAATTACAAAAAAGGGAAGGTAAATAGAAGTGTTGTATTGGAACGTGTTTCAAGAAAATCAAGCATTAAATTTGAGCAACTGATGGTAAATTACAGTCCTAGTTTCATCTTTAATTTCTTTCTTATCACTTAAAGTTTTTCCCACAGTGGGAATGGATTGATGCACTTTAGCCCGCATAATTCCCGGACCACCACTAAAAAAAGTATATGAAAGGCGTTTTTTATTATCAGCAAAAGTTATAGGTACAATTGCAATTTGGTGTTCAATTGCCAGTCTAAAAGCACCGTCTTTAAATTCATCCAAAACAATAGTTTCATCACTTGGAACGCCTCCTTCCGGAAAAATACAAATACTCAAGCCGCTATTTAATCTTTTTTGAGCTCTTTCAAAAACTCCCATTCGGCTTTTAGAATTGGAACGGTCGACTAAAATGCACGTTCTTTTGTAAAAATAGCCAAATATTGGAATTTTTGCCAATTCTATTTTTCCTACAAAAACAAATGGATTTTTTACCACTGCCAACATCAGCATGATGTCAGAAATTGAGGTATGATTGGCAACAAACATATAACTTTTTCCTTTTTCAAGTTTTGTTTCGCGCTCTATACGGTAGTAAAGTCCTGATAAAAGTAAGGTGCCTTTGCCCCAAATTCGAGCAAAGAAGAAAAAATAAGGATACCACTCTTCCTTTAAACTGGTAACAAATAAAATTGGGCCCATGCCAATCATAATGATTCCCATCATTAAGAAAAACCAAATTCTCCAAATAGTCCAAAAAATGATTTTAAAAAATCGCATTCCGTAGTTGTTTAATGATAAATTCTAAAAACAATTGATTTAAGTTTTCCAAATGTAAGAATTCAATCCTTACTTTTTACGAAAATCGGTACCTTTGCTAAAATTAAGTTGATTATGGCAAAAATTCTAACGGGAATTCAAAGTACAGGAACTCCCCATTTAGGCAATCTTTTGGGAGCGATTATTCCTGCAATCGAATTATCAAAAAAACCCGAAAACGAAACGTTTCTTTTTATTGCTGATTTACATTCCATCACGCAAATAAAAGACGGAGAAACATTAAGAGAAAATACGTACAGTACAGCTGCAACTTGGCTTGCTTGTGGGGTTGACATCAATAAAGTTACTTTTTATCGTCAATCTGATGTGCCTCAAACGGCTGAATTATCGTGGTATTTGAGTTGCTTTTTTCCTTTTCAGCGCTTGACTTTAGCACATTCATTCAAAGATAAATCCGATAGATTGAGCGATGTAAATGCCGGTTTGTTTACCTATCCCATGCTGATGGCGGCTGATATTTTATTGTATGATGCTGAATTTGTTCCAGTGGGAAAAGACCAATTGCAACACATAGAAATCACTCGTGATGTCGCGGCTCGTTTCAATAACCAAATGGGCGAAACATTTGTTTTACCTGAGTCTTATTTGCAAGAAGATACCAAATATGTTCCTGGAACCAATGGCGGAAAAATGAGTAAATCTGCCAATAATATCATTAATATATTCTTGGACGATAAAAAATTGCGCAAACAAGTGATGTCTATCGAAACGGACAGCACCCCTTTAGAAGAACCTAAAGATACTGAAACGTGTAAAGTTTTTGCCATTTATAAATTATTGGCTACAGAAACTCAAATAAAAGAAATGACCGACAAATATAAAAATGCAAATCGGGATTTTGGTTGGGGTCACGCTAAACAAGAGTTGTTTGAACTTATCGTGAATCGTTTTAAAACGGAGCGCGAAAAATACAACCATTATATGTCTGATCGTACTGAAATCGATGAAGCACTAGCACTTGGTGCCGAAAAAGCACAAATAGTAGCTAACAACGTTTTACAAAGAGTACGAGAAAAATTAGGTTTTTTATAGAATTGTAGGTTTTAAAAACCGCTAAGAGGTGGCTATTAATAATTTTAAGGAAATTTTAATAGCCACTTTCCTTTCAAGCCAATTGTTATGTATAATTTTATAGGAATTAATATAAAAACATTCTTATTATGAAAAAAATACGTTTATCCGCTCTGGGTCTTTTAACTGTCGCTCTTGCAACAATGACTTCTTGTAAAGATAAAGCTGCGACCGAAACATCACCGGAAACCACTATTGAAACACCTGTAAAATCAGAAGTAGCGATTACACCTATTGAAGATTCTAAAATGTTTCCAGGTGCGAAACTTACGGTAGCTTCTGAAACAGCTACATCGGTTGATGCAGATTCTGTGACTTTCAAAATCAACTATAAAGTTGCCAATTTTGAATTGACTATGCATACGGAAGGTCATAATGGCGAACACATGGCAAATTCAGGTCAAGGTCAACACATTCACTTTATTTTAGACAATCAGCCTTATGCTGCTTTGTACAAACCAGAACATGAAGTGAAATTGAAGAAGGGAAGTGAACATTATTTGATGTCGTTTTTGTCGCGTTCCTATCATGAATCTTTGAAAGAAAAAGACGCTTTTTTAGTAGAACGTTTCAAGATTAACGACAAAGGAGGTTATGAAAAATTAGCCACTCCTACCGAGCCAATGTTGTTTTACAGCCGTCCAAAAGGCGAATACAAAGGTGCCGACACTAAAGCAATCTTACTTGACTTTTTTATAGTAAATACTACTTTAGCAAAAGACGGATATAAAGTACAAGCCAACGTAAACGGTCAAGATATTATGTTAGACGAATGGAGACCGTATCAAATCACGGGACTTCCAATGGGCGAAAATATAATTAAATTGACCCTTATGGATGCTAACGGAAATGCTGTTTCTGGAGAAAACACTTCTGTAGAGCGAAAAATTACTTTAATGGAATAACTTACATTTCACATTTAAATTGAGAAAGCGATGCTATCAAATTAGTATCGCTTTTTTGGTTTAAATAGCTTCAAATAACTTCCCTGGCAAAGGACGAACTATACCTTTTAATTCCATATTTAACAACATTCCCGACAGAATATAGATAGGAAACTGACATTCTAAAGCAATAATATCCATTTCCGCTTTTCCCTTTTGTAATAAGAAGTCATAAACAATTTGTTCTTCTGGAAGTAAATTGACAAACAGTTGCTTTTGAACACCTTTTGTGGATTCTTTTATATCCCAATTTAGCATGTAAATCAAGTCGGCGGCACTTGTCAGTAAGTTGGCTTTTTGTGTTTTAATTAAATTGTTGCAACCCAAACTGAACTTATCTGTTATTCGTCCAGGAACTGCAAAAACATCGCGATTATAATCATTCGCTAACATTGCAGTGATTAATGACCCTCCTCTTTCTGCTGATTCAATGACAATTGTAGCTTCTGTCATTCCAGCAACGATGCGGTTTCTTTTAACAAAATTTTCTTTATCTGGATTACTACTGCTCCAAAATTCGGTCATGAAACCTCCATTTTCTTCCATCTTTTTACAATACTTTTTATGAGAAGAAGGATAAATTTGATTCAATCCGTGTGCCAAAACTCCAATCGTTTGCAAGTTGTGTTCCATCGCGGCTTGATGTGCAATTATATCGACGCCATAAGCAAAACCACTTACGATTATTGGATTTAATGGAGCGATTTCGGCAATTAGATTGCGGCAAAATTCCGCTCCGTGAGAAGTAACTTGACGCGTTCCTACAATACTGATGATTTTAGTTTGTTTAAGGTTTATGTTTCCAGCCGAAAACAATAAAATGGGCGCGTCAAAGCAATGTTTAAGTTTATCTGGATATAAGTTGTCTTTATAATAATGAACGTTAATATCATTGTCTTGGATGAACTTTAACTCAGCTTCGGCTTTTTCAAAAACTGTTTTGTCTTTTAAATTCTTTACTAAAATAGAACCAATTCCATCAATTGCCGACAAGGTATTGCCTTTGGCCTTGAAAATTTCAACTGCACTTTCAAAATGGCCAAGTAATTTTCTAGCAACTACATCTCCCACCTTTTCTACTTTTTGTAGCGCTAAAAGCGAAAATAATTCCTGTTCGTTCATGGCATATATTTGAATATCAAATTAAAGCATTTTTTTTAAATTGTTAATAAAATTTGTTGATAAAATTTTGTTACAGACGCTTAATATCTAACTTTGCCATTATGAAGATGGAACAGCATATCGCGCAACTTTTATACAGATACCAATGCGTAACTGTACCTGGATTTGGGGCTTTTTTGACCGAAATCCAACCGGCTCAATTGGTCGAAAGTACCAATACCTTTTATCCGCCGAAAAAAGTGCTGTCCTTCAACGGTCATTTGAAAAATAATGATGGACTTCTAGCCAATCACATCGCACAAGCAGAGAAAATTGCTTACGAAATTGCCGTTCAAAACATCTCCAAGGAAGTTTCTCTTTGGAAAAATGCTTTGCTCAACCAGCAAAATATTGTACTTAATTGTATTGGTACTTTGCACCTTAACGCTTCGGGAACATTGAATTTTGAAGCATCGAGTCAAGTAAATTTTCACACTTCTTCTTTTGGGCTAAACAGCTATGTTTCTCCATTAGTAAAAAGAGAAGTTATTGGAGAAATACCTGAATCTGTTGAAATAGAACCAATCGCATTAGTGCCTGAAACGACATCTTCCTCTCGAAATTCGTATTTAAAATATGCCGCTGTCTTTATTTTAGCTTTAACGGCTGCGGGAAGTATTGGGTACAAAATGTACGATACGAAGATGGACGAGGAAATGAGAATGGTGCAAACTGAAGTACAAAAAGACGTTCAAAATAAAATTCAAGAAGCTACTTTTTTTATTGAAAATCCGTTACCAAATGTGACTCTGACGGTAAAGGAAGATAAAAAACCGTATCACATTGTAGCAGGCGCTTTTAGTAATGAAGCCAATGCACAGAAAAAACTAGGTATGCTGAAAGCGAAAGGCTTTAATGGAAAAATTCTTGAACGAAACAAATACGGATTGGTTCCGGTGCTTTACGGAAGTTACAGTACGTATGCGGAATCGCAACTAGCATTGAAAGAAATTCACAAAACTGAAAATAAAGAAGCTTGGCTTCTAATTAAAGATTAATAAAAAATCCCGGTGTTTCATCGGGATTTTTGTTTTAACGTGAGTACCTTTGCTAAAAAAAGAAATGACTCCAAAATTTGCATCCGAATCCTTAACCATTTTAACCGATTTAGTCTTACCTAGTGAAACCAATCCATTAAACAACTTATTTGGTGGCGAATTACTAGCGCGAATGGACCGTGCCGCAAGTATTGCTGCTCGACGTCATTCAAGAAGAATTGTAGTCACTGCCTCTGTAAATCATGTTGCTTTTAATCGTGCAATTCCCTTAGGAAGCGTGGTAACCGTGGAAGCAAAAGTTTCTCGTAGTTTCAAAAGTTCAATGGAAATATACATTGACGTCTGGATTGAAGACCGAGAATCGGGACATAAGAATAAAGCGAACGAAGCAATTTATACTTTTGTTGCAGTTGATGACACAGGAAGACCAACAGAAGTTGCTCAAGTAATTCCTGAAACCGATTTGGAGAAGTTGCGTTTTGAAGCTGCTTTACGCCGGAAACAACTGAGTTTGGTTTTAGCGGGAAAGATGAAACCCTCTGAAGCTACAGAATTAAAAGCTTTATTTATGGAATAAAAAAAACCTGATTCAGTTGAATCAGGTTTTTTCATTTATAATGTTATTCCTAAGAATTATTTGATTTTGAAAGTAACTCTTCTTACGATTTGACGCGCTTCCTTAGATGATTTATTTACCGAAGCATCTTCACCATTTCCAGAAATCATCAATCTTGAACCGCTAATTCCAGCATCAACCAAAATTTGTTTTACTTTTTCAGCACGTTTTGTAGATAATGATTTGTTATAATCAGAATTTCCAACTTCATCAGCATATCCAATTACTTCAGTTGTAGCAGAAGGATTAGCTTTCAAATATTTTACTAAGAAATTAATTCCTGCAACTGATTCAGTTGTTGGATTAGCTGAGTTGAAATCAAAATATACATTAACGTATCCGTCGTTGATTAATGACTTGACATCAGCTCCTGAACTTGCAGTAGCATTAGATGTACCGTACTTTGTATCAAAATAACGCTCTAATTCGTCAGCAATTCCATTACCGTTACGGTCAATTGTTCTACCTTTTTGGTCAACTGCAACACCAGCCATAGAATTTGGTTCTGCATCAAACATATCTGGAATACCATCTTGATCCGAATCAGTTAACCCAGTTTCAATTGTTGCAAGTCTACCTTCTAAGTCATCAATTTTTTGTTGTAGCATAGAATCCATTGCAAACCAGTCAGCATGTTTTTCAGCTCCACCTAAATAGAACGTGACACCTGCAGTACCTTGAAACATAATTCCTTGAAATCCTCTTCCAACATTAGCTGGATTTTGTCCATCCCATGCCATATCTTGACGCGCATTAAAAATCGTAGAGAAATCTCCTGTTAATGCTACTCTGTTACTTAGCCTTATTTGCCCTGTAACTCCAGCCATAAAATTTAGCATTCTGTCTGTAAAGGCTTTGTCTTCAGTTTTCAATTGTGCATAACCAAAACCTGCGTGACCTAACAAACCAAATGTGTTCGTCCATGTTTCAAAGCTCATAATACGACCTAAGTTAGCTACAGCTTGTAAATCTGCTCTGTAGTAGTGACTTTCAAATTCCATAGAATCACTATCTTCAGATAAATTATAATAACCTGCATCTAGTTTTAAACCAAATTTGTTATTAAACATGTATCTCACTCCAAAATCAGCATTGTAAAAGCTTGGGGTACTTTGAAAATAACCTGTAGATATAGGTCTTTGGACCTTGTTAACACCACCAGCAACTTCTACAGACCATCTATTGTAATCTGAACTTGTTGAAGTAGCTTCATTCATGTTGTCATCTGTTTGAGCATAAGCTGTACTTAATGCTAAAACACCTGTTAATGTAAGTAAAATCTTTTTCATAATTTTTATCGTTTAATTCGACTACAAAATAACGCCATATATTTGACCTGCAAAACTATTTTAACAAAAATTTTGATAAAATTACGTCATTTGATTGCGAAAAATTTACTAAAAAGCGCCATCAAATAGTAATATTATAAAGTTTGTAAAAAATTTTATAACAATCTCAAAACAATGTTGCAGAGCTATATATTTTATGATATTTTATAATATGAGTGCAAATTTAACTATTTTTGAAACTTAGTCAACATTTTACTGCGTTATTTTTTTGTAACTACTTGAAAACTTTACGAATATGCGATTTCACACTAGGAAATGGGTAAAACCCGAAGATTTAAACCCCAATTCAACATTGTTTGGAGGGAAATTATTAGCATGGATTGATGAAGAATTAGCACTTTACTCTATCATTCAATTGGAAAACACCAGAATAGTCACTAAACACATGTCCGAAATTAATTTTAGAAGTTCGGCAAAACAAGGTGATATTATCGAAATAGGGATTGATGTTGTCAAATTTGGAAACTCCTCTTTGACTTTAAAGTGCGAAGTACGAAATATTATGACTTGGGACACCATTATTTCAATCGATACCATCACGATGGTAAGTTTGGACGAAGATGGAAAACCAAAAGCGCATGGAAAAACCGAAATTGAATATGTTCGGAATCGATTAAAAATTAATGAATAAAAAAACCCATACCTCTAAATAAGGTATGGGTTTTAAAATAAAACTATTTACTCTTTAATTTCCGCCACCTAAAGCTCGGTAAAGGGTAATAATAGCATTGTATTGGTTGTATTGATTGTTAATCAAATTCAGTTCTGTGTTTAACGCTTGGTCTTTGGCAGTTAAAACTTCTAAATAGTTTACCAATCCATATTCTAACAGCTCATCTGAAAAACCAGCTGCGGATTTTAATGATTCTACTTGTTTTTTACGAATTTCAAGTTTTGTAGTTTCATTAGTGTAATCTTGCAACGCATCAGAAACTTCTCTTCCTGCTATTAATAAAGTTTTCTGAAATTCCAAAAATGCTTTTTCTTGATTGGCTTTGGCTACTTCAAACTTTGTTCTAATTTGACGTTTATTAAACAAAGGTTGTGTCAATCCCGTTACTACATTGGCAAACAAAGAATTCGCACTAAACCATTCTTTCAAGTCAATACTTTGTAATCCTCCGGTTGCTGTAATTTTAAAGGAAGGATAAAACTCACTTCTAGCGACATTGGTCATTTCAAAATTTGAAATCATGTTGTATTCAGCAGCTATCACATCCGGACGTTTTCTTAACAACATTGTTGGAACACCTACTTTTACATCAGCCGTAATATTTTGGGTTACTAAAGTAGAACGATTTACTTTTTTTGAACCTTCACCTAATAATATATTGAACGAATTTTCCAAAACCATAATCGAGTTTTTCAAATCTTCCTTAATCAATTGGGTTGTGTACAATTGAGCTTCCGTTTGACGAACGCCCACTTCTGTTACACTTCCAGCTTCTTTCAAGGCTTTAATTACCTCAATACTTTCCGAACGGTTTACTAATGTGCTGTCCACCACTTTTAATTGTGCGTCAAGCGACAACAATTGGAAGTAATTTTTAGCAATATTTGCAATCAATTGCGTTTGAACTGCTTGTTTAGCTGCTAAAGTTTGAAGGTAAGATGCACTTGTTGCTCTTTTATTACTTCGAATTTTTCCCCAAATGTCTGCTTCCCAAGAAAGGTTTCCTGTTAACTGATATTGGTCGGTATTTCTGTCTTGCAACAATGCTCCGAATTGTGAATTTCTAGACAACTCATTGTGAGTCCAATCTGCACCAAGTCCAATGGACGGAAAATAACCTGCTTTTCCTTGTTTCATATAAGCTTCCGATGCAGCAATATTTTGCATGGCAATGCGAATGTCAAAATTATTTTGCAAACCATTAGTAATATGCTCTTGCAAAATCGGATCCGTAAATAATTTGTTCCAAGCCAAATCTCCTAAAGAAGTTGTGTCAGTAGAAACCGTTTCCATTCGATACAAATTATCTGTTTGCACTTCTGGACGTTCGTATGTTTTTGCCGTAAAACACGATTGCATTACAAAAGCAACCAATACGGGAAGTACAATTTTATATATTCTCTTGTTCATTTTCTTAACTTTAAAGTATTTCAACATCAGTTTCTTCAGGTTTTCCTGAAATTCGCTCTTGCAATCCTTGAAAGATTACAAATAGAATTGGAATTACAAAAACTCCAAAAACAGTTCCCACTAACATTCCTCCTACAGCACCCATTCCGATAGAACGGTTTCCAACAGCACCAACTCCTGAAGCCAAAGCCAATGGTAATAATCCGAAGATAAATGCTAAAGACGTCATCAAAATGGGACGTAATCGTGCTTTTGAACCTTCAATTGCAGCTTGCATTAAATCCATTCCGTGTCGGCGTCGTTGTATTGCAAACTCTACAATTAAAATAGCGTTCTTGGCCAATAAACCAATCAACATGACTAAAGCCACTTGGAAATAAATATTATTTTCCAATCCAGCGAGTTTCACAAATCCAATCGCTCCAGCAATTCCTACAGGTAATGAAAGAATTACAGAAAGTGGTACCAGATAACTTTCATATTGAGCACTCAATAAAAAGTAAACAAAAATCAAACTCAACAAGAATACACCAATGGCTTGATTTCCTGCTAAAATTTCTTCACGTGTCATTCCAGAAAATTCATACGTATATGATTTTGGCAAATGTTCCGCCGCTACTTCTTGAACTGCTGCAATTGCATCTCCTGAACTAAATCCTGGATTTGCTTTACCATTTACATTTACCGCTTTTAATAAATTAAATCGGGCAACCGCTTCTGGACCGTAGATACGTTTCAAACTCACAAACTGACTAATTGCCACTTGTTGACCTGAAGCGTTTCTGATGTAAATGTTATTTATAGATGATTCATCTGCTCTATCTTCCGGTTTTGCTTGAATCATTACACGGTATTGTTTACCAAATTTATTAAAATCGGTCGTGTACAATCCACCATAATAGCCTTGCATCGTGTTGAAAATATCCGTCAATGAAATCCCAGCATCTTTAGCACGTTCTACATTGACATCCATTTCATATTGCGGGAAAGATGGGTTAAAATTCGTCATTGCATATTGAATCTCTGGACGTTGCATTAACGCTCCTAAAAACTCATTCGACACTTGACTTACTTTTTGCCAACTATCGTCACCTTTGTCTTGAATTTTCATCTCAAAACCATCTGCTGAACCAAAACCTTGAACACTTGGAGGTGTAAAAAACAAGGCTTTTGCATCTTTAAAGTGAGCAGTTCGTCCAAATAATTCTTTCACAACCGCATCTACCGATTGGTTATCGTCTTTTCGTTCGCTCCAATCTTTCAATTTGATTACCGTAAAAGCGTATGAACCACCATTAACTTGATTTAACAAACTAAATCCAACGACGTTCATTCTTGCTTCTACGATATCCATCGACGCTAAAATTGAATCTAATTCCATCACCGCTTTTTCCGTTTTCTCCAATGTCGTTCCTGGAGGAAGTGTTAAATCGGCCATGATAATTCCTCTATCTTCATTCGGAATAAATCCAGAAGGAGTTGTTTGGAATAATAAAACTGTAATTCCAGTAAATACTACTAATCCTGTTACAGCAATCCATTTTTTTCTTCCTAAAAACTTTAAAGATTGAACGTATCGATTGTTCATTCTATCGAAATTCGTGTTGAATGCAATAAAGAAACGGTCTTTGAAATTTTTCTTAGCATGTACTGAATCTTTGTGTGGTTTTAATAACAAAGCACATAAAGCCGGACTTAACGTCAATGCATTTATTGCTGAAATCAAAATCGCCACAGCCAATGTAATTGCAAATTGTTGGTAGAATACTCCTGATGGTCCACTTAAAAACGAAACCGGAATAAATACCGCCGCCATTACTAATGTAATCGAGATAATCGCACCTGTAATTTCGCTCATCGCTGAAATTGTAGCTTCTTTTCCTGATTTTGCACCTTCGTCCAATTTAGCGTGAACCGCTTCAACGACCACAATGGCATCATCGACGACAATACCAATTGCCAGAATCATTGCAAATAGCGTCAACATATTAATCGAGAATCCAAAAATTTGCAAGAAAAAGAACGTACCAATAATGGCTACGGGAACTGCAATTGCAGGAATTAAGGTAGACCTAAAATCTTGTAAGAAAATATAAACTACCAAGAAAACCAATAAAAAGGCTTCAATCAATGTTGAAATTACTTTGTCAATAGAAGCATCCAAAAATGTTTTGGTGTTATACGGAATCACGTAATCCACTCCTGGAGGAAAACCTGGTTTTGCTTCATTAACAATATCTAAAACTTCTGTAATAATATCTTGTGCATTTGAACCTGACGTTTGAAAAATTCCAATAGCAACACCTTGGTTACCCATTGCAATATTTTTAGTTCCATAATTGAAACCCCCTAATTCAACAGTAGCCACATCTTTTAAACGTAAGAAATTTCCATTTCCTGTCGCTTTTATAATGATGTTTTCATAGTCGGAAACTTCAGAAAGACGTCCTTTATATTTGATTACATATTCATAAACGCCTTCGGCATTTTCTCCAAATTTACCTGGAGCCGCTTCTACATTTTGTTCTATTAAAGCTGCTTGAACATCTTTTGGGGCAATGTTATAACTTGCCATTTTTTCTGGGTCAATCCAAATACGCATGGAATAATCTTTGGCACCGAAAACATTTACTTGTCCAACACCTTTTACACGTTGTAACTTTGGTACCAAATTAATTTTGGCATAATTCTGAATATAAGTCTCATCATATTCCTTGTTTTTAGAATACAAAGCCATAAACATCAAAGCACTTGTCTGACTTTTAACAGTTGTAACTCCTGTTTGAATCACGGCTTGAGGCAACTTTGAAGTCGCTCTAGCTACCCGATTTTGTACGTTTACCGCTGCAATATCTGGGTCAACACCCAATTCAAAATAAACAGAAATTTTAGCCGAACCGTCATTTGCTGCAGAAGAAGTCATGTAAGTCATTCCTTCCACACCATTGATTTCTTCCTCTAATGGAATAACCACACTATTCAAAACCGTTTCGGCATTGGCACCCGTATAAGTGGCACTAACTTGAACCGTTGGAGGTGCAATTTCCGGATATTGCTCTACCGGAAGAGACATGAGCCCTAAAACACCAAGAATGGTAATCAGGATTGAAATTACGGTCGATAAAACCGGTCTTTCGATAAACATTTTTAACATCTTGAATTATTTTTTAATTGGAGTTTCTATTCTGGCTACTGAATCTGTAGCCGTTTGAGGCTGTGGCGTTTTTCCTTGAGGTACAATTTCCATATCGTCTTTCAATTTCGAAGCACCTTCTACAACAACAACGTCACCTTCAGAAAGTCCGTCCGTTACAATAAAGTTCATTCCAGAAACGCCATTAGTTGTAATGATGGTCGATTTTACTTTATTACCTTCACCAACCACGTAAATCAATTGTTTTCCTTGCACTTCAAAAACAGCATTTTGTGGTACAATAATTACGTCCTTTTGTACAATTGGCAAACGAATAATTCCCGTACTTCCGCTTCGCAAAAGTCCTTCTGGATTATTGAATTCGGCTCTGAATTCTGTAGTTCCCGTCTGTGGATTAACCAATCCGTTTATGGTTGCAATTTTTCCTTTAACGTTATATTCTGAATCATCTACTAATAAAAGAGAAACTTCAGGAACATTTTTTAATTTTTCAACTGTATTTGCACCTTTAAAGATTCTATTGAAAGAAAGCAATTGCTTCTCATTCATTGTAAAATAAGCTCTCATAACTTTCGAATCTGAGACTGTAGTCAAAGGCATTTCGCTTGTTGCACTAACTAAACTTCCTTCACGGTAAGGTAAACTTCCTACAACTCCATTTACTGGCGAAGTGATTGTTCCGTAACCGATATTTGCAGCTACACTTCCGTAAGCGCTTTTGGCTTGAGCCAATTTTGCTTTAGCCGTTTCTAATTGTACATTACTGATGATTTTTCTATCAACTAAAGGTTTCAATCGGTCTACCTCTACTTGAGCAGCTTGAACCATTGCTTTTGCAGCACCTGCATCTTGTGATAAAGTTTCTGTTTCTAATTTGAAAAGCAACTGACCTTTCTTAACCATTTGTCCTTCATCCACATAGATTTTTTGGATAAATCCATTTACTTTCGGACGAATTTCAACGTTTTGTTGTCCTTCTAAATTAGCAGTATATTCTTCGTAAATTGTTGCGTCTTCTTTTATTACTGTTTCTACAGGAAAGGGAGCTGGACCTTGAGCAGGCATTTGCTGTTCTTCTTTCTTACCACAAGAAACAAGTACTATCGCAAGTATCAAAGAAGTTATTGAAATCTTTTTCATTTGAGTATTATATTTGATTTTGGTTATTATTATTTTCTATTTCTTTAAATCTTTGCATGGTATTCTCTAAAAGCGATTCAACCGTCAATACGTGTTTTTTATATTCTTGCATGTTTTCAAGATTGCAACGTTCTTCGGGACATGAAACTGTTTTTTCCCGATAGCTCATCATTTTCTCAATCAGTACTTTTTCGAGGTCAATCATTTTAAGATAGGTTTGTAAACGATTGCTAAAAGGCGAGGGTTTAAAATATTTCTTTCGATCTCCCGTCAAGGTATAATAAGTTATCATTTCGGTTTTGAGCAATAAATTCAAACTCGTGGAAACGGTACTTTTACTGGCCGACATTCGAACTACTAGATCTTCAAATGTTAAACCTGATTTACAACCATCAAGAATTAAATTTCCTAAAATTCGTGAAGCCAATGGTGGTAAGTGATGGGTACTTTCAAAGAAAACCCCAAACATCTCAATGAGTTCTAATTTTTCTTTTTCAATATTATTCATAAACTGTAAATTTTGTGCAAAGATATATTAGGTTCGGATAAATACGAACTAGGCGAACTTAATGTTTTGTTAAAGTTGTTTTGGGAAATTTTGAGCATAAAAAAACCAGTTAAAAACTGGCTTATTTTATAATTTCTATAGTAACGGTAAGAATTCCATGATTCTTATTATCTGTAATTTGCATAAAAGCTTCTTTAGATAAATCGATATCACGGGATTTAATAAAGGGGCCTCGGTCGTTTACGGTAACCAAAACCCATTTTTTATTAACCACATTTGTTACCTTGAGTTTGGTTCCAAAAGCTAACTTCCGATGAGCTGCGGTTAATTTCCGATTACTAAACCGTTCGCCACTTGCAGTTTTACGACCGTTAAATTTATCTGCATAATAAGAAGCATGTCCTTTCTTATTAATAACTTTTCCGGAAACATTTTTTGACGAAGAACAACTGACAAGAAAAACAGATGAAAGAAAGATTATTAAAAATTTGTAAAATGAATTCATTAAGTGTTTCAATTAATTATTTCCACTGTAACCTTTAAAGTACCAGCTTTTTTATTAGATGCGATATCCATGAATGAACGTCGAGACAAATCGATTTCACGACCTTTACTAAATGGACCTCTATCAGTTATAACAACAATTACAGATTTTCCATTGGCTTCATTTGTAACCTTTACTTTCGTTCCAAATGCTAGCTTTCGATGTGCAGCCGTATATTTCTCATTGTCAAATTTAGTTCCACTAGCAGTTCTTCTACCGTTAAACTTATTATGATAGTACGAAGCAATACCATTTTTTTTATGAAGGGTCAGATTGAGATTGGCAGCTAAACCCAAACTATCAGCGACTGATGCGTTTTTATTAATTGTATCTTGAAAAACCTTTTTAGGTTCCTGAAAATATAAATTTGTATGCGAAAAACTACTTAAGAACAAACCTGTAAGTACAAGTAAAAGTAGTATGGTGAATTTATGTTTCATGTGTTTTCTGGATTATAGGATTTATTATTTTAAACAAATACTATACCTTAAAATAAAAAAAGCTCCATTTCATTGAAGCTTTTCAGGTTTTAAAACCATAATTTATAGGGGATTCTTAAAAGAATTAATGCTAATCCGATGGTATAAAATACCGCAAAAGTTTTGAATTTAGCATGTGAAGTGGTCAATTTTTTATGTTTTGACCATCCGATAGTAATTAAAATAATTGCAATAATATTAAGTAAAGGATGTTCAAGCCAAGTCAATCTTAAGGCAGAATCCTTCATTTCTCCAACAACTGCTTTTCCCATTGGCGAAACAAAGTAAAGAACTAGTCCAAACAAAAGTTGAACGTGGGTGAAAATTAATGCAAATAAAGCTAATTTCTTATCCTTATCTGTAAATTCTTTTTTCGAAGAAAGTCCGACAAAAGCATTAATTACAGCGATTAGCAAAAAAAATATTACTAAATAAGCCCAGCCTGAATGTGCGTTTTGAATAAATTCGTACATAATTTTAAATTTTTTGGAAATCAAATATAGTTAAAAATTTGCACAAAAAATGTCTTGAGTAGTCACAAGACTTTAATTTATCAAAAAATAAGAACTCAACTGCTTTTGAACTAGGAGATTTCGCTTACTTTTTATGTGCTAAATAATAATTCAATAATGCGGTGGTTGATGCATCATGATTTTTCACAACTTCCGAATTTATTTCTTGCAAAATCGAATTTGCCAGCTGTTTTCCCAACTCAACACCCCATTGGTCATAACTAAATATATTCCAAATTACACCTTGAACAAAAATTTTATGTTCATACATTGCGATTAATGAACCCAATGTTTGCGGACTTAATTTCTCTAATAGAATCGTATTTGTGGGTTTATTTCCTTCAAAAACTTTAAAGGGTGTTAAAAAATCTGCTCTACCTGTGGAGTAATCTAATTTTGTAAATTCAGCTCGAACTTGGTCTTCGGTTTTTCCGTTTAAAAGTGCTTCGGTTTGTGCAAAAAAGTTCGACATCAATTTATCGTGGTGGTTGGTATCGCCGTACAAAGGTTTTAAAAATCCAATAAAATCGGTCGGAATCAGTTTTGTTCCTTGATGAATCAATTGAAAAAATGCGTGTTGTGAATTGGTTCCTGGTTCGCCCCAAATAATTGTACCTGTTTGATAACTAATTTTATTTCCACTTCTATCTACACTTTTACCATTACTTTCCATAATTCCTTGTTGCAAATAAGGTGCTAATTTCTGTAAATATTGAGTGTAAGGAATAATTGCTTCGCTTTCGGCGTCAAAGAAATTATTGTACCAAATACTTAATAATGCTAAAATCACAGGAATATTCTGGTCGAACTCAGCAGTTTTAAAATGTTCGTCCATGTCGTTCGCACCTTTTAATAAAGAATCAAAATTTTCATAACCAACGGATAAACTTATCGTTAATCCAACGGCACTCCACAATGAAAACCGTCCACCAACCCAATCCCACATTGGAAAAACATTGTCCACATTGATTCCAAAATCAGTGACTTTTTGAATATTAGTTGAAACTGCTACAAAATGGTTTGCTACATCTTTTTGAGTTGCCGATTGTAAAAACCAACTTCTAATGGTTTCTGAATTAGTAAGCGTTTCTTGCGTGGTAAAGGTTTTTGAAACTATTACAAAAAGTGTCGTTTCTGGATTTATTTTCTTGAATAATTCCTGAACGTGGTCGCCATCAATATTCGAGATAAAATGTACGTTCAAATTATTTTGATAATATTCTAAAGCTTCGACAACCATTGCAGGACCTAAATCAGAACCACCAATACCGATATTTACAACATCCGTAAATGCTTTTCCTGTGAATCCTTTGCGAACTCCTGAAGTGATTTCGTATGTAAAATTTTTAATTTTTTCTTTTACAGCATATATTTCTGCAACTACATTTAAACCATCTACATTAATCTCTGAATCAGACGGAGCTCTTAAAGCAGTATGCAATACGGCTCTATCTTCAGTCTTATTTATAGTTGCTCCATTAAAATAACTTGAAATAGCACTTTTAAGCTGCATTTCATCGGCTAAATTTAAAAGTAATTTTAGCGTTTCATCATTGATTCTGTTTTTAGAAAAATCTACTAAAAAATCGTTCCATTGAATGCTGAACTTATCTGCTCGAGAACTATCATTTTGAAACATTTGTTTCATTGACTGCGAATGAATTTCGGTGAAATGATTTTCTAAAGCTTTCCATGAAGCTGTTTGGAGCGGTGAAGAATTATCTAAAGACATGTGATTTATTTTAGGGTAATGAGATGCAAATTTAAGGTATAAGTTTGTAAAGTAAATGTTAGATTTTTAGCCCTGATAGAAATGGAAATTTTGCAGGAAAAAACGCTATTGTTTTGCAGCGGAAAAGAACGACCAACGGAAGCTCCTTTTATGATGAGTAAACAAAGTGTTTTGACAAAAAACTGAAATGAATAGCAGGATTAGCTCCTAAAAAAACTAATTTTTAAATTTTACTTTTGCAATACTATCCAATTCCCTTTTTAAAGGTTCCATTTCTTTCATAAAACGAGGCTTGAATTTGGCATTCATTGGTTCAGAATTAGGTAATTTTTGCGCCAATGGATCCACTTGAACGCCATTTTTCCAAAAGCGATAACATACATGAGGGCCTGTTGCTAAACCTGTACTTCCCACCTTTCCGATTACTTCTCCTTGCGAAACACGTTGTCCTTTTCGTACCAAAATTTTAGACATGTGTAAATACTGAGTCGCATACGTACTGGAATGTTTCACTTTTACATAATTTCCGTTTCCAGCGGTGTAACCCGTCCGTTCTACAATTCCAGAAGCAGTTGTTACAATTGGCGTTCCGGACGATGCGGCATAATCTGTTCCTTTATGTGCTTTAAATCTTTTTTGAACAGGATGAAATCTATTTTTAGAAAATCGGGAAGATATTCTGTAGCCGAATTTTAAGGGTGCTTTTAGAAACATATTTTTCAAGACTTTTCCTTCTTCATCATAATAATCAATACGTCGTGATGTAGTGTCTTGTTTGAATGGAAAAGCATATATTTTTTTTCCTTTGTGAATAAAGAACGATGCTTCAAGTCTTTCTACTCCAGCATAAATCGTGTCGCTAATGTACTTTTCATAGAAAGTAACAGCAAATCGGTCGCCTTTTTGAATTTTAAAGAAATCGACAGAATAGGCATAAATATTTGCTAAATTTTGTGCCATAGAAGGTTGGACACCTGCTTCATGTAAGGTCGCGGAAAGCGAACCATCAATTTCTGTTGCAATTGTTCGACGTTTGATTGTAATGGGAAGCTGCCTTTTATAAGCACGAGTGGAGTCTCTTAAATCTACAACGTAATAATGCGAAATATCGGATTTGTAAATAAACGCTTTTAAAACTTTCGTGGAGTCTTTGGTGCGTAAGAGCGTAAAGGATTTTCCAACACGAATGTTTCGTAAATTAAATGAATCCTTAACTTTTTGAGTAATATCGTATTCTTTATTATCACCTAAATTTTGAGTAGCTAAAATACTTCCAAAGGTGTCGCCACTTTCAATCGTGTCGCGAACCACATCATAATCATTGAGTTTGAAACCAAATTCCATTATAATTGGATCTGGTTTTTTTATGGGTAAAAGTTCTTTTTTCTCTTCTTTTTCGTTACAAGCCACTACTAAAATTAGCAGTAACAATAAGGATGATAGTCTTTTCAAAAGTGTTTGTTTATGCAGTTAATCTATTTTTCTTCGCCCCAATTGTCTAATTCCTCTTGACTCCATAATTCTGGGAAAAATATCCTTCGTTGGTATTTTGGATGCATGTATTTTTTCCAATCGCTTCCGCCAGTTGCATCGCCATCGCCAATATATTTTCTTGCTGCATTTAAATGACCCATTACCCAAGTAATATTTACAGTATGGTCAAAATGACGCATTGCTATAATTAATTCTGGATTTTTTTGGTCATTTTCTGGTAATTGCTTGAATTTTTGCCAAATATTAATGGTGTTGTATTCTTCCATGTGACGTAGAAATTCTGCTTTGTATTTTCGTTCAAATTCTAATAGTAGAAATGATTTTTTTCCTGTTGCATGGTCTTTTCCTGCAGCTTGCCAATATAAATGTTCAAACGCGTGACTATAAGGCGTGTTTCTATCAATATTTGCTCTGAAACGGTGGTCAATAAGATTAATTAAATCTGTAGATGAAAATTCTATCAAACGGTATTGAGCACTTTGAAAACCACTTGCAGGGGTCAAAGTGTTCCGGAATTTCATATACTGGTTAATACTCATTCCGTCGCCCATGATATCAAAAGAAGTAGTTAGCATATCAAAATACCTACTGATTCGCATCAATTTTTCTGTAAAATAAGTTGGTTCTGGTTTATCCGTATGGCAAAGTTGATCCATTTCCCATAAAATCATTTTGAAAATTAATTCATTGACTTGATGGTACATAATAAAAACCATTTCGTCTGGCAAAGTGGTTCTTTGTATTTGAAGATTCAACAAAGCATCTGTTTGAATATAATCCCAATAAGTAATGGGTTTAGACCAAACCAATCCTTCTAAATGAGTATTGGTTTTCTGGTCTATATTTTTATATTTTTCTTCTAATTGTTCTAATAAATCTTCTCTATGCAGTTTTGTCATTTTATTTTACTTTTACGGAAAAAGGATATTTCAATCCCTTGAAACCATCCAAATCTGCCTTTAAGGAACCAACGGATAAACTCGCTTTGATTCGAATAGGCATTTTATTGTCATCGTCTGAAATCCAAACTGTCAAACTTTCTTGTTCTTTAAAAACGCGTCCTGCTTGAACATAAGGTCTGAAAATCATCGTTGGGATTGTTCCAAACTTTGTTTCAATGTTTTCATTTCCAAGATATTTCAATTTAAATTTAGTTGTATCGTCATCAAAAAACATATCGATGGCAATTGATTCTCCAACTTTTAAATTGTCAACATCTGGGTGGTTACGAAGGTAATAAAATGTTGATAAAATATCTTGTGTATTGGCAGGAACTATAAAACTTTTTTCAGATTTTCTTTTATAGTCTTTTACAGTAACTGTATTATTGGATTGATTAAAAAACCCTTCTTGATTTTTATCATAACCACCTTCATCAATTTTTCTGACAAATTGGTATGGATTTCCGGTTTCCTTGTCAAAGTAACTTTCGTAGACATCTTCCACTTTGAAAAAGAATTTTGTCATCCCGGTGGTATATCCTTTTCCGATAGCATGGTATACTTTTTTATTGTTTCGAACGGCTTCTTTAACTTCCATTGTAGCATATCCTGCATTTACAATTCCGTAATGAATCCTAAATTTAAACCATTCACCTTCTTTAAAGGCACGTTCCTTTTGCGGGGCAAAACTGACTGTCATTAAAAACAGTGTAAATATGATAATCTTTTTCATAGCTTTCTTTTTTCAATACAATATACAACTTTTGTTCCAAAAGTATGTAAACAAAAAAACCCAGTCAAAGAATGACTGAGTTTTTATGCTATTAACCAACCAAAAAACTATAAATTATGAAATTTACATAAAAACTTGAAGGGAACCACCCCTCCATATTTTTCGAGTGCAAAAGTACTATAAACTTTACGAATTAAATCAAAATAAATTCACTTTAACACTAATTTCACAATAAAGAGCCTCTATTTGGTTCAAAAATTAATTTATCGTTAAAATTGTCGAAATATATTAGAGAGTACCTCTTTTTTCTTGTTCTCTTTCGATGGATTCAAATAAGGCTTTGAAATTTCCTGCTCCAAAACCACGAGCTCCCATTCTTTGTATGATTTCAAAGAACAATGTTGGTCTGTCTTCAATTGGTTTTGTGAAAATTTGTAGTAAATAGCCTTCTTCATCCGCATCAATCATAATTCCAAGACTCATCAATTTTTCGATATCTTCTTGTAGTTTGTGATTATGTGCTTCTAAACGAAATGGCACTGCATCATAATATGCTTGTGGTGGCGTACTTAAAAATTCAATTCCTCGAGAACGTAAATCTGCAACCGTTGTCAAAATGTCATCTGTTGCGACAGCGATATGTTGTACTCCTGAACCTTCATAAAAATCCAAGTACTCTTCGATTTGTGATTTTTTCTTTCCTTCAGCTGGTTCGTTGATAGGGAATTTAATTCTTCCATTACCGTTTGACATTACTTTGGACATTAATGCAGAATATTCTGTAGTGATTTGTTTGTCGTCGAATGAAAGGAAGTTTACAAATCCCATAACGTCTTCATACCATTTTACCCAAGTGTTCATTTCATTCCATCCTACATTCCCAACCATGTGGTCAATATACTTTAAACCTGTTGGTGCTGGATTGTAATCTGATTCCCATTTTTTGTAACCTGGCAAAAAGTCACCTTTGTAGTTTTTACGTTCTACAAACATGTGCACGGTTTCTCCATACGTATAAATTCCTGCACGAACTACTTCTCCGTGTTCATCGGTTTCTACAGTTGGTTCCATGTATGATTTTGCACCACGTTTCATCGTTTCTTCGTAAGCAGAACGAGCATCTTCTACCCAAAGAGCAACAATTTTTACACCGTCACCGTGTTTTTTTACGTGTTCGCCAATTGGAGAATCACTTTTTAAAGCTGTTGTTAAAACTAAGCGGATTTTGTCTTGTTTTAATACATAAGAAGCTCGGTCACGAACGCCCGTTTCTAATCCAGCATAAGCATGTGATTGAAATCCGAAAGCTGTTTTGTAAAAATGAGCGGCTTGTTTTGCATTTCCTACATAGAATTCTACGTAATCTGTTCCTAAAAGTGGTAGGAAATCTTGAGCTCCTTCAAATATTTTTTCTAATCCGTATTCTACGTTTTTAATTTCTTTTGACATTGTAATTGTATTTTTTTATAACTCTTTTTTATTTCAAGAGTGTTTATGATTAAATTAATAGCCCCGACTGGAGGGAACATCCTCCCGTTTTTCTCGGGAGATGTGGAAGGAAGGCGGGAATATGGATTGCCCAAAAAGCCCGAGCCATTCGCTCCTACTTTTTATTCGACCCAAGATTTGTAATATTTTCCATCGTCCAATCCCATTGCCAATTCAGTTACCATCAAAGGACGAAATGTGTCGACCATAACGGCCAATTCTTCGGTACCGGTGTGACCAATGCTTCGCTCCATTGCTCCAGGAGCTGGACCGTGCGGAATTCCTTTGGGATGCAAAGTGATGTGTCCTTGCTCGATATTATTTCGAGACATAAAATCGCCGTCTACATAATAAAGTACCTCATCACTGTCAATATTACTGTGGTTATAAGGTGCTGGAATTGATTTTGGGTGGTAATCGTATAATCTTGGCACAAATGAACATACTACAAAAGTGGAAGTTTCAAATGTTTGGTGTATTGGCGGAGGTAAATGTACGCGTCCTGTAATAGGTTCAAAATTGTGGATGCTGAAAGCGTACGGAAAATTGTATCCGTCCCAACCGATAACATCAAAAGGATGCGTGGCATAAACTACTTCGTGTAACATTCCTTCTTTTTTCATTTTGATTACGAAATCGCCTTTTTCATCGTGTGTTTCGAGTTCGGTTGGCAATTTAAAGTCGCGTTCGCAAAATGGCGAGTGCTCTAAATGCTGACCTGATTCGTTTTTATACCTTTTTGGAGTATAAAATGGAGCGAACGATTCGACGTAGAAAAGTCGGTTTTCTTCAGTATCGAAATCAATTTGATAAATAATTCCGCGAGGAATAATGAGGTAATCGCCGTATTCGAAAGGAATATTTCCTAACATCGTACGAAGCGTTCCCGATCCTTTGTGAATGAAAATCATTTCATCGGCGTCGGCATTTTTATAGAAATAACTTCTAAGTGATTTTCTTGGAGCGGCAAGCCCGATGGTACAATCGCGGTTGACTAACATTGCTTTACGGCTGTCTAAAAAGTCGTCTTCGGGTTTTAATTCAAAACCTTTTAATAATAAAGATTTAATGTTTTTACCGATGGCGATCTTTGGCTCTACATTCGTGGAGGACAAAATTTCTTTGACTTGTGTAGGACGATGCACATGGTATAATAGTGAAGAATGTCCGTTAAATCCTTCTGTTCCAAAAAGCTGTTCGTAGTATAAGCCTCCTTCAGGTTTCTCAAATTGAGTGTGCCGTTTTTGGGGGAAATTTCCGAGTTTATGATATATTGGCATATTTTTAAAATTAGATAATTAAGGTAATTAGATAATTTGTCAATCGGGGAAAATCAGATAATTAGCTAATTACCGCATTATCCCAATTGTCTAATTAAAAAAAATCATTCCGGATTTCTCTTCATCAGGAATTTTAAATGAGCTAATAAGTTTTCCCATGCTTTATTCATAGTAACAAATGTCGTGAAAATTTAAATTTTTTGCTCCACAATAGTATATAAAGTTTAGTAAAAATATAAAAATCCAACAACTTTATTGAAATTTGATATAAAAATAAAAGCTTATCTTGAGCGGTTCATTCATTTTTTAAAGATGAAAAGTCATTTTTTATAGGGAAAAATAATTTATACATAATAATTAATTATTCGTACATGCCAATAAATCAATTGCACATAAGCAATAACTTTTTTTACATCAGAATAAATCAATTGTACAGTAATAAAAACTATTTCTACATCAGAATAAATTAATTATACACGAAAACAAATTATTTTTACATTAATAAAAATTATTTATACATACGTAAAAATCATTTGTACATTAGAATAAATAATTAATTCTTATCTTTAATAATATTTTATAAGCTCCTTAATTATTCATTCAGTTACTAAAAAACTAATCCGCATGGCAACTAGATATTTAGAAAGAAAAGACGAAAAACTAACGTTGCAACTCGACAATTTTGCTTCAAAACTGCCTTTGTATGCAACAGTATTTGGTTTTTTACCTTCAGAAGTGGATGGAATGACAGAGGATGCGACTCATTTTTCGTGGATGGTGCACAGTTATCGAAAGATTGAAACCCACAAAAAAGAGTGGACACGTTATAAAACCATTCAGAAAAAAGGAGAGGCTCATGTTGCTACAAATCAGACACCTCTGGCCCCTGTTTTGAATGAAATGCCTACTACAGTGGCGCCTGGAGTTGAATTTAGGTTTAGAACGATGGTGAATCGGATTAAGGCACATCAAAATTATACCAAATCTATTGGGCAAAATTTGGGAATCGAAAAAAGTGCTTCTGAACCATTGAATATAGATGCGGCACAACCGGTGCTTAAAGCCGTGATACGGGGTGGAAAAGTGAACTTGCTTTGGAAAAAAGGCCGGTATTCGGGTATTTTGCTAGAGAAAGACAGTGGTAATGGCTTTGTGTTACTCGACCGTGATTTCACGCCTCCTTTTGTGGACAATTCGCCGTTTCCCGCTTCAGGAGAAAGTGCAATTTGGATGTACCGTGCTTCTTATTTTATGAAGGATGAGAAAGTAGGCGTTTGGAGTGACATTGTTACAATTACGGTGGCGGGGTAATTTCAAATCCTCGAACTGCTTAAAACCTTCCGAGGATTTAGTTTTGATTTCGCACTACTAATTAAACCTTTTTTTAATTGTTAAAAAGCTATGCTAACTTTATAATTAATAAGGTTTTTTTTGATTTTATATCTTTTTACAATTGTTTTTTTATCTTTGGATTTCATTAACAATTTGAACACCAAAATATGTCAACAGATAAGCAAGCGTGGGGATCAAGAGTGGGGTTAATTCTTGCAATGGCAGGAAATGCAGTAGGATTGGGTAACTTCCTTCGATTTCCAGTGCAAGCCGTACAAAATGGTGGTGGTGCTTTTATCATTCCTTACCTTATTTGTTTTCTGTTAATGGGAATTCCGCTTCTTTATATTGAATGGTCTTCGGGTCGTTTTGGCGGGAAATTTGGAAACCACAGTACGCCTTACATTTTAGATTCGATGGTAAAAGGTCGGGTTTTAAAATACATTGGTGTCTTCGGAATTTTTACCAATGTAGCCGTAGCCGCTTACTATTGCTACATAGAATCCTGGACCATGTCTTACGTGTATCATTCTCTTTCAGGAACCTTTGAAGGAATGAGTCAACACGGTATTGCTGAGTTTTTTAATAATTACGTAGATATCTCAAAATCGAGTACGGGAATTCCATACGAAGCCGTGGTATTTTATATTTTATGTTTACTTCTTAATACTTTTATCCTTTCAAAAGGACTGAAAGGAATCGAGAAAGTGGCAAAAATAGGAATGCCGCTACTGATTCTTTTTGGAGTAATATTAGCAGTTCGCGGACTTACTCTAGGAACAAGCGGTGCATCCGAATTGTTTCCTGACGCCAACGCTTGGGACGGTTTAAACTTTTTATGGACACCACAATACGATTCGATATTAGATTTAAAAGTCTGGATGGCAGCCGCTGGACAGATATTCTTCACACTTTCGGTAGGAATGGGAACCATTCATTGTTATGCCGCTTACATGGATTCTAAAGATGATATTGCATTAAATGCCGTTTCTGCTGGATTTATGAATGAGTTTGTGGAAGTGGTTTTGGGAAGTTTAATTGTAATTCCAATTGCTGCAGGGTATTTAGGATTGGATTGGGTTATAGAAAATGCTGGATTTGGAATGGCGTTTCAGACCATGCCCTACTTATTTCAACAATGGGGACCAATTTTAGCCGCTTTTGCAGGACTATTCTGGTTCGGGTTGCTGTTTTTTGCGGGAATTACTTCATCGTTAGCAATGGGAACGCCGTGGATTGGTTTTATGCGAGACGAATTCAATTGGGGACAAAATAAAGGTGCTTGGTCTTTTGGATTACTAATATTAGTTATGGGATTGCCTACAGTTTTATTTTACCAACAAGGCGTTTTTGATGAATACGATTATTGGGCCGGAACTGTGAGTTTAGTAGTTTTTGCCATGTTTGAAACCATACTTTTCTCCTGGATTTTTGGAATGAAAAAAGGCTGGGCCGAAATTACAAGCGGTGCTGATATTCAAGTGCCGTTGATTTACAAATTCATTATCAAGTTTATTACTCCTGTGATGTTAATCATCATCTTTTTAGGTTCGTTATTCAAACCTTTAAACAATGATTGGTCGGGAAATATCTCCAATTTGTTGTCAGGAAATGGTTGGATTCTAGACAACGGTTCAATCGTAAAAACAGTGATGCATGCCGGAATTAAAGAGCAAATTCTTGCTGCAACTGACCCGATGGTGATCCTCCAGCTAGAAGAGCGAATGTTTTATTTAAATATTGCCAGATTCCTATTAATTGGCTTGTTCATATTCATCAGTGCCTTGGTTTATTTTGCATTTTTGAAACGAAGAAGAGAAGGAAGAGCCACTTTATAATTTCTAAAAAAAACACTTATGAATACTGAAGCCTTAATTACAATGGTTGCAACTCAAGGAATTGTAGCAAGTTTAACGGGATACTTTTTTTACAGAGTTTTAACGACTAAGCCAAAAGCAGAACCGGATTCTTACACCGAAAATGACGATGAAGTTGAGCGTCAACCCCAAGATTAGAACCAGTATCCGATACTGAACCAAGTATAATGTTCTTTAGTTTCTGGAGACCAAGAATGTTTAATTTCTAAAGGACCAACTATAGTTTCTAAACCGTATCCAAAAGCATAACCGGTATAATTAGGTCGTTCTAACCATGCGTCAGAATCAAATAATTTATTGCCAACGTTAGCGAAATTTCCAGCGAAATTTAAGTGGTGTTTTTTATAAAAACGGTAATCCACCATTGCCACAGATTTCACAAAACTATTGCCATATAAACTTAGGAAATCATATCCATAGAACGAGTCGAAATTATTGATTTTATTAAATCCAAAACCTCCTAAAATAAAATCAAAATAAGGATTTTGACCTTCGCCAATTGCAAATCCGCCAGACACTTTTGCAATTGCTGTTAAACGGTTTGATACAGGAAACGCGTGACTTAATTCACTTTTTAGATACGTGAATTTCGTGAAATCTTCTTTTCTTGACGAATATAAAAAGGATTGAACACTCCCCGAAAAGTACCACCCGCTATGCGGAAAATATAAATTATCTAACGAGTCGTATTTTAAATTTCCAAAGACACTTAAAAAATTATTGCTTCTAAAAACAGAAGTGTTATTGCTTATTGTTTCTGAGGCAATTTTTATATTTTTTAATTCAAATCCAGCACCAATAATAAACTTTTGCTTAAAAATAGTTTGTACATACACTTGATTTGAAAAATCTGAAAAATCTAAATTAATAGAATTCACAGCATCTGTTCCAAATAAACTATTAGCCGACACATTCTTGTTAAAACTATTGTAACGCGATTTTATTCCAAAACTCCAGTAAAAACCATTATCAATATAATAATCAAAATTATACCTAATATTGTCACCTAAAATAACATCGAGCGAAGCTACATCATTATTAAAAAGGAGGTTCTTTTTATTTAAATTAACGAGAACCCCACTTTTGTATAAATTATCATAGTGTACACCAAAGCGTAAAAAAGATTTAATAGGATTCTCAACTAAATTTAATTTGAAAACATCCGCATCGGTATTCAGCTTTTTTTCAAAACTGTACCCTATTCCGCTAAAATTTTGTGTTGCATTCAAGTTGTCAATTCCCGCTTTTAGCTTATCATACGTAATTGTTTCGCCGGTTCTAAAACCAAGCTTCCCCATAACATAAGCTCTAGTGTAATTGTCAAGTTTATTAATTTGAATTTCTGCTATTTGTATGGTATCCGATAAATCTTCATTTACTACAAATCTTGGTTTTTTATAACCTGTTCCAAGTGCTTTTAATTTTTCATAAACCACAAAACTCGACTCTTCTCCCCTTTTTACAATTTCATCACCATCATTAAAAGACAAAACTGAATAATCACTAATGTCGGGTTTGACATAAATATCCGTTCGGGCTCTTTTCTCTTCCATTTTCTCCATCATTTGCAAATTTGATAGTTGCACCAAAATACTAGTGGCATTTTTTAACTCTTCGCGCAATTTCAATCCACTTTGTACATCAACACCAATAATAAAATTAGCACCTAGCTTTATAACCTCATCAACGGGATAATTATTTACAACTCCTCCATCAATAAGTAATTTACCATCAATCAATACAGGAGAAAATAGCGATGGAAATGTAGCACTTGCCATAATGGCTTGAGAAAGATTACCTTGGTCTAAAACAACTTGTGTTCCTTCTTCAATATCAGTTCCAATACATAAAAACGGAATCGCTAATTTTTTAAAATCCCTTGTGTGTCTTTCGTTGTGAAGTAATTTATTCAACAAACCATATATATTGAGCCCTTTAGAATAGGCATACGGAACGCCCACTTTCCAATTATCAAAAGGTAATGTCAAGGCATATTTTTCATCACTATCCTTTTCGTAGAAATTTTTAGATGACCTTGGAATGTAATCTTTTAAAAGTTGGTCAAAATCTGAAACTTTAAAAATTGAATCAATTTGTGCTGCATTATAACCCGAAGCATACAATCCGCCAACGATGGCACCCATACTCGTTCCACCGATATAATCGATTTTGACACCTGCTTCTTCAATTGCTTTTAAGACGCCAATATGTGCCAAACCTTTGGCACCACCACCACTCAAAACCAAACCAATCTTGCGTTTTTCTTTATCCTGTGAAAATGAATTTTGAAAACCTACCAATAAAAGAAGTAACAGAAGAAAATTGTTTTTCATAGTAGATTATATTTTTTTAATGGCAAAAATTTACAAATATCAGGCTTGTAATTCTATTTCCTATGTTCGTTAAGTAAATAACAATCAATTCATAGAAGTGTTGTAAAAGTCGTGAATTTTTTTGGCTTTTGAAACCCCAATGACTTCAGAAATTTCCTTTTCTGTTGCTAATTTTAAACGTTTAACGGATTTGAAATGTAAAATCAAAGTCTGCATCGTTTTTTCGCCAATTCCGGGAATACTTTCCATAGAAGAATTCAACGCGCTTTTACTACGTTTATCTCTGTGGTGTGTGATTCCAAATCGGTGGGCTTCGTTCCGCAACATTTGGATAATTTTCAACGTTTCTGATTTTTTATCCAAATACAAAGGCACAGAATCTCCCGGATAAAATAACTCTTCCAATCGTTTTGCAATACCAATAATGGCAATTTTCCCACGTAATTCCAATGCGTCAAGACTTTTCAAGGCAGAAGATAGTTGACCTTTTCCGCCATCAATGATAATCAGCTGTGGCAAGGGTTCGTTTTCATCTAAAAGTCGTTTGTATCGCCGGTAAACCACTTCTTCCATTGAAGCAAAATCGTCAGGACCTACAACGGTTTTTATATTGAAATGTCGGTAATCCTTCTTACTTGGTTTTCCGTCTTTAAAAACCACGCAAGCCGCTACAGGATTCGTCCCTTGAATATTGGAGTTGTCAAAACATTCAATATGTCTTGGTTCTTCAGGAAGTCGCAAATCTTTTTTCATTTGCGCCATAATTCGATTCGTGTGTCGGTCTGGATCTACAATTTGAAGTTGCTTCAATTGGTCCATTCGGTAGAATTTTGCATTTCGGATGGAGAGTTCCAAAATTTGTTTTTTATCTCCCAATTGCGGAACAGTAACTTTTACATTTTCACCTACTTCAACAGGAAACGGAACAATAATTTCTCTAGATAATAGTTGGAAACGTTCCCGTAATTCTACAACAGCCAATTCCAATAATTCTTCATCGGATTCGTCCAATTTCTTTTTCAATTCCAAAGTATGCGAACGAATAATGGAACCGTGTGCGATTTGCAAGAAGTTGACATAAGCCGCTCCTTCATCTGAAACTATGGAAAAGACATCTATATTATTAATTTTTGGATTCGCTACCATCGAACGGGATTGGTAGTTTTCCAACACTTCAATTTTTTCTTTTAATTTCTGAGCTTCTTCAAAATGCATTTCGCTTGCCAAACGAAACATTTTATTTTTAAAATCTTTAAGACTCTCTTTGAAGTTCCCTTTCAAAATTTCGCGAATGGCTTCTACTTGTTCTTGGTAATCTTCCAAGGATTCATGACCTTCACAAGGTCCTTTACAATTTCCTATATGATATTCAAGGCAAACTTTAAACTTTCCGCTTTCAATGTTTTTTTGATTCAAATCATAATTACACGTTCGTAAAGGATATAATTCTTTGATAAGACCCAAAATCGTATGGACGGTTTTGAAACTCGTGTAAGGTCCAAAATAATCCGAACCGTCTTTTACCATTCGTCGAGTGGAAAATATTCTTGAAAAAGGTTCTTTTTTGATGCAAATCCACGGATAACTTTTGTCGTCCCGCAACAAGACATTATAACGAGGCTGATACTTTTTGATTAAATTATTTTCAAGCAACAAAGCATCTGTTTCTGTAGGAACTACAATGTGTTTGATAGTTACAATTTTCTTAACCAAAACATTTGTTCGTGCCGTATCGTGGATTTTATTAAAATAAGAAGAAACCCGTTTTCGAAGATTTTTTGCCTTTCCAACGTATAGAATTTTTCCTTCTTTATCGTAATATTGATAAACACCAGGATTGTCTGGAAGCGATTGAATTTGTAGATTTAGAGCGGTTGAAACCATTTTACAAAGTTAGTAAAATTTGTAAGGAAGTTTATTTTTCGGCCCTACTTACACAAGATTTTAACTACTTTTATCTTTTTAATTTTTTATGAAAAATCAGACTCCGCTTATTATTCTCAATGAAACCATTTTGCCTGGTGAACGAAAAACCATTTATATGGAAATTGCCAAACTTCACACGGCTACGAAACTTAAAATTCCCGTAATTATTGAACGTTCAAAAATTGATGGACCCACGGTTTTATTTTCGGCAGGAATTCACGGCGATGAAATTAATGGTGTAGAAATCGTAAGAAGTATTATTGTTCAGAAAATCAACAGACCCACTCGCGGGACCATTATTTGTATTCCTGTAATTAATATGTTTGGATTTGTCAATAAATCGCGTGAATTTCCCGACGGTCGAGATTTAAACCGCATGTTTCCCGGAAGTAAAAAAGGTTCTTTGGCGTCAAGATTTGCTTTTCATTTGATAAAAGACATCATTCCACACATAGATTATGCAGTTGATTTTCATGCAGGTGGAGCCAGCCGGTTTAATGCGGCACAAATTAGAATTGCACCACATAATGAAGAGCTAAAGAAACTCGCTGATGTTTTTGGAGCGCCATTTACTTTGTATTCTAAAAATATTGCAGGAACGTTTAGAAACGCGTGCGAAAAAAGAAATGTAAAAATGTTGCTTTTTGAAGGTGGAAAATCACTCGACATCAACGACCATATTGCTGAAGAAGGTGTAAATGGAGCGAAAAAATTATTGGCCTTTTTAAATATGCTTTCGCCCAAACAAAAAGTACCACCACATGTTGAACCTACGATTTATATTTCAAAATCATCTTGGGTTCGGGCCAACAAATCAGGTTTGTTTCATGATTACAACAAAATTGGTTGTTATGTCAAAAAAGGATTTGTTTTGGGAAGTATTACTGACCCTTTTGGAAAATTTGAACAGAAAGTAAAAGCACCCAACGACGGTTACATTATCAATGCCAATCACGCTCCAATTGTTTATCAAGGCGATGCAATTTACCACATCTCAAATGAATTAGTACACAATGACGAAGAAAGAAGCGAGGATAAAATATAAGATTCTGCGAAAAGATTTGACAGTTCAAGAACGCGACGAGAAAAGTATCGCTATTGCAAATGAATTGCTGAAATTACCCATTTGGAACAAACAATATTTTCATGTTTTTCTTTCGATAGAAGAACATTTTGAAGTCGATACCGAATACATTTTGCACATCCTTGCAGGAAAAGACAAAGATATTCTGATTTCTAAAAGTAATTTTGAAACCCTCGGAATGACTCATTATTTGTTGACCGATGGAACAAAAATTAGAAAAAACGAATATAATATTCCTGAGCCTATTGACGGAATTGAAGTTCCAGATTCAAAAATTGATGTCGTTTTTGTACCGCTATTGGCTTTTGATAAAAAAGGACATCGTGTGGGTTACGGCAAAGGTTTCTATGACCGCTTTTTATCGAATTGCAAACCAGATGTGATTACAATTGGCCTTTCCTTTTTTGAAGTAGAAAAAGAAATTACAGATTTACATGAAAATGACTTTGCTTTGAATTATTGCGTCACGCCTTTAAAAATCTACAAATTCTAGTTGTTTTCGTGAGCGAATGCTTTTTTATTAAACACAATTAAAATTCCAACTCCCGTAGAAATCGCCATATCAGCCACGTTGAAAATAGCGTTAAAAAAAGTGAATTGTTTTCCACCCCAAATTGGTAACCAACTTGGCCAAGTGGCATCTTCTATAAAAGGAAAGTAGAACATATCGACTACTTTTCCGTGAAATAAGGTACCATAAGGGTTATCAGAAAAAAGCGTCGCTACTTGACCGTGACTGTCGTCAAAAATTATTCCGTAGAAAACAGAATCAATAATATTTCCAAAAGCTCCAGTAAGTATTAAAGCAATTGCTACAATCAGGTATTTTGAGCCATGTTTTTTAACTGAATCGTGCAACCAATAAGCGATTCCACCAACAGCTAAAATTCTAAATAGAGTCAAAATAAGTTTTCCGTAAGCTCCAGGAAGTTCAACACCCCAAGCCATTCCTTCATTTTCAATAAAGAATATTTGAAACCAATTTTGCCCCATCACTTTAATTCGCTCTTCAATAATGAAATGCGTTTTGATATAAATTTTGGAAACTTGGTCGATTACTAATAAAAGTATGACCAATAAATAGGCTTTCTTTAATGACATTTTTAAAAAAATTTGAATTGCAAAAGTAACAATTATATTCATAAAAAACGCCCCTTTCGGAGCGTCAGTCTTCGGTGTTTTATTTTTAACTAATTATTGAGCGTTTTTAGCTTCAATACTCATTGTAGCATGAGGAACCACTCGCAATCGTTCTTTGCTGATTAACTTTCCTGTTACTTTACACATTCCGTAAGTCTTATTTTCAACTCTGAAAAGTGCGTTTTTCAAATCGCGTAAAAACTTTTCTTGACGAATTGCTAGTTGCGAATTTGCTTCTTTTGACATTGTTTCGCTTCCTTCTTCGAAAGCTTTAAATGTTGGAGAAGTGTCGTCTGTACCGTTGTTCAAATCATTCATATACGCACTTTTGATTAGCGTTAAATCAGCTTGTGCTCTATTGATTTTGTTTACGATAATTTCTTTGAACTCAGCTAAATCAGCATCTGAGTATCGTGTTGCTTCATCTACCATATTAGTATTATTTTGTAATTGTTAGTTTTGTTTTAATTTCGTCAAATTCTATTTCTGTTCCATCTTCGATGGTATCTTCAAAAATCAACTGATTTGTTAGGGTCTCCGACTTAATATACGTTTCATTTTCGTTTATAGCTTTTCCTAAAGCTGGATTTTTTTGCAAATGCACTGTAATTTTATCGGTCACTTCAAATCCTGAATCTTTTCTCAAATTCTGAATTCTATTTACTAGCTCTCTCGCGATTCCTTCGTTTCTCAACTCTTCAGTCAGTGTTATATCTAGCGCTACGGTAATTGTTCCCGAATTTGCCACTAACAAACCTTCAATATCTTGAGAACTAATTTCAACGTCTTCCTTTGTTAAAGTTATACTATTTCCTGATAAATCAACAATTAGTAAACCATTTCTGTCCAATTCATTGATATTATCTTGTGATAAATCTTGTATCTTTTTGGAAATCAAACCCATGTCCTTACCAAATCTCGGTCCTAATGTCTTGAAATTCGGTTTAATTTGCTTGATTAAAATACCCGAAGCATCGTCAATTAATTCAATTTCCTTAACGTTTACTTCCGCTTTTATCAGGTCAGAAATGGCTTCAATTTCCGCTTTAAATTCCTCGTTAAGTACCGGAATCATTACCTTCTGCAACGGTTGACGCACCTTAATCATTTCCTTTTTTCGGAGTGATAAAACAAGTGACGAGATCGTCTGTGCTTTACCCATTTTGCTTTCTAACGACTTATCAACAAAGTTTTCAACGTATTTTGGAAACTCCGCCAAATGTACACTATCAAATTTCTCTGTAGATGTCGCTTGCGTTAAATCACGGTAAAGTTTGTCCATAAAGAAAGGGGCAATCGGTGCTCCAAGCTTAGAAATGGTCAATAAACACGTATATAATGTTTGGTAAGCGGCTATTTTATCTTCGGCATATTCGCCTTTCCAAAAACGTCTTCTGCACAAACGAACGTACCAGTTACTTAGGTTTTCTTGCACAAAATCAGAAATCGCTCTCGCTGCTTTTGTAGGTTCATAGTCTGCATAAGCGTCGTCCACTGTTTTTATTAGTGAATGTAATTCGGATAAAATCCAACGGTCAATTTCTGGTCGTTTCTCTAAAGGAATTTCCGCTTCTGCATACGTAAAATTATCAATATTGGCATACAAACTAAAAAACGAATACGTATTGTAAAGTGTTCCAAAGAACTTTCTACGAACCTCAGCAATTCCTTCCAAGTCAAATTTCAAGTTGTCCCACGGGTTTGCATTTGAAATCATGTACCAACGTGTGGCATCTGGACCGTATTCTTTCAACGTGTCAAATGGATCCGCTGCATTTCCTAAACGTTTGGACATTTTCTGTCCGTTTTTGTCTAAAACCAAACCGTTTGAAACTACATTTTTATAAGCCACTTTATCAAAAACTAAAGTTCCAATTGCATGTAAAGTATAAAACCAACCACGTGTTTGGTCGACTCCTTCTGCGATAAAATCCGCTGGAAAATCTTCGTTACCGTCAATCTTTTCTTTGTTTTCAAAAGGATAGTGCCATTGTGCATACGGCATTGAACCCGAATCAAACCATACGTCAATCAAATCGCTTTCGCGTTTCATTGGTTTTCCAGAAGCAGAAACTAACGTGATTTCATCCACTACATTTTTATGCAAATCCACTAAATCATAATTCGATTCGGCCATGTTTCCAATTTCAAAATCTTTAAAAGGATTTTCTTTTTGGAAACCAGCCGCGATAGATTTCTCAATTTCATTGTACAATTCTTCAATGGAACCAATCAGGATTTCTTCTGTTCCTTCTTCGTTTCTCCAAATTGGCAATGGAATTCCCCAATATCTGGAACGCGATAAATTCCAGTCGTTGGCGTTTTTCAACCAATTTCCAAAACGTCCTTCACCTGTGGCTTTTGGCTTCCAGTTGATGGTTTCGTTTAAGTCGAACATACGTTCTTTGACCTCGGTTACTTTGATGAACCAAGAATCTAGTGGATAGTATAAAATAGGTTTGTCCGTTCTCCAACAATGTGGATAACTGTGGACGTATTTTTCCACTTTAAAAGCCTTATTTTCTTCTTTTAACTGAATAGCAATTTCTACATCTGCAGAACGCTCTGGAGCTTCGCCGTCGTTGTAATATTCGTTTTTGACATATTTACCCGAATAATCACCCAAACCTTGAATGAATTTTCCTTGCAAATCTACCAACGGAACCAAATTATCATTGGCATCCATTACCAACATCGGCGGAATTTCCGGCGAAGCTTCTTTGGCCACTTTTGCATCATCTGCTCCAAATGTTGGTGCCGTATGTACAATTCCTGTTCCGTCTTCAATGGTTACAAAATCACCAGAAATAATTCTAAAAGCATTTTCAGGATTATCATTTGGCAAAGCCAATTGCATGAGTTGTTCGTATTTGATACCCACTAAATCTGCTCCTTTGAACTCCGTTATAACTTTGTATGGAATCTTTTTGTCGCCATCTTTGAAATTTTCAAAATCAGCTATGTCTTCCGATGCAAAGAAATTTTTATTGAATTGTTTTCCAACTAAGTTCTTCGCCAAAATAACTTTTATAGGCAGAAACGTATATTGATTAAACGTTTCCACTAACACATAATCGATTTTTGGACCAACTGTTAACGCAGTATTGGAAGGCAAAGTCCACGGTGTAGTAGTCCAAGCCATGAAATGTACTTCGCCAAAACCTTGTAAAAATTCTGGTAATGTTTCTTGAATTGCTTTGAACTGAGCTACGACCGTTGTATCGGTTACATCTCTGTAACTTCCCGGTTGGTTGACTTCGTGGGAAGACAAACCAGTTCCTGCTTTTGGCGAATACGGTTGAATCGTGTAGCCTTTGTACAACAAATCTTTGTTATAAATTTGTTTTAACAACCACCAAACCGTTTCCATGTATTTGGATTTGTAAGTAACATACGGGTCTTCCATATCTACCCAATACCCCATTTTTTCGGTCAAGTCGTTCCACACATCCGTGTAACGCATTACGGTTTTCTTACAGGCTTCATTATATTCTGAAACCGAGATGGTTTTTCCGATGTCTTCTTTGGTAATTCCGAGTTCTTTTTCAGTTCCCAATTCTACCGGCAAACCGTGTGTATCCCAACCCGCTTTACGTTTTACTTGAAAACCTTTTTGTGTTTTATAGCGACAAAAAATATCTTTAATCGCACGAGCCATCACGTGGTGAATGCCAGGAAGTCCGTTTGCAGAAGGTGGTCCTTCAAAAAACACATACGGCTGGTTTCCCTCGCGAGAAGTTACAGATTGTTCAAAGATGTTGTTTTTTTTCCAAAAATCAAGCACTTCCGATGCTACAGTTGGCAAGTCAAGTCCTTTATATTCAGTAAATTTTGTGCTCATTTTGTCGTTTTCTTAAATCAGATGCGAAAGTAAGAAATAGTTATGAATTATGAATTATGAATTATAAATTATGAGTTGGGATTTTTGAGAAGGAATTGGGGTGCGTGAAAAATCTTAAATCAATACCAACTTGACTTTACCCCACAAAAAAAGAGGACACTTAATCCTCTTGAAATTCAATCAAACAACTTATCGATAACTCCATAAGTGTTGACGGCATGTAATCGGTTCCGTTCAACACGGGGTTCATTGTTGGCTTTTCAAGCCCAACGAACCCCTAGCTGTTACCAGCAGTAGCTTCTTTCGGGTAAAATTGGTTCTTCGTTTTGAAAATATTCAAAATCTTTCCAGTCAAAATTATAATCATTTTTTCCTACTCCAATAGTTTGCGGATAAATTGTATGCTCTTCAGTATCAACAATATTTTCCGGGTCATAAATTGTTAATCTCTTAAACAAACCTTTTTCATCGTACTCAAATTCATAAGTAATATTTAATTCCTCGTTATAACAACTTTTTTCAAAATAGTTGACATTACCAGTTAAAACATCGAAGGATTTATCGTAAACAGTACAATGATTTTTGGTAAAAACTTGCAACCTCTTGTTTTTCAACTCGCCATTGACGTAAATTTCAACATGAAATTGTTTATAATGAAAACGAAAAACAGGATTTCTATAAATGGTAACTGCTTTTACATTTTTCAAATTTAGATATGCGGATGTTTGCTCATCGTCATCTAAATAATAGCCGATATAAGTTATAATATTATTTTCATAATATTCTTCTACACGTAAAAGTTCTTTATCCCAAAATTGTATATAATAGTTTTTGGCATTTTCGTATTCCATTTTTGAAATTGGTTTTCCAAGTTCGTTTAAATACGTTGTTGAGTAATCTTTCATATTCGGTTTTGCTATTGCTGGTAACTAGTATATACCCGCTACTTTATAGCGACTATACACCCAAAATATAGTGTATAACACTTACTATTATCAGCAGTTATCAAAACCAAATATAGAATTAAAATCCTAAATAAGTATCAAACCACCCAAAAACCCTCATCCATCACCTTAATAACCTGAACGATGAAGCAAATAACGGCATCAACCACGCTTTTTCGCACTAGCGTAAATTTGCAATTTGTGAATCCTATAATCTGTAATTCCTACTTCCCCATCACTTCCTTCAAAACCGCTAATTGTGCTTTGAGCAACTCATTTTCAGTTTCTAGGGCGGCAATACGGTCTTGCAGGGTGGTATCTTTTGGCGAAAATGTTGAAAATTCTTTAGGAAGTTGGTCGGCAAGGTCTTTCATAAAATTGTGTTTTAGTTCCAAACTCAATGTCCAGATCGTTTGGGTTTGCATGCTTTTTTTCTGGCGATACCCCAGCACGGTTTGAGGTCGCACCTTTAATTTTCGAGCTAATGCACTCTTATAAGTACGTTTTTCTTTAAAATAACGTGCAATGAATGCCCCTATATCTGGGACTAATTCACTTCCTAAAGGTGTATTGTCTTCCATATTATCAAGTATTAAATTGTCGATTAGAAATTTTTCCTCTTTTGTACCTATAAAAATAAGTTTTTTTTTGATTGATTAAACCTTTTTGCAAAAAAAGGTAGCATTATGATTGTATTTACTAGATAAAAAAGAGATTAATGTAATAAAAAACAACTATTAATTGCTCAATGTGCTTATACAAAGTAGGTAAAATAAACACTTTATGGAACATAAATAAGCTATTAAGTGTACATAACAAGCACTTTATTTAATAAAAAATAATTATTAAGTGCTCTAAATACTTATATTAAGTGGGCAAAATGAGCATTTTATGTAACAAAAAACCGCTATTAAATATGTTTTTAGCGCATAATTTGTCTTCAAAACGAGAAAATAGGGTTGTTGAAACTACATTTTGGGTGATTTTCTTTCATTTTAAACTCCAAACGATGTGCTTCTTATTAAGAAAAAACCTCCACTAAAACTTCCAAAGATTTCGGCTTTCTAAATCCGTCAAGATGCAAGGCGTAATAATCAATAATGATGCTGAGTAATGCTTGACGTTCTTTCGAAGTGAATAAAACTTGGGTAGAATCAAACCGCAATTCGAGTAATTTTTTGAGCAAAAAAGAATCGGATTTAGGGAGGCAAGAAACGCTTTCGAAAGGAACAAAAATACCTTCACGCATTTCGAAAAAGTCAAAATTAGGGTTGGAGATTTTTTAATTTTAAATGATAAATTTTTATAGGCTCTTCTTTTTAGATAGTCCAGCATAAACTAAAAGAAAAAGCAACAAGTTATTTGGCCCTGATGCTGGAATTGTTTGAGCTCTCCCGATTTCTCTTCGCGAAGCGGTAGTTTTTAAATTTAGGAATAAGAGAAATTGTTTAATTAGAGTACAGAAACAATTTGGACACTTTTTATTAAAAAATATCTTAAAAAGCATTAGATTTCCACTTTTCAAAATTTGCTGTTTTTTGATGGCTTTGAAATCGCATTCCAAACTTTATAGATGGTAAAAATTCCTAACATTACAGGTTTACGCTTTTTTTTAGCACTTTGCGTGGTACTCTTTCATACCTCAGAATTTTGTAGTAAACATGCTATTCCTTTTTATAATGATTTATCTATTTTTAATAAAGGACATGAAGCGGTATGCGTATTTTTTTCATTAAGTGGTTTTTTAATTATAAGACAACTTTATATTGAAAAAGCCACGTTTCAGACCATTTCACTTAAAAATTTTTATTTAAGACGTGCTCTAAGGATTTTTCCACTATATTTTTTAGTCCTATTTTATGGTTTGGCACATTATCACTTAATTCTTCCAACATTTGGTTATGAAGGTGATTATAACACGAATTATAATTTATGGGAAGGTATAGCACTATCAATTTTCTTCATGCCAAATGTTTTTGCAAGTATATACCATCCAGGAGGAATAATCGAAATATTATGGTCCATTGGGGTTGAAGAGCAATTCTATTTAATTATCGCACCGCTACTTTTGCTATTTCCGTTAAAAAATTATATTCGTTTTCTACTAGTTTTTACCATTACAGCCTTTGTAATTTACCATTTCTTAGAACATAATTTTTTAGCTAAATTTGGCATTTTATTTTTCTATTTTACATCAAGTGGTGTCATTTCAATATTGTTATTTGAACGAAAAATTATATTTAACCGCAAAGTCGTTAATTACATTTTACTATCTCTTTTTGTTGCTTATTTTACAACAGACTTTTTTGTTTCATACTTTTCTTCGGCTACCTATAACTTTATTAGCATGCTACTTTTTGCCCTAGTAATTGGGTCGTTAAGTTGCAAATCATACGAATTACTAAACAATAAGACAATCACTTATTTTGGAAAAATATCTTATGGAATTTATATGTTTCATGCTATTGTAATTCAAATTATAGGTCTTACGTATACTAAATTATTTAGTGGGATGGAGTTAAACAGTTTTCTAATTATTGTTTTTTACAACCTGATTGTAATCGTGGTTACAATAACTGTGTCACACTTTTCCTATCAATACTTCGAAAAGTTTTTTATGAAATTTTATCCAAAAACTCCTTATTAAGAAAAAACTTCCACTAAAACTTCCAATGATTTCGGCTTTCTGAACCCGTCGAGATGCAAGGCGTAATAGTCAATAATGATGGTGAGTAACGCTTGACGTTCTTTCGAAGTGAATAAAACTTGGGTAGAATCAAACCGCAATTCGAGTAATTTTTTAAGCAAAAAAGAATCAGATTTATGAAGGCAAGAAACGCTTTCAAAAGGGACAAAAACACCTTCACGCATTTCGAAAAAATCAAAATTAGGGTTGGAGTCTTCCGGGTAAAAACCTAGAAACTTCGTGGCTTCCATAAGTAAAATCAGGTGGAAATTTGAAATTTGGTCATTAGTATCCAGCCACATCAATGCAGCTTCTAGAAAGGAGAAAAAATCAGGGTTTGCTTCTTCCTCGCGGATGGAATGGTGCAACATTTCCGACAAGAACATCACAATGGTACTTTTAAAAATATCCGTTGGAATGGACGAATAGGGATGACTGATTTTTATTTCTTTAAAATTTTCGAGCGTGCCTTTATTCTTATGAACGGCTTCAATTTCCAGTAAAGTCAAAGATTGAAAATAAGCGATTTTATGGTTGTTTTTCTTGCCTGAAAAAGCATCACGAACAAAGTAAGATTTGAGTCCGTCAGAAAGGGTGAAGCATTTTACAATCAAGCTTTTTTCTTGATATTTCAACGCCGATAAAACGATTGCTTTGGTTTTTACCAGCATTTTTAGATTAAGGATTTTTGATTTAAGATTTAAGATTTAGGAATGAAAGTTTAAAATTTATCTTACAATCATCACTTTTTTGACAGTAGTTTCGATCCCGTCATCGGCAGAAATAAAAATCATGTAAACGCCTGAGGCTACTTTATATTTCCCGAAAGCCATGGTGTCCCACTCAATTGTTCCTCCTTCTGAAATGACTTCGTGCACTAAATTACCAGAAATATCAGTGATTTTCACATTGGCATTATCAAGAAGTCCAGTGATTTTTACGGTTCCTGAATAGCCGGGCCGAACGGGGTTTGGATACACAATTACGTTTTGTAAATTATCACTTCCATCGGTTGAGATGCCTTTGTAAACTACAATTCCTTGAGGCGTTGCAAAGAAAACTTCCCCTGTTATGGGATTTATATCAATGTCGTTGATGGTATTTGAAGGTAAAGGTGAATTGTCAATCGTGAACCGTTGCAGCGTTTTTTGACCATCAGAAGAAAATTGAAAAACACCAGAAGTTGCTGTTCCAACCCATTTATTGTTTGCTCCATCAACTGCAATAGCGGTGATAAATTGCTGAAACAATAATTCCTGTGCCACTTCCTCTTCTAAAATAATAATTGGATTTGCCGTCAATTGTCCCGTTGAATTATAACGGTCAATGCTTGATAAAACACGCAAGCCTTTATTGGTACCAATCCATAACTGATTTCGGTTGTCAATAGCCATCGTTCGAACATCGGGTGAAGGTAAATTTCCTTCATCAGCTCCTTCGGTAATTACTTTAAAAATGCCTCCATTTTCGTTGTAACCAATGACTCCTTCACGTGAAGCCATCCATTTTGTATTGTTTTTATCAATGAGCAATTCGCCATAACTGGTAAGACCCGAAATTACAGATTCTAACGAAACGCTTTGCCACTGACCGTTTGTTTTGAGAACTTTTAGAGCTTTTGTTACTAAATTATTAGTAAGCCAGAGGTTTCCAGTTTTATCAAATGCAGGGTTATTAATACGAATATCGTTTGGGTTATTCACAATTTCAATGTTCTCTAATCCGTTTGGAGCAGTACTCGCTGGTGTGTATAAAACCGTTGGCACATCATTTTCTAATTTTAATAAACCAGAGAAAAAAGAGGAAATATAAACTTCGTTTGGGTCGTTTGGATTGATTGCAATATCTGATAAAGCTTTGGCTCCTAAAACTTCTGACGGTGGAATGTTTAGCCATTCTTTCTCTACTAATTTAGAAATTCCAAATAAGGCACGGCTTCCGAATTCATAATCGTAAGGATTGTATTTGGAATCATATCCTCCAAAAACAACCCATAAATTTGCAGTGGCTGCGTTTATTGCGAAGGCAGAATTTCGTAATGGTCCATCTGGTAAAAGGTAGTCAAAATTAGTTGCTCCAGTAATTTGAGTTGTGATTACACCGTTTTCAGATGTTCCGATGTAGGCTTTTGTTCCAATAACAGTTGCACAAGTAAACTTAGGCAAAATAGGTTGTAGAAGTTGCGAATCATTTACCGTAAAAAGAGGTGCAAGTTGTGCATTATAAAATTTTACTTGGTTGGAAAACGTTACTACTAGTTGATTGTCGTTAGAACGCAAGTCAACTGATGCTTGAGAAAACTGAATAAATGATTGAAAATTTGCTCCGTTATATCGGTTTAAGTTACCACTGGAGTTCATTGCAACTAATTCCGTTCCCACTTGAGCAATTCCGTTCCAAGCTCCAGGATTTATTTCGGTCCATTCTGAGAAATTAATAAGGTTTTCGCTTGCTAAATTTGCTTTTCTAATTCCATTAAAGTTGCAAGACGCATAGATAAATCCATTTAGTACAGCGGTTTGGTTTACTTGAATTTCAGCACCATTATTTCCTATAAAATACGTGTCACCAAAAAGCAAGGTTGAAAGATTAAACTGTACGATTCCAAAATCGCAGGACAAATAAGCAATTCCTTCGTGTTCTGTAAAATGATTGATTTTTTTTAAGTTGGGAGGAAGTTGCTTGTTGATGATATCAACTGCCTTTTTAATTTTCCCATCGCTTTCATTTACGACAATCAATAAACCATTTTCGTAACCAATCAATGTTTTATTAAAGGTAGGACTGTAATAAATAGAAGAAATAGTTTGCCCAGAAAGACCATCAACCGTATTCGTGGTTTTTAATTCATTTGTATTTAAGTCTTGAGAAAATAAGGCGTTTTCAGAAGCAGCAACAAATTTTGTAGATGATTGCGAAACATCTTTAATATCATTGTAAGAGAAATAGCCTTTCCAAGGTTGGTTTGTCTGGCTAAAACAGATTGGAGTTAATAAAATAAAAAAGAAGGCTACAAAAAAATATTTCATCAGTTGAAAATTAGAATCACAAATATACTACAAACGAAATTATTGGTGTTTTAATTATAAATTGAAAAATAAATTGTGCGAATTAATACTAAGATAGAATAGAAAAGCCGAATTTGAAGAATCAAATTCGGCTTTCTTAAAGATAATAATTTAAAATTATACTGCTCCTTGAGCTAACATTGCATCTGCAACCTTAACAAATCCAGCAATATTTGCTCCTTTAACGTAATCAATATGTCCATTTGCATCAGAACCATATTGTACGCATGAAGCGTGAATGTCTAACATAATTGTTTTCAATTTTTCATCTACTTCTTCGCTAGTCCAACCCATACGAAGTGAGTTTTGAGACATTTCTAAACCAGAAGTTGCCACACCACCAGCATTAGATGCTTTTCCAGGTGCGAATAAAATTTTAGCATTTTGGAAAACAGTAACTGCTTCTGGAATACAAGGCATGTTTGCTCCTTCAGAAACACACATACATCCATTAGCGATTAGCATTTCTGCTTCTTCCTTATTCAATTCATTTTGAGTAGCACAAGGCAATGCGATATCCACTTTTACATCCCAAGGACGTTTTCCAGCAACAAATTTTGCATTTGGATATTTGTTTAAATAATCACTAATCCGACCGTAATTTACATTTTTAATTTCTTGGATGAAAGCTAATTTTTCAGCATCAATTCCGTCTGCATCATAAATGTATCCACCAGAATCTGACATGGTAACAACTTTTCCGCCAAGTTCAGTTGCTTTTTGAGCAGCAAATTGTGCTACATTTCCTGAACCTGAAACAGCAATAGTTTTTCCTTTTATAGTATCACCTTTGGTTTTCAACATGCTTTCTGCGAAGTAAACGTTTCCGTATCCTGTAGCTTCTGGACGCATTCTTGAACCACCAAATGAAGGTCCTTTTCCAGTCAAAACACCTGTAAATTCGTTTTGAATTCTTTTATATTGACCAAACATATATCCAACTTCTCTTCCTCCAACTCCAATGTCTCCAGCAGGAACATCAAGGTTTGGCCCGATGTGACGGTACAATTCTGTCATAAAAGATTGACAAAACTTCATGATTTCATTATCTGATTTTCCTTTTGGATCAAAATCAGCTCCACCTTTTCCTCCACCCATTGGTAAAGTAGTCAAACTGTTTTTGAACGTTTGCTCGAAAGCAAGAAATTTCAAAATACTTAAATTTACAGATGGATGGAAACGAATTCCTCCTTTATAAGGTCCAATCGCTGAATTCATCTGAATTCTGTATGCGCGATTTACTTGAATTGTTCCAGCATCATCAAGCCAAACTACTCGGAATGTAATGATACGTTCGGCTTCCACCATTCGTTCTAAAAGCATCTTATTCTGATACTTTTTGTTTTCTTCAATAAACGGAATTACAGTCTCAGCAACTTCGTGAACTGCTTGTAAAAATTCTGGCTCGTTAGGGTTTCTTTTTTCAACCGCTTCAACAAATGACTTAATACTTTGTGACATGATTTTTAGATTATTAACGTTTAAGAAAACGTTTTCGTTTTAATCGGCAAATATACACTTAAAAAACAGTAAAAATAAATTATAGATAGATACTTTTGTTTATAATGTTTTGTGAAATACTATTTTTAATTAGCCAATTTCTAGATAAGAAGACTAGTTTTGTAAATAAATTAATAAGTTTTGTCGATAATATCGTATTATTCAGCGAATTTAAATATATTTATACGGTAAATATGTATATTTGCACTTTAACAAAAATTACTGGTATGTTTCAAAAAACATTATTACTGTTTATAAGTATTCTTTCTTTTGCTTTTGCAAAAGCCCAAGGTGGACAATATTATCAAGAAATTGGTATTATGAGTGGCCCTGTATTTTTTCAAGGAGATTTTGGGGAAAGCGGTTCATCTGATAATATCACTAAAAATGTTGGAGCATCTGGAAGCTTTGTTTATTACGTAGCGTTGAATAATAACAATGGGGGTCTAGAACGAAATTTGAAAGTGCGATTTGACGTGACGTTAATGTCAGTGACATTAAATCATTATGGAAAATATGCAGAGTCAAGTAGCGTTTTTGGCGATAAACTTCGTGCAATGCAAAGTGATGTAAAAGTGTCAAACGTAGGGTTTCAATTGGAATATTACCCATTTGAATTGGATGATTATGGCGGAGGAAACTTAACTCCTTATATAGCTCCTGGTTTTCAAATTAATTCTTATTCTGCAAACGCTACTTCAACATTGGGATCTATCGGTAATTCAAACACAGTTCCTGCAAAGTATGTAGATGGATTTAAAGACAGTAGTGGTATTGCTTTTTCTATGACAGGAGCTTTAGGAGTTCGCTACAAATTAAGTCAAAGTGGTGCTGTTGTATTAGAAGGTCAATTTAAATATTATTTTTCCGACTGGATAGAAGGTATGAACCCAGACCCGAAAATTTACAAAGAAAACAAGAATAATGATTTTTCAGGAACGTTGCAAATTGGATATATCTATTATTTAGATTAATAATGCAGTAACCTATATATATTAAAAAAGCCCCACTATTTTATTTTGGGGCTTTTTTAATGCTCTTTTTCAGCTGATTTACGCTCTAATTCAGCTTGAAATTCTTCCAATACGGGCTTCATTGTGCTTTCCGGAATGTCTGCAATTCTAATATACATCAATCCGTCAACTGCGTTGTTAAATAAGGGGTCAACATTAAACGCAACTACTTTAGCATTTTGCTTAATATACTTTTTGATTAAAACAGGTAACCTCAAACTGCCAGGTTCAAGTTCATCAATAATTTTATCAAATTTATTTAAATCTGATTCAGCTTCGTCAAATATGAAATCTTTGTCTGCATCTTTCAATTTAACCTTATAATTTTTCTTAGGATTAATATATTGTGCTACATACGGATCATAATAATTTGATTTCATGAATTCAATCATCAATGATTTTGAGAAATCAGAAAATTGATTGCTAATACTCACGCCACCTATCAAGAATTTATGTTCGGGATAACGCAAAGTTGTATGCATAATTCCTTTCCATAACAAAAAGAGAGGCATCGGTTTTTGTTGGTATTCTTTGATGACAAATGCACGACCCATTTCTATAGATTTATGCATCATATCGAATAATTCCGGTTCAAAACGAAATAATTCTTGCAAATAAAAACCTTCAATACCGTACTTTGGGAAAATTTCTGAACCCAATCCCATTCGGTAGGCTCCTGCAATTTTTTCAGCATCTTGGTCCCACAAAAACATATGATGGTAATATTTATCAAACTTATCAACATCAATGGACTCGTTGGTTCCTTCGCCCACTTCTCTGAAAGTAATTTCCCTTAATCGCCCCAATTCGTGTAAGATGGTAGGAATCTCTGATGCTTTTGCAAAGAAAACTTCATAATTCTTACTTTGCAAAAGTCGCGCGTCTGCATCTCGTAATTTATTTACTTCGGCAACGATTTTGTCTTGATGTGCAGCGGCGGCAATTTCTTTCTTTTTCTTAGGTAATTTCAAGTTTGGCGTCTGCAGAAGTTTGCTTTCCTTTTCATACGGATTTGCCAACATATAGGTTTTCTTCCGAAGAAATTCTCTGTAATCTTCTAAAGTAGTATGTTCATTTTGTTCCGCAACTGAAATTGCTTTTCCAATGCGGACTTTAATGACTCTATCTTTTTGCGTTAACAATTCAGAAGGTAATTTTGCCGTTCTGAACGTTGGTCCTAGTTTAGAAAACCAATAAAAAAACCAACTGTTTTTTGCATGAAAATAAATGGGAACTACCGGAACTTGGGCTTTTCGAATTACTTTTATAGCACCGTCTTCCCAAGCTTTATCAACTACTAGTTTACCATCTCGATATGTTGAAACTTCTCCTGCAGGAAACATCCCCAAGGGTTTTCCATCACTCAAATGACGCAAAGTTTCTTTGATTCCCACCACACTTGATCTGGCATCCTTATGGTTTTCAAAAGGATTAACTGGCATGATATAGGGCTTCAAGGGGTCTATTCTGTGGAGTAAGAAGTTCGCGATAATTTTGAAATTAGGCTCGCGCTCTAACATCAATTTTAAAAGTAAAATTCCATCAATTCCCCCCAATGGATGATTGGATATCGTAATATAAGCACCATCTTTCGGTAAACGTTTTAAATCTTCTTCAGGGATTTCAAACTTTATTTTTAACTCATCTAAAATGGCGTTCAAAAACTCAACATCAGATAAATGCTTGTTTCGATCGTACAAATCGTTAAGATCCGAAATTTTAAGCAATTTCATCAGTAACCAGCCTGACAAATTTCCTAGAACCCCATATTTATCAGTGTTAATTACCTTTGCAACTTCCTTTGCAGTTACTAACCCCATTCGTTTGTTTTTATATTGGCGGAAAACAAAGATAGCAAAACAACTCATTAAATAGCACCTCGACCTATAAACATTCAGCTATTTTAGAATAATCAATCCTTTTTATTTACTTTTGAATGACTTAAAATTTGACAAAAAATGAAAATTATTTCTTATAATGTAAATGGTATTCGAGCCGCCATTTCGAAAGGATTCCTAACATGGCTTGAGCAAGCCAATCCTGATGTGATTTGTCTTCAGGAAATTAAGGCAATGAAAGAACAAGTACCTGTAGAGGAGTTTGAAAAACTAGGTTACCATTATACTTACTGGTTTTCGGCACAAAAAAAAGGATACAGCGGTGTTGCCGTTTTATCTAAAATTGAACCTAAGAATGTCGTTGCAGGAACTGGAATTGAACACATGGATTTTGAAGGTCGAAATTTACGATTGGATTTTGAAGGTTTTTCAGTAATGAGTTTGTATTTACCATCAGGAACAAATAGTGCTCGACTGGACCACAAGTTCATGTATATGGATGACTTTCAAAACTATATTTCAGAATTGAAGAAAGAAATTCCGAATCTTGTTATTTGTGGTGACTACAATATTTGTCATGAAGCAATTGATATTCATGATCCGATTCGGTTAAAAACAACTTCTGGATTTTTACCTCACGAACGCACTTGGCTGGATATTTTTATGAAAAATGGATTCGTTGACAGCTTCCGCCATTTCAATAAAGAACCACACAATTATACGTGGTGGAGTTATCGAGCTGGAGCACGAGGCAATAATAAAGGTTGGCGAATTGATTACATTTTAGTCACAAAGTCGCTCGAAAACAAATTAGAACGTGCCCTAATTTTATCCGATGCAAAACATTCCGATCATTGTCCCGTTATGATAGAAATTAACTAACTTTCCAAAAACAATTTAAAATATGATTATCAGAAAAATTTCAGTGGGATTGCTTCTTTTAGCATTGACTACTTCTTGCGTTTCTAAAAAACTGTACAACGATTTAGAAAACAAATATGCCGACTTAAAAAAAGAAACTCGTGCAGTTAGTGACAGTAACCAAGATTTGACGAAAGCCAAAAACAAATTAGAACTTGATCAAACAGCGCTTCAAGATGAATTAAATAAAACAAAAGCACAACGTGACAAGTATTTAGCCGACTTAACGGCGGGACAAAATAACTTGAAAACCTTACAAAGTTCTTACAGTGCATTGGAGAAAAACAGCGATGATGTTTTGAAAACTAATATGGACAAAAACCGTGAGTTGCTTGCCAAATTAGAAGCAAAAGAAAAAGCCTTGGCTGCTGAACAAGAACGTTTAAATAAACTGATGGCAGATTTCCAAGAACGTTCCAATCGTGTAGCGGAATTGGAAGGTGTTATTAACGCTCAAGGTGAAAATTTGAAAAAATTAAAAGCAACACTTTCAAAAGCTTTAAATGCTTTTGAAGGAAAAGGCTTAACTGTAGAGCAAAAAAACGGAAAGGTTTATGTATCGATGGAAAACAAGTTATTGTTTCAAACTGGAAGTTGGACTGTAGGTTCAGAAGGTCGAAAAGCAGTGGTTGAAGTGGGAAAAGTGTTGGGACAAAATCCTGAAATTTCTGTTTTAATTGAAGGGCATACGGATAATGATAAGTTTGCTGGAGCAATGGGACAAATTGAAAATAACTGGGATTTATCAACAAAAAGAGCTACTTCAATTGTAAATATATTAAGTGAAAATAAAGCGATAAACAAGCAAAGCTTAACGGCTGCAGGACGTGGCGAATATGCGCCATTAGCATCTAATGAAACGGCTGAAGGAAAAGCTAAAAATCGTAGAATTGAAATTATTTTGACTCCAAAATTAGATGAAATATCTAAAATGTTGAATGACTTATAGGTTTAAGGTTTAAAATTAAATAAAAAAGGGTTGGTTTTGAAATTCAAAACCAACCCTTTTTTTATGCACTAAAATAACTTTAATTCGGTGTTAACCAACTTTGCGGATTGGTGTAGCTAACATTCTGCGTAATCATAAACTTAAGTATGGTTCTTCCTGTTTCTGTACTTGTTCTAATGGTTCCAAGACTTTGTTTACGTGTAACTTTTTGCCCTTTCACTACAGAAACGTCGCTTAAATTATGATACATCGTAAAGAAATCTCCATGTTGAATCATTACTGCTTTCTGTACAGGCGAAACATATAAAATACTATAAACTTCTCCATCAAATACTGCTCTTGCCTGAGTTCCTGTACTTGTTGTTATTTCAATTCCATTACTGTGAACCGATAAATACGACAAATCTGGATGTGGCTGATCTCCGAAACGTTGCGTGATTGTTCCTGTTGGCGTTGGCCAAGGCAGTCGTCCTTTATTGGCTTTAAAATTATCTGAAATAATTTTAGCTTCTGGGGTCAATACTATTTTTGTCGAACTTTCTGTTGCACGAGTTTCTGCCGCTGTCGTGTTCGGGTTTGCCGCTTTTCTTGCAGCAGCCGCTTTTCTGTTGGCTTCGGCAATCGCTTCTTTAATTAATTTATCTATTTTACGGTCTATTTCTTTAGATTCTTGTTGTTTCCCTTTAATTTCTTTTGCAATTTTTTTCTTGTCTTTTTGAATCGCTGATGACAATTTCTCTTGCTCTACTTTTTCTTGTTGCAAAACTATCCGCTCCTGCTCTTGTTCTTTTAAAAGCTTTTGCTTTTCAATTTTTTGACCGTCTAATTTAGTGTTTAAAACCAAAAGCTTATTCGCCTTTACTTCTATTTCTTCCCCTTGCGATTTTCTGAAACTCGCATACTGCTTCATATATTGGGCCCTTTTATAGGCTTGTAAGAAACTTTCAGAAGACAACAAAAACATTGCCCGACTTTGTTCTGAACGACTTTTGTATGATTTTATAATCATTGCCGCATAATCTTGTTTCAACTCTTTTAACTCACGATTGAGTTGATTGATTTGAAGTTGATTGGTATACATTTCATCCTTCAAAATTTTCGCCTGCTTCTCCGTTGTTTTAATCAAGCTTTCACGCAAACGAATTTTCTCTCTTTGCTGAATAATCTCCGTTAAAAGTGATTTTTGCTTTTTGTCCTGGCTTCGCAACAAGGCTTCTTGGGCACGAATTTCTTTTTGAATTTGCTCTTTACGTTGTTCTAATTTTTCCTGAGCCGTCTGACTCCAAGCCGAAGCGGAACAAATTAAAAAAGCGACTATGAAAAAGTATTTTGGCATGTTTGTTAAAATATTTGTGCAAATTTAGTCAATAAAAGTTCTTTCATAACCACTTGGAACACTATAAGGGAAAGAAAGTTCTTCGTCAAACTTCACTGAGCTGTATTCGATGTCAATTTGAGTTTTCTTTCCGTCATTAACTGCATCAATGTTTAGTGCGATTGGGAACGAAATATTGTCGTATTGCTTGTGATTTGGATATTCTACCGTTAAGGTGCGGTTCTCTGATAATTGCTGAATTTGCTGCTTCTTTATTAAATACATTGACGCTTCAAAAAGAAAAGTTTTCAAAATGTTTTTTGACGACTTATCTTCTAATTTATAAAGTCCATTTTCTACTGAACTTTCGTATTTTCCTTGTTCTAAATTATCAAAAGCTTCGCCAATTAGCATGTTTTGCACTTTCGTGAAATCTAAATCTGTTCCCAACCATTTGCTTAACGTTCTGTAATCTCCCTCAAAATAACTGCTTCCGCTTTTCTCGTAATACTTCACTTCAGTAGGTGTAATCACTCCTTTTGCCATTGTAATTCCGAAGAACCGAATACTAATCAAAATTTTTTCGTCTTTCTGAATTCGAATATCGGCCGAAAGATTCAAAGACTCTTTTGGGTTTTTATAACTTACATCTGCTTTGATGTATGCCGTTTTAAAAACTTTGTCTAATTCATAATGATTGCGAACAATTTTTTCCGCTTTCATTGGTTTAGTTGCTGTTGCTTCAGCAATAAATCCTTTGGGTTTACACGAAGTTATTGTTACTAAAAACAAAAAAGTCATTATAGAAAACCATTTTTTTGAAATCATATTTTGCTTTACTTTTTTAATAATTGATCTGCTTTTTTGAAATACAATTCCTTTTTCTTTTGGTCACCCAAACCATTGTAAGCTTCACCCAATTGAATATTGAAATTAATCTCTAGCGCTTTATTTTCAATTACATAATCCATTCCTGTTTCCAGATAATCTTTAGCTTTGCTGAATTTTTTCAGTTGATTATTTGCCAATCCTACATAATAATACAAATCGGGTTGCGACGGAAAAAGTTCCGTCATTTCTTCTGACTTCTTTGACAAAACATCAAATTGTTCCAGTTTGACATACATTTCAAACAACAACAGTGCCGTCTCTAAATCATTTGGATTGTTTTTCAAATCCATTTCATAATAAGACTTTGCTTGATTCCAATCGTTTTTATTCTGGAAAAATTTCCCTACTTCTTTTGCAACAGCAACATCTTTATCAGAATCAAAATAAGCAACCGCTTTAAGCAAATCGGCATCGTAACCCGGGTTATTTTTAGCAAAAATCAAAAACTCATTCAAAACGCGGTGTTTGATTTTATTATCGATTTTAGGGCTATCAAAAATCTGATGCATAGCTTTAACGGCTTTTGTCCCGTCGTTATTGTTCAAATGAAATTTAAATAAACTCACTTGAGCCCAATCGGATTCTGGAATGGCAATTTCCAATTTCTTAGCCACTTCCACCGCCTTTTCTTCTTGATTACTACTGGAATATAAATAAATCAATGCAATGTAATTGGATTCATCCTTTGGATTTTTAGCAATTGATTTTAGTAATTCCTCCTTTTCACTTCCCTGAAAACGAGCATCTAGCATAATTTGTTTCCTATAATTGTCCCTTTTTTCCGATTTCCCAAAGTCGTCATTCATTTCATTAATCAACTTCAAAGCTTTGTCGTATTGTTGGGTATACATATAAAGCGATGTCAAATCTTCTTTGTAATTTGTATCAAAAGCCACTAATTTCGTGACTAAAACTATTGCTTGATTGTAATCTTGGGTTTGATAAGCCACATCATACATGCCGTGAAGATACCATCTGTTTTTGGGGTCAATTTGAACTGCTTTTTCAAAAGCGTCGTAAGCGTCTTTGAATTTCTTTAGCTTTAGATAATTCCGACCCAATTCATTATAAACTGCAGCATTATTAGGCTCTAAAACCAGACATTTTTGTAACGATTCAATTGCTCTATCGTTGTTTTCAATTCCTTTTTGCTTCAAAGCTTCATAATAGGAAATTTGAAATTCATTGGTTGCCAAAGCAATATCATCCGGCTCTTTTTGTGCAAAAGCCGAAAAACCAGATGTTATGAGCAAAAACCCTAAGATTATTTTTTTCATTTTTTATTCTAAAACCGAGTAATCACCAATGCTGATTGACGTAAAATTTCCGTCAAAAATAGCATGATTTCCTATCATTGCGTTATTTAAATTGGCATTTTTTATATGTGAATGCGTTTGAATCAAACTGTTTTTAACGGTTGAATCAATAATGTGGCAACCTTTTCCTATAGAAACGTTTGGACCAACTGTAGCGTTTATCAAAATCACATCGTCGGCAATATAGCAAGGAGGAATTATGGTAGAATTTTCTAATTTCACATTGGAAGCCATTAAAACCGCTCCGTCATTGTGCAAAAAGCCTAACATTCTGGTATTTGTATCAACAGTTACCTCTTTGTTTCCACAATCCATCCATTCGTCTACTTGTCCTGGAACAAATTTCATGCCTTTGGCCATCATTTGCTTGATTCCATCGTTAATTTGGTACTCGCCACCATGAATAATATTGTTGTCAATAACCAATTGCAGTTCGTCTTTAAGAACTGACACATCTTTGAAATAGTAAATTCCGATTACGGCTAAATCAGAAACAAATTCTGCGGGTTTTTCAACTAGTTCGATGATTTCGTTGGCTTCGTTTAGATTAATAACGCCAAATGCTTCTGGTTTATCCACTTGTTTTACCCAAATCACGCTATCTGCTGAAGTGTCTAAGTCAAAATCAGCACGAATTAAGGTATCTGCATAAGCAATTACAGCTGGACCTTGTAAAGAATCTTTGGCACACATAATGGCGTGACCTGTTCCTAAAGCTTCATTTTGATAATAGATAGTTCCTTTTGCACCTAATTTTTCAGCAATTGCAATCAAATTCTCTTCTACTTTTTTACCAAAACTTTCGTGAATGATAAAAGCGACTTCATCAATGGGTTGGTTCAAAACTCCCGCGATATCTTCCACTAAACGATGTACGATTGGTTTTCCTGCAATCGGAATTAATGGTTTCGGGATTGTTAATGTGTGTGGTCTTAAACGAGAACCTCTTCCCGCCATTGGTACGATTATTTTCATGTTTTCAGATTTTTACCGCAAAGTTCGCAAAGATATTTCGCAAAGTTCACAAAGATTTTATATTTTCTATAATTGATTACTGTTAATTCTGGCTGAGCACTATTTTACACCTGTACTTCCAAAACCACCTTTTCCTCTAACGGTTGTAGATAATCCTGAAACCAATTCCCATTCAGCTCTTTCATGTTTTGCAATAATTAATTGAGCAATTCGTTCGCCGTTTTCTATAGTGAAAGAAACATTGGATAAATTTACTAAAATCACACCAATTTCACCACGATAATCCGCGTCGATTGTTCCTGGAGCATTCAAGACTGTTATCCCATTTTTAGCAGCCAAACCACTTCTTGGTCGAACTTGTGCTTCAAAACCAACAGGCAGTTCCATAAACAGTCCCGTTTTCACAATCGCTCGTTCTAAAGGTTGTAATACAATAGCCTCTTGAATATTTGCTCTCAAATCCATTCCGGCGGAAGCCAAAGTTTCATAATTTGGTAATTCGTGTTGTGATTTATTGATGATTTTAATCGTCATAATCGTTGTATTTTTGTGAAAATTTTAAAAAGTAAATTATGCTTTTCTTTTTAAAATTCGATTAATAATTTCTTTTTCGTTGTAATAAATAAAATAAGTGAATACCAATAGCATAGGAATTCCTACAAAATAATTTTCTCTGAAAAGATAAAAATAAACAATCGAAAATACGATTGAGAGTCCCAAATAAGCACTTATTTTTTTCATATCATACGGAATTGGATAGTATTTATTTCCCAGAACATAGGAAATAATCATCATCGTTCCGTAAGCGGCAATTGTGGCAATCGCTGAACCATAATAACTCATCGTTGGAATCAATAAATAATTCAAAACCAATGTAATGATGGCTCCGACAATTGAAATATAAGCACCAATGTGGGTTTGGTTCGTTAATTTGTACCAAACCGAGAGATTGGTGTAAATTCCTAGGAAGAAATTCGCTAAAATAATCAAAGGAACAACTCCCATCGCATTCCAATAGGACGAATCACGAATCATTACTAATTTTAAAACATCGGCAAAAACGATTACTCCTAAAGTCATCAAGGAACCGAAAATAACAAAATATTTGGTTATGGTGGCGTAGGTTTCTTTGGCATTTGCATTGGAAGCATGACTAAAAAAAAACGGTTCGATTCCCAAAGTATAAGCCGTTCGAAACAAAACCATGAACAAACCTAGTTTGTAACATGCAGAATAAATTCCCACTTGTGCTTCGGCAACATCAGCAGGTAGTAAATAATTCAGTAAGATTTTATCAAACTGATCGTTAATGGCAAAGGCAATTCCGGCAATCATTATCGGGAAACCGTATTTCATCATTCGTTTCCAAAGTGCAAAATTGAACTTCCATTTGACTTGGAAATAATTGGGCAATAATACAAGCAAAGTCAGCAAACTTGCTACGATATTGGAAACAAAAATATAACCAACTTGGAAACCTTCAAAGTAAAAAGAACTTATGAAACTACCGGGATACGATGTGGCAATTTTGGGTAAATAAATTAAGAAAAATAGGTTTAGTCCTAAATTGACAGCCACATTTCCAATCTTTACTATTGCATAATATATAGGTCGTTGGTAAGCTCTTAATTTTGAAAAAGGAATAATGACTAAAGCATCGAAAGCTAAAATCCAGATAATATATGTAATGTACTGAACGTCAATATTTATAAAGTGACTTACGGAGTTTCGGAACAATAAGGCTACGGCCAAAAACAATAAAGTAGTCCAAAAAACAGAAACCATAGATGTTTCTACCACTGACTTTTTATTTTCTTCGGTATTGAAAAAACGAAAGAAAGAGGTTTCCATTCCGTAAGCAAGGATGACATTGAAAAAAATGAGATAGGCAAAAATCACATTTACCCGACCGTACTCTTCTTTGGGAAGTAATTCAGTATAAAGTGGTACCAGAAAGAAACTGAACATCCGAGGAACGACAGTTGCTAATCCGTAGATGGCAGTTTGTTTAAAAAGATTTTTGTAGAGACTCAATGGAAAACAATTTGGAAACAAAAATAACTATTTCTTTCTTCTAAATTTCTATTTAGGAGTGCAATCATTGAAATATCAGTAGAGCATCATAAATTGTTAAAAAAAAGGAAGTTTCAGCTTTACTCAGATTGCACAAATTAGCACAGATTTACTTCACAAAAAAACGTAGAAAACTAACAACAAAGAATTTATAAAACAAAAAAAAGAGTTGATTACTCAACTCCTTTTGAAAATATATTTTTATAGAATATTATCCTGCTAATGCTTCCGCACCACCAACAATCTCTAAAATTTCATTTGTAATTGCTGCTTGACGTGCTTTATTGTAAGTCAATTTCAATTGATTTCTCAATTCTGTTGCATTATCTGTCGCCTTGTGCATTGCCGTCATACGAGCTCCGTGTTCTGAAGCGAAAGAATCTCTGATTCCTTTGTACAACTGTGTTTTCAACGATTTAGGAATCAACGTCAAAAGAATTTCTTCTTTTTGTGGCTCATAGATATAATCAACATTTGTAGATGCTACATTAGCAGTTACTATTGGTGCTAATGGCAAAAATTGCTCAGTCATTACAATTTGAGTGGCTGCATTTTTAAACTGGTTGTACACCAATTCAATTCTATCGTATTTTCCTGAAAGGAACTTTTGAGTCAAATCTTCTGCAATTGTTGCTACGTTATCAAAAGTCAAATCGTCAAAAATATGACTTTCATTATTTGTGATGGTACATGTTTTAGTTAAAACGTCGTTCCCTTTTTTACCAATTGCATAAACAGCTACATTTTTACCTGCGTAAAATTCTGTTCTACTTTTGACTGCTTTAATTATGTTAGAATTAAAAGCACCACACAAACCTCTATTTGAAGTCACAGCTACTAATAATACACTGTTTATTTCGCGTTGTGTAGTGTACTCACCACCAACATCTCCTTCAAGAGAAGAGGAAAGATTCTGTAATAGTTCGGTTAACTTCTCGGCATAAGGCCGCATTGCTGTAATCGCATCTTGTGCTTTTTTTAGCTTTGCTGCAGAAACCATTTTCATCGCAGAAGTAATCTGCATTGTTGATGAAACGGAGGTAATTCTATTACGGATTTCCTTTAAATTTGCCATCTTTTAAAAATGTATATTGTAAAAAATTGTATAAAGTATACTGTATTTGCGACTTGCATTATACAATTTACTTTATACAATATACTTTATTAATTATATTTCGCTGAAACTTCTTTCGCTACGTTTTCGATAACACCAGTAATCTTGTCATCTAATTTTCCTGCTTTCAAAGCATCTAACGTATCTCTGTGTTTGTTATTCAAGTATTCTAAGAAATCTCTTTCAAATTCCTTTACTTTATTTACAGGAACATTTCTCAACAAGTTTTTAGAGCCTGCATAGATAATTGCAACCTGATCTTCCACGGTATAAGGGTCATTCAAACCTTGCTTCAAGATTTCAACGTTTCTTTTTCCTTTTTCAATAACATTCAATGTAACGGCGTCAAGATCAGAACCGAATTTAGCAAACGCTTCCAATTCACGGTATTGTGCTTGATCCAATTTCAAAGTACCTGCTACTTTTTTCATTGATTTAATTTGAGCGTTACCTCCAACACGAGATACAGAAATACCTACGTTAATCGCCGGACGAACTCCAGAGTTAAACAAATCTCCATCAAGGAAAATCTGTCCATCTGTAATCGAAATTACGTTTGTAGGAATATAGGCAGAAACGTCACCCGCTTGTGTTTCGATAATTGGCAAAGCTGTTAATGAACCACCACCTTTAACGATTCCTTTAATTGAATCTGGTAAGTCATTCATGTTTCTTGCAATCTCGTCATTCGCGATTACTTTACAAGCTCTTTCTAGCAAACGAGAGTGTAAGTAGAAAACGTCTCCAGGATACGCTTCACGTCCCGGTGGTCTTCTTAATAAAAGAGAAACCTCACGGTAAGCAACCGCTTGTTTAGATAAATCATCATAAACAATCAAAGCTGGACGACCAGAATCTCTGAAGTATTCACCAATTGCAGCACCTGCCATTGGAGCATATACTTGCATCGGAGCTGGGTCAGAAGCATTTGCAGCAACAATAACTGTGTAAGCCATTGCACCTTTTTCTTCTAACATGTTAGCAATTCCTGCTACAGTTGAAGCTTTTTGCCCAATGGCAACATATATACAGAATACAGGTTGACCTGCATCATAAAATTCTTTTTGATTCAAAATGGTATCGATACAAACAGTTGATTTACCTGTTTGACGGTCACCAATTACAAGCTCTCTTTGTCCACGTCCTACTGGAATCATGGCATCAACAGCTTTAATACCGGTTTGCAAAGGTTCAGTAACGGGCTGACGGAAGATAACTCCAGGAGCTTTTCTTTCTAACGGCATTTCGTATAATGTTCCACCAATTGGTCCTTTTCCATCAATTGGAAAACCAAGAGTGTTTACTACACGTCCTACCATTTCTTCACCAACTTTAAGCGAAGCAATACGTTGTGTTCTTTTTGCAGTTGATCCTTCTTTGATACCCGTTGATGGTCCTAAAAGTACCACACCAACGTTATCTTCTTCAAGGTTCAAAACGATTGCTTCAAGACCATTATCGAATTCAACTAATTCACCATATTGAACATTTGATAACCCGTAAATACGAGCGATACCATCTCCAACATTTAGAACTGTACCCACTTCTTCAAGTGTTGCACCCGATTCAAAACCTTCTACTTGCTTTTTTAATATTGCTGAAATTTCAGCAGGTTTAATATCCGCCATAATTATTATAAATAACTAGTTACTTAATTCTCTTTTTAAAACGTGTAAACTGTTGGCAACTGAAGCGTTAAATTGCTTGTCGCCTATTCTTAAAATAAAACCTCCAATAATGGATTCATCTACAGTATTTTGTAGCGTCACGGTTTTAGTTGTAAATTCTTTCACTTTTGCCAATACTTTAGCTTCCAAATCATAAGTTAATGGAAATGCTGTGATTACTTCTGCAATTTCAACATTATTCACTTCGTCCAATAATTTTTTATACTCAAGTGCAATCGTTTCCAAAATTCCAAATCTTTTATTAACTGCTAATAAATGGAATAAGGATTTAGTTGTAGCGTCACTAGAAGCAAAAACTTCTAATAATGCCGCTTCTTTATTTTCAGCACCTATAATAGGACTTTCAACAAAGTTACTCAACTCTTCATTACTTTGGATTGTAGATGCAATAAGTAGCATATCTGTTCCAACTTCTTGAGATGTTCCTTTTTCTTGGGCGATTTCCAGAATTGCTTTGGCGTATCTGATAGCTGCTCTTGTACTTGCCATAGTATTAGTTTAAGGTAACGTCACCTAACATTTTCTCAACTAATTGTTTTTGAGAATCTTTGTTAGACAATTCTGTTTTCAATAATTTTTCAGCAATTTCTAATGATAAAGTAGAAACTTGTGCTTTCAATTCTGACATTGCAGCATTCTTTTCAGCTTGAATAGCTGTTTTAGCTTGCTCAATCATTCGAGCGCCTTCCGCTTGTGCATCTGTTTTAGAATCTGCAATCATTTTTTCTCTCATTTCACGAGCTTCCTTCAACATTAAGTCGCGTTCAGCTCTTGCTTCAGCTAATAATTTTTCATTATCTGCTGTAAGATTTTGCATTTCTCTTTTTGCATTTTCTGCAGAAAGCAATGCGCTTTTGATTCCTTCTTCTCTATCATTTACTGCATCAAGAATAGGTTTCCAAGCGAATTTTTTCAATAATAGAATCAATCCAACAAATATTATTATTTGCCAAAAGAACAATCCGAATTCAAACTGATGTATTAATTTATCCATTATATATGTTTTTTAACTTTTGTTGTAATAATTAAAACAATAGTTACAACCAACCGTTGCAACTATTGTTTTTTGTCTTAATTAAGATGCGAATAACGCAGCGAAACCAATACCTTCAATAAGAGCTGCTGCAATAAGCATAGCTGTTTGGATTTTTCCCGAAGCTTCTGGCTGACGTGCAATAGCGTCCATTGCTGAACCACCAATTTTACCAATACCTAAACCTGCTCCAATAACAATTAATCCGGCTCCTACAATAGTTGGAATTTGCATAATATATATATTAAAAATTAAACATTCTTATTAAACGTGCTGTTCTTCATGATGGTGCTCTTCACTTGCAGAACCAAAATATAGTGCCGCTAACATTGTGAAAATATACGCTTGAAGAAAAGCAACTAAAATTTCTAGAATAGCAAGTATAAATGATAATCCGAAAGATAACGAACTTCCTATCCAGCTTTTAAAGATAAAAATTAAACCAATAATACTCATTAATACAATGTGACCTGCAAAAATATTTGCATACAAACGTATCATTAATGAAAATGGCTTGATAAATACCCCTAACAATTCTATTGGTGCCAAAACAATTCGCATTAATTTAGGTACACCTGGCATCCAAAAAATGTGACCCCAATAATTTTTATTAGCACTTAAATTTGTAATTAGGAATGTGATAAATGCCAAAGCAAAAGTAATGGTCAAATTTCCTGTAACGTTTGCTCCAAGTGGTGTTAATCCAATTAAATTTAAAAACAAGATAAAAAAGAATACGGTCAATAAAAAGCTCATGTATCTTTTGTAGTTTTTAACTCCAATATTAGGAATAGCGATATCATCGCGAATAAACATTACAAGTGGTTCAAAAATTCTTCCCGGTCCTTTTGCGATACTTCCATTTTTAGCGTATGATCTTGCTAACGATGTAAATAAGAAAAACATTAAAAACGAGATTGCTATAATAAACATAACGTTTTTAGTTATAGAAAAATCTAAAGGTCTTTCATTTGCTGGAAATCCCGTTTTTTCGTCTTCTGTAATTGTTCCAGAAACGTCTGTTTTGTAAATTTTTCCATCATGATGGTTGATGACGTAGTAATTTCCATTGGATTCTGCTACAGATTCACCATGATTGAATTTAGAAGAAGAGAAAAACTGAACTCCATTGTCCCACAATATAATAGGTAACGAAAATCCGTAATGCTTACCTTCTTCATAATCAGAAAAAAACGTCATGTCATGCGAATCCAAAACGTGGTGATTCTTGAATGCGTTTATTTGCGATTTAATATCTGTTGGTTTAGCATGACCTTCATCGTGTGAAGCTTCATCTGAATGTACAACAGAATTTGCTTCAACAGCCGTTGAGTCAATTGAAGGATTTGCATGTGAAATTAATGGCATAAATGCGACTAATAATGCAACGATAAAATGGATAGGCTTTTTTGAAATCAGCATAACTTTATTTTACTTAAATTTTAAGGTTTCTAAAATTTGGTGCAAAGGTACATTTATTATTAATATTACAAATAGATTACATCTATTTTTTAAATGCATTTGCATATTTATAGACTGTTTACTGCTTTTTATTCAACAATCGTATTGTAATTAACGTCTCAATTATCAAAAATAGAACAAAAACTACGAAAAAGTTAATTCTCTCTAAAGTATTTTCATTATCTGAGGTTATAATTTTTGAGAATATAACATAACAGAGTATCGCTTTAAAAGTTGTGGTTAACATAAAGGTCATTCCTACAACATCCTTGTTTTTTTGATTGACAATTATTAATGTGGTTAAAATCACAACCGAAAATAACGTCAAAATTAAATAGATATATTTTAATGAAATTTGATATAATTCAAAACTTGACTTATAATTACTATTTTCCAAGAACACTATATTGCCAAAAAACAATACCAAGGCCAGTAAAATTGTAGTAATGACAGTCTTTAGAATTTGAACTTTCATTTACTTATCTTCAGTTTTTCCCAATTCATTTACTTGCCTGTAGACATTATACAATGCTAAAAATACACCTACAAGCGTAATTACCTTGGTATAAGCAATGCTTGGATTTGGATATTTATCGTCAAGCCATTGTCCAGCATAAGCAAATACAAATATAATTACACCCATTTGAATTGGTATATTTATCAATGCAATCCATTTATTCCGCTGTTTTTTGGAATCATTATTTTCCATTGGATGTTGGTTTTTTAGCACTTTGTTGCATCACACAAGAGGCACTGAAATCAGCACCAGGTTGAACTGATAATTTTCCGCAAGTTACCTCCCCGCTTATTGATGCTTTAGATTTGACATTCAAAATTTCTTCCACTTTCAAAATACCATCAAATTTTCCTTCAATATCTGCATTTTTGCAAATGACGTTTCCTTTAATACTTCCTGTTGGTCCAATAACAATTTTTCCTGTCGTAGTAAAATTCCCTTTTAACTGACCATCCAAACGAAAATCAGCTTGCGAAATAATATCACCAGTAATTTCAGTTCCTTCCACAATTCGGTTGGTTTTTCCTAAAAGGTCTGTATAAGCTTTGGGTGCTTTTTCTTTCATTTATGGTCTTTTTGTTGGACGTACAACTTCATTCGTTTCTTCAACTGGCTGGATTCTCCCTGATTCCTTATCCGGTTGTGTAACTTCTTTTTTAACTTCCGGCTTCACTTCCTCCGTTTTAACTTCTACTTTACTTTCGGGCTTTACTTCGTTTTTTACTTCAGATTGGCTTTTTATATAAGTTTCTAAATTCTTCTGAATTTGAATGACTTTATAATTTTCAGTTGAAGCAATAATCACCGGTTCCTTAATTTTAAAATCCTTATAGTCTTTCAAAATAGTCACAATATCTTTCGCTTTTTCTTCCGATGGAATTCCATGAACCACAAGCAAAATCTCATTCATATAATACGTATCTACTGAATATGCTAAAGATTCCGAAGTTCGCTCAGTAGTGAATTTTTTGATTTTATCAATCAGAATTTTATTATTAGTACTAATCGTATCGGTGATTTCGTAAATAAGTTTCCAAGAAGTTGCTTTTTCACCGTCAAATTTCAATTTCTGAAAATACGGAATATTTTTGCTTAACAAACTTTCTGCTGATTTACCTTCGTCACTATTTGGATAATTCAATGCCACAAAATTAAGTGCTATTTTATATTCCTCTACACCTTTTAGTTTTCCAACAATATTCGCTTTAAGCAATTCAAACTTCGAAACAATTTCGTCTCCTGTATACAAATCTACTGCAGCTTCAACCTCATCCAAAAGTGCAACATTCGTATTTTTCTGGTATTTTTTATACAAACCCTCGTATTTCGCTTCAGGGGTTTGGCTCAATTGTTCTGCATTCAAACCTTCATTACTCATAATTTGAGCATAACGAGAATCTGGGTATTTAGCTAAAATTTGTTGTTTCATCCCCAACGCTTTTGCAGGATTGATGATTTCATAAATTTTAAACAAATTATACATCGACGGTAAAATCAATCGCTCTTCAGGATTATGGTCAAGTAATTTTTCTAATTTATCAGAGGCCAATTCATATTCCTTGAATTTTTCCTTATAAATAACACCCAATTGATAATACGCGAAATTTCGGTCTTTTATCAACACATCAATCTCCTCTTGTTTTGTAGGTAATTGTGACGTGTAAAATTCCACAGTATATCTCGGTTCTATCGTGTTTTCAGCTTCCTCAACTTTTGCATCTACCGCAACTGCGTCTTCACCCTCTTTGTCAATTTCGTTGTCGTTTGATTTTGCACCTTGAGACCAACGCCAATTATCCCCTAAATTTCTTTTGCCCCATTTCTTTCTGAATTCATTTTTTCCATAAGAAACAGTTGATGGATTGTAAAAATAAAAGGATTCCGTACTTTTTGGACCAAAATCAGCACCAGGAGGATTCATTGATTTACTACTCATATTCGGACTATCATTATCTAGATAGGACTGACTAACTTTCATGTCTTCCTTCTCCTTTTGTTTTTCTAAAATTTCCGCCGCTTTTTTATCTTCTACCTTTAATTTAGCGATGTGTTTTTCAAAATAAGCCGTTTGAGCTTCTTTCGACATACCCAAAAGATTCAATACACTGTCATTTGCTGTTGCAATTGCCTCATATTTAATTACATCAACAAGATTGTCACGTTTTTTCTGAATGTTTTTATGTTCACGCGAACGTGCATTCAAAACCGTCAAAGTACTGTCGTAGTATTTTCCTGCCGTAGGATATTTCGCATCATCAAAATTCAAGGTGGCTAAATTTCGGTAGTTTGAAGCAATTAAATACTGGTCTTGCATTCTTTTTTTCAAAGAAGCATTGTAGTATTTCGATGCCATTTTATGATTGTCTTGTTTGTCATAAAAAAGCGCCATTTGATGATTTATAAAATCCAAATACGGACGGTTTTCTCGGTCTTCCAATAAATCGTTGTACTTTTCTAAAAAAGCAATCGTATCGCCTTTTGTTGCATCAAACTGTTTTGCCTGTTGTAAATGCGCTTGAATTATATACCGTCTTGGTGATTTTCGCTTCATATCAATAACGGATTGAAAAGCGACAAATGCACTGTCTTTTTGATTCATTTCGCTCAACAATTGTCCGGAAATAAAGGTATAACGGGCTTTTTCTTCTTTAGATTTGGTGAATTCTGTGGCGATTTTCAACTTTACTAAAGCACTATCTTTTTCTTCTAAGTTCAAAAATGCTTGTGCTAAAGTTGCATTTGCGTCTGCAAAAATTTGGTCTTTGAATTTAATTTCACGCAACAGTTTTCGTAGGTTGATAACTGCCAATGCATCATTTTCCATCCGCATATTCGTTTTTTCACGCCAAATTTTTACTTCATAAATTCTATCACTTTCGGGGTATTTGTATAACACATAATTGAAGGCTTCCAACGCGGGAACGAATCTTAAATCATAATACCGGGCTTTACCTAGCAAAAGATGAGCTTCATCCATTTGTGGATTTACCTCTTTTCCGTCAATATTCATCGAACGCTTCTGTATCGCTTTCGTCGCTTTTTCTTCGGCACGCTCAAAGTTTGCGTTTTTTGTCTTGTTTCCGGGTAAACTATTTTCTTTAGAAACTACCATCCGTTCAACCGGAAGGATGTCCCAAAAATCGTCGTTGTATTGTGTTTTTAAATCTTCGATTCCTTTGTCTAAAGCAATATGGCCATTATACAAAACATTGTATTTGGTATTTAATGCTTGGAATTTTCGATTTATAAAGCGGTCCTTTTGGGTAGAACATGCAAACAAAATGGCAAAAACTCCAGAAAAGAGAAGTAACTTAATAAGGCTGTTTTTCAATGTAAAACGTTTTATATTTAAAACTTTCAAAAGTCAATTTTAGTATATTAACGGGTAAAAATACGTTTCTTTTTGTTATGTCGAAAAATTAGGAGCTGTTTTTTGAAAAAAGGATTGGAAAAATATTCTAAAATAGAATAAAATAACCACAAATTCGCAAATTTATCTAGTTTAAAACTTTATAAATTTGCTGATTTGCGGTAAAAAAAATTAAATGATTTTAAATTAAACTGCGAAAAACTCTTCTAATTCCTTTAAAGTTTCAGCTGAAGTTTTAATGTCTTTTACAATTTCACCTTTGTGCATTGCCACAATTCTGTTAGAAACTTCCACCGTATGCATCAAATCGTGACTAGAAACTAAAACAGTAACATTTGGGTCTTCGGCTAATTCCTTGATGATTTTCTTTAATCTGAATTGAGTTGTTGGGTCTAAATTAGCAAACGGCTCATCTAAAATTACAACTTCAGGATTTCCAATTAAAGTAGCAATGATTCCTACTTTTTTCTGATTCCCTTTTGATAAATCCCGTAAATATTTTTTGTTGTTTAGAATTTCACCGTTGAAAAACTCAGTATGTTTTACCAATAAAGCGTCAATATCTGCTTTATTTTGACCTCTTAAATCTCCGATGAAATAAAAATATTCTTCGGGAGTTAAGTAACCAATAAGGAAACTTTCATCTACGAAAGAAGCGGTAAAAGGTTTCCAAGCTTCACTGGTATTGACTTGAACACCATTATTTATAATTTCGCCCGAACTCGGCTGAATCAAATCTAATAGTAAACTGAAAAAAGTGGTTTTTCCAGCACCGTTATTTCCTACTAAACCGAAACTTTCGCCTTTAGGGATTTCTAAATTATCTATTTTAAGTACGGTAGTTCCGTTATATGTTTTTGAAAGGTTGTTTACTTGTATCATGGTTTGGTTTATTTTAGGTTATGCGCTTTTTTGTTTGTAGGATTCTAAGGTTGCGTATTTTTCATTTTTGTAAATTTTGACAATCAAATCGAACGCTTTGTTTTTGAATGCTAATCCCAGAATTCCCGCAAGTGCTACAAATAGCAATCCTGCATTTGGACTTATCAAATAATGTCCAAGTGCATAAAATGCCATGGGTCCAGCTAGTTGTGGAATTGAAATTAACAATGTTTTTACATTGAATGCTTTTTTATCTCCAAATGCTCCTTTTGCAGAAGTTAAATCAATAGGCGTTTTGGTATAAGCACCTCCTAAAAGTACTAAAAGTGAATTGACACCAATATTGTAAACCGCACCTACAAGAATCATTAGATAAATATGTATTCCAAAATACAAGTAGAATGATGCTACGACTGCAGTAACAATTGTTGCAACAACCATTAACCACCATTTAGAATTTAAATATTCACGGTAAGAAATATTTTGAGTCATCATCAAAGCATAATACGAACTGTCCCAACTGGGTACAAATTGACCAAAAGTGATAAGAAAACCACCTGAAACAAAGACTCCGGCAAACATGTGCATCGCTGGATTATCATAAGATTCTATTCCTCCGCTAAAAAACAGAAAACCGTAGAACAAGAATAAAACACTCATAAGAATAGTTGTTTTAGACCGCTTGTTTCTCTTTATTAGTTTAATGTCGTTCTTAAGGAAAGTTCCCATAACTCCAAATTGGTTCAACCAAACTAAATTTTCGGTTTTTGCAACATCGTGTTTTGAAGCCAAACCTGCATCTAAATACAGATTGCTTTTTAAATAATTAAACGTAGTGAAATAGAGCACTACTAAAACCATTAAAGGTAAAGCAACCATCCATTTTGTGTCAAATAAACCTTGGAAAAATGGACCCGTGTAAAGTGTGACATCAAATATTTCATAGTATTGTGAAGCTCCCAAAGCAAAAATGACAATAAAGAAAAGAATGAACAACTTGTCCTTATTATTCAATAAAATATTTAGGAAATTATTGATATAAAATAAAAATATGATTGATAAAAGCCACAAAATTACACTCAAAACATCATAGCCATTTATCAATAAAACAATCGAAAAGGGAAGGAATAAAAATGCGTGTACAAAATTGAAGAACGATAAATATGTTTTTCCAAGTGAAAAATTGACAATCGTTGCTGATTTTATTGGTAACGTCAACAAAGGACGAATGTTCATCACTGGGATTTTTTGCAGTAACAATCGAACAACTAAATCGAAAATAAAATAATAAATCAAGTATTTATTAATAACAATTAACGGATCTGGAAATTTATCTTCTAATCCATAATAAGCTAAAACTCCTAATCCGACAAACATTACAGCGAAATATACGGCTCCAAGAACCATCACAATCTTGAGTGCCAAATTTTTTGCAAAGGAAGCCGATCGAAAAAAAGCTTTCCATTCGAGGTAGAGGAATTTTTTAAACATAGTTTTTGATTTATGGTTACTACATTGGTAACCGAAAAGGGAGATTTGTTACAAATTAATCGACAAATTGATATTCAGGGTAGGTTTCTTTCAAGTACACTTCGGCTTTATTGGGAATAATAACCAAGATGATATATTGACCTAATGCTAAAGAAACGATGAAAAGACTTGCGAAAAGCAAAATGTAATTATTACTTAAATCGCCTTTAAAATGAAGGACGAATTGTAAAGGAATATACAAAAAAGCCGAACCTTGACCGTAACCCGCAAGAATTTCTTTGAACAGCCACTTTTTACCCGTTTCCTCATTGTTTTTCTTTAGTTTCCGTGCGTTTCTGAAGAGTTCGACGAAGAAAAGAACTAAAAGAATAACGACTAAACTAATAAAAAATATATTTGAATATAAACTCATTTTTAGAATAAAGAACAAAATTCCAACTACCGAAAAAGTACCCATAATTTGAGGGAATCGGAAGAAATTTTTGAAATGGCTCCAAACAATTTTTCCATACTTTTTATTCAAAGCGGATTGTCTTTTTTCTACAACGTCCATAAAGCCAAAAACACCGAACTTCTGGAATTCTATTTGCAACGCTTCGTCAAAAGTTCGGGTGGGAAAAAGTTGCCATTGGGCTTCAATTGCATTTGCCAAATGGTCGACTAATTCGGTTTGCAAGTCATAATATTCTACAAAATGTTGGCGTGTAAAAAGGTAGAGTTTTTCTATTTGAGCTTCGTTTAGTTTCATTTTAAATAAATTTACTATTTCTCTTTAATTGACTAAAATGTTCTTTCAAAAATTTGAAATTTGAAATTGGAGCAAGTGCCAGAAATGAAATCATATAAAAAACAGGGAAAACACTCTCAATAGGTCTTTCAAAGACATGGTTGTTAGAGTTTAAAGTATATAACGAAATAAAATACATTGCGAGAAATGCCAAAAATTGTTGTTTATATAAAAATCCAAAGGTGGTTTCACTTTTACTAATTTTAATAACAATGTAACCAATAAATTGAATAAGAATTATAGCCCAAATTGAGTACTTAATTAAAATTAAATTTTCTGAAAAGTTGTCTTTAAACAAAAGAAGAATTGGCGTAAAAATTATTGTAGCTGCTAATAATTGAAGCATTTTTTTCCAGTATAATCTCTTTGCTTTTCGCTTTAGAATTTCTGGTAAAATCCAAATTAATCCGAAATTCAAATCCGCTGATTTTTTAAATTGTGGACTCCATTTCTTTAAGATTGTTAGTAAGGCTTCGTCAAAATTTACAAAAGTATCCTCCATCAATTTTTCTATTTCTGTCGCTATGTGGTCTAGAATTTCAAATTTGTAATCAATATACACTATACCTGATTCTTCAAGAATTTTATCGATTTTATTAATTTGTAATTGATTTAATTTCATCTCAATAACTCAATTTAGGATTAACAATGGTTTGCATATTCTTAATAAAATCTTCCAATTCTGCGAGTCGATTCACAGTTTCAGTTGTTCCTTTCTCTGTAAGTTTGTAATATTTGCGTAAGCGATTATCTACTTTTTCAACTTCCACTTCCAGCAAACCTTCAGCTTCTAATTTATGCAAAGCCGGATACAAAGCCCCTTCAGTAATGTTCAGTTCGCCTTTGGTCATTTCCTTCACTTTTTGCGTAATTTCATAGCCATACATTCTGCCTTTTTCTTCAAGAAGCTTCATGATAATCGTGTTTAGACTTCCTTTATATAATTGTGAATTTTTCATTGTTCCTTTTTTTGAGACTGAAAACACCCTCTTTTAGAATTACAAACATACATAAAATTCTTATACATTAGATTCTTATGTAAGTATTATTTTAAAAATTTGTTATTTTAGAACCTCTCACAATTTGTTATCTTTGCAAAAAAAGAAATTCATGTCAGCATTCTATAAATTAAATGTAAAAGAAGTACATCGGGAAACAGTCACTTCCGTTTCTATTGCATTCAACGTTCCAAACGAATTAAAACCAAACTATAAATTCGTTGCAGGACAATATGTTACGCTTAAAATCAATTTGGACGGTACCGAAATTCGTCGGGCTTATTCCATTTGTTCATCTCCCGATTCTGGCGAATTACGAGTTGCTGTAAAAGCGGTTAAAAACGGTGCTTTTTCGCAATTGGCAAACTCCAAATTAAAAGCAGGCGATTTAATCGAAGTCGGAACTCCAGAAGGAACTTTTACCTTTGAACCCAATTTGGAGCGCCAAAAAAATTATTCAGCATTTGTGGCTGGAAGTGGAATCACACCTGTTTTGTCTATTTTGCAAAGCGTTTTGAGCAACGAACCTAAAAGTACTTTCGTGTTGGTTTATGGTAATAAATCACCTGAAGAAACTATATTTCACCAGATTTTACACGATTTGCAATTGAAATATACAGGACGTTTTTTCGTGCATTATGTATATAGTCAATCTAAAGCTGACGATGCTTTATTTGGCAGAATTGAACGTTCAACGGTTAATTTTATATTGAAAAACAAGTACAAAGACATCGAATTCGATAAATTTTACTTGTGTGGACCTGAGGAAATGATTACTATCGTAAGCGATGTTCTGAAAGAGCAGAATGTTTCTGAAAAAAATATCAAATTCGAGTTATTTACGGCATCTGCTTCCGAAAAAAAGATTGAACAATCACTTGAAGGACATACCAAAATAACGGTAATGGTGGATGATGAAGAAACCACTTTTGAAATGTCGCAAAAGCAAACGGTTTTAGAAGCTGCTTTAAAACAAGGTTTGGACGCTCCATATTCGTGTCAAGGTGGAATTTGCAGCAGTTGTATAGCAAAAATCACCAACGGAACCGCAGAAATGAAGAAAAACTCTATTTTAACGGATGGCGAAATTGCTAAAGGTTTAATTTTAACATGTCAAGCGCATCCCACTTCTACAGAGTTGTATGTGGATTATGATGATGTTTAGGAAGTTGAAGGTTTAATTTTTTAGTTTTAGTACTTTATTCATTCATCTTAATACCTGATAATCAAATCTTAAAATTTTTATCATTGAAAAATAAACAAGAAATATTCAAAAATGCACCTTTGTTGCTGGACGAACCCGAAGTTCAGCAACTTTTGGCGTATTGCGAAAGTTTGGAAGACGAATTGGTAGAATTTAAATTTGAAAAGTCCAATAATAAAGAACTCATCATGCTCGACATGTTGAAAGAAGTCGTCAAAAGTTGTGCGGCAATTCAACAAGAAGAAATGGAACACGAACGTTTTGGTTATGCACTTCCTAATTATTCAGAATCCATTCGGAATTTGAGAAGTTATATTTTTGAAATGAACCGAATCAACAAACTTCGGTTGTAAGGAGTTTTTTATAGAAAATTACAGAAATTCATTCACTTTTTCAACCACCATTTCTGGCGTAATCGTTCGCATTGCGTCTTGATACCCTTCCACAATTTTATTTCCGTAAACCGAAGTTGGCAACAAAGGATATTTAGTTCTATCTGAAGTCAGGCAATTTTCTAAAGGTTGATTAAAAGGCATAAATCCCGCATAAGGATGGGTCGCTCCCCAAAGTGTAATCACCTTAGTTCCTAACATTGCAGCAATATGACCGTTTCCAGAATCCATCGAAAGCATCACATCGAGATTGCTTATGATTTTCATTTCATGAGGAAGTTTGGCTTTTCCAGCCACATTTACCACATTGGTTTTGCCTTGAGTCATTTCGTCTAGGAGTGCAATTTCTTTATTTCCACCGCCAAATAAGAAAACTTTATTGTTCTGATTTTGTGCCAAATCATCAATCACTTTTTGCATCAAATCTAAAGGATACACTTTTGAATCGTATTGTGCAAATGGTGCGATTCCAATCCACTTTTGGGTTTTTGCCTCGTTAAAAACGCCTAGGTTGGGAAAAGTAGGGTTTTCAGTTTGCAATGGAAAACCCATTTGTCTAAAGACTTGTGAATGTTGCAAAATCATACTTGGCAACGGTCTATACATTTTATTTTTAGCTCGAGTTAATGCTTTTTTTACTGCTCGATCTTTATCAACGGTCACCACTTTCAAATTATACAATTTAAAAAAGAACGTTAAAACTTTTGAACGTAAAACATTGTGCAAATCTGCTAAAGCATCTACACCCGAATCTCTTAATTCTTGAAAAAGCCGGAACAATCCTAAGAATCCTTTGTGTTTTTTGTCTAAATCAATTCCGAGAAAATTTACTTCAGGAATGGTGTCAAAAAACGGTTTGAAAAACGGACGCGAAACGACCGTAATTTTAACATCGGGATATTGCTCTACAAACGCACGAATTACGGGAACAGTCATCGCGACGTCTCCCATTGCTGAAAGTCGGATGACTGCTATATGTTTGATGGATTTGGACAAAGTTTATTTTTTATTCTGATACAAAACAGGATTCAAATCATCGTCGTTGTACATTTTCATTTGTTTGTATACTTTCATGAATTTATCGCCACTTTCGATATCTGTCAACAAATCATCAATGGCCGTTGACAAATCACTTCTTTGTTCTAAAAGAGTATTCAACTTTTCCTGACATTTATCTCTGTGTTCTTGCGAAGCTTCTGCACGATTGGCTTCTTCTTGCATGTGATAAATTTTTAAAGCTAAAATAGAAAGTCTGTCAAAAGCCCAAGCTGGACTTTCAGAATTGATTTTCGCATTATTTTTGACCGTAACCGAAGCGAATTTTTGAAGAAAATAACTATCAATGTATTCCACCATATCGGTACGTTCCTGATTGGATGCATCAATACGACGTTTCAACTTTAATGCTGCAACCGGGTCGATATTTGGATCACGAATAATATCTTCAAAATGCCATTGAACAGTGTCAATCCAGTTTTTGAAATACAACAAATGTTCAAATTTTTCTTTTGGAAAGGGATTGTGAACGGGTTGATCAACATTATCAAATTTATGGTAATCTGCAATACTTTGTTCAAAAACGGAATAAGCTAATTTTGAAAACATACTTTTTAAATTTAGAAAGACAAATATACTTTTTATACATTTACAATCTAAAAATAGCACTATTTAATTGAACATTCAAACTCACTTTCATGCAAATTCATTACTTATCAGAAAACAATAGCGTTTTAAATCATTTTCTTGGTCAAATTCGAAACGTAAAAGTGCAAAACGACAGTATGCGGTTTCGCAGAAATATCGAACGTATTGGCGAAATTATGGCGTACGAAATGAGTAAGGATTTACGGTACCGAAATGTCGAAATTGAAACACCTTTAGGAATTAAAAAAACCACTGAAATTGACGATGATTTGGTCTTATGCTCCATTTTACGAGCGGGTTTGTCATTGCATTTGGGTTTTCTAAACTATTTTGACAATGTCGAAAATGGTTTTGTTTCTGCTTATCGCCACCATTACAATAACGATGCTGCATTTGATATTAAAGTAGAGTATCAAGCAGTTCCTTCCATTGTAAATAAAACATTATTGCTAATTGACCCAATGTTGGCTACAGGTCAATCCATGGTCGCTGTTTTTAATAAATTAATCGAAAAAGAACAACCAAAAGAAATTCATATTGCGGTAGTTATTGCTGTACCTGAAGGAATTGAATATCTTAAAAAACACTTGCCTGATTATTGCCACTTATGGGTTGCGACATTAGACGAAAAATTAAATGACAAAAACTACATTGTTCCAGGAATTGGTGATGCGGGAGATTTGGCGTACGGCCGAAAATTATAATTGCATAAAAAACGACAGAAAGCTCAAGCTTATTACGATTATCGCAGTAACTTCCCTACTCCACTTGATTTTAATTCCTTCAAAATAGCTTGTAGCCATAACGGCTAATGGCATAAAAGTATATATTAAAATACTGTTGTTTTTGTGTGGCGAAACCAAGTAGATGAAAAATCCGATGAAAAAGGCTAAGATAATTTTCTTGTACGAGTTGTGATGAATTAGCGGTTTGCTAGGCAAAGCTACGATTTGTGAAAACAAAAATAAAGCCGTGATTGCTGCATAAATGGATATGGCAATGTTCTGATATTTATTTGTAAAGTAATCAAAATCAAAACTAAAAGTTGCGTCATCTAACAAGTGTCCGAAGAGCGACGTATCATAAATCAACACAAAAGCAACGTACATCGTACCTATTGTGAAAAAAGCAATGTAGGGCAAAATCCAGTTTCTGTAATCTCTTGCCACATGTAATGCGATTGAAACAAATACCAAAACGATAAATAATATACTCCAAAAATGAAATAATGCAGCCAAAAAAATCCAAAGCGAAGCGTCAAAAATTTTCTCTTTTGGAGTAACTAAAGATTGCAAAGAAATCAATCTTCGTAACGCCATTAGAATAAAGAAGTTAGAAATAATAAGGCTGGGATTTCCCAAAGTCGTTGGAAAAAGAATCAAAAAAATGAAGAAAAACAAGAAAGGATAGGTATTGTCTTTACTCAAACCATTTTTCTTTGTAATAAAATTTGAAATAAAAAGTGATCCAATCAACAAGCTTAACAAAATAGCTTTTTTACCAATGGATTCAATGGATTGCAGCCAAATTGTTGTCTTTAATTGGTACAAAAAGAAGCATACAATTAGCAATACGGTTACCAAAACATAATTAAATGGTCTTGATTTGCTAAAAATTGTTGTAATCATGGGGATATTTTATACTTTTGCAAATGTAAATATAATACTTGACAAAAAATGAAAGCATTTTTTAATGGAATAGCGTCTTTATTCGTTGATTTTTTATTCATCCCTTTAGATTTTTTAAGATCTTTAGAGTTGACTAGTTGGTTCATTGCCAATTTTATAAACTGGATTTTCATGGCCATTTGTGCAGCAGCTATGATTTATTGGATTCTACAATTGAGAGACCACAAAGCGAAGAACGAAGAATATCAAGATACAACGGCACACTCCTTTTTTAAATAATAACCAAATTCCCTCTTTAATTCAAGAAGGAATTTGACTAGAAATTATTTCTTAAAGGTCGAAACCGATATCTTTTCTAAAATACATCGTGTCAAAATGTAATTTATTTATATTTTGATACGATTTTTTTATGGCTTCTTGAAAATCGGTTCCAAAAGATGTTACTGCCAAAACTCGACCGCCGTTACTCACAACTTGTCCGTTTTCAGACTTAGTTCCAGCATGAAACACAATAGAATCTGATACATTTTCGATTCCTGAAATCACTTTTCCTTTTTCGTAATTTTCTGGATAACCGCCGGAAACAATCATAATCGTTGTTGCCGCACGTTCGTCGATTTCTAAAATGATTTCATCTAGTTTTTCTTCAGCAACAGCTTTGAATAACGCTACTAAATCCGTTTTTAATCTTGGAATCACCACTTCTGTTTCCGGATCACCCATTCGAACATTGTATTCGATGACATAAGGATCGTTTTCAACGATAATCAACCCGATGAACACAAATCCTTTGTAGGTGATTTTATCTTGGTTTAAACCGTTGATAGTAGGTTTTATAATTCTGTTTTCAATTTTTTCTAATAATTCTGGTGTTGCAAAAGGAACTGGAGAAACAGCGGCCATTCCGCCCGTGTTTAAACCGGTGTCACCTTCACCAATTCGCTTGTAATCTTTGGCTGTTGGTAAAACTTTATAGTTTTTTCCGTCTGTTAATACAAAACAACTCAATTCAATTCCATTCAAAAATTCTTCAATTACCACTTTTGAACTTGCAATTCCGAATTTCTCATTCAACAGCATATTGCTCAACTCAAATTTAGCTTCATCCAAATCATTTAGTATCAAAACACCTTTTCCCGCTGCTAAACCATCCGCTTTTAAAACATACGGAGCCTTCATTTTTTCTAAATAGTGAAAACCATTTTCCAAGGTCTCTTTCGTAAAACTATGGTAAGCCGCCGTTGGAATTCTGTGTTTTAGTAAAAATTCTTTGGCAAATTCTTTACTTCCTTCCAGTTTAGCTCCTAATTTGGATGGACCGATTACTGGTATTTTATTCAAATAATCATCGTCCAAGAAAAAGTCATAAATTCCTAAAACCAAAGGGTCTTCTGGACCTACAACAACCATATCAATTTTTTCAGCAATCACTAACTTTTTAATTTCACCAAAATCAGTCGGCGAAACATCGACATTCGTGGCAATCGCATCCGTTCCAGCGTTTCCAGGTGCTACAAAAAGCTTTTGACAAAGCGGACTTTGTACCATTTTCCACGCTAAAGCATGCTCTCTACCGCCTGAACCTAATAATAAAATTGTCATTTTGTGTGTTGTTTTAGTTGTGGCACAAAATTACTTTGTTTTGCGAGGAAATAATAATAATTTTAAAATTTTATTCAATTGATTCACTTTCTAAGTCACAATATGTATTTTTGATGAAATTTACATTTGCAATGAAACTATTTGACCTTTCTCTTAAATTAGCTGGTTTTCCTATGAAGGAAGCTCAAGAACAATTTGCTGAAATTTTAAATGTTCCAGAAAATGATTATGAAGCTTTTATTGAAAAGAAAAAGTCAGAAATAGTTGAGTTTCATCTTGAAAATAATTCTTTTTATCGGGATTTATGTAAAGGTAGAAATATTGAAAATTGGAATGATTTGCCTGTTTTAACTAAAGCCGATTTGCAACAACCACTTGCTCAAAGACTTTCAGATGGATATACTGAAAAGAATGTATTTGTAAATAAAACTTCTGGCTCGAGCGGAACTCCTTTTGTTTTTGCTAAGGATAAATTTTCTCATGCATTGACTTGGGCTAATATTATTTACCATTTTGGATGGTTTGGAATTGATTTTAATCATTCTTTTCAAGCGCGATTTTACGGCATTCCCCTTGATTTTATTGGAAATAAAAAAGAGCGTATTAAAGATGTTTTGAGTAATCGCTATCGGTTTACAATTTTTGATTTGTCAGAAACGGTTTTAGAAAAAATTCTAAACCAATTTCAAAATAAGAAATTTGATTATATAAATGGATATACTTCTTCGATTGTTCTTTTTGCAAAATTTTTACTAAAAAAAAATATAATACTAACTTCTGTTTGTCCATCTCTTAAATGCTGCATAGTAACATCTGAAATGCTTTTTGATGAGGACAAATTATTGCTCGAAAAACAGTTTGGCGTTCCTATAATTAACGAATACGGTGCATCAGAGTTAGATTTAATAGCTTTTCAAAATCCACAGGACGAATGGCAAGTTAACTCTGAAACATTATTTGTGGAGATTTTAGACGAAAATAATAAAGTTTTGGCTTTTGGGCAAGAAGGTAGAATTGTAATAACATCATTATATAATAAGGCTCATCCATTTATTCGATATGACATTGGCGATATTGGTGTTTTGGATTATAAAAGCACATATAAAAAACCAGTATTAAAAAAATTGATTGGAAGAACTAATGATTTTGCAATACTTCCAAGCGGAAAGAAATCACCTGGTCTAACTTTTTACTATATTACTAAAAGTATTATTGAAGATGATGGAAATGTGAAAGAATTTATTATTAAACAGACGAAAATCAATGCTTTTGAAATAGACTATGTTAGTGAAAATGCATTAAATCTAAATCAAAAACAAGGAATTGAAAAGAAGATTGCACTTTATTTAGAAACTGGTTTAAACTTCACTTTCATTAGAAAAGATAATTTAGAACGCAGTAAAAGTGGAAAACTCAAACAATTTGTCTCCTCAATAAAGTGATTATAGCGCTTTTTGCAAGAATCAGGCTTTATCTGATTATTGTAACTGTCAGAAATTGATTTGACTCGAAAAGCAATTATTTTAACTTATCCCGTTCAATTCTTTTTTGATAAATTATTACTATTATATTAAAAATTATCACAGATTATTGTAAACTCACGTTTCATGGAAGAAATTTTAATCGTATCTAATTATTATCCGCCCGAAAAAGGGGCCGCTGCAAATAGAATTGAGCAATTGGCTTTAAAATTAAAACAAAACAATTATAAAGTTTCAGTTGTTTGCCCGCTAGGAAATTATCCAAAGGGAATTTTATTTCCTGAATACCAAGGAAAATTTTCAGTTACTGAACAACGAGACGAAATTACAGTAAAACGTCTTTGGATTTATCCTAGTGTTAGTAAAAATTTACTGGTTCGTATTCTTTCTATTTTATCGTTTTCACTGAGTTTATTTTTTTACTTACTCTTTAAAAAAACACCTAAAAAAGTTATCGTTCAATCCCCTCCTTTATTACTTTCTTTTATTTCAGTACTGGTGCTTTCGTGGAAAAATAAGAAAGTTATACTAAATATTTCTGATTTATGGCCCCTAGCTGCAGTTGAACTAAATGCATTGAAAGAAAATTCTTTTTCACACAAAAGCTCCTTGTTTTTTGAACGATTTATATACAATAAAGCGACTTTAATTTTAGGACAATCCAATGAAATTATTTCGCATATTCATACTAATTTTCCTGAAAAAAAGTGTTATTTATATCGAAATTTCCCAGACCATAAAACTTATCAATTAGAACTGGAAAGTTTAGAAAAGCAACCAATTAAAATTTTCTATGCAGGACTTTTAGGAATTGCACAAGGTGTTTTAGAACTGTGTGAGAAAATAGAATTAAACGATTTAAATATAGAACTTCACATATTTGGAGATGGTGCTGAAAAAAAGACCATAGAAGCCTTAATTTCTATGCAGAAACAACAAAAAATTTTCTTTCATGGAATGATGGAACGAAAAAAACTACACGAAACCTTAAAAACGCTTGATATTGCCATTGTTCCACTGAAAACTAGAATTTATGGATCTGTTCCTTCTAAAATTTTTGAATATGGTTCGCTCGGATTTCCAATACTTTATTTTGGTGGTGGTGAAGGCGAAACTATTGTTGAAGATAACAGAATAGGTTGGGTAATTCCCGTTGAAAATTATAATGAATTAAACAAAAAACTTATTTCAATTTCTGATTTAAGCAAATTTGAGTTAGATGGAATGAAGAAAGAAATTTTCGAAAGAACTCAAGAAACTTTTAACCTTGATTATCAAATGAGTTATTTAATGAAAAATGATGTTTTCTAATACGCTTTTTCTTCGCCTTTAAAAATATTAAATACAGTTAGAAAAATTATTTTCAAATCTAAAATGATAGACCAATTTTTAATATAATAAACATCATACTTAATTCTGTTTACCATATCTACATCTGTTTCAATTTCTCCTCTATACCCTCGAACTTGAGCTAGTCCCGTTATTCCAGGTTTAACAAAATGCCGAACCATGTATTTCTTTATTTTATTGCCATATACTTTGTTTTGTGACCAAAGATGAGGTCGTGGACCAACTACCGACATATCTCCGATTAAAACATTTAAAAATTGTGGCATCTCATCAAGGCTAGTTTTTCTGATAAATTTTCCGATTTTAGTTACTCTTGGATCATTTTTAGATGCCTCCTTTTCTGTTGTCGCATTTATTCGCATAGAACGAAATTTGTAACAAAAAAATTCTTTTTCATCAATTCCTGGTCTTCCTTGCTTAAAGAATACAGGTCCTTTAGATTCTAATTTAATTAATATTGCTAAAAGCGGTGTTAACCAAGAAAGCAGAAAGATAATAGTAATTAAGGCAAAAAAAATATCAAAAGCTCTTTTAAATAATTTCGTAAGTGGGTCATGCAGGATGGTTTTATGTAAGGATAAAATCGGAATATATCCGTAATAATCGACTTTTAGATTTCGAGCAAAATAATTCTTGTTGTCGGGCAAAAATTTAATAATTTTATTATTGTCTTCTGCAAAATTGACAAGCTCATTTACTTGTAAGTTTGATAAATCAAAAAGTGAACAATAAACCTCATCAATTTCTTCTTTTTCGGTAAATTCACAGCACATCTCAATTGCTAATTTCTTATCAATATCCGTTGAAAATATTTTAATTAAATGATATCCATAATCTGGATTGTCATTAAAAAAAGATGCTAATTGCTTCACTTGCTTTGCACTTCCTAAGAGAACTACTTTTCTATAATTTAATCCAGATAGACGTCTGTATTTTCGCAGAAAATAATAAATGAAAATTTTTGCAAATGCAACAACTAAAAGCGTCAATAAGGTATATATGAGCGTTTCTCTTGCATTAGAATGGTTGCTAAATATTCCAAAGTATGCAAAACAAATAATTGTAAATAGAGCAAATTGCTTTAAAATTTTATTACCAATAGCAATAATTTTAGTGTACCGATACACCTCATAAAATTCAACGTTCAATGCGATAATTACCCAAGAAAGTGAACTAAAAACAACAAAATAAATGGAATATACGTTTTCAGACAATAATAGAATGGCAAATAAATTAATAATTGCTAAATCTATAAAGTACGAAAATGGACGAATGTATGCAGAATATCTACCCGTTTTATTTTTCATATATTTTTACATAATATACTTTGAAAAATCTTTATGGTCTTCTTTTAATAATTCTTCAGTAGAAAGTGATTTGAAATATTCATAAGTGATTTTCATTCCTTCCTCCCGGCCAATTTTTGGTTCCCAACCCAAAATTTCTCTAGCTTTAGCAATGTCAGGTTGACGTTGCAAAGGATCGTTCATTGGTAAAGGATGATAAACAATTTTTTGTTTTGTTCCCGTAAGTTTGATAATTTCTTCAGCAAAATCTTTGATGGTAATTTCGTCTGGATTTCCCACATTGACAGGAAGAGAATAATCAGAATGCAACAGTCTAAATATGCCTTCTACCTGATCACTCACATAGCAAAACGAACGGGTTTGCATTCCATCACCAAAAATAGTTAAATCTTCACCACGCAATGCTTGACCTATAAAAGCAGGAATTACTCGACCGTCATTCAATCGCATCCTTGGACCATAGGTGTTGAAAATTCTCAAGATTCTAGTTTCAACTCCATGAAAAGTATGATAAGCCATTGTAATGGATTCTTGAAAACGTTTAGCTTCATCATAGACGCCTCGTGGTCCGATGGTATTTACATTTCCGTAATATTCCTCCGTTTGTGGATGCACCAAAGGATCGCCATAAATTTCGGAAGTCGATGCAATTAAAATTCGTGCTTTTTTTACACGAGCCAAACCTAACAAGTTATGTGTACCTAAAGATCCAACTTTCAAAGTTTGAATTGGAATTTTTAAATAATCTATTGGGCTAGCTGGAGAAGCAAAATGTAAAATATAATCTAACTCTCCAGGAATGTTAACAAACTTGGTAATATCGTGATGATAGAATTCAAAATTTTCCAATTTGGATAAGTGCTCAATATTCTTTAAATCTCCCGTAATTAAATTGTCCATTCCTATAACGATATAACCTTCAGCTATAAAACGATCGCACAAATGAGAACCTAGAAAACCAGCAGCTCCTGTAATTAAAATTCTTTTCATATTAAAATCTCTCTTTAATTTTTACAATTCGTTCTGACGAATTAAAAATGCAATATAAAATCACGAAAAACACAATTCCACGTTGTCGACAAAACATGGATTCCGTCAAAAGTAATATTATCATCGTTAATGCGAACACAAGATGCAAAAAATTTCGATTATAAATGGCATTTTTTAAATTAACTAATAACATTATAATTAATGTTAAAAACCCAAAAACACCAAGTTCTGCAAAAGTTTGAATATATTGATTGTGAAAATTAAATATTTTATAGTCTAAATCTAATTGATGTTCTTCCACTTTTTTCTCAATTTCAGGTTGTGAAGCTTCTAAACCAAAACCTGTAAAAAAAATATCGTTTTCATTTAGCATTTCCTTAAAAACACGTACTTGAAAAACACGTAAAGCGCTTCCAGGAAAGAAATTGTTTTGCTGAAAATCACTTCTATCCCAAGCTTCTTCTATTGTTATTTTATTGTCGTTTTCTTCCTTTGAAGTCAGGTTTTTGTTTAAAATATTATCTACAAAAGCAGTCTCAGATTTAGACAATAACCTGTTTTTAATTTCCTCGCTTGACGCTATTGAAATTATAAAAAATATAGAAAAAGTAAAAGCAGTTAAAGCTTTCACGCTTGTATTTGTTTTAGAAAAGAACAAATAATAACAAATTATTAAAATTAAATCAATAAAGAAAATACTTCTTGAAGAAAGCAAAAATACAAAAAGCACTAAAGTATACATAGCCAACCTTTCTATATTGCTCTTGTTAACTATTGATACAAAATAAAACATTGCAAAAGAGGCAAAAGTTGCCATGTAAATGGCATTAAGCTCTAATGTAACTAATTCATGGAAAAAGAAGACTTCGGGGTTTTGTGTTGAGAAATATTTTAAAATTGCTTCTATTAGGAAATAGATAGAGTAAAAAACCATACTGAAACTAAATAAACGAATAATTCTATATACTTGATTGCTATTTAATTTTGGAATAAACAAAAAAACTATTGGAACGATTATGAAAACGAGTAGTTTTTTTAGTCCATAAATTGTGGCATTAATATCAATGCTCCAAATTAAAGAACACAACATTACAATATAAAATATAATCGGTACAATTAAAGTTCTATTAAGTGAAAAATTATAATTTTTATAATTAAAAATTATAAAAAGACCAAAAATTATAATTGAAATACTTCCGAACGCAAAGTTTAAAGGCAAAGAAATTAATATACTAGCTAATAAATAAATTAATATAGTGTGATAATTGTTTTGTAGAAAAAAATTTGATTTAACGCTAAAAATATTTTTTTTACTTTCCATTTATTGTTTGCATATACTAATATTGAACTTTGTAAAATGACAATATTATAACTATAGTCAACAAAAGTAATGATTTTTTTACAAAATTTAAGTCCGTTTTTTTTTTAAGTATAATTGTTAATCTTGAAAAAAAAACTAATTTTACAGCTTAAAAAATTTTAAAACTTAAAAATGAAAAATGTCTGTTTTATTTCAATCTTTTTAGCCTTGTTTTTTATATCATGTAATGAAAAAAAGGAAACGGCTGCAGTTAATGAGCCTATGACAGCTTTGGAGGGCTCTAAAGTAGTTGAAGTCGATTTAAGCGACTATGACAGGTACGAGGGCAAAATTGTTGAAGCATCAACAGGACAATGGTTTTTAATCAAAGAAGGAGCGAGATGGAGAACAAATTCTGTAGAATCTTCGGATGATTATTTGAAAAAACTTCCTATTGGTCCAGATTATGTTGTGAAAAACGTTTCAATGGATATTCTTCAGCAATTTCCAGAAGTAGGAGAGCTTTTACCAAATGTTCAATTTAAAAAAGATGAGAAGTTTCCTGTTGAATAAATATTGTAGTTCCGTTCTTAAGAAATGTTTTGGAATAGTTTATATTGTAATTATCAATTTAAACTATTCCTTTTTTATTTAATTTATTAAAATATTATGTTCTTCAAATTTGCTTTTTACAAAAGCAGATAATTCTTGTTTAAATCGTTCTTCTGAAAATTTAAGTGCTTGATTTCTTATGTATAAGGAATCAAATTTTATATTTTCAAACATAATTAATGCTTCCTGTATAGACTCTTTAGTTTGATTAAGAAAAAAAACTCCCGTTTTCAAATCCTCTACAGTTTCTAAAGCACCTCCTCGGCCATATGCGATTATAGGAGTTCCGCACGCTTGAGCTTCCAAAATAGCAATTCCAAAACCTTCAATTCCCGGCTGAATAAATCCCTTAGCATTCGATATATATTTTTTGAGTTGAGCTGTTTCTAAAAACCCTGTGAAAGTTATATTTGATTTTGCGTGTTTTTTTAAAGTTTTTAGATTTTGTCCATCACCAATTATAATGAGTTTCTTTTTATTTTCATTAAAAGCTTCTACTAATAAATCAAACCTTTTAACTGTTACAATTCTGCCAACCGCGACATAAAATTCTTCTTTTTCTGAATTAAGATCAAACTTTGATAGGTCTACTGGCGGATATATTACAGTTGCATCTCTGTTATACCTTTTCTTTACCCAATCTTTAACAAAGTTAGAGTTTGCAATAATGTAATCTGGTCGTTTGGAATGCGTTACATCTATTTTTCTTAGAACAAAAATTAAAGGATAAAATAAAGTTGAAAATTTACCAAAAAAAAGAAACTTATCCTCCCAAATATAATTGAAATTTCTAGCCTGAAAATAGCTGATATGTAATTGTTTTTCACTCGATTTTTTTATCCCTTTTGCAACAGAATGCGACGAAGAAAATATTAATTGAGTATCGGCAGGAATCTTAAATTTATTGATAAAATAATGAAAAAGAAAAAATAAATATCTAAATTTTCTGCCAAAATTTTTTAAAGCAGTTTGCTTTATTTCAGGATTATTTGAGCTGAATAGTTTAAATAAGTTGTCTTTTTTCATTATACATATCAACGTATACGTTTTATTAAAATTAAAAACGTCGTTTATAGACTTTATAACTCGTTCTGCACCTCCATAAGCGTCTAACCAGTCAGCAATTAAAACTTTTTTTATCTTATCCATTTGCTATGATAGTATTATCCTGTATTTGTACATTCTTTTTTTTAATGAATTCGGAAGCAAAAATAGAAATCCAAAATCCGCTGTAGACAATTCCATCAAAGCGAATTAAAAAATCATCAAAAAAATTCGAAATCAAAAAAATTACAAAAAAAGATATAATTAGTGGGTTTTTTAGATAATACCCTATTCTTAAGATATTCCAAAAGTAAACTCCAAAAATTAAAATTCCGAAAATTCCGAATTTAAGAAAAAAGTCAATGACTTGATTATGAACTGGAAGTTGGTTTTTATATAAAAAGTATTGTCGTGTTTCCTTATAGTACTCACATAATTTACTTTTGCTATCAGCCGAGCCATAACCAATAACTGGCTTTCTTAATCCTAATTCTGTCGCTGATTTTAATATGGATAAACGAGTAACTAATGAATTATATGCAACGGCTCGTGCATTATCAATCTCATCAAGTTTACCAATTTTATCAAGATTAGAGAAAGTATCAGTAGTGTATTTCTTTATCATATAAGGATTATTAGATAAAAAAACTGCAGCAACAGCTATGATTACGACTCCCAAACCTAGAGCAGTGGAAAAACTTTTTTCTTTTTTAATGCTTTTTGAAAATTGATATATTACAATAATAAAAAAACCTATTAATGTATTAACTAACGCTAATCGAGTATTTACAAATAATAAAAAGAAAAATAAAACTGCAAATAGTAGAAACCATAAAATAATGTACTTTATTTTTATTTCTGAAAATGTAAAATTATTTAAAATTAGATAAAATATATAAATTAAGGCAAACGATATATGCATGTTTAATGCTGGTGCATGATTGCTAAAACTATTAGAAAATGAATAGCCCAATTCCCAAAGATGAATACCTTTCCAATATTTATTAAAAAAATCCGGAAAATAAAATATATATCTGACTAGAAGAATTGTCAAAATAAGTACTAAAATAATCGTATATCTTTTTAGCAAACTATTCATTGATATATATTTAAAATTTCCAATTATAAATAATGGTAAAAATAATAACGCTAAATATTTCTCAATCGCTTTAATTCCTTCATACAGAGAGCTATTGTTCCATAAAAAAAGAACATTTATAATTAATGGTAGTGAAATAACTAAAACTAGATTTCTGTATGTATTGCTATAGATTAATTTATCAATATTAAATAAATTATAAAAAACAAATAAAATAATTACAATTGTACATGGAATTCTAAATATCATTAAAGAAGCTATTGTTACTAAAAAGAAATTAAATATTTTAGAGTGGTTTTTTTCCGATATAATCATAATAAAAAATAAAATAAATTAAGGGTAAAAATGCTACTTTGTGACGCGTTGCGGTTCCTAAATCCGGTTCAAATACGCCTTGCACTATAAAATATGCAAAAACTATTAATATTGACCACATTTCATATTTTCTTTGTCTCCTATTGTTTAAACATTTAATGTATCTAACTATTAAAATATAAAATAAAGCCAATTGCCAAATTATAAATGAGATAATTTGAGGTGAAAGAATGTGCTTCACACCTTCAATAATAGGTAAATTAACAGATAAAAAACCATTAAAAATACCAATTGTTTCTCCATACCAAACATCTGTTCTAACGGGAGATACAACCATTGAATTAACATCCATGTTTTTTCTATAGATATTAACTGCTTCCCTAGATGTTTCAGATAAAAATTCTCCTTTGATTAAACCATGAGAGAGAGAAAGAAACACGGCGATAAGAATTCCATAAAAAAAGGTTGCGAAAATCTTGTTTTTAAATTTGATAAATGAAATGAGATACATTCCAATAGCAATTATTGGAATTAGAATAAAATATATTCTAAAAATTAGTCCAAAACCCACCAAAAATAACATCGATAATATAATTTTATATTTTGAAGGAATTCGGGACTGATAAAGATAGGGTATAGTAACAATAAATAAAAAAGTAATAAATTCTTTAGAAGGCATCGAAACAAAAATCGCTAACATAAAAAATGAAACATGTATAATAATATTTCTAGCATTAATTTTATGGAAATTAGAAGGAAGACCAACTTTATAAAGCGCAAAGATTAAAATAGTATACTGAATTAGCGCAATTATTGAAAAATGTAAATAGCTTAAAAAGGTGTTTTTATAAAATGCAATTGTAAAACCATAACTTCCTATTTCTTCGTTACCATGAAGTGCTGGTTGTACTATATAATTTGCATCATTAAAAAATCGTTCGGGTAGAACGGCAAAAGCTAACATAGATATTAATAGATTAATAAAAAATAATCCATGAAAAAACAATTTATTTTCTTTAATAACAATTCCCATTTTTTAGACTTAATGTAAAAATAAATTAATTTTATCTTTCTTATATGCAATCAAAATTATTGCAATATTCCAAAATAACATACTAATAATATAAGATATTGCACCTCCTTCCATGCCATACTTCGGAATTAAATTTACATTTAAAATTAAGTTAATAATTACCGAAATAAGTAATAGTATTTGAAATAAATTTTGTCTACCAGTCATATTTAAATAAATTGGAGATGCACCAAATAGTGCTATAATTCCCTGTCCAATAATCATAATTTTCATAGCCTTTTCAACTACAATATAATCAGTACCAAATATAGCTAATACTTCATTTGAAAAAATAAATACAACAATAATTACTGGTAAAACTAATACAAAAATAATCCGTGAACTGTTTTTTAAAATTTTTTTTAATTCTATAAAATCCTTTCTATAAAAGTATGATGCAATCTTTGTAGAAATATTTATATTTATCAACTGTATTACCATAGCCACAATTGTCATGAATTTTACTCCTACGCCATATTGTGCAACCATTTTGTCACCATGATATTTTTTTATAAAAAATACATCTAATGTTGTTAATAAAAATATAGCCATAGTGCTTACAGCGATTGGATAGGACTTCTTTATAATCAATGAATAATTATAACTCTCTACCTTAGAAGATGATTTTTTTTTTCTAAAAAAATCATCAATCATCAATGTCGAAATGATGGCTAAAAAAATAAATCCAATTAGAAAAGCATCAACTAAAAAAGATTCTTTATTAAAGTACAATAATAATACAGCTCCGCCAATAATAGAAAAATATTTAAATATATTTCTAAATAATTCTGCAACATAAATTTTATTTAAAGACCTGAAAACCTCGGTATTAAAAAGAGTAACAGAATAAAAAAATAAGATTAATATTGATTTAAAAATAACTGGGTAAATAGTGGGGTCATTAAAAAAATCTGAAATCCATCTTTCATCAATTGATATAAAAACAAGAAAAATAATGATTGAAAGTGAAAAAATAATAAAAATCATTTTATTATAAATCTTTTTTAATTCCCCGTAGTCATCTTTCTCTTTTAAAATACCTGAAAAATATAGTATAGATTGATCAGTACCTAAAATCGAAATACTGCCTATAACTAATAAAAATGTTCTTATGAAGTCATACTTACCAATAATTTCTACCGGAAAATTTCGTGTCAAGAATATAGTAAAACCAAATAATATAATTATTCCAAGAACTCTCAAAAAAAGCGTTTTAATACTTTCAATTGCAAGTGGATTTTGTAAGATTTTTCTTAGATAAATTTGCCCTCTATTGAACATCATAATTTTTTTAAACTTTCTTTCCAATTTTTAACTTTAATGCCAAACACTTTTTTAATTTTACTTTTATCCAAAACACTATATCTTGGACGTTTGGCAGGTGTGGGATAATCGGAAGTGGCAATGGGTTGTAAATCTAATTCCATTTTATTAATCTCAAGTATTTTTTTTGCAAATTCATACCAAGAACATTGACCTTCGTTGCTGAAATTATAAATTCCAAATTGAGATGCTGAAACAAGTTCAGCATGACAAAAGTGTACGATTTTAACTAAAGCTTCCGCCAAATCAACAGCATTTGTTGGTGTTCCAATTTGGTCATTAACCACTGAAAGTGAATCTCGTTCTCTACCTAATCGCAACATGGTTTTCATGAAATTATTTCCAAATTGAGAATAAACCCACGAAGTTCTGATGATAAAGTATTTTTCTAAAATAGCGTGAATTACTATTTCGCCGTCTAATTTTGTTTTTCCGTAAATTCCCGTTGGATTTGGAATATCTTCTTCAGTATAAGGCTTTGTTGAAATTCCGTCAAAAATAAAATCGGTCGAAATGTGAAGTAAAATTACATCCATTTCTTTACAGACTTGTGCTAAATTTATTGGTCCCCCAACATTTATAAGTCGCGCTTTTTCTGGTTCTGACTCCGCTTTATCAACTGCCGTGTAAGCCGCTGCATTAATACAAAATTTCGGTTTTATTTTAGCGAAAACAATTTTGCATTGCTCTAAATCCGTAATGTCTAATTCTGTTGAGTTGCAAAATTCAAAATCAACTTCAATATATTGTTTAGCAATACTTTTCAAAGCTTGCCCCAACTGACCTGAAGATCCTGTGACTAAAACTACCATACCTTTTTAGCATTTTCTAATGGAGGTAAAGAGGCGTCTTTCTGTGAAATAATTAAATTTTCTGTCGGAAATTTCCAATCAATGTTTAAAGTTTCATCATTATACATAATTCCCCCTTCAGATGCTGCATTGTAAAAATTATCACACTTATAAAAAAATATCGCGGTTTCGCTCAATACTAAAAATCCGTGAGCAAACCCTCTTGGAACAAAAAACTGCCTTTTGTTTTCGTCCGATAATATTGCACAAACATGCTGTCCAAATGTGGGGGATTCTGGGCGAATATCAACTGCCACATCTAAAACTTCTCCAGATAAAACACGAACCAACTTGGCTTGAGCATGAGTTCCCGTTTGATAATGTAAACCTCTCAAAACTCCTTTGGTTGAAAACGATTGATTATCTTGCACAAAATGCACCTTTTGACCAACACCGTTCTGAAAAATTTTCTCATTGAAACTTTCCATAAAATAGCCTCTGTCATCCGTAATTACTTTAGGTTCTACTATAAAACAACCTGAAATAGGTGTAGGTATAAAATTCATATTTTTAGTACGACTTATTAACTAAAATTAATTGATATAGTCGTTTACTTGGGTTTTCTTGAATAAAAATTTGTTTTATTTATGCTCTTTCTTTATATTTTACAAGTTGTTTTTTATAAAACGACCGCATCATTACCGAAAAAACAAACACTAGAATCAGTACAACCGGCAGAATAAACTTCAGTTTTAAGAAAATAGAGATAGTTTTCTTAACATTTATAACCACACTCTTGTCTTTCACAATTTTTGATAACGATAATAATTCCAGCTTGTATGCACCGATATCAGAAACTAAGTTATTTTTTGTTTCAATAATATCGTTCAGTTGTGTATTTTCGTTGTAATAAATTAGTTTATCACTTTTTTGACTAGAGGTCGTTTTAGAATTGAATTCGTCCAAAATAACATCAATTTGTTTGATGACTTCCTCGTTTTTAGCAATCTTATCGTTAACGCTAGCTACATATTCTTTCTGAACTGTCTTAAAAAATTCTTCATTATTTAAGAAGTTCATTATCGGGTCAATAATATCTTCTTTTGCAATAATATCATTTGTAGCAATGTGAATCAAGTGTGTTCCGTAATTTCTTCCCGTCACATCGTCTTTGATTATCTTACTAATATCTGAATTTTCGGAAAGCAATTTTAATAATTCAAAATTTTGAGTGTTTTGAGCGTTAGATACCGTATTCGTTCGTTCATTTACAAAACCGTAAATATCAATTACTGGTTTAATCTCAATTAAACTAATCAATTTTGAATTATTCACTCCTATAGATTTGAAAAATATAGTGTCACGCTCTTCAATTTTTGAGTCTAATAAATCTATTTTTGAATATAAAAGATCAGTACTCCCAAAATTAGGATGAACGTAAATCTCATGGTTGTACGTTTTATTTCCTTTGTCTAAAAAATAACCAATAACCAATCCTATAACGCCAAGAATTATGAAATAAATAATATTTCTTAGTATAAACTGAAAACCATTAAAAATCCAAGTTAGAAAACTTTGATAACCCTGTCCTATTCTTTTCGAAATTTGTGATAAATCAATTTCTTGATTATCAGATACTGTAGGTGGCGTATTATTCATTTGTGAAATTCTATTTAACGTTAAAAATTTGTTCTAATATTTTGATTGTAATCAAATAAGTAGGCTTAACTCCAGTAGTTCCTAAACCACCAGAAGCCAGTGTACTTCCTGTTTCTAAAGGATTATCTGAAGCATAATAAGCATACCTCACTTTTACATTAGGATTGATGCTTTTTCTGATTTTTGAAGCCGATTGAATCGCTTTTTGATAATAAGCACCTTCCATTTCCAACCCAATAACTCCCCATGTAGAATCGTGGAAGAATTTCAGTAAATCCTTATTCTGCAATGAAGTTCCCAAAACGGTCACCATCGGTCCGGCAAAAACTGCGATGTCATTTCCTTCAAACATTTCAGCCGTCAGTTCGTTTTCAAACCAATAATTATCAGCCGTTCCTTCATTAATATGAGCCGATGGAATCATAATGTCCCCTTTTCCTCCTTGCAAAATTCCGGCTTTTCCCATAATAGAAACGGATTCTACATTGAGTAACACTTTTTTATCGGTTTCAATTTTGTAAGGCTTCAACAATTCATCAATGGTTTCGTACGCTTGTTCTCCAAACGCATAATCCATTACAATTATTACAGGTGCATCTTTTTCAATTTTTGCTTTTGGAAAAGCTGATTTCTTCCAATCAATTTTTGCGGTGTCAAATATCTGAACGTCAATATTAGTTCCTGAAGTATCGGGAAGCGAAATCATTCCGTGTTCTTTTGCAACCACTTCCACTTTTGACCGTACCTCATCCGCTCCTGACCTGCTCAATTCTTCGAAAATAAACATATCTGACTTATCTTTGAACTTGTTTTTCAAAACAGTAGTAGCAAAAATAGAATTCATCACACTATGCATATTGGCGCTAATGATATGAATTGGTCGGTTCAATAAACCATTGTCTCGCAAGACTTCCTTAATGTTGGTTGCCCAAAATTCTCCATGAATATGGTGCCCCAAACGTTCACGCAAAATAGGACTGAAAGTAATGGTTCGCTTATTGTTTTGTAAAACTTCCTCTAAAGCTAGTTTTCCCAACCAATAAATTACGTGTAAAAAACGGTCTGGTTTTTCTGCTATTGCAAAGGCATCATAAATGTCTAAAACTTCTGCAAAACTGCGTCCCAAAATATGCGACATGTGAGAAACTGCTTTCTCTTTTTCAATTTGCGTTAACTTTTTAGTTTGCATCACCGCTTGTTCCAACTTATACCAATCGCGCGTTAATTCGCCACTATCGTCGAGTAAGACAGCATTTTTAATTTTGTGTGATTCGATAAATATAAACGTCAAGTGTGTCAAAATATCATAAATATCTGAACGTCCTCGTGTAATTTCCACGTTCATTTGCTCTTCGTCAATTCGGTAGCAATTGCGTTTTCTTTTTGGCGGAACAATCGCTTTAAAATGCGATTTAGAATAGCCTTCATCAGAAGTCAAGTTAATAAAACGACATTCTTCAATTCCTATCGGAAGTCGCTCAATAACGTATAAAAGTCCGCTAAGTTCTACTTTGTCATCAGCAATTGAGCCATAAATTTCTGGTCGTAAAGACAACAATGCTTCGCGAAGTGTATCTCCGGAAACTCCCATTGGCTTGTAAAAACCACGGTTAAATAAATGACGCATCGTGATGTACAAACGCTCTATTGCCGCTGAAGATTCTTGTGCTCTTGAGCGGGTTATATTTTTAATTTCTTTCATGTTTAATTCTATTAATTTTTTGTTGTCACATGGAATTGTATTCCCGCTATTTAAACTCACTTTTTTAAGAGTTTCTTTTCCAAACGACAACCTATTCCTATTTTATAACTCGCAAATGTAGGATTTTTATCCTTACTTCTTTAATTTCTCTTGTTTTGTTCCCAATTTTACTACGAAATTGATTTAATTAGACAATAATAAAGTCAATGACGGTTCATAAATTTGTAAAGGAGTTCCTAATTCTTCTTCATTTATTTTTCTATTCCATTTTCCACCTGAGTACGAAAAAGCAAATGGTTTTTTTACCATATAACACAACACTTTTGGAGCATAAGTTATATCTGTTCTTACAATTCCTGTTTGCGAATTGGTCACTTTCCTTTCAATTTTATTTCGCTCAATTCGCATTTTTTCAAAAGCAACAAAGACTCCACTTTCTGGCATTTCAATATCTAAGTCATAAACGTCAAATTGATGGCGGTAAATTCCTTTTTTTAAATTTACAATTAAATCCTTAGTCAACAATTCCGCTCCAGGAAATCCGTTTTCATCCACAGAGTAGATATGCAGTTTTATACTCGCATTCTCGATAGGACTATCAGTGAAAAGCATAATTTTCTTAATCCATTTTGTCTTTCTATAAGTACTTTCGTACGGAAAAAACTTGGCTTCAATTTTAGGGCCAGTATCAAAAGCTTCTAAAAGTGCATGTGAAATGCGTCCTATTTCCAAAGTTTTGGGCTTATTTGCTTTTTTAATAACCACATCGTCCAAATCAAATATATTCTGTTTCAAAACTACTTTTGAAGCTTTTGAAGCCAAAACCGTTTTAGATTCATAACCTAAGGCTGAGAAAATCAATTTGGCACCAGCCGAAACTTGAATACTAAAAGTCCCATTTTCTTCAGATGTAGTAGTTTTATCTTCATTTTCAACAAAAACACTCACATAAGGTATCGGCATTCCCAAACTATCCACGACAACTCCTTTGGTTTGGGCTTTCAAAAAAAATCCCGACAACACAAAAAGTAAAAGAAAAATTTTCTGTAACATTAGAACTATTTTTTATTAAAAAAATCAGCAATCTTTCGGTCATTCGACAAACGTGGAATTTTATTCTGTCCGCCTAATTTTCCAATCGACTTCATATAGTTATTGAAACCATTGGGTTCAACTGAAGTAATGACTAATTTTTGCAACACTTTTCCCACGATCAAATCATCATAATAACTGTTTTGCTTTCGCATCGCATCGTCTATTTTTAAAGTGAAATCTGCTAAATTATCTGGTGCATTTTCAAACTCAATCAACCATTCATGATAAGGCAATCCTGATTGGGGTGAAATTTGTGGAGCAACCGTAAATTCATTGACGCGAACCGATGTTCCTTCCATCGCTTCCTTCAACGATTCTTCTACTTCCTTAGCAATCACATGTTCGCCAAATGCCGAAATATAATGTTTGATTCTTCCCGAAACGATAATTCGATACGGCTTCAAAGAAGTAAATTGAACCGTGTCGCCAATATTATAACGCCACAATCCTGCATTTGTTGAAATAATCAATACATAATTCACGTTCAACTCCACTTCGCCAATGGTGTAACTTCTTGGATTTTCGCTGAAAAATTCATCTGATTTAATAAATTCATAGAAAATTCCGGCTTTCAAAAGCAGTAACATTCCTTTCTCGGTTTGGGTATCTTGATAAGCAAAAAACCCTTCAGAAGCTGGAAATAATTCAATACTATCTACTTTTCGACCAATCAAGTTTTCAAATTTGGCACGATAAGGCTCATAATTTACACCGCCGTAAATAAAGAGATTGAAGTTTTTAAACAATTTACCAACGGGCTTATTCGACTTTTCTTTTAATTTTTCAAAATACATCTGAACCCAAGATGGAATTCCCGAAATGACCGTCATGTCTTCGTTAATCGTTTCATCAACAACTGCATTTACTTTAGTTTCCCAATCTTCAATGCAATTGGTTTCCCAACTTGGCATTCGGTTTTTCTGTAAATAATTGGGAACAAAATGCGCCACGATTCCAGAAAGTCGTCCGAAATTAATCCCGTGTTTTTCTTCTAAAAGCGGACTTCCTTGTAAGAAAATCATTTTTCCAGAAACAAAATCAGCATTTCCGGTTTCATGAATGTAAAGCAGAATTGCATTTCGAGCTGCTTCAATATGAAATGGCATCGATTCCTTGGTCAACGGAATATATTTTGCACCCGAAGTAGTTCCCGAAGTTTTAGCAAAATAAAGGGGTTTCCCCGGCCATAAAATATCTGGTTCTCCTTTTACAACACGCTCAACATAGCCTTTTAAATCTTCATAATCCCGAACTGGAACGTTCTTGATGAAATCAGCATGCGAATCAATTAAATGAAATTTATGGTCCAACCCAAACTGCGTGTTTTTTGCAGAAGCGATTAAATTTTTAAAAACTTCGTTTTGAGTATCAACAGGTTGATTGATCCATTTTTGGGTTTTATTATAAATTATAGATGCAAAAATTTTTGCCGCTAATGCTTTTAAAGTAGCCATAGATTATTCGAATTCAATAAATTGTGTTGGGTCGATGGGATATCCGTCTTTCCAAAGTTCAAAATGCAAATGGATTCCTGTGGATTGTTCGCCAGAAGATCCCGCAATTGCAATCACTTCACTGGTTCTAACCACATCGCCTTGCGAAACTGTCAGCGTTTCGCAATGTTTATAAACCGATAAAATTTCGTTGTTGTGTCGCAAGATAATCACATTTCCATTGGTTGGCGTCCAATCGGCAAAAATCACCGTACCATTCGCAACTGATTTTATAGGTGTATTTTTTGCTAAGGCAACATCCACGGCAAAATGCTTTTCTTTAGCATTATATTTCTGAGTAATGGGACCTCGAACGGGTGCAAAAAGTACCAAATCCACTTTAGGTTCGGCTTTTTCAAACAAATTATATTTATCTTCTAAAGCTACTTTTTTGCGTAATTCCAGTTCTGATTCCGATGCTTTCAAATTGATTCCTTTGGTTTCTACACCTCCTGCTTTTATGGAATCTTTGCTCAATTTCATGTAATCAACATCTCCTGTTAGTGCTTTTCTTACGGAAGTTAAATACAGTTCATTATTGTGCAAAAGAGTCGTTAATGAATCTGATTTCAAAGCTAAATCAGTTGCTTCTTGCTTCAATTTAGACGATGAATATCCCGGAATATATTCTTTCAAAGGAGTGAAAGCAATAATATAAGTGGTGACAAAAATAATGATGAACGCTCCTAATGTTGCTACTAAAAAGACATTCATCAACGTCAGTTTCAACGAAAAAATCTCTTCAAAGGTATCTTCATTCAAAATGATGAACCTGTTTTTTGCAAATAGTTGTTTTTTAATACGTTCTTTTCGGAATCTTCGCAACGACATAATTGGAGTTTATCCCACAAATATAGTAATTTAAAGCTTTTTTAGTTTCGCATTTTATCATTTTTAGGAGAAGTCAACTTCCTCTGAAAATAGTTTGATATATTTAACACTGTGAGAAATGTAAAAATAAGGAGCGATTTCTAACAACACGATTATTTTATTTATCTTTGCTGAATATTTTACAAATTTGCGCAAGCATAAATTATCAAATTATGGGAAGACTCGGTACAACGGAAATCATTTTAATTGTTGTGGTCGTTTTATTATTGTTTGGAGGTAAAAAAATTCCAGAATTGATGAAAGGATTGGGAAATGGAATCAAGGAATTTAAAAATGCTTCTAAGAAAGACGACACTCCACCTGCTTCAAAAAACGAAGAATAGTATAAAGTATAGAATGAAACTAGTAAATCCTCAAATTATATTTGAGGATTTTTTTTGTTTTAAAGTTTCTCAACCATAATTCAACCCTACAACACCATAGTCAACTGGATTCTCTTCCTATCTTCGTCCACTTCCACCACCTTTACCTGAACATGTTGATGCAGTTTAACCACTTCATTCACATCACTCACAAAACCATCCTTCAGTTGCGAAATATGTACGAGTCCGCTTTCCTTAACACCCACATGTACAAAACAACCAAATGCTGTAATATTATTCACAATCCCTGGCAAAATCATTCCGCTTCGCAAATCCTTAATCGTCTTCACATTCGGGTCAAATTCAAACACTTTAGCAGATTTTCTAGGGTCCAAACCAGGTTTTTCAAGTTCCTTTACAATATCTTTCAAAGTCAAAATTCCAATGGTAGCACTCGCATAATTATCAAGTTCAATTTGTGCAATTTTTTCTTTGTTTCCAATCAATTCTTGAACAGAAATTTTCAAATCTTTAGCTATATTTTCCACAATCTTATATGCTTCAGGATGTACAGCCGAATTATCCAACGGATTTTTCCCATCCTTAATTCGAATAAATGCTGCAGCTTGTTGGTATGCTTTTTCTCCTAAACGAGGCACTTTTTTCAACTGCTTTCTATCCTCAAATGGACCGTTTTCTGAACGATACGTAACGATGTTTTCAGCCATCTTCTCTCCTATTCCACTCACGTAACTCAACAACGATTTACTCGCTGTATTGATATTAATTCCCACCGAATTCACACAACGAACCACCGTATTATCTAGCTCCTCCTTCAATTTTGACTGGTCCACATCATGCTGATATTGGCCTACGCCAATCGATTTCGCGTCAATTTTAACCAATTCTGCCAACGGATCCGACAACCTTCTCCCAATCGAAACCGAACCCCGAACAGTAACATCATAAGTAGGAAATTCATCTCTCGCAATTTTACTTGCCGAATAAACCGAAGCTCCAGCCTCCGAAACCACAAACACCTGAACAGGCTTATCAAAGGCAATCTTCTTAATAAAAAACTCAGTCTCCCTACTTGCCGTTCCGTTTCCAATAGAAATCGCTTCAACCCCATACGCATTCACCATCGACCGAATCTTTTTCATCGCCATTCCTGACTCATTTTGTGGCGCATGCGGATAAATGGTTTCATTGTACAATAAATCACCTTTTTCGTCTAGACAAACAATTTTACAACCACTTCTAAAACCGGGGTCAATAGCTAAAATTCGTTTCTCACCCAAAGGTGGCGCCAATAATAATTGTCCTAAATTCTGTGCAAAAACATCAATGGCTTTCGCATCTGCTTTTGCTTTTGCTTCTTGCAAAGTTTCATTGGAAATCGCTGGTTCTAATAAGCGTTTGTAACTGTCTTTAATGGCAACTTGCACTTGTTTTGCACTTTCATTTCTGCCTTTCAAAACATTTTCTTCTATGAAATCTATTGCTTCATCGTTATCTATTTCAACTTTTAATTTAATAAATCCCTCATTTTCGGCACGAAGCATGGCCAATAATCGATGCGATGGCGCTTTTGAAATGGATTCGCTCCAATCAAAATATTGTTTGAACTTCTGTGCATCCTCTTCCTCCGCTTTTTTCTTAACCACCTTTGTCGTTACAGTTGCTTTTCGTTGAAATAATCTCCGAAGATTCTTCCGAACATAAATATTTTCGTTAATCCATTCGGCAATAATGTCTCTAGCACCTTGCAAAGCCTCATCTTCAGTGGTCACTTGGTCATTCAAATATTTTGAAGCTACAAATTCCACGTCATCCGCATTTTGACTCATTATAATTTTTGCCAACGGTTCTAAACCCTTTTCACGAGCCACATCCGCTTTGGTTTTTTTCTTTTTCTTGAAAGGCAAATACAAATCTTCAATTTCTTGTAAATCAAAACTCTTCTCGATTTTCGATTTTAATTCGGGTGTCAAATTTCCTTGTTCGTCAATCGTTTTTAAAATCGAATCTTTTCGTTTGACGATTTCATCGTATAGTTTTGAAAGTTTGGCAATATTTTCAATTTGCACTTCATCTAAATTTCCAGTCGTGTCTTTTCGGTAACGCGAAATAAACGGAATTGTACAATCTTCTGAAAGTAGTTTAAGTGTCGCTTCTATGTTTTTATCAGCCGTATTCACTGCTGATTTTATGAATTGTATTTGGTTCATGAAAAATTCTTTAACGCAAAGATGCAACCGTTTTTGCAAAGTTCGCAATTTGAACATTTAATATTTTAGAGTTATGGTTTCAGAACAATTTTGCTAAATAAAATCAGCAATTATAATTTATAAGAATAAATTTACCAACAAAAATCACTTTTAACTTGCATCATTCATGACCACATTCTTCCTCCTTTTAGCAATCAACGTAGTTGCTTTCTTATTAATGGGTTATGATAAAAAACTTGCGCAAAACGATAAAAGACGCATTTCTGAAAAAGCACTTCTCACTTCCGCGTTGTTTGGCGGAAGCGTTGGTTCTGGAATTGGCATGCTGTATTTCAGGCATAAAACGACTAAGAAAAGTTATGTAGTGAAATTCTGGAGTATTGTTATTGTTCAAATTATAATACTTTACTTTGGTAGTGAATTTTGGAATTTATAAAATGAAATCTAAATAGTTCTGTCTGTTAATTACCTCAAAAGTGGCATCAGGATATGCTTTTCCAAAAGCCGTAGGAATCTTTGATTTCTTTTTTTCGCTCCATTTGAATTCAAATCCGGCAAGTTGGTCGCCACGTTCTTCGAGCCAATCCAATTCTTGTTGGTCGTATGTTCTCCAAAAGTAATTATTGGTTGGCGTTTTTTGATAATGCTGTTTCTTAATTCGTTCTACAGCTAAATAGTTTTCCCACAAATCACCAGCATCTGTTCGGTTTTCTAAACGATTGAAGTTGTTGATGAGTCCGTTTCTAATTCCATTATCGTAAAAATACCAACGACTGGATTTGACAATTTCTTTTCGCAAATTCCGACTAAACCCTTCAACTTTAAAGACAATAAATACTTTGGAAAGCAAATCCAAATAAGTATCAACTGTATTTTTTGACATTTGCAATTGATTTCCCAATTCTTGTAAAGAGACTTCTTTTCCAACTTGATACGCAATCAAACGTAATAAATTATAAATTTTATCGGCTTGTTTAATTCCTTCAAAAACTAAAATATCTTTCAGTAAATAAGAGTTTATAATTTCATACAAATATTCTTTTTTCTCTTCCCAATCTTGGTAATGCACCAGTTCAGGATACCCACCAAAAAGTAATCGTTCTTCTAAATTTTCAACAGTTTGTTTGTAATTTTCTTGTGTCGAAAATTCAATTTGTGACAACGGAAAAAGGTACATTGTGTTTTTTCGGCCTACTAAAGGTTCGCCAAGATAGTTATTCAAATCAAAAATCGAAGAACCGGTTGCAATAATTTTGATTCCTTCAATAGAATCTACAATCAGTTTTAGAATCAAACCAATTTCGGGAATGGTTTGTGCTTCGTCAATAACCAGTAAATCAATATTAGTCAAAAGTCGTTTATAATTGGCAACGGAACGTTCTTGAAGCAAATTTGCATCGTTAATATCTTCGCCGTTGAGTTGTAAATAACTTTCTGATGGAATGGTTTTTAAGTAGTTTTTAATCAATTCTGTTTTTCCAACACGACGCGCTCCTAATAAAATAAGTACTTTATTAGGCAAAACTTTCTTGCTGAAATTGTCAAAATGCGCTCTTTCAAAATAACTTTTCATCCTCTTTTTCCTTAATTTTCAAAACAAAGATAATTAAAAAATGACAATTCCGTCAGTCCATTGACTGAATTAATGTAAATTCAGTCAATGGACTGACGGAATTAATGTAAATTCAGTCAATGTCGATGTAAATATACTTGATTTATTCCTCCATTTTATAATTTCTAATCATAAAATCTAAAGCAGATTGTACAATTTCTCCCATAGACGATGCGTTTTTGAAACTAACATCGTGGGTCATTTCATAAATTTCTTCTTGCAATTGCTGGATGTGTTCCACGGGAGCCAGTCGAGTAGATTTCATGGCATCAATCAATCGTCTCAAACGTGCTTTGGTATCAATCAATCGTTTTACGATAACCGAACGTTCTTCAATCTGATATTGTATGACTGATTTTGGATTTAATTTTTCTTGAACTAATTCTGAAAATTTATAGTTTTCTTTAAAAAGATGGGGTTTGTAAAGCTTGAAACTTCCTTCATAGCTTTGTTGGTCAAAATCAATAGCTCTAATTTTAAAAATGCGTTGGTCAAAATCATAAATAGGAATAACCACATAATTATAAGAACGCATATCGCCGAGAAGTCCAATCATGCAACGTTCGTTAAACTTTACAAATTCCTTTGCCAATTGCGTTTTTTCGTGTTCATTGCACTCTATTAAATTCTCTTCCAAGAAAACATCACCTGGAATTCCTACAATATGTTCTTCAATTAAAGTGTCTTCATAAACCAAAAAATTGATGGTATTCGGCGAAATAATATGCTCCAGTTCTAATCCAAAAATACGCGAAGCATCCGCTTTTTTAATGTAAAAATGCGTGTAATTATCATTCAGAATATTTCGAATCTTAACTCTAAAAGGTTTTGAATTTCCAAACGTACAAAAGTCAATATTATCCACATTTAAGTGGTCATTATTACTATCATCGCCATCTGAATGCAGTAACGTATATATTTTTTTTAGACTGTTATCAATTTCAATCCGTTCAAATTCATTGTAATACAATCGAATCCACAAAGTATCTTTATCTTCCTTATCAAAAACAACAATACTTCCTTGAAAACGCAACAAATCATCATAAAAAACCCGCGTTTTGGTCATTCGCTTGTATTTTACGAGATAACTTTTTAATGTATCGTTTATCGGATAATATTGTTTTTTTAATTGTGCTTTCTGTTGCGTCATTTTATGATTTTCTAATCGATTAAAATAGTTTTTATTATTTGAATATGAAAATCAAACAACCGAGATAAAAACTATTCAATTTAAAAAAATTATTTACAGGCAATCTTATCCACTCTTGTAGCATGTCTTCCTCCTTCAAATTCAGTACTTAAAAAAGCTTCAACCATTTCTACTGCTTGATTTATTGAAGTATATCTTGCAGGAATACTAATAATGTTTGCATCATTATGTTGACGTGCTAAAACTGCAATTTCCTTAATCCAACACAAAGCACCACGTACTTTCGCATGTTTATTAACCGACATATTGATACCATTTCCGCTTCCGCAAATTACAATTCCGAAATCAACAGCTCCTGAAGCCACATCATTTGCAACTAAATGTCCGAAATCCGGATAATCAACACTATCAAAAGTATCAGTTCCGTAGTTCTTGACTTGAATTCCTTTTGCTTCAAGCATTGTTACAATTGCATTTTTATATTCTGGACCTGCATGGTCATTTCCGATAGCTATTTTCATCTGTATCTAAGGTTAAGTTGTGTCTTGCAAATTTACTTTATTGTAATAGTACAAACCTAAATTCTAGGTTGAAAATTTATGAATGATATTTAGTGATTTAAGTTATTAACAATTTATAATATACTCACAATCAGCCTGTATTTGTAAATAAAATATTAATAAATTGTAATGTTAATAACGTTTTTTAATCTATTGTAAATCAGTTAACCTTAAATTAACAACTTTTGTTGATAAGTTGAGATAGAATTTTAGAACTAATATTTGTTTCTATCATTAAAAATCTTAATCCAAAATTGGAAATTATAAACCTACGAAAGTTTGCGCTTTTTTTAGAAAACTTATCAGCATAGTTCACTACTTTATTAACACAAATTAACATACAAACTTATCTACAATTTTATATAATTTAAGTTTATTAACCATTGTTAATAACGATTGAAATACAATTGAAATACAATTGTTTATAATAAATTACCTTGTTAGTAAGTCAGTATAAATAACTATAACTTGATTTTCTACACGATTCTCAGAAAGTTATAGTAGCTATTAACACGCTATAATAACCATTAAAAAATTAATTTAAATTTCCTTTTCTTTTTTATTATTTAAATAAGTGTTGACAACTTAAACAATTTTTAAATCGTTGTTGTCTTCTAATTCCTTCAAAATAGATTGGACAACTTCAAAATCGTTGGGATGAATTTTAAGTTTAATGCCACCCAAAGCGTTTCCGTAAAAAGGAACAATGTTCATCATTGTTTCGTTTTCAAAATAATATTGTATTTCTTCCTGTTCCAAAATATGTTTTAATACTACAATTTCATGTGGATAATTAAAAATGGCAATGGTTTTAAATTTTTCCATGGTTGTTGAACTAAGCCTTTAAACGTTATTTTTTCAATAAATCTGGCTTTGGTGTTAGAAAGTTAAGTATCTTCTTTGTAATTTTCAACATTATATAAAAAGATTATGAGTAAGACACCTAAAAAATTAGGAAATAAAGAGAAGGATTTCTCTGGTAAAATAGTAAAAATACTAGCACAAAACGCAAATAAAGCATTTAATTACAAACAGATAGCTACATTATTAGATGTGGACGATACCAAAAGTAGAAATGAAATTATTAAAGATTTAAAGATTTTGGCTTCCAAAAAAGAAATTGTGGAAACAGAACCAGGCCGATACTTGGTAAAAGCAATCAGCCAGGATTACTACGAAGGGAAAATAGACATGACCGGACGGAAAACAGCTTATTTTGTTTGTCCCGAATTGGAAGAAGATGTATTTATCCCGACCAATAATTTGAATCGAGCACTCGATAAAGATATTGTCAAAGTCTACGTTTATAATCGTAGAAAAGGAAAACGTCCTGAAGGTGAAGTAATTGAGGTTGTTGAAAGAAATAAAACAGAATTTGTAGGAGTTATTGATATTCAAAAGAATTTTGCATTTGTTTCGACCGCAAATCCAAAAATGTACACGGATATTTTTATTCCAAAAGATAAATTAGGCGAAGCCGAACAAGGCGATGTGGTTTTAGTTCACATTGAAGATTGGCCAAAGAAAGCCGACAGTCCGTTTGGTTCTGTTTTGAAAGTACTTGGAAAACCAGGAGAACACAATACGGAGATTCATGCCATTTTAGCTGAATATGGTTTGCCAGCTGAATTTCCAATTGAAGTGGAAGTTTTTGCACAGAAAATAGATACTTCTATTTCTGAAGAAGAAATTGCAAAACGCCGTGACATGAGAGAAACGTTGACTTTTACGATTGACCCAAAAGATGCAAAAGATTTTGATGATGCACTTTCGTTCAAAAAACTAGAGAACGGAAATTACGAAATCGGAATTCATATTGCCGATGTTTCGCATTATTTGCAAGAAGGAACTATCTTGGATGATGAAGCGTACCAAAGAGCTACTTCGGTTTATTTAGTCGATAGAGTAGTTCCAATGCTGCCAGAAGTTCTTTCTAATTTTGCTTGTTCTTTACGACCAAACGAAGAAAAATATACGTTTTCTGCGGTTTTTGAAATTAATGAAAAAGCACAAGTGGTTAACGAATGGTTTGGTAGAACGGTAACGTATTCGGACCAAAGATTTGCATATGAAGAAGCTCAAGAAATGATTGAAACCAAAGGAAATAAAATTCCTGCTGAAATTTCAATCACGGGTGAAGAATATATTGTGGGTCCAGAAATTGTCAATGCAACGTTGAAATTGGATGAACTTGCAAAAATTCTGCGAAGAAAAAGAATGGCTGATGGAGCAATTTCTTTTGACAAAGTGGAAGTAAAATTCAACTTAGATGAAAACGGAGAACCGGAGGGCGTTTATTTCAAAGTGTCAAAAGATGCGAATCATTTGATTGAAGAATTCATGCTTTTGGCCAACCGAAAAGTGGCAGAATTCATTGGAAAACAGAAGAAAACGTTTATTTATAGAATTCACGACGAACCAAATGAAGATAAATTATTTGCAATGCAAACCTTGATTGCAAAATTTGGTTACAAAATTGACTTACGAGAAAAGGGAAATATTTCGCAGTCGCTGAATCAATTGATGGCAGATGTGAATGGTAAAAAAGAGCAAAATTTAATTGATACTTTAGCGATTAGAACCATGTCCAAAGCCAAATATTCGACAGATAATATCGGTCATTACGGTTTGGCTTTTGATTATTATTCGCATTTTACATCACCAATTAGAAGATATCCTGATGTGATGGTGCATCGGTTATTACAATTTTATTTAGACGGCGGAAAATCAGTAAGTGAAGAAGTTTACGAAACTAAATGTCAACATTGTTCTACGATGGAAGGTTTAGCCACAAGTGCAGAACGCGACAGTATCAAGTACATGCAAGTGAAATACATGCAAGACCACAAAGACGAAGAGTTCTTAGGTGTTATTTCTGGCGTTACTGAATGGGGAATTTTTGTTGAAATTATTGCCAATAAATGCGAAGGAATGTGTAGAATCCGTGAAATAAAAGATGACTATTACACGTTTGATGAAAAGCAATATGCTTTGGTTGGCCAAATGTCAAAACAATTATTGCAACTTGGAGACGAAGTGATTGTGAAAGTAAAAAATGCAGATTTAGTTAAAAAACAGCTAGATTTTACATTGATTAGAAAAAATGAAAAATAGATTTATGAAGAAGATTTCAATTATTATAATATTGCTAATAAGTAGTTTAGGTTTTTCGCAAGTAACAAAAAGCTTAGGGGAATTTGATAAATTAGAGGTTTTTGATAGAATTTCAGTTCAAATAATTCCATCTGATGAAAATAGAATTGAAATCAATGGAAATAGGGCAGGAGAAGTTGAATTGATTAACAAAAATGGAGCCTTAAAAGTTAGAATGGAGTTTGGAAAACTATTAGACGGCGACGATATTTCGGCTAAATTATATTTCAAACAAATTAACGAAATTGACGCCAGTGAAGGTTCATACATTATTTGTGATGCTCCAATGAAACAAACGGCTCTTTCTGTAAATACGAAAGAAGGTGCTGTAGTTCGATTGGAATTGGATGTAAAAAAAGTCAGTTTAAGAGCGGTTACAGGCGGAATTTTAAAAATTAAAGGTAAGGCTTCCAGTAGTGATGTTTCTATTGGAACAGGAGGCGTTTTGCAAGCGATGGATTTAGAAACAATTCAAACGACCATCAAAATTACTACGGGTGGCGAAGCGGATATTCGAGCAAGTGAATTGGTAGATGCAAAAGTTAGAGCAGGAGGGAATATCATGATTTTTGGAAGTCCACAGCAAATCAATAAAAAGATTTCTTTTGGAGGTTCAATTGACGAAAGTAAGCGTTAACTTGCATTAAAGCCTGCTGTTTTGCAAAATTCAATTATATTTGTGTTACTACAACAATAAATTCACTCGATGATTGAAGATATTTTATTAGGAATTCCACTTGGTATTTTACTCTGCTTTATGATTGGTCCAGTATTTTTTGTATTACTGGAAACCGCTGCAATTAAAGGTTTTAGAGCTGCTTTAGTATTTGACGCTGGAGTTGTCACTGCCGATTTGGTTTTCATCGCTATTGCTTATTTCAGCAGTTACCGACTCATTAATAACATCAAAGACGAACCTGCCTTATTTATTTTTGGAGGATTAATCATGGTCACTTACGGCGTTATATCCTTCCTTAAACAGAAAAAAGCCATCAAAAAACTTGATTTTAAAGACCAAATTGAATTGATAAAGAAAAATTATGCGGAACTTTTTGCTAAAGGATTTCTTCTTAACTTTATTAATGTTGGTGTTCTAGGTTTTTGGTTGTTAATCTTTATCACTTTCGGGCCACAATTGGAACTAGATAGCGCCAGATTAAGCGTATTTTTTGCGTCTGTTATTGGTACTTACTTAGTGGTAGATATAATAAAAATTCTTGTTGCCAAACGTTTAAAAAACAAGATGACACCAGCTAATATTCTTAAAATTAAGCAAGTAACAAGTATTCTACTTATCATTTTCGGAATAACTATTATGCTGCAAGGATGGTTTCCAAGCGACCAAAAATTAGTAAAGCAAGCATTGGAGCAAATGGAACCTAATCACTAATATATTCGATATTAATAACAAGTTTGTCATCCTAAATCTATTTTAGAATCACCACTTCAGGCATTTTTTAATCCATATTCCCGCCTTCCTCCCACATCTCGCTTGAAAAAAGCGAGGATGTTCCGTCCAGTCGGGGATAAAATGAAATCTTTTGGCTTTTTAAATCTTTTGGCTTTTTAAAAATTACGTTATATGAGAAATTTTCCTTTTTATTCTTATTTCTTTTTAGCATTTATACTAATGCTCAATCAGATACTGTAGTTGCGAAAAAAAGTGTTATTTCTTTAGATAAAGTAAAAACAGTTTATAGAGGAATTCTAAATCCAATTTCAATTGCGGTTTCCGATTGTAAATCATTTACTGTTGAAGGAATTGGTTTAAGGGAAGAATCAAAAGGAAAATATGTGTTATATCCTGGAGCTGGGACTGAATCGAAGATTGTTGTTACAATTACAAATTTTGATGATAGTATTTTAGTTGAAGAACATAATTTCACTATTAGAAATTTTACTAATGCAACTACTATTATTAATGGAAGTTACTGTCGTAGCTGTACTTTATTATTTAAAAAAGAAGATTTAAAAGACGCTCATATTGGCGTTAATTTTCAAGATTTAAATATTGATTACAATTCTGAAGTAGTGGAATTTACAATCAAAATACCTAATAAGCAAAGTATCGTAATTAAAGGAAATAGGATTACCGATGAAGTTTACAAGCTATTTAAAATTAATCAATTAATTGTAATTTCAGAGATTAAAACAAAGTTTGAAGGTTTAGGAAATATAATGATTTGTCGAATTCCTCCAATATTGTTGAAAGTAAATTCATTAAGATGAAAAACATATTTATATTTATTTTTTTGTTCTCAACTTTATTTGTTAATGCTCAATCAGATACATTAGTTGCTATAAAAAGAAGCGTTATTTCTTTAGATAAAGTTAAGACAGTTTACAGAGGAATTGCTAATCCAATTTCAGTTGCGGTTTCCGATTGTAAATCGTTTACTGTTGAAGGAATTGGTTTAAGGGAAGAATCAAAAGGAAAATATGTGTTATATCCTGGACAAGGAAATGAGACAACGGTTGTCGTTAAAATCACCAATTCAGATGATTCTATTTTGGTTGAAGAACATACATTTACTATAGCCAATATTCCAAAATTATTAGCGAAAATAAATAATCAAAATTGTTATAATTGCATCGTAGAATTTTCAAAAGAAGAACTTAAAAATGCAGTTATTAGTATTGGTTGGAATGATGTAAAAATTGACTTAAATAGTAAATACTATGAAATTAATGAATTTACAATTTCAATATCAGGTACTGAAAGAATTAAAGTTTTAGGAAATAAATTTTCAGAAGAGGCAGTTGAAGCAATCAGTAAACTTAAAACAGGATCTATATTCTATATTTTACATGTACGTTATCCGAATCCTCATAATGCTTTTAGAATGGACCCTAATGCTATTAAAATAATGATTAAATAGTAATTTAACTTATAGTTCCTCAAAGGTTCAAATTCCAATTTTGTCATTCTGAATTTATTTCAGAATCTTACAACCATAAAAAGGATGCTCAATTGATTCAGCATGACAAATAAACCTTAATTTCCTTTAAATTTTCAGTATTATCTTCCAGATTTGAACTGTACATTAAATACTTTTTCTTAAAATAAACCATAAAAATCCTCCTAGTCTACTTAAACATTTTAGAGGCACCGTCCGTATTCGAACAATATCTTTATCTAATTTTTTTTTAAAAATTTAAACAGAAAAAAGAGTCACATTTATGTATCTCTTTTGAGGCATCGTCCGGATTCGAATTCATCTTAATTAATTTTTCCTAAAAATTAAACATAAAAAAACCTCCAAGTTTCCTTGAAGGTTTTAGAGGCATCGTCCGGATTCGAACCGGAGTAGGAGCTTTTGCAGAGCCCAGCCTAGCCGCTCGGCCACGACGCCATTGTTTAAACGGATTGCAAATGTAACAAAAAAGTTTAAAAGTTTAAAGTTTAAGTTTAAAAAATTTATTAAAATTGAACCCTTTTATCTTTCATTCTTTTAGTCCTTCCATTTTCTAAGTGCGGTATTCCTCCATTTCAATCGTAACTCGTTCTACGTCACCACCAATAGGAGGATTTATTTTGGAAACCGCTAATAAAATTCTGGAAACTGATGGAATTTCATCAAAAATTCTTTTGATAATTCTGTGTGCTACGTGTTCTAAAAGTTTAGAACGTACTGCCATTTCTTCCACTACGATGCGATTTAAATGCACGTAATCTACTGTATCATTCAAATCATCCGTTTCAGCTGACCTTCTTAAATCGGTTTTTATTTCCAAATCAACTATATAGTCCGAGCCAATTTTTCCTTCTTCAATCAAGCAACCGTGGTTGGAATATACGCGGATATTCTGCAATTTTATCGTTCCCATTTCATTCTATTTTTATTCAACTTCAAAGTTAAGTCGTTTTAAATGATTTTTAAAAAACTTTAAACTTTAAACTTTAAACATTTTCTATCTTTGTCAAAATTACAAAATAATGTCAACAGAAGAGAAATCATTGAATTTCATTGAACAAATTATTGAGGAAGATTTAAAAAACGGTTTATCTAAAGATAAATTACGCTTTCGATTTCCGCCCGAACCTAATGGTTATTTGCATTTGGGACACGCGAGTGCTATTGCACTAAATTTTGGTTTAGGAATTGATTATCAAGCTCCTGTAAACCTTCGTTTTGACGATACCAATCCTGCAAAAGAGGAACAAGAATACGTTGACGCCATAAAACGCGACGTAGAATGGTTGGGTTATCAATGGACCGAAGAACGTTATGCTTCTGATTATTTTCAGGAATTGTACGATTGGGCCGTGATGTTGATAAAGTCGGATAAAGCCTATGTTGACAGTCAATCTTCTGAAGAAATGGCGGCTCAAAAAGGAACGCCAACAACTCCAGGAATAGACGGACCTTTCAGAAATCGTTCTGTTGAAGAGAATCTTGATTTATTCGAAAGAATGAAAAACGGTGAATTCGAAGAAGGCGTTCATATTTTAAGAGCAAAAATCGACATGAAATCAACCAATATGTTGATGCGTGACCCGATTATTTATAGAGTTATCAACAAATCACACCATAGAACAGGTGACAAATGGTGCGTTTATCCAATGTACGATTGGGCTCATGGTGAAAGTGATTATTTAGAACAAGTTTCCCACTCATTTTGTACGCTTGAATTTTTGCCACACCGTGAATTATACGATTGGTTTTTAGACCAAGTGCGAGATGAAAATAAAGTACGTCCAAAACAAAGGGAATTTGCTCGTAGAAACCTTTCTCACACCATTGTTAGTAAGCGAAAATTACTACAATTGGTGAATGAAAATCACGTAAAAGGCTGGGACGACCCAAGAATGCCTACAATTTCAGGTTTGAGAAGACGTGGTTACACTCCAATTTCACTTCGGAACTTTACCAAAACCATTGGTATTGCCAAAAGAGAAAACCTAATTAGTGTTTCTGTTTTAGAATTCTGCATTCGTGAAGATTTGAATAAAATAGCACCACGAGTTATGGCCGTTTTAGACCCAATTAAAGTGGTTATTTCTAATTATCCAGAAGATAAAGTTGAATGGTTAGAAGCTGAAAATAACCAGGAAGATGAAGCTGCAGGTTTCAGAAAAGTGCCTTTTTCACGAGAAATTTACATCGAAAGAGAAGATTTTATGGAAGAAGCACCTAATAAATTCTTCCGTTTGTCTTTAGGCAAAGAAGTTCGCTTGAAAAATGCGTACATCATCAAAGGAGAAAGTGTCACTAAAGACGCAGATGGAAACATTACAGAAATTCAAGTTTCTTATGATGTTGATTCTTTAAGCGGAAGTGGGACAGAAGCCAGTCAAAGAAAAGTAGCCGGAACTTTACATTGGGTAGACATTAAGCATGCGATTCCAGCTGAAATTAGGCTTTATGACCGGTTATTTACTGATGAAACACCTGATGGACACAAAGAGAAAGATTTCCTTGAATTTGTCAATCCTGACTCGTTAAAAGTGATTACGGGATTTGTAGAACCAAGTTTGTTAACCGCTCAAGCCGAAGATAAATTTCAGTTTCAGCGTTTGGGTTATTTCACTGTTGATAAAGATACAACAGCTGAAAATCTAATTTTCAACAAAACAGTTGGATTAAAAGATGCTTGGGAAGAGAAAGGTAAAAAAGAAGAAAATGCCATCAATAATTCTTTGAAAGACATTAATAAATATTTTAAAGTGGATGCTGAAAATCAGAAAGTAATTGAACAAGCGATTGCTCAAAATATCGAAAGTATTTCTGATTTTAGTTTGTTGCAAAATGCAATTCGTAAAAATACCAACAACAATAAAAGTTCGCTTTTGTTTGCCAATTGGTTATTGAAATATTCAAAAGCCATCAAAATTTCAGATGTTGAAAAAGAAGCGTTGCAAAAATTATATGGAATGTCCTTGAAAAGCGAATCTCCTTTTGTGAGATTGGAAACGATTGAACTTTTAAAACAAGATGCTGAACACTTAACTTTTTTTAAAAATCAATTGCAAGAAATGATTGAAAAAGAAAAAAGTGAAGAAGTAAAAATTGCGATTTCAACTTTATTCTAAATTACAAACTTTACCAATCAAAAGCCTGCATTTAGCAGGCTTTTTTTATGATTATTATTTTCTATTGCAATATAAATAGCATCAGGTTTTTCTATTGAAATTGACTTAATTTAAAGCGTTTTAAGATGAAATGATTAATTTTTATAGTTGAATATTCTTTTACTTTAAATTTATACAAGAAACAGCTTGTATTCAAGTTTAGGAGTTTTCTAAGATTACTTTAACGGCTTATTAACAAGACGAAAGTAAATTGTTTGTAACTTTATTAAAAATTAATTAAACACACAAAAACTATGTCAAATAAAGATAACGGAGTTACGGTATTAGCACTTTTAGCAGGTGCTGCAATTGGAGCTGGATTAGGAATTTTATTCGCTCCAGAAAAGGGAGAAAAAACAAGAGGAAAAATCAAAAATACGTATGATAGTCAAAAAAATGACTTGATGGATAAATTTGGTGAATTATCAGAAACAGTGAAAACTAAATTTAATAAAACCAAAGTTGACTTAGAAAAAGGTTTTGATGAATTGGTGCATAATGCTGATGATAAATCGGAAGAAGTTATTGCTAAATTAGAAAGAAAATTACAAGAGCTGAAAAAAGCGGCTCATAATGCAAGTCCTAAAATGTAATATTTTGAGGGATTATTAATTCATTAAAAAAGAGGCTGTAAAGCCTCTTTTTTTGTATCTATAATTAAATTCTAGAATCGTAATTGTCGCCATCATCGGGAATTTCCGTGTCTTTTAAATTTTGATAATCATCTGATGGTTTAAAATCATCTGCTTTTTTATCTTTCTTTTTATTGGCAATACGGTTTTTGTTTCCTTCTTTCATTGCTTCGCCAATTTGGTTTGAAGCAGTAAATGAAGCAACCATATTATTCAACATGTCACTTCCGGCTTGTGGCGAATTTGGTAGTAAAATTAGATTCGAATTCGTATCAGCACCAATTGCTTGCAAAGTATCATAATGTTGCGTTACTACAATCAATGCAGAAGCTTCCTGCGAGTTAATTCCTACTTTATTCAATACATCTACACTTTCAACCAATCCACGAGCAATTTCACGACGTTGGTCGGCAATACCTTGACCTTGTAAACGCTTGCTTTCTGCTTCTGCTTTTGCTTTCGCCACAATTCTAATTCTTGAACTTTCAGCTTCAAATTCTGCAGCCGTTTTTTCTCGGTCCGCTGCATTGATACGGTTCATCGCATTTTTCACTTGAATATCCGGGTCAATATCTGTTACCAATGTATTAATAATATCGTAACCATAAGTAGTCATCGCTTCATTCAACTCCCGTTTTACCGCAATTGCAATATCATCTTTTCTTTCGAAAACATCATCTAATTTCAATTTTGGAACTTCAGCACGAACAACGTCAAAAACATAAGCGGTAATTTGGTCGTGTGGATATTCTAATTTGTAAAATGCATCATACACTTTGTCTTGAATTACTTTAAACTGAACTGAAACTTTCATTTTTACAAAAACGTTGTCCTTGGTTTTCGTTTCAATAATAACATCTAATTGTTGAATTTTCAAATTTACGCGACCAGCAATTCTGTCTACAATAGGAATTTTAAGTTGTAAACCGGAACTTCTAACACTTGTAAATTTTCCAAAACGTTCGATGATAACTGCCGTTTGTTGCTTAACGGTAAAAAAGGAAGAGAGAAATAGGAAAAATCCTATTACGAGAATGACATAAAAAAATACATCCATTGCTTTTGGGTTTTAATTGTTTAATAAATAAGTCGCTTATAAGAAGGGAAAGTTACAACTTATTTTCAACAAAAAATCCTTTTAAAATTTGACTCGTAACCGCATTCTTTTGAATTCGTTTTATCGTTTCTTTTTTTCCGATATTTTCTATTGTAACTTGTCGCATAATGGTGATAAATTCAATGGAAAAATTGGAACCATTAATAGTTAGATGTTATTAAAAAAAAAGGAATAAAAAAAACCAAAAAGTTAAAATCTTTTATATTTTAGCTTTTTTAATTACGAGACTTACTTATTATCAAAACAAATACAATTTAAATATTTATATCAAACCTTAAAACCCTAACAATGAAAAAACTAATTTTTACTTTTATTCTAGCAGCAAGTATTTTATCATGTAGTAGTGATGATAGCGGTAGTTCTACCAACGGCAATCAAATTAATGTTAACGGCTCAAATTATAGTATCACAGATGCTAAGGCTGTTGATAATTTTAATTTTTATAGCGAAACTCATTCTGAATTCAATTTCGTTTTAGCGAGTGCACCAATTGATGTTACAGCAACTCCAGGGTCAGTATATGGATTTACAACTGATAATGCTAAGTTTGCATTAAATTTAAGCATAGCTGCTTTAGGAACAACTTTTCAAAACGGTGTTTATCAATATGATGAAAATTTTGGTTTTGAAGAGCCAAATTTTAACTTCTTTGATGGATTAACTATTTACATTGATGGAAATCAAGATGGACTATATAACAATCCACAACAAGATAATGTATTAGTTGCAACAGGTGGAACCGTTACAGTTTCAGGAACAGCACCAAACTACGTTTTAGCATTTGACGTAGAAATGAGTAACGGTCAGAACCTTACTTTCACCTACAATCAAGGATTTGATTATATAGATAACAGAAATTAAGTAAAATAGAGTAATAAAAAAATCCCTGAATTTCAGGGATTTTTTTGTTTTTATAAAGTTGCGATCGCTTTTTCAATCCGTTTTATTGTTTCTTCTTTGCCGATAATTTCGATAATATCAAAGAGGTGAGGACCTTTTAAAGCACCAACAACGCTCAAACGTAAAGGTTGCATTACTTTTCCCATACCAATTTCAAACTCTGTCATCCAGACTTTCAAAGTAGTTTCTATCGCTAATGAATTAAAATCTTCTATTTCGTTGATTAAATTAGCTACATTTTGCATTAATATTGACGTTTCTTCTTTCCAGTTTTTACGGGCTTTTTCGTCGTAAGTAGTTGGTGTTTCAAAGAAAAAATCTCCAAGCTCCCAGAATTCTTCTACAAAATTGGCTCGTTCCTTTATAGAGCTTACAATTTTTACTAAAGTCGTATAATCTACATCAATTCCTTTTTCATATAAAAATGGTGCAAACGCTTTCGCTAAATCGTCATCAGTTTGCAAAGCCAAATATTGGTGATTGAACCATTTGTTTTTTTCTGGGTCAAATTTGGCTCCAGCCTTATGAACTCTATTCAAATCAAATGCTTCGACTAACTCTTGAAGTGAATATATTTCTTTATCTGTTCCATCGTTCCAGCCTAGTAAAGCCAAGAAGTTAACAACAGCTTCGGGAAAAAATCCTTTTTCTCTGTAACCAGACGAAACTCCATCAGCCGTTTTCCATTCTAATGGAAATACTGGAAACCCTAGTTTATCGCCATCGCGTTTTGATAATTTCCCATTTCCAATAGGTTTTAAAATCAAAGGTAAATGTGCAAATTCTGGAGCTTCCCAACCAAATGCTTTGTAAAGCAAAAAGTGGAGTGGAAGGGAAGGCAACCATTCTTCTCCACGAATTACGTGGGTCGTTTCCATCAAATGGTCGTCCACAATATTCGCCAAATGATACGTTGGCATTCCGTCACTTTTGAACAAAACTTTATCGTCAAGTAAATTCGAATCAAATTTAATATCTCCGCGAATGATGTCTTTTAATTCTAAAATTTCATTCACAGGCGTTTTAAAACGAATCACATAATCTTCTCCGGTTGTAATTCGTTCCGCCACTTTATCTGCCTCAACCGTTAATGAATTATCTAAATGTTCACGAATCGTATGGTTGTAAATGAAGGTATTTCCTTGTTCTTCTGTGTTTTTACGCAATTGGTCTAAATCTTCTGTAGAGTCAAAGGCATAATATGCCCAGCCGTTTGAAATTAATTGTTCTGCATAACTTTGGTACAAATGCTTGCGTTCGCTTTGACGATAAGGACCAAACTTTTCGTTTTTACCTATAGTTTCGTCAGGGGAAATTCCCAACCATTCCAAAGCTTCCAAAATGTATTCTTCGGCTCCCGAAACAAATCGATTTTGGTCGGTATCTTCAATTCTCAGATAGAAAGTTCCTCCGTGTTTTTTTGCAAAAAGATAATTAAATAATGCGGTTCTCACGCCGCCAATATGTAAAGGTCCCGTTGGACTAGGTGCAAAACGCACGCGAACTTGCTTTGACATTTTAGGTATATTTTTTTGCAAAGATACATTTTCAATTAGAAAGTTGCCTGATATAATACTTTTCATGCAAGGTCTTTTTTCAATCTGGTAGGTATCAATTCAATTGATTAGTTATTGATTTTTATATCAATTTGGGCGTCACCCTCCCGAAAAGGTCGGGTCGCGCTTTCCGCTTCAATCTTTTTGTCCGTTCCTCTCAAAAAGGATTTCCACTGCAATCGCTAACGCAAAACGTAGAAGCGTCGTCTTTAAAAATTTATTCAGTTACTCTCAAAACTTTTCTATTACAAAATTGCGTACTACCAAAATTGATTTTAATCTGTGTGTATCTGTGCAATCTTTGTAAAACACCCCTAAATACGCTAACATTTTTTAACATTTAGTGTTCATATAAATCAGTACTTTTATCGGTTATAATTAAAAGTGATTGCAATTTGGAAAACAAAGCCTTGATTTATCAGAAATTAGAAGCATTTATCCGTAAATTTTACACCAATGAACTACTAAAAGGGATTTTATTTTTCGTCGGTCTAGGATTGCTGTATCTTATTTTTACACTTTTTATTGAATACTTTCTATGGTTGAAACCTGTAGGAAGAACCATTTTGTTTTGGACCTTTATTATTGTCGAAATTCTTTTACTCGTTCGATATATTCTTTTCCCCATTTTCCAATTGTTTAAAATCAAAAAGGGTATTGATTACAATCAAGCTTCTGTTATCATCGGAAAACATTTTGGAGAAGTTAGCGATAAACTTACCAATTTTTTACAACTTTCAAATGATACAAACTCTTCAGAATTGTTAATTGCCTCGATTGAACAAAAAGCAAAAACACTTCAACCGATTCCATTTCAGAATGCAGTCAATTTTAAAGGAAATAGAAAGTATATTCCGTTAGCTATTTTGCCAATCTTGTTTTTTGCCTTTTTCTACCTTTCGGGAAATAGTAAAATGATTAGCCAAAGTTTGAATCGAGTGGTGAATTACAAAGAACAGTTTGCGCCACCAGCTCCGTTTGAATTTATAATTCTAAATAAGGATTTGACTACGCAAGAAGGAACAGATTTTACAGTTCAAGTGAAATCGGTTGGAAATGTAATTCCTGAAAACGCGATGGTTTTTATCAATAACGAAAGTTATTTTATGGAAAGTTCCAATGCAGGAGTTTTCGAATATACTTTTTCTAAGCCACAAAAGAATATTTCGTTCCACGTGGAGGCCAATAAAGTTTCTTCGCATAATTATGAACTGAAAGTTGTGGAAGTACCAACGATTGCAAATTTTGAAATGATTATTCAATTTCCATCGTATTTGAATCGGAAATCTGAATCCATTCAAGGCACCGGAAACGCAATTGTTCTCGAAGGTTCAAAAATCACGTGGAAAATGGCAACTCAATCTACAGATAAGGTAGAATGGACTGATTTTAAGACTAAATCGATTTTTACATCATCGAATAATAGCTTTAATTGGAGTAAACTAATTTCACAAAATACAGAATATCAAATTATTACTTCGAATAGGAACGTTCAAAGTTTTGAAAAATTGAACTATCAACTAACTGTTATTAAAGACCAATTTCCAGTTATTTTGGCAAACAATGTTCCTGATAGTTTAAAAGTAGATGAAAACGTAATTGTAGGTCAAATTTCAGATGATTACGGTTTGTCGAAGCTGCAAATTGTCTATTATCCTTCGAATACAAAGAACAAAGCGTTCATAAAAGAGTTGGCTGTAAAGCGAGATGTATTCGACCAATTCGTTTTTAGCTTTCCTGGAAATTTGCCGGTAGAAGAAGGAGTTTCTTATGAATACTATTTTGAAGTTTTCGACAATGATGCGTTGCATAATTTCAAAAGTACGAAGTCAACTGTGTTTTCTGAACGTATTCAGACTGTGCAAGAAAAGCAAGATGAATTGATGCAAGAACAGAATAGCAATATTAACGGTTTGCAGAAATCATTGAAATCTCAAGATAAGCAACTTTCGGAATTAGATAAATTACAAAAATCGAACAAGGAGAAGTCGAGTCTTGAATTTAAGGACCAACAAAAAGTAGATGATTTTATCAAGCGTCAAAAGCAACAGGACGAAATGATGAAGCAATTTACCAAGAAAATGGACGAGAATTTGGATAAAATCAAGTCAGATAAAAAGGATGAGTTCAAAGAAGCTTTGCAAAAGCGTTTAGAAGAAAGTCAAAAAGATTTAGAAAAAAATCAAAAGCTATTGGACGAATTGCAGAAGTTGAATGATAAAATCAAGCAAGAAGAATTGTTCGAGAAAATGGAGCAATTTAAACAAGTGAGTAAAAACCAAGCAAAAACTTTAGAACAGTTGGTTGAACTTACGAAGCGGTTTTATGTCGAAAAGAAAGCAGAACAAATTGCTGATAAATTAGGAGAGCTTGCAAAAAAGCAGGAAGAATTATCCAATAAAGACGATAAGAACAATGCCGAAAATCAGGATAAAATCAACAAAGAATTTGATGCGATTCAAGAAGATTTGAAAGAATTGGAAAAGCAAAACAAAGAGTTGAAAAGTCCGATGGATATTCCGATGGACAAAGAACAAGAGAAAAGCATTGATGAAGATTTAAAGAAAGCGAAAGAAGAACTTCAGAAAGATAATGCCAAGAAAGCAAAACCGAAACAGAAAAGTGCGGCTAAAAAGATCAAGGAAATGTCGGGTGCGATGGATGAAAGTATGGCTGGTGGCGACAAAGAGCAGATGGAAGAAGATGTGGCGATGTTGCGTCAAGTGATGGATAATTTGTTATCATTTTCGTTTTCGCAGGAAGACTTGATGAATCGTTTTAAAAATTTGAAACGTGGAGCTCCGTCGTATAACAAGTACTTAAAAACACAGCAAGACTTACGTCTACAATTCCAACATGTGGACGACAGCCTGTTTGCTTTGTCGTTAAGAAATCCTCAATTGAATGAACCTATTACGAAAGAGATTGGAAACGTACATTACAACATCGAGAAGTCGTTGGATAATTTGGTAGAGTCTAATGTGCCAAAAGGTGCTTCGCATCAGCAGTACACCATTTCGGCAGCTAATAAATTAGCCGATATGTTGAGTGATGTGTTGAATAGCATGCAAATGTCATTATCTGGTTCAGGTCAAGGAAAGCCAAAACCAAGTTCCGGAAAGGGCGAGATGCAATTACCAGACATTATGATGAAGCAAAAAGGTTTGGGAGAAAAGATGAAAGACGGAATGAAGAAAGGTAAGGAAAGCGGAAAGAAAGAAGGCGAAGGCAAAGAAGGCGAAAGCGGACAAAAGCCAGGTCAGAAACCAGGTCAAAAACCTGGACAGTCTGGAAGTGGAGGAAGTGGTGAAGGTGAAGGTGAGAACGGGCAAGATGGAGAGGGAAACGCGAAGGAAATAATGGAGATTTATAAAGAGCAAAGACAGTTAAGAGAGGCTTTGCAAAATGAATTAAACAAGAAAGGAATGTCGGGAAGTGGTCAAGGTACTCTGGACAAGATGAAGGACATCGAAAAGCAACTCTTAAATGAAGGCTTTAAGAATCAAGTGTTGGAGAAAGTATTGAACTTGAACTATGAGTTATTGAAACTAGATAAGGCGATGCAGCAGCAAGGTGAAGAAGAAAAACGCCAAGCGGAAGCCAATTCAAAGCAGTTTGATGGAAGTAAAGGTTCGCTAACGCCAGCATTAAAAGAATATTTAAACAGCATAGAAATATTAAACCGACAAAGCCTACCTTTGCGGTCCAATTTTAGCCAAAAGGTTAAAGAATATTTTAATACAAATGATTAGTTTTAACTACGAAACAGATTTTGAATTAGGGAATGAGGATGCGTTTCAAGACTGGATTTCGCGTGTTATATTATCCGAAGGAAAGAAGGAAGGTGACATCAATTACGTCTTTTGTGATGATGCATATTTGCACAAACTTAACGTTGAATATCTAGAGCACGACACCTTAACGGATGTTATTAGTTTTGATTATTGTGTAGGTAATGAATTACATGGAGATATTTTTATTTCAGTTGAAAGAGTGGAAGATAATGCGAAGGATTTTGGCGTTTCTTTTGCTGACGAATTAAAAAGAGTGATTGTTCACGGCGTATTGCATTACTGTGGCTACAAGGATAAGTCGGTTGAAGACGAAGCATTAATGAGGAGTGTAGAAGAAGAGAAAATTAAGATGTTCCACGTGGAACAATAGACTTCAGATTTATTTATTCAAGCATATTGTTCCACGTGGAACACTTGTATTGGTTAATGAATTTGATTTAAAACTATAGAAAATATATAGATGTTTGAAGAGATTTATGATGTGATTGTTGTTGGAGCCGGACATGCCGGTTCAGAGGCCGCTGCCGCTGCTGCAAATATGGGTTCCAAAACTTTATTGGTTACAATGAGTTTGCAAAACATTGCGCAAATGTCTTGTAATCCTGCCATGGGCGGAATTGCAAAAGGACAGATTGTTCGTGAAATTGATGCTTTGGGGGGCTATTCAGGTATTGTTTCTGATAATACGGCGATTCAATTTAAGATGTTGAATAAGTCAAAAGGTCCAGCGATGTGGTCGCCGAGAGTACAAAGTGACCGAATGCGTTTTGCAGAAGAATGGCGTATGATGTTGGAAGGAACACCGAATCTTGACTTTTATCAAGAAATGGTCAAAGGATTGATTATTGAAAATGGTGTTGTAAAAGGAATCCGTACATCGCTTGGGACTGAAATTCGTTCGAAAGCGGTTATTTTAACCAATGGAACTTTCTTGAATGGATTGATTCATATTGGAGAAAAACAATTTGGTGGAGGTAGAGCTGGAGAAAGTGCGGCTTACGGAATCACTGAAGATTTAGTGAAAGCAGGTTTCGAATCGGGGAGAATGAAAACAGGAACACCTCCTCGTGTGGATGGACGTTCTTTGGATTATACCAAAATGAATGAAGAATTAGGTGATGCAAAGCCGGACAAATTCTCTTATTCGGATGTGACAAAACCATTGGTACATCAACGTTCTTGCCACATGACGTATACTTCTTTGGATGTCCATGATATTTTGAGGGAAGGTTTTGACCGGTCGCCAATGTTCAATGGAAGAATCCAGAGTATGGGCCCACGCTATTGTCCATCTATTGAAGATAAAATTAATCGTTTTGCAGATAAAGAAAGACATCAACTTTTTATTGAACCGGAAGGTTGGAAAACGTGTGAGGTATATGTAAATGGTTTTTCAACTTCTCTGCCAGAAGATATTCAATACAAAGCATTGAAATCTGTTGCTGGTTTTGAAAAAGTCAAATTTTTCCGGCCGGGATATGCTATCGAATATGATTATTTTCCACCAACACAACTAAAACATACGCTTGAAACGAAGTTAGTAGAAGGGTTGTATTTTGCCGGACAAATCAACGGTACTACAGGTTATGAAGAAGCGGCTTCACAAGGTTTGATGGCTGGGATTAATGCGCATTTAAAAATTAATGAAAAAGAACCGTTGATTTTGAAACGTGACGAAGCCTATATTGGCGTTTTAATCGATGATTTAATCACAAAAGGGACAGAAGAACCGTATCGAATGTTTACTTCGCGAGCGGAATATAGAACGTTATTGAGACAGGATAATGCCGATGAACGATTAACTCCGAAAGGATTTAAAATTGGTTTGGCTTCTGAAAAACGACTTCGTAGAATGGAGCATAAATTCAATGAATCTCAAAAATTGGTAGACTTTTTCAAAGAAACGAGTGTAAGTATTGGGGAAGCAAATCCAGTTTTAGAAGAAAAGGGAAGTGCTTTAGTTTCGCAATCGGATAAAATGTTTAAGATTTTTTCTCGTCCTCAAATTGATTTAGCGGATGTAATGAAATTTGAAAAAGTTAAGGAATACGTAGCTAATGCAAATGTGGACCAAGAAATTTTGGAGCAAGCGGAAATTCAAGTAAAATACTCAGGTTATATTGAAAAGGAAAGAAACAACGCGGATAAACTTACAAGGTTAGAAGATGTCAAAATTCCTGAAAACTTCGACTATGAGAAAATCAAATCAATGTCGATAGAAGCAAAACAGAAGTTGTCTAAAATTCGTCCTGTGACTATCTCTCAAGCGTCACGAATTAGTGGTGTTTCACCAAGTGATATTTCGGTGTTGCTAATTTATATGGGAAGATAAGATGAACGTTTCACGTGGAACAACTCCGTTAAGACTTGTGTTTAGTAGGATAGCTGTAATTATGTTTCTAGTTGTCATTTCAATTAGTTGCGGAATTCATAAACCACAATACACAATTGACGATTATGTTTTAGTTCCGAATGCAAAAGAGATTTTAGGTAATAAAGGTTTAACCGCTTTTGTATTTGAGAATAATAAAAAGATTTTGCCCTTTCAACAATTTCTTATTAATCTATACAATTTGCAAACGCTTAACCAGCGAGAAATTCCATTCACCATAAATGAAGACCAATTCACATTGCACGTATACGATACAGATGAAATGGAAAAATATATAAATACTTCTGATTTTGTATTGAAAAATCAAATACCGGATGCATCAAAATTGGGAAATCAATCCGATTTCATTGTGCTTTCTGTAACTAATAATAAAAATGAAGACTGTTTGAACGATGATTCGCTGTATCAAAATATCGTTATAAAGTACTTAAAAAATTTAAAAGAAGACTATTTCAGTAATGATAGATAATGCCAAAAAAATATATTTAACGGTTAGAGATTACACCGTTTCCAAAGAAACATTCGGCTTGTATCGCGATGTAAAATATGACATGTTAATTACATTTCCAAAGCCTAGTCAAGAAGAGCTTTCTAAATATTATGAAAGCGAAGATTATATTTCACATTCAAATAAAAAGAAAGGTTTATTTAGCTTTTTGTATCAAATTGTAAGAGGTTTTACCTTAAAAAACAAGTTGAATATCATTCAGCATTTTCAAGTTGAAAAAGGAAGTTTATTAGATATTGGTGCAGGAACCGGTCACTTTTTAGATTTGGCACAAAAGAATAAGTGGACCGTTACAGGTATTGAACCTAATCTTGGTGCTCGAAATATGGCAACTGAAAAAGGAATTTCTTTCGCAGAAAATATTCAGAGTTTACCAAATAATTCATTTGACGTCATTACGATGTGGCATGTTTTGGAACATGTTTATGATTTGGATGAACAAATTAAAGAATTAAAACGAGTTTTAAAACCCGATGGCGTAATTGTTATTGCTGTACCCAACTTCCGTTCATTTGATGCGAAATACTACAAACGATTTTGGGCAGCTTTTGATGTGCCTCGACACTTATGGCATTTCTCAAAAAAATCGATAAAACTTTTGTTTCAAGAGAAACATATGAAGGTGGTTGAGATGATTCCTATGAAATGGGATGCGTTTTATGTAAGTTTACTTTCAGAAAATTATAAGAGGGGATATATGAATTTCTTCAATGCAATTTATGTTGGCCTAAGGTCAAATTACAAAGCGAAGAAGCATTTTCAATATTCTTCACTTATTTACATCCTAAAAAATGACAAAAAATCGAAATAAGTCGTTTTAATGATGTTTTAGAGGTTGAAACAGATGTTGTATTGGCTATTTTTTGATTTTGCCTTAAATGGAATTTAAAGAAGCCGTTTTTTTTGCATAAACTTATTGAAATTCAAATATTAATAGTAAAAGCCTATTATTAGTTTTTCAGAAGAAAAAATATTATTTTTTTCTATAACGGTAAATTTTAGTACTTTTGACATCCAATTTAAAAAATTAACTTTCACATTTATAAAATGAAAAAATCACTTTTGATTATCGCTCTTGCTGTTTCAATTATTTCTTGCAACAAAGAGCAAACTGCAACTTCTTCCTCTGAATTGAAAACCGCTTATGTAGATACTGCTAAATTAATGGAAGAATATACGGAGTCTAAAGATTTAGAAGCTAAATTTAAAAGTAAATCAGAAGCTGAAGCCAAAAAGTTCGAAGTAGAAGAAGCAAATTTTAAAGCTGAAGTAGCCAACTTTCAAAAAAATGCACAGGCAAATGGACAAGCTTGGGCTCAACAAAAAAATGCTGAACTAGAACAAAGACAACAACGTTTGCAATATGCGGCACAAAGTGTGAGTCAGAAATTACAGATGGATGGTGCTACAGAAATGGATAGTTTAGTAAAAAATGTGAAAGCATTCGTTAAGGATTACGGTAAAGAAAAAGGATACGATTATATCTACGGAACTGGAGATGCTGCGACCGTTCTATACGCGAAAGATCAGTACGACATCACGAAAGAAGTGATTCAATTGTTGAACGATAAGTATTCAAAAGAGGGTAAAAAAGAGGCAGCTACAGAAACTAAAGACGAAGAAACTAAAAAATAATTATTCTTTAAATAAATCAAACCTTCCTTATCGGAAGGTTTTTTTTTGGATTGAATTTTTTTGTAAATTTGAAAAGTTCTCATCACATTTATTAATTATCTCGAAGCCAAATGGATAACGTTTCTACCACCGCTGATTATGTACTTAAGTTTGTCAATCAAACAAATCGTTCTGTATTTCTTACCGGAAAAGCGGGTACGGGTAAAACTACTTTGCTAAAAAAAATTTTAGAAACAACGCATAAAAACGTTGTGGTAGTTGCACCAACAGGTATTGCCGCATTAAATGCAGGAGGTGTTACGATTCATTCGATGTTTCAATTGCCTTTTGGAGGTTTTATTCCCGATTCGATTTACCAAAATGACTTTTCAAATAACCTCAAATTTGAAACTAAAAAAACACTCGGTCGGCATTTTAGAATGAGTGGCGTTAAGAAAGCGGTTATTCAAAACATGGAATTGTTGATTATTGATGAAGTCAGTATGTTACGTCCAGATGTTTTGGATGCGATGGATTTTATGATGCAATCGGTTCGGAAAAAGAAAGTGTCTTTTGGTGGAATTCAAGTGCTTTTTATTGGCGATTTACTTCAATTACCGCCGGTTATTAAAGACGATGAATGGAATGTTTTACGAAATTATTACAACGGAAAGTTCTTCTTTCATTCTCATGTAGTACAGCAAAATCCACCCTTGTACTTAGAACTTTCTAAAATTTTTCGTCAAGATGATGATATATTTATTGACTTACTCGAAAGTTTGCGGAATAATACTATTTCGGAAAAGCAACGAGATGAGTTAAATAAATACGTTCAGCTTGATTTTGACACCAAAAAGAATGAAGGCTACATTATGTTAACTACACATAATCATAAAGTTGACGTTATAAATAAGGAAGCTTTGTCTGATTTAGTGGGTAGCGAAGTTATTTTAAGAGCAGATGTAGTTGATGATTTCCCTGATAAAATTTATCCAATTGAATCTGATTTAAAATTGAAAAAAGGAGCTCAAGTCATGTTTGTAAAAAATGACTCTTCAGCCGAAAAAAACTTTTTCAATGGTAAAATGGGAATCGTAAAATCAGTTTCTAAAAATGAAGTTTTAGTCGAATTTCCTGAAGAGAAAAAGGTAATTGAAGTCGAACGTTTTGAATGGAAAAATATTCGATATTCAGTAAATGAAACTTCTAAGGAAATTGAAGAAGAAGTTTTGGGAACGTTTACACAATTTCCGTTAAAACTTGCTTGGGCAATTACAGTTCATAAAAGCCAAGGATTGACTTTTGATAAAGCTGCAATTGATGTTTCGCAAGTTTTTATGCCTGGACAAGCTTATGTTGCACTTTCGCGATTAAGGTCTTTAAAAGGGCTTATTTTGCTATCTCCGCTTACTTTAAATGGCTTTTCTAACGATAAAGATGTCATGCAATATGCCGAAAATAAATGTTCGGATGAAAAACTAGCTCACGAATTGCAACTTGACACGCAAAATTTCCTTTACAAATCATTAATCACCACATTCGAATGGGAAAATTTACTGCAAGAATGGCGAAATCATTTGTATTCTTACAAAAATGATGAAAGTCGGTCTACTCAATCGCTTCATGCAGTTTGGGCGAAAAAACAGTACGATGCATTGGATAAAATTGTGCCGCATTCGCAAAAATTTATCAGCCAATTGCATTTTATTTTCAATCAACCAAAAGTCGATTTAGATTTTTTACAAGAACGTTTTACAGCCGCTTATAATTATTTCATGCCGGTTTTAGACCAAATGGTGTATGATTTATTGTTTAAAATGGAAGAAGTAATTCGACTTAAAAAAGCGAAAGGATTTTATACGGAATTAACCGAATTGGAAAACATTCAAGTCAAAACGGTTCTGGGTTTAATGAAAGCGCAAAAATTAATCGTTGTGGTACTTTCTGGTCAATTAATTAATAAAGATAATTTAACTTCTTATGAAATTAAAACCTATAAAGGAACTATTTTACAAGCGGTTAAAGAAGATTTCAAACAACAAAGAGGCACTTTAGTTGAAGAACAAATCGACGAAAATCGCTATAGTTCTACTAAAAAAGAGAAGAACATTCTGAAGAAAAACACCTTTGAAGAAACTCATGAAATGTGGTTGGAACACAGTTCAATTGAAGCCATTGCTATTGCTCGAAAACTAACTAAACAAACAATTGCCGGACATATTGCCAAACTTATAGAAGCCGGAAAAATAGATATTAAAGATGTTTTACCGTCGTTGCTTCTTGAAAAATTAGAAAAAGCGTTTTACGGTTACAAAGAGGAATCACTGAATCCTTTAAAAGAAAAACACGGTACGGAATATTCTTGGGATGAATTGAAAATGTACAAAGCGTATTTGAATCGAGTTTAAATTAACTCAACCAATAACATGCAATAATAGCAGGAATAAAGTAAATAACAATTGTTTTTGCACCTTCATATTCTTTTGCCATTCGTTGTCCAACTAGTAACAAAATCAAGGTAATACAACTCATAACTGCACCGTAAAAGCCAAAAGTGCGTTGGTTGTTCATTATTAGTTGCAAAATTCCCGCTAAACATAGAATTCCCGAAATTAATTCTAAAACCAAAATGATAAATAGCGAAGCAGGAACTATATTTTTAATAGGCGTTTTTGAAAAATGCCCTTTCAACCAAGACAAATTATCTTGCCAATACATCGTTTTATCGTAACCGGATTGAATGAAAGTTGCCGCTAATAAAAGCAAAACTAGGATAAAAGGGATGTTACTTGTAATCATAATTTTATTTTTTGTGAATTAAACGTGTGAGTTTTATAGATAAATCTGTGAGAATAATTTTGGCATTTCCGTTTCGTTCAATGTGATAAATAGCATCGGAAAGTTCAGCAAAAATAGCGTCTATATTGTTCCCGTTTACAAAAGGAGCGAAGTTTTCCAATTTAAATTTAGCAACTTTTGGTTCCATATAAACCAAACTGGTCGTTTGATAGTTGATTAGTAAGGCCTGACGAAACATTTCAATACAATAATTTAAAAACTTTTTTTGAGTTTCGCGACCAATTCCAGCAATAGTTTCGCTCCAACGAATCAAATCACTGATGGCACTTGCATTTCCTTTTGCACGAAAAGCCGCCCGAACCCATTCTACAAACCATTGTTCAAATTCATCATCTTCGCCATTTGAATTTAAAATTTTCAATGCTTTATTAAAATTTCTTTGAGCTTGATGTGCTATTTTTTTAGATTCTCGCTCTTCAATATTATAGTCAATTAACAACTTCTCTGCAATATTATTTTCATTTAAAGCGTTGAAATGCAACAATTGACATCGTGATAAAATTGTTTGAATAATATCTTCTTCATTTTCGGCAACTAGTAAAAATAAGGTTTTATCTGTTGGTTCTTCAAGCAATTTCAACAATTTATTGGATGCAGCAATATTCATTTTGTCCGCCATCCAAATAATCATGATTTTATAACCACCTTCGAAAGATTTTAACGAAAGTAACCTCACAATTTCTTGAGCATCATCTACCCGAATTTCTCCTTGTTTGTTTCCTGCTTCAAGAAAATGGAGCCAATCAAATAAACTACCGTACGGGTTTTGCTTTAAAAATTCACGCCAATCAAAAATAAAATCGACACTTTTAGGTTTCGATTTCACCTCTGTCGTAGTTACCGTGGGATAAACAAAATGCAAATCAGGATGTGTAAAACTCTTGAATTTGATGTTGCAACTTTCATTTCCACTGCTATTTTCGCCAGCTGAATTTTTACATAAAATATATTGTGCATAAGCGATTGCTGTAGCCAAAGTACCCGATCCTTCTGGACCTACAAAAAGTTGAGCATGCGGAATTCTTCCTAAATCAGCACTTTTAGTAAGGTGATTTTTGAGGTGTTCCTGGCCAATAATATCTGAAAATTGCATTTGACAAAGATATTTAAATAGGTTAAAATCGAAACATTTCGTTGCTTAAAATTACAACTCTTGATTTCCGTTGAGTTTCCTAACTATTTTTGCGGGATTTCCAACCGCTAAAGTATCTTCGGGAATATCTTTTGTAACCACTGAACCCGCTCCAATGACACTCCCAGAACCAATTATGACTCCCGGACAAATGACTACTTGACCACCAATCCAACAATCATCCCCAATAGTTACCGGTTTTGCACTTTCAAAATCGCGACGTTCGATTTTATCTAAAGGATGTGTAGCCGTATAAATATGAACGCTTGGTCCAAACATAACATTCGAACCAATTTTCACCTTCATTGAATCCAAAACTACGCAATTGACATTAAAAAAAACATTTTCGCCACATTCAATATTATAGCCATAATCGCAATGAAAAGGAGGTTCAATATGAACGACATTTTTGGAGTTTGGAAGTAACTCAGCAATCAACTTCCGCGTATTTTTATTCATCCAATATTCGGAAACATTGATTTTATGCAATATTTTCTTTGTTTTAATTCGGTCAAAAATCAATTCTTTTGTAGTTGCAGAGTAATTTTCTCCTAAAAGCATCTTTTCCTTTTCTGTTTTCATTATAAATGTGTTAAATAATCCATTTTAATTGAATTTGGTGAAAAATACCCATTTGTAGGGAGTTTTTCTATGCATAAAGCGTTGTAAATTTATAACATCAAAAGTAATCATTTAGAAACCATGAAAAAGTCTAATGTAATTAAGTCCTTATTTTTAGTAATTTTTGTGACCATTTTTATTAATGGTTGTTCGATTAATTATGAAAATAAATTTGGCAAATCTCCTGCTGAACTTTTGAATAACGAAAGTCAATTATTATTTACTAAAAGTCCCATATTTAACTGGAAGAATAAAAAAGTCGTGGTTAGTTTTGAAGATGATTTTAGGAATTTCAACACTTTTGAAAAATCAGGCTATATATTAAGTGAAAATAATTTAAAACAAGGAATAACGGTACAGTTAAAAGTAATTGATTTTTTTAAAAAATCTGAAATCGTCAACGAAATCATGATAGAGTCCTATGATTTATCAAAAGGTGTTAATCAATTTACAATCGGATATAACGATAACACGCCATACATAATTTATTGATTTACGCCATTCCAATAATTCAAATTCAAAACCAATCAACTTAATTATATAATCTAAACCGTACAATTTATTTTGTACGGTTTTTTTATTACTTAAAAGTTTGCATTTTTATGCAAGTAAATTTACAAATGCAACAAAAATCATATATTTGTTTTTTTATTCAAACTAAAACACATACAAAATGAAAACACTTAAAGACTTCAATTTTAAAAACAAAAAAGCATTGGTTCGTGTAGATTTCAATGTTCCTTTAGATGCGGAATTTAATGTAACAGATGCAACCCGAATTCAAGCGGCAAAACCTACAATTGATGCAATTTTAGCGGATGGAGGAAGTGTAATTTTGATGTCGCATTTAGGTCGTCCAAAAGGAAAAGAAGAAAAATATTCGTTAAAACATATTGTTCCAAAGGTTTCAGAAATTCTAGGAAAAGAAGTGAAATTTGCTGCTGATTGTCGAGGAGAAATCGCACAAGACGCTGCAAATAATTTACAAGCAGGAGAAATTCTGTTACTCGAAAACTTACGTTTTTATGCGGAAGAAGAAGCGGGTGATGTAGAATTTGCTGAAGAATTAGCTTGGCTAGGTGATATTTATGTAAATGATGCTTTCGGAACCGCACATAGAGCTCATGCTTCAACCACAATTATTGCACAATTTTTTCCTGACGCTAAATGTTTCGGAAAATTATTAGCTGCTGAAATAGAGAGTTTGAATAAGGTTTTGAAAGATTCTAAAAAACCAGTAACTGCTGTTTTAGGTGGTTCAAAAGTTTCTTCAAAAATTACAGTTATTGAAAATATTTTAGATAAAATTGATAATTTAATTATTGGTGGTGGAATGACTTTTACCTTCATTAAAGCGCAAGGTGGAAAAATTGGTGATTCAATTTGTGAAGATGACAAACAAGAATTAGCCTTAGAGATTTTGAAAATTGCCAAAGAAAAAGGCGTAAAAGTACTTTTGCCAGTTGATGTTGTTGCTGCAAATGCATTTTCAAAAGATGCAGAAACACAAGTTGTACCTGTTAACGAAATTCCTGATGGTTGGCAAGGTTTAGACGCTGGACCAAAATCACTAGCTGAAATTAAAAAAGTTATTTTAGAATCAAAAACAATTCTTTGGAATGGACCTTTAGGCGTTTTTGAAATGGAAAAATTTGCTAATGGAACGATTGAATTAGGAAACTATATTTCAGAAGCAACTCAAAACGGAGCGTTTTCTCTAGTAGGCGGTGGCGATTCTGTAGCTGCTGTAAAACAATTCAATTTGGAAAACCAAATGAGCTATGTTTCTACGGGTGGTGGTGCAATGTTAGAAATGTTAGAAGGAAAATCTTTGCCTGGAATTGCTGCAATTCTGGACTAAATTGACTTGTTAATATAATATTTATAAAAAATTTAAGTTATAGGATATAATGATTTTGTTATAAGATTATTATGTTTGCATGACGTCAAAATCTAACTTAATAACTTTAAGTTAGATTTTGACGTATTATAAAATAAATTTCACCACTTCTAATGGCTTGATTGTTGTTGAAAGTGCTAACTAAAAATATATAAATGAATACAAGAAATTTAGTACTAGCTTCCGCTATCATGATATCGGGCACTATTTTTTCGCAAGATTCAGTTTCGTCCCAAATTGAACAGCCTATTGTAAAACTTTCCTATCTTGACTCTATAAAAGCGAGTTTTGTTCACGATGAAATTGCTGCTTGTGTAGACAGTTTGTGGATGCAGGAATTAACCAACCAAGATATTTTCCCAGAATTAGCAAATGATATTGCAACAATGGATATCGATAAAGAAGTAGATTATGAACTTTCTACTGAATTATTGAAGAAACGGTTGAAAGAAATGGATGCAAAATCTCCGTTCAATATTCAATACAACCCGGCTCTTGAAAATGTGATTAAATCCTTTTTGAAAAACAGAAAAAGGTCATTTGAGCGATTGATGGCGATTTCTGAATACTATTTCCCAATGTTTGAAGAGTCTTTAGCGAAACAGAACGTTCCTTTAGAAATCAAATATTTGTCAATTGTAGAATCAGCATTGAATCCAAAAGCGGTTTCACGAATGGGAGCCACTGGTTTGTGGCAGTTTATGTATCAAACAGGTAAAGAATATAATCTGGAAGTAGATTCGTATGTTGACGAACGAAGTGACCCCTTAAAATCAAGTAAAGCGGCGACTCAGTATATGACCAATATGTACCGCATTTTTGGTGATTGGGAACTGGTTTTAGCTTCCTACAATTCTGGAGCTGGAAATGTTGCAAAAGCAATCAGACGTTCAGGAGGACAACAAAATTACTGGAATATCAGAAAGTATTTGCCAAAAGAAACGCAAGGATATGTTCCCGCTTTTTTAGCTACAATGTATATTTATGAATACCATAAAGAACACGGAATTGTTCCTAACCGTGCTATAATCAAGCATTTTGAAACTGATACGGTGATGGTTAAAAAAGAAATGAGTTTCAAGCAAATCGCTGAATTGTTAAATGTTCCCGTTCCTCAAATTCAATTATTGAATCCAGCTTATAAAATGAACGTGGTGCCTTTTTACCCAAATAAGCCTCATTTTCTAAGATTGCCAAAAGAAAAAATTGCTATTTTCACATCAAATGAAGATAAAATTTATGCCTATGTTGAAAATGAACGTGCAAAAATTGAAATGCCTCATTATGTGACAAACTCGCGAGTGGCTTCAAACGATAGCTCTTCTAATTCAAAATATTCTTCGAAAACAAATTACCATACGGTTCGTCGAGGTGAAAGTTTGGGATTAATTTCAAATAAATACGATGTTTCCGTAGCCGATTTGAAAAAATGGAATAATTTACGGAGTAATATGATTAATTATGGTGCGAAACTTAAAATAGTTTCTACTTTTAAAGAATCAGTTCCTACGCCAAAAGTGGTTCCACCAGTTGTTGAAAAAGAGGAAGAGACGGCAATTGCAAAAATCGAAGTAACTTCTCCTGATGCTGATGGTGAAATTAAAATTGATGAAGCATCTGTTTATATTGTTCAAAAAGGTGATAACTTATCATCGATAGCACGAAAATTTAATATTTCTATTGCTGAGTTGAAGGAGTTGAACAATTTAGAAGACACCAATGTAAAGTTAGATAGTAAATTGAAAATTTTAAAATCGGACGAAATTGCAAGTGCAAAAACTGAAATTGACCGAAAAAATTTCTTGAGCTATACGGTAGAAAAAGGAGACAATTTAGGGAAAATTGCTAAAAAGTATAATGTATCTGTAGCTTCACTTCAGGAGTGGAATGAGCTAAAAGACAACAATGTTCAAATTGGTAAAAAAATCCTAGTTTTATCTGACGTTAAAAATTCAATTGCAGCTTCTGAGCGAAATGCACTTTATTTAGTTCAGAAAGGCGATTCTTTAATTAAAATTGCGAAAAAGTATCCAGGTGTTACTGTAGCAGATATTAAGAAATGGAACGGAATCAATGGAAACGAATTGAAACCGGGGATGAAATTAAAAATTAGCAGTTAATTTTTAAAATAATAGATTCAAAATAAATTTTAAATTCCTTATTTGGTTTATCCATTTAAGGAATTTATTTTTACAGTATTATTTATGGCAACAAAGTGTTTAAAATATACGATTTCTAAAAAAGTAAAAAGTTTGTTTTTGCCCTATTTTCTTGTGGTAGTTAGCATAGTTTTTTATTCGTGTAAAGAAAAAACGGAAGATAAACCACAGACGAGTTGTCAAATTAATTCACTTGCCATTGCCGTAAATGACCAATTATGGAGTGGGGAAATAGGGGATAGCTTACGGAAAAAATTTGCAGCATCGGTCGATGGACTACCGCAGGAAGAACCGCTTTTTACAATCCAGCAATTTCCTGTAAAATTATTTGACACGCATAAAAATTCAAACACCAATTTAATTTTAATTAAAAAAGAAGAAAAAAGTAGTTACAGACTAGTTCACAATAAGTACATGAATCCGCAGAACTTAGTAGTTATTTCAGGGAAATCTATTTCTGAAATCGTCAACTTCATTGAGCAAAACGGTGATTCATTAGTCAATATTTTTAGGGAAACCGAAATTAACCGCAATCAAGACTTAATAAGAAAACAACTACTAAGTGACGAAAAAATTCAAAGGAAATTCAAAGTTTTGCTGGATGTTCCTGAAACGTTTCAATATGTAATGGAAAAACCGAATTTCATTTGGTTAAAAAAAGAAATTTTGAGCGGAAACACGAGTATTTTGATTTATAAAGTGCCGTTTAAAACCTTACTTAAAGACGATAATATTGTAAGTAACATTATTTCGATGCGGGATAATATAGGTTCAAAGTACATTAGCGGAAAAAACAAAAACACAAGCATGATTACCGAAGAATCGTATGCGCCTTATTTTGACATAACCGTCATAGACAAAAAAAGAGCTTATGAAACCAAAGGGACTTGGGAACTCAAAGGCGATTATATGTCAGGATCATTTATCAATTATGCGATAATGAATCGAGAAAAAAAGGAATTCTTAGTTATTGAAGGGTTTTGTTATGCTCCATCAACCTCCAAGCGCGATTTAATGATGGAATTAGAAGCGATAATCAAATCAGTGAAATTTTTATAAAATTATAATGGAATTAAAATTCAAAATAAAGCGTTTTAACGAACTTACTATCTCAGAACTTTATCAACTACTGCAATTGCGAAGTGAAGTCTTTGTGGTGGAGCAAAATTGCGTTTACCGAGACATTGACGGCAAGGATGAAAAAGCATTGCATCTTCTTGGAGCAATTGATGGTAAAATCGTGGCATATTCCCGACTTTTCAAAGCTAATGACTATTTTAAAAATGCTTCCATTGGAAGAGTAGCAATCTCAGAAGATTTCAGAGCAAAAAAATGGGGTCATAATTTGATGCAAGAAGCTATTTCAGGAATTGAAACTGCTTTTGGAAAGCAAGCCATAACGATTTCGGCACAATTATATTTGAAGAAGTTTTACGAAACAAACGGATTTCAGCAAGTAAGCGAAATGTACTTAGAAGATGATATTCCGCATATTGAGATGTTACGGTTGTAGTTTTCTATTAAAGAGCTGATATTATCTTTTTTACAAGTTCAGGACTTCTTCGGTCGTCAATTACAAGAAGTACATTTAAATCAGTGTTGATGATATCAAAACCTACAAAAATGTGTTTTAATGTAAAGTAAAACAGCTTTTTATCAGATGTTTTTTGAGGTAGAGCTATTGAAAAGTCTAGTGTCTGTAACTTCAATTGGATTTTTTTATAAAGTTTTTGACTATACTCTTTACTTTTATTTCGATTGTTATAGAACTCCATGATTTCGATCATATCCATAGAAGAATCAGCAGACCAAATTACTTTACGTTTAGCCATTCTTCTACTTTTTTATCCATTTCCTTTTGAGTTAAAAAATTTCCATTCTCTATTTGATTTCGAGACTTTTCAACCTTTCGTATTTGAGAATCAGAAAGAATATAAACTTCCTCATTTTGGTCGATTATAGTTTTTATCTTTACTAAAACGGAATCATCCTCAATGCTGTTAATTTTTGAAACTAGATAGTTTTTTAGAGTGAGTGTCGTCATAACATTCTTGTTTTTAGTAAAGTTAAGATTTTATTTATTGATATCGAATTATTTCCTATTTAAACCTTCGTAATCACTAATTCAACTCTTCTATCATATTCAGTACCTTTTCCAAGTGGAACGGTATTTCCGTAGCCTTTAAAGGTCATTCGGCTTTTGGGAACTTTCTTTAAAAGCAAATATTTATAAACAGATTCAGCCCGATTGTGCGATAATTTTCTCTTTCCAGTATGACGGTCAATCGCTTCTTTATGGTAAGACGGTGTACAACAAACGTGTCCTTGAATTTCAAATTGTATGTTTTTATTTCGCAGTAAAAGTCTGGCTATTTTAGTTAAATCTGCTTTTGATTTATAAGTCAAAACACTACTTCCTCGGTCGAAAAGTAAATTATCTAAATATATATGGTCGCCAACTACGTGGTTTTTTTGAATCGTATTGTAATAACCAGGCAATTGAATTTTTGGTAACGGTTTTAGATTTAAAACTACGTCAACACGGCGGTTTTTTGACCGCACTTCAGGAATGTTTTCCACAACATCATCGTCAATCATAATTCTGCCTTTGCCTTCTATGGTTACAATTACTTTATTTTTAATGCCGTTTTTGATGAATTCTTGTTGAATAGTGTTGGCTCTTTTTTGCGAAAGCACAAAATTATAAGCGTCTTTCCCTCGGTCGTCACAATAACCAAAAATTTCGATGGTTTCTATACGTGTTGAATCTGAAGTTCGAATAAAATTTACAACATCTTTTAGCTGTTCAGGTTTCAAACTAAACTTATCAAATTGAAAATAAACAGAATGCACGACTTCTTCTTGAGCATGAAGAATGCCAATAAAAAGTAGCGGTAAATATTTTAAAAAACGTAACATTATTTTAAAAGTATTTTATTGTATTCCAAAGGATTATTCAATATTCCTGTTGCTTTTTTGATTTCTGAATTGCTTTTGATGTAGTATTTATACAATCCTTCACGGTATTGATAACGCAAAATAAGTTCGTCTAGCATCAAATTTTTAATTTCCTTTTGGTACTTATTAATTTGAATGTCTTCACTTTTCTGAACCGCAGCTGTTAATTGATTGTATTCAGCTTTTATGGATTCATCAATTCCTTCTTTTTGGGCCAATTCAAATGCTTTTTTCAGTGCTTTTTGAGTTTCAGTATCCAACGAAAAATCTTCTTTCTTAAGAAATTGTTTGAATGCCGCATAATCTGCATCTGTCAATGTTGGAATTTTTTCTCCAACCGAAGGATTTCGGTAATAATAATCGGTTGCAAAATTAAAAATGGCATCATTTTGTTGCAAAGCTTCTGAAATAGAACTTAATTTTGTTTCTTCCAAAACTACGTCTGGCAAAATTCCACCTCCGTCGTAAACAGTTCGTCCTTTTCTAGTTTTAAACGCGTTATAATTTTTGGCATCCGTTCTTATTGCTTTTCCACTAGCATCTTTATGACCATAATCTAACGACTGAATACAACGGCCCGAAGGCGTGTAATATCTTGAAATCGTAACTTTTACTTGTGTTCCGTAAACCAAATCAATTGGTCGTTGTACCAAACCTTTTCCAAAACTTCGGCTACCAATTACTACCGCACGGTCTAGATCTTGTAAAGCTCCAGCAACAATTTCAGATGCAGAAGCACTTTTTCCGTCTACCAAAATGACCAATGGAATTTCTAAATCAACGGCTTCAAAACTAGTTTTATAGGAATTGTTATGTTGCTCAATTTTAGATTTTGTAGTTACAATAATTTCGTTTTTTGGCACGAATAAATTGCAAATATTAACTGCTTCGTGCAGCAAACCACCCGGATTTCCTCTTAAATCCAGAATAATACGCTCAACACCGTCTTTTTTCAAACTTTCCAAAGCAGCTTTTGTTTCTGAAGATGCTTTTCTGTTGAACTGTGAAAGTACGATATAACCCGTTTTATCATCCACCTTTCCAAAAAACGGAATTGCCTTTATTTCCACTTCTTCTAAAACAATTTCAGTTGTCGCAATCTTTCCTTGTCTTTTATATTTCACTGAAATTTTAGCATTCTTTCCGCCTTTCAATAATTGTGAAGCATCTTCTTTGAAATCAATTAAATTCACTTCGCCAATTTGAATAATTTCGTCACCTGCTTTTAAACCTGCTTTGTCTGCTGGATAATTTTTGTACGGTTCTTTAATGATTAATTTACCGTCTTTTCGAGAAATTTGAGCACCAATTCCGGTGTATTCTCCAGTAGCGTTGATTTTGAATTTAACAACATCTTGCTCGTTAAAATAATTGGTGTACGGGTCCAAATCGGCCAACATCGTTTTTATGGCGGTATCCATCATTTGACCCGGATTCGTTTGGTCCACATAATTCATGTTGACTGTCTTGAACACTTCCGTGAAAATTTCGATTTGTTTGGCAATTTCAAAGAAATCATCCTTGAAACTTGTTCCTATAAAAAACACTCCAGCTGCAACAACAGGAAGTATAATTCTCTTTTTGAAATTGATTTGCATTGTATTTTGATTTTGCCTTAAAGGCTAAATTTGGCTACTAAAATAAACATTAATTATATATAAATAATTTTTGACACCAAAACCTTCTAATTAATTATTCTTTAGTCGATTGATTTTTAATTTCTAAAACCCACTTTTCAAATAATTGAATGGTTTTTTGCTCAATTTCTTGATAAGTCAATCGGTCTTTTGTTTGGTAGAAAAACATCAAATTATAAGGTTGCTCCAAATTTTCTCGAAGTAAATGTTGGTTTAAACGGTAGGTTTCTCGAAGAATTCGTTTAAAATAATTTCGGTCTACGGCGCGTTTAAAATATTTTTTGGAAACAGAAACCCCCATTTTCACTAGTTCGCCATCCATGTGTTTTTCGTCGGCAACGGCATATACCAATCGCAACGGATATTTAGAAACCGATTTTCCTTTCGAAAAAAGTAAGTCGATACTCGTTTTGCTTTTGAGTTTGTGCTTTTTAGGATAGGAAAATGACATTAATTGATTTTTGCTTTAGTGACAAAGTTACAAATGTTATAGGAACTTATGATGTAATCAAGTCTTTTGAAATTTAGTTTTCAAAATTTCTAACATTGTATTTTTGAAAATTTGAAATATTTAATCTGCAACATATACGTTGTAAACAATTTTCACATCGTCATAATTGATATAAAATTGTTTCCGATTGCCTTCGTTTTTCTTGGTTACAATCAAAATTGTGCATAAACCACCTTCATTATCAGCACATTTCATTGGGATTGTTTCTTGGTTTTTATCTATCACTTTTTCGCCGTAAGCTAAAATTCGGTAAATTTGAATTTCTTGCGAATTGACTACAATACGGTCTTTTTTTCCATCTAAAGTGATGACTACGGGAGATTCATTAAAGTCGGTCCATTTTCCCCATTTACCGTTTTTTGTTTTTTCTAGAATGCTAAAACTATCCGCTTTAAAGCGATAAACTTGTGCAGAAATGTCTTGGATTGAAAAGAAAAACAGCAAAAAAGGTAAAATTACTTTGAGAGCTTTCATAGTGTAGAAATTTTAGTCGCAAAACTACAAATTCTATTCCACAAAAAAAGCGAACTTTTTAGGGTTCGCTTTTAAAAACTTATTTAACAGAAATTAATTATTCCTCAATAAAAATATTATTCTCTTTATCAATATCAGCCATCATTTCCGTTGGGTCAATAATGATTTGCTTGATGTCTTTTTTAGCTTTATCAATAGAAAATTGATAGGTTTCAAAACTCCAAGCCCAATCAGGTAAAATGGTTCGTTTTAATTGCTGAAATGGATTTGCTTTTTCACCAAACATCATTCGTAAAGGGATATAAAACGTTTCGGCAGTTCCATCTGTATATTCTACGTACAAGTCAATAGGCATTGGCATTCTACCAATACGATTTAATGTAATTGTAGTTTTGTTATCTTTTTCGGTAACTTCCTTAATTCCGTAATCAATTGTATTTGTGGTTCTTGTCCAATCGTTTAAGTACCAATCTAATTCAGTTTCAGAAACTTTTTCTGCAATTCGAATAAAATCATTTGGCGTTGGATGTTTGAAAGCAAATTCATTATAATAACGACGAAGCGTTTTCATTAAATTATCATTTCCAATTACATAACCTAATTGGCTAAGAAAAATACTTCCTTTGCTATAAGCCGAAATACTGTAAATTTTGTTGATGTCGTGACGATCTGCATGTGTGCTTTGCGGCAATTCTTGACCTGTAGCAACCATGTGGAAATAACTTCCGTACGAACCTGACAAAGGATTATCGACTTTTTCTTCATTAATCGCGTTTTCAGCAATATCTGAAATGAAGGAAGTAAAACCTTCGTCCATCCAGTAATGTTTACTTTCATTAGTTGCTAAAACAAATTGAAACCAAGAATGCGCCATTTCGTGAGCCGTAACGCCTTGCAAGCCTTTAAAAGTCCCGTTTCCTAAGATTAATGTTGACATTGCATATTCCATTCCGCCATCACCACCTTGAATAATTGAATATTGTTTGTATGGATACATTCCGATATTTTGATTGTAAAACTGCATTAGCTGGACTGCTTTTGGTTGCAAATTTTTCCAATTTTCTAGAATTTCGGGATTGTTTTTGTATAAAAAATGCAATGTTGGTCCATTTGGAACTTGAGCAATGTCATGAATATATTCATTATCTGCAGCCCAAGTAAAATCGTGCACATTTGGTGCCAGAAAATGCCAAGTTAATGTTTTTGTCTTCTTCGGATGTTTGACAACAACACCCTTATCTTCATAACCGTGACCAATTTCATTTGGATTTTGTAAGTACCCTGTTCCACCAATCGTGTAGTTTTTATCTAGCGTAATTTTCACATCAAAATCTCCCCAAACGCCATAAAATTCACGTCCAATGTAAGGGTCAGGATGCCAACCTTCATAATCATATTCAGCCATTTTCGGATACCATTGTGCCATGGATAAAGCAACTCCTTCTTCACTATTTCTACCAGAACGACGAATTTGAACAGGAACTTGTCCGTCAAAATTCAGTAAAAAGGTTGATTTTTGATTGGGTAAAATTGGTTTATGTAAAGAAACTTCTAAAATAGTTCCAATAGTTTTAGTCGTTGTTGATTGTCCGTCTTGTTTGAAATCTGTTATTTTTAGATACCCAATTTCATTCGGTTTCAAAGCACTAATCTTACTTTCATAAGTAGTTTTTTCAGGTGTTTTGAATGTTTTTACCATTCGTCTGTCTGGGTCTGAAATGCTTTTTAATCGTGCATCCATTTCACTTCCTGGTTGGAAAGCGTTGTTGAACAAGTGAAAATATACTTTTTTAAGAGTATCAGGCGAATTATTTGAGTAAATTATTTCTTGATTTCCCTTATAAGTAAAGGATTTTACATCCATTTTAACGTCCATTTTATAATCAGCTTTTTGTTGCCAATAAGAACTATTTTGGGCAAACCCAAGTGAACAAATGATTAAAAATAATGAAGTGATTGTACTTTTCATAACGGCTATAAATAAAAACGGAAGGCATAAACCTTCCGTTAGTTTTCAAAAATTTAAAATATTATTGACCCGACATTTTTGCAGCCATTTGCAAAGCAGAATAGGCATTTACGATTCTTCCGGATTTAGATAAAGTAGAAAATTGTTTTTTCTCACCGTTTCTTCCACCCACTTGAACCATGCTGTTGAGTTTTGTTCCTGAATTCATCAAGATATGTTTTACTTGACTTGCAGAAAGTTTTGGATAATAGGAACGAATCAATGCTGCAACACCTGCAACATTTGGCGATGCCATTGAAGTCCCTGCTAAGTATCTGTATGTATTTTCGGGTGTAGTTGCATAAATTTGAACTCCAGGAGCAAAAACGTCTACATTTAACGCACCAAAATTTGAAAAATTAGCAACAACATTTTCGCCATATTCAAAATTTAAAGCACCAATTGTGATTAAGTTATCAGCAAATTCTGTTTTTTTATCGTCAGAATCGTTTGGAAAATTATCTTCAATGTCGATGTCTTTCGCATCATTTCCAGCTGCGTGAACGATTAAAACATCTTTCTTTTCCGCATATTTAATTGCATCGTAAACCCATTGTTTTTGTGGAGAAAAAGATTTTCCAAAACTTCCGTTGATTACTTTTGCACCATTATCAACTGCATAACGAATTGCTAATGCAATGTCTTTATCGTACTCGTCACCGTCTGGTACGGCACGAACTGTTAAAATTTCAACGTTGTTTGATGCAACTCCATCACCACCAATATTATTATAACGACCTTGAGCTACAATTCCTGCAACGTGCGTTCCGTGAAGTGCTTCATCTTTATCTGGTCCAATTACATTATTGTTTCCGTATTTAGTATCCGTCAAATCATTTGGATTATCTCCTAAAACTTTACGGTAATTTGTTTTTAAATTATCACCATTTAATACTAAAAGAGCCCCTTCTAATTCTTTTTTGATTTCGACTTTTAAATCAACAACAGGCAACCCAAAAGAAAGCATTTTCTTCATTACGGCTTTACTTTGTACAATTGTAGCATCAGTAGAAGTAATTGCTTCTAAATCTTCAACCGTGTAAACCTCTTTTTTTAGTTCTTTTTGGATAACTTCATCAGCTTCATCTATGGCCATTGTCATTGATTCCAATTGACCACGCCCTTGAGTTGCTTCAGACATTTTTTCGTCGTAAAGCGCTTTAGCTTTTTTGTAGGTAGCTTCATCAGTCAACGTTTTGTCTTTAACGATTCGTTCGTATTCTAAATTTTCTTTAGTAATATCTCCCAAAAAGTTCCAACCGTGGATGTCATCGATGTAGCCATTATTATCATCATCAATTCCGTTTCCAGCAATTTCTTTAGGGTTCGTCCAAATAGCATTAACTAAATCAGGATGCTCAATATCAACCCCTGAATCAATAATTCCTACGATTACTTTGGTTCCTTTTTTATCTTTTAACAATTCAGCATACGCTTTATCAACACTCATTCCTGGAATTGTGTCTGTAATAATATCCAAATGACTCCAACGCTGCAATTGGTCGTCCGTAATTTTTTCCTTCTTTACAGGAAGAGTATCTACATTATACATTACCACCTTTGTGGTACTACAACCCGTTAAGGCTAATGCAAGTGCCAACGATAAATAAGTTAATTTTATTTTTTTCATTTTACAATTTAAATTTGATTTTCATTTTATGAGTCCCAAAGGAAACTACTTTGTTACAGAATTTCCCCAAAAATAACAAAATTTTTAGATTAAACAATTTTGAAAATTTAAGCTTGAAATAATTCGTTAAAAGAAAAAACTTCTTTTAACCGAACACCTTTTTCTGTGTTTTCAACGGTAATTATTTCGTTATGAGCATCGTGTTCGAGCCATAAATAATAATTATTTTCAGCTGCTTCTCTTAGAAATTTTTCTTTTTCTGGCAAAGTTAAGAGGGGTCGCGTATCGTATCCCATAACGTAAGGCAAAGGCAAATGTCCTGCAGTTGGTAATAAATCAGCCATAAAACAAATCGTTTTGTCTTGATATTGAATTTTCGGAATCATCATTTTATCCGTGTGTCCATCTGCGAAAAAGACATCGAAATTCATTTCTGCACTTTTCATCCAATCATTAGTTCCTTTTTCAATAAAATGTAATTGACCGCTTTCCTGCATTGGCAAAATATTCTCTTTTAAAAATGATGCTTTCTCTCTAGGATTCGGATTTGTTGCCCAATCCCAATGGTCTTTATTGCTCCAAAATTTAGCGTTTTTGAAGGCAACTTCGTAACCGGTTTTGTCTTTGTTCCAAATTACACTTCCGCCACAATGGTCAAAATGCAAATGCGTCATAAAAACATCGGTAATGTCATCACGGTGAAAACCATATTTTGCCAATGATGTATCAATTGAATGGCTTCCCCAAAGTGAATAATAACCAAAAAACTTTTCGGATTGTTTATTTCCCATTCCGTTGTCAATTAAAATCAGTCGATTTCCATCTTCAATAAGCATACAACGTGTAGCAATATCAATCAGGTTGTTTTCGTCAGCGGGATTGGTTTTGTGCCAAATGGTTTTTGGAACTACTCCAAACATGGCTCCACCATCGAGTTTGAAATTTCCAGCTTCTATGGGATATATTTTCATTTGAAATGCAGTTTTAAATTCCCGTAAAGATAAGTGTTTCCTTTTGGAGCAAAAAATGGAATGTTCAAATTGCTGTTTTTAACATTGAAAATTATCCTCTTGAACGAAAAGTAGAGAAGCGGAACTATAGCTAAAACTTATAAAATCATACGTTATAAAAATGTTACTCTTTGGTCTTAAAACTATAAATGACGTATCTTTGCACTTAATTTAGACAAAATCAATATAACATGATTAAAGTATCTGATGACGCAAGTAAGAGAATCGTTTCGATGATGCAGGAAGGCGGTTATGATGCATCTGCTGATTACGTGCGAGTTGGCGTAAAAAGTGGTGGCTGTTCTGGCTTGTCTTACGAGTTAAAATTTGACAAAGAATTAGGCGAAAACGACAAAGTTTTTGAAGATAATAATGTAAAAATCGCTGTAGAGAAAAAATCATTCTTGTATTTAGCAGGAACAATTTTAGAATATTCAGGCGGATTGAATGGAAAGGGATTTGTTTTTAATAATCCTAACGCTTCGAGAACTTGTGGTTGTGGAGAGAGTTTCTCCCTTTAAAATTTCAAAATTCCATATTTAATTTCTGATGGAATTTACAAAAAAAATAAAATGGCAAAATATACTGAGGACGACTTAAAAGTCGAATTGGAAACTAAAGAATATGAGTACGGATTTTATACTGAACTTGAATCGGATACATTTCCGATAGGTTTAAATGAAGACGTAGTTCGCGCAATTTCCAAAATTAAAGACGAACCGGAATGGATGACCGACTGGCGTATTGACGCTTTTAGAGCTTGGGAACAAATGATTGAACCTGAATGGGCAAATGTGCATTACACAAAACCCGATTTTCAGGCTATTTCTTATTATTCAGCACCCAAAGCGGTGGACCCAAATAAAACCTTGGACGACGTTGATCCAGAACTTTTGGCGATGTACAAAAAGCTAGGAATTTCTGTAGATGAACAAAAGAAAATGAATAATGTAGCAATGGATATTGTGGTCGATTCGGTTTCTGTGGCTACAACATTCAAGAAAACTTTGGCAGAAAAAGGCATTATTTTCTGTGCAATTTCGGAAGCAATAAAGGAACATCCTGAATTAGTAAAGAAATATTTAGGAACAATTGTACCGCAAAAAGATAATTTTTATGCTGCTTTAAATTCGGCGGTTTTCTCTGACGGAAGTTTCTGTTACATTCCAAAAGGCGTTCGCTGTCCGATGGAATTGTCAACCTATTTCCGAATCAATCAAGGAGGAACAGGTCAGTTTGAACGTACGTTATTAATTGCAGACGAAGGAAGTTACGTCTCCTACCTAGAAGGTTGTACCGCTCCAAGTCGTGATGAAAATCAATTACATGCCGCAGTTGTGGAGTTAATCGCATTAGACGATGCTGAAATTAAATACTCAACGGTTCAAAACTGGTATCCTGGAAATAAAGAAGGTAAAGGTGGTGTTTTCAACTTTGTAACCAAAAGAGGTTTGTGCGAGAAAAACGCTAAGATTTCTTGGACTCAAGTAGAAACAGGTTCTGCAGTAACTTGGAAATATCCATCATGTATTTTGAAAGGTGATAATTCAGTTGGCGAATTTTACTCCATTGCCGTAACTAATAATTACCAACAAGCGGATACAGGAACCAAGATGATTCACTTGGGGAAAAACACAAAATCAACGATTATTTCCAAAGGAATTTCGGCTGGAAAATCTCAGAACAGTTACAGAGGTTTAGTCCGAATCAGTCCAAATGCTGATAATGCACGAAATTTCTCTCAATGTGATTCACTTTTGATGGGAAATGATTGTGGAGCACACACGTTTCCATACATTGAAAGCAAAAATACTTCGGCGAAAATTGAACACGAAGCAACCACGAGTAAAATTGGCGAAGACCAAGTGTTTTATTGCAACCAAAGAGGTATTCCAACTGAAAAAGCAATTGCATTAATTGTTAACGGTTTTGGAAAAGAAGTATTGAAACAATTACCAATGGAATTTGCTGTTGAAGCTCAAAAATTATTGGAAATTTCGTTGGAAGGTTCGGTGGGATAATTTAGAATTTAAAAATCTGAAATTATGGAAATTACTTTAAAAAACGTAAAGAAAAAAGATTTGCCCATATTTGAATCATTGGCCAAATCGTTAGGTTTTGAAATTACCAAAAAAGAAGATAAACCTTATAATCCAGAGTTTGTAAAAAAAATTTTAGATGGTGAAAAGGAAATTAAAGAAGGTAAAGGAATTACCATGACAATGGATGAGCTACACGATTTATGCAAGTAGTATTAACTCCCAGAGCCAAAAAGGAATTAGATTTTTGGGCAAAGTCAGGAAACAAAGGAATTTTGAAAAAAATTGTTTTATTGATAGGCGATATTCAATTACATCCTTATTCTGGTATAGGAAAGCCAGAACAATTAAAATATGATTTAGCAAATAGGTGGTCGAGAAGAATTGATAAAGAACATCGATTGATTTACAGAATAACAGACGAAAATAATATAGAAATCTTAAATATATTGTCACTTAAAGGACATTACGAATAATATGTTAAAAATAGAAAATTTACACGCTTCAATTGAAGACAAAGAGATATTAAAAGGAATCAATCTTGAAATCAAAGCTGGTGAAGTACATGCTATCATGGGACCAAACGGTTCGGGGAAAAGTACACTTTCGGCTGTAATTGCAGGAAATGAAACCTATACAGTTACTGAAGGTGCTGTATATTTAGACGGCGAAGATTTAGCAGAATTAGCTCCGGAAGAAAGAGCTCACAAAGGTGTTTTTCTTTCCTTTCAATATCCGGTAGAAATACCAGGAGTTTCAGTAACGAATTTCATCAGAACCGCAATCAATGAAAATCGTAAAGCAAATGGTAAAGAAGATATGCCGGCAAACGAAATGTTGAAATTAATTCGTGAGAAATCAGAGCTACTGGAAATTGACCGTAAATTCTTATCTCGATCATTAAACGAAGGTTTTTCTGGTGGTGAAAAGAAGAGAAATGAGATTTTCCAAATGGCAATGTTAGAACCTAAAATAGCCATTTTGGACGAAACCGACTCAGGTTTAGATATTGATGCCTTACGAATTGTAGCAAATGGTGTGAATAAGTTGAAAAACGAAAACAATGCTGTTTTAGTAATTACACATTATCAAAGACTTTTAGACTATATCGTTCCTGATTTTGTACATGTTTTACACGATGGGAAAATCGTGAAATCGGGTGGAAAAGAGTTAGCACACGAACTTGAAGAACGTGGTTACGATTGGATTAAAGCGGAAAACTAGTTTAAAATGTTTTCGGTTCTCAGTTGTCGGTTTTCAGTATAGAACCGACAAGTGACAACCGACAACCGACAACAAAATTATGGAATTAAAAGAAAAACTCATATCATCATTCATGGCATTTGAAGAACGTGTGGACGTTAATACTTCCTTACATGATATTCGAATCGACGCCATTAAGAATTTTGAAACCAATGGATTTCCGACCAAAAAAGAGGAAGCTTGGAAATACACTTCATTAAATTCAGTTTTGAAAAACGACTTTAGTGTATTCCCTAAAAACGAAAATACCATTCAATATTCAGATGTAAAAAAATATTATTTACACGAAATTGACACCTACAAAGTTGTTTTTGTAGACGGTGTTTTTAGCTCATTTTTGTCTTCTACAACACACGAAGGAATTGACGTTTGTTTGATGGCTTCTGCATTGACAAAGCCAAAATACAAAATGATTATTGACAATTACTTCAATAAAATAGCCAATAAAGATGAAAGTCTTACTTCGTTAAACACGGCGTTTGCAATGGAAGGAGCTTACATCAATATTCCAAAAGGAAAAGTGGCTGATAAACCAATTGAAATCATCAATTTTTCTACAGGAACTGAAGCAGCTTTATTGAATCAACCCAGAAACTTAATTATTGTAGGCGAAAACTCACATGTGCAAATCATTGAGCGTCACCAATCGTTGAATTCAAATCCGGTTTTGACCAATTCTGTAACGGAAATTTTTGCTGCGAAAAGAGCTATTGTAGATTATTACAAAATTCAAAATGACAATATAGAGGCGTCGTTAGTTGATAACACGTATATTGCTCAAAAACAACAAAGTAATGTTTCAGTTCATACGTTTTCTTTTGGTGGAAATATCACTAGAAACAACTTGAACTTCTACCACCAAGGCGAACACATTGAAAGTACGCTGAAAGGAATTACAATCATCGAAGGTAAACAACACGTGGACCATCATACTTTAGTGCAACACGCGACGCCAAATTGCGAGAGCCACCAGAATTATAAAACAATTTTGGGCGACCGTTCAACAGGTGTTTTCAACGGGAAGATTTTCGTAGAAAAAGAAGCACAAAAAACAGATGCTTTTCAACAAAATAATAATATTTTATTGAGCGACAAGGCAACGATTAATGCAAAACCACAGTTGGAAATTTTTGCGGATGATGTAAAATGTTCACACGGTTGTACAATTGGTCAATTGGACGAAACAGCAATGTTTTACATGCAATCTCGTGGAATTCCGAAGAAAGAAGCGAAAGCATTATTGATGTACGCGTTTTCTAACGATGTGATTCAAAGTATCAAAATTCCGGAATTAAAAGCTAGAATTACAAAGATTATTGCAATGAAATTAGGCGTTAATATGGGTTTTGATTTGTAGAAAAATCATATTTTAAAATTTAAAAAAAGAGCTTTTGAATTATTCAAAAGCTCTTTTTTGTTTAAAATTATGTCATATTACTTCCCAAAACTCTCTAAAACCTCTTTCAGAAACTCATTAAAATCAAAGCTTTCATCATCCGTCAAACCCATTCGTACTATAATTAAATCTTTTGAAGGAATAATAATTACTTTTTGACCTTGAAAACCGCTGGCATAATACAAATCTCGTGGTGCATCGGGATATTTTCCACCGGAGTTTAACCACAAATGACCTCCATATTTCCCGTCAGAGGTTGCAGTAGGAGTGGAAACATATTTTGACCAAGACGCATCAAATAATTGTTCGCCATTCCAATTGCCGTTGTGTAGATACAATAATCCAAACTTTGCCCAATCGCGTGTGGTTGCCCAAGCATAGGATGAACCAACATAAGTTCCAGTCATATCGGTTTCTACAATCATCGAGTACATTCCAATTTTATCAATCAAAGATGAATACCAAAAGTCTAAATACTCTTGTTGTGTTTTAAACTGCTTTCGCAGAATTTTCGAAAGTAAATTTGAAGTTCCTGACGAGTAATTCCAACTTGAATTTGGTTTCCCAATAAGTGGTTTTTCAAGTTGTACTTGTCCCATATCTTTTGACTTGAAAAGCATTTTTGTGGCGTCGCAAATCTTGTCGTATTTTTCTTCCCACTCCAAACCCGAATTCATTTGAATGAGATTATTTAAAGTGATTTTTGAACGTTCATCATTTGCCCATTCTGAAATTGGTGCGGGATTGTTGAGGTTTATTTTATTTTGGTATTGCAAAATTCCAAAATAAGTTGCTGTAATGCTTTTTGTCATCGACCATCCTAAAATCCTCGAATTTTTATCGAAACCATCCTCATATTTTTCTGCAATTATGTGGTCTTTGTATAAGATTACAACCGAACGCGTCCTTCTTTCAACAGCCTTATTTTTATCAAAAGCATTTGCAACAGCCTTATTTAATTTTGAATAATTCACCTCTGAAAAAGCCGAATCTTTTGGTTCATTTGTGCCAAATGGATATGGTAAATCGATTTTAGGTTGAATTCGTTTCGGAATCAAATAAGGTTTTGTAACATCAAAATCTTCGTCGATTAGTAGGGAACCCAATCCTTCACGATAAACTGCCTTTCTTTTTTGCAAGCCAAAAACAGATGAGGTAGCGAAATTTCCACTTTTATCAATTGTATTATTTGCGAGGCGAATGAGCTTAATGTCATTGTCACTTTTTTCGATTAAATCAAGTGAACGGTTATCTATAAAATGTCCGGAAGCTACGTTTTTGGCTGAAAAGCCAGAGATTAATTCTAACTTCGGATAATTGGTAAAAACGATATAGAGAATTGCGATTAGAAGTAGAATTCCTGCAATCTTGAATGTTTTTTTCATGGGATAGGAGATTTTAAAAAAGTAACGCTGCAAATTATCAAATATTCTGAAATTTCCCTACTGTTTGTATAGAATTATTAACAACGTTTTACGCTTCGTTGAGTTGAAATTTTAGTACTTTTGTATTTAGATTTTATCTAAATAATTATGTTTGATATTCAAAAAATTCGTGCCGATTTCCCCATTCTTTCGCAAAAAGTAAATAGTAAACCTTTGGTTTATTTTGATAACGGTGCCACTTCGCAAAAACCGCAAGTTGTAATTGATGCGATTTCTAAATATTATTCTGAAATTAATGCAAATATTCATCGCGGCGTTCATACGTTGAGCCAATTAGCAACCGACGCTTACGAAGAATCTCGTTTGAAAATTCAAAAGCACATTAATGCTGAATTTTCTAACGAAGTGTTATTTACCGCAGGAACAACTCACGGAATTAATTTAGTTGCTAATGGCTTTACTTCCATTTTAAAAACAGGCGATGAGGTTTTGGTCTCTGCTTTAGAACACCATTCAAATATTGTGCCTTGGCAAATGTTGTGTGAAAAAACCGGAGCGATTTTGAAAGTAATTCCAATGAATAATCAAGGGGAATTGATTCAAAGCGACTACGATAAATTGCTTTCTGATAAAACGAAAATTGTAACGGTGAATCATATTTCCAATGCTTTGGGAACCATCAACCCGATTAAGGAAATGATTGCTAAAGCGAGAAAAGCAGGTGCAGCCGTTTTGATTGATGGTGCTCAAGCCGTTCCGCATTTAATTCCGGATGTTCAAGATTTAGATTGTGATTTTTATGTTTTTTCAGGACATAAAATTTGTGCTCCAACAGGAACGGGAATTTTGTATGGAAAAGAAAGTTGGCTCAATAAATTACCACCCTATCAAGGAGGTGGAGAAATGATTAAGGAAGTTACTTTCGAGAAAACAACTTATGCCGAATTGCCTCATAAATTTGAAGCAGGAACGCCTAATATTTCTGGAGGAATTGTTCTTGGCGTTGCTATTGATTATTTGAATGAAGTGGGTTTTGAAAACATTCAAAAGCAAGAAAAAATGTTGTTGAATTATGGAACGGAAAAACTTTTAGAAATAAAAGGTTTAAAAATTTACGGAACTTCTGCAGAGAAAACTTCTGTGATTTCGTTCAATATTGATGGAATTCATCCGTATGATATTGGAACAATTATTGACAAAAAAGGAATTGCGGTAAGAACAGGACATCATTGTGCTCAACCCATTATGAATTTCTTTGAAATTCCGGGAACGATTCGAGCTTCTTTTTCATTTTATAACACAACCGAAGAAATTGATTTAATGGTTGATGCGATTAAAAAAGCGCAAATAATGTTAACCTAAATTTTATGAAAAAAATTATCACCTTTATTTTATCCTTGGTTTTGTTAAATAGTTGTGGTCCAAAAATGACACAGGAAGTGAAGGAATCAACCATTACTTATCAAGCACTTTCACGAGGTTATTTTTTGAATGTGGAAATTCAAGGTAATAAAATGACGATTATTCGGCAGCGTGAATCTTTAGGAAAGGACTATATTTTGAGCAATGCAGATTTTAAAGAAATTTCGAGATTATATCAGAAAGTGACATTAAAAGAACTTAATGATTATAAAGCACCAACAGAAAAACGATTTTATGACGGTGCTGCAATAGGGAATTTAACGGTAAATTATCAAGGAAAAACCTATAATACACAAGGTTTTGACCATGGAAATCCACCGGTTGAAATCGCCGAATTTATTAATAAAATAGTATCATTTACAGAAAATTAAAAGATGACAATACAAGCGATACAAGAAGAAATAATTGATGAGTTTTCAATGTTTGACGACTGGGACGAGCGGTTTCAATATGTGATTGATTTAGGGAAAAGTTTGCCATTGATTGAAGAGCAGTTTAAAACAGAAGACAATATCATTAAAGGTTGTCAATCAAAAGTGTGGTTGCATGCCGATGAAAAAGACGGGAATTTAATTTTTACTGCAGATAGCGATGCGATTATTACGAAGGGAATTATTGCAGTTTTAATTCGCGCTTTTTCTAATCAAAAAGCCAAAGATATTTTGGATGCGAATACAGATTTTGTAGACCAAATTGGTTTAAAAGAACAATTATCACCCACTCGTGCAAACGGATTGGTATCGATGATAAAGCAAATAAAATTATACGCTTTAGGTTACGAAGCAAAAAATAAATAAATAGAAAAAATGGAACAAGAAATAGATACAAATGCATTGGGTGAGTCGATTGTAAAGAAATTAAAGACAATTTATGACCCAGAAATACCAGTTGACATTTACGAATTGGGATTGATTTACGACGTAATGGTGAACACAGATTTCGAAGTTAAAATCTTGATGACGTTGACTTCTCCAAACTGCCCGGTTGCTGAAAGTTTACCTCGCGAAGTGGAAGAAAAAGTAAAAAGTATCGAACATGTAAAAGATGCTGAAGTAGAAATTACTTTTGACCCACCTTGGACTAAAGATTTAATGAGTGAAGAAGCGAAATTAGAACTTGGAATGCTTTAAAAAAGTTATCAGTTGTCAGTTATCGGTTTGGAGTTTTCAAAGTTATAACTGACAGCTTTTTTAAACAACAATTTGACACTATAAAATGGACGAAATAATAAACAAAGTTGCAAATTCTACTTTAGAAGTCTTCGATTTAGAAGATTATTATCAAAAGGGAATTCGTACCGAAATAGATTTATCGCAGTGGTTATTGGAAGGATTTCTTTTGCGGGAAAAAGATTTTCGTGCTTCGTTGTTGGAACATGATTGGAGTCAATATCAAGACCACTTTGTCGCTGTTTCTTGTAAAACAGATGCAATTGTTCCGGCTTGGGCTGCTATATTAGTCACGATGCATTTAGCACCTTTTGCTAAAAAAATTGTTAGTGGAAATTTAGAAGATTTAGAAACTTCGTTATATCAAGACGTTTTAGCAGGTGTGGATTACAGTATTTATGAAGGAAAACCATTAATTATTAAGGGTTGTTCAAGAAAACCTGTTCCAATGAGTGCTTATCTTTTTGCTGCAAAATATTTGCAACCTTATGCAAGAAGTATCATGTACGGCGAAGCTTGTTCGGCTGTACCGTTGTATAAAGCAAAGAAAAATTAACAAGTAAAATATTTAGCTTAACGATAGTTTTTCTATCTTGTCATTAGAATTTTAAAAAATAAACAATGAAAAAGATTATTTGTTCGCTTGCCTTTTTTGGGTTTCTGTCTGCTGCACAAGCTCAGGAAGCACCCAAGGATACCGTAAGTCATTGGAAATCAAAAGGAAATGTTTCTCTTTTATTCAATCAATCTAATTTCAGTAATTGGACAGCGGGAGGAGAAAATAACTTGTCTGGAAATTTCGGTTTGAATTACGGTTTAGAATATGCCAAAGACGATTGGACGTGGGACAATAAATTAATGGTTTCTTACGGTTTAGTGAAAACGAAAACAGCTTCTTTTGAAAAAAAGACAGACGACCGATTTGAGTTGAATTCCATTTTAGGCAAAAAAGCAACTGGAAATTGGTCGTACTCAGCCTTTTTAAATTTTAGAACGCAAATAACTACCGGTTATATATATGGTAAAGATTCTAATGGTGCTGAAATTAGAACTGAAAGCACCGATTTTCTATCACCTGGTTATTTAACTTTTGGTCCAGGTATGTTGTATAAAAAAGATGAAAACTTAAAGATAAATCTTGCACCTGCAACTTCAAAATTGACTTTTGTGGATGATTATTATACTTCATTACCAGGATATGTTGATGGAAGTTATTTTGGCGTTGATGTTAATAAAACGGCGCGTTATGAACTTGGTTTTTATGGTTCAGTTTATTACAAATTGAATATTATGGCCAATGTTTCTGCGGAAAATATCTTGAATATGTATTCAAATTATTTAGAAGAAACTAAGAATGTGGACATTGATTATTCTTTAAACATTGTAATGAAAATCAATCGCTATTTATCTACTAATTTATCTTTTCAAGCTATTTATGACGACAATGCCTTTCGAGGATTACAGACCAGACAAGTTTTTGGTGTTGGTGTAAATTATGGATTTTAATTTTTAAAATTAGTGCAAAAAAAAAGCTTTTAGATATTTCTAAAAGCTTTTTTTTATTCTTCTTCGTCTTCATCTTGCTCTTTTTCAACAGCGTCTTTATAATCGGGATATAAAAATTTGTTGTAAGGAAAACGAGTAACGTGAATGGTGCGAACCTTTTCGTATACAAGTTCTCGAAATGCTTCAAAGTTTTCTTTATTCACAGCCGAAATAAACAATGTTTTATCTTCACCTTCTTTATGCATCCACGTTTGTTTCCATTCGTCAAGCGTATAATGTTTGGTCGTTTTTTCAGTAATCAAATCATCTTCGTCAATCGTCAAATGCTTGTAAGCATCAATTTTATTGAAAACCATGATGGTTTCTTTATCGTCACTTTTAATGTCTTTCAAAATTTGATTTACCGAAGCAATATGTTCTTCAAAATCTGGATGTGAAATATCAACAACATGCAACAATAAATCAGCTTCGCGAACTTCGTCTAAGGTGCTTTTAAAAGACTCTACTAATTGAGTTGGCAATTTCCGAATAAAACCTACGGTGTCTGATAACAGAAAAGGTAAATTTTTAATCACTACTTTTCGAACAGTTGTATCTAGAGTTGCAAACAATTTATTTTCAACGAAAACATCACTTTTACTAATCACGTTCATCAAGGTCGACTTTCCAACATTGGTATAACCCACTAAAGCCACACGAACCATTGCTCCACGATTTCCCCGTTGAACCGATTGTTGTCGGTCAATTGTTTTGATTTTATCTTTCAAAAGAGCAATTCGGTCACGAACAATACGTCTATCCGTTTCGATTTCTGTTTCCCCAGGACCTCTCATTCCAATTCCTCCTTTTTGACGTTCGAGGTGCGTCCACATTCCAGAAAGTCTAGGTAGTAAATATTGACACTGTGCCAATTCAACTTGGGTTCTTGCATAAGAAGTTTCTGCTCTTTGTGCAAAAATGTCCAAAATTAAGTGGGTTCGGTCTAAAACTTTACAATCTAAAATTTTCGAAATATTTTTTTGCTGTGAAGGCGTTAGCTCATCGTCAAAAATAATAGTCGAAATTTCATGTTCCTTAATATATAGGTGAATTTCTTCTATTTTTCCTGTTCCTAAAAAAGTCTTAGGGTTTGGACGTTCCATTTTCTGCGAAAATCTTTTAACAACTTCACCTCCTGCGGTAAAAGTTAGAAATTCTAATTCGTCTAAATACTCGTTTAGTTTATCCTCATCTTGCTTTTGAGTGATTATTCCAACGATTATTGTTTTTTCAAAATTTATTTTTTCTGTCTCTAACATAGCTTTGATTGTCTTACAAAAGTAATGAATTATGCTGTTTTAAATGAAATTCAGAAGGAATCATTTTATTAAAAAAAAGTTTTTTATTGTTAAATATTATTTTTTCGTCAGACGTTTCTTAATTTTTGTTAAATTTGGAATCCCTTATCATTGGGAAACTATATCAAACAACCTAATAAATTTTTCATTCTATGAAGAAAATTACACTTTTATTACTCACGATTTTATATTCTATCGTAGGGTATTCACAGTTCCCCGAGAACTTTGAAGGTCCGTCGGTAACTGTACCCAACGGATTTCCGGCAGGATGGTTAGTGACTGATAACGGAGTTGGAACTACAACAAGTTGGAACATTGTTAGTAGTACTCAACTTCTTATCAATGGTACGAAGTCGGCTTACATTAACCGACAAGAAATTGGAATGGGAAATATATCCGAGGATTGGTTAATTAGTCCTGCGAGTATAATACCGACCAATGGGCAACTTCGATTTTTTACACGACAATCACTACCTGGTGATGACGGAACAATTTATCAAATCCGAATTTATTCTGGAACTTCGCCACAAAACACATTAGGTTCATACACCACTATTAAGACATGGACTGAAACAGAATTGAATGCGAATTATAATGTACCAGAAGAAAAAGTAGTAGATTTTCCTTCTACATCATTTGGAGCAAATACTTACGTCGCATTTGTGCGTGTTTATACACAGCCAACAGCTGCTCAAGGTGGAGACCGCTGGGTAATTGATGATATTAATGTAGTTCAGAAGTGTTTGGTTCCAGGTGCTTTAAATGCGAATAATATTGCTGCATCTCAAGCCAATTTATTTTGGCCTGGTGCCGTAGGAGCATCTGGTTATGAAGTTGAAGTGATACCTGCTACGGGAACTCCAACAGGAACAGCTACTGACGCGTTTAATAGTACAGCAACTACCGTTAATTTTTTAAAAACAGGATTAACACAAAATACAAATTACAAGTATTATGTACGGACGAATTGCGGTAATGGAAACTTTAGCGAGTGGGTTGGGCCATTTAATTTCCAAACCTTAGCAATCGGAACGGCATGTGCGGATCCCATCGTTATACCAAGTTTACCATATCAAACAATAAATAATACAGGTAATTTCGGAAATACTTTAGCAGGGCCACAATTGTCTTCTTGTATAGCAGGAGGAACCAATTACCAGTCCGGTAATGATGTGTTCTATAGTTTTACACCTACAGAAAGTTGTCCAGTTAGTTTTACATTAGACCCTACTCAGACAAGTTCATCGATGTTTATTTATCCAAGTTGTGCCGGAATTACAGGACCTTGTTTAGCAGCTGTGGGAAATACAACAAACAGTGTCAGAGTAATTAACTTAAATGTTATAGCAAACACTACTTACATAATTGTAATTTCTTCAAATTCTCTTTCACCAACGATTGGATATAACTTATTAATACAATGTGAAAATTGTCCAAGTAAGCCAACTAATCTAACTGTTTCAAATGAAACACTAACGGGAGCTGATTTTGCATGGACACCACCAACGGGAACTGTCTTGGGTTATGAAATTGCTGTTCAACCGGCAGGAAGTGCTGTTCCAGCAGGAGCGGGACAATATACAAGTACAACTGCAAACTTTACACCAACAGATTTAAATGCAGCAACACCTTATCAATACTGGGTTCGTTCTGAATGTGCTCCAGGAGTATTTAGTGCGTGGTCAGGTCCAATATTGTTTAACACGAAAATTTGTGCTGTAGTAGATGAGTGTGTTTATATTTTCAGAATGACCGATTCCGCCAATAATGGTTGGAACGGAGCAAGAATGCAAATTCGTCAGAATGGTATTGTAGTAGCGACTATCGGTAGCAATTACAATTCAGGTGCAGGTCCTGTTGATGTTCCGGTTACCGTTTGTGACGGAGTACCATTTGACATTTTTTGGAGTGTCGCTGGTATCTTTCCACAACAATGTATAGTTTCGGTAGTAAACCCGTTTGGACAAACAATTGCTACAATTAATGGAGCAAGCCAAACAGTTGGAACTTCAATTTATACAGGTACAGTTAATTGCGATACGCCTTTATGTAACTTGGCACCAACGAATGTAACGGTAACAAATATTACAACTTCATCAGCAACAATTAATTGGGTTGCTCCAGGAACTGAAGGAGTAGGATTTGATATTTATCTTGTTCCAGCAGGAAGTCCTGTGCCAAATGATACAACGGCTCCAACATATTCAGGAACGAATGGTCCAGCAGTACCATTTTTCTACACTATTGCTGCAAATTCATTACTTGCAGATACCTCTTATGATGTATATGTAAGAGTACAATGTACAGACCCTGGAAATTCACCATGGTCAGTTATAAAAACATTTAAAACATTACCAACTTGTCCTAAACCAATTGCGCAAACTGTAACAGGTATTACTACTACAACAGCAGTATTAGGATGGACTCCCGGAGCTAGTGAGACACAATGGGACGTATTATTATTAGCGGCACCAAATGCGGTTCCACCGGCTGCACCAGGAATAACACCAACAGTTGGAGTACTGGACCGTTATGTTTCAGGAATTACAGGAACAGCGGGAATTATTCAAACATTAAGTGCCACTACTTCACCCGCACTTCCTGCATTAGACCCATCAACTATTTATTACTATTATGTAAGAGCAGTTTGTCCTGGCAATGATGCAAGTACATGGACTGGACCATTTATTTTTAACACTATTACTTGTGACGCTACTGAAAAATGTACGTACCGATTCGTTTTAACTAATATTAGTAACAATAATTGGAACTTTGGTCGAATGCAAGTTCGTCAAAATGGAATTGTAGTGGCTACATTAGGAACTGGTGGGGTTAATAATCCATTCGGAATTCCAGTTTCAATATGTAACAACGTTCCATTTGATTTATTTTGGAGTGTTGAAGGAAATTTACCACTTGAAATTGGCTTGACTATTATAGATGTCAATAATGACATTGTTTTTACTAAATTACCAGGTGTAGGAACGCCTTTAACAGTTTTATATTCGGATACAATTTTAGGAAATTGTCTTCCACCAAGTTGCCCAAAACCAACGGATTTACAAGTAGTTTCGACGACACAAACTACTGCAAATTTGAGTTGGACAATAGGAAACACTGAAACACAATGGGAGGTTTATGTAGTTGAAGAAGGTGGAACGCCGCCTGTGAACGGCAGCGTATTTGTAGGAGGATCAACGTTCCCTTATTATAACGCATCTGTCAATACAAATTTCCAAGTAACAGGATTAACTCCTGGTACGCAATATCAATATTATGTACGTGCGATTTGTACTGTGGATACTGATATGAGTAATTGGACACTTTTGACACCAAAATCTTTTATTACTATTCCAGCAAATGATGATTGTGGTGCAGCTATCCCTGTACCCGTTAATCCAACACAAATTTGTGCTCAAACGGTTTCTGGAAATACTTTAGGAGGAACTGCATCAGCAGAAATTTCTACATGTCCAGGAAACGAGAATGACGACGTATGGTTTAGTTTTGTTGCAGAGAGTAATATTCACATTGTTGATTTACTTAATGTTCAAGGCACGACAACAAATATTCGATTTGCGGTTTATAACGGAATAGATTGTGGTACAATGACACAAATTTTCTGTAGTGCTACAAATAATAATACTGCAGTTCTAATCAATCTGGTTGTTGGCGAAACCTATAAAATTAGAGTTTATACGAACGGAAGTAATCCAACTCAGTCAGCGACTTTTGATGTATGTGTTTCTACACCACCACCTCCTGGACCTAATGACGAATGTATCAATGCAATTCCGATAACGGTAAATGTCCTTTCGTCTTGCGTTTACACAACTCCAGGAACGTTGATTGGTGCTACAGGTTCAACAGGAGTTTCAAATACAGCATGTGTTGGAAACGAAGATGATGATGTTTGGTTTAGTTTTACAGCAAGTTCAACTCACAATTTCGTATCATTACTTAATATTGAAGGAACAACTACTAATTTAAACCATGCGGTTTATAGTGGTACTTGTGATAATTTAGTATTACTTAATTGTGCACCTGCAAATACTTTAACAAGTAATAGCACAAACTACGTTATTGGGCAAACATATTTTATAAGAGTTTGGTCTAATGGCTCAAATAGTGAGGTTGTAACTTTTGATGTATGTGTTAAACCTGTTTCTACATGTGATAATGCAGCACCATTTTGTGGGGCTTCATCCGATAACCCGTATATTTTTCCAAATACGACTGGTTTGCCAAATAGTACACAGATAGCTTGTTTAGGTTCTATTCCAAATCCTACATACTATACTTTACATGTTGGTCAAACAGGACCTTTAAACTTTACAATGTATCAAAATACGAACATTAGTCCAACGGGTCAATTATTAGGAGAGACTTTAGATGTTGATTTCGTTGCATGGGGTCCATTCACTTCGACCGACAGTTGTGATCAAATTGTATTTGGTGATTGTCCTTCTTGTCCTTTTTCTAATGTTGGATCTAATTTTTATCCGTTTGGTAATATTGTAGATTGTAGTTATTCTGGAAGTTCTACAGAAACAATTTCGATTCCAAATGCCCAGGAAGGCGAGTTTTATATCCTTTTAATAACTAATTTTAATGGAGACCCCGGTTTTATTAGTTTAGTACAAACCAACTTTAATGCACCTGGAGCAGGAGAAACAATATGTTGTGATGTAGATTTGGGAGCTGATATTTCAGTTTGTGCGGATTCAGTAGTTTTAGATGCACTAGCGGGAGTAGCGGACTTAAACAATGTACCTGCAGTATTCGAATGGTATTTGAATGATGTGCTTATTGAAGGTGCAACGCAATCCTTATATATAGCTACTGCTCCAGGAACCTATACTGTTAAAGGAGATTGTGGTTTAAACCCAGTTGAAGATTCAATTGATGTTATTTTAAGTCCTGAAATTATTGCAACTACACCAGAGAATTATGTTTTATGTGGTGTTGAATTTGCAGACTTTGATTTAAATACTTTAACAGCGGAAGTTTTAGGAACTCTAGATGAAACAGCTTATACCGTTTCTTACTATGAACTTGAAAATGATGCAATAGCTGACGCTGCAAATGCAATTGATTTGTCAGATTTATTTACAAATACAGTTCCTAACTTCCAAACTATTTATGTTAGAGTTGAAAGTAATGTATTAAGTACATGCTACGTAATTGTAGAGGCAAACTTAGTAGTTACAGCTATTGGAAGCGCTCAATTTAGCTATACTAGTCCTTCCACTTTTTGTAAAGACGAAACTTTGAACCCAATGCCAATTTATATTGGAGGAGGAACTGCAGGTATTTTTACTGCAACTCCAGAAGGTTTAGTAATTGATGCAACAACGGGAGAGATTAATCTTTCGGAGAGTACTGCAGGGTCTTATGAAATAGCAAATACACTTGGTAACGTGGAATGTGGAAATGTTGTTTTTACCACAAATGTAGAAATTTTTGAACCTACAAATGGAGATTTCAGTTATCCTGAAACTGAATATTGTTCAAATAGTGCACCAACAGCTAGTCCTGTTTTCTCTGGTACTGGTGGAGGTTCGTCTACAGGAATATTTACAGCTACACCAGAAGGACTTTCTATTGACCCAACAACTGGGGTAATTGATTTACCAGCAAGTTTACCAGGAATTTATGTAATAACATACACCGTTGAGGCATCTGGACCTTGTGCAGGCTCAGCAAATACATTTACGATGTCAATTTTTGCACCATCAAGTGCCGTTATTTCTTATAATAGCCCATTCTGTAATATAAGTGCTACATCGGAGCTAGTGACTTTAGTAGGCTCGACAGGAGGAACATTCATTTCTACGAGTGGATTAACGATTGATGGCACATCTGGAGCAATCAATCCAAGTACTAGTATTCCAGGAACGTATACAGTTTCTTACATTGTTGCAGGAGATGGAACATGTGCACCTGGAATTTTCACAGTAGATGTTGTAATTGAGGAACCTGCAAACGCAAGCTTCATTTATGCACAAACAGAATATTGTATAGATGATGTAAGTTCTGATGTACCTGTTTTCACAGGAAACGCGGTTGCGGGAGTATTTACAGCTTCACCTGCTGGTTTAGTAATCAATTCAGTAACTGGATTAATTGACTTATCAACAAGTACAGAAGGAACGTATTTAATCACGAATACTGTTGCTACGTCAAATTCTTGTCCTGGGGATATTCATACATTTACAATTAAATTGGTAAAAGCCGCGAATGCAACTATTAGTTATAACGATCCATTTTGTGCATCTAGCTCTACTTCAGAATTAGTAACAGTTGTAGGATCAACTGGAGGAACATTTAGCTCTACTAATGGTTTAAGTATTGATACTAATACTGGAACAATCAATCCGAGTGCTAGTAATGAAGGAACTTACACTATTATTTATGCAATTAATAATAATGATTCTTGTGGTCCATTTCAAACTACTACGGAAGTTACGATTAGTCAAGAAGTTTCTATTGATTTCACTGAAGGTTGTGAGAACAACTTATACCGTTTAGTAGCTATTCCATTCAACGACAGTTTTGATGTTGCGACTTCTACCTTTGTATGGACGGGACCAACAGTAGTATCAACAGACCAAGCCAATGCGATAGTATTGGGAAGCAATGGAGTTTACACGGTAAAGGTAACCAACAGTCAAGGCTGTAGTGCTACAGAAACCATTACTGTAAACAATGTATCATGTGTGATTCAGAAAGGAATTTCACCAAACAATGATGGCGACAATGATGTATTTGATTTAAGTGCTTTAAACGTAAAAGAGTTGTTTATTTACAACCGTTACGGAACAGAGGTTTACAACTTTCCAAATTACACGGATCAGTGGGGCGGTCAATCAAGTGGAGGCAAAGAATTGCCAGATGGCACTTACTTTTACATGATTCATACTGTAGCAGGGGAGAACATTAGCGGATGGATTTACATTAACAGATAAACAGGAGATTATAACATACTGCCTGAAGGAATTCGGGCAGTATTTTACAAATAAAATAACACAAGGATATGAATAAAATATACGTAGCCGTACTAATTGCCGTAGTCACATTATTTGAGGCTAATGCCCAACAAGACCCACATTATACCCAGTACATGTATAATATGAACGTGATTAACCCGGCTTATGCAGGATCAAAGGAAAACCTTTCTTTTGGACTTTTGTACCGCAAACAATGGGTTGACATCGAAGGAGCCCCATCCACCTTTACCTTTTCCGGACATACACCAGCAGGTAAGAATGTCGGAATTGGACTCTCAGTTATCGCTGATGAAATAGGACCAGTAAAAGAACAAAACGTATACGGAGATTTCTCCTATACATTAAATCTAGGAGGCGAACACAAACTAGCTTTAGGACTTAAAGCCGGAGCTACGTTCCAGAAAATCGGTTTATTTAGTGAAATCTCCTCTACACTTCCCGTTCCAAGCGACGGAGGATTTAGCGAAGACACGAGTAACACCTATTTCAACTTAGGAACCGGTCTTTTTTACTATACCGATAAATACTATGTAGCCTTATCTGTACCCAACATGATAAAAGCAAACTATTTAGATTATAACGGTGTGAAATACGGAACAGAAACCCAGCACTATTTCCTAACAGGGGGATATGTGTTTGACTTAACACCCAACTTGAAATTCAAACCCTTTGCGATGTTGAAATCAGCATTCAACTCACCAAGCTCATTGGATGTATCAGCAAACTTTTTATTCAACGAGAAATTTGAAATAGGTGGAACCTACCGTGTAGACGACAGTTTTGGAGGAATGGTAAACTTTGCTATTACACCAAGTCTGAGAATCGGATATGCTTATGACCATATTGTTTCGGAAATCAAAACAGTTGCACCCTCTTCACACGAGATTATCGTGTTATTTGATGTAAACTTCCCGAAAAAAGTTTCACGTTCACCACGATTTTTCTAACATAAAAGCACTCACATAATGAAAAGACTCTATATTCTATTAAGCTGTGTGTTAGTAAGCACTACAACCTTAAACGCACAAAATAAGAAAACCGAAAGCGCGGACAAACTCTTCCAACAATTTGAGTATGTAGACGCGGCAAAGGAATACCTAAAGTTAGTAGACAAAGGTCAGAAAGACCCGTACATCTACAAACAATTGGCAGACGCTTATTACAACATGTACAACCCCGAAGAAGCAGCCAAATGGTATGCGATGGTAGTGAAAAGCCCACAAGAGGCAGAAACCTACTTTCGCTATGCACAAATGCTAAAAGCCACGGGTAAATACGAAGAAGCCAACAAGCAAATGGCCGCTTTTGCAAAAAAAGCACCAAGCGACCATAGAGCCAAAGACTTCAACCAAAATCCGAACTACTTGCCGAAATTGTTGAACAAACAAAAAGCATTCAACGTAAAAGCATTAGAGATTAACAGCGAAGGAAGTGACTTTGGAGCGATGTTGACAAATGACAACACGTTATATTTCACCTCTTCAAGAAACAAAAGCAAACGTACCGACGGATGGAACGACGAGCCGTATTTAGACATCTACAAATCGACATGGAATGAGGATAAAACCTTCAGCAAACCCGAAGAAGTAGCCGAACTAAACACCAAATGGCACGACGGACCAGCAACCATTAGCAATGACGGAAACACGATGTACTTCTCAAGAGATTCACACGGAGAAAAAGAATACGAGAAAGACAAAAAGTTGAACACTAAATTTGGACAAGTATTTTTATACAAAGCAACCAAAGAAGGCAATACTTGGGGTAATGTAAAATCGTTACCATTCAACAACAAAGACTATTCTAACAGTAGTCCGAGTTTGAGTAAAGATGGAAAGACCTTGTACTTTAGTTCAAACATGCCCGGTTCAGTAGGAGAAACAGACATTTGGAAAGTAGCAGTAAACAGCGACGGAACATATGGTAAACCAGAGAACATGGGAACTAAAATCAATACTGAGGGGAAAGAACAATTTCCACAAATCACGGATGATAATGTATTGTACTTCTCATCAAATGGTCACATCGGACTAGGAGGATTAGACGTTTACATGGTAGATTTGAAAACGAATAACCAAATAGAGAACGTTGGAAAACCAGTGAACAGTGAGAAAGACGACTTCGCATTTAGTTTCAACGTAACAAAAAACGCAGGATTCTTTTCAAGTAACAGAACAGGAGTTGACAATATGTATTGGGCAAACCCGGTATGTGGCGTAGAAGCGATGATTGTGGTTACTGATGCAAAAACAGGAGCACTATTATCAAATGCGAGAGTGGCTATCTTAGATGCAAAGAAAAACGTATTGGAAACGCAAACAACATCTGCTAACGGAGAGATTATGTTTCCTGTAGATTGTATGATTCCTTACAGCATTCAAGCAGCAAAGGATGGTTATGAAAGCGGTGTATTCTCAATAGCTGCGACTAATGGTGGTAAATTGAAAGTTAGTGCAGCATTGAACCCAATAGATGTGATTGTAACTGATGTTGCAGTAGTGCTTAAAGACATTCAATTTGAATTTGACAAATCAAATATTACCGCTGAAGGTGCATTTGAGCTAGACAAACTTGTTCAAGCAATGAAAGCCAACGAGAATATGGTGATAATGGTTAAAGCACACACGGATAATAGAGGTAGCGATAACTATAACATGAACTTATCAGACCGAAGAGCGAAATCAAGTGTTCAATATATAATCTCGAAAGGTATCGATAAAGCCAGAATTACTGGAAAAGGATACGGAGAAAGCGAGCCTAAAGTAGATTGTAAAGAGGCTTGTACGGAAGAAGAACATGCTATGAACAGACGTAGTGAATTCTTGATTGTGAAGAAATAATTTACATCCGTTTTGTATACAATAAACCCCTGAAGTGAACGCTTCAGGGGTTTTTGGTTTTATTATATCGATTGTTCTATTTATGAAAGCGATATGTTTCCAGCGAAGACACATAAATGACTTTCGAAGACACATAAATTGATTTCTAAGAGACACAAATGACTTTCGAAGATACACAAATGAGTAACGAAGACACGTAAATGAATTTCTAAGATACATAAATGACTTTCGAAGACACGAAAATCAATTTCTAGGATACACAAATTGAACGCTAAGACATTTGAATTACTTCGAATAAGTGTCTTTAGAATTTAATTATCACTCGCAAACCACTCTGCAAACGAAGACTCCGTTTCTTGTAATTTCAATGAAAATAAAGCGATATTTTCGGGTAATCTATTTTTAATTCTTTGTGCAAAATCAATAACCATGTTTTCACTCGTTGGTTGGTAATCCACTAATATCACATGATGGTCTCGTTTCATTAACTCTTTGGCCAACTCGACATGAGGTGTGTTTTGGTTAAAAACCGTTGCATGGTCAAACTGGTCAACAATTTCTTCCTTTACAATTTTCTTTAAATCGGTAAAATCAATTACCATCCCAAATTTCACGTTACCGGAATCAGTTATTGGTGTGCCAATTACCGTTACTGATAATTTATAACTATGTCCGTGAACGTTTTTACATTTTCCGTCATACCCATATAATGCATGACCCGTTTCGAATGTAAACTGTTTTGTGATGCGAATTTTACTCATTGTGATTAATTTTGATGCAAATTTACATTATTTTAAGTTGGATTTTGAAAAACTGAAACTTCATAAAACAAATTATTCGCCACTAACGCACTTCTAATTTAAGACATACAACTTAAAATTGTATTTTTGCAAAATGGAAACGAACAGACAGAAAAAAATAGGTGGAGTAATCCAAAAAGATTTAGTGGATATCTTGCAAGGTGAAATAAGAAAGAATGGAATTTCAAATTTGGTTATATCCGTTTCAAAGGTGGTTGTAACTTCAGATTTATCCGTGGCAACCGTGCATTTGAGTATCTTCCCACAAGAAAAAGCTGCGGAAACTTTAGCGGCAATCAAAACAAATACGTCCTTAATTAAGCATGATTTGTCGCAACGTGTAAAAATGCAATTGCGAAAAGTGCCTAACTTAACATTCTTCATCGACGACTCGTTAGATTACATTGAGAAAATTGACAATGCATTAAAAGGAGAAGAAAATCCGATTGAAAACCGTGACTTATTAGAGAAACGAAGAAAATACTAATTTGAATTTTTCACTTTACATCGCCAAGCGTTACCTCAAAAGTAACAGTAAAAATACCGCCATTAATACCATCAACTGGATTGCAAGTATTGGTATTATTGCTGGTTCGATGGCGTTGTTTGTGGTACTTTCGGTTTTTAGCGGATTGATTGATTTCAGTCTTTCGTTTACCAATACCATCGACCCGGATTTGAAAATCGTTCCGAAAACCGGAAAGTTTTTCGCCTTTAATCCCAATGAAGAGCAAGAATTATCGAAACTAAAAGACCTTGCTTTCTACAGCAAAACCGTCGAAGAACGCCTTCTTTTTACTTTTAACGGAAAACAGCAAGTCGCCAATTTAAAGGGCGTCGATACGTTATTTACAAAAGTAAGCACCGTTGAAGAAGGACTTTATGGCGGACAATGGATTGAGCCTGGAACGTTGCAAGTGGTAGTAGGTTATGGCATTTCCCAGAAACTTTCAATGGGATTGATGGACTTCAATAACGCATTTCAAGTTTTTGTTCCAAAGGCGGGAAAAGGAGAAATCAATAGTCCCGAAGATGCTTTTTTGACACAAACTCTCGTGCCAATTGGGATGTATGCCATCAGCGATGATATCGATTTAAAATATGTTTTTTGCGATTTGCCCCTTGCACAAGAAATGCTTTTTCTAAAGCAAAACCAACTTTCAGCAATAGAATTTAAACTCAAACCCAATGCGGATGAAGCAGAAGTGGTGCAGGAATTAAACACCATTTTTAAAGACAAAGTAATTGTAAAAAACCGAGCACAACTTAACGATTCGCTTTATAAAATGCTCAACACAGAGAATATCGCGGTGTATTTAATATTCACCTTGGTCATTATTGTGGTACTTTTCAATTTGATTGGAGCATTAATTATGATGATTTTAGAGAAAAAAGGAAACCTCAAAACCCTTTTCAATCTCGGAGTCGAAATTAAAAATCTGAAAAATATCTTTCTGTTTCAAGGAACACTATTGTGTTTCATTGGCGCTTTAATTGGATTGTTTTTAGGTGTGTCGATTGTTTTGGCACAAGATTATTTCAAGTTCATTATGATAACCGATACGTTGGCTTATCCGGTGAAATTTACGATTCAGAATGTTTTAATCGTTTTAGCAACCGTAACCGTTTTAGGATTTGTCGCTTCTTATATTGCAGCAAGTCGGGTGAATAAGAAGTTGTTGGAGTAGATTAAAACAGCAATAGCAATTTCAAAAATCAAGTTTAATTTGTATTTGAAGAGTAATTATATTTTTACACTAATTCATTAAAACACATAATAAATGCTGATATAGGTTTCTTATCTTCGTACGAAATTCGAATGCCATGAGCGAGCCTTCTGCAAATTACAATAAATCCGGTTTCATTAATAATTTAATGCAATTCTTTTCCGAATCGCGCAAGTGGATTGTTGCTGTATTGTTTGCTATTATTGTGTATTTGGTTTACCAATTAGTAACCAAGTCAAGTACTACATCAACGATTGAATACGACACCAATTTAATTGAACAGCAAATAAAAAACGTTGGAAAATTGGTTGTAACCGAAGGACATTTCGCCGAAGTCATTACCTATAAAGACCAGAAAAAATACTTACTAGATATCATCTCTTTCGAGAAAAAAGCACTAGTTGTAGTAAATGCTGAAGTAACCGTTTCATTCGATTTAAGCAAAATCAGCTACGACATTGACGCTCAAAATAAAACATTGACCATCAAATTTATCCCAAAAGAAGAAATAAAAATCTATCCAGATTACAAATATTACGACGTGCAATCGACCAAATTAAATGATTTTACAGCAGAAGATTATAATAAAATAAACAAAACCGTTCGGGCTAATTTGGCTAAGAAAATTGAGAAATCTTCTTTGAAAACCAATGCGAAAAACAGACTTGTGAGTGAACTTTCTAATATGTTACTACTTACAAAATCTATGGGTTGGAAATTACAATACGACGGAGAAGTAATTAATTCTGAAAGTGATTTTGCGGAAAAAGTAAAGGGATAGAAGCGAAAATAAACTCTAAAATAAACTGTGAAAATTTGTGTGAATGCGAAACACAAAAAAAAGCAGAAAACCTAAGTTTCCTGCTTCTCCAATTTTAAACGACTAAAATTTTTATTTTTCAACTGCAAAACGTCTTGCAACTTCTGTCCAGTCAACTACATTAAAGAAAGCTTCAATATAATCTGGACGACGGTTTTGGTAATGCAAGTAATACGCGTGTTCCCAAACATCCATTCCTAAAATTGGCGTTCCACCACAACCTACTTCTGGCATCAATGGATTGTCTTGATTTGGAGTTCCGCAAACATCAAGTTTTCCATCTTTTTTCACACAAAGCCAAGCCCATCCTGAACCAAATTGAGTAGCACCCGCTTTGGCAAACTTCGTTTTAAACTCCTCAAAACTTCCAAAAGAAGCTTCAATCGCAGCCATCAACTCACCTTTAGGCTCTCCACCACCATCTGGCGACATTACTGTCCAAAACAAATTATGATTGTAAAAACCACCACCGTTGTTTCTAACAGCCGCGTTTTTTTTGTCTAAATTAATCAAGATGTTTTCAATCGTCAAACCCTCTAATTCAGTACCTTCAACAGCCGCATTCAAGTTTGTCGTGTATGCATTGTGATGCTTCGTATGGTGAATTTCCATAGTTCTAGCGTCAATATGTGGCTCTAATGCATCGTATGCATAAGGTAATTTTGGTAATTCAAATGCCATAATATGTATGTTTTAATGATTTATAAAAAATGTAACCAAAAATAAACAATTATCTTCACAATCAAAAATGCACCAACGTTATAATTTCTTTAAATAAAAAAAAACACTCTTTTCTTGGAGCTATTTCGCGCTATCCGCTTCAAGTCCTCATCAGCAAAGCTATTTTTCCAAAGTCCAGAAAGGAGCTTCCGCTGGTCGCTCTTTCTGGCCAGGAAAAATTAGCTTTCCGGATTCCGGGCTTTCCGTTACTATCACGGCTAGGGATTTAAGGATTGGAATGACAATATCAATTTCAATAACAATTTCAATTTTAAATTTGTGCAATTTTTATAGATAACCAGTTAACCAATCATTTTTACTAATTGAATCAACCTGAAAATTTGTGCTAATTTGTGAAATTGGTGGTAAAAAAAGGATTGTACTATTTCTGTCCAATTTCCAAAAAAAGCACTATTTTTAGACAAAATACCAACCATGCAAAAACACGCTTTCTCCATTTACGACGCATCAGCCGGTTCTGGAAAAACCTTTAACCTCGTTAAGGAATACCTGAAAATTATCTTGTCTGCTAAAAAGAATGATGCGTATCGCTCCATCCTTGCCATCACATTTACCAATAAAGCGGTTCACGAAATGAAAAGCCGTATCGTAGGCAGTCTTTCTGAATTTATAAAAGACGAACCCGCGGCGAAAGCCCTACAATTAATGGACGTTTTAGTTGAAGAAACCGAACTTGACGCTTCGCAAATTAAAGCAAAATCACAAGAAATCATAAAGCATATTATTCATAATTATGCCGCATTTGATATTTCTACGATTGATAAATTTACCCACAAAGTCATCCGAACGTTTGCTCACGATTTAGACCTTCCCATGACTTTTGAAGTTTCTCTTGATACCGAAAACTTATTAACAGAAGCCGTTGACGCCATCATTGCCGAAGCCGGAACCGATGAAATGCTCACCAAACTGCTCATCGATTTCACAATGGAAAAAACCGACGATGATAAAAGTTGGGACATTTCACGCGAAATCATGGATACCGGAAGATTAATTCTCAACGAAAACAATAGGGAAGAAGTCATCAATTTTCAAGGAAAGTCGATTCCTGATTTCATGGCAATCAAACAGAAATTAAAGGAAACGTGTAAAACGATTATCGAAGAAAATGCAAACCGTGCTTCGGATATTTTGGAAACTTTAGAAAAAAACGGTGTCGATTTAAAATCATTTTCACGAGGAACTTTTCCCAATCACGTTACAGGAATTTCGCAGAAAAACTTTAATCCTTTAAATAAACGTTACCACGAATTTGAAGATATCGCCATTAATAAAACCGCAAAAGATAGAGCGATTATTGAAAATTTGATTCCGCAAATGTTATCGCAATTGCAAATTATTTATGAGCAATTTGCCCAACATGATTTTTACAAAGCGTTTCTAAAAAACATCACGCCACTTTCGTTGTTGAATACGTTGAGTAACAAATTAGCCGATATTCAAAAGGAACAAAACATACTTTCGATTGCTGAATTTAATGCCATTATTCACAAGGAAATTCAAAAGCAGCCCGCTCCATTTATTTACGAACGAATGGGCGAACGCTACAAACATTTCTTTATTGACGAATTTCAGGATACGTCAGAAATGCAGTTTCAAAATTTAATTCCGTTAATCGATAATGCGTTAGTAAGCGAAGATTTACAAGGCGAAAGAGGTTCGCTGATGATTGTGGGCGACCCAAAACAATCCATTTACCGTTGGCGTGGAGGGAAGGCGGAACAATTTATCGAATTGAGTAAAGACGCAAATCCTTTTGGGATTCCCGATAAAACCGTCGTTCATTTAGAGGATAATTTCCGCAGTTATTCGCAAATTATCGAATTTAATAATGATTTTTTTAAATACATTTCAGGCGAATTTGAACACGAAGATTATAAAGATTTGTATGAAAACCATAGTCGGCAGAATGTCAAAGACAAAATTGGCGGTTATGTAAATGTCTCGTTTTTGCCAAAAAAGGAAAAATCGGAAGAGGAAGATGAACTGACCCAAGATGATTTATATGTTATAAAAACATTAGACATTATTTTAAAAGTGCAGCAGCAAGGTTATTCGTATAGCGACATTGCGGTTGTAGTTCGTCATAATAAGGACGGTGTGGCTGTTGCCAATTATCTGACAGAAAACGAAATACCCATTCAATCTTCGGAAACCTTATTGATTGCAAATGCAACGGAAGTGCAGTTTTTAATTCACGCGTTGAATTACTTAAAAAATGCGAACGACCTTGAAGCCAAAGCGTATTTTCTATATTATGTTGGGTTCTATAATTTGCCGCCTTCGGAAATTCACGATTTTATTGCCAAGGGAATGAGTTTCAAGTTTGAGAAGGAGTTAGAAGAATGGTTGGAAACTTTTGAAATGAAATTATCGTTTCAAAACATTCGCAAGAAAGCATTGTATGAAACCGTGGAATTATTGATTTCGAAATGCATTCCGGTGTCCAAAAATAATGCGTATTTGCAATATTTCCTGGATATCGTTTTGGAACGCGACATTAAAAACCAAGCCGGAGTTGCCGACTTTTTAGAATATTGGGAAAAGAAAAAAACGAGTTTCAGCATTCCTTCGCCGGAAGGAAATAATGCGGTTCGAATTATTTCTATTCACAAATCGAAAGGATTGGAATTTCCAATTGTGATTTTTCCCTTTGCCGATGAAAATTACAGTCGACAGCGAAAAGACAAATTATGGGTCGACAACGAAACGGAAACGTTCGATTTACAAAGGGTTTTAATCGATAATAATAAAGCAGTTGAAGGATTTGGCAATGCTGCAAAAACTGTTTTCGACCAAAAAGCACAAGAGCAATTGCTTGACAATATTAATGTTTTGTACGTTGCCTTGACGCGTCCAGAAGAACAATTGTACATTATTTCGCAGTATGAGGTTTTGAATTCAAAAGGCGAATGGCCTAACACTACTTCCTCATATTTACTCAAATATTTGGATAGCAAACATATTTTTGAAGAAGGAAAATTGGAATACGAATTTGGCATTGCCAAGAAATATTCAGGTGAAAAGAAAGCATCGATTTTGCCAAAGAAAATAACAAGAGTTGCGGAAGTTTTGCCAATTGAGAATATTAAAATCGCGCAACGCGAATCCTTAATGTGGGGCACTTCGCAACAAGATGCGATTACTTACGGAAATATAATCCACGAAATTTTGTCTTATATTCATACTAAATCGGATATTGACTTGGCTTTGCAAAAAGCGTTGGAAAACGGGTTGATTGCAGGAACGCAAAAAGATATTGTTGAAAAAACAATTCGGGAGATTGTAAATCATACGGACTTGAGTTTGTTTTTTGACGAAAACAGTACGGCTTTCAATGAGCAAACGATTATTCAAAAGCATGGAAGTTTAGTAAAACCCGATAGAATGGTTTTGAAAAACAACACCGAAATGTATTTATTGGATTATAAAACCGGGAAACATGAACCGAAATATCATAAACAATTGCAGAAATACCAAGACGCAATTGAGCAAATGGGCTACAAAGTGATTAAAAAGTCCATCATATACATTGGCAACGAATTTGAAATTGTAAATTTGTAAAAAATAAATACACAAACTATGTACGGAAAAATTCAGCAACACTTGCAAAATGAGTTGAAAGCTATTGAAGACAATGGTATTTTCAAAAAAGAACGCGTGATTACTTCGCCTCAAGGAGCGGAAATCACTATTTCTACAGGTGAAACAGTTTTGAACTTTTGTTCTAATAATTACCTCGGACTTTCATCGCATCCTGAAGTAGTTCAAGCCGCAAAAGATGCATTGGATTCACACGGTTTCGGAATGTCATCGGTTCGATTTATTTGTGGAACACAAGATATTCACAAAAAATTAGAACAAAAAATCGCGAATTTCTACGGAACAGAGGATACTATTTTATATGCAGCTGCTTTTGATGCAAACGGAGGTGTTTTTGAACCATTATTAGGAGAAGAAGATTGTATAATTTCAGATAGTTTAAATCACGCTTCTATTATTGATGGTGTTCGATTGTGTAAAGCTTCAAGATACCGTTACCAGAATAATGATATGGTGGATTTGGAAGCACAGTTAATTGCCGCATCTGAAAAAGGATGTCGTTTCAAGTTAATTGTAACGGATGGTGTTTTCTCAATGGACGGAATTGTAGCGTCATTAGATAAAATTTGCGATTTAGCGGATAGATACGATGCATTGGTAATGGTTGATGAATGTCACGCTGCAGGTTTTATTGGTGCGACAGGAAAAGGAACATTAGAAGCTAAAGGAGTAATGGGTCGTGTAGATATTATTACTGGAACTTTGGGGAAAGCTTTAGGTGGAGCAATGGGTGGTTATACAACTGCTAAAAAAGAAGTAATTGAAATTTTACGTCAGCGTTCACGTCCATATTTATTCTCTAATTCTTTGGCTCCAGCAATTGTTGGTGCTTCAATTAAGGTTTTTGAATTGCTAGAAAGCGATACATCGTTAAGAGATAAATTAGAATGGAATACCAATTATTTCAAAGAAGGAATGATTAAAGCAGGTTTTGACATCGTTCAAGGTGATTCTGCAATTGTTCCTGTCATGTTATATGACGCTAAATTATCACAAGTAATGGCCGATGAATTGTTGAAAAAAGGTATCTATGTAATTGGATTCTTCTTTCCGGTAGTGCCAAAAGACAAAGCTAGAATTCGTGTACAGTTATCTGCGGGTCATTCGAAGGAACATTTAGATAAGGCTATTCAGGCATTTACGGAAGTTGGAAAAAACCTTGGAGTTTTAAAAACCTAGAAATAGTATAAAAAAAATATAATATTTTATTAACACTTTCTTTTGTTCTTAAAATATAACACATTACTTTTGCCTTATAACTTTTGTAACTAATAAAATCAATTATGAAACATCTTAACAAAATTCTTGTTGCTGTTTTACTTGCTATGGGATTGAATGCCCAAGCTCAAGACAGTAATAATCCATGGGCAATTTCCTTTGGTGCAAATGCAGTAGATACTCGCGCTGGTGCGGGTGATAGTTTTGCCGACAAATTTAATCAGCCATTTAAAGTTAGCGAAAGCTGGAACATCCTTCCTTCCGTGTCTTATTTAAATGTAAGTAAATCTGTTGGTGCAGGTTTCACGTTTGGAGTAACGGGATCTGTTAATAAAATTGACAAATTAACAACCAGAGCACTTGTTGGTACTGGATATGAAGTTACTAATCCTGGAGATTTAACTTATTATGGAGCAGACGGAATTATCCGTTACAGTTTCATGAACTTACTCGGTTCTAAAATAATTGACCCTTCGGCTCACATTGGTGGAGGTTATACTTGGATGGGTGATTATGATACTGGTACTGTTAATGGAGGTTTAGGATTAACATTTTGGTTTTCTGAGCAAGTAGGTCTTTCTTTGCAATCAACTTACAAGAAAACTTTTGCTGATGCAGTTCCATCTCATGTACAACACTTTGCTGGTTTGACTTTCAAATTTGGAGGAAAAGATACAGATGGTGATGGAGTTTATGATAAAGATGATGCATGTCCAGAAGTTGCTGGTCCAAAAGAATTAAACGGATGTCCTGATACAGATGGAGACGGAATTTTAGACAAAGATGATGCTTGTGCTGATATTTTTGGTTTAGCTGAATTCCAAGGTTGTCCTGATACAGACGGAGATGGTGTAGCTGATAAAAATGATGACTGTCCAGAAGTTGCTGGTTTAAAATCTATGAAAGGTTGTCCTGACACTGATGGAGATGGAATCACTGATAAAAGTGACAAATGTCCAACTGTAAAAGGACCAAAAGAAAATGGTGGTTGTCCATGGCCTGATACTGACGGAGACGGAGTGTTAGACAAAGATGATAAGTGTCCTACTGTTAAAGGTACTGTTGCAAACAACGGATGTCCTGAAATGACAGAAGAGCAAGTAATCAAATTAAATGCTTACGCTAAAACAATCTTGTTTAACAGTGGTAAATCTTCTTTCAAACAAGAAACGTACCCAGTATTATTGTCAATTACTGCAATCTTAAAAGAATTTCCAAGTTCTAAATTTAGTATCGAAGGTCACACAGATAGCGATGGTAAAGATGCAATGAATCAAACACTTTCTGAAGAAAGAGCTGGAGCAGTAAGAATGTACTTAATTGAAAATGGTATTGCTACTGACCGTTTAACTTCATCAGGTTTTGGTGAATCAAAACCAATTGACACAAACAAAACTTCTAAAGGAAAAGCCAACAACCGTAGAGTTGAAGTGAAATTAGTAAAATAATTTTATTCCTTTAAATATTTAAGAAACGCCTCGATTTATCGGGGCGTTTTTTTGTATTTTTATCTTATGGAAAATACATCATTCTTAAGCCAACTAGCCCGAAAGATTCTCAATGATTCGGAAATTAAAACGCAGGATTTAATTGTAATTCTTCCCAATAGAAGAGCGAAAGTGTTTCTGTTAGAAGAATTAAAGAATAATGCCGAACAGACCTTATTTGCACCTGAAATTATAAGTATTGAAGATTTTGTGCAACAACTTGCTCAAATTCGAACCATTGATACGGTTGAATTACTGTTTGAATTTTACACCGTGTATCGGTCCTTACCTCAAGAGGAGAAGCAGCATGAAGATTTTGAATCTTTTGCCAATTGGGCAAAAATACTACTACAAGACTTTAATGAAATTGACCGTTACTTACTCAAGCCAAGTCACGTATTTTCGTATTTAAAAGATATTGAAGACATCAAACACTGGTCGCTTGACGTAGAAAAGCGGACTTCAATGATTGAAAAATACTTGAAGTTTTGGGAGCTTTTACCTAAATATTATTCCAGTTTATATGAATACTTGTTGCAAAAGGGCACCGGGTATCAAGGTTTGATTTACCGGGAAGCGGTGAACAATCTCGACCAATTTTCAAAAGCAACTTACAATAAAAAATACTTATTCGCAGGGTTCAATGCATTAAATGCTGCCGAAGAGAAAATAGTGCAGCACATGATGGCACTTGGACAAGCGGAAATTGTGTGGGACATCGATCAAGTGTTTATGAATGATTACCAACATGATGCCGGATTATTTCTTCGTCGGATTAAGAAAGAGTGGGAACATTATAAAACCAATCCGTTTGAAACCATTGCAAATGATTACTCATTAGCCAAAAAAATTCAAATTATTGGTACGCCAAAAAGTATTGGTCAAGCCAAAATCGCAGGGAAGATTGTGGAAAAAATCATTGAGGAAGTGCCTGAAAGCATTCACAAAACTGCCGTTGTTTTAGGCGAAGAGAGTCTTTTATTGCCGCTTTTGCATTCTTTGCCAAAAAGCGTTCCCTCACTGAATATTACCATGGGATATTCGGCTAAGAACAATCCGGCACAACTTTTATTGGCAAAGCTTTTCAAGTTACATACCCATGCTATCAAAAGAGATGCGAAGTCCTACGTTTTTTATTACAAAGATTTGATGGATATTTTGACGCATCCGTTAGTCGAACCATTTAGTGCGACCTCGGCTTTAGCCAAAATCATCAACCAGAATAATTATACGTTCATTACTCATCAAAGAGTGCTTGAATTGCAGGATGAAAAGAATGAATTATTTAATTTATTATTTCAGCAATGGAACGAAAAACCGGTCGTCATTCTGGAGAATTTGTCCAAATTATTACTATTGATAAAGGACAAATTACAAAGTGACTCGCAAGAAGAGAAAATCACCAATGCTTTTGTGTACAGTATTTTTAAGGTCATCAACAAGCTGATTACCTACTATACTAATCACGATGAGATTGACGATTTGAATACTTTGTTTTCTATTTACAAACAAGTAATCGACGTTGCCGAAGTCTCTTTTGAAGGAGAACCACTTAGCGGGTTACAATTGATGGGTGTTTTGGAAAGTCGGGTGTTGGATTTTGAAAATGTGATTATTACTTCGATGAATGAAGGGAAATTTCCGGCGGGAAAAGCATCCAATTCCTTTATTCCTTATGATGTGAAACGGGAGTTGGGCTTGCCTACTTTCAAAGAAAAAGATGCTATTTATACTTTTCACTTTTACCATCTTTTGCAACGTGCTAAAAACATTTACTTGCTTTATAATACCGAAAGTGAAGGTTTAGACGGTGGTGAACGAAGTAGATTTATCACACAAATTGAAATCGAAAAGCAAGATGCACATGAGTTGACTCAGGAAATTTACAATTCAGAAGTACCTCAAAAAGCGTATGAACCAATGGTGGTAGAAAAATCTGAAAGTGTGATGTTGCGATTGAAAGAAATTGCAGAAAAAGGCTTTTCGCCATCGGCATTAACGAGTTACATCAGGAATCCGATACAGTTTTATTTGCAAAAAATCATCCGAATCAGTCAAGTAGATGAAGTAGAAGAAAATGTAGCCGTAAATACCTTGGGAACCATAATTCACGAAACTTTGTTTGAATTGTATCAACCTTTTGTGGGTAAAATTTTAAAAGCTGAGGACATCAAAGGACTTTTTCCAAGAATTGAAGCTGAAGTTTTAAACCAATTTAAACTTATTTATAAAGAAGGAGATATCCAAAAAGGCCGAAACCTTTTGGTTTTTGAGGTTGCAAAAAGAAATATTTTCAACTTCCTGCATGTAGAATTAAAAAGTTTGGAAGCGGGAGACGAAGTTAAAGTTCTCTTTTTAGAGGAAAAATTTTTTCGAATTCTAAAACATCCTGATTTGCCTTATGATGTCAAAATTGGTGGGGAAGTGGATCGAATTGAAGAACGAAATGGCAAAATTAGAATCATTGATTATAAAACGGGTAAGGTGGAATCTGCTTCGGTGACTTTGAAAACGTGGGACAACTTGGTTACTGAAATTAAAAACGACAAGATTATTCAAATTTTAGCGTATGCTTTTATGTTTGAAAAAGAAGCAAAAGGAAAGGAAATGGAAGTGGGAATTATCTCTTTCAAAAACTTAAGAAATGGTTTTTTGCCTTTCAAATTTAAAGAAGGAAAAGACATATCGACAGTTGTAGACACGGTTGTTTTGGAAAATTATTTAAAAGAATTAGTTGTTTTGTTGAAAGAAATATTGAATGTTGAAATTCCATTTGAGGAAATAATCAATTAAATTTTCTTAAAAAAAGCACTCAAAACCACTTTCAATTCCTCCTGATTTTCAATCGTACTCATGTGTCCGTCAGGAAAAGTGACGAGTGCTACTTTGGTGCCTTCAATTTGTGAGGTGGTTTCTTCATAATTTAAAACTGGGTCTTTTTCGCCTAAAATTAGTAGCATCGGATAATCTGAAAAATGCAGTAAAACTTCTCGGTCTCTGCGAATTTTCATGCCTTCAAGTGAGGCAACAATGCCTTGAAGTGGCGTCTTTAAGGCTTCTTCTTTTACCTGTTCAATCTCAAAGGCAAGCCGTTCGCGGTTGTTTTCGCTGAATAAATTGGCAATGGAAAGCCGAATGAAATTGGTGTAATTGTGTTTTACAGCAATAATCGCTCGGTCTCTATTTATTTTTCGTTCGTCGCTGTCGGCTCGTGCCGTGGAGTTCAAAAGCACTAAACCTTTCATGAATTCGGGATACAATTCGGCGAAAGCCAAAGCTACATAACCACCCATGGAATGCCCTACGAATGCGGCTTTCCGGATGCGAAGTTCCGCTAAAACGGCGTGAACTACATCGGCATTGTCTTCCATAGAATGAACGTATCCCAAGGATTCCGTTTCTCCATGACCCAATAAATCGATGGTGATGATGCAGTTTTTTTTTGAAAATTCAGGTATAAAGGCCTCCCACATTTTTTTATTTTCCAAAAAACCGTGTAGCAATACAATAGCTGTTCCTTTGCCTTGGTCGGTAAAAGAGATTGTGGTGTTTTTGAAGTGAATTGTTTTTGACAAAATGGGCTGAATTTATCTGGCAAAGTTACATTATTCCTGCTTTTTCTAATTTAAATTTCGTGTATAATTGGAGTTGAAAATTATGCGTAAATTTAAAACTTGTTGACAAACCTATAGTATTTATATGATTTATACAGTAATTATAATTATTATATATAATTACCAGTGTAAATATAAATGTATATATTTTTTATAAAAAAATACAAGTGTAAATACAATTTGGGATATTCTTTATACATATTTAGCAAATGCAAATATAAATATAGGTAATTTATGTACAGAGTTACAAGTGCAAATATAAATAGTCGTGCAGGACTACATATATTTACAAGTGTAAATATACATACTGTGGCAATATAGCTGTATATTATATTTAGAATACTCGTGAAAATTTAGTAATTGTATTTGAACTTTAAGTTTTTTGCTTTAATTTTAAATTTATTTACAACTAAAAAATAAAAACCGATGAAAAAAGACCGAAACCCTATTAACGTAGGAAGAATACTGAGTACTCATTTAAAAGACCACTTTATTCAAGGGGAACATTTGGCGGGTTTGATAGGAAAACAAGGGCAAACCGTATCGTTGTACCGCAATAGTCCTGACATCCGAACCAATACTTTAGAGGACATTAGTTATGCCTTGGAGCATAATTTTTTTCAAGATATTGCTAATCATTTGCCTCGTGAGTTTAGCGTAAGTGCAAGATATAATGCCGATAATTTATCATTAATTGCCCAACTTCAGGAGGAAAATAAGGTGTTGCGGATTGAGAATAACTTGTTGATGCGGATGAAGGGGTAGGTTTTATTTGTATATTAGCTACTTCGATAAGTTTTAGGACCTTTACTTATGATTTTAGTAAAAAAAAATGATACTTCTTTTAAATTGAGAGCATTTTATTTATTGCTTTTCATTTCACTTCTTCCCCTAAAATCTTTTGGGCAGGAATTTGATTGGGTATATGCTACTAAAGGGGTGGTTGGAGAAAATGAGTATCCACCAATGGGAATTGTAAGACTTATGGCAATAAATGATAATAATGAAACCTATGCAACGGGCTCTTTTAGTGGTTTTAATGATTTTGGAGATGGGCAAGAAGATGTTTTTATAAAAGCTAGCGATGTTGCAAGTTCTAGTTATTTAATAAAATTAGATGAAAATAAAAATATTTTATGGGCCAAGAGTTGGACTGTGGGAGGCTCATATTTTTTTTCATCAATTAATATAGATAATGATGGTGATTTAATAATTAGCGGCTATACTCGACCTTCTATTTCGACCTTGTATTTTAATCTTACTCCTCCAAATCCTGCTTTTCCAAAAATACTAGCACCAACCCACGAAGGACTTTCAAATAAGCAATATTATGGCTTTGTTTTGAAGTTAGATGCACAAGGAAATTATATTAATACTATTCTATTTGAGGATACACATATTAACGATCTAGTAATTGATAATAATAATGATATAACTGCAGTTGGATTTACTGTTAGCTATAGCGATAATCCTTTGATTGCTTATATAATTGATTGGAGCTACATTACTAAGTTAGATACTAATTTAAATGTATTGTGGGAAAAGGAATTTAATAATCAAAATACTAACAGTTATAATGGCTTTACTAATATTGAGATAGACAGTCAGAATAATATTTATTGTTCAGGTATATATAAAAATAGTTTTTTATATGGTACCACAAGTTTAGCGCAACCTCCATCAGATCTTGATGCTGCAAATCATTTTATATGTAAATTTTTGCCTAACCAAACTGAAAGTTGGATTATAGATATGTTATATTATAAGGTTTCAGATATGCATATTAATGGTTCAAATTCTATTTATTACTCTGCAAATTATATTGAACCTAGCCCCATTCAATTTAATAATGTGACAGTAAGTGATTTACCTTCAGGGAATGACGTGTCATCTGATGCCGCCATTTTTAAAATAGACGTTAACGCTAACTATATCTGGAGTTCATCAATTTATGGACAATGGGATCAATTGATGACAAACTTTACCATAAATAGTATTGGCGAGTTGATAATACCCGTTAAATCAGGATTGTCTGATGAATTTTATTTTAAAAATTCAACAACAACAATTGAAACAAATAATGCTAGTTATCTTTTATTAAAAGTAAGACCCGATGGAGATTTAATTGATTTTAAGCGATTGTATGTAAACACACTTGAAGACCGTGTGAGTATTGATGCTGTTCATGTCGATTCAAACGACAATATTCTTCTAGGAGGGTATTTTCAAAGGCCAACCGATTTTGACCCACATCCCTTGGAAGATTATATATTAACAAATGATCTTTTTCAAAATGGAATTGATGGCGACTTTTTTAATGAAACGAGAGGTTATGTTTTGAAATTATCTAAATGTGATATTGGACCCTTGTTCGATGAGCATTATGATTTTTGTGCAGGTACAACACCCAATCCTACCATTGGAGACATTCAACCAAAAGCATTCAATGTAAAATGGTACTTGTCATCGACTTCGCCAACCCCTTTAACTGAGAGTCTTGCAATCGTTGACGGAGAAACGTATTACTATGAAAATATAGTAGAAAGCTGTCCTAATTTTGATAGATTGCCAGTTATAATGAACATTCTGCCTCCTCCGCCACCACCTGTAATTGAGGCTATCCAGCCTTGTTTTGTTCAAGGTTTAACGCTTGCTGATTTAAATATAACGGGAGAAAATTTAGCCTTTTATGCTACTTTAGTTGGCGATGCCATTGCCGATTCTACAGTTATAATTCCCGACAAGATTTATTATGTCAGCCAAACCATTGGTTTCTGCGAAAGCCAGCGAATTGCTGTAATTATATCCGATTATTTTGGGTCAAGCCCAAACCAACATTCTATTTTCTTTTGCAAAAGCAATCCAAACGACGTTAATGAAATTATAAATATTTCAGAATACAACAGCGTTTTTATTCCTGCAGGTGCGGCAGAGGTCAACTATGTTTTTAGTTATTATCATTCCTTTGACGATGCAGAAGGAAATATTAGCCCAATTACCAATTTTCAAAATTACCAAGCAACTTTTGAAACGGTTTATGTAAGAATATTTTCAACACAAAGTCTTTGTTTTAAAATAACTCAGCTAATAATAGATTTTTCTAGTCCACCAGTTATTGAAAAAGTAATAACTACAGATTGGTCAAATAACAATACAATTACAGTTTTACCAAATAAACCAAATTATACCTATTCATTGGATGGAATTATTTACCAAAACAGTAATTACTTTGAAAATTTAAGAGCGGGCTCATACACGGTTTTTATCAAAAATGAAGCAGGATGTGTTGGAAAACCAGAAGAAGTATATCTTCTAAATTATCCAAAATTTTTCACACCTAACGGAGACGGGTATAATGACTTGTGGAGTATAAATTTCGCTCAACTTCAAGACATATTCAATGTAGAAATATACGACAGATATGGAAAATTTATAATTTCTTTTAATAAAAATAATCCTGGTTGGGACGGAAAGTATAATGGTATTATTCTTCCTGTAACAGATTATTGGTTTAGAATTACACGTGTTTCTGACACAAAAATTGTTTACAGGGGACATTTTTCATTAAAACGATAATTCAATTATAAAAAAAAAACGGCTCACTTTCGTAAACCGTCTTTTAAACTCTTAAACTTTTAAACCCTTAAACTAACTTTTAAGCGTTCATAAGCGACTCAATTTCTTCAATTTCAATAGGAATATTTCGCATCAAATTAAAAGGCTCCCCTTTTTCTTGAATCACAACATCATCTTCCAATCGAATACCGAAACCTTCTGCTGGAATATAAATTCCAGGTTCAACGGTAAAAACCATATTGGCTTTCATTGGTTCGTGTAGCAAGCCGTAATCGTGCGTGTCCAAGCCCATGTGGTGGGAAGTTCCATGCATAAAATATTTTTTGTAAGCCGGCCAATCAGGATTTTCGTTTTGCACATCGGATTTGTCTAACAGACCTAAACCTAGCAATTCCGAAGTCATTAATTTACCCACTTCTTGGTTGTATTCTTTCCACAAAGTACCTGGAACTAATAATTTTGTGGCATCGTTTTTCACTTTCAAAACCGCATTATAAACTTGTGCTTGTCGTTCTGAAAACTTTCCAGAAACAGGAATCGTTCGCGACATATCGCTGGAATAATTGGCATATTCTGCACCAACATCTAGTAAGATTAAATCCCCTGCATTACAAGGTTGGTTGTTTTCAATATAATGCAAAACGTTCGCGTTATTTCCCGAAGCAATAATTGGCGTGTAAGCAAATCCTTTGGAACGATTTCGGATAAATTCATGAATAAATTCGGCTTCAATTTCATATTCCGTAACGTTTGGTTTCACAAAATTTAAAATTCTACGAAAACCTTTATCCGTAATATCACATGCTTTTTGAATCAAATCCAATTCCGCTTGCTCTTTTACAGATCGCAAACGTTGCAAAATTGGGTTGGATTTTTCTACTTTATGAGCAGGGTAGTTTTCCTTCCACCATTTTACAAAGCGGGCTTCACGGGTTTCTGTTTCAATAGAAGCGCGGTAATGTTCATTGGTATTGATGTACATCGTGTCAGAATAAGCCATGATTTCCTTCAATGTCTTGTGAAAATCTTGTAGCCAAATTACATTCTTAATTCCTGTAACTTCATAAGCACGCTCTTTAGTTAGTTTTTCGCCTTCCCAAACTGCAATGTGGTCATTGGTTTCCTTTAGAAATAAAATCTCTTTCAAATTTTCGTAAGGAGCATCCGGAAAAAGCAACAAAATACTCTCTTCTTGGTCCACACCACTCAAGTAAAATATGTCGCGACTTTGTGCAAACGGTAATGTAGAATCGGCAGAAACGGGGTAAATGTCATTAGAATTGAAAACGGCAACACTATTGGGTTTCATGGCTGCCGTAAATTTCTTACGGTTATTGATGAAAAGCTGACGGTCTATTTGATGGTATTTCATAAAATATAAATTTAGATATTGACTGCAAAAATGCATGTCGAATGTAGTTGTTTTTGTGAATTCAAATTTAAAAAGAATATGTTCAATTGAAGTTAAGGAGGCGATAAAATTTTAATTATTTAGTATATTTAGACAAATTTTAGACAATGAAAAACGGTATCGTTCTATTACTATTGGCAATTTGTAGCATAGGAAACGCACAAGACAAAAAAGCATATCAATTATTTGATAAAAAAGGTAAGAAAGTTAATTTTGAGAAAGTAGTAAAAGCTGCTGCAAAAACCGAAGTGGTTTTGTTTGGAGAATTTCACGATAACCCTATTTGCCATTGGCTTCAATTAGAATTAACGAAAGAAGTTAGTTTGAAAAAAGGAATTGTTTTAGGTGCCGAAATGATAGAATCCGACAATCAAAAGCAATTAAACGACTATTTAGAAGATAAAATTAATCAGAAACAATTGGATTCTACCGCAAGATTGTGGCCTAATTACAAAACTGATTATAAACCCTTAGTTGATTTTGCAAAAGAAAAAAAACTACCGTTTATAGCCACAAATATCCCTAGAAGATATGCATCGATGGTGCACAAAAAGGGTTTCGAAAGTTTGGAAACTTTATCAGATGAAGAAAAATCGTGGATTGCACCACAACCGATTCCGTATGATAAAGATTTGCCAGGATATACTAAAATGATGACGATGATGGGTGAACATACGAGCCCGAATATGCCAAAAGCTCAAGCGAGTAAAGATGCTACGATGGCGTATTTTATTACTGAAAATTTGGAGGCGAATAGTATTTTCATTCATTACAACGGCAGTTTTCATTCGGATAATTTTGATGGAATTAATTGGTATTTAAGAAAATATCGACCTCAGATTAGTATAATTACCATTTCAACAGTAGAACAAAATCAACTTAATAAACTTGAGAAAGAGCATTTAAATAAAGCTGATTTTATTCTAGTTGTGGATGAAAACATGACTAAAACATATTGATTTAAGCTTTTAACTAGGGTTAAGATGTTGCACTTTTATCGGATTTTTACAATCATTTTTAAAAACAGATTGTAAATTCTATTCAATTTAAGATACTTCTAATGAATTAAACACTTTAAAATCGTTATAAATAGATGCTCAAAGGTTGTAGTATTTCCTAATTAGCAGTATTTTTGTTCGAATTTAAAACACTCAATTATAAATTATGGCAAAATCTGCATTATTAAAGTCATCACTTGCTAAGAAGTATTGGATGGCTCTAACAGGTTTATTTTTATGTCTGTTTTTGGCGGGACACTTAGCTGGAAACTTGCAACTAATATTCGGAGACGCATTACAATTCAATCAGTATGCGTTATTTATGACCACCAACCCGGCGGTCAAATTGTTGTCTTATGTGACTTACATTTCTATTTTGTTTCACGCTTTTGATGGTATTTTATTGACTATTCAAAACAAAAAAGCACGACCAATTGGTTACGCTAAAGAAAATCCAAGTGCGAATAGCAATTGGGCTTCAAGAAACATGGCGATTTTAGGGTCATTAATCTTGATTTTCATTGTAACACACATGGTAAGTTTTTGGGCTGTTATGCATTTTGATGATAAGATGCCCTTGCAAACTACTACAGTCGATATTGGTGGACAAAAACAAGAACTTTATTTGACTACAGATACAGGTAAGTTTTTTCCTGTAGAAGCAAGTCAATTAGAGCAATCGGGTTTGGAAATAAGAAATAGAACAGAGTTTTACAATAAGGAAGCTAATGTAAAAATGGGTGATGGTTACAAAGACTTACACAAAATTACTTTTGCTTATTTTCAAGATGCGACATATGGTTTGATTGCTACAATTATGTATGTAATTGCAATGTTCGTTTTAGCTTTTCACTTATTACACGGTTTCGCAAGTGCATTTCAATCTTTAGGAGCTAATAACCCAAAATACAACGGCTTAATTAGAGGATTCGGGAAAGGATTTGCAATCATAGTTCCATTATTGTTTGCTATTATTCCAGTTTATATTCACTTTTTTGCTAAATAATATACCTATAAAATCATGAGTTTAGATTCAAAAATACCAAATGGCCCAATCGCGGACAAATGGACCGATTATAAAGACCATATTAATTTAGTTAACCCAGCTAACAAACGTAATTTAGATATTATCGTTGTTGGTACAGGTCTTGCAGGAGGTTCTGCCGCTGCAACTTTAGCCGAATTGGGTTATAACGTTAAAGCATTTTGCTTTCAAGATTCACCTCGAAGAGCACACTCTATTGCAGCTCAAGGGGGAATTAATGCAGCAAAAAACTACCAAGGTGACGGAGATTCAACGTTCCGTTTATTTTATGACACTGTAAAAGGAGGAGATTACCGTTCTCGTGAAGCAAACGTTTATCGTCTTGCGGAAGTTTCTTCTAATATCATTGACCAATGTGTGGCTCAAGGAGTTCCATTGGCACGTGAATATGGTGGATTGTTAGACAACCGTTCGTTTGGTGGAGCTTTGGTTTCACGTACTTTTTATGCAAAAGGACAAACGGGACAACAATTATTACTTGGTGCTTATTCTGCGATGAACCGTCAAATTGGTCGTGGAAAAATCAAAATGTTCAACCGTCACGAAATGCTAGATTTAGTAATCGTAAACGGAAAAGCAAGAGGAATTATCGCTCGTAACTTGGTTACAGGTGAAATAGAAAGACATTCAGCTCATGCAGTTGTTGTAGGTTCAGGTGGATACGGAAACGTTTTCTTCCTTTCTACCAATGCAATGGGAAGTAACGCTACTGCAGCGTGGAAAATACATAAAAAAGGAGCATTCTTTGCAAATCCTTGTTACACACAAATTCACCCAACTTGTATTCCTGTTTCAGGAGACCACCAGTCAAAACTGACTTTGATGTCGGAATCATTGAGAAATGATGGACGTATTTGGGTTCCAAAAACAATGGAAGATGCGATTGCAATTCGTGAGGGTAAGAAAAAACCAACCGATTTATCTGAGGCAGAAAGAGATTATTACTTGGAAAGAAGATATCCTGCTTTTGGAAATCTAGTTCCTCGTGACGTAGCTTCTCGTGCTGCAAAAGAAAGATGTGATGCAGGATTTGGTGTAAACAAAACAGGTCAAGCCGTTTATTTGGATTTTGCTTCGGCTATTCAACGTTACGGAAAAGAGCAAGCTTATATTAAAGGTTTGCACGAAACAGCTGATGCTGCAAAAATTATCGAATTAGGAACAGAAGTAGTTGCTAATAAATACGGTAACTTGTTTCAAATGTATGAGAAAATCATCGATGAGAATCCATACAAAACACCAATGATGATTTACCCAGCGGTTCACTACACAATGGGAGGAACATGGGTTGATTATAACTTGATGACTACCATTCCAGGTTGTTTCTCAATTGGAGAATCTAATTTCTCTGACCACGGAGCCAATCGTTTGGGAGCTTCAGCATTGATGCAAGGTTTGGCTGACGGTTATTTCGTATTGCCTTACACTATCGGAGCTTACTTGGCACCAGATATCAAATTAGGAAAAATTCCAACGGATACACCAGAATTTGAAGCAGCTGAAAATAACGTTCGTACACAATTAGAAAAGTTCATCAATAATAACGGTACGCATTCTGTAGATTATTTCCATAAGAGATTAGGAAAAATCATGTGGGACAAAGTAGGAATGGCTCGTAATGCACAAGGTTTGACTGAAGCAATTAGCGAAATCTCAGCTTTACGGGAAGAATTTCACAACGACGTTCGTGTTCCAGGAACAATTGACAGCTACAACGAAGAATTGGCGAAAGCCATGCGTGTTGCCGATTTCCTTGAATTAGGAGAGCTTTTTGCAAAAGATGCTTTACATAGAAACGAATCTTGTGGAGGTCACTTCCGTGAGGAATACCAAACTCCAGAAGGAGAAGCATTGCGTAACGACGATGATTTTGCTTACGTTGCAGCATGGGAATACAAAGGAAAACCTAGCGAAGCTGTTCTTCACAAGGAAGAATTGGTTTTTGATAATGTTAAATTGGTTCAACGTAGCTATAAATAAGATATAAGTTCGAGTACAACTCAACACTTAATTCTCAACACTGAAAATTATGAAACTTACATTAAAAATATGGCGTCAGAAAAACGCCAAAGAAACAGGAAAAATCGTTGATTACCCAATCGACGGAATTGAACCTGATATGTCTTTCCTTGAAATGCTTGACATTTTAAACGAAGGATTGATTAACAAAGGAGATGAACCAGTTGCTTTTGACCACGATTGTCGCGAAGGAATTTGCGGAATGTGTTCATTATTCATCAACGGTGAAGCTCACGGACCGGATAGAGGTGTTACTACTTGTCAATTACACATGAGAATGTTTAAGGACGGAGACACGATTTTTATCGAGCCTTTCCGTTCAAAAGCTTTTCCTGTAATTAAAGATTTAATTGTAGATAGAGGTTCTTTTGACCGTATCCAACATGCAGGTGGTTTTATATCGGTTCCAACATCAGGAAACACGCAGGATGCTAACGGAATTCCTATTCCAAAACACGATGCAGATAAAGCTTTTGATGCAGCAAGTTGTATCGGATGTGGTGCTTGTGTAGCTTCTTGTAAAAACGCTTCAGCAATGTTGTTCGTTTCTGCAAAAGTCTCGCAATTCGCACTTTTACCGCAAGGAAAAGTTGAAGCAGCAGACCGTGTAATGAATATGGTACGTCAAATGGATGAAGAAGGTTTTGGTAACTGTACCAATACCGGAGCTTGTGAAGTGGAATGTCCTAAAGGAATTTCTCTTGAAAATATCGCACGTATGAACCGTGAATATTTAGTGGCAAGTGTGAAATAAGAAGAAAGTGGTTTGTTAGCTTTCTAATAAATTTATATAAAAACACAGTCCTAATGGGCTGTGTTTTGCTTTTATAAGCTATTCATATAGTCCTTTTTGGCTGAAACTTTAAAAGATATAGCGTTAGTACAAACTACTCTTTTATTTTGGCAAACCGGCTGTTAAATGTGTAAGTCGCTAGTATTTAGCGTATAATTAATTAATAACAAATACCGTGTATACAATAGTTTTTGTATAATTAGTTATAATTTATTACGTCCCGCACTTGGCAGTGTACAACTAGTTATAATAAATCACGTCCTTCCATAAGCATAGTAACATTAATTATAAAACATTAGTTCCAGCATTAATCGTTGTATAATTTTGTATAAAGTATTACGTCCTGCATTAAGTGGCGTATAATTAGTTATAAGGAATTACGTCCCGCATTAAGTGGCGTAACATTAATTATAAAATATTTGTCAAAACAGGAAGCTGCACATGCTAACCTATAAAGCGATAAAGCAACGCGTCCAGTTGCTGTACCCTTTTTCTTAGCGAAAGCTTAAAAAGTGGCGGGCATATACTAAATCTGCTAACAAAATGGTTGGTTTACTGTGTGCTTCTAGGTTTTTTCTTTGAAAGTCAATCATTCTTACAAATTATTGATTGCCAACATAAGCCAAATAGTGTTTAAAACTTTGAGAAGATAATTTGTAATTCAATTTCTAGTTACGCTATACTGAAATAAGAAGTCCTAAATTATTATATTTGAAATTCAATTCAATTCAATGAAACACTTCTCCTTTCTAATACTAATCTCAAGTTTTTGCTTCGCACAAAATTTTCAGCAACATGTCAATCCTTTCATTGGAACCGGAGGTCACGGACACACATTTCCAGGAGCGACAACGCCTTTTGGGATGGTGCAACTTTCGCCAGATACCCGAATTGACGACAGTTGGGACGGTTGTTCAGGTTATCATTATTCAGATAATGTAATTTACGGATTTTCACATACACACTTAAATGGAACCGGTGTTTCTGATTTTGGCGATATTATGTTGATGCCAACGATGGGCGAACCTTCTTTCGATAATAAAATTTACTCTTCGAAATTTTCACATAAAAACGAAAAAGCATCTGCTGGATTCTACAGCGTGAAATTAGACAAGCACAATATTGATGTCCGATTAACAACTTCAACTCGTGTTGGATTTCATGAATATACCTTTAACGAAAGTGGTCAAGCCAATATTATTTTGGATTTGAATCACAGAGACAAATTGCTAGAAGGAAGAGTTCGAATAATAGATAATAAAACGGTTGAGGTTTTGCGAAGAAGTGAAGCTTGGGCTCAAAATCAATACGTTTATGCAAGAATTGAATTTAATGTACCTGTAAAAACTCTTTCAAGTAAAACTTCTAAAGGACATAAAAATGATATAGAAACTAACGCAATCATTTTTTCAAGAGATGTAAAAAAAGACGAAAAAATTCTGATTAAAGTCTCGCTTTCTCCAACCTCTTACGAAGGTGCAAAACTCAACATGTCCGAAATCAAAGGTTGGGATTTCGAAAAAGTAAAAAAAGAAACCGAAGCACTTTGGAACAAAGAACTTTCTAAAATCGAAGTCACTTCGGATGATAAAGACAAGTTGGCGATTTTTTACACCGCATTATACCACACGATGATGCAACCCAACATTGCACAAGATTTAGACGGAAAATACCGCGGTAGAGACAACGAAATTCACACCGCTGAAGGATTTGATTATTATACGGTTTTTTCGCTGTGGGACACGTTTAGAGCGGCTCATCCTTTATATACATTGATTGATAAGAAACGAACTGCCGATTTTATAAACACTTTTCTCAAACAATACGAACAAGGCGGAAGATTACCGGTTTGGGAATTGGCTTCCAATGAAACCGATTGTATGATTGGGTATCATTCCGTTTCAGTTATGGCCGATGCGATGGTAAAAGGAATTAAGGGTTTTGACTACGAAAAAGCATTTGAAGCAGCGAAACATTCCGCAATGTTAGACCATTTGGGATTGGACGCTTACAAGAAAAACGGTTTTATTTCCATTGACGACGATCACGAAAGTGTTTCTAAAACCGTAGAATATGCTTACGACGATTGGTGTATTGCTCAAATGGCGATGATTTTGAACAAAAAAGAAGATTATAATTACTTCATGAAACGTTCTCAAAACTGGAAGAATCTCTTCGATGGGGAAACGGGTTTTATTCGTCCAAAGAAAAATGGCGGTTGGGAAAAACCATTCGACCCGAGAGAAGTGAATAATAATTATACAGAAGGGAATGCTTGGCAATATACATTCTTTGTTCCTCAAGATATTCCAGGAATGATTGAAGCGTACGGCGGAAACGATAAATTTGAAGCCAAACTCGACGAAATGTTCAACAGTGAAAGTAAAACTACAGGTCGACAACAAGTGGATGTTACAGGACTAATCGGACAATATGCTCATGGAAACGAACCGAGTCATCACATGGCGTATTTGTACAATTACATTGGAAAACCAGAAAAAACGCAAGAAAAAGTAAGTTATATTTTAAATAGTTTCTACAAAAACACACCTGACGGTTTAATTGGCAATGAAGATTGCGGTCAAATGAGTGCTTGGTACGTGTTGAGTTCGATGGGGATTTATTCGGTTACACCAGGAACTCCAAAATGGGATGCAACAAAACCATATTTTGAAAGAATTAAATTTAATATTCAGAAAGATAAATTTGATGAGATAAATCAATTTACAACATCTGATAAATTAAAAAAACTTGGCGGATTTTATGAAGAGGGGATAAGAAGTAGTAATTTTTTTGTGTATCAGAATATTACCACAGTTCCAGTTATTCAAGCGGAAAGTAAATCGTTTAGGGATAAATTGAAAATCACATTTGATTCATTTGATAAAGCAACAGAATATTTTTACAGTATTAATAATGGAAAATTCCAAATGCTTAGTAAAGAATTGGTTTTAAATGAGACATCGAAAATTTTATTTTACTCAGATAATGGGTTTGGTAAAACTAGCGACACTATTTCCGCTCAATTCTTCAAAAAACCAAACAATTACACCATTCAATATAATTCAAGATACGACCCACAATATAATGCCGGTGGAGACGAAGGATTAATTGATGGAATTTACGGGACTACAAATTGGAAAAAGGGAGAATGGCAAGGTTATCAAAGTCAGGATTTTGAAGCCGTTGTTGATTTAAAGGAAATGAAATCAATACAAAATTTTAGTTCGAATTATTTACAAGATTCGCGTTCGTGGATTTTAATGCCAACGAAAGTCGAGTACTACACTTCAAATGATAATGTGAATTTCGCTTTTGTAGGAAACGTTACAAACGAGGTTGACCCGAAACAAACCGATACTATCATCAAGAATTTTGAATTTAAATCAGCAAAAGTTTTAAAAGCAAGATACATTAAAATAAAAGCCACAAATTATGGTAAGTTACCTGAATGGCATCAAGGTTTTCCTTCCAATGGCGATGCTTATATTTTTGTGGATGAAATTGAGGTTAAATAAAAATGAAACACAGATTTCAGAAATTAGATTAATTATTAAAATTTCTAAAATCTGTGTTCCAAAAAATATAATAAAATGAAAATAGCCCTTATTCAAACGCATCTTATCTGGGAAAACGCACTCGAAAACCGAAGTCATTTAGCCCAAAAAATAACGGGTTTCATGGAAGGTGTCGATTTGATTGTGCTTCCTGAAATGTTTTCAACAGGTTTCACGATGCATCCAAAAAACGTTGCAGAAACCATGCAAGGCGAAACGATTGCTTGGTTGCAACATTTGGCAAAAGCCAAAGATTGTGCGATTACAGGAAGTTTAGTGATTGAGGAAGAAGGAAATTATTACAACCGATTGGTTTTTGTTTTCCCCGACGGAACAATTCAGAAATATGATAAACGGCATTTGTTTTCTTTGGCTAACGAACAAAAAGAGTTTACAGCTGGAAGCGAACGATTGGTTGTAGACTATAAAGGTTGGAAAATCTGTCCACTTATTTGTTATGATTTGCGTTTCCCCGTTTATTCACGAAATAATGGGGATTATGACGTATTAATTTATGTGGCAAACTGGCCAAATGCAAGAGCAAATGCTTGGAACTCTTTATTAAAAGCACGAGCTATTGAAAATATGAGTTATACAATTGGTATAAACCGTATTGGAAAAGATGAAAATGATAATGCTTATTCTGGAGATTCGCAAATCGTCGATTGTTTAGGGAATTTCACCTTAGAACCGCAACAAGGTGATGAAGTTTTTATCGTAGAATTAGACAAAAAAAACCAAGATCGGAATCGTAAAAAATTTGGGTTTTTAAATGATGCTGATGCATTTGAATTAAGGTAATAAAGTAAAAGTCTCTTTGACATCCCAATTTTCTCGAACAGTGAGTTCCTCAGGAAAATAAATAACCTCCTCACTTTGGGTTTTATCTAAATAATTTCCCGCATCCCACTTTTTATTTCCATTCGTGTCATAAATAAGTCGAACAATAAAAACTCCGGGAACGACAAGATTAAAAGTGGCAACCGGCTCTTTCTCTAAATATTCAAAATCAAGTACTTTTCCTTTTCCGTCAGTAAGTTGCACAATGACCGGAAAACTCTTTATGTTCTCAAATTTCATCGTCAAATTTCCATAATCACTCATTTCTTTTGTTGAAAGTTTGTATTGCAACGTGTCGTTAATTTGTTCATAGAAGTCAGTTAAAGCACCCGGCATCAGTGTTATTTTGTACTTTTGTTCCGGTTCTTTCGTCCATTTGAAAGCTAATTTTTGATTAATTTCATCGTAATCTGTGGTGAAATCAACAGCAACAGAATCTTTGTTCACCACATTCATTTTTGTTTTGTCAAACTTTGTCAACGGAATCGAACTTGTCAATTCAAAATTCTGTCTGAAATGAATCGTTCCAGAAGGTCCTGCCAAAAAACTTAAAGAATCATTTTTCTGTTCTTTGAGTTTTAAATTATACTCTTTTGAATAATCGCCACGTGTCACAGACAATTGCAGTGAATCAACAGTTACAGAGGGGAACCAAATTTGCAACGAATCTTTTTTCGGAAATTGGGTAACTACATTTTTTAGAATTTCATCACCGTTTCTAATGATTATTTTTGCGTCTTTAAAATCGCCTTCATATCCTAAAATCGCTCGATTTCCTGAAGCTTGAGACGGTTTGAAGGATTTGGTTTCCAGCGTTTCTCTGAACAATTTTAAATTATAAGATTCATTTTCAGTGCCAATAACAATAGGTTTGTCGTAAAATGCAATTTTGTCTTTACCGGGGTTGTAAATAAAGTTGTTGCTGTTGTCCTTTAAAGCAATTAGTTGATAAATTCCAGCTTTTATATTTTCAATTTTAAACGTTTTTGCACTATCTAAAGTATTGGTTACATACCTTGGTTTTTCTTTATAAATAGTAGAATCATTGTATTTTTCGTTGATTTCATATAACATTACCGTTACGAAATTATCGCTTTTGGTTTCCAAAGCATCCTGAATGGTACCTGAAATTGAAAGTGAATCGATGTAACTTCCCGTCGAAAAAACATATTTAAATTGAGGATAAACATTTCCCTCATTATTGTCCTGAATACTTTGCCCAAAATTCAAACTATACGTTGTATTGGGTTGCAAAGTGTCTTTGATTTTTATTGAAATGTATTTACTTGCAACCGTTGGACTAATTATGGGTGCTTCATCCATTGGTGGCGAAACAATCAGTTGCTTTCTGATGTCTTTTAATTTTATGTATTCATCAAAGTACAATTTGATTTCGTTTCCGGTAAAATTAGTCTTGAAGTTTGCAGGAACACTTTCACGTAAAACCGGTGCCAAAGTATCTTTGAAACCTCCCGTAATGTTTCCTCTTTTGGCACAACTGAAAATCAATAATGCGGATAGAAACAATAAAAACCGAAATGTGATTTTTGACATAAAAAGTGAAATTTATAAGGCACAAAATAACAATTATATTTAGTGTGAATGAAATGTTTTTGGAAATTATTATAATCAACCTTGCGACATTGCCATACAAACAATACTTATTTTTGCTCCAGGAATCTCTAACAATGCTTTTCCAGCAGCTTCAAGTGTTGCACCAGTAGTGATTACATCATCAATTATCAAGAAATGTTTGTTGTGATGCGTTTCATTAAAGTGTGCTTGAAAAGTATGCGATTTAATTTCATTTCGACCCAACAGGTTTTTAAATGTCTGCGTTTTATTATAGTGTGTTCGTTCTAAAACAGCTTCTTCAAAAGGACAATTTAGTTGTTGAGAAAGTGCTTCGCCAAAAGTAGTTACTTGATTGTAACCTCGTTTTTCAAGCTTTTTTCTATGCAATGGAATGGGAATAATTGCATCAACTGATTGGAGGCTTTCACAACTTTGAAGTTCGGTTCCGTACCAATTTCCAAATAAAGTCCCGACTTCTTGATGTCCTCGGTATTTCAAATTGTGAATGAGTTCTTGAACCATTCCTTTCTTGTGAAAATACATTAATGCTGATACATGTTCGAGTGGAAGTCGCCCATAAAATTTAGTCATGGCTTCATTTTCAAAATGCAAATGCTGATTTGTTAGAGGAATGTCATGTCGGCATTGGGTACAAATAACCGTTTCATTCTGTAATAGAAATCGGTCACAACCCAGACAAGCGGGTGGAAAAAACAGATTAAATATCGATTTCATCATCTGTATGGCGTTTAAATTGTGTCTGGCTTTGAATGAAAAAGAGTGTAAAGCCATTTTCATTTATAAAATTACATAAAATAAGAATATGATTTACATACGGTTAACTTTTTTTTAAACCTGCTTTACCTAACCCAAATCAGCGTAACGTATTTTTGTTTAATTTAAAAGATTAGAATTAAAAATTTAAGTGAACCATCAAAAAATTAATTAACTTTGATAAAATTTCAATAAAATGAAAACAGCAACAGATAATAAAAAGACGTTATTGACTTCAAAACAGAAATCTGAAAAGGTTACTAATTCTTTGGAAACTAGTTCAATAAAAAATCAATTAAAAACGGCAATCACTGCTGAAGAATTAAAAAAACGTACTACTGAGTTTTTAACTGCATTAGATTGGAAAAAGTAGCCATCTATTATAAACCGGAAGTAGAGTTTTATATTAACGAACTAATCTTTATTCTATACAAAGATAATTACTTCAGTTTTTTAGAAAATGCAATAGAATATAAGGACAAGATTATTGATTTTGTTGAACGTAATATTACTTTTGTAGAAAATATGGTTCGCGCTATATTTTCTACAAAAGTAATGTTAGAACTACATGATACATTTTTTTTGAACAAATAGACAACCAATTCTTGATTACATTCGTGACAAATAATCATTCTGAACTTGCAAAATACATCTAATTTTATTGCAAAAAAACTCTCGATTTACCGAGAGTTCTTCCTAATTTTATTTTCAAATGAGCATGCGTCTGAATTTCTTTAATCCTACCGCTGCTTGAAATCAATCTTGTTTGTTTTTTTTATCTGAATTCATCATCATAAAAACGGCGGCAACTAATCCAATTATTACCAAACCAAAGACAAAAACCATTATAAATGTGCCGTTGTCCAATGAGAAAAGTGTCGTATCTTTCATATCTACTGAATTTTAATTATTTTTCAAATATATTATTCTGGGCAAACACTTTCAATGATAATTGTCATATTATTCGCTTTGGCAAAGAAATTACTTTCCTTTTCCCGAAGCTTCTAAGTTTCGTTCTATTTTATGTCCGGGACGCGTCCATTTTGGTTTCTCACCTAGAGTGGTAAACTCAGAATCGGCAGCTTCAACGGATTTTGGTTGCGAAACTTTCGTAAAAGGCTTTTGAGAATTCAAACCTAGTTTTTCAAACATTTTCATGTCTTCATTAACATCTGGATTGGGAGTTGTCAATAATTTGTCTCCCGCGAAAATAGAATTGGCTCCAGCCAAAAAGCACATCGCCTGACCTTCACGATTCATGTTCATTCGTCCTGCCGAAAGTCGTACTTGCGTTTGTGGCATGATGATTCTAGTTGTAGCAACCATTCGAATCATTTCCCATATTTCAACGGGTTTTTCCTCTTCCATTGGCGTTCCTTCCACGGGAACAAGCGCGTTAATTGGTACCGATTCTGGTTGTGGATTCAAGGTAGAAAGTGCAACTAGCATTCCTGCACGGTCTTCAATACTCTCTCCCATTCCAATAATTCCGCCGCTACAAACGGTAACATTTGTTTTCCGAACGTTTTCAATAGTTTGCAAACGGTCTTCGAAACCACGTGTCGAAATTACTTCTTTATAATATTCTTCCGATGTGTCTAAGTTATGATTGTAGGCATATAATCCGGCTTCCGCCAAACGTTTTGCTTGATTTTCAGTAATCATACCCAAAGTACAACATACTTCCATGTCCAATTTATTAATGGTACGAACCATCTCTAAAACTTGGTCAAATTCAGGGCCGTCTTTTACATTTCGCCAAGCAGCACCCATACATACACGGGATGAACCACCTTCTTTAGCCCTCAAAGCTTGTGCTTTTACTTGATTAACCGACATTAAATCGTTGCCTTCAATATCAGTGTGGTAACGTGCAGCTTGAGGGCAATAGCCACAATCTTCTGGGCAACCACCTGTTTTTATGGATAATAATGTGGAAACTTGCACCACATTTGGGTCGTGAAATTGACGGTGAACAGTAGCAGCTTCATAAAGCAAGTCCATAACGGGTTTGTTATAAATTGCGATTATTTCCTCTTTTGTCCAGTTATTTCTAGTACTACTCATGTTTACGTTTTATTAAAAACCCAAAAGTAAGGTTTTCTCTTTTAAGTAAAAAGTAATTTATTGATAAACAAATAAGAGCCACCTGGTATGTTTTGGAAACTCGTATTAAGTATTATTTCTAAATTATTAGAGGGGAAAGTTGAATATGGATTTAAAATTTGTATTTGTAAATAACCATAATCGTGCAGGAAAATGGTCATTCGCACTTGTAAATTAGCACAATCGTGCAGGAAGATGCTCATTTGCAATTTTACAGGGAGTGTTAAACGTAAAAACCCTCGATAAACGAGGGTTTTAAATTATAAAAAGGTTTTTTTAATCTACTTTATTGATGGTTTCTACTTTGTTTTTCCAAAACTGCATCAACACAAAAGTTATAATTACGGACGATGCTACAGATTCAAAAAGTAAACCTATAGTGTAATAAGAAACGTTTAAATCGCCTCCGCCAAATAAAAATCCTTTTGACAATTTGGACAAATATTCTTCTCCTCCTCTATATTGAATGTAGAAAAGCAAACTTCCCACACTCAAAATAGCACCTATCATAGAAGTTATAAATCCAGATATTAAGTTTTTAAAATATCCTCTGACGCCATCGTGATAATTTTGTTTAATGGTTAGGTTAATACCAAAAGCTACAATTAGAATATTAAATATTCGAAGATAAAACTGGTCGGCAAGTCCTAAATATTCGATGATTAAAAAATAAATGGCTATGCCAATAAAGATGATAAATCCGTTGATGAGTTCTCTTTTCAGTTTCATGATTTGATTTTTTAATTAGTGATTCAGTAACTAAAACTACAAAAATATATTAATTAATCGCTGTAATTAAGTTAGGATTTAATAAATAATTAATACAATACTGATTTTACTTGTATTCTTCGGGGACGATGACCCATTCATCATGACCAAAATAATTCCACTTTGCTGTAGAAAAATCTACATTTGGGTCAATGAAAGTTTGATAATAAGAACCATTTATGGATAATTTTGAATCTACATAAATAGCCACATGTTGGTTCTTTTCGGCAAATTCCTTTTTGATAATTTGTGCCATTTGCCAAATGCCATCGGGGTTGGCGGCCACAAAGTTTTGTTGTTTTCGCGTAAGCCTTTTTTTATAATTATAAGGAATGAGCGTATTAGTTTCTTTATCTATGATTCGGAAATGCGTTATTGCATGCCTGCTTCTCAGCATCATTCGCCAACTCAATCGATGTCCGTCTTCCGTCCATAAAACATCGTTTGGAATGAACCAATGGCGAACGGGTAAGACAAGTTGAATAATAAAGTAAGGAATAAAAAACCAAATCAGGAGTGGTTTCGTTTGATGAAAAGTTTCCTCGTTTTCAAACTTTGGTTTCTTTTTAAAAAATAATCGCCGGATAAAATCTGGTGGATAACAGAACACAATAAAACTCAATGCAAAGAAGGGAAAGATTCCTATTTGAAGAAAAATAGCATTAAACAAATGAAAGAACAATGCACTGATGAAAGCGATTGTTCTTGTTCTTTTATAGAGAAACAAAGGAATGATTAAAAAATCAAAAGCAATGCCTGAGTAAGCAATGAACAAATGAAAATTGTGGTGGTCGAGTAGTGGAGTCAAACTTTCGAAAGGACTATTTGAAAAAAGTAAACTTGGGAAAGTACCGTCCAGCCAATCGGGATAAAACTTGGCAGTAGCGGCAAAGAAATACATGATGGAAATCTGTCCAATCATCACCCATGAACACCATTGCGGCATTGATAAACGCTTGATTTCAGGATTGTTTTTAGCGTCAAGCGAAGCATATTTATTAGCTGGAAGAAAAAACATGATTAAACTAATCAATATTAAAAGGTAATAATGATTGTTGTAAGCCGATTTTTGCATGAAATAAACGCCAGACCATAATACGGTAAATGCCAAGACGCTCATGCGGTATTTATAACCCAGCATGACTGAAATACCAAGGATTCCCATCGCAATAAAATAGAGATACATGCCATTTCCAGGTAGCGGTTGCAGCCATTCGAGTCCAATGTGCGAAAAGGTAAATTCAGGTTCAATAAATACACGTTTGACCCACCCAGTTGCAATTGCCCCAAAACTTTCGAGGGCGAGAAGCAGTCCAAAAAAGATTCGGAATATAATTAAGGGTGCATTGTCAATGGATTTGTAAAGTTGAAAACGCATATTTATTCATTTTCAAAAAGTTGGCGAGCGAAAAGTTGGTCTTTGTGAAGTTGTGCCTTTAATTCGTCTACGGAAGCAAACTTTTGTTCGTCACGAATACGTTTTATCAATTCGACCCTAATTTTCTGACCGTATAAATCTTCGTCAAAGTCAAAAAGATGTACTTCAATAGAAAGTTTTTGACACTCAACAGTAGGGTTTGTGCCAATGTTCAGCATGCCGTGTATTATTTCGTTTCCAACAAAGCACTTGACGGCATAAACACCAATAGCAGGAATTAATTTGTAAGATTCTTCTATTTTTAAATTTGCTGTGGGAAAACCAATCGTTCTGCCCAACTTTTTTCCATGAATTACAGTTCCTGAGAAGAAGTAGTTGTAGCCAAGATATTCATTTGCCAAAGCAATTTTTCCTTCAATTAATGCGTTCCTGATTTTGGTGGAACTGATGGAAACTTCGTCAATTTCTTGAGCTGAAATTTGCTCTACGTCAAAACCATATTCTTTTCCAAAAATGATTAAATCATCAATATTTGCAGTACGGTTTCTGCCAAAGCGGTGGTCGTGACCAATGATTATTTTAGTGATATTAAAAATATCAACTAATATGTTTTTTACAAATTCCTCTGCTGTTAGCCGCGAAAAAGCTTGATCAAACGGATGAACGATTAAGTTTTGCAAACCTGCTTTTTCTAATAAATGGGTTCGCTCAGCAATAGTGTTGAGCAGTTTAATGTCTGATTCCTCTTGCAAAACCATTCGGGGATGCGGAAAAAATGTAAGTACTAAGCTCTGTTCTTCTTCAGAACTTGCATTTAGCAACCGCTCAATAATTTTAGTATGTCCGATGTGAACGCCGTCAAAAGTTCCTAAAGTAAAAACTGTTTTGTTGGAGGTCGTGAAATCGTGTATAGAATGGTAAATGTTCAAAATCGCTATTTTATTGCCAGCAAATTTAAGCGATACAATCCATAAATGAAATCATAACGTACATATTTTAGAGTTTAACATACTTTATACAATTAAAAAGACTCATAAAAGTAAGTTATTCCTATATTTGGCACCTTACTATTTCGATTTATTCGATTTTAAACCTACAATCATGAAGAAAATTACATTTTTAATTATTGCACTTTTTAGTCTGTCATTAAGTTTCGGTCAAGCAGGTTGGACAAAAATCGACGAAGGAAAAGTCAGTAATTTGGAAAAAGTAAATAGAAGTTCGGAACCCAGTACCTATCAATTGTTTCATTTGGATTTAGATGTTTTCAAAGAACAGTTAGAAGGAGCTCCTGTTAGAGGTGCGTTTTCTGGACGTTCCAAACAACTGATTTACCTTCCTACTGAAGACGGAAATTTAGAACGCTTTTATGTAATGGAAACTCCCATTATGGAAGATGGTTTAGCACGAAAATATCCGATGATAAAATCATATGCTGCTCAAGGAGTTGATAATCCTTCATCTATAGCTCGATTTTCAATAACTCAGTTAGGATTGCATAATATGACGATGACACCGGGAAAAAGTATTTCATATATTGACCCTTTCACAACTGATTTAAATAATTATATTATTTACACAAAAAGTTCAATTGCAAATACGCCACAAGATTTTGAATGTTTAACTTCTGATGAGGTAGCGTTGCCTAGTTTGCAAAACGAAATATTGTCTGTAAATGCAACTGATGATAGTAACTTAAGAACTTATCGTTTGGCACTATCTTGTACAGGTGAATATGGAGCATTATTTGCGGGATTGGGAACACCACAACAGAAAAAAGCAAATATTCAAGCACAAATGGCGGTTACTATGACTCGTGTAAATGGAGTTTATGAAAGAGATTTAGCGATTACTATGATTTTTGTAGCAAACAATGATTTAATTATTTACTATACGGCTTTCAATGACCCTTGGACTGGCGAATACAATGTAAAAACTGGGCAAACCATTGATGCTGCAATCGGTTTTTCAAATTATGATATAGGTCACAATTTTAATACGAGTGGTGGAGGAAATGCTGGATGTATTGGTTGTGTTTGTAGCACAAATACTAATCCTTTTGGACAAAATTCTACACACAAAGGTAGAGGTTTTACAGGTCGCTCAAATCCAACAGGTGATGCTTTTGATATTGATTATGTGGCACACGAAATGGGTCATCAATTTGGAGGATTTCACACTATGGCAAGTTCCAATTGTTTTTCTGGAGATGGAACAACGGAAGTAGAGCCGGGAAGTGGATCTACAATTATGGGATATGCTGGAATTTGTGCAGGAAATGTGCAATTTAATAGTGATGCTTATTTTCATTATGTCACTATTAGAGATATTTCTAATAATATAAAAAATGGAGTAAGTTCAACTTGTGCACAAATTACTTCTTTAAGTAATGTTGCGCCAGTTATTAATCCCGTTCGTGATTATGTAATTCCAATTTCCACACCATTTGTGTTGACAGGAAATGCTTCAGATGCTGATGGAGATGTTTTAAATTATACTTGGGAACAAAATAACCCTGAGAATTACAGTCAAGCAACTACGGCACCAAATCAAAATAAAACCACAGGACCACTTTTTCGTTCCATTGAAGGTACAGTCAATCCTTCCAGATTTTTTCCGGCAAAAGAAACTATATTATATGGATTAACGTCCAATCAATGGGAAGTTTTGCCTGCAGTATCACGAATTATGAAGTTTGCATTAACCGTGCGAGATAATGTAGCAGGTGGAGGTCAAACAGCATCTGATGAAATGCAAGTTACAGTTTCAAATAATGCAGGTCCTTTTGCTATAACTTCTCAAAATGCATTTGTATCTTATCCAGCAGGAACAAATCAGACGATTAGTTGGAATGTAGCTTCAACTCATCTAGCACCTGTAAAGACGCCATTTGTAGATATTTATTTATCAACCGATAACGGAGATACGTTTCCAATTCTATTAGCGAGTAAAGTGCCAAATGACGGTTCAGAAATTATAACAATTCCTAATTTACCCGGAGCTTTTAACCGTATTATGGTAAGAGGATACGACAACATTTTCTTAGATATTTCAAATGTTTCGTTTACAATTATCGAAGCGACCAATACTTTTGCTCTTTCTTTTTCAGGAATTCAAGGAGAACAAAATAAATCAATTTGTAAAGGAGGTTCATTAAATTATACATTGCCATTCGCGACTTATGGAAGCTTTAATGCAGCTACAAATTTCACAGTAAATAATTTAGCTGTTGGAGTTACGGCAATTTTTGCACCAGCTTCGGCAACCCAATCTTCTAATGTAGTATTGACACTTACTGCAACTACTAATGTTGTGCCTCAAATTTACACCATAAACGTACAAGCTACTTCAGGAAGTTCCGTTAGAAATGTAAATCTCTATGCAAATATCTTAAACAATGATTTCTCAGAAATCACTACAACCAGTCCAACAAATGCACAAGTAGTTACACCAGAGGTTGTCAATTTTAATTGGACGGCTTCTATTGGAGCTACAATTTATGGAATTCAAATTGCTACAGATTCAAATTTTACTGAGATTGTGGAAGAAGCAACAGTAGCAACTAATGCGTATTCATCTACGAGTTTAGAAAGCCTTAAAACTTATTTTTGGCGTGTTCAACCTAAAAATGAAGGTTGTTCAGCTTCCTTTGGAAATGCATCCACTTTTTCAACTACTTATTGTGAATTTGGGGCTTCAGAGAATATTCCGGTAACTATTCCCGTTTTAGCAGGTACGGTCACTTCAACACTTTCTATTGATGAACTTCATAGTGTAACCATAAATGATTTAAATGTACAGTTGAATATTTCGCATACTTATGTATCTGATTTGAATGTCAAATTAACGAGTCCAAATGGTACAGAAGTACTATTGTTTTCTAATAAATGTGGATCGAGTGATAACGTAGTCGCTACATTTGATGATGCAGGAACTCCATTAATTTGTGGTATAAATCCAGCGATTTCGGGAGCTTTTATCCCTTCACAGCCACTATCGTCTTTAAATGGGCAGGTTTCGCAAGGTGTTTGGACACTTACCGTTACTGATGCTGTTAATGAAGATGGAGGAACAATTAATAATTGGGGAATTAGCTTTTGCAGTTCATCCGCTCCATTAGAAGTTGCTAAAAACCAATTGTCAGATTTGATGGTTTATCCAAATCCAAACAATGGAAATTTCAATGTTCAATTTAAAAATGCAGCTACTGATACGGTAGAATTGAATATTTATGACATGAGTGGTCGTATTATTTTTAAAAGAGCTTATAGCAATCAAGGTGATTTTAATGAAAATGTGCAGTTGAATATGATTCAGTCAGGCGTTTATTTAATTTCAATTTTCGATGGAGAACGTACGCAAGTAAAACGAATCATCATTGAGTAATTCCATACGAATCAAACAAGAAAAAATCCAAGTAGTGCTATTGGGTTTTTTTAAAAAAATATAGAAAACAACATTTTAAATCACTAACTTTGTGAATCTAATAACTTTACCATATGAATAAGAAACTATTACTAAATTTAATTTTGATTTTTACTATTGGATTAGTGAATGCTCAAAATTCACTGTGGACAAAAACCAGTGAGACACGTCTGGATGCTCAACAAAAATTTGAAAGAACATCTGGCCCTAAACAGGCGGATTTTTATACACTTAATTTTGAAGCGATGAAAGCCGTACTTCAAAACGCACCTACTAGAGATTTTTCAGGTGCAATTTCTTCAACAAATGTTAGCTTTCCGAATGCCAATGGGGTTTTGGAACAATTTAGCATTTATGAATCATCAGTGATGGAGCCAGAATTGGCGGCAAACCATCCCGAAATCCAGTCTTACGTAGGACAAGGAATTACTAACCGTTCTGCGAAAATTTATTTGACTACTACCGTTTTCGGACTTCATGCAATGATTTTGTCTGATAAAGGAACTTATTATATTGATCCTTTTACAACTAATTTGCAAGGTTATATTGTCTATAACAAGGCGAATTTAACTACTTCAAAATCGTTCACGTGTTATAATACTGACGAACCTGAAGATGAAATGCAAATTGGAACCAACTCAGCAATGATTTCGGACGGACTTTTCAGAACCTATCGTTTAGCAATGGCATGTACAATTGAATATGCCGCTTACCATGTGAATGCTGCAATTAATGCTGGAACAATCTCTTCTGGAGCTACTGAAGCACAAAAGAAATCAGTTGTTTTAGCAGCAATGAACGTTACTGTAAGTCGTGTTAATAGTGTTTATGAATCAGATATGTCATTAAAAATGCAATTAGTTGCAAATAATGAAAGTATTATTTTCATAACATCAGACAATTTTGAGAATAATAGTGCAAATATCTTGATTAACCAAAGTCAGTCAGTAATTGATGCGACAATTGGTGCCTCAAATTATGATATCGGACACACAGTAAGTACGGGTGGCGGCGGATTGGCTCAATCTCCATCAGTTTGTACTTCAGGAAAAGCAAGAGGAATTACGGGTTCTCCAGGTCCAGTCGGAGATCCATTTGATATTGATTATGTAGCGCACGAAATGGGACATCAGTTTGGTGCATCTCACACATTTAATAATTCATGTGGAAATAATAGAGCACCTGCACAAGCTGTAGAGCCAGGAAGTGGAAGCACAATTATGGCTTATGCTGGAATTTGTGCACAAAATGTTCAAGGAAACTCGGATGTGTACTTTCATGCAGTTAGTATTGGACAAATGTCCAATAATATTACTCTATTTGGCGGTAATTGTGCCGCATCAGTAGCGAGTAATAATGCTACACCTGTGGTTGAAAACCTTACTAATTATACAATTCCAAAAGGAACTCCGTTCGTTTTGACAGGTGCAGCTACGGATGATAGTGCTTCGGCAATGACTTACTGTTGGGAACAAACGAACCCTGGAGCGTCAACAGCTATTCCGAGTGCTACTGCAATGACTTCTAATCCTAATTTCAGAAGTTTTACACCTATACTTTCACCAAAACGATATTTTCCTTCAATCCCGAATTTGCTTGCTGGAAATTTAAGTTCAACTTGGGAAGTAATTCCAAATGTGGGAAGAACAATGAATTTTGGTTTAACGGTAAGAGACAATAGTGTGCCAAACGGAGGTCAGTCAAGTCGTAAAAACATGACGGTTACTTTTAATGCAAGTGCTGGGCCATTTAAAGTTACTTCACAATCTACTAATACAACTTGGTTACCTAATCAATCGCAAATTATTACTTGGGATGTGGCGGGAACGACATCAGCTCCAGTAAGTACTGCTAATGTGAAAATTTTACTTTCGACGGATGGTGGATATACGTATGATACCGTTCTTTTAGAAAGTACTCCAAATGATGGCTCACAAGCGATTACAGTACCGAATGTTTCTGCTCCTTTTTGTAGAGTTATGGTACAACCAGTAGACAATGTTTATTTTGCAATAAATTCTGCAACGTTTACAATTGGAGAATTTACTACTACATGTGTAACATATAATAATGTTATTCCAACGGTAATACCTGATGGTGCTGGTCCTAATATGGGAGGTGCAATTGGTACATCTGTGATAAATGTTCCAGTAAATTATATCGTTTCAGATGTAAATGTTGGAGTGAATATCTCTCATTCTTATATTGGTGATTTAAAACTTACTTTAAGACATCCAGACAATACAGGAGTAGTATTGGCAGATCGTATATGTAACACGGGTCCAAATACCGGAATAATTGCTACAATCCAAGATGGTGGAGGTGTAGTAAATTGCAGTAGCCCTGTAACTGGCAGTTTCAGTCCAACAGATTTTTTAAGTACTTTTAATGGAAAAGCTACAAATGGAAACTGGACGCTAGAGTTTCAGGATTTTTATAATGTTGATCAAGGAACTTTAAATAGTTGGTCGATAGAAGTGTGTTACCTTGTAAATTTAAGTGCACAGCAATTTGAATTAAACAACCTAACTATTGCTCCAAATCCTAACTCAGGTAATTTTAATGTAAAATTCAATTCGACTTCTAATCAAGATGTTCTAATTAGCGTGTATGACATCAGCGGAAGACAAATTTTCGCAAAATCATACCCTAATCAAAGTGTTTTCACGCAAAACATTCAGTTGGATAATGTGCAAGCTGGTGTTTATTTGGTAAACGTTCAAGACGGAACCCAGAAATCAGTTAGAAAGATTGTGGTACAATAAGTAAAGAATTAAAATGCATACTAAACCGTCAAGATTCTTGGCGGTTTTTTTATGCCCTTATTTTATTTGACGTAATAACCAGTGCCGCTTAGGTTTAATACAACGGTGGCACTGCATTGAGGCAGACTTATTGAGGAGCCGCACTCTGTGGGAAGATCATAAACCTAGCGGAAAGGATAGATAAGGCCTTCCTTTACGCTAATAACTACTAATTTCTACAAGTCAATTAGCGGGGGAAGTAATTTAATTGAGTAAATTTATATGCTGATTAACGCGGGAAGTAATCTATTACTTTTATTTATATGGGCATTCATGGGAGAAGTAATTTCATTGAGTAAATTTATATGATGATTAACGCGAGAAGTAATCCCTTACTTTTATTTATATGCTGATTAACGGGAGGCATAATATTTTTACTTTATTTATATGCCTTTTATTAGGAGGAATAATACGTTATAAGTATTTACACAACAGTTAATGGGTGGCATAAAATGTCAATTTTAATTATACGAATCTATGGCATTTGGACTAAATAAGGCTTAAGCTCCCGCCAAAATCAATTTGGCTTGACCAAAAAGGAAAGGTTCAGTCGCTCAAAGTTAGTTTTTCACACAAACCTTACCTATAATTCAATCAATTTTATACTTTTGCAACACTATGGCAAAACAAGAAGATTTATTCAAAAATGTAGTTTCGCACGCAAAGGAGTACGGATATATTTTTCCGTCAAGCGAAATTTACGATGGTTTAAGTGCAGTTTACGACTATGCACAAAATGGAGTGGAGTTAAAGAAAAACATCCGTGACTACTGGTGGAAATCAATGGTGCAAATGCATGAAAATATCGTGGGCCTTGACGCTTCGATATTGATGCATCCTACCACTTGGAAGGCTTCCGGACACGTAGATGCTTTTAACGACCCGTTAATAGACAACAAAGATTCTAAAAAAAGATACCGTGCCGATGTTTTAATTGAGGATTATGCCGAAAAATTAAACCAGAAAGCCGAGAAAGAAATCGAGAAAGCAAGTGTGCGTTTTGGCGAAAGCTTTAACAGAGCCGAATATGAAACCACCAATCCTCGTGTGATGGAATACCTTGCTAAAAGGAAAACCATTTTAGCCCGAATGGGGAAATCATTAGGCGACGGTGATTTAGCCGACGTAAAAGCCTTAATCGAAGAACTAGAAATTGCCGACCCAGAAACGGGTTCGAAGAACTGGACAGAGGTGAAGCAATTCAACCTAATGTTTGGAACAAAACTTGGTGCATCTGCCGAAAGTGCGATGGACTTATACCTGCGTCCGGAAACGGCTCAGGGTATATTCGTTAACTTCTCTAACGTACAAAAATCAGGTCGAATGAAGATTCCGTTTGGTATTGCACAAACCGGAAAAGCCTTTCGTAACGAGATTGTAGCGCGTCAATTCATCTTCCGTATGCGTGAATTTGAACAAATGGAGATGCAGTTTTTTGTGAAACCAGGCGAAGAGATGAAATGGTACGAATATTGGAAAACCACCCGTCTAAACTGGCATTTGTCTTTAGGCTTGGGCGAAAAAAACTACCGTTTCCACGACCACGACAAGTTGGCTCATTATGCCAATGCAGCTGCTGATATCGAGTTCAACTTCCCATTTGGTTTCAAAGAATTAGAAGGAATTCACTCGCGTACTGATTTCGATTTGAAAGCACACGAAGAGTTTTCGGGTAGAAAACTACAGTATTTCGATACCGAAGAAAATAAAAATTACACACCTTACGTAGTAGAAACATCCGTAGGTTTAGACCGTATGTTCTTGTCTGTTTTCGCAACTTCATTGCAAGAAGAAGTTTTAGAAGACGGTTCAACACGAACGGTATTGAAACTACCATCAGTTTTAGCGCCAACAAAAGCAGCTATTTTACCATTAATTAAAAGAGATGGATTACCTGAAATTGCCAAGCAAATCATGTCCGATTTAAAGTGGGATTTCAATGTAGCTTATGATGAAAAAGATGCTGTAGGGCGTCGTTACCGTCGTCAAGATGCTTTGGGAACGCCTTTCTGTATCACGGTTGACCATCAAACGATAGAAGACCAAACGGTAACCATTCGTCACCGAGATACAATGAAACAAGACCGTGTGGCAATCGCTGATTTGAGAGACATTATCGAGAATGAAGTTTCGATGAAAAACTGGTTGATGAAGATTGGGAAGTAGATTTCCAACGTACATAAAAAAGAAACGGAGACACTAAAGTCTCCGTTTTTTTATGCTTAATTTTGAATCCTTACTTCTTGTTCGGTAATTCAGAATAACCCATGTTGTATAAAGTAAACGCTTGAATATCGGCTGCTTCTTCAATGGTTTTCGAAACCGGTTTCCCAGCTCCGTGACCTGCATTGGTTTCAATTCTGATTAAAACTGGATTAGTTCCCGTTTGTTTCGCTTGCAATTCGGCAGCAAACTTAAAACTATGTGCCGGAACAACTCTGTCATCGTGGTCGCCTGTCGTTACTAGTGTTGCTGGATAACTCACACCTGCTTTTACATTATGAACCGGAGAATATTTCAATAAATAATCAAACATTTCCTTGTTGTCTTCTGCAGTTCCGTAATCGTAAGCCCAACCTGCACCTGCGGTAAACGTATGGTAACGCAACATGTCTAAAACTCCAACTGCCGGAAGTGCTACTTTCATCAATTCTGGTCGTTGTGTCATAACAGCACCCACTAAAAGTCCTCCGTTTGAACCACCGCGAATCGCTAAAAAGTCAGATGAGGTGTATTTTTGTGCAATCAAATATTCTGCAGCAGCGATAAAATCATCAAACACGTTTTGCTTTTTCATCTGGATTCCCGCATCATGCCATTCTTTCCCGTATTCACCACCACCTCTCATATTGGCAACCGCATAAACACCGCCTTGTTCCAACCAAACCGCATTTGCAATGCTAAATGAAGGCGTTAAACTGATATTGAATCCTCCATAACCATATAAAATAGTTGGGTTCTTACCATTTAGTTCTGTTCCTTTTTTATAAGTAATAATCATCGGGATTTTCGTTCCGTCTTTCGAAGGATAAAATACTTGTTTGCTTTCGTAATCTGCACCGTTAAAATCTACTTTTGGTTTCTGGTATTCTTTAGAAGTTCCTGTTTTTGGGTCAAAAGAATAAATAGAGCCTGGCGTAATGTAATTGGTAAACGAATAATACAAAGTAGTTTCATCTTTCTTTCCACCAAAACCACCTGCAGAACCAATACCTGGCAACTTGATTTCACGAATTAATTTTCCGTCGTAATCGTATTGTTGCAGGAATGACACTGCATCTTTCATGTAATTGGCAAAAATAGAACCACCACCTGTTGAGATGGAAAGTACATCTTTGGTCTCATTAATAAATGGTTTCCAGTTTTCCGGAGTAGGATTGGAAGCGTCCACCGTCACTACTTTCTGGTTTGGAGCACCCATATCAGTTGCTATAAATAATTTGGAACCCACATTATCAATAATCGAATTGTCGCTATCGAAATTATTTACAACGGTAACGATTTTGCTGTTGGGTTGTTCCAAATCTTTGATGTACAATTCATTTCCATACGTAGAAGTGGATGCCGAAATAATCAAATAACGATTGTCTTCGGTAACTCCACCACCTACATAGCGGCGTTTTTCGTTCAATCCAAAAATAACTTTATCGTCTTTTTGAGCTGTTCCTAACTTGTGGAAATACAATTTATGTTGGTCGGTTTTCGCCGAAAGTTGACTTCCTTTTGGCTTGTCGTAACTTGAATAATAAAAACCGTCATTCTTATACCATGAAATACCGCTGAACTTTACATCTAGGATTTCTGTTTCCAATTTTTCTTTGGTAACGGCATTCAAAATAGTAATGGTATTCCAGTCGCTTCCTGCTGCAGAAGTGGAATAAGCGACTAATGAACCGTCTTTAGAAAACGAAACATTTGCCAAAGAAGTGGTTGCATCATCCGAAAACCCATTTGGGTCTAGGAAAACTTCTTCTTTTCCGTCCTTATCTTTTCGGTACATAACCGATTGATTTTGCAAACCGTCATTTTTATAGAAATAAGTGTAATCACCTTCCTTGAATGGAGCGGAGATTTTTTCGTAGTTCCATAACTTCTCCATTCGGTCTTTCAAGGCTTTTCTGAACGGGATTTGTTCTAAATAGCCAAAAGTCACTTCATTTTCTGCTTTTACCCAAGCGGCAGTTTCCTCAGATTTGTCGTCTTCAAGCCAACGATAAGGGTCTTTGATTTCAGTTCCGAAATAATTAGTAACGGTATCTACCTTTTTTGTTTCAGGATAAGTTACTGCAATTGTCGTTTTTTTCTCTTCTGTTTTACACGAAAGCATTGTGGTTAAAACAACCATTGTGATGAATGTTTTTTTCATTTAAAAAAAGTTTTTTGATTCTTACAAATGTAGAGAAATCCGATGATGATATTAGTTAAAAAGTGGTGCATATTGACGTCGTTGTTTATATAGCAAGATTCCGTTAAGCGTTGCTACTAAAATAGCAGGAAGTATTCCTTGAAAGTTTAAGTAGATGTGAAATAATAAAATATTTAATGAAAGTGGAACTAATAAAACTAGAGCAAATGCCACCCATTTATTTGAAAGTAAAAGAATCGCAATGATTACTTCTAAAGCTGCAACAACAGGGAAAATGTAATCCACTTGACCGAAGGATTCAATCAAATTGTCAGCAGGAGTTGGAATAATCTTTAAAATTTTGTTGAGCCCAGATATTAAAAGTATTATTCCGAGAAGGATTCGGGTAATTTTAGTAAATTGTGAATTCATATTAAATAGTTTAAAGGATTAGTGATTGTCTAAAATTAACTAATTTTTTTGATATATATGATAATTTTACTGTTATTGTTTTAAGTAACAAAGCTGTTCAATAGTAATGAACAGCTTTGTACAAGAAATTTTCTGACTAAAGTCTAAAAAGAAAAGTCGATGCCTAGGCTAATATTTCTCCCAATATTAGGAACTCCGTCCGTTTTTAATCGTGACAAATGGGCTATGTATGTTTCATTGAATACATTATTGGCATTCACATTTAAGTCGAAGGTATTTTTACCCCATTTGACTTTTCCTCCTAATCCCAAATTTACTAACGTATATCCATTAGTACTGGTTTCAAAACCACTCACATTGGATTGATGAAACGTTTTTGAAACATTAAAAGTAGCAAAACCTTTCTCCAACCAGTTTTTGATATTAAATTCAGTTCGAATAGTGTTGTTCCAGTTGTTTGCTGGAATTAAGGGCAAGTAGTCACCGTTTTTCTTTTTACCAGTTACGTTTTCAAAACTAGATTCAAAACGCAACCAATCCAAAGGGTGTGGATGAAAATGCAAACCTATTTCGCCACCATACAATTGCGCATTATCTTGTGTATATTCAAAAATGGCGTTTTCATCACGTACTTCTCCTGTTGGCGAAGTGTAAATGTAATTGTTGATGTGGTTGTAAAATCCATTTACAAAAAACTCAAAATGACTGTTTTTATATTCAAAGTTTAAGTCGGTTTGCACATTTTGTTCGGTATTTAAATTTGCATTCCCAACTTCATAGCGATTCGTTCCTTCGTGAACGCCATTTGAAGTAAGTTCTGCTAAGTTTGGCGCTCTAAATCCTGAAGCTACATTAATTCTTGTAGTCAAATTTTGAGTCAAATTTGTTTTGTATCCCAACGAAGCATTGAAGCTGTCAAACGATTTATCTAATGCTGTAAATGAGCCTTCTTCTCCTAAAATTCCTTGTGCATCCGAACGTATTATACGGTTATCATAACGCAATCCCGCTTGAATCACATTCGATTTCCACTGATAATTCGTTGTTCCAAAAACACCAATATCATTTGTGGTAGCATTAGGAATTAAGTATTCTTCGCCTAAATTTGCATTCGTCTGGTGCATTCCTTGCATTCCAATAATGGATTCAAATTTTCCATAAACAGGCAAATGGTATTTAAGGTCATAGTTAAAAGTTTTTAATTTCATTCGCAATACTGCTACATCAGAATCCTCAAATTCACTTCTGTCGTTGGCGATGTAACCTAAATTAGCTTCCAATTTTGAATTTTGGAAGAAAAAAATATTATTCAAGCTGAACAAATGGTTGGAAACACCTTGACGAGGAAAAAGTGTCGTTTTACTTTCAGATTGTGCACCAATTCCATCTTCAGGAATGCCTAAATCAAGTTCGTTATAATTGTATCGCAACACACTCGAAAATTTGGAATTGTTATATCCAACGGCCGTTTTAAAATCTTTTTCATTGTATCGAGAATTGGTTACGCGTTCGTTATTTCCCGTTTTATAATCAGAATGCGTATCGTAAGTTCCACGTGCTAAAAATTTCCAATTCTCAGTTGAGGTTTTCAAACCTAATGACGAACTACTTCCTAAAGTATTTGAAAATAAACGCTGGCTAAAATCACCTTTAAATGTATTGGAGTTGGCAAATTTCTCAGGATTAAAATACAGAACGCCACCCATTGCATCCGAACCATACAGTAGTGAAGCGGGTCCTTTAATGACTTCGACACTTTCCACTCCAGAACTGTTTAAGCCCAAGCCGTGTTCGTCTCCAAATTGTTGATTTTCGATACGAACCCCTTGCGAATAAACCAAAACGCGATTGCCAGTTAATCCTCTAATAACTGGCTTCCCAATAGAAGTTCCCGTTGAAACTTGCGCAACTCCAGGAATTGTAGCTAAACCTTCAATAAGTGTTGTGGCTCCTTTTTGTTTCAAAGAAGCAACGGTTTCGCGTTCTACCTTCATCACATTTTGGGATTGTAGTTTGCTAAAACCTGTGGACACAATTACTTCGTCCATTTCGAAGTGGGATTCTTCTAAAACTAAATTCAATTTGCTTTCTTCTTGATTGATAAGAATGGTTTTATTTTGCGAAGTAAATCCGATAGAGGAGAAGCTGATTTTTAGTTTTCCACTTGGAATGGCATTGATTTCATAATACCCGTTCGCGTCAGTTATGGTGCTTTTGTGAATATCTGGAGCATAGACAGAAACACTTGGAATAGGAAGATTTTGAGCGTCAGTAACAGTTCCCGAGATTTTGTTTTGGGCTTGAGCCATAGCCGACAACCCTAAAATTAGGGCAATAATATATTTTTTCATGTAAAATGATTTATTGATAAATAGAAAGTTGTCTCTGAAAATTTCAAAGACATTAAATGGATTTCTGGTTTATGCAATAAATGTCGGAGGACCACGAAGGCTGAAAGAACTTCCTGAAAAAACGATTGGATTAACCGAAACAGGAAGTTGGTAAGGAAATTTTACAAGTTCAGAAACAAAGGTAAAAGAAGGTTTTTCGCCTGCTAGAAACGAACTAAAAGTAAACTCACAAACAAAACATTTCTCGTGATTGTGACCGTTTTGATGTAAATCATGGTCGTGAGAATCAAGTTGATGAACGGCAATTTCTTCGCCTAAAAAATGCTCATAAGAATGCAATGATTGAAACAGTATTGCGAACAACACTGAAAACATCAGGGACAAATTTATTAAAGCAAATTTTTTCTTCATTGGTTGCAAAGGTAGCATTTAAAGCAGAAGCTTACTTAGGATTAACAAATTTTAAGACTATCTGACTAAAATTAATTTAGAGATTTCAAACAAATTGCACGAATTAAACCATTAATGTATTTAATAATAGTGCTCAATATGGACTATAGTTTCAACCATTGTATAAAAATTAAAAGAAAAAACCGCGGTTGAAACCGCGGTCTATATTTTATATGCTATAAAGAATTACTATTAAATCTTATTAATCTGAAAAAATTCGTGACCCGAGAACTCTGCTCGAACAGACGAAGTAAATCTGTCTTAAAAAAACTTTTTAAACTAAATTATGTTCAACCAAATATTCCGCGATTTGAACCGTATTTGTCGCTGCACCTTTTCGTAAATTATCAGCTACAATCCACATGTTTAAAGTATTGGGTTGGCTTTCGTCTCTTCGAATGCGTCCCACAAAAACATCATCTTTCCCTTGTGCATATTTCGGCATCGGATACGTATAAGTGTCATTATTATCTTGAACCACGATACCTTCTGTTTCATGAAGAATTTGACGAACATCATTTACGTCAAAATCATTGGTAAACTCCACATTTACCGCTTCACTATGACCTCCAACAATCGGAACTCTAACAGCCGTTGCCGTAACAGCAATGGTTTTGTCACCTAAAATCTTTTGGGTTTCACGTACCAATTTCATTTCTTCTTTCGTATAGCCGTTGTCTTCAAAACTATCACATTGCGGAATAGCATTTCTATGAATCGGATATTTATAAGCCATTTCGCCCTTAATTCCAGCATACTCATTTTCCAGTTGTTGAACCGCTTTTACACCTGTTCCCGTAATAGATTGGTAAGTAGAAACAACTACTCGTTTGATTTTATATTTTTTATGCAAAGGAGCCAAAGTCAACACCATTTGAATCGTGGAACAATTTGGATTGGCAATAATTTTATCATCCTTAGTCAATTCATTTGCATTGATTTCCGGAACAATTAATTTTGTATTCGCATCCATTCGCCAAGCCGAAGAATTATCAATAACTGTTGTTCCAGCAGCTGCAAATTTTGGAGCCCATTCTAGTGATGTTTCTCCACCGGCTGAAAACAAAGCAATATCGGCTTTCATATCAACAGCAGTTTGCAAACCAACTACTTTATATTTTTTTCCGTTAAATTCGATTTCTTTTCCCACTGATTTCTCAGATGCGACAGGAATTAATTCTGTAACAGGGAAATTTCTTTTTGCCAAAACTTCAAGCATAACTTCGCCAACCATTCCGGTTGCTCCAACAACTGCAATTTTCATAATAAAGCGTTTAAATAAATTGTATCACAAAAGTAACTAATTAACTGACGTCAAAAACGAATTATTAAAATATAACAAAAAGTTATCAATTTAGTTTTAAACAAAAAAAACCGCCAATGTTGACGGTTTAAGTTAGAATATATAAATGTAGCGGAGTGACTTATTTTCGGCTTTTCAATTCATCGCGAATTTCCATCAACAATTGTTCTTGTGTAGTTGGTCCTACTGGAGCTGCAGGAGTTTCTGCTTCTTTCTTTTTAGTTCTTTCGTAGGCTTTTAAAACCATGAATATACAGAAACCAATAATTACGAAGTCTAAAATAGTTTGAATAAACATTCCGTATTGCATAGCTACCTCTGCAATTGCTGGAGTAACTTCTACGTCGTTGTTCATAACAGCGGGTATACCTTCTTGTAATACAAGTTTCAGGTCTGTAAATTCTACATTTCCTAAAAGCATACCAATTGGTGGCATCAAAATGTCATTTGTAAACGAAGTTACAATCTTACCAAAAGCACCCCCTACAATTACAGCAGTTGCCAAAGTTACAATTTCGCCTTTCATCAAGAAGGCTTTAAAATCACTGATAAATCCCATAATTTTTCTGTTTTTGGTTAAATTTAAATTCTTATTATTGCTAAATTAAATAAAAATAGTGTGTTAAAACATTATTCTCGATAAAAAACACGTTTTACTCGTTGAGAGATACTCGTCAAAATTTCATACGGAATGGTATGGGTCTTTTCCGCAATCATTTTCACAGTTGGATTCTCACCAAAAATAACGACCGAATCACCTTCTGTACAAGGAATCGCTGTGCAATCTACCATCAACATGTCCATGCAAATACTGCCTAAAATGGGTGCTTTTTGATTTTTAATCATAACATACCCAATTTCATTTCCCCAACTTCTCGATATACCATCGGCATATCCTATCGGAATAGTGGCAATTTTAGTAGTCTTTTCGGCTATAAAACGACGACCATAACCCACACTTTCTCCCTTGTCAATCGTACGAATTTGAGAGATAACCGATTTCAGCGTACTCACATTTTCCAAGTATTTCTGCTCTTTATCGTCGTTAGAAATCCCGTAAAGTCCAATGCCTAACCGAACCATATCGTATTGGCTTTCGCCAAAATTAGAAATCCCCGAGGTATTCAAAATATGTCGAATCGGGTTAATGCCCAATTCATCCATGATTCTTTGCGAAAGTTTTTCAAATAATGCTATTTGCTCATGAGTAAAAGCTCTATTTTCTAAATCATCACTAGTGGCCAAATGCGACAAAATACTCTTCACTTTTATCGAAGGTGTGTTTTTCAACGTTTCAATTAAAACAGGCAAATCCCGTTCCTGAAAACCCAAACGATGCATTCCCGTATCAATTTTTAAATGAATAGGGTAGTGGTGCAATTCTTTCTGTTCGGCAATTTTCAAAAAAGCATTCAGCCCTTTCATACAATAGATTTCAGGTTCCAATTCATATTGAATAATGGAAGGAAAACTAGTGTTTTCAGGATTCAAAACCATAATTTTAGTTTTGATTCCCGATATTTTTAGCGAAATTCCTTCGTCTGCAAAAGCAACTCCTAAATAATCTACTTTCAGGTGCTCCAATAATTTTGCAATTTCAAAACCGCCATTTCCATATCCAAAAGCTTTCACCATGACCATTAACTTGGTAGTGGTTTTCAACTTGGTTTTAAAGTAACTCAAATTATGACTGATGGCGTTGAGGTTGATTTCCAATACCGTTTCGTGCGTCTTTTGTTCCAATAAAGTTACTATTTTTTCAAATTCAAACGAACGAGCTCCTTTAATCAATAAGGTTTCATTTTCAAAAGTCAAACTGTCAAAAGCCTCAATAAAATCATCCGTACTTTTGAAAGTACCACAGTTGACAAATTTGGTCTTATAATTAGAAATTGTCTCACCAATTCCAATTACCCGATGAATTTTATTAGCAATAACCAATTGCGAAACCCTTGCATAAAGCTCGTCATTACTCAATCCGCTCTGGAAAATATCCGACAAAATCAACGTTTTTTTCTTATGCTGTTTCTGACTTTCCAAGAAATCCAAAGCAATTTTCAAAGACTGAAAATCCGAACTGTAACTGTCGTCAATAATCGTTGTATTGTTGATGCCATTTTTGACTTTCAATCGCATTTCTACGGGATAAAGCAATTCCATCCGACTTTCAATAGTTGCAAACGAATAACCAAAATAAAGCAAAACCATCAAACACTGAATCGCATTTTCCACGGAAGCATCATCCAGAAAGGGTACTTTTAGGTCAAATGACTCCTTTTGATAATCTACCGTTAGATGTGTTTTGTCTAAAACCACACTTTTGCTGATAAAAACATCGGCTTCTTTGTCTTTAAAACTCCACGAAAATGTTTTTCCCTGTTCTTTCGTAAAAGGTGTAACGGCTAAAGCTATACAAGGCAAAAACTGTTCAATTGATTTATTTTTATGATAAATCAATACATCAACACCCTTAAAAAGCTGTAGTTTTTCCTTGATTTTTTCGCCAATATTAGCAAACCCTTCGTCATGAGCCGTACCAATATTGGTCAAAATTCCGATCGTAGGTTTAATTATTTTTTCTAAAGTTTGCATTTCGCCTAAGGTGGAAATTCCGGCTTCAAAAATACCTAAATTGTGCATTTTGTTAATAGCAAGAACGGAAAGAGGCACACCCACTTGCGAATTGTAACTTTTTGGACTTCGGATAATGTTGTAATCTGGACTTAAAAGGAAGTTGAGCCATTCCTTAACAATTGTTTTTCCGTTACTTCCTGTGATTCCGATTACCGGAAAATTAAATAAATTTCGGTAATAAGCTGCAAATTGTTGTAAGGCAATTTTTGTATTCGAAACGATATAAAATGTCGCTTTTCCTTCTAAATTTTCTGGAATATGTGTGACTACAAAATTCTGAACGCCTTTATCAATTAGTTCAGAAATATAGTCATGGGCATCATAATTTGAACCGCTTAACGCAAAAAACAAAGTTTGCGCATTATTTTGCATCGAACGACTGTCAATAGAAACTAAGTCAATTTCTGCAGATGAAATTGCACCGTGAATTTCGGCATTTATTTGAGGGATAATGTCTTGGAGGGAAATGGCCAAATTTATTTTTTATTTTTATTAATGTAGTATTTCAATTAAGGTAAATCTACTTACAAATATACTTAAATTGTTTTTGAACTCTGACGGAGTTTCAAGTTCTGTTAGCGTTATTGTTATACTATTTTTTTGAAAGATTAGAAGAAACGGATTGATGGATATTTATGTAAACTCTTTTAAAATGGGAAGTTAATATTTTGTGTTTTAATTATTGATTTATCATTTTAAATTAATGCTATTACTTACTTTTTTTATATAAATTAAACCATCAAACATATCATTAAATTTATCTCTAGCATAATTATATTTTAAATATTCCAGTACTAAACCATAAGCGCCAATAACTAAATAGTCTCTTTTTTGAGAAAGAAACTTGTTCATCAATATGTTTTTGTTTGCTGTTTCAAAATCTAAGTAAAAGACGTCGAGCTTAGTTTCGAATAAAAATTCTGAATTGGTATTTTTAATTGGTTTTTCAAGGATAACATTTGAATACTTATTTTCTTTTTGGTTAAAACTAAAAAAAGTTCCAATTCCAAATTCGAAACCAACGGCAAAGTATTTTTTTCCATATTTCTTTGAAAGATGATTTCCCATAGAAGGAACATTGTCTCTGAATAAATTTGTTTTTTTTATGTGTTCGTTGTGAGCCCAAACAAAAATTTTATCCTTTTTATTTTCATAAATATTGAAAACATTTTCAAACATAAATTGGTCTCTAACTTTCTGAATAGGGTTTTCTGAAAACGCTATGTAATGTAAAAGAGCTTCAGTTGCTTGAATTATTTCGTGACTTTGATTAATTCTTGCAAATAATTTAATTAACTCTTCTTGTTTGCTTTTTTTAGGGAACGTGGAATTAGAATAATAATCCAATAACTCAACTTCTTCTTTGTTTAGTTTAATGTTTTCATTCAAACATAATTTTTTAATGATAGTGTCAATTCCATAATTAAACATACTATCATTTCCATAAATGCTAATTTTTTCATTTTCAGGTTTTCCATCATTGTAGACCTTCATCCAAGAAATTACGTCAAACACTTCTTCTGTCTTCCAAATATCTTGTCTGAAATTTAATATCAAATCTTTTAAATTACCTTGTTTTCCGTGAATGTATTCATTGATAAAATAACAAGCGCCATAACTTTCTTCTAAAACGAATATTTTTACTTTTTTATTTAAAACTAAAAACTTAAAAAAGACAGTTTTGAATTCTGCAAATTCTTTATTGTGATGAGTTGCTTCCCCAAAACCATAAATATCAGCTTCTATTGTATTGAAGTTTGAATACTTAATAATGCTGTCAAATTCCTTAGATGAATAATGTAATAAATCTGTTGCGTTATTATTTATCCAAGAAACAACCTCTTTTTCTTGGGAAAAGGAAAAAGTAGAAATGATTAAGATAAAAAATTGTAAAGTAATTTTCATTTGTTCAAATTTCGTCAGAGTTATTACAATATTTCAAGTAAGATTAAAAGAAACCTAAAGATTGACATTAGCTCCGATTGAGGAAGTAGCTCTCGATTTTTTTCGGGATTAAAGCCGAAAGCGGGAAGATGAATTAAAAACGTGACTGCTTCTTACGTCGCAATGATGCAAATTATAAATTATTAAAATTGACCACTGTCCTTTTTCATCGCATGAAAATAAGCCGCACGACTCAAAGGCTCGTATTCTTCGGTTTCGCCAAGCATAACGAGTTTGTCACTGTCATTTTTCCGGAAACTGTAATTGGCCAGATTCCCGGTTCGGGTACAAACGGCGTGTACTTTAGTCACATATTCGGCGGTTGCCATTAAAGCAGGCATTGGGCCAAACGGGTTTCCTTTAAAATCCATGTCTAAACCAGCGACAATTACGCGAATTCCTGAATTGGCGAGGTCGTTACAAACCGAAATAATTTCATCATCGAAAAACTGAGCTTCATCAATACCGACTACATCGCAGCCCTGTGCCAAAAGTCGAATATTTGCAGCGGCAGGAACGGGTGTGGAACGAATTTCATTACTATCGTGCGAAACCACCATTTCGTCGTGGTAACGTGTGTCAACAGCAGGTTTGAAGATTTCGACCTTTTGTTTTGCAAATTGAGCACGCTTTAATCTACGGATGAGTTCCTCGGTTTTGCCGGAAAACATCGAACCGCATATTACCTCAATCCAGCCAAATTGTTCTTTATGATTTACTGTATTTTCGAGAAACATAGTGTATTTTTCTACCTTAAAAAGGATTCGTTTTTTTTACTTCTTATCGAAGTCAAACCGACATATATTTTTTACTTTTACATCGACGTTGTCAAAAGTAGAAAAATTTTCTGAAATCCGAGTTTTAGAAGCTTGATTTAAGAAAAGAAAACTTTTTTCTCAATATGAATTTCTATTTTAGGAAATAAACACCAAATTAAAACGACAGTATTCACTATAATTCAATAGTTATGAAAAGAAAGTTAGAGGCAGAACTGATTAGTATTGCACATCGGATTTTGAAAATTAAAAACAAATCAGAATTGGTACAATTGCAGCAAGAAACGTTGAAGTTGTATGAAAAAATTTCTGTTTTGCGTTTTGTAGAAGAAAACTTTAGTGAAGTGAAGCCAACTATCGGATACGCAAAAGCCGAAAAAGAAGTGGAAGCTATTTTTGATGCAGCAGAAAGTGTTGCAACTGAACCTTTAGATGAAAAAGAGCCTGAAGTAATTAAAACAGAAGTTGAAGTTAGTGATTTTCCTGCTGAAGATAATGCAGAAGAAGTTACTGTTGATGAAAATAGTGAAGACATAGAGGAGCCAACTGTAGCGGAAGAGGAGGAAATCGTAGAAGAAATCGTTGATGAAGAGCCAGAAACTATAGAGGAAGTTATTGCAGAAGAACCAGAAATCGAATTTGCACCACTATTTGAAATTTTGAAAGATGAACAACCTGAAATAATTTTGCCAAAACAAATTACTTTAGAAGATTTTTTAAGTGAGGGACATGTTGAGCCTATTTTTGTGAGAGCGGAACAATCATACACTAATGAAACGACTACAACTCAAACTGATCCCGAAGACCATAAAGAAACGGTGACTAAAGTGGAAGTTGTAGAGACCAAGAAAACAGAATTTGTAATTGACCATCACGAACCAAAAAGTGTTTCTTTGAATGATAGTTTGTCTAAAACAATCAACATTGGTTTGAACGACCGAATTGGTTTTGAAAAACACCTTTTTGGCGGGAGTAGTGAAGATCTAAATCGCGTTCTTTCGCAATTGAGCACTTTTTCTAGCTTTTCTGAAGCAGAAGAATTCGTTCAAGACATGGTTAAACCTGACTATAATAATTGGGCAGGAAAAGACGAATATGCAACACGTTTTATGGAAATCATTGAAAAAAAGTTTTCGTAAATGGGTAAATTATTCATTGTTCCCACACCAATAGGAAATTTAGAAGACATGACTTTCAGAGCAATTCGTGTACTGAAGGAAGCCGATTTGATTTTGGCGGAGGACACACGGACCAGCGGAAAGTTGCTCAAGCATTATGAGATTGGCACACACATGTACAGCCATCACATGCACAACGAACATAAAACAATTGACAGTTTAACTGCTCGTTTGCAAGCCGGAGAAACCATTGCGTTAATTTCTGATGCAGGAACTCCAGCGATTTCTGATCCGGGATTTTTATTGACAAGAGCTTGCGTGGAAAAAGGTGTTGAAGTGGAATGTTTGCCTGGTGCAACGGCTTTTGTTCCTGCTTTAGTGAACAGCGGATTACCAAACGATCGTTTTACATTCGAAGGTTTTTTGCCAGAGAAAAAAGGCCGTCAAACACGTTATTTGATTTTGGCTGATGAAGTTCGGACAATGATCATTTATGTTTCGCCTCATAAATTATTAAAGACATTGGCAGAATTTATAACTTATTTTGGCGAAGACCGACCAATTTGCGTTTCTAGAGAATTGTCTAAACTACACGAAGAAAATGTTCGTGGAACAGTTAGAGAAGTCTTGACTCATTTTGAAGCAAAAGCTCCGAAAGGGGAAATTGTGGTTGTGGTTGGAGGGAAAATTACTAAATAACTTAAATTTATGAGCACAACAACATCACATACAAAATGGTTAGGCGGATTGGCTTTTGAAAGCACCAATCCCGGAGGTACAGTAAGAATTGACGCTTCCGTCGAACAAGGAGGAACCGATTCTGGTTTGCGTCCAAAGGCAATGATGCTAAATTCACTTGCGGGATGTTCAGCAATGGACATCGCTAACCTGGTGGGTAAAATGCGTGCTGAAATTGACACATTTACCATTGATGCCGAAGGTGATTTGACCGATGCCGAAGTACAAACTTTTCATACCTTTCGAGTAACGTACAATTTCTACGGAGCAAATTTGGATGAAGCCAAATTAGAAAAGATTGTTCACATGTCCACTGATAAATATTGTGGCGTAATGGAAATGTTTCGAAGCTTTGCTAAAATCGAAATTTTTATCAAATATTTTCCTTCTTAATCTATGGGTATCACTTCTTTTTTAAAGCAATTGGAAAGCAATCATGAAAGCATTTCCTTTCAAGATACTATTGCAGTTATTGAGGCGAATTATACTTTTATACCCACGGCTTTTTCCAATGGAAATCAAATTAACAACGTTGGAGAAAACAATGGTTCTTGTAAAATTTTTGCTTTTGCAAAATTGAATCAGTTGGATAAATTGCAAACGTTAGCGTGTTTCGGAAGTTATTATTTTGAAGATGTTTTGCTAAATTCAGATGGAATTGACCATCATAATATTCGAAATTTTTTAGAATATGGTTGGGATGGAATTCATTTTGAGAATCAAGCGCTAACTCCAATAAAATAATTTTATTATTTGTCGTCCGCATTTTTATTTTGAGTATTTTTATATCTCAATTTAATTACCTGCCAAAATGCGTTGGAATCTAAAACCAAAACCCAGTCCTGAAAAGATTTCGACACTCGTCGAGTCTTTACAAATTTCACCAATGATTGCTGAATTATTGGTATCGCGAGGCATTGAAACCTTTGAAGATGCCCGACTTTTTTTCCGACCTTCTTTGTCTGATTTGTACGACCCGTATTTGATGAGAGATATGGATAAAGCGGTTGAGCGAATTGAAAAAGCAATACTTTCAGGCGAAAACATCATGGTTTTTGGCGATTATGATGTGGATGGAACTACGGCAGTTTCATTAGTTGCTTCTTATTTGAAAACCATTTATCCCAACATCACAACTTACATTCCAGACCGTTATGCAGAAGGTTACGGAATTTCTTTTATGGGAATTGATTATGCTGATGACAATTCTATTTCGCTAATTATTGCTTTAGATTGCGGGATTAAATCTATAAATCATGTGGCCTACGCCAAACAAAAAAATATAGACTTTATCATTTGTGACCACCACCGTCCAGGCGAAACTATTCCTGATGCCGTTGCTGTTTTAGACCCAAAAAGAACCGATTGCGATTATCCGTACGACGAATTGTGTGGTTGCGGTATTGGTTTCAAATTAATTCAAGCTTTGGGAATGAATCGTTCGCAAACTACGGAAGATTTGGTCGAATATTTAGATTTAGTGGCAACTGCAATTGCTGCAGATATTGTTCCGATGACGGGTGAAAATCGGATTTTAGCAAAGTTTGGATTGGCAGTAATTAACTCTAATCCACGACCGGGAATTAAAGCATTAATTCATCAAGTCAAAAAAGAAGTGCTGACCATTACTGATGTTGTATTCATAATTGCACCTCGAATTAATGCGGCTGGAAGAATTAAACACGGCAATCATGCGGTGGAATTGTTATCAGAATTTGATTTTGAACAAGCGATGGAATTTGCAAGAGAAATTGAACTATACAATTCGGAACGAAAAGAATTGGACAAACAAATAACCGTTGAAGCATTAAATCAGATTATAGAAAATCAAGAAAAAGACAAATTTTCAACAGTGGTTTATCAGGACAATTGGCACAAAGGCGTTATTGGGATTGTGGCTTCTCGGTTGATAGAAACCTATTACAGACCCACTTTGGTTTTTACCAAAAGTGGTGAAAAATTGGCAGCTTCGGCACGTTCCGTTTATGGATTTGATGTTTATAACGCTTTGGAAGCGTGTTCAGAACATTTGGAACAATTCGGCGGCCACATGTATGCGGCTGGAATGACTTTGGCCGAGGAAAATTATGATAAGTTCAAGAATGCTTTTGAAAATCAAGTTAAAAAAACTATTTTAGAAGAACAACGCGAACCTCGAATTAATATCGATATGGAAGTGAATTTTGCTGATATTGATGAGAAAACCATTCGTATTTTGAAACAGTTTGAGCCTTTTGGACCTCAGAATATGCATCCTGTTTTTGTTACAAAAAAGGTTTTTGATACGGGTTATGGAAAACCGATGGGTTTAAATGATGAGCATTTAAGACTTTTCGTAAAACAAAACAATTCTACGGGATTGGCGGCAATTGGTTTTGGATTGGGGAAAAAGTACAGTTTGGTGGTAAATCGAAAGCGGATTGACATTATTTACAGCATAGATGAAAATGAATGGAATGGCAAAACTACGCTTCAGTTGAATTTAAAGGACCTTCGAGAAAGCCAACTTTAACTTTTTTATTTAGAATTAATATAAATAATTAAATTATATTTGTTTCCAAAGAATAGGAAATGAGTATAACGACACAGATTTACGGAAATGATTTTGGAATGGCTTTTTATTGGAACCGAAAAGACGCTGTGCAAAGGGATAAAATTCAATTGGTTTTTAAGGAAACAGGATTTAATTTGACGTTTTCAGAACTAGAAAAATTTGCTTTACTGATTTCTGAAAGTCAGTCACGAACCAATTGTTGCAAGGATTGTAAATTGAAAAATCAATGCAATCGTTTATTACTACAAACACCTGCAAAACAGATTGATTTGGCAGTTTCCATTGAAGAATTAGAAGGAATTCAGGATTTGGTAGATGGAACTCTATTTAAAATAAAAGTACAAAACTATATTTTTGGAGCAGGGAGAAACTAATTCTTGAATTCTTTCAATTCGAATTTTTCTCCATCGAAAACGCCGTACGTAAAGTATCCAATCCAATCACCTAAATTAATGTATTCTGAATTGGGACCTACTTCAATTTGCATCGGAAGGTGGCGGTGACCAAAAACAAAATAATTATAATGTGTGGTTTCGAGTTTTCGCTTGGCATATAAAACCAACCATTCTTTTTCCTCTCCTAAATAAATTACATCTTCGTTTCCAGAAATAAGCTTGTTTTTCACGGATAAATATTGGGCTAATTTCATTCCAATATCTGGATGAAGCCATCTGTAAAGCCATTTCGAAAAAGGAGCGGTGAATACTTTTTTCATTCGCTTATAACCTTTATCTCCTGGACCTTTTCCATCACCGTGACCAATTAAGAAGGTTTTGTTCCCAAAGGTAAATTCCTTATTATCGTGATACGTGGGTATATTGAGTTCTTTTTCAAAATAATCAGCCATCCATAAATCGTGGTTTCCTACAAAGAAATAGATTGGAATACCGCTGTCTCGAAGTTCTGCTAATTTTCCTAAAACCCGAATAAAGCCTTTTGGAACAACGGTTTTATATTCAAACCAAAAATCAAACAAATCGCCTAAAAGAAAGATAGTTTCGGCATCACTTTTAATTTCGTCAAGCCATCGAACGAACTTTTGTTCCCGTGGAAAACTTAGTTCAGTTGTTGGTGCGCCAAAATGTTGGTCGGAGGCGAAATATATTTTTTTTGAGTTGGTTGAGGACATGTTCTATTTTAAAAATTCAAAGATAGTAAATCTAAGCAAATAATTATTTTCAGTAAATCCGAGGTGTAAAATACTTGGCAAAAACAGCCATTTTTTGAATATCACATTTAAGTACTAATTAGTTAAATTGATTTTTTTTGTGGTATTATTCTTAATTTTTGTTAAATTTGGAATCCCTTATTACTGGGTAACTATATCAAACAACCTAAATTTTTCATTCTATGAAGAAAATTACACTCTTATTACTCACGATTTTATATTCTATCGTAGGGTATTCACAGTTCCCAGAGAACTTTGAAGATCCGTCGGTAACTGTTCCTACCGGATTTCCGGCGGGGTGGATAGTAACCGATAACTTAGTTGGAACCACAACAAGTTGGAACATTGTTAGTAACGCTTCACTTCTTATCAATGGTACGAAGTCAGCTTACATCAACCGACAAGAAATTGGAATGGGAAACACATCCGAGGACTGGTTAATTAGTCCATCGACTGTAATTCCTACCAATGGACAACTGCGATTTTTTACGCGACAGTCACTTCCGGGAGACGATGGAACGCTTTATCAAATTCGAATATATTCAGGAACTTCGCAAACTGATTTAGCTTCCTACATTCTTTTAGAGCAATGGACAGAAACAGAATTGAATGCGAATTATAATGTACCAGAAGAAAAGGTAGTAGATTTTCCTGCGGCATCGCCAGGCACTTTCATAGCATTTGTTCGTGTTTATACGCAGCCAACTGCAGCTCAAGGAGGAGACCGTTGGGTAATTGACGATATTAATGTTGTTCAAAAATGTTTGACACCAACATCATTAAATGCTAATAATATTGCAGCAACTCAAGCAAATCTGTTTTGGAATGCCCCAGTTGGAGGAGCTGCCGGTTATCAAATAGAAGTTATAGAAGCTTCACAATCAGCTACAGGAACAGTAACTGATTCTAATGTAACCGTTAATTATTTAAAGACGGGATTGACACAAAATACAAATTATAAATACTATGTCCGTTCGGATTGTGGCGATGGTAACTTTAGTGAATGGGTTGGACCTTTTAATTTCCAGACGCTAGCCATCGGAACTGCCTGTGCAGATCCCATTATTGTACCTAGTTTACCTTTTCAGACGATAAATAATACGGGTAATTTTGGAAATACTTTAGCAGGCCCTCAGTTGTCTTCTTGTATTGCAGGAGGAACAAACTATCAATCGGGTAACGATGTTTTTTATAGTTATACTGCAGCTGAAGACTGTTTGGTTAGTTTTACATTAGATCCTACAGAAACAAAATCTTCAATGTTTATTTATCCAAGTTGTGCTGGAATTACAGGAGCTTGTTTAGAAGCAATTGGAAATACAACAAGTAATGTTAGAGTTATTAATTTGAATGTAGTTGCAAATACTACTTATATTATTGTAATTTCTTCCAATTCAGCATCACCCACTATAGCCTATAACTTATTAATTCAATGTGAAGCTTGTTTAGACAAGCCTATTGCACCAACGGTTTCGAATATCACCTTAACAGGAGCTGATTTAGCATGGACTCCGCCTGCAGCTGCCGTTGCTGGATATGAAGTTGCGGTGCAAGCTCAAGGAGTTGGAGTGCCAACTGGTGTAGGACAATATAATTCAGCAACACCAAATTTTCAATTAACTACACAATTAAATCCAGCTACCTTGTACGAATATTGGGTGCGTTCGGAGTGTTCTCCAGGTGTATTTAGTGCATGGGTTGGTCCAGTTTTGTTTAACACACAGATTTGTGCACCAGCAGACCAATGTACTTATATTTTTAGAATGACTGATTCAGCTAATAACGGTTGGAATGGTGCAAGAATGCAGGTGCGTCAAAATGGAATTGTTGTAGCAACCATAGGTAGTACTTATAATTCGGGTGCAGGACCAGTGGATGTTCCAGTTACAGTTTGTGACGGGATACCGTTTGATGTCTTTTTCAGTGTGCCGGGAAGCCAGCCACAACAATGTATTATTTCGGTAGTAAATTCATTTGGACAAACGATTCAAACAATTGCAGGAACATCTGCTACAGTGGGAACTTCAATTTATACGGGAACGGTAAATTGTGATACACCACAATGTAATTTAGCTCCAACGAATGTAACGATTACAAATATTGCAACATCAGCAGCTACCATTAATTGGGTTGCTCCAGGTACTGAAGGCGTGGGCTATGATATTTATCTCGTTACAGCAGGAAGCCCTGTGCCAAATAACGCTACTCTTCCTACATTTTCTGGAGTAAATGGTCCGGCGGCACCATTTTTCTACACTATTGCTCCAAACACATTACTTGCAGATACCAATTATGATGTATATGTAAGAGTACAATGTGCTGATCCTGGAAATTCACCATGGTCGGGAGTAAAAACTTTTAAGACATTACCAACTTGTCCAAAACCAACGGTTCAAACGGTAACAGGAATTACTACGAATTCAGCAACCTTAGGATGGACACCAGGAGCTGGAGAAACGCAATGGGAAGTTTTATTATTAGCTGCACCAGATGCAATTTCACCTGCAGCACCAGGAATTATACCAGATGTAGGAGCGAATGATTTTTATATTCAGAATATTACTGGAACGCCAATTATTGTACAAACTTTAACCCAAGCATTAAACCCGGCTACCATCTATTACTATTATGTAAGAGCGGTGTGTCAACCTGGGGATGATGCGAGTACTTGGACAGGGCCATTTATTTTTAATACCATCACTTGTGATGCCACAGAAAAATGTACCTACAGATTCTTATTAACAAATACAACTAATAACAATTGGAACTTTGGACGAATGGAAGTTCGTCAAAACGGAATTGTAGTGGCTACTTTAGGAACTGGCGGAGTTAACAATCCAAATGGTATTCCGGTTTCAATATGTAACAACGTTCCGTTTGATTTGTTTTGGAGTATTGCCGGAAACTTACCTGAAGGAATAGGAGTAACGGTAATTAATTCTTTTAATGACATTATTTATACAAAGTTACCAGGAGCTGGAACACCATTAACGGTATTGTTTTCTGATTTAACATTAGGAAATTGTGAACCACCTACATGTCCAAAACCAGTTGATTTATTAGTTACTTCAGTAACGCAGACTTCTGCTACTTTAAGTTGGACAGAAACTGGTTCAGCAATACAATGGGAGGTTTTTGCCGTTGTAGAAGGTGGCACACCTCCAGTAAATGGAACGCCTTTAAATACAGGAATAGCAGGATATTCAATTGCAAATTCAAATTTAGGTTACATAATATCAAATTTACTTCCAGGAACACAGTATCAGTATTATGTTCGTGCTATTTGTTCTGAAACAGATAGAAGTACTTGGACTATTTTGAATCCCGCATCATTTATCACAAAACCTGCTAATGACGAATGTTCAGAAGCAATTGTTGTTCCTGTAAATCCAACTCGAATTTGTGCAGATTCAATAAGTGGAAATACACTAGGAGGAACAGGTTCTGTAGAAACATCAAATTGTCCTGGTAACGAAAATGACGATGTATGGTATAGTTTTGTTGCGACAAATACGTTTCATATCATCACGTTAAGTGATGTTGTAGGAACTAGTATTCGTTATGCAGTTTATAATGGAACTGACTGTGGAGCTTTAAATCAAATTTATTGCAGTCCAGCGAATCCAACTACTAATATTCTTGGAGGTTTAGTTGTAGATGAAACCTATAAAATACGTGTTTATACAAATGGAAGTAATCCAACTCAGTTTGCTTCATTCACATTATGTATAACTACTCCAGCACCTATAACGAATGACGAATGTGCAACTGCAATTCCTGCAGTAGTAAATGCAGGATTAGATTGCGTCCAAGTTACTGCAGGATCTGTTACAGGAGCTACAGCATCTGCACAATCTAGTACTTGCGCAGGAAATGAAGATGACGACGTTTGGTTTAGCTTTGTAGCAACAAGTCCTACACACATTATTACTTTCCAAGATATCGTAGGAACTGCAACAGATTTAAATAGTTCATTGTATTCTGGTGATGAATGTGGTAATTTAACATTCATTTCCTGTAACAACAATGATCAAACTTTAGTAAATAACTTAGTTGCAGGTACAACTTATAAAATCAGAGTATGGTCGGCTTCAAGTCAATTAGAAGACATACAATTCAATTTATGTATCGGAAGTATTGTGCCTCCAATTACGGTAAATACTACTCAGTATACCAATCAAGAATTGGTAACAGATGTATTGATTAAATCTACATGTGCTACTGTATCAAATATTAATTGGTCAACAGGTACAGGTGCAAATAATGGTATCGGATATTTTAACAAGAGTGAATCTGATTTTGCATTTGAAGATGGTATTGTATTAGTATCAGGTAGTGCCGTATCAGTTCCAGGTCCAAATACTAATATTCTTTCAGGTGGAGGTTTAGGAGGAGATGCTGATTTATCAGCAATTTTAGCGGCTCAGACACCACCTGTAACAGGTACATTAAATAATGCAACTTCTTTAGAGTTTAATTTCGTAGCGATAAATCCTATCATTGAATTTGAATTTATGTTTGCTTCTGAAGAATATGGTACATTTCAATGCGGATTTAGTGATGCTTTTGCTTTTATTCTTACCGATATAACAGCGGGAACACCAGCGGTAAATTTAGCGGTAATACCAAATACAAATATACCAGTTACAGTTTACAATATTAGAGATTCGCAATACAATGCGAATTGTTCGTCAGAAAATGAAGATTTATTTGGTAACTATTATGCCAATCCCTCAGGAGTATTGGGAGCTCCAATAAATTTTAATGGAATTACAGTTCCAATGATGGCAACCTCTCCAGTAACTCCTGGAAACACTTATCGTATTAAAATGGTTATTGCAGATATAAATGATGGTTCTTATGACTCTGCAGTATTCTTAAAAGGAGATAGTTTTGACATCGGAAATATAGAATTGCCCGAGGATTACTTAATTGCTGACGGAACTGCACTTTGTTTAGGTGAAGATGTTATTTTAGATTCTCAGTTAGATCCAACTTTGTATGATATCCAATGGTATAATGGTGAAACTTTAATTCCTGGCGCAACAGGTCCTGCTTTGACTGTAACAGAATCAGGTACGTACTATATTCATGCATCTTATGTAGGAACAACTTGTGTAACTATTGATTCAATAGTTGTAGAGTATTTTGTTGATGAGGTTGCACTTGATCCAGCAGATTTAGTTTTATGTGATGCTTCTGGACAAGGAGTATTTGATTTAACTTCTGCAAGAGATGAAGTTCTTTCTGTTTTTCCTACAGATACACATGATGTAGTTTATTTCCTAACGGAAGAAGATGCTCAAAATAATGTTATTGCCAATGCGTTAACACAAGCTCAAGCTGAAGTTTTTGCAGGAGTCGATGGACAAGAAATTTGGGTAAGAGTTAATTTCTTAACAACTAATTGTTTCCAAGTGGTATCGTTTAATTTAGTGGTACAGGACTTAACTCCACTATTTACTTTAAGTGGAAGTTTGGAAATTTGTCCAGAAGGAACAACAACGATTACAGTTGTTCCAACAGATAATAGTTTTGATGTTAATTTAGTTACTTATGAATGGACATTCAATACAGATGTTATACCAACAGAAACAGCAAGTTCATTAGCAATTGCAGGTGATACGGGTTACGGAACATATACGGTAACGGTTAATAATTCAGGTTGTACTACTACAGAAACTTTTGAGATTGTACCATCAACCATAGTGTATGAAGTTACTTTTGAAGGAACTGCAATGCTGTGTCCAGAGGAAACAGGAACACTTACTGCAACAGTTACTAACAATACTGAGAATTTAGCAGTAACATATACATTTACACTTCCTGATGCAAGTGAAGTTGTTTCAACAAATAATGTGTTGCCAATTTCTGAAATTGGAATTTATACTGTGGAAGTTGATATTTTAGGTTGTACGTCAACTCAAACATTTGAGGTTATGGAATCGGATGTTGTTTGGGATATAACTTTTGAAGGAACTGCAATGCTATGTCCAGAGGAAACAGGAACACTTACTGCAACAGTTACTAACAATACTGAGAATTTAGCAGTAACGTATACATTTACACTTCCGGATGCAAGTGAAGTTGTTTCAACAAATAATGTGTTGCCAATTTCTGAAATTGGAATTTATACTGTGGAAGTTGATATTTTAGGTTGTACGACTACACAAACATTTGAAGTTATGGCTTCTGATGTGGTTTGGGATGTTACTTTTAATGGTTCAGCAACTTTATGTCCGGATGAGTCTGGAACACTTACTGCAACAGTTAACAATAATACACAAAATGCTACAGTAACGTATACATTTACGCTTCCAGATGCAAGTGAAGTTGTTTCAACGAACAATGTGTTACCAATTAATGATACAGGAGTTTATACATTAGTAATAAGTATTTTAGGTTGCGAAAGTGCTCCAGTAACATTCACTGTTGCACCAAGTGTTGCAGACTGGCAAGTGGCATTTGTTGGAGAACCTTACGTAATTTGCGAAGGCGAATCTACTACATTAGCTTTTACAGCAAGTAACTTTGATATTGATGACGCAAATGCAACTTACGCTTGGGCTTCTCCAGCAGGAGTTACGGGTGTAGGTAAAACGTTCTCTACAAATGAGATTGGTACTCATACTTTATCAGTGAATATCTTCGGATGTATCTCAACTTTTAATGTTGAAGTAGCGGTTAATAATTTAGCAATCGATATTGATTTCACCCAAGGCTGTGAGAACAACTTATACCGTTTAGTAGCTATTCCATTCAACGACAGTTTTGATGTTGCGACTTCTACCTTTGTATGGACGGGACCAACAGTAGTATCAACAGACCAAGCCAATGCGATAGTATTGGGAAGCAATGGAGTTTACACGGTAAAGGTAACCAACAGTCAAGGCTGTAGTGCTACAGAAACCATTACTGTAAACAATGTATCATGTGTGATTCAGAAAGGAATTTCACCAAACAATGATGGCGACAATGATGTATTTGATTTAAGTGCTTTAAACGTAAAAGAGTTGTTTATTTACAACCGTTACGGAACAGAGGTTTACAACTTTCCAAATTACACGGATCAGTGGGGCGGTCAATCAAGTGGAGGCAAAGAATTGCCAGATGGCACTTACTTTTACATGATTCATACTGTAGCAGGGGAGAACATTAGCGGATGGATTTACATTAACAGATAAACAGGAGATTATAACATACTGCCTGAAGGAATTCGGGCAGTATTTTACAAATAAAATAACACAAGGATATGAATAAAATATACGTAGCCGTACTAATTGCCGTAGTCACATTATTTGAGGCTAATGCCCAACAAGACCCACATTATACCCAGTACATGTATAATATGAACGTGATTAACCCGGCTTATGCAGGATCAAAGGAAAACCTTTCTTTTGGACTTTTGTACCGCAAACAATGGGTTGACATCGAAGGAGCCCCATCCACCTTTACCTTTTCCGGACATACACCAGCAGGTAAGAATGTCGGAATTGGACTCTCAGTTATCGCTGATGAAATAGGACCAGTAAAAGAACAAAACGTATACGGAGATTTCTCCTATACATTAAATCTAGGAGGCGAACACAAACTAGCTTTAGGACTTAAAGCCGGAGCTACGTTCCAGAAAATCGGTTTATTTAGTGAAATCTCCTCTACACTTCCCGTTCCAAGCGACGGAGGATTTAGCGAAGACACGAGTAACACCTATTTCAACTTAGGAACCGGTCTTTTTTACTATACCGATAAATACTATGTAGCCTTATCTGTACCCAACATGATAAAAGCAAACTATTTAGATTATAACGGTGTGAAATACGGAACAGAAACCCAGCACTATTTCCTAACAGGGGGATATGTGTTTGACTTAACACCCAACTTGAAATTCAAACCCTTTGCGATGTTGAAATCAGCATTCAACTCACCAAGCTCATTGGATGTATCAGCAAACTTTTTATTCAACGAGAAATTTGAAATAGGTGGAACCTACCGTGTAGACGACAGTTTTGGAGGAATGGTAAACTTTGCTATTACACCAAGTCTGAGAATCGGATATGCTTATGACCATATTGTTTCGGAAATCAAAACAGTTGCACCCTCTTCACACGAGATTATCGTGTTATTTGATGTAAACTTCCCGAAAAAAGTTTCACGTTCACCACGATTTTTCTAACATAAAAGCACTCACATAATGAAAAGACTCTATATTCTATTAAGCTGTGTGTTAGTAAGCACTACAACCTTAAACGCACAAAATAAGAAAACCGAAAGCGCGGACAAACTCTTCCAACAATTTGAGTATGTAGACGCGGCAAAGGAATACCTAAAGTTAGTAGACAAAGGTCAGAAAGACCCGTACATCTACAAACAATTGGCAGACGCTTATTACAACATGTACAACCCCGAAGAAGCAGCCAAATGGTATGCGATGGTAGTGAAAAGCCCACAAGAGGCAGAAACCTACTTTCGCTATGCACAAATGCTAAAAGCCACGGGTAAATACGAAGAAGCCAACAAGCAAATGGCCGCTTTTGCAAAAAAAGCACCAAGCGACCATAGAGCCAAAGACTTCAACCAAAATCCGAACTACTTGCCGAAATTGTTGAACAAACAAAAAGCATTCAACGTAAAAGCATTAGAGATTAACAGCGAAGGAAGTGACTTTGGAGCGATGTTGACAAATGACAACACGTTATATTTCACCTCTTCAAGAAACAAAAGCAAACGTACCGACGGATGGAACGACGAGCCGTATTTAGACATCTACAAATCGACATGGAATGAGGATAAAACCTTCAGCAAACCCGAAGAAGTAGCCGAACTAAACACCAAATGGCACGACGGACCAGCAACCATTAGCAATGACGGAAACACGATGTACTTCTCAAGAGATTCACACGGAGAAAAAGAATACGAGAAAGACAAAAAGTTGAACACTAAATTTGGACAAGTATTTTTATACAAAGCAACCAAAGAAGGCAATACTTGGGGTAATGTAAAATCGTTACCATTCAACAACAAAGACTATTCTAACAGTAGTCCGAGTTTGAGTAAAGATGGAAAGACCTTGTACTTTAGTTCAAACATGCCCGGTTCAGTAGGAGAAACAGACATTTGGAAAGTAGCAGTAAACAGCGACGGAACATATGGTAAACCAGAGAACATGGGAACTAAAATCAATACTGAGGGGAAAGAACAATTTCCACAAATCACGGATGATAATGTATTGTACTTCTCATCAAATGGTCACATCGGACTAGGAGGATTAGACGTTTACATGGTAGATTTGAAAACGAATAACCAAATAGAGAACGTTGGAAAACCAGTGAACAGTGAGAAAGACGACTTCGCATTTAGTTTCAACGTAACAAAAAACGCAGGATTCTTTTCAAGTAACAGAACAGGAGTTGACAATATGTATTGGGCAAACCCGGTATGTGGCGTAGAAGCGATGATTGTGGTTACTGATGCAAAAACAGGAGCACTATTATCAAATGCGAGAGTGGCTATCTTAGATGCAAAGAAAAACGTATTGGAAACGCAAACAACATCTGCTAACGGAGAGATTATGTTTCCTGTAGATTGTATGATTCCTTACAGCATTCAAGCAGCAAAGGATGGTTATGAAAGCGGTGTATTCTCAATAGCTGCGACTAATGGTGGTAAATTGAAAGTTAGTGCAGCATTGAACCCAATAGATGTGATTGTAACCGAAAAGGAAGTTATTTTGAAAGAAATTTTCTTTGAATTCAACAAAGCGAACATCACGGCTGAAGGAGCATTTGAATTGGATAAATTAGTTCAAGTGATGAAAGCCAATGAGAACCTTGTTATCATGGCAAAAGCCCACACGGATAACAGAGGTACTGATAAATACAACATGGATTTATCAGACAGACGTGCGAAAGCAACGGTTCAGTATGTAATCTCGAAAGGTATTGATAAAGCCAGAATTACTGGAAAAGGATACGGAGAAAGCGAGCCTAAAGTAGACTGTAAAGAAGCTTGTACGGAAGAAGAACATGCTATGAACAGACGTAGTGAGTTCTTGATTGTGAAGAAGTAATTTACAACCGTTTTGTATACAATAAACCCCTGAAGTGAACGCTTCAGGGGTTTTTGGTTTTATTATATCTATTGTTCTATTTATTAAGGGGTTATGTTTCCAGCGAAGAGTTTCTAAACCACGCTTTTAGCGTCATCAATCACCTTAGAAGCCTCATCGACCAGACAAAAAGCCTCATCGACCACGCAAATAGCCTCGTCGATGAGGCAAAAAGCTTCACCGACGAGGCTATTTGCTTCATCGATGATGTTAAAAGGGTGATTGATGAGATTATTTGCTTGGTTTTTAATTCATAAGAAGTAATTGTTTGTAAATATTTATATATTTGAAAATGAATAAATATTCTCAGCTATCTACAAGAACGTACGCTATATATAAAAACTAAAAGTTTCAAAATGAAAAAAATACATATTATTATTTTAAGCTTACTACTTTTAAATTGAGCATCTTGTAACAACGACTCCGAAAAATTAGAAAGAGATAAACAATTGCAGTATGAAAAATCGAATAAATTAAGTAAAGAAGCGAGTAACAAATTCTTTCAAAATGATTTTGCATCTGCAGAAGGGCTTTTTAATTAAGCAATTGAAGCAGATTGTGAAAATTCAAAAGATTATATGAATAGAGCATAGTTTGAAAAAGAGCATAATAAAAATTATTTAAAATCAATTTCAGATTACAGCCACGCAATTGATATTTTAACTTTGGAAAAAAGAACTGATAGTGATTTATTGTTTTCATATTTAGAACGTGGAGAATGTAAGCAATTATTAAATGATGACAGAGGAGCTATTCAGGATTTTGATAAAGAAATCGGTCAAAAACCTATGTTTAGCTCGCCGTTTTTATTAAGAGGGATTTCAAAGTATAACCTAAATGATGTTGATGGAGCCTGTTCAGATTGGAGTAAAGGGGGAGAACTTGGAGAAGGTGAAGTATACAAATATATTGGAAAATATTGTAGATAATATAACACAAACTGTATAAATTAAAAAAAACTTTTACTGAAAATTTTCCAGATCTAAGAAACCTCACCACTTCGTACCCTTCCAATATTCCATCATAACTCATTTACATTTTTCCCGCCACCTGACAATTGTCATTTTATAACCACAATAATATTCCCTATTTTTGCACCGAAAATAATTTCTCGACTTAAAAAGTTTATAGCATGCAACTGTACAACACCTTAAGTGCCGATGAAAGAGCCCAGCTCATTGACGAAGCTGGCAAACAACGCCTTACGTTGTCTTTCTATCAGTACGCAAAAATTGAAGACCCAAAAAAATTCCGTGACGAATTATTCATTGCCTGGAACGCACTCGATGCTTTAGGTCGAATTTACGTTGCCAATGAAGGAATTAACGCTCAAATGAGTATTCCTGCCGAAAACGTCGAAGCTTTTCGCGAAACACTAGAAGCTTACAACTTCATGCAAGGCATTCGCCTCAACGTAGCCGTAGACCAAGACGACCATTCCTTCTTGAAACTCACCATAAAAGTTCGCGACAAAATTGTAGCCGACGGATTGAACGACGCCACTTTTGACGTGACCAAAAAAGGAATTCACTTAAAAGCAAAAGAATTCAATGCCATCTTGGACGACCCCAATACCATTGTTGTCGATTTTAGAAACCACTACGAAAGTGAAGTAGGTCATTTCAAAAATGCCATTACCCCAGATGTAGAAACGTTCAGAGAATCATTGCCCATCATCAACGAACAACTCAAAGAGTTCAAAGAAAATAAAAACCTAGTAATGTATTGTACTGGCGGAATCCGTTGCGAAAAAGCATCGGCTTACTACAAGCACCAAGGGTTTAAAAACGTATACCAACTGGAAGGTGGAATTATTAATTATGCCAAGCAAATTCAAGAAGAAGGTTTGGAAAGCAAATTCATCGGAAAGAATTTTGTGTTTGATAATCGCTTAGGCGAAAGAATCACAGACGATATCGTTTCGCAATGCCATCAATGCGGAAAACCATGCGACAACCATACTAATTGTGCCAATGACGGCTGTCATTTATTGTTTATTCAATGCGATGAATGCCAAGCCTTAATGGAAAACTGCTGTTCTACTACTTGTTTAGAAACCATACATTTGCCACTAGCCGAACAAGTAAAATTGCGTACTGGAAAAGACGTTGGAAATAAAGTGTTTCGCAAAGGAAAATCGGAGAATTTAAGATTCAAACATTCAGGAGAACTTTCAGACAAGCCTTTAGCGGCAGTTGCACCAAAGAAAGACATTCGTCAGAAAGTAAAAGTCAAAAAAGTTTTATTGGCACATGCCACCCATTATTATGTCAAAGCGAAAGTGGCCCTTTTTGTTCTCGAAAACCACGACTTAACCGTTGGCGACAAAATACTTATTGCAGGACCAACTACCGGCAACGAAGAATTAATTCTCGAAAAAATGAGGGTCGACGGAGCTGAAGCTTCAATAGCAAAAGTAGGCGATAAAGTTACTTTTGAAGTGCCTTTTAGAGTGCGGCTTTCGGATAAATTGTATAAGATTCTGAATTAATAAAGGCTTTACATCCCTGCCTGTAAACCCATTTCATAGTGTTGAAATGGGTTTGTTTATTTTAGATTAACCTCTTGAAAATCCCCTTTGCAACATCAACTTAAAATTTCCTATCTTTACCTCCAAATATATTTACGAATTTTAAGTTATCCTAGATAACATTCTATATAAAATTATGGCTTGTACAAGTTGTTCAACGTCTGATGGTGGTGCACCAGCAGGCTGCGGAAATAAAGGAAATTGCGGCACAGATAGTTGCAATAAATTGACAGTTTTTGATTGGCTTTCTAACATGAGTTTACCTAACGGAGAAAAACCATTTGATTGTGCCGAAATCCGATTTAAAAACGGTAGAAAAGAGTTTTACAGAAACACCGAGAATCTTACTTTAAGCATGGGCGACATTGTTGCTACAGAAGCTTCACCCGGACACGATATCGGAATCATTACCTTAACAGGCGAACTAGTTCGGATTCAGATGAAGAAAAAAGGGGTGAATCATGAAAGTAAGGAAATCGCTAAAATCTATCGAAAAGCATCTCAAAAAGACATTGATATTTGGGCTGCAGCGAGAGAACGGGAAGAACCGATGAAAGTCCGTGCTCGTGAATTAGCGATTGCTCAAAAGCTGGAAATGAAAATTTCTGACATTGAATTTCAAGGGGATGCTTCCAAAGCAACGTTTTATTATACGGCAAACGACCGAATTGATTTCCGTGCATTAATTAAAGATTTTGCTAAGGAATTCAGTACTCGAATCGAAATGAAACAAGTTGGTTTCCGTCAAGAAGCCGCTCGTTTGGGAGGAATTGGTTCTTGTGGACGTGAATTATGTTGTTCTACCTGGTTAACGGATTTTAGAAGTGTGAATACTTCAGCGGCACGTTACCAACAACTGTCGTTAAATCCACAAAAATTAGCCGGCCAATGCGGTAAGTTGAAATGTTGTTTGAACTACGAGTTGGATACTTATATGGACGCATTGAAAGATTTTCCTGATTTTGAAACACGTTTATATACGGATAAAGGTGATGCAATTTGCCAAAAACAAGATATTTTTAAAGGCTTAATGTGGTTTGCTTACACAGATAATTTCTCCAATTGGCACGTGTTGAAAATCGAGCAAGTAAGAGAAATCGTTGCTGAAAATAAGCTAAAAAACAAAGTTTCTTCACTTGAGGACTTCTCCATTGAGGACGCTCCAGTTCCTGAAAAAGATTTCAATAATGCCATGGGACAAGAAAGTTTGACTCGCTTTGACCAACCAAAAAAGAAAAAAAGACCCACTAAAAAGAAAAAACCAACTGAAAATGCAATTGTAGCAAATAAACCAGCGGGTTCAAATATCATAAAGCCGAATAATTCAGCAAATCCGAACTCGAAACCACTTGCAATTCAGCCGAAAGCAAAACAGCCAGGATCTGAAAAACAAGAACGACTAGTAACAGATAAAAAGCCAAATAACCGTCCGAAAAAGAACAATAAACCTTCGGGGAATAAAAAACCGACAGAAAGAAATCCGAACGAACCAAAACCTGATAACCGAATAATTCCGAATAAAAAAAATGACACTAAAGAGTAGTTTTTTAGTTTTATTAATGGTTTTTTGTCTCATTTCTTGTGACAAAAAGCGTGTATTTGACGATTATAAATCTGTTGGAGATGCTTGGGTAAAAGACAGTATTGTCGAATTTGATTTTAAGCAAGAAGACACAACAACGCTCTATAATTTGTTTGTAAATTTACGGGCCAATCAAGCCTATCAATTCAATAATTTGTATGTGATTGTTGTCATGGAACGACCAGGAGGATTGACAAAGGTAGATACTTTGCAATACCAAATGACCAATCCTGACGGCTCGCTTTTAGGAGAAGGTTTTTCTGATATTAAGGAAAGTAAATTGTTTTACAAAGAAAATTTGAGATTCGATACCATTGGCGATTACAAAGTAAAAATCCAGCAAGCCGTTCGGCAAACTGGAAAAATAGAAGGAATTCAAGCTTTAGAAGGAATTACAGAAGTAGGTTTTAGAATTGAAACAATAGAATAGTATGGCAATCAAAAAAAACAATAGGTCAGCTAATGCTGGTTTTTCGCTTTACATAAAAAGGTTTTGGCAAATTTTCGCCATCGGTATCGGAAGTATTTTTCTGGTTTTTCTTTTGGCTTCGTGGGGACTTTTAGGTCACATGCCTTCTTTCAATGATTTAGAAAACCCAGAGTCTAATTTAGCAACCGAAATCATTTCTTCAGATGGAGAAACAATTGGTAAATTTTATAACGAAAATAGAAGTTCAATTACATACGATGAGTTACCGAAACACTTAGTAGATGCTTTGGTAGCTACTGAAGACGCTCGTTTTTATGAACATTCAGGAATTGATGCTCGAGGAACATTACGTGCTGCAACTAGTTTAGGAACGAGTGGTGGAGCAAGTACCTTATCACAACAGTTAGCCAAACAATTGTTTCATGGTGAAGGCTCTAGAAATATTGTTATGCGATTATTTCAAAAAGTAAAAGAATGGATTATTGCGATTCGTTTAGAGAGACAGTACACAAAAAATGAAATCATTGCCATGTATTTTAACGTGTATGATTTTAATAATTATGCAGTAGGAATTCGTTCAGCAGCAAAAACATATTTTAATAAACTGCCGAAGGATTTAACCATTGAAGAATCAGCAATGTTGGTTGGAATGTTTAAAAATTCATCCTTATACAATCCAACAAGGAATGCTCAAGGAGTAAAAAACCGCCGTAATGTCGTGCTTCAGCAGATGGAAAAAGCAGAAATTATTACCGAGGTTCAAAGAGAGAAATTGAGCCAACTCCCAATTACTTTAGATTTTAGATTGCAAACGCACAAAGAAGGAATTGCAACTTATTTCAGAGAATATTTGCGTGAATTTATGAAAGGATGGGTTCGCGACAATAAAAAACCAGACGGAAGTGATTACGACATTTACCGAGACGGTTTAAAAATCTACACCACTATTGATTCTCGCATGCAGCAATATGCGGAAGAAGCAGTTTATGCCCATATGGCAAATTTGCAAGAAGAATTTTTCGACCAATCTAAAAATAATAAAAACGCTCCATTCATTAAAATTTCTGAACAAGAAACAGAAAGCTTGATGAATCGTGCCCGAAAAAATTCGGAACGTTTTAGAATTATGAAAGCTGAAGGAAAAGACGAAGCCGACATCATAAAATCATTTGCTGTAAAAACCAAGATGCGTGTTTTTTCTTGGAAAGGAGAACGCGATACTATCATGACTCCTAATGATTCCATAAGATATTACAAACATTTCTTGCAAAGTGGAGTCATGTCAATGGACCCAGAAACAGGATACGTAAAAGCATGGGTAGGCGGAATTAATTACAAATATTTCCAATACGACCACGTAAATCAAGGCGCGAGACAAGTTGGCTCTACATTCAAGCCTTTTGTCTATGCAACGGCAATCGAGCAACAAGGTTATTCGCCCTGCGACTCAATAATTGACGCACCTTACACAATTCCAAAGGGACGTCATCACGTTACAGAATCATGGACGCCAAGAAATTCAAGTAGCGAATACCGCGGAATGGTAACATTGAAAAAAGCATTGGCACTTTCCATTAATACCGTTTCGGCAAAATTAATTGACCGTGTTGGACCCGAAGCTGTAATTGAATTGACCAAGAAACTTGGTGTAAAATCGGAGATTCCTGCTCAACCTTCCATCGCTTTAGGTGCTGTAGAAATCACGGTTCATGATATGGTTGCCGCTTATGCAACATTTGCCAATCAAGGAATTTACATCAAGCCGGAAGTAATTACTAAAATCGAAGATAAAAACGGAAATATTCTGTACCAAACTATGCCTGAATCACACGATGTTTTGAACAAAGACATCGCGTATGCAGTAGTCAAGTTACTTGAAGGTGTCACTGAAATTGGTTCTGGAGGTCGTTTGAGAACGCAAGGTGGTGGTTACGGATACAACCGTGTGACCGGCTATCCTTATGCTTTGACAAATCCAATTGCTGGTAAAACAGGAACTACTCAAAACCAGTCAGATGGTTGGTTTATGGGAATGGTTCCCAATTTAGTGACTGGTGTTTGGGTCGGAAACGAAGACCGTTCTGCACATTTTAAAAGTATTACTTTTGGTCAAGGAGCCACGATGGCATTGCCTATTTTCGGAATGTATATGAAAAAATGTTATGCCGATAAAACGCTAACGGTTTCAAAAGAAGCTTTTAAACGACCTGCGAATTTGGCTATAAAAGTCGATTGTTGGGTTCCGAAAGTTAAAGATTCAACTGCAATAGACCCAGAACAAGATACAGACGAATTCGATTTGTAATTTTTTTCGGAGCTATTTCCAGCTATCCACTATATCTTTTTTTAATTTCCTCGGACTTAAGTCCGAGGAAATTAAAAAAAGGATGCCGTTTCTATCTGGGCTAGGGGTTCAAGGATTTAACATCATTTTATTTTTAAAAATTTAACCAGTTATGATTAATAAAAAAGTAAACAACGTTCAAGAAGCACTTCAAGGGATTGAAGACGGAATGACCATAATGCTTGGAGGTTTCGGACTTTCAGGAATTCCAGAAAACGCAATTGCCGAACTAGTAACTAAAAATGTTCAAGAGTTAACTTGTATATCTAACAATGCAGGTGTCGATGATTTTGGTTTGGGATTATTATTGCAAAAAAAACAAATCAAAAAAATGATTTCGTCCTATGTAGGAGAAAACGCGGAATTTGAACGCCAAATGCTTTCTGGAGAATTAGACGTAGAATTAACACCTCAAGGAACATTAGCCGAAAAATGCCGTGCAGCTCAAGCCGGAATTCCCGCATTTTATACTCCAGCAGGTTACGGAACTGAAGTAGCCGAAGGAAAAGAATCACGAGAATACAACGGAAAAATGCACATCTTAGAAGAAGCTTTCAAAGCCGATTTCGCTATTGTAAAAGCATGGAAAGGCGACGAAGCTGGAAACTTAATTTTCAAAGGAACCGCTCGAAATTTCAATGCAAATATGGCAGGTGCTGCAAAAATCACCATTGCTGAAGTTGAAGAATTAGTAGCTCCAGGAGTTTTAGACCCAAATGAAATTCACATTCCAGGAATCATGGTGCAACGCATTTTTCAAGGAGAAAAATTTGAAAAAAGAATTGAACAACGTACGGTTAGACAAAAAGTCTAATTTGAAAATTTGAAGATGAGAGATGATAAAGAAAATCTAATTGTAAAATTGACATTCGAGTTTGCTTTAGAAATTATCGCTTTTTCTGAAGAAATTAGAAAAAAAATCGTTTTGAAATGGCCTCGCAAATTTTCAGGAGCGGAACATCAATAGGTGCGAATATTCGAGAAGCCCAAAACGCAGAAAGTAAAGCTGATTTCATTCACAAATTTAAAATTTCTGCAAAAGAGGGTGATGAGCTCCAATATTGGTTAGAACTTTGTTTGCAATCTCCTTTTTATCCTAATCCTACAGAACAAATATTTCAAAAATTAAAAACTATAAATTTGATTGTTTCGAAAATTATCTCGTCTTCCAAGAAGTCCTAATTTTCAAATCATCAAATTTTCAAATCATCAAATATATGCTTACAAAAAACCAAATTGCAAAACGTATTGCGAAAGAAGTACAAGATAAATTTTACGTTAACCTAGGAATCGGAATTCCGACCTTAGTTGCAAATTATGTTCGTACTGATATTTCTGTAGAATTTCAAAGTGAAAATGGCGTTCTAGGGATGGGACCTTTTCCTTTTGAAGGAGAAGAAGACGCTGATATTATCAATGCAGGAAAACAAACGATTACCACTTTACCGGGGGCTTCTTTCTTTGATTCTGCTTTTAGTTTTGGAATGATTCGTTCCCAAAAAGTAGATTTAACTATTCTTGGAGCCATGGAAGTTGCGGAAAATGGAGATATCGCCAACTGGAAAATTCCAGGAAAGATGGTAAAAGGAATGGGTGGAGCGATGGATTTAGTAGCTTCCGCTGAAAATATTATCGTTGCCATGATGCACGTCAATAAAGCCGGAGAATCTAAAATTCTAAAACGTTGTACATTGCCTTTAACAGGTGTTGGTTGCGTGAAAAAAGTAGTGACTGAATTGGCTGTTTTAGAAGTTACCCCAAAAGGCTTTAAGTTATTAGAACGTGCTCCAGGAGTTTCAGTAGAACATATTATCGCTTCCACAGAAGCAGAATTAATTATTGACGGAGATATTCCTGAAATGGTGATTGATTAAATTTGATTTGAAAACATATGATGAAGCCTTGAGAAATCAGGGCTTTTTTATTTATTGTATCATAATTTATTAAACTTTGCGACTTCGCGCCTTTGCGAGAATTCTACCCTTTCACCGGAATCGCTGCAATCAACTTCTTCGTATATTCCGTTTTTGGGTTCGCATAAATTTCATCAGCGTCATCAATTTCTTCAATTTTGCCTTTGTTCATCACTAAAACTTGGTCACTCATGTATTTTACCACAGCCAAATCGTGCGAAATAAAAATATAAGTAAATCCAAAATTCTCTTTCAACTCATTCAACAAATTCAAAACTTGAGCTTGAACTGAAATATCCAATGCCGAAACCGATTCGTCACAGACTATTAATTTAGGCTGTAAAGCAATTGTTCTTGCAATACCAATACGTTGCCTTTGGCCGCCTGAAAATTCATGAGGGTATCGATTGAAATGATCTTCACCAAGTCCGACACGTTCTAAAATTTCAATCGTTTTAGCTTTACATTCTTTGTCAGATTTATATAATTTATGTACTTGCATGGGCTCCATAATCGCTTTTCCCACCGGAATTCTTGGATTCAAAGAGGAATAGGGGTCTTGAAAAATAATCTGAATTTCACGACGCAGTTTTCGTAAATCGTTTCCTTCTAATTTTGTAATGTCTTGTCCACGGTATAAAATTGTTCCTGCCGTAGCTTTGTCCAATTGCAAAATGGCGTTTCCCAAAGTTGATTTCCCACAACCGGATTCGCCTACCAATCCCAATGTTTCGCCTTCGTAAAGTTTGAAACTAACATCATTTACCGCTTTAAAACTACTTTTCTTTCCGAAAATTCCAGCCGATGAAAGGTATTCTTTCTCTACATTCTTGACTTCCAAAAGTGGTTCTTTCGCATATAAATCGTTATGAAATGCTTCTCGTTCAGCAGAAGTCACAATTTCTGTCGAAACATTTTCTTGCAGGAAATCTTGAATTGTGGGTAAGCGTTTGAGTCTTGTATCCAATGAAGGACGCGAATTAATTAAGGCTTGCGTATAAATATGTTTCGGATTTTTGAAAATCGTTTCTACGGTTCCTTGTTCCACAATTTCGCCTTTGTACATCACTAAAACCCTATTTGCAATTTCAGAAACCAAAGCCAAATCATGCGAAATAAAAATAATACTCATCTGATTTTCCTGCTGAATCTCTTTCAACAACAAAATGATTTCTTTCTGAACCGTAACATCTAAAGCCGTTGTAGGTTCGTCGGCAATTAAGATTTGTGGTTTGCAGGCAATCGCCATTGCAATCATCACACGCTGCTTTTGTCCACCCGAGATTTCGTGTGGGTATTTATTGAAAATTACTTCGGGTTCCGGTAATTTTACTTTTTCAAATAAAGATAGTACTTCCGCAGAAATTTCTTTCTTCGATAATTTAGTGTGTTGTTCGAGCATTTCAGCCACTTGAGCACCACATTTCATTGAGGGATTTAACGAACTCATGGGTTCTTGGAAAATCATTGCGATTTGCTTTCCACGGATTTTTCGGAACGATTTGGTGTCGAAATGTGTAATATTTTCGCCATCTAAAACAATAGAACCGTTGGAAATCTTTGAGATATTTTTTGGAAGCAAACCCATAATTGCCAAGGAAGAAACCGATTTCCCCGAACCTGATTCACCTACGATTCCGAGAATTTCGTTGGGAAATAATTCGTAACTGATTTTGTGAATTACGGGTGCAAAGACTTTCTCTTTCTGAAAAGAAATTTCTAGGTTTTCTATTTTCAACAACGGTTTGCTCATTGCGTAAAAATAGGAATTTTATATGTGTATTATTTCATCGTCTACCAATAAATCTTCGCGTCGCAAACGCAGAAATATCTGTGCTACGGCAATCGTATCTTTTTCGCAATAGGTTACAATTCGGTCGATGTCTTTTTCAACATAATAAACGTGTCCGACTTGACTTCCGTCGATATCGTCTTTTGGAGAAGGAATTCCCAAGACTTTTGTCAATAATTTTAGGGAAGTGAAATGTTTGTAATCACCAAATTTCCACAACTCCAACGTATCTAAATGAGGGACTTCCCAAGGTTTTTTGCCAAAGAGATTCAGCTTTTCAGGAAGTTTGATTTGGTTGATAATCATTCGTCTTGCGATAAAGGGCAAATCGAATTCTTTAGAATTATGTCCACACAAAACATGTTGCGGTAAATTGAAATGATTGTTGATGAGGTTGCTAAAATCGTGCAGTATTTTAGATTCTTCGCCAAAAAAAGAAGTCACCCTGAAATGCCGAATGTCGCTTTTGATAGTAAAATAGCCCACTGAAATACAAACGATTTTACCAAATTCCGCCCAGATTCCCGCTCGGTCGTAAAAGTCTTCGCCCGAAACTTCTTCTTTTCGTTGATATTGCGTTTTGTGTTCCCACAAACTTTTCATTTCATCATCTAGCGAAGTATAATCGTCTGTTTCAGGAACGGTTTCGATGTCTAAAAAGAGGATGTTGGCAAGGTTGATTTTATCTATCATTTGGACTATTTTAAATGGATTTTATCTTATGGCATTAACTGAGTTAAAGATAATTAATTTCACATTCAAATAAACAACACAATAAAAAAATTATCTCTTCAACGAAAAGTGATTTTTGTATTCGTGTGTTATTCCATTGAAATTATAATTTACGGTAAACCAATAATCATCAGCTGGTAATTGTTGGCCGTTAAATGTTCCGTCCCAACTTTGACTTTGTGAGTTTATTTCGACAATAAATTTTCCATAACGATCAAAAATTCGAATTCTAGCATTGGCATCGAGATTTAAAACGGTCCATGTATCGTTATAACCATCGCCATTTGGAGTGAAATATTTTGGAAAATTAATAATTGTAATAATGGATTTCAAGTTGGAACAATTGAAACTATCGGTAACTTCAATTTCATAAACTCCTGGGCTTAAATTGCTAAATGTATTTGAAGTTTGAAATCCAAAATCATTAATTTGATATAAAAATGGCGGTTGACCTCCAGTAACATCTATTGTAATAAAAGAATTTGAACTAAAATCTTGCGATTGCGTGATTGTCAAACTTTCAGCTTTTGGAATTGCACTAACTGTTGCAGTTACAAAATCAGAAACGCATCCGGAATTAATATCGGTTACAATTACACCGTACTCACCAATTTGATTTGCTGAAAAAGTATTTCCTGATGCGTTTGGAATTGGATTTCCATTATAAAACCATTCAAACGTATGGCTGGCACTACTCAATTCAGTTCTTAAAACATAAGGTGGAATTCCGAAAATACCTGAGCCTAAAATACAAAGTTGGCCGTCCTGAATGAGTGGTATTTGAGTAGGCAAAATACTTATTACAATATTAATTGGATTACCAGTACAGCCATTAAATGAGGGAGTTACAACATAAGTTACACTTCCAGAAGTGCCATTTGTGGTTAATGTTTGTACGATAGAATTTCCTGATCCAGCAGAAGCTCCATTTACATCATTATCAATAACTGTCCATGAAAAAGTAGTTCCAGCGGTATCAGATTGTAAATCTATAATGATTTCTTCGCCTGAACAAGGGTTTATGTTTCCCGTAAAAGTTGCAGTTGGTACTTGAGCAATTGCCAAAGTTACTGCCGTTCTACTTGTGCCAAAACATTCGCTTGTAGTGTTATATACTTCCGCATAATAAGTTCCAGCAGATGTTGGGGTAAAAGTGCTAGAATTGGCAAGTAATAAATTTCCGCCTGTAGGTTGGTCAAACCAACTCACGGTATTTGCCGAATCAGTAGTTACTGAAAGTGAAGGAATCGGTTCATTACTGCAACTGTTTTCGTTGCCATTACTTATAGCTGGAGGCAAGCCGTTTGAAATTTCTACCGTAAAAACATTTGAAACTGTAGAGCAAAAAGCGGAGTCAATATTGGCCAAATCTTGTGCTATTTTAGTCCTAAAATAGGAGGTCACGGGTACTCCAGGAGTTGTAAATGTGGGATTATTTGCTCCAGCAATATTTGTCCAATTGATGTTATCAATGCTTGATTGCCATTGGTAAAAATAGGTTGAACTTCCGCTTGTAGATGCATCAAGTGATACTGTAGCTGAAGTATCGCAGGTTGAAAAATTGTTTGTTGGAAAACTCGGATTTGAAACAGTGGTTAAATCTCCACAAGATTTAAAGGCAATATCATCTATGGCTAAATCATTTCCACAGCCTCCAACACCGTTATTTTTCATAATCAACACTACTGAAGTTTCATTCGAAGTGGTAAAAACTAAAGCAAATTGTTGCCATAAAGGTGACGTTGAACCAAGAATGTTACCTGTATTTCCAGAACTTAAAAGGACGGTTTCTGTTTCATTCCAAATTTCAAAACGAACGTTAATTGGTATTTGATTATTGGTACAAACGTTTGAATTGGGGTTATAAACATTCATCAGCCATGCCGAAAATTCAAAAGTAGTATTGACGCATAATCCCGTCACGGAGCGTTTATAGAATTCTCCTGACACATTATTATTGGCATTTACAATGAGGCATTTTCCGTTTGGCCCATCAGTAACATCAGGGCTGTGGTCTGGAGAGTTGTGCCAAGAGGAATATAAATTAGTTAAGTAATTTACAGTATAAAAACCGTCATTTGGTGCTCCGTTAACAAATGGATATGTAGTAAGTCCGGGAGCGAGAGGAGGCCCAAAGGCAGTGCCGTTGCCAAAAGTTTCAGTAAAGATGGCATCACCTGTACTTCCGCCACAAAAGCTCAATTGAGCATGACTAACCGATATTGTAAAAAAGAAAAATACAAGAATTACTGTTTTAAAATGAACCATTTATGAACAAAATTTTATTAAAATACACGATTTCAAATGTAATACATTATTACTAAATTTTTTATAAGTTCGTTGTTTTAAAAGAACAATTACATTTCAAGCATTTTATATGTTTCGTCAATGTAGAGGTAAAAGTCGTCGCTGTGTGGTGTTCCATTTGTCGTTGGAGCGTTCTGATGTCCCAGTCTAACAATAATCAGATCATCTTCGGGAATCACAATCACGTATTGACCTAAGTGACCTCGCATATAAAAAATCTTTTTACCCATGTAATCGCTCAACCACCATCCATAGCCGTATTCTGGAGAATCTGCGAAACGAGGTTGAGTAGATTTCGCCACAAATGAACTGTCTAAAACCTGCTTTCCGTTCCACTTTCCGTTTTGTTCGTATAATTTTCCAAAACGTGCAAAATCTCTGGCATTACTTGCCACGCAGCAGTACGCTTTTACAATTCCATCTTTATCATCGGTTTGCCAAAGCGCTTCGTTTTTGGCACCCATGGGTTTCCAAAAAGATTCAGAAACATACGCCGCAAGATTTGTTTTAGTCGCTTTTTCAATACACATGGCCAACAATTGGGTGTTTCCGCTCAAATATTTATAAGCAGTTCCCGGCTTGCTAACGCCTTTTAAACCTAGAATTACCGCGTTCAAATCTGTGTCAAAATACGCACGTGTCGTTACTGAAAATGGGCTATAATAGCTCTCGTCCCAATTTAGTCCAGAGGACATTGAAGATAAATCGCCAACCGTCATCCTGGCCGATAAACCTTCTTTGAACTCAGGAAAATAATCGGAAACAAGCTGGTCTAAATCCGTTATTTTACCTTCCATAATTGCCTTTCCCAAAGCCGCCGAAACAATACTTTTGGCCATAGAAAAAGAGTTAGATTTAGAGTCTTTTGTATAATTATCATAATAACTTTCGTTCCAGATGCTGTCGTTTTTAATAATCAAGAAAGCAACAGTTCCTATTTGCTTGTGCATTTTCTCCAATGAATCGGTAGGTTTCACGGCGTTATATTCCTTAGAAATAGGCCAAGGTTGAGCAACACCATCCTCAATTTCTCGATTGTCAAAATATTGATAATCTTCAAGAAATGCTGTTGTATGTCCGTTAAGATAAATCGTCCGAACCGCTTTTAGCAAATAGTCAACATTAAAAACATACATCAAAACAACAAGTAAAAGCAGGATACCTGCCAACCAGATTAGAAATTTTTTAAGAAAACGCATACATTTTGTTTTTGGATGACTACGAATGTACATTATTTTTTTAATTTTTAGGAGCGAATGGCTTGGGCTTTTTCACCAGGCCGTTTTCCCGCTATCCGTTGCAATCTCCCGAGATTGCTTCGTGCCTCGCAATGACTTCGGGAGGATTTCCACTACAAATGCTTTGCATTCATCGAATTCAAATCATTAACCGATGAGATAATCGGGGCTAAAGAGTCACGTATGAACCCGATTTTGTACAAAAAACATTAATTTATAAAAAAAGCAGGTCGTCAAAGAGGTTTGATTGTCAGAAAAAGTTTGTAGGAAGCAAGCAAAGTAGTTTGATTGTCAAAAAAAAGATGTAGGAAGGAAGCAAAGTGGTTTGATTGCCAGAAAAAACTTGTGGGAAGCTATCAAAGTGGTTTGATTGTCAGAAAAAACTTGTGGGAACGAAACCAAGTGGTTTGTCACCTCAAAAACTACTTCGGGAGTCGTCCAAGTGGTTTGACGGGCGTCAAAAAACTGAAATTCTTAAAAATTTAGGTATAAAAAGCCCTTCGAGGGTTCAAAACCCTCGAAGGGTTCGGGAAAAAAGCGTTAAAATAAAGTATGTTGGATAGAAGGAATTTCGTGTTCTAACAACCACTTTTTTCGCCACAAACCACCAGCATAACCCGTGAGCGAACCGTCTGTTGCAATGACGCGATGACAAGGAACCACAATCCACAACGGATTTTTACCATTGGCGGAAGCCACGGCTCGAATCGCTTTTATATCGCCCAATTTCTTAGCCAAATCCATGTAAGAAATGGTTTTTCCAAAAGGAATTTTTGCCAATTCTTGCCACACTTTTTGCTGAAAAGCGGTTCCTTGTGGTTGTAATTTAAATGTGAACTCGGTTCGTTCTGAATCGAAATATTCTTGAAGTTCAGAAACACAAAGCTTTAAATATTCTGGAATTTCTGTAGATAATTCTTTTTCAATATCTAAAACAGTAATTGCAGAAACACCGTTTACATCACCGGTAATTTCGGCAGTTCCAAGAGGAGTTTTGATGTAAATGGTGTGCATTTTATATAAGGAGTTTTACCAACCCACATATTTTGGTGGTTTGACGTCATTCAAATTTAGATAGACCAAAAGTTGTCCGCGGTGATGGGTGACATGGTCTTGAAGTAAGTTTAAAATTTGAATTTTAGACTTCGGTCCAGCAAAGAATTCCATTTTCGAATCCAATAATTTCGGGTCGGAATTCTTGATAATTTCAAACACCGAATCAAAAGATTTTTCTAATAAAGCAATGGTTTCTTCCTTTGAATAGTTCTTGTCAACCTTCATTTTCTTGTAGTCTTGGTCAGTGAAATAGGTGGTGCTCAACCAGTCCATATTTTCTTTAATATGCAGCAATTGCTGACTAAAAGTCATTTCACGTTCGGTAGGTTTATAGTCGTAAAATTCTTCTGGCATTGCTTGAGCAACTTCCAATAAATAGTTTTTGGAGTTGTTCCATTTTTCTAAAAAAGCGTCCATAGTTGCATTTTGAGCCATGGCAAAATTTGAAATAAAAACGATAAGTAGTAAACTGTACTTCATTATTTTTTATTTAAAAGGATGGCAGCTTCTTTTGCAAAATAAGTCGAAATTAAACTCGCACCCGCTCTTTTGATGCACATCAATTGTTCCATCATAATCTTGTCGTGGTCGAGCCAGCCTCTTTCGGCAGCGGCTTTTACCATTGCATATTCACCAGAAACGTGAAAAACGGTTACCGGCACATTCACGGCATTTTTCACTTCGCGAACAATGTCAAGATACGCCAATCCTGGTTTTACCATTACCATATCGGCACCTTCTTCTACATCCCAAACGGCTTCTTTAATCGCTTCAATACGGTTGGCATAATCCATTTGGTATGTCTTCTTGTCTTCCGGAATTTCTTGATTATCGACAGGAGCGGAATCCAAAGCATCGCGAAAGGGGCCGTAAAATGCAGAAGCATATTTCGCCGAATAACTCATAATTCCCACGTTTGGAAATCCAGCTTCGTCCAAACCTTGACGTAACCGTAAAACGCGACCGTCCATCATGTCACTTGGTGCCACAAAATCGGCTCCAGCTTGAGCATGAGAAACGGCCATTTTCACAAGTGCTGCATTGGTTTCATCGTTTGCAATAGCACCGTTTGCAATGATTCCATCGTGACCGTAAATGGAGTAGGGGTCAAGAGCAACGTCGGGCATGATAATCATTTCGGGACAGGCTTTTTTGATGGCACGAATGGATTCTTGCATCAAACCATTGTCGTTCCAAGCTTCTTTTCCGGTGTTATCCTTTAAATCTTCGCTGACTTTTACGTAAATATTTATGGCACGAATTCCGAGTTCAAAAAGTTCTTTCACTTCAATTACAGTCAAATCTATTGAACGACGGAAAATGCCGGGCATTGAAGAAATTTCCGTTTTATAATTTTCGCCTTCAGCAATAAACATCGGAAACATAAAGTCGCTTGGACTCAAACTTGTTTCGCGAACTAAACTTCTGATGGATTCGTTTACTCTTAAACGACGACCTCTGTGTAATGGGAACATAAATTTATAGGTTTTTCTCGCAAAGACGCAAAGGCGCAAAGCGAAGTTTTGATATAGCTTATATCCAATCAATCGGATTTTCTAATACTTGAATTAATTTTTCTTCTTCACTTCCTTTTTCGGGATGATGGTCGTAAACCCACTGAACGTGCGGTGGCAAACTCATCAATATACTCTCGATTCTACCATTGGTTTTGAGTCCAAATAAAGTTCCTTTGTCGTGCACCAAATTAAATTCTACATAACGACCGCGACGAATTTCTTGCCACGTTTTTTGTTCAGAAGTATACGGTAAATCTTTTCTTTTTTCTACAATTGGAACATAGGCTTCAAGGAAACTATTGCCCACTTCAGAAACAAAGTGGAACCAATCTTCCATTTTCATGTCTTCGGTTTCTTTACAATAATCAAAGAAAAGTCCGCCAATTCCTCGTGCTTCAAATCGGTGTGCATTCCAGAAATAAGCATCGCATTGCTTTTTGTATTTGGGATAGAATTCTAGATTGTGTTTATCACAAGCGGTTTTACAAGTTTGATGAAAATGAGTCGCATCTTCTTCAAACAAATAATAAGGTGTTAAATCTTGTCCACCACCAAACCAGGAATTGATTACATTGCCGTTATCATCGTACATTTCAAAATAACGCCAATTGGCATGAACTGTAGGAACCATCGGACTTTTTGGATGAATAACCAAACTCAATCCACAAGCAAAAAAATCAGCTTCTCCTACATTGAATAACTTTTGCATGGAATCGGGCAACTTTCCGTGAACAGCAGAAATATTTACACCCCCTTTTTCAATGACGCTTCCATTTTCAATTACTCGTGTTCGTCCGCCACCACCTTCTGGTCGTTCCCAAAGGTCTTCCCTAAACTTTGCTTGACCGTCAATGGCTTCGAGTCCTGCGACAATTTGGTCTTGGAGGTTCTGTATGTAGGTATAAAATTTATTTTTCATTACTTAATTCGTATAACTCCATGTTTAGAGGTAATTCATTTATAGGTGTAAATTCATTTAGCAGCGTTCGTTGCCAAATAAATCCATTTTTCACTGCTACTTTACAACTTCCTATATTTGATTTATGTGCAATAATTTGTAGCGTTTTTAATTTTAATTCCTCCATGGCAAATTTTGACATTTCACTAACTGCAAATGAAGTCAAACCTTTAGATTCAAATTCCGAACCTATACAATAGGCCAATTCTCCTTGCTTTTTATTCCAATCAATCTTTTTTATAATGACTAAACCACAAATTTGATTTGTTTCTTTATTTCTTATTGCACAAGTAAAATTTGCCTTTTCTTGAATTTCTTTATTCTTAATTCCGATATATTCTACTGTTTTTTCTAAACTAGAATTACAGGAAATTGTAACAGGAAAATATTTCTTTAATCGCTCATTATTATCAACTAAAAATGAAAACAATTGACTTGCATCTATTATTTTCAAATAATCAATGTGAAATGAATCCATTTTTATCAATCGTGTTTTTCTTTCTAACTTATAATTTTCCTTTGACCTGTCCGATTTTACTGAAAATCCCAAACGAAAACACTTTACTTTCACTCTGAATGTAATTGTAAATCAACAATGCTTTTTCTATCAAATTAGCTTTTCCAACATCTATTTTCTTGCCAAGAAGAACTAAATAATCGGCAAATTGCTCCAAGCTTTCCCAATCAAAATGCAACTTTTCAAGGTGTTGAATTAATTCCTTACCTGAAAATTGAAGCAAAGTATCTATGTTTAACCCCAAATTCTTCAACTCTTCATCAACCGATTCTTTTCCAAAATCAGGGACGTAAATCAACTCGTTTAGTTTTTTTAGAATGGCACTAATCCGTTCTTTTTCTTCGTCTCTGAGGCTTTTATTGAGAGCCATTACTTATGAATTGTATTCTTTTACCGCATCAATGAACGCTTTTGCATGGTCAACAGGAATGTTTGGTAAAATCCCGTGACCTAAATTCACGATGTATTTGTCTTTCCCAAATTCGTCAATCATTTCATGTACCATTTTCTTAATCACAGGAATTGGCGACAACAATCTTGATGGGTCGAAATTCCCTTGCAAAGTAATGTTTCCACCAGAAAGATAACGGGCGTTTCTTGGTGAACACGTCCAATCTACACCAAGTGCAGAAGCTCTACTTTTACCCATTTCGCCTAAAGCAAACCAGCATCCTTTTCCAAAAACAATAACAGGAGCGTCGTCTGCCAAAGCCTCGATGATTTGGTTGATGTATTTCCAAGAAAATTCTTGGTAATCTACCGGGGAAAGCATACCGCCCCAAGAGTCAAAAATTTGAACTGCATTCACACCCGCTTTTACTTTTTCTTTTAAATATAAAATCGTGGTATCGGTAATTTTTTGTAATAATACATGAGCGGCTTCTGGGTATTCGAAACAAAATCCTTTGGCTTTATCAAAGCTTTTAGACCCTTGTCCTTCTACAGCATAACACATAATAGTCCATGGTGAACCTGCAAAACCAATTAAAGGAACTTCGTCGTTCAACATTTCTTTGGTTAACTTAATGGCATCAAAAACGTATCCTAGTGTTTCATGAACATCGGGAACAATTACTTTTTCAACATCCTGAATGGTACGAATTGGATGGGGAACAAAAGGACCAAAGTTTGGTTTCATGATTACATCAATTCCCATCGCTTGTGGAATTACCAAAATATCCGAGAATAAAATAGCAGCATCTGGAGCAATTCTACGAATAGGTTGAACCGTTATTTCTGCCGCTAATTCTGGGGTTTGACAACGGGTAAAAAAGTCGTATTTGTCGCGTAAAGCGATAAATTCCGGCAAATATCTTCCGGCTTGACGCATCATCCAAACCGGTGGACGTTCAACAGTTTCTCCTTTTAATGCTTTTAAAAATAAATCGTTCTTAATCATAATATCGTAGTTTGTGCCTTTTAAGTTCTAAAAAATTAAAAGATTTTATTTATAAAAATTTATACATTGGATAATTACGTTTTCAACGGTCGGTTGGTTCGCAATTACTACATTATTTGTTATGTTTTCTAAGGCATCTGCTGTCGTTGTTCCGATGCAAAAGCAGGTCTCGGACTTAATTTTATTATTCTTCAGGTAGCTTTCAATACCAGATGGACTGTAAAAAAGTATTCCGTCAAATGTTCCAGCTATTTTTTGTGGTGTCAAAAGGGTTTCATAAACTTCAATCTCATTAAAAACAACTTCCGCATTTGTCAACGCTTCGGGCAATGTGTCTCGTCTTAAATTGCCACTGAAAAAGGTGAATTTTTCCTTTCCGTAAATTAAAGTGATGATTTCGGCTAAATCGGCTGCATAACCGGTATAAGCAATGACGTTGAAACCGTTTTCTTCTAAAAGTCCTTTTGTTTTCATGCCTACGCAAAAAACATTTTTCTTTTTTAATAATTCAAGTGTTTCAGCTCCTTCTAAATTTTCTATTAGGCTTAAAACGGAATTTTGACTGGTGAAAATCAAATTTTCGTTTACTTTTTCAAGGGCAACTTTTTTCTGTTCAATTGAAATAAAATCAGTTTCAACTAGCGAAATATTGGCGTTAAGCAGAAATTGCTTTTGATTCACCAATAATTTTTTAGTCGAAAGTATACGAATAGGTTGTTTCATTTTAATTATTTTATGCAATCACAATAAAAGGAAATATTTTTATTTTCGCCATAAACGACTAAGATATCGTCTTCTAATAAAACGGTGTCGGGTTTTGGAAGACCAATAGTTTCTTTGACAATTGACTTCTTTCCCATCAAATTTGTTTTTTCTCTTTTTCGGATAATCGTAATCAAATTCAAATGATATTTGTCGATGGTATTCAATTCCGATAAGGTTTTACCATGAAATTCAGGTTTTGATTTGACTTCAGAAATCGTGTAATTATTGTCTAATTGGTAATTTTCTAAAGTCGTCTTAAAGTTGATTTGCTTGGTCAATCTATCAGCAGACTCTTGTTCGGGATGCACGATGCTGTAAATCCCCATTGCCTCCAAAACCGTATCGTGAATAGGAGATAAAGCACGACTTATAATCTTGACATCCGATAATTTCTTTATAATTGCCGTGGTAATAATTGCCGCACCTTCATTTTCTCCAATCGCTACCACAACTTTATCAGCGTCTTTTAGCGGAAGTGCTGTATAAGCCAATTCATTGGTTGAATCCATACAAATAGCATGTGAAATTTTGTCTTTAACTAAATTCACTTTGTCCATTTGCTTGTCCACGCCAATTACTTCATTTCCTGTTTCAGTAAGGCTTAAAGCCAATGACATTCCGAAGTTTCCCAAACCAAAAACTATAATTTTCATGTTTTTTAGATTTTAGTTAATCAAAATATTTTCTTTAGGATACTCATAAAACTGGTGATTAATTTCACGAAGTAGTCCAATCATTAAATTCAGCATTCCAATTCGCCCGATGAACATTGTAGCAATAATGACATATTTGCTGGGTTCTGTCATAGTTGGTGTAAAATTCATGGTTAATCCTACGGTACTGTAAGCTGAAAAGCACTCAAAAACCACCGATAAAACATCGGTTCCTGCCGGTTCAAAAATCAAAATAGTAATAATTGAAGCACCAATTACCAATAATGAAATACATAAAATAGCAAAAGCTCTATGAGTAGATTCACTTGATATTCTTCTGCCGAAAATTTGTATTCTATTTTTACCTCTTGCAACGGCTACAATATTTAAAGTCGCTAGTGCAAAGGTACTCGTTTTTATACCACCACCTGTTGAAGCTGGAGAAGCTCCAACCCACATTAGAAAAATGATGAATAATAATGAAGGCACTTTCATTTCGCTATAATCAACTGTGTTAAAACCAGCAGTTCTTGGTGTTACAGAATGAAATGCTGCCGATGTGATTTTTCCAAAATAAGTGGTATGTTCTAACAATAAATTGTTTTGTTCTGCAATGAATATAAATGCAAAACCACCTAGTAATAGTATTGAAGTAGTAATCAAAACGATTTTTGCATTTAAAGATAAAATTCTGACCTTTCTTTGAATGGAACTCGTTTGAAAAAACTGCACAACAGTAGTTTTAATATAGCGGGAAAAATTAAAAATTATCGTGTAACCTAAACCGCCAAAAATGATGAGAAACATCACAATCCATTGGAGGTAATAGTCAAATTTGATATAACTCTCGTTGAAACCATTTGGCACAATAGAAAACCCTGCATTACAAAAAGCAGAGATGGAGTGAAATGCCGAGAAGTAAAACTTATCCGTAACTTCCGGTTTATCCATTACCGAGGTATAGATAAAGATGGCTCCAATGAATTCTATAAAAACGGTAAATGCAACAATGTTCAATGCAACTTTAAGGACGTCACTTAGATTTTCTTGAGACGTGAAATCTTTTACATTTAAACCTTCTCTAAAGCTAGAACTTCCTCTAAAAAAATAAGAGAAAAACGAGGTGAATGTTAAAATTCCCAATCCGCCAATTTGGATTAAAAATATTAAAATAGTTTGTCCCACTATAGTAAGTTCGGTGGAAATATTTAAAACGGTTAAACCCGTGACACAAACTGCACTTGTGGCCGTAAATAAGGCATCTGTAAACGTTATTGTGCCTGTGGTTGCCGTAGGAAGCATTAATAATGTAGCACCAACGATTATGATTACAAAAAAACTTCCAACAAAAACGATAGCAGGATTGTAATAAACTTGATAAATGTAGCGAACTAAAAGCATCAATCGAACAATGAAATACAGAAATAATCCTGTTTCTAAAATGTTCTTAATTTTCTTGAAAACCTCAAGATAGTCTAAATCTAAATTGACTAATGCAACAATTAATGACGCCAAAAGGAGTGTGCCTAAAATGGAAGCATTAAATAAAGAAATCTTCTTCTTGCCACTTGTTGTATAATAATAAAATTTAAAAATATTAAACGCAAATAAGGCAACCGTTAAGATAACTAAACCTATAAATTGAGGAGTTTTATAACTGTCATTTACGCTATATCCGAAGTCAAAAACCAAGAAGGTCAAGACGAATATATCGAAAAATCGATAAATAAATTTAAGGATAGATTCTTTTTGCACAGAAACGATTTTATTTGTTTTGAGTACCCAATGCAATTTTAATAGACTGCATTAAATCGGTACCGCCATTTTCTAAAACTTCTTTCGCACAAAGAACGCCAAAATTTCGATAATTGGAGAGTGTAGTTTGTTTTTTAATTTCTATTTTAGTTTGCCCGTCAATGGACAGTAAAATTCCTTCAAGCTCAATTTGGTCTTCGTTAATTGTTGCAAAAGCGCCAATAGGTGCTGTACAACCTCCTTCCAAGGTTCGGAGAAAATCACGCTCCACTTTGGTACAAATATCCGTCGGTTTATGATTTAAATTGCCAATAACTTCCTGACAAAAGGAATCATTTTCCATTGCAACCACAACCATTGCTCCTTGAGCAGGTGCTGGAATCATCCAATCTAAATTTAAGAAATTCTCTGGTTTTAAATTAATTCTTTCCAATCCTGCAGCGGCAAAAATAGCTCCGTTCCATGGATTGTCTATCAATTTTTGCATTCGTGTATTTACATTTCCACGCAAATCGACCACTGTGTGCGAAGGATATTTATTGAACCATTGGGCTTGACGTCGCAAACTTCCAGTAGCAATAATTCCATCTTGACTTAAAAAATCTAAATTTCCTTTGTGAATTAATAAATCTAAGGAGTTGGCACGTTCTAAAACGGCAGCTTGAACAATTCCGTGGGGCAAAGCAGTTGGAACATCTTTCATAGAATGTACCGCAATATCAATCGTGCCATTCAGCATCGCGATATCTAAAGTTTTCGTAAATATTCCGGTGATGCCAAGTTCATAAAGCGGTTTGTCTAACATGATGTCGCCTTGCGCTTTCACTGCGATAATTTCCGTTTTAAAGCCTAAATCATTTATTTTTTTTTGAACGGTGTGGGCTTGCCATAATGCTAGTTCGCTATCTCGAGTCCCAATTCTTATTATTTTATCTACCACAAATGAACTATTTTATATCAATTTTTGAAGTTCGAAAATCGATTTTAAATTATAATTACCGTGCTTCTATTTGAAACACTTTTTCAATCCAGCCAATACTTTCATCGACCATTGTATCATCGTGTTTCAAATGATTTGCGAAATGAGTGGTGATTTTTTGGATAATTCTATTACTGATAATCTCTGCTTGAGCTTCATTAAAGTCAATTATCTTTTTACTTTGATAATCCATTTCTGATAACTTGATGGCATTCAGTTTTTCTTTCAACGCATGAATCGTTGGAGCAAACTTTCTAGCTTTTGTCCACGTCATAAACTCCTCTTTATAGGTTTCAATGATAACTTCGGCAGCAGGAATTTGCATTTTTCTTTTTTCCAATGTCTCATCCGTCATTTCTGCCAAATGGTCCATGTGAATTAAAGTCACAAATTCATTTTCGCATACATTTTCATGCACGTTTTTCGGAATTGATAAATCTAAAATAAGTAAAGGCTTTTTTAAATTTAGGATTGCATTGTCAATTGTAGGATTTTGAGCTCCTGTTGCCACAACTACCACATCTGCTTTTTGAAGTTCGACATGCAATTCTGAATAATCTTTTACAATCAAATTCAATTTGCTTGCTAATTTTTCTGCTTTATCTTTTGTACGGTTAATTAAAGTGATGTGCTCATTTTTAGTGTGTTTTACTAAATTTTCACACGTATTTCTACCAATTTTTCCTGTTCCGAAAAGCAGAATATTTTTATCAGAAATGTTTTCAACATTATTCATTATATAACGAACGGCGGCAAAGGATACAGAAGTTGCACCACTACTAATTTCGGTTTCGTTTTTGATTTTTTTACTGGTTTGAATTACCACGTTTATCAATCGGTCAAGGTATGTATTGATTAAGCCGTGGCTTTTTGCTTCAGCATAACTGTTTTTTAGTTGACTTATAATCTCAAAATCACCTAAAATCTGACTGTCTAAACCTGTTCCTACACGAAACATGTGATTTACCGCTTCCTGATTTTTATATACAAAACCGACTCTCTGAAATTCTTCCACAGTTCCATTACTGTTTTCACAAATCAATTTTATCAATTGAAAAGGATGTTCAGCAAAACCATAAATTTCTGTACGGTTACAGGTTGAAGTCACAATTAAGCTTGGTATTCCTTCTTCTTTCGCTTGAAGCAATAAGTTGTTTTGTGCTTTAGCATCAAGGCTGAATTTTCCTCTCACTACAGCATCTGCTTTTTTATAACTCAAGCCAACGGAGTAAAAATATTGAGGTTTCGAAGTATTGTTGTTTTCCATAAGTGACATTCTTCCAAAATGTTTGACAAAATTATAGTTATGCTTTATTTAAAAGTAACGCTTGAAGGACTATTTGTGTCGCTTTAAGAAATATTAAATTTAAATTCTTTTAAGAGCGTTATTTCTGTAAATTTGTTTCAAATTCAAGGGTTGACGATTTGTTTATGTAGAATAATTCTAAATAGAAATCAGTTAATCCATTTTTAATATATACGAAAAAATGTCGCTATGGGTTCATTTACCAAGCATAATTTATTTTTAAGAAAAATATATTACCTGTGTTTTATTTATTCATTTTTTTCAATACCCTTATTTGCACAAGGAGAAGCTAATATTTGGTATTTTGGTGTAAATGCAGGACTTGATTTTAATACCAATCCACCCACTCCACTTTTAGATATGCCGCCAGGTAATTTTTCATCAGAGGGAAGTTCCACAATAAGTGACAGTAATGGGAATTTATTATTTTACTCAAATGGTGAAAAAGTGTGGAATAGCATGCATCAAGTAATGTTAAATGGAGCCGATTTAACAGGTCATAACTCATCAACACAATCTTCCGCTATTATTCCGTATCCCGGTACCTACAATTTTGCTGAATACAGATTTGATAAATACTTTATCGTGACTTTAGACGATTATATTGCCAGTCCTGACGCTAATGAAGATAAAGGGGTTCGGTTCTCCGAAATTGATATGACCATGGATAATGGTTTTGGTGCAGTGACTTTAATTAAAAACATGCCTCTTTTTGGAACCACCACTACCGAGAAAGTCTGTGTTGTGCCACATAGCAATGGTTGTGACTTTTGGGTTATTTGTAAAGTAGTAGATAGTGCGGACTTTTATGTCTATCAAATTTCTAACGGTGGCTTTAATACAACTCCAGTTATTAGTACTACTTCTTTTTTTGTGAATGCAGGTCCAGGACAAATGAAAGCGTCATCAAACAACAAACTTCTTTCTTATGTGGTGAATTCAAATTTTTCAGGATTTTATATTTTTAATTTTGATAATTCTACGGGTTTAATTAGTGAAAAGTTTGCAGATACTACCGAAGGGGAAAATCAATATGGAACAGAATTCTCTCCTGATAGCCAAGTCGTATATAAATGTGCCGGTAATAAAATTTATCAATATGATTTAACCGAAACTACAAATGATGATTTTATTGCATCCAAAATAGTATTTACGTCTTCAAACTCTGGCTTACTATCAATGCAATTGGCGCCTGATGGCAAAATTTACATTGCAAGACCTATGTTTAGTTTTACGTCAAATGAGCTTGGCGTTATTAATAATCCAAGTGTTTTGGGTTCCGACTTTAATTATGTTGCGGAACAACAAAGTTTAGGAGGGCGTTTTTCTTTAGCGGGATTGCCTAATCAATTAAATAATCTTCTTCCATACAATAAAATTACCATCGAAAGCGAGGATTGTAGTAGCTTGCAAGTGGCATTAGAAAATAACAACAACATTATTAGTTATTCTTGGTCGTTAGCTAATGCTTCTACTACAGAAAGTGTGATAAGCACTTCGATAGAACCTAATCCTACATTTAATTTCCCAGATTCGGATGAAGAGTATGTTGTTAAATGTAGCATCGTTTCAGAATGCTATAGTACGACTTATGAATTGCTGTTTTCTCCTGCAGATGTCAACTATATAATGCCAACATTTAATTTTTCCACAAATGCTTATTGTCAATACGAGATGGCTAATTCTTTACCCTTGTTTTCGGAGGAAGGAATTGGTGGAACTTGGTTTCCTGTTGCAATAAATACCTCAACTAGCGGTGTTTTTCCTTATACTTTTATACCTAATCAAGGAGAATGTGCTTTTAGTTTTACTGTTGATGTCGTTATTAATCCTAGTCAAAGCATCTCTTTTTCGGACATTATTATTTGTGAAGGAGATGATATTGCTTTTCCAAATACTAATAATACAGCAGGAATCTGGTTTCCAGATAACTTAAATAATAGCAACAGCACTAGCTATACTTTTACACCTGATACAGAATGTGGTAGTTCTTCGGAATGGAATGTGACAGTAAACCCAAAGAAAAGTGTTTATTTTGCTGATAAAACTATTTGTGAAGGCGAGACAGTTAGTTTTCCCGACACAAATAACATTACCGGAACTTGGTCTCCAGCTACTATAAATAATACCCAAAATGGAATTTATACTTTTACGCCAAGTGGAGATTGTGTATTATCTACAACTTGGGAAATTACGGTTTTAGACCAACTTACAAATTTGAACATTTCTGTTTTTAATAATTCAACGATTGTGGCAAATGTGGCGGATGCAACCGATTCGCTTCTGTATCAATTAGATAATGGAGTTTTTCAATCTTCAAATGTTTTTGAAAATGTATCGAACGGTTGTCACACCATAAATGTGACGGATTTAAAGGGTTGCTCGACACTTTCTTCAGAAGTTTTTACCTTTAATTATCCCAAATTTTTCACGCCAAACGGGGATGGATATAATGACTTCTGGAAAATTGAAATTGAGAATGGAGTTACTAAATTAGTTATTTTTGACCGTTATGGTAAATTTTTAAAACAATTACAGCCAAGTGAATCCAGTTGGGATGGAACGTATAATGGGCAAAAACTTCCTGCAACAGACTATTGGTTTGTACTTGAATATGAAGAATGTGGTATTTCAAGCGTATTTAGGTCACATTTTAGTTTGAAAAGGTAATTTTTCATGCTCAAACAAATAAATAATTGGGTTTTGAAAATAACGCTAAAAGGACATTTTGTGAGGTTTTAAGATATTTTAAAAACTTTAGACTTCTATCGTTATTTATTTTTAAATTTGTACTGTTTTCAATGGTTGATTTTACCTGTTATTTTAATAATTGAGCAATTTTAAAATTGGAAACGGATATAAAAAACATCGCTATGGGTTCTCAAGAAGTAATAAAAATTGAAGAAGATTTTATTTTAATTCGTTTTCAAAACGATAAAAATGAAAACATGATGGTTAAGAGACCTGTGAATCAAGGCTTAATACAATTTCATTTTGGAATCAAAGGAAAAGCTAAATTTGTATTTAATCAAGGAACTTATGCTTTGGAATTGAGAGAAGAACATTCATTATTGCTGTACAATCCCCAAAAAGAATTACCTCTTAATTTAGAATTAGCACCTAATACGTGGGTAATTTCGGTCATTATTTCCATTAAAAAGTTTCATGCACTGTTTTCATCTGAAGCCGATTATATTCCGTTTTTGAGTACAGAAAATCAAGATAAAAAATATTATAACGATGGAAAAATCAGTCCGTCGATGTCGATTGTTTTAAGTCAGATTTTTCACTTTAACTTAAATCCTTCGATTAAAAATTTATATTATCGAGGAAAAGGATACGAGTTATTGAGTCTGTATTTCAACCGAACCGAAGACTCAAATGCGGAACAATGTCCGTTTTTAATTGATGAAGAAAATGTAATGAAAATTCGGCAAGCGAAAGAAATTATATTAAGTAACATTTCTGAACCACCTGGTTTACAAGAGTTAGCAGATAAAGTAGGACTGAATTTGAAAAAATTAAAAATGGGTTTCAAACAAATTTATGGCGACACTGTTTACGGATTTCTATTTGATTATAAAATGGATTACGCTCGAAAATTGCTTGATTCCGGTTCGTATAATGTAAATGAAGTGGGTTTGAAAATTGGTTACAGCACCGGAAGTCATTTTATAGCTGCATTCAAAAAGAAATATGCCACGACGCCAAAAAAATACTTGATGGCAATGAATGCAAATACATAAAGCGATATTTGTCGTAATTAAACAATAAACAAAATATAGTTAATCCAAATGCTTACGAAGGTTGACTTCGTTATATTTGGTAAAAACCAATTACCAACATGAAAGGAGTATTATTAGTAAATCTTGGCTCGCCAAAAAGTCCAGAACCTAAAGATGTAAAGCCGTATTTAGATGAATTTTTAATGGACAAATACGTAATTGACGTTCCGTTTTTGCTGAGAGCTTTAATCGTTCGAGGATTTATTTTGAGAGCACGTCCTAAGGAATCAGCTCATGCTTACAAGAAAATTTGGTGGGACGAAGGTTCGCCACTTATCGTACTTTCGGAAAGAATGCATAAAAAAGTACAAGCAAAAGCAACGATTCCTGTTTCTTTAGCGATGAGATACGGCGAAATGTCGATTGAAAAAGGATTGAAAGAATTGCACGACCAAGGCGTAACTAACGTACTACTTTTCCCATTGTACCCACAATATGCAATGGCTTCGACGCTAACGATATTGGTTCTAGCCGAGAAAATTAGAGCAGAAAAATATCCAAACATGAAATTCACCGATGTTCCGGCTTTTTATAACAAACCAGATTACATCAAGAATTTGTCGGATATTATGAAAAAGCATTTAGAAGGTTATGATTACGACCAACTTGTGTTTTCGTACCACGGAATTCCGGAACGACATATTCGCAAAACAGATGTGACAAAATCACATTGCAAAATTGACGGTTTGTGTTGCAACACGCCATCACCGGCTCATGAATTTTGCTACCGTCACCAGTGTTATGAAACTACTCGATTAGTGGTGGAACAATTGCAAATTCCAGAACATAAATACATCCAAACTTTTCAATCCCGATTAGCAGGAGATAAATGGTTAACACCTTACACCGACACTGAAATTGACAAAATGCCTTCAAAAGGAATTAAGAAAATTGCAGTGGTAACGCCTGCTTTTGTGACGGATTGTTTGGAGACTTTAGAAGAGATTTCCATGAGAGCGAAAGAAGATTTTGAAGAAAATGGTGGAGAAGAATTCTTGTCGATTCCCTGTATGAACGATGATGACGCTTGGGTTGAAACGGTTACAAACTGGATTTCAGATTTCCAAAAAGCGGAATAACCACAAGCATTTATGACTGTAACTTCCGAAGAATTAGGTACAAAGGATATTAAATCACTGTTGATAAAACAAGCTGTTCCAGCATCTATTGGAATCTTGTTTATGTCGGTCAATATTCTGGTAGATACTATTTTCGTTGGTCAATGGATTGGTTCCTTAGCAATTGCTGCAGTGACTGTGGTTTTGCCGATGACTTTCTTTATTTCCTCTTTGGGAATGGCGGTCGGAATAGGAGGAAGTTCTGTTTTATCTCGCGCTTTAGGTTCGGGAAATAAAGAAAAAGCGGTCAAAACTTTTGCGAATCAAATTCTGATGACGTTTGTATTGGCTTCTGTCTTCGTTTTACTAGGAATTTTTTTTAGCGACGAAATGCTGTTGCTTTTCGGAGCTCAAGGAGCAATCGTAGCACCTGCAACTGAATTCTTTTTCCCAATAATAGTCTCGGTTCCTTTCCTCGCACTCTCAATGATGGGAAATGCCGTAATTCGTGCGGAAGGAAAAGCTAAATTTGCCATGTATGCCATGATTATTCCGGCTTTCGCCAATATTTTATTGGACATTTTGTTCATAAAATACTTAGACATGGGAATGTTCGGAGCTGCTTTAGCAACTGCCATATCCTATTTTACTTGTTTTGTTTTCATCGTTTGGTTCTTTATCTATAGAAGTGAGCTGCAACTCAGATTACCTCACCTCAAGTTCAATTTTCCAATCGTAAAAGAAATTTCTTCATTGAGCTTTGTGACTTTTTCGAGACAAGGAGTGGTGAGTATTTTAGCGATAATTTTAAATCATACTTTGTATACCTACGGTGGAGAACATTCTGTAGTTGTTTACGGAATTATCAGTAGGATGTTGATGTTTGCTTTGTTTCCCGTTTTGGGAATTACGCAAGGATTTCTTCCTATTGCAGGATATAATTACGGTGCAAATAATCATAAACGAGTAAAGGAAACGATTTTTATTTCGATAAAATATGCAGCGATTTTAGCAACAATTATTTATGTTGGAATTCTAGTTTTTACGAGACAAATTGTTGCAGTTTTCACAACGGATGAAACCGTTCTAGCAGAAACACCAAATGCGTTGCGATGGGTTTTTGCGGCGTCACCCATTATTGCCATTCAACTTATTGGAGCAGCTTATTTTCAAGCTGCTGGAAAAGCCAAGAAAGCACTTTTTTTGACATTAAGTAAACAAGGATTTTTCTTAATTCCATTAGTTTTAATATTGCCCAATTTTTTTGGTATTTTTGGAGCTTGGATTGCATTCCCAATTTCAGATGTATTGTCCACAATTATAACGTACTATTTTTTAAACAGAGAAATGAAAACGGTCTTAACTACTAACTAAAATGGAATATTACAATTACATCAAATCTTTGCATTTAATTTTTGTAATCACTTGGTTTTCAGGTTTATTTTACATTGTTCGTTTATTTGTGTACCAAATTGAAGCTGCTGAAAAAGAATCTCCCGAAAAGGAAATTTTACAGAAGCAATATAAAATTATGACCTATAGGTTGTGGTACATAATTACTTGGCCGTCGGCAGTTTTAGCATGTATTTTTGCCTTTACACTTTTATATTTGAATCCAGCTTTTCTAGAAATGCCGTGGATGCATGTCAAACTTGGCTTCGTTTTTGCACTCTTTTTGTACCACTGGAAATGTCAAATCATTTTCAATGAACTGCAAAAAGATGCCGTAAAATATTCAAATACTTGGATGCGATTGTGGAATGAAGGAGCGACCATTATTTTATTTGCCGTTGTCTTTTTGGTAATCCTAAAAAATGCCGTAAATTGGATTTATGGTGTCGTCGGAATCTTCTTGTTTTCGATAATCATTATGTTGGGTTTTAAATTCTACAAGAAAATTCGAGAGCGAAATCAATCGTAAATTATGCTGTTAAAAAGAGTCAAAATAAGAACCATTTCATTGCGAATTCGGATTTTCCTTTCGATGATTCTGTTGACTCTAATTGCTTCAATATTAATTGCTTCTATTTCCATTTATCAGTTTAAGCGAGAAGCAAAAGATTATCATCAGGAACGATTGGAACGTAAAGAAAATGCGATTAAAGAGCATATAAATTTCGTACTTGCCACGACAACGTATCCGTTGACTGAGAAAAACTTACCCTTAATTTTTAAAGATAAAATTCATGAATTATCGGACATTCATAGTCTTCAAATTAATATTTATAGTTTAAAAGGAAAGCTTTTAAAATCTTCAAAAGCATCATTTTCAATTGACACCGTAGCTCCACCAATCCCGAATTATATATTGGGTTTAATTCAGTCTTCTATCGATAAAAGATATGTAGATGTAAAAACCATTGACAGTAAAAAGTACCGTGCTTCATTCAGTCAAATCAAAGATTTAAAGTTCAAACCATTGGGGATTTTAAATTTACCCTACATTCAAGATGATGGGTTTTATGAGCGAGAATTACGTAATTTTTTAATCAGATTGGGTCAAGTTTATAGTTTTATGCTGGTAATTGCTTTTGCTTTAGCTTATTTTCTGTCCAGTTATATTACTAAATCGCTAAAGTCAATTTCGTTGCGAATTACGTCGACAAATTTAAACCAAAAGAATGAAAAGATAGAGACGGACGACAGTAGTAGCGAAGTAAACTTGCTGATTGACGCCTACAATAGTATGGTGGACAAGTTAGAGGAAAGTGCTTTATTATTAGCCCAAAGTGAACGCGAACAAGCTTGGAGGGAAATGGCAAAGCAAGTCGCTCACGAAATTAAAAACCCACTGACGCCAATGCGATTGACGGTTCAAAGTTTTGAAAGAAAATTTGACGCAAACGACCCTGAGGTCAAGCAAAAATTAAAGGATTATTCGGACACGTTGATTCAGCAAATTGACACAATGAGTTCAGTAGCTTCGGCTTTTTCTAATTTTGCATCGATGCCTGCCCAACAAAATGAAACATTGAATGCTGTTGTGGTAATCGAATTAGCGCTAGAAATTTTCAACGAAGAATTCATATCTTTTGAAGCTGATGAGCCCGAAATTATCACCATAATGGACCGAACGCAATTAATTCGGATTATTACAAATTTGGTCAAAAATGCCATTCAAGCCATCCCTGATTCGCAGGTTGATAAGCAAATTGGTATTAAGGTAAAAAAACAAGATGACTCTGTTTTAATTGAAGTTTCAGACAACGGAAGCGGAATTGATTCACAAAATATTCCTCGAATTTTTGAGCCCAAGTTCACCACAAAAACAAGTGGAATGGGCTTAGGTCTTGGAATTATTAAAAATATCATCGAAAATTATAAAGGAACTATTACTTTTGAAAGCGAAATTGGAAAGGGAACTGTTTTTACAGTAACGCTTCCATTAATTAAAAATTAAATTAAAAATTCACAGAATGAACTACGAAAATATTTTAGTAACAACTGAAAATAAAATAGCTACAATAACTATAAATCGTCCTACAAAGTTGAATGCGTTGAATAAAGCTACGATTCATGAATTGCACGAAGCTTTTAAAAATGCAGAATCAGATACAAATATCAATGTAATTTTACTTACAGGTTCTGGTGAAAAAGCATTCGTTGCAGGTGCTGACATTTCAGAATTCGCAAATTTTTCTGTAGAAGAAGGGGCTCAATTAGCTGCACAAGGTCAGGAATTGCTTTTTGATTTTGTTGAAAATTTAAAAACGCCGGTAATTGCAGCAGTCAATGGTTTTGCATTAGGTGGAGGATTAGAATTGGCGATGTCGTGTCATTTTAGAGTTGCTTCTGAAAATGCAAAAATGGGTTTACCTGAAGTTTCCTTAGGTGTAATTCCGGGTTATGGCGGGACACAACGTTTGCCACAACTTATTGGTAAAGGAAAAGCAATGGAAATGATTATGACAGCTGGAATGTTAAATGCAGAAGAAGCTTTAAACTGGAAATTGGTAAATTACGTGGTTACTTCATCTGAATTAATTCCGTTTTGTACTGAAATTGCCAATAAAATATTAAAGAATTCACCCGTTGCTATTTCAAAAGCAATTAAGTCGATTAATGCGAATTTTAAAGACGGCGTAAATGGATTTGAAACCGAGATTAAAAATTTCGGAAAGTCATTTGGAACCGAAGATTTTAAAGAAGGAACTACTGCATTTTTAGAGAAAAGAAAAGCGGTTTTTACTGGAAAATAGGATGGAATTAGTTTAAGAATTTCTTATTTTTGTAGATTAATCACATTTTATGGAGAAAATTATTTCCTATCCGATTTCATTTATAAGCATGTTGCTGTTTTTGCTTATGTTGGTGGTTTTTCATCCAATTCAGTGGGTCTGTTATAATTTGTTTGGGTATCAGGCTCATAAGAAAAGTGTCGATTATTTAAATTGGTTTTTGCTTAGGATTGGACATTTATTAGGAAGCACTTATAAAGTAACCAATCGAGAATTAATTCCAGAAAACGTTCCAATTATCTTTGTTTCAAATCATCAAAGTTTGTACGATATCGCAGGAATTATATGGTTTTTACGAAAATTTCATCCTAAATTTGTCAGTAAAATGGAATTAGGAAAGGGAATTCCAAGTATTTCGTATAATTTAAGACATGGAGGTTCTGCTTTAATTGACCGTAATAATCCAAAACAAGCGATACCGACAATTACGAAATTGGGAAAGTATATCGAAAAAAACAACCGTTCAGCAGTTATTTTTCCTGAAGGAACTAGAAGTAAAACGGGTAAACCAAAGGAATTTGCGCAAACAGGGATTAAAATTCTTTGTAAAGCAGCACCTTCGGCTTACGTAGTTCCTATTACGATTAACAATTCTTGGAAATTTGTTAAATATGGTTTTTTTCCTTTTGGTTTAGGAAAACGCCTTACCTTTACTATACACCCTGCTTTAGCAGTAAAAGACTATACTTTTGATGAATTAATGCAGAAAACAGAGCAAGCGATTGTCAATTCAATTGAATTATAATTATTTGTATTTTCGCAAAAAAATTCTATTTTTAAATTTTAAAAAACACAAAAATGTCAATACATAACGTCCGATTAGAAGTAATGCAATTTTTGGAGAAAAAAGTCAACGGTTTTGTTGATGACTATCTTATTCCAGTTGAAAAAATTTGGCAACCTTCAGATTTGTTACCCAACTCTGAAAGCGAAAATTTCTTCGAGGAAGTAAAAGAATTACGTGAAATAGCGAAAGATTTACCGTACGATTTTTGGGTAACCTTAGTTGGAGATACAATAACTGAAGAAGCACTTCCTACCTATGAATCCTGGTTAATGGATGTAGAAGGTGTGGACCAAATGGAACCAAATGCTTGGTCGAAATGGGTGCGTCAATGGACTGCAGAAGAAAACCGTCACGGCGATTTATTAAATAAGTATTTATACTTGTCAGGTCGTGTAAATATGAAGGAAATTGAAATGACAACCCAGCATTTAATTGCTGACGGATTTGACATTGGAACGGGTCGTGATCCGTATAAAAACTTTGTTTATACGAGTTTTCAAGAATTAGCAACCTATGTTTCACACAATCGTGTTTCGCAAATTGCTAAGAAACATGGCGACGGAAAACTTGCAAAAATCTGTAAATTAATTGCTGGAGATGAAATGCGTCACCACATGGCGTATAGCGAATTTGTAACTCAAATTTTTAAAGTAGACCCAAGTGAAATGATGTTGGCTTTCGCTTACATGATGAAACAAAAAATTGTTATGCCTGCTCAATTCTTGAGGGAATCAGGAGGCATTATCAGTTCAGCTTTTGAAAATTTCTCAGATTCCGCACAACGAATTGGCGTTTATACCTCTGCCGATTATATTGAGATTATGCAAAAATTAAATGAAAAATGGGAAATTGATAAAATAGTTAATCTTACGGATGAGGCTGAAAAAGCACGTGACTTCTTGATGAAATTACCTGCGAGAATGACCCGAATTTCGGAAAGGTTAGTAATTCCACAAGAATCTTACATCTTTAAATGGGTAGAACCAGCTCGAATTTAAGTTTAAAAATAATTTTTAATAGTGTTGGATGCCAAAAGTCAAATTTTGCATCCAACATTTTTTATTTCTACAAAATGGAAAATCAGAAATTAATTCAAAATACAGTAGCATTCGTAAAACAGCAACTTAAAGACGCTGAAGGAGGCCATGATTGGTTTCATATTGAACGCGTTTATAAAAATACATTGGCTATTGCCAAAGAAGAACAATGCAATTTATTGGCATGCCAACTTGGAGCTTTATTGCACGACATTGCCGATAGTAAATTTCACGACGGAGATGAAGAAATCGGACCGAAAACGGCAAGAAATTTTTTAATAAGTGAGAAGGTTTCGGAAGAAATTATTGACCATGTAATTGAAATTATTAAAAACATTTCTTTCAAGGGTGGCAATTTCGAAAAGCAATTTAATTCAATAGAACTGCAAATTGTGCAAGATGCAGACCGTTTAGATGCGATTGGAGCGATTGGGATTTCTCGAACATTCAATTATGGAGGATTCAAAAACCGGACGATGTATAATCCAGAAATCAGGCCAAATTTAAATATGACTAAAGAGGAATATAAAAGCTCTGACGCACCAACCATAAATCATTTTTATGAGAAATTATTGCTCTTGAAAGATAAAATGAATACGGTTTCAGGAAAGAAAATGGCAATAAAAAGACATGAGTTTATGGAAATGTTTTTAGAACAATTTTATGCCGAGTGGGAGGGAAAACGATAACAAAAAAGGCGATTTGAATTACAAATCGCCTTTTTCTATAGTAAAAAAATCTTATTATTCAATTTCAGAAACTCGTAACGTATTTACCATTCCTTTATCAGTAACTGGCATGGCTGCAAGGTTAATTAAGAAATCACCTTTTTCAACAAACCCTTTGTCTTGAGCAATCTGATTTACGTCAGTTACTGTGTCATCGGTACTTACAAATTTATCGTAGTAAAACGATTTCACTCCCCAAAGTAAATTCAGTTGCGTCAAAATTCGTTTATTTGAAGTAAATACTAAAATATGTGCTTGTGGTCGCCAAGCCGAAATTTGAAAAGCAGTGTATCCACTATTTGTCAAGGTGCAAATTGCTTTAGCTTTAATTGCGTTTGCCATTGTTGCAGCGTGGTAACATATCGTTTTTGTTATAAAACGTTTGGTACGAATCTGAGGTGTATTTTGTGGTACTTGAATGAGCGGAGAATCTTCAACAGCTTCGATAATCTGCGTCATTTTCTCAATAACTTGAACCGGATAATTACCTACTGAGGTTTCTCCCGAAAGCATTACCGCATCAGCACCATCCATTACAGAATTTGCTACATCGTTTACTTCCGCACGAGTTGGAGTAAGACTTGTAATCATCGTTTCCATCATTTGTGTTGCCACAATAACTGGAATTCGTGCTGTTTTAGCTCTGTGAATTAATTTTTTCTGAATTAACGGCACTTCATGAGCCGGAACTTCAACACCTAAATCGCCTCGAGCAACCATTAAACCGTCACAAAAAGCGACAATCTTATCGATATTTTCAACACCTTCTGGTTTTTCAATTTTCGCAATTATTGGAATTTTATGGTCAGAGTGTTCGGCGATTAAATCCTGTAGTTCTTCTAAATCTTTAGAGGTTCTAACAAAAGATAAGGCAATCCAATCTACATTATGTCCAATGGCAAATATAGCATCTCGGATGTCTTTTTCTGTTAAAGCTGGAAGTGATACTTTCGTATTGGGTAGGTTTACACCTTTTTTTGAACGCAAAGGACCACCTTGTATTACTTTACAAATCACTTCAGTGGTACGATTGGTTTCAATAGCTTCAAACATTAATTTTCCATCGTCTAGTAAAATAAGTTCCCCAGGATTAACATCTCTAGGAAATTCCTTATAATTCATGTAAACGCGTTTAGCTGTTCCAGGAATGTCTTCAGCAGTTTGAAAAGTAATGATGTCACCAGGATTGACAACAACATCTTCTTTCATTACTCCAACGCGAAGCTTCGGACCTTGTAAGTCAGCTAAAATGGCTGTGGTGTAACCAAATTCGTCATTTAAACTACGAATCAAATTAATTTTCTCGGTAACGTCTGCATAATCAGCATGTGAGAAGTTTATTCTAAAAACATTGACACCTGCATCAATCATATTTTTCAATACTTCTCTTGTACTACATGCAGGACCTAATGTGGCTACAATTTTCGTTTTTTTATTCGTGAACATATTTTTTTAAAAAATTAAATTGTTTTTTGATTTTAAATTTTTAACATCAACCGCATAAGCGGTAGAAATTTGTTTTATTGTATTCAAATAAGAAATGATTTCAGTTAAGCGTAGTACGGTACTTTCTACTTTTAGAAAATAATTTACCTTTTTCATTTCTGGTAAAAAATAAACGTTATAAATGATTTTTTCTTTTTCTTGCGAAAATAAATCAGTTGGAGTATTGATGATTCCTTCCACCAATTCATCCTTATTCTCAATTAAAGTCCATTCCTCATCTGTGGCATCTTCGTGGTAGGAAAATTTAGAGAAAAAAGCAGAACCATTTGAGGTTTTAAATTCTAAAAAATCACTGCTTTTGCTTAATAGAATTGGGAGTTTTTGATTTAGAAAATATGCCAACCGATAATCTTCTAATGAGGTGTGAATGGCAATTAAATCATAATCAATTGCGTCAAAATCACTTAAAGATAACTTTAGAACCTCCATTTGCTTTGAAAATAAGTCGTAAATATAAGGTATCTAAGGCATAAAAAATAGTATGTTCCACTATCTTAACTATAATTTATTAACGAAATCGTTATAGATTAAAAGCCTTTGTTATTTCTCGGAGATTTTTTCTTGTAAAGCAAAATAAGCTCTTTGGGCTGCTTTTTCTTCTGCTTTTTTCTTAGAACCTGCTCTCGCTTTTGCTATTACCTTGTCATCAATATGGAGCTTAACGCCAAACAAACGTTCGCCTGTAATACTATTGTCTTCAAATACATCAAACTTAAACGACTTCTTTTCTTTTTGACACCACTCAATAATGAGGCTTTTGTAGCTGATTACTTTTCCTTCTAATCGTGTGATATCGACATAAGGTTCAATTACTCTTTTATGAATAAATTTTTCGCAAACTAAATAGCCTTGGTCGAGGTAAATTGCCCCAATGAGTGCTTCAAAAATATTTCCATGAATGTTTTCACCAAAATGATTTGAAGGTACTTTACTTTCTACAAACGCTATTAAATTTAAGTCTCTTCCTAATTCGTTTAGATGTTCCCGACTCACAATTTTAGAACGCATTTTAGTTAAATAACCTTCGTCACCAAAAGGCGCTTTCTGGAATAAATGTGCCGCAATCACAGAACTCAACATCGCATCTCCTAAAAACTCGAGACGTTCGTAGCTTATGGGATTTCCGTTGCCGTCCATCTTGTTAATGGAACGATGGGTAAATGCTTTTTTGTAATGGTTAATTTTAATCGGTTTGAAATCGATTATTTTGGCAATCTTATCAAAAAAAATCCCGTCTTCAAGAGAACGGGATTTTGAAAATAGTTTATTAAATATTCGCATCTTAAATTAGTCTTCTAATTTTTTGAATAAAACACAAGCGTTATGACCTCCAAAACCGAAAGTGTTACTCATGGCAACCTTAACTTCTCTTTTTTGTGGTGTATTTAAAGTCAAATTTAATGAGGGGTCAATGTTTTCATCCACAACTGTATGATTAATTGTGGGAGGAACGATGCTATATTTCATTGCTAAAATAGAGGCAATTGATTCAATAGCTCCTGCAGCACCTAATAAATGTCCGGTCATTGATTTAGTTGAATTGATATTGATGTTCTTCGCATGTTCACCAAAAACAGCAGTAATCGCTTTCAATTCTGCAACATCTCCTAATGGAGTTGAAGTTCCGTGCGTGTTGATGTGGTCCACTTGATCAGGAGTCATTCCTGCATCGCGCAACGTGTTTTGCATTACTGCAATAACACCAATTCCGTCAGGATGTGGGGCAGTCAAATGATAAGCATCTGACGACATTCCGCCACCGCCCACTTCACAATATATTTTTGCTCCACGAGCTTTCGCATGTTCATATTCTTCTAAAACCAATGCACCAGCACCTTCACCTAAAACAAATCCGTCACGTGTTGCATCAAATGGTCTTGAAGCAGTTTGTGGACTTTCATTTCTAGTTGACAAAGCATGCATTGAATTAAATCCACCCATTCCGGCAATCGTAACGGCAGCTTCAGAACCTCCTGAAACTATCACGTCACACATTCCCAGACGGATGTAATTAAAAGCATCAATTAATGCATTTGCTGAGGAAGCACAAGCAGAGACTGTAGTGTAATTTGGTCCCATATAACCGTTTCGCATCGAAATGTGTGCTGGAGCAATGTCAGCAATCATTTTTGGAATAAAAAACGGGTTAAATTTTGGTGTACCGTCGCCTTGGGCATAATACATAACTTCATCTTGAAAGGTTTGTAATCCTCCAATTCCTGCACCCCAAATAACACCAATTCGGTGCTTGTCTGCGTTTTCAAGCGTTAATCCCGCATCTTTAATTGCTTCGTCACTTGCGGCAACAGCATATTGAGCAAATTTGTCAAGTCTTCTGGATTCTTTACGGTCCATATAGTCTTCAATGTTGAAGTTCTTTACTTCACATGCAAATTTGGTTTTATGTTTTTCAGTATCATAATAAGTTATTGGGGCAGCACCACTTACTCCATTAATTAAGGAATTCCAGTATTCTTCAACTGAATTTCCAATAGGAGTAATTGCACCTAAACCGGTAACCACAACGCGCTTTAATGTCATACGTAAATTATTTAAGTTGTGTATTAAAACAAGTAATACCTGTGTTCTTCTATGGAAATCATAAAAAAGACATAGGTATTAAACGCTACTTTATATAGGAGTTGACAATGATTAGTAGGTCAACGCTTAATTTTTTTAATTAAAATAAAATACGTCTGGACTACAAGTAATCCAGACGTTAAATTATTTATTTTTTAGCTTCTTCGATGTAAGAAATAGCTTGACCAACAGTAGCGATGTTTTCCGCTTGGTCGTCTGGAATTTGGATGTCAAATTCTTTTTCGAACTCCATGATAAGCTCAACAGTGTCTAATGAATCAGCTCCTAAATCATTTGTGAAGCTAGCTTCTAACACAACTTCGTTTTCGTCAACGCCTAATTTGTCTACGATAATCGCTTTTACTCTTGATGCAATGTCTGACATAATCTTTAATTTTAAAATTTAATTTGTTGGCAAAAATAAAAAACTTTATCTTATTACCACCCTTTGTTCATAAATATAAACACTAAAGTATAAAAATTATTTCACAAAGCAGTTTAAAACCGATCAAATATCGATTATTATTCTTTTTTTTGCGTAGAAATTCTACTCTTGATGAAAAAGATACTTTTATTTGCCTCAGGTTCGGGTACCAATGTTGAAAATATCATACGTTATTTTCAAGAAAAACAGACGGCGGAAGTGGTGGCAGTTTTTTGCAACAATCCGAATGCTCAAGTGGTAGAACGTTCCGAGAACCTTGGTATTCCTAGCTTTATTTTTAAAAAAGAAGATTTAAACTCAGGGATAGTTTTAAAAAAACTACATCAATTTGAACCCGATTTAATTGTTTTAGCAGGATTTTTACTTCAATTTCCGTCGGCTATACTTAAAGAATATACCACTATCATCAATATTCATCCGGCATTGTTGCCAAAATATGGCGGAAAAGGCATGTACGGTATGAATGTGCATCGTGCAATTTTGGAAAACAAAGAAGTAGAAACAGGGATTACGATTCATTTTGTCAACGAAAACTATGATGAAGGGGCTATTATCTTTCAAAAAAGCACCTCGGTAGCTGATTGCCTTTCGGCAGAAGACGTGGCCGCGAAAATTCACCAATTGGAACAAGCACATTTTCCAAAAGTAATCGAACAACTACTACAAAAGATCTAATTTGAAAACCCACGACGTACATATTTATACCGATGGCGCGGCAAAAGGAAACCCTGGAAACGGGGGTTACGGCGTTGTTATGGAACTCGTAGGAACGAATTTCAAAAAAGAATTTTACGAAGGTTTTCGGCATACGACCAATAATAGAATGGAGCTTCTAGCGGTCATCGTGGGTCTCGAAAAGCTTAAAAATCCGAATATGAAGGTCTTGGTGATTTCCGATTCGAAGTACGTCATTGATTCTGTGGTTAAAAAATGGGTTTTTGGTTGGGAAAAGAAAGGTTTCCTAGGAAAGAAAAACCCTGATTTGTGGAAACGATTCCTCCAAATATACCGCAAACACCAAGTTGATTTCAAATGGGTAAAAGGCCACAATAACCACCCTCAAAACGAACGTTGCGACGAATTAGCCGTATATGCATCGGGTTTAAAAACACTTTCAATTGATGCTTTTTATGAAAAGGAAGTAACAAAACTTCTTTAAAAAAACGACGAGATTATATATTTTCTCTAGTTATTTACTTCTCCGGATAACGTGTGTATAATTTTTCTCTAAGTAATTAGCTCCCTCTATAATGAGCGTATAAATTTTCTTTAAGTAATTAGCTCCCCCTATAATGAGTGTATAAATTTTCTCTAAGTAATTAGCTCTCCCTATAATCGGTGTATAAATTTTCTCTAAATAATTAGCTCCCCTTATAATCAGCATATAAATTTTCTCTAAATAATTAGTTCTCCCTGTAACCAGTGCGTAAATTTTCTCTAATAAAGTGGGTGATACAGTAATTTGTGATGGAGTATCTCGTATTTGTTTGCATGAATTCACTATTTTTGAATTAAAAAACAGATGGAAACGATTAAAAACATCAGTATTGGCAAGATGATTCGCAAGTATATCGAAGAAAACAAGCTGTCGCGAACTAAACTTGCCGCTAAAATGGGGATACCCAATACTGCGTTCTACTCCTATGAAAAGCAAGATTCCTTACAGGCCGCTAACTTAATGCGGATTTGCGAAGCGTTTCAGTATAATTTTTTTATGGACATTGCCAATCAACTTCCGGAAACCTATGCCTTTGACAAAACCCTTCGCACTTCAAAGGATTTTATCATTACCGAACAAGAAGCCGAAATTCAGAAGTTGAAGTTAGAGAATAATTTGATGAAGGAATTATTAATTAAAAGAGGGTAGCGGCGACGTGGATATGTAGTATGTTATTTGTTTTTAATTTCTATAATCTTCAAATTTTCGCATCACAAATTCATTAGTTTCCTTGTCGTAATAATTTAAAATTACATAGTCTTGAAAAGCGCGAATGTTGTATACACTGGGGCTATTAGCATTTAAAAATTCGCTCATTGCATCAATGTATAAAGGTTGGAAAGGCGTATTTATATGTTCGAAATTGGTGTTAAAAAAGCTTTCAAAATAGATGGATTGGGTGTTAGCGCTACCGCCAAAATCTCCAATTTCTACCACGGTACTACCCGCGATTGCTCCACCTAAAACCATTCCTAGTCCCAAGGCTATGTTGCCGCCAGAGGCCACTTCCCGAACGCCGCCAATGGTAAATAAATTATAATTTGGGGTGGAATAAACGCTCAATCCTATGTGTCCATAATCGATTTTTGATAACAATCTCTTGGTTTTTTTGAGTTCACGTCTTTTGCCGTTATCGGATTGAAGCAACAGCGGACTGTTCTTAAAATCAATCTCTTCTTTGGAGTTAGCTTGATAAGAACCAATTTTATTTTGGCTGTCAAAATCAATTGCGGCAAGAGAAAGTGCTTCTGAATTAGCCGTCAGTTGGTACAAAACATTTTGGTGCAAATAGGAATTGGACTGTGCTTCTTCCTGCAATCTTTCGTACGGAAAAAGCTTTTTATCTACAGCAAAATCATTCAAATTAATGGTAAAAACGGTGGTTTGTTCTTTAAAATCAAAGGTCAAAACAAATTGGTTTTCATTCAAATACCGCTTCACTTTTGCAACGCCTACATATAAAGGTGTGAACATTTTGGGGTCAATATTGGTGATTCCATTTTCCAAAATGAGCTGGGTAAAATTATCGATTGATGATTGTTCAATTGCAGTAGCATTTGATGAAAGCGAAGTCAAATACTCCCTTTTTCCATCTGTAGAAAACACGGTAAATTTCAATTGATTTTCGTTTGTAACAGAAACAATATGAAGCGAATTGTTTTTAGAAAAAACGTCAACAACGACTTCCTTGTCCAAATTATTTTCATAATTAATTTCAGAAACGTCACGCGTTTTTAAATCAAAATGGATGGCCTTTATACTTTCATACGCTTTCGTGGACCAAAATAAAGTAGGACATCCCTCTTCCGAAAAAGCGGTTCCTGCCATGAACTCGAATTTTTTACTAGGTCGAGGAATCGAAATACTATCTGTAAAAAACAAAGCGGAATTGTACTTCAAGACCGTATTTTTCTCCTTGTCGGCAATGAAAGCATAATAGTCGTGTTGCTGGTTTTCGGCATTCAAAATTTGAAAGTAAGCGCTCGACTTTTTAAGCTCAATTGGAAACCGATTCAAAATCGTTTGAGCAGAAGTGGTTCCTATAGCAGAAACGAGTAGCAGTAAAAATAGCGTCTTTTTCATAATGCAGGTTTATAAACTTGAATGCTCAAAAACGATACCTAAATTTCGTAAAACGAATGTTTACAATAATTCTAGCACTTGTTTGATATCCGTCAAGGTGGTGAAGTTTTCATGCTCAATTTCAAAATCAATCTTCTCGTACTCCCAAGTGGTGTGGTACGGAATGTGAATCCCAACGCCGCCGATGTTCAAAATAGGAAGTACATCTGATTTTAAGGAGTTCCCAATCATCACAAAATCTTGAGGTTCGCATTCTAACCGCGTTAACATCTTGGTATAATCCAATTCGGTTTTGTCGCTCAATACTTCGATATGGTGAAAATAAGCGCCTAATTTAGAGTCGTGTAACTTCCGGTGTTGGTCTTTCAAATCGCCTTTTGTGGCAACAACCAACTTGTATTTTCCTTGCAATTCTTGCAAAACTTCTTCTACGTTTGGCAAAAGCTCCACTGGTTTTTCTAGTAAATCTTTCCCTATGGCAATCACTTTTTCAATGCCTGTTCCTGTAATATTGTTGTTAGTTAACAACAATGCGGTTTCAATCATTGATAAGGTAAAAGCTTTGATACCAAAACCGTACAGCGGTAAGTTTTTTACCTGATGGTTGAGTATGGAACCCAAAATCTCTTGACTGGAAGCGAAATCTTGAAATAAAGCACAAAAGCGTTCTTGAGCTTCATCAAAATAAGGTTCGTTGTGCCAAAGTGTGTCGTCTGCGTCAAATGCGATAATTTTTTTAGTCATTATGTGTGGAGGTTAAATAGTACATTAGTTGTTTAAAGTTTGTTTGAATAGTAAGTTCTTTTCGATGAATGTAATTCGAATTCCTAAGAGTAAAATAATGCCGCCAATTACCATTTGTATGGAAATATGTTCGTCCAGAAACAGGTAGGCAATCAATGCTGTTAAAACTGCCTGACCTAAGAGGCTTAGTGAGACTCGGGTTGCTTTCATGTGTTGAGTTGCATAACTGATGAGGAACCATGCCGCAAGTTGGCACACGACAGCTTGAATTCCTAACACGCCCCAACCTGCTGTACTGAATCCGGTGAAAGGTTCATTTGTCCAAAGGCAAATTATGCCCAAGTAAATGGATGAGGCAAATAAACTCAGTATCATGAATGAAAACACGTTTACTTGTGCCAATGTGTTTTTGCTGACTAGCATATATGCGGCATAAAATATTCCTGAAAGTACGGCAAAAATAAACGCTCGGTCAAAGTCGAGAGCGGTAAAAAAGTGAAATCCTACGAAAGTAACCATTCCTAAAACGGCGACTACAGTACCAATCCAGAAGTTGGTTTTAGGCTTTGGACTTAAAAATAAGAACGATGCAATTCCCACCCAAACTGGAGATAAATTTGTTAATAACGATGCTTGTGTCGCACTCGATTCTTGGATGGCAATGTTCCAAACAGCCACATCAGAACCAAATAAAACGCCGCAAAGCAACGCTAAAAGTAAATAACGAAGCGGTGGTAGTTTAAATTTCCCTGAAAATAGTGCAATCGGAAGCAAGATGGCAAATGCAAACGCCATTCTATAAAAAGCTGAAATAAGTCCGGGCGTTAATTCTAGTTTCACTAAAATTGGAAAAATAGAGATACACAATATTCCAATCGCTAAAGCTAATCTGGGTTTTGCGTTTTGCATGCTGCTGTAATTTAATAAATTCCTTGAAATTTATTATCTGTACTTAGCCACAGATTAAAAAGATTTTCGCAGATTTTCAATCATTTAAAAATCTTTATAATCCCGATAATCTGTGGCAAATATTTTGTTTTTCTAATTAATCGTTTCCCCATTTCCAACACCTTCCGTATCTGGATTTACGAAAACCAGTTTACCTTCCGCATTGTTAGTCATCAAAATCATTCCTTGACTTTCAACGCCTCTCAAAGCACGTGGTGCAAGATTCACTAAAACAGTTACTTTTTTTCCAATGATGTCTTCAGGTTTAAAACTTTCGGCAATTCCAGAAACAATCGTACGAACGTCAATTCCTGTATCGACTTTTAAAACCAAAAGTTTATTTGCTTTCGGCATTTTCTCTGCTTCAATAATTGTTCCTACACGCAAATCCATTTTGGAGAAATCGTCAAATTGAATCAATTCTTTCTGAGGTTCTGCTTTCTTATTCTCGGCAATGTTGGCTGTCTTTGTCGCTTCCAATTTATCTATTTGTTTTTGAATTTCTTCGTCTTCTATTTTTGCAAAAAGCAACTCCGCTGGGTTGATTTGATTTCCAGGAGGAAGCAACTCATCCAGTTCAGCAACATCGCTCCACGATAATTTCCCTTCATTGTTCAGCATGTTTTTCAACTTGTATGCGGTAAAAGGCAAGAACGGTTCTGCAAGTGTACTTAATGCTGCAGCAATTTGAAGCGCTACATACATTTGGGTTTTTACACGTTCTGGGTCGGTTTTAACCATTTTCCAAGGCTCTTCGTCAGCCAAGTATTTGTTTCCTAAACGAGCCACATTCATCAGTTCGCCCAACGCTTCTCTAAAACGGTACCGCTCGATTGAACTCGCAATTACAGCTGGATACGCTTTTAATTCCGTCAATGTCGCTTCATCAACCTCTGAAAAATCATTTGGCGTTGGCACAAAACCTTCGTAATATTTATGAGTCAAAACGGTAACACGATTGATGAAATTTCCTAAAATCGCAACCAACTCATTGTTATTTCTTGCTTGGAAATCTTTCCAAGTAAAGTCATTATCCTTTGTTTCCGGAGCATTTGACGTTAATGAATATCGCAAAACATCTTGCTTCTCTGGAAAATCTTCCAAATACTCGTGCAACCAAACTGCCCAGTTTTTCGAAGTCGAAAGTTTATTTCCTTCCAAATTCAAAAACTCATTTGCAGGAACATTATCAGGTAGAATATATGTTCCTTCGGCTTTCAACATTGCTGGAAAAATAATACAATGAAACACAATATTGTCTTTCCCAATAAAGTGAACCAACTTTGTGTCGTCTGATTTCCAATACGGTTCCCAGTCTATTCCTTCTCTCAAAGCCCATTCTTTTGTCGAAGAAATGTAACCAATTGGTGCGTCAAACCACACGTATAATTTTTTTCCTTCGGCTCCTTCTAGAGGAACGTCAATACCCCAATCTAAATCTCTAGTTACGGCGCGAGGTTCTAAACCACCGTCAATCCATGATTTTACTTGACCGTAAACGTTGGGTTTCCAGTCGGTTTTATGGCCTTCTAAAATCCATTTCGTCAAGAAGTCTTCATAACGATTCAAAGGTAAAAACCAATGTTTCGTTTCCCTCATAATTGGCGTTTCCCCCGTTATCGTCGATTTTGGATTAATTAAATCCGTAGCATTTAATGTCGAACCGCATTTTTCGCATTGGTCGCCATACGCTTCTTCATTCCCACATTTCGGACAAGTTCCTGTAACAAAACGGTCGGCTAAAAACTGGTCGGCTTTTGCATCATACAATTGTTCGGTTACTTCTTCAATAAAATCCCCGTTATCGTACATTTTTCTAAAGAATTCTTGAGCCGTATCGTGGTGAATTTTCGAGGAAGTACGAGAGTAATTGTCAAATGAAATTCCAAAATCAACGAATGATTTTCGGATAATTGCATCGTATTTATCAATCACTTCCTGAGGCGTAATGCCTTCTTTTTTAGCTTTCATCGAAATCGCAACGCCGTGTTCATCGCTTCCGCAAATAAACGCCACGTCCTTATTTTGCAAACGCAAATAGCGACTGTAAATATCGGCAGGAACGTACACACCGGCTAAATGACCAATGTGAATGGGTCCGTTCGTATAAGGCAAAGCTGCCGTAATGGTATATCTTTTAGGATTTTGTAGCATCGAAATGAATTATTTTATGGGTGCAAAAATACGCTTTTGGGTGTGAACTACCTAAAAAGAGGATTTTTTATTAAGCCGATTTTGGAAAGCCTGGTTGGAGTGTTTTTAAAGGGTAGAAATACGCCTTTCTGTACTATTGAAAGTAGTAGAAACACCCCTTTTTTTATCAAAAAAATACTTCAATTCATAGTTAGCTGACCATTTCAGGCATTCCGCATGATGCAAATGCCTTTCAGAAGTGTGATTCAAACCTTCAGAAGTAAGAAAAAGGCGTTCAGAAGTGTCCATCAGGTCGTCCGAAGACCATTTCAGGTTTTCCGAAGACCGCTTCAAATTGTATGATGATTGTTTCAGACTCTCCGATAAATGTTTCAGGGTGTCCGATGATACTTTCAAACTGTCAGATAACCGTTTCAGGCTGTCCGGAGACCGTTTCAGGGCATTTTTTTGTCAAATGAGCACCTCTAGCGTTCTTTTTTGTAGGATTTGGTTGTTTTTGATAGCATTTGATGGTTTTTGGGAAATGGTTCTTTTTTTTCTGATGGGTTGGGATATTTTTTTATATTTGAGTAATAAATAAAGTTTGACGGTTGTTAGATAAAGCGAACCGTTTTTGGGGTGTATATAGATGATTTTGTCATACATATATATGCAAGTTGGCGGTAATTTTGCCGCAGAATCAAGAATCTAAAAAGAATAAAGGAAAAATAATATAACTTAAAAATGAAAAAGACATTACTAATTTTATTGACCTTGTTTTCAGTTTCAATTTTTGCACAAGAAAATAAATCCGAAGCTGGCGGGCCACCAAAATTGACTGAATTAATAGGTTTTTGGAAAAAAGTTGAAATTCCTAATGAAGAAAAATTAAACCAAGTAAACCCTTGGCCTCAAAAATATCAATGGTTTGCGTTTTATGAAGATGGGAAAGTGTATTCAATGATGTCTGACAAAGATTATGATTATACATCTAAAGAATTAAAGGAGATTTTTAGTGTTTTACCATTTGATAAAACTCCAGATTATAAATTAAACGGGCAATTCTTAAGTATTGATAATAAAGAAATTAAAGATTACGAAGAAATATGGGGTGTAAATTTATTTGCACTTGACGTAAACGAATTCTTAAAAAAAGGAAATTTAATAATGAGCTTGGATGACGGAAAAGGAAACGTTATTTATTATAGATTATTAAAAAAAATAGAATAATTATATCCAAAAAAAAACTAAAAATTGAAAAATATACTAACTATACTTTTTTTACTCCTATTTTCATTTTCATTTTCTCAAAATATAACTTTTGAAGAAATACTTAATCTTAAAAGTAAAAATCAATCTGAAGTAAAAAAATACTTGAAGAATAAAGAGTGGGAAATTATGCACCAACATTATTCAAAAGAATTAAAATTTGGTGATATTCGTTTTGCATTCGATAATAAAAATCCAGATAAACAAATTCCTTTATTTATAACTTTTTATCACGAGGCAAACGATTTTACTAAAAACAGAATCGAATTTGTATTATCAGATAAAGAAAAATTTGATAAATATTTAATTCAATTTAAATCATTAGATTTTAAATATGTTGATACTAAAAATGACGTAAATCAAACAGTTGAAACCTATCAAAATGAAACAACAACAATACAAGTGACAATTATGCCTGTTGACAATTACTATGGTAAACAACAAACATTTTACAAATTTTACATAATTGACAATAATTATAAACGAACAGAATATAAGTTCTAAAGGAAAAAACTAGCTCCATCCTTAAGGGCTTCACTGCGACTGAAAGACGAACAATGAACCGCATGATGAACAGAACCGATTACATGCCATCAACACTTATGGAGTTATCGATAAGTTGTTTGAGTTAATTTTAGGAAAAGGTGCATTGCTATTTCTGCCAAATAAACTTCACAAAATCATTGATTATCTTTGCATCAAATAATTTTACCATGACAAAAGGCCCCGAGAAAAACACCAAAAACAAAGCGTTGCACACCAAACTATTGAATCGGAAGAATGCTAAAATTGCGCAAGAAAAGAGAGACAAAGCAGCTCGACTGAAAGCTTTAGTTACTAAGATGAATGAGCGAAAGAGTGCTGAAGATTCTAATACGTAACTTTTCTTACTAGGACCAATTGCTTAATTTGGAATAAATCCATTCAAAATGACTCCGCAATTTTTCTTAACTTTGGGTGGCAACTCAAATTGATGTAATGCCTTGTCGAATAAACTATAACCTAATGAGTAAATCGTATATCAAATGTCCCAACTGCGGTACGGAGAATGTCAATAACGATTATTGCAGCAATTGTGGGACAATTTTAAATATAGTACTGCAACGAAAACTGGAAAGAGATAAAAAGAATCAATTAAAAAAAGAAGAGGAAGAAGCCGAAGGACCAAGCCGGTTAGAAGTATTTCTAAAAAAAGGATTAGAACATCCAAATTTAATTATTCGTATGTTTTTCAAAATAGGATATGGGTTTTGGTTTTTCTTTGCCGTTATAATTGGCGGTTTTATTGCAGCAGTAGTTGGAGCGGCAGCCGGTTAATTAAAATAATACTATGAAAAATTTAATACAAAAACAACGCAGATTCTCTGTGGAAAACAAGAATAATTATAAAGCTAAGTGCCTAAAAACTGCAGATAAATTGTACAACTCCACTTGGGGAATTGGAGCACTTTTAGCAGCGATTTCAGCTTGGACTGCAGGAATATTGTATGTTTAAAAAAGTAGTTTATGGGATTATGGCCGTAATTGCTGTTGTTATTTACAGCATGCAAAGAATGGATTTGCCACTCCCAGCTTTTGTCAATAATTATGTAAACGACTTGCTTTGCATGCCACTTATATTAGGTGTGTTAACCTTCATTATTCGTCGCCTTAAAAAAGATAAATACTTTACTTTTCCGTTGCTATTCGTCCTTTTTATAGCAAGCTATTATTCTGTTTACTTTGAATATTATTTACCCAAAGAAAATGCTCGATACACGGCAGATTGGATTGATGTAGCGTTGTATTTCATTGGAGCAATCGCTTACTTTTTATTGGAAGACAAGAAATCGAATAGCAGAAGCATGCAAGAAAATCGGCAATAAAATAGAATTGTTTTAAACTACTTCCACTTCGTTGAATTACAAATATATTTTACAATCTTTGAATTCAAATAAAACACAGTATGAGTAAGACAAAATTGACAATCAGTAAAAACGGATTTATTAAAGTAGAAGGTGATTTTGAAATCGTAGACCCGGAAGGAATTGTTTATAATGTGCAAGGTAGAACGTCTTTGGGACTTTGTCGTTGCGGATTATCGGCTAACAAACCTTTTTGCGATGGAGCACACCGTAATGGATTTGAGCACGAATCTGCTGCATTTGATTTGCCACCGATGAAAACGAAATAAGAAATCTTTGGATTTATAAATGAGCTGCATTTTTAGAAATGCGGCTTTTTTGTTTTTAAGTTAGTTAGCGAAATGTTTTACTTCTTAAGTATTTTAATTGAAATTTGCATACAACTCATTAAAACTATAATAATATGGAATTTGGTAAGATATTAGTTTCAGAAACGGCGGTTAATAGTGAAAACTTGCAAGACATCATTCACTCGAATATTTCGATTGTCAACTTAATGCGGGAAGAAGGCGTGGCTGACGAACTAATTCACGAAGATGCGATAATGAGTTACTATTTGGATTACTATTGGGCTCATAATTCGCAAGGTGGTTTCGCGCAATTTGTACATCAATCGGGTTGGGATAAGGAATTGAACGAACTGATTGAAGAAGGCTTGGCTTTGATTGGTGCCGAAAAACATCTGGAATACTTTCAGCAGCAAGCGAAGAAAGTCAAGTTGATGAGTAGTGTGAAATTGACAAAGTTTCTAAAAGGAAAATTAGACGGTGTGAATCCTGTGAGAGATTCATTAAACAATGAGGCTTTCTTTGAATTGGAGGAAAATTTAATTGAACTCAATGCCACTTTCTTAAAAACACATCCTGATTTTGAGGCGCTACCTATTGATGATATCTTCGCGACTTTAGAGGAATTTGTTGGTCATGAAATTAAAAGAGACTGATTTAAGTCTACGGACTGAACTGCATTTGAATATTATAACAACTTTACACAGATGAAAAAGATACTACACATTGACGGCAATCATCCTTTATTAAAAAGCCAACTTGAAGCGGAGGGTTTTACTAATGAAGATGATTTTACTTCAACCAAGCAAGAAATTGAGGTTAAAATAGCAGATTATGAGGGTATTGTTATTCGGAGTCGGTTTAAGATTGATGCGGCATTTATAGATAAGGCGGTGAATTTGAAATTTATTGCTCGAGTAGGTGCCGGATTGGAAAGCATTGATTGCGATTATGCTTCCGCAAAAGGAATTGCTTTAATTGCCGCTCCAGAAGGAAACAGGAACGCGGTTGCAGAACATGCTTTGGGAATGCTTTTGAGTTTGTTCAATAATTTGAATCGTGCCAATGCTGAGGTAAAAGCGGGAAAATGGTCTCGGGAAACCAATCGTGGTCATGAATTGGATGGTAAAACGGTGGGAATTATTGGATACGGCAATATGGGAAAAGCTTTTGCAAAAAAGCTACGGGGTTTTGATGTGACTGTTTTGTGTTATGATATTCTGCCAAATGTAGGTGATGAAAATGCAAAGCAGGTTTCTTTGTCGGAATTGCAAGAACAAGCGGATGTGGTGAGTTTGCATATTCCGTGGACTCCAGAAACGGACAAAATGGTTGATTCTGGCTTTATAAATGCGTTTGCAAAACCATTTTGGCTGCTAAATACGGCAAGAGGAAAGAGCGTCGTTACTGCAGATTTGGCGAAAGCCTTAGCGGAGAAAAAGGTACTTGGAGCCGGACTTGATGTCTTGGAATATGAGAAGTTGTCCTTTGAATCTTTTGCGGAAGCGGAAGTTCCGGAAGCTTTTCAGTACTTGATTGACGCAGAAAATGTATTATTAAGTCCACATGTTGCGGGATGGACGTTTGAAAGTCATGCGAAATTGGCACAAACGATTGTAGATAAAATAGTATTGGTTTACAATCCTTCGCCGGAAGTGGATGTAAAACAAGAACGGGTTACTGGTCTTGGAGGGTTCTTTTTCAAAACAAAAGAGCCAAAGGAATTGAAGGCTTGGTACAAAAAACACTTGGGCTTGAATACGGATGATTATGGCTGTACGTTTTGGTGGAAGGACGAAAAAGGGACCGCTTGTTCTACGCAATGGTCGCCTTTTAAGGACGACACTACTTATTTTACTCCATCGGAAAAAGACTTTATGCAGAACTTTCGCGTGGCCAATTTAGAGGTGCTTCTGGAACAATTAAAAGCGGAAGGCGTTACAGTTGTGGGTGAAATGGAGTCGTATGATTATGGAAAATTCGGATGGATATTGGATTTGGAAGGAAATAAAATAGAACTTTGGGAGCCAATTGATGCTGCATTTCTATAATTTTTATACATTTATCAACTCAATCAAACAATTATAAACAATCATCATGGAGACAAGTAGACCAAAGGAAGAAAGGTGGAATCAACCGAAGAATGAATCGCAACCGCAGTATTCACAGGATAATAAACGAATTTTAACAGGCGTTTTAGCGATACTATTGGGTTCGCTAGGCGTTCATAAATTTGTTTTGGGTTACAACAATGAAGGATTTATTATTTTAGTGGCAACGGCAATTGGCTATGCTACTTTGTGTTTTCTAATAGGCGGTTTTATACTTACCGCTACAAGTTTACTAGGAATTGTGGAAGGCATTATCTATCTGACAAAAAGCGATGTAGAATTTTACGAGACGTATCAGAAGAATAAAAAACCTTGGTTTTAACCAATGGCGCAAAGGATATTACTATAAAAATTCTAGTTTCAAATGATTTAATTCGTCATTTGAAACTAGAATTTTTCTATTAAAAAACTACTCGGATTCGTCTGTTGCATTTTCTTCATAAAAGTTGATGTAGAAAAAAGAGTGCGTCTGCAAGTTCAAGTCTTTCAACGTATTTTCTAGTAGTTCGGTCTCTTGTTCTTCTATCGACTGGTGCTGTTTGAGGAATTCGACGAAATGCTCCAAGTTGTCAAACTTAAAGCTGAATGCGGTGTTGAGAGAGTACTCAGTAATTTTATAGGTTAAAGTGCTTACTTGCGGAAATGCCTTTCGAATAAGTTGGTCGAGTACGGGTTTATTTTTGTCTTCCATAGCTTTGAGGTTTTCAGCTAAAATAAGAAAATTTATGGAAGAAAAGAAAGAAAAAGCGAATAGCGTCTGAAATAATGAGGAAAGAATATAGGATAATGAATCTCTGAATTAGTGCTTTCGGGAAGCGCTATTTTAAGAATCAAAAAATTTCCCTACAATTACGTCTTTTATTTACTGCAATTGCGAAATTACAATCATCACAATCGAAACCAATGCGATTACTAAACCGAGGTAATTCAGTTTTGATAATTTTTCTTTAAAAGCCGCTACACCTACTAAGCTTCCCAAAATAATTACACCCATATTCATTCCTGCAAAAACAGTGGACGGGCTTTCGGCAAAGGCATGATGTGCTTTTAAGTAACACCAAATATTCCCGAAATTAAAGAGGCCAACTAAAAGTCCGAATACTAAATTCTTGATGTGAAACGCCTGTTTTTTGATGATAAATTGATAAAGAACGGGAACTAGTGCCACTACAAATGCTGTTGCAAAAACGATAAAGAGCGAGGTGGTGTACGGAAGGCTAGTGTAGACCGCTATCTTTTTAAACAAAATATCAATAATTCCAAAACCTAAAAAGACGAGTAGCGGGTATTTCCAACTAGAACCTTTACTATCTCGTGGCTTTGCAAGAATAAAAAATAAGGCAATAAATCCCAAAACAATTCCAACAATTTTATAAGTCGTGAATGTTTCGTCAAAAATAAGCCATGCCGCTAAAATAGGGATGAAAAGGGACAACCGTTGAGCAGCATCTGTTTTTGCAAGTCCGATATTTGTGATGGAAGCTATTAGAAATAAAAACACTACGGGAAGTAAAATACCCAAGCTCCCGTAAATCCAAAATGGTGCTGAGGCGTCAATTGTACTTAAATTGGGTGTAAAAACCAGTCCGCAAAAAAGGAGTGCGAAGAGGTAATTGAACCCTACAATTTGCACATTATTGGTTTCATACCGGCGGCTTATTTTGAATAATACTCCAACTGAAACACTGCAAAAAATACTGATTAGTAAATAGAACATGCCTTTTATTTTGTGTGCAAAATTAGGGTTTATTTTTGGATGCAAGCCGTGTAAATACCCTCAAATATCGGTTTATCTAAAGCTTGTAAAAGGACTTTTGATTGATATGAATAATTTTAAATAGGAAAGGTTACTGCAAAATCGGTAAATACTATAGAGATTGACTTTTGGATAAATATTATTTATGTGACGAGCCCATCGGCAGCCGAGGAGGTTGTCACATAGCATGTGAAAGCTTTATCGGCAGCCGATGGAGTTGTAACTTGGTATGTGAAAGGCTTAACTCCCCCCGATGGCGTCGTCACATTAGATGGTAAAGGCTTACCGGGTGGCGGTGGGACTTTCACCTCTTATTTTTAGATTGTCGCTTACTCAGTTGGCAGCATTTTATTGGCTAAAGCCAAAATAAATAGGAACATTTATTCCCTGTTATTGCTTCCGTTTCACTTGCATAATGCGGCTGTCTATTTTATAATTTGAATGAAAGGGACTAAGTCTTGGGCATGTTGTTTTATTAAATTATATTTTAAGCAGGGATGCTTCTTTTATCAGTACTTGAGGGTACAATACATTCCCGTTGATTATATTTGCCTACTGATTATTTCAAATTTATGATAAACACAATTGAGCTATTTGCAGGCGTGGGCGGTTTCAGAATTGGCTTGGAACGGGCGAATTTGAAAGCCAAGAAACAGCAGTATAAAGTCGTTTGGAGTAACCAGTGGGAACCTTCAACCAAAACACAGCATGCTTCGCTGATTTATGAAGAACGATGGGGCAAAGAAAATCATGCAAACGGCAGTATCGAAGAGGTAGATGTGAGTGATATTCCCGACCATGATTTATTAGTAGGCGGTTTTCCGTGCCAAGACTATTCGGTGGCTACGACTTTGAAAAATTCAAAAGGATTATTGGGTAAGAAAGGGGTTTTGTGGTGGTCCATTCACCGCATTCTTTCCGAAAAAATAAATAAACCTAAGTACCTCATCTTAGAAAATGTAGACCGACTACTGAAATCGCCAAGTAATCAACGGGGACGAGATTTTGCTGTAATCTTGAAAAGCCTAGACGATTTAGGCTATGCCGTAGAATGGCGCGTGATAAATGCCGCAGAATATGGTTTTCCACAAAGACGCAGACGGGTGTTTTTTATTGGATACCACAAGTCGACTGCCTTATATAAAAAGATTAAAAGTGAAGCTTTGGATACATGGGTCTTAAATGACGGCTTGATGGCTAAGTCGTTTCCAGTATCGGAACAAGTCGTGTCGGAAAGTTATTTTAATCTTCAAGGCGATTTGAAAGAAGTGAGTGATGCTTTTGGTCTAGGAACAAAGCTTTCTCCTTTTCTTAATTCGGGTGTGCTGCTTGAGGGAAAAATTTATACCGCGAAAACTACTGCAAATTATGACGGTGAAATAACGACTATTAAAGATATTATTTTAAGTGAAAATGAAATCCCAAGCGAGTATTTTATTGCTGAAGAAGATGTAGATAAGTGGAAATATCTAAAAGGAGCGAAGAAAGAAGTACGAACGAGTAGTAGCGGTTTCGAATACAATTATGCCGAAGGAGGAATGATTTTTCCCGATGCATTAACAGCACCTTCCCGAACGATTATTACGGGAGAAGGCGGTAAGGCCCCTTCCCGATTCAAGCATGTTATTTCGACGAAAAAAGGCTTGAGAAGATTGCTTCCTATAGAACTGGAACGACTTAATATGTTTCCCGATAACCACACCGAACTAGAAGGTGTTTCGGATACAAAACGCGCTTTTTTGATGGGAAATGCTTTAGTTGTGGGCATTGTTGAACAAATTGCAAGCGTTTTAGCCGCGGAAATGAATTAGTAGATTCGTTTGGCTACCTTACTTTTAATTAGAAAATCTAGTTTAAGCACAATATTGATGGGTTGTTCTGCTTTTCCTTTTTTAGAATAGAAGAATTTTCCTTCGGTTGCAGCATTGAGTTCATCCACTTTAATTCGGTCTTCTGCAGTGCCTTTTCGTATGTGTTCGTTGAGTGCTTTGATGCGGTCAATGTTAAGTCCTCTTGAATTTAAAAGGTTGATGAGTTTTCTTCTGTCCACTGAAAATATCTTGCAACTTCTGAAACCGCTTTCTGGGACATTGTATTCGTTGCATTTTATCGCCGTAATGGTAAAATAGAAGTCCGTAATTTTCTTGGAATCGTACAGCCATCCTAAACGTTCCTGACCATACTTGAGGTAACTGATTTCAAAGGCGAAAGTGGGCAAGTCGCTTTCTAAGTAGTCCAGTTGCGCTTTTTCGTCAATAGTGTAAACGGTTCCTTCTTTTGAAAGTACTAAATCAATTCCCTGCTGTTGTTGCTTTAAGTCCGAAATGCGTTCAATTGCAAATCCATTGAACAGTGTGGGGTAAATACCGTCGAGATATTTGGCTAGAAAAGCTTCATTCGTTAAGTCTTTATCAAAGTTTGAATTCATTCGACGAGCATTTAGTTCACGTTAATTCATTTCAAAATAGGGCAATAATTCGGGTAATGAAAAAGCCTCTTTCCAGATACAATGAGTAAAAGGAAAGAGGCTTTTTTGATGTCCATAAACGTTGCGATTATTAGAATACTTTTTGAGTGTTTATTCCGCCGTTTTCAAGGATTATTTTCACAATTAAAACCTGTTCGCCGGTGTTCATCTCTGTAATGTCAAATGCGTTTGTATTTGCATTCTTACGTTCAAAAATCAAGCGTCCTGTAATATCATACACGTAAACTTGGTCAATCGTTTCGTATTGCGATTTGATGTGAATATCGTTATCCTTTTTATAAATGGTAACTCCTTTCAAGGCTTGTTCGAATGTTGGATTACTCAGATTCCCTTGTGTTACATATTGTAAAACAAATCGCGTGTCGAACGTCCCAATTGCCGACGCAAAAGTATATGGAGCTGCTTTTAAATCATGTTCAACATTCAGCACATTATCTTTTAGATAAATATCTTGGTTGGAAAACAAACCGTCAAAATGATCAATGCTTATCGTTAAATTACCTTCGATTGTAGATTTATATCCTAAAGGAACAGTGTCCTCTGTTGTAAATGGCAACGCCCGACCTTGAATTACTAATTTTTTTGTGTCTAAAACGGAGTAGAAAGTAAGTTGGTTTCCACCAAAAGTTTGTGCATCGTAACGACTGTCCAATCCATTGGTTGCATCTGTAATATAGCCCACAAGCGTTTGATTGAATCCTTGCGTCTCGCCTTTTAAGTTCAACCAAATTCTGTTTTTTTCAATCGGTTCTGTTTGACTTTGTCTAAAGAACTGATTGTTGTTTCCAATGGTACGCATTGTATTATTGAATACGGCTGTTCCGGCTCCATCTGCAATACCTTTTACGAAGAAAGATTGTCCAGAAGCAATTTTTCCAGTAGGAACAGCGGTATTGTCGTTTGCATTACCATCGGCTCCTTTTGTAGCAACACCGCCACTTCCAGCACTAAATGTGGCATAATCGCTACCATAACCGTAACCACTACTTGCACCAAAGGCGGAATTATGTGTCCATAAATACACTGATCCATCAAGAACGGTATCATTTTCATCTAAGAATGCGGTTGCGTCCAAAGCAGATGGATAGGGATTTCCTAATAAATTGAATTTGTCTACAGTTGTTGAACCCGTTATGGCATGGCTTATTTCACCGTTATTCGGAATTCCGATAAAAGTGGCAACATACTCTTGGGCTACCGCACCAGGTGCTCCTTCAAGATCATAGGTTGTTGGCGGACGAACAATATAGCCTCTTCCCGCTGCCATAGTTTCAGCACCGCTTGATACAACTTGCCAAGCTTGAGTAGTTGCTACATGGTTCCACTTGAAAAACTTGTTAAACATCGTTAAAGGAGATAGATTTGCTAATGTAAATCCAGAATCTTCATGAATTGGACTACTCCAATACGTGTAATCGTATTTAAATACGGGCATTGTATTTCTGATTACACGAATGTCACCAGTGTTTTCATTTGTAGTTGCATTGTCTACAGTATTTATTTGAACTAAACTTCCGTCGTTTTCTACAATAATTCCTTTTGTAGTAGTGGTTGCTGTTGTAGTTATTTTATCTGCTATTGATAAGGTTTTGTCAGCTTCAATACGAAGTAAACTCGCTGTTACGTTTAAATTGCCGCTAGCAGTAATTACAGAGTTACCTAAAGTTTTTGTACCCGTTCCCGAGACTTTTAAGTTTCTGTAGGGAGTATTAGTTATAGGTTGGCTTGCACCTGCATAATCTACCGTACCGTTTGCCCCCATAGTTATAGGAATGTTTGGCACAGAAGCATTAACTCCGTTAAATCCGTCTGTATCTTTTGTTACGAAAGTTCCGTTAACTATTAAATTAGCCGTTCCGCCACCATCAACAATTACATTTTGACCATTGGTGTCAAATGTACCGTTAATGGTCATTGTGTTTTTTAAATTCAAATCTGCACCAACTACTGTGTTAAGCTTTAAAGTTCTACTCGCGTTAATTACTAAGGTTCCGTTTAATGTAAAAGCAGCGGTATTGTTCAATGTGGTGTTGCCACCAATTACTATATTATTAGGTGTTGTCCAAGTTCCCCCTGCAGGAAATGGAGTGGAAGAAGTTCCATTAAATGTATAATTTAGATTGGCGCCAAATGTAACACGCCCGTCTGCAGCTGTATTTCCAATACTTGCAAAACTGATGAAATTTCCTGTCGCTCCGTTTCCTCCTAAACCATTTCCATGTGTTGTAATTATATTTACTCCAGCTGCGATATTAAACTGTGCTTTTGTAGTATTACCAGTAAAAATCCGAGAACCTAGATTCAAAGTAGGTGCGTTTATAGTGAAAATTGTTTTCTGAGTGAATGCAGTACCAAAGACAAAGTTAGAGTTACATGTAAAAGTACCTGTATTGTTAGCCGTATAATTAACTCCCGAAGAAGTTCCAGCGGTTGTAAATGTTTGATTTGCTCCAGTAAACACAAAACCTGTTGCAGCATTTGTGGTTGATGAGGTTCTTAAATCCCCAGTTCCCGATTTAGCGAAACTTCCTTTTAGAGTGATGCGGTTTCCTGTAACATTTCCTGTTCCAAAATCTACAGCAGGTGTTGCTGTAGAAGAGCAAGTAAAACCGCTACTTATGTTCATTATTGCTATTCCTGTTGATGAAACGCTTTCTAATTGTAAATTACTTGTGTCTTTTAAGTTTATAAATCGGTTTGTTCCTGCAAAATTTATTGTTACATTACCGCTACTTGCGCTATTTATTAAGGTCATTTTTCCGTTGCTGTTTAGTGCAACATTATTCACTATAGAGGTCGTAGTTCCTGCGTTATTTGATGCTATATATTCACCATTTGCATTGATGGTAATGGTGCTTGTATTATTTATTGCAGTAATTCCGTTAGAACTATTACCAATAAATTTTCCATTTGTAACCGTTAAAGTAGTCATTGTCAAAGTTCCCGATGCAGTTCCTGAAAAGCCAGTTAACGTACCTCCATTTATTACAACCGCAGCGATACTATTTGTACGAGAACCAGACGAAGAAATACAAAGTTTATTTGCCGTACTCGTTCCTAAAGTTAAAGTTGATGAAACTTTAAAAGCGTTGTTGTCAATGTTTACAACCGCTGTTTGTCCTGGATTGTTCCAAATCAATTTGCTGAAATTTTGAGCCATCGTAGTTGGGTTTATTGCAACAGAATTAGTCAGTCCAGAAATGGTACACGTTGTTCCAGAGCTCCATGTAAATAGGGGTAAAGTTAACGTCGAACTCGGTATGCTGTGAATGTAGTTTCCTGTATTATTACCGGTGACTCTTAATTGCGTTCCTGCTGCTTGTATAAAACTACCTCCAGCATATTCTAAAGTTCCGGTTACGGTTAAATCCCAACTACTTCCATTTTTCACAGTAAAAACACCTCCAGCAACTATTTTCAACGTTCCTCCCGCACTAATGGTCATCACATCTCCCTCTTCAGTCGAATCACAGGTTATAGTATGTCCGGACTTAATAATAATAGAACGAGAAAGTGCATTAGGAATTAAAGTAGCCGCTGTCCATGTTATATTATCTCCGGAGCTTTCCCAACTTGAGAGTTCATTCCACTTTCCTGTTGCAGCACTTCTAAAGTAATTACTAGCACCAGAAGCAGTCTCTATGTCAAATGGAGCTGAAAATGCAGGGTCTAAGCTGCCTGACGTTGCAAGGAAAATTTTGTTGGTTCCATAGGTGTCGTGGATAAGTAATGGAAAACTTACTAATCCAGCTGCTGCATTGTTATTAGCATCATTCAGCGGTGCGGTTCCAGCGGTATGAAAGCTTCCAGTACTAGTTAAGACGACAGCCGTTGTGTAATTTAAATCACGACTGCCTAACGCATCTACTGCTTCCACAGTAACTGCGGGATCCATAGGTGCAAAAGTGTCTGCATTGCTGGGTTGTTCAACAAAATTTAAAGCCGTAGCTACTACAACAATTTTATTCCAACTTGTACTAGTACTGCTTACAGCACCTCCAGCATTTGCGGCAGCAAAATTAGATCCGGCTGGATCAGCAGTTGCAGCTGTTATTCCTACTGAAATATTTTGGTTATCGGTTACTAAAGAATTAAAAGTTACTAGTACTTGAAATGTTTTAGTACCACCTGCTGGAGCCTCAATGGAAAGCCCGTTAAAAACAATTGAAGATGCTCCATCTTCTTCCGCTAGTTCGGTTGCTCCATCATATAAAGCGACTCTTCTTATGTTAGCTGAATTAGAAATAGAAAGCGTTACGTCAGTTAATAGAGTGGGTAGATTTTCAGCGTTAGCGGCATCATTAATTCTAAATGTTATGATTTCAAATCCATCAGATGAGGAAAGCATGTCTGCTGCTTGGTAACCCATATAAGGAATTGTAGCCATATAAGTGTAACTTGGCCCAGAGGGTAAACTTATGGTAGATTGTTTGTTTACAACCGCATTTGCAGTTAAGTTGACGGTATAAATTGCTTCATCTGCATCGTTACTTTCAATAGTTAATACCGCACTTTTTGCTCCTAAACTTGTAGGTTTAAATTGAATAACAAAAGTGTCGTTATTCGAGGGGGTAATAGTGGCATTCAAAGAGCCCGATATTACAAATTGGTCGTCGTCTACTCCAGAAAGTACGACTCTAGGAGTGCTTCCAGAAATAAGTAAGTTTGAAAGCCCCAAATTTTCAACAGTAAAAGTAATACTTGTAGTTGCATTTAATTGCGTATCTGCATAATTATAAGTTGAACCTGTAAGATACGTAGTAGCTCCCTGTTTAAAATTAATTTCTTGACCCTGCGATAAAATCACACTGAATAATGCGATAAATAATAGTAATTTTGCTTTCATAATACACTTACTTTAAAAATTATTAAACTTTATGGTTTATAATCAATTTAGTAAGCTAAGTATACAATTTGTAGATTGGGATCTAAGTACAAAATTAATAGTTTTTGTGCATGTTAATTTGTATTTTATAAAAATTATTTAATTATCACACTTTGAGTTAAAAAATTAAAAAAAAATATTATAAAAGTTTGTTTTTTCATTTTAACAATTAATTTTATTTGTCAGTAATGCATATTAATCCGTCTTACACAGTTACCGAGGCAAAGCGAAAAGCCGAAAATTATTGCGTTTATCAAGAGCGTTGTCATCAAGAAGTGATTTCGAAGTTGCAAAGTATGCGAATGATTCCGCAAGCAATTGATGTTATTATGGTGCATTTAATTGAACATGATTTTCTGAATGAGACTCGTTTTGCAACCAGTTTTGCAAGAGGTAAACATCGAATAAAAAACTGGGGAACGATTCGAATTAAGCGTGAACTAAAAATGAGAGGTATTTCGGAGTACAATATTAAAGTAGGACTAAAAGAATTAGCTGATGAGGATTATCAATCTAATTTTGATAGGTTAGCTGAAAAACACTGGGGTCAAATGACCGAAAAAAATAAATTAATCAAGCGTAAGAAATTTTGCGACTTTCTTCTTCGTAAAGGGTTTGAAAGCGATTTAATTTATGCAAAAGCCAGAGAGTTAGAGAAATCTTGAATATTGAAACCTCTAAAAATTTCACGCGTTATAAGGCTTTATAGACTTTTAGGAGCTAAAAATAATTACTTTAAAGACAAGTTTTCTAAATTTAAACTCTAGTTTTAAAAGATTCAAACTACCCATCTACAACTATTCCGAACACTTTTCAGGAATCACGGGTAATTTATCATCTGCCACAAGAGGTTTTAGGTATAATTATACCTAGGAATTATACCAACGCTATGCGGGCTTTCAGCACTAACAAATCAATAGAGCATATTATTAGGATATGGATATTTGTAAGTAGAATAATTAAAAGTTTGTGACACACCATTTAAAAGTAAATACCCAAGTGATTCTTGTGAAAATATCCACGAAGAACAACGAAGTAGTATTCAAAAATGTGATACAGAATTAAAAAAAAATTTACCTTGTTTTAGAAAAAACATCGTTTTTAACGATGGATTTTTTGGTTTTTATCCTTGTTAATGCCTAGTTTTAGTAGGATAGAACCTAGAAATTTTGATTTTCTTGTAGATGAAAAACTACAAATGCAATACTCGTTTTTGCAAAAAAGTGCTGTTAAGCGACAATTTAAACACTTCGTCGAATAAATTATAATCAGAATAACTTTAATACCGTAAATTTCTTAAGTAGTTGCAAATTTGTATAGTGAATAAAGGCTTTTTTTTAGCTTTTTATTTGCAGTTATTATCTTATTTATCTCCATATGAAAAAATTATTGTTCTTGTTGTTGGTTGGGTTTTTATCGGTTTCAGGATTTGCTCAAGATAATTTAGCACGATGGGTTTCGAGTAATTTTTCTGCTACAGCTGATAATTCTCATGTAACAGCAAGTAATATTTCCGTAAATGGACAAGGGGTGAGTTTAACTTCAGTAGAAAATTGGGGTGCTGACAATATTTTTTATAGTACTACTCCAGGGACATTTACTACAGTTATCAATACAGCGCAGTATAGACAATTCGAAATTAAGGCAAATACTGGTTATACAGTTACGCCATCAAGCTTTAATTTTAAAGGTAGAATTCAAAGTGAGTCATCAAAAATTGTAATACGGTATTCAAAATCAGCTGATTTTAATGCTCCTGGAACTTTTATGCTTCTAGATGCGAATACAAGTCCTAGTTATATTAATTATGATTTAAGTTTTCCTGCCAATTATACTTCGGATGCTGGTGGGTCTATTTATGTTAGGGTATACATCTATAATACTAATAATAATTTTCATTTTGGTTATCAACCTGGAACTTATGACGGACCTACTTTTAAAGGAACTGTCGCTGCTGTTTCTGTTACGGCAGTCAATGATGTTATAAATATTTCAAAAAACACCGTATCAGAGATTAATGTTTTGAACAATGACTTTCCTGGGAACGGTACTTTTACAACAGTAGGAAGTTTAACGACTCCTACAAATGGTGCGGGAACAGTTAGTGTAAATGCAGACAAAACGATAAAATTTACCGCTACCACAGGGTTTGTAGGAACTTCTACTTTTAATTACACCGTTTCTAATAGTGCAGGTGGTTCCTCTCAAGCTTTAGTATCCATAACAATAACGGAGCCCGCATTGGTAGAATGGGGTTTAACAAATACGACTACAACTGCAGTTACCAATCAACAAACATTTGTTACCGCCAATGCAGTACAAATTACAGGGAGCACTCCAAGTTATTCGATTGCAGGAATGGCTTTAGCCAACTTTACTGAGACAGATTACGCTCATGGTCGTTATTTTGATCTAAAAGTTAAACCTACTACTGATAAACCTATAAATCTCACAAATTTAGTTTTTGAACAAGAGCGATTAACCTCGGGTTCGCTTGCTGGTCCAACGAATTATCAAATAAAATACAAAGTAGTTACGGGAGCTTTTAGCGATAGTGATTACCAATTTTATGCCAACGCTACCGTTTTAATAGCGGGAGAATCTATTGTAAGTAATCCTGTTAAGAATATTCCTTTAAATATAACTTTAACTAGCAATCAAACTTTGGTGGTTCGTTTTTATGCTAAAGGAGCTACAGATTATAATTTTGCAGGTTGGAGAATTAAAGCCAATACTTTAAAGTTACGTGGAAACGAAGTATGTGTTACTCAGGGAACTCCTACTGCTTATTCGGATAATTTCTGGACAGGTTATGCCTATACTTGGACAGGTAGTGCAGCTACAAATTACCTTGGATACGTAAAGGAAAACGAAACCTTCAACAGAAATGTTGGGTCTAGTTCTATTACTGGTGGTGTTGATGGAACAACCTACTTATGTTCAACTCCCTCAGATCAATTTTTTGTTCGCTACAGAATGAGAAAAACATTCCCTTCAGGAAGTTATACATTTACCGTAGGTGGTGACGACGGATATCGTATGAGTATCGATGGTGGGGCTACTTGGTTAATTGAGGATTATACAGCTCATGCTTATTCAACCAAAAGTGCATCAGCCTGTTTTGATGGTGTTACACCCACATTATTAGTAATAGAATATTTTGAAAACTACGGGAACTCCCAAGTGAGTTTTACGTATGCCGCTACTACAGCTGCTACAGCTCCTACTGCAGTTAGTACATCCGCTACCGCTGTTTGTGCGGGAAGTTCATTTACACTAACAGCTTCAGGAGGAACGGGGACTATTTATCAATGGGGGACAGGTAATACTATAGGTAGTAATATTATAACTGGACAAACAGCTGCTACAATTACATTAAGTCAAACACAACCTACAACCTATTGGGTTCGCAGAGTTAAAGATGCATGTACTACAGGTTTTACTGCTGGAGTAACAATCGCTATAAGTCTTCAAGCGGTTTCTGGCGATCCAACTGTATTTGGAAACAATATATGGAATGTATATGGATATAATGCACAAAGTATGACGCCAACATTAGCTAATTACCGTGGATATTATACCCAAAACACGTTGGGTTGCGATACGCAAGATACAGCAAACAATGGTTGGGTCAATACTACGTCTCCCTCTTCATCTGCAGGATGGAATGGATGTCAAGTTCCTAATGATAGTTTTACAATGGTGCACAAGAGAAAAGGATTTCCAGCAGGGAGTTATCAGTTGATTGTTAAGAATTACGACGATACAACCCAAATTTTTATAAACGGAGTACAAGTCCGTAATTATACGACATGGTATGGGGGAAGTGCTAATTATCAAGATGATTTAGGTATCTATTGTCTAAATGCGAATTCAACTATTGAAGTAATTACAAATGAAAACACAAGTTTAGCCAATTTCAAACTAAATATTGTGGCCTCAAGTGCAGTGTATTCAGGAACGACATGGAGCAACGGAGTGAATCCAGCCAATAAAAGTGTAGAAATACAGAATGATTTATCCCTAAACGATGACTTAATTGTATGTTCTTGTACGATTAAAACAGGAACAACTTTAACCATAACCGAAAATAAAACACTAACAGTAATTGGAGATGTAACAGTAGAAGGAACAGGTAAAATCATAGTAGAGAACAATGGTTCTTTTATTCAAATAAATGATAATGCTGCATTTACAGGAGCAACAGATTCGTTTTTAATGAAAAGAAATACACAGCCTGTTTTTAAATACGATTATACCTATTGGTCTTCTCCTGTTAAACCAAACGCTGGTTTTACTTTGAATGCTTTGTCGCCTTTAACTACACCTACACGTTATATGAAGTGGAAACACACCGGCACTCCTCAAGCATGGGAAGTCCTTTTAAATGGAAGCGAAGTGATGGTGCCGGGAAGAGGCTACATTGTTCGTGCTCCAGCCACTTTTAACGTAGAAGGAGCTGGTGCTGCTCAAGTTTATAATGCGGGTTTTATCGGACATCCTAATAATGGCGTTATAACACATGATGTAACAGGGTCAATTACAGCAAATGCATTCAATTTAATTGGTAATCCATATCCCTCTGCAATTGACGCTGCTGCATTCTTAGCTGCAAATACACAAACATTTGGAGGAACATTATATTTCTGGACACACAATACAGCATTTTCTAACGCTACAAATTTCAGTTATACACCTAGTGATTATGCTACTTGGAATGGAACGGGTAGTACTGCCACTTCAGCAGGGGATGCAAGTAATAATAATTTAAGTAAACCTACTGGATATATTGCTGCTGGACAAGCATTCTTTGTGCAAGGAATTGGAGATGGAGCTGGAACAGCAACTTTTAACAATACAATGCGTATTGCAGGAAATAACAATCAGTTTTTCAAACCTTTACCAACACAACCGGTTGACAACTGGCAAACAACTGGAAAGCACCGCGTTTGGCTGAATTTGACAAGTGCTCAAAATGACTTTAATCAAGCTTTAGTAGGTTATATTGAAAATGCAACCAATGAAATGGATCGCAATTTTGATGGAGAAGTATTCAGTGGAGGAAGTGTTTCCTTATATTCTATTTTAGGTGCTAAAAAACTGACAATCCAAGGCCGTGCTTTGCCCTTTTCAAACCAAGACGAAGTGCCACTAGGTTACAAAACAACTCTAACAGGAACTTTGAAAATTTCTATTGCAGAAATCGACGGATTATTAGCGGGACAAAATATTTACATCAAAGACAACGTTTTAGATATAGTTCATAATTTGAAAGACTCCGATTACACCTTTGCAACGGTACCGGGAACGTTTGACCAAAGATTTGTGTTGCGTTACCTTCCACAAGAAACACTTGGAACAGATGAGCCAACAATCAATGCAAATTCAATAGTAGTTTTCAATAGCAACAATCAAATTAATATAAAGTCATCAGAACACAGTATTAAGCAAGTGGACATGTATGACTTACAAGGGCGTTTACTATTCAGTAAAAATAACGTCAATCAGCAAACGTTTACAACTCAAAATTTAAACCTAAATAGCCAAGTAATTCTTGTGAAGATAACCACAGATAACGATGGAGTGTTAATCAAAAAAGTAATGCTGAATTAAATAATTTTTGGATTATAATAAGAAAACCTATCGCGAAAACGATGGGTTTTTTGTTTTTAATTTCTTGCGAACTATTGATTTTACAGGGTCTCTACATAAAAAGCGTGGTTTTTTTGTAGATGAAAAACTACAGGCCAACTTTACAGTTGCTCTAAAATACGCAGTTGAACGTAGATATGAACGCTTCAACGAAAATATCGAAATCTGTTCCATGATTGTAGTTTTGAATACCTTAATGGGTCGCAACTTTGCATCATAAAATAAGAAGACCTACCTACTTATTTTCTAAAGTTTATTAAAACGTTATATCATGAAAAAATTAATACTATTATTATTCGTCGGAATTTTACCTCTTTTTGGTTTTGCACAGAATAACCCTGTTGTTTCATGGAACGGGAGATTGATTGATAATGCTCCTTCTTTTAAACCTACTTATTTAACTAACACAACAGATTCTGGTGTATCAAGTGCTGCTTTATCGGCTCAAGATATATCGAGTATGGGTGTGGGGACTCTATCAGTAGTTTCTTGGGAAAGTTTTTATGGTACTGGATGGCCCGGTAATTCAAATGTTGATTCGGGTAAATATTTTGCATTAACAGTTTCTCCTAAAACAAATTATCAACTCGCATTAAGTAAACTTGTGCTAACCTATAAAGGGAATAATAATAAAATGAGAGTTAGTTATTCTAAAAATGCTAATTTTTCAAACCCTACAAATATTGAATTTACAAATTTAAATATCTATAACACACCAGTCGCTGTTGATGTAAATTTTCCAACAACAGTAAATGTTACTAGTTCAGAGACTTTGTATATCAGAATTTACGGATATGATAATGCTGTTAATGGCAATGGAAATGGAAACAGTACCAATAGGTATTGGTCATTACAATTCAATGCAAATAATCCTAGTAGCAATGTTGGGCCTACGTTATATGGAACGGTAACATCATCTTCAGTTCCTCAAGCTCCAGTTGCTAATTCAGATACGGTTTTAACATTAAAAAATGTACCTGCTACAATTGATGTATTAGCTAATGATGTTTATAGTAATTTAACAACATCACTTTCAATTACACAGCAGTCTGCGAATGGAAATGTTATCGTGAACTCTTCTAATCAAGTTGTTTTTACACCTACTACAGATTATGTTGGGACTACCAATTTTAAATATAAAATTACTGATAGTAATGGCACTTCTAATGAGGCAACCGTTACTATACAAGTTAAGGAACCGGTTTTGGAGCCTTTAGTTCTTTGGAATAATACAGATAAAACAGCTACAATACCATCTAACAATGCTATTGGTGGAGACATGATAGCAAATGATGGGATAAGTATAAGTAATATAGCGTATAACAACACCTCTCAATGGTTTCAAACTGGCAATTGGCCAAATCCACAATATAGTTCTGGAACATTGAATGAATCGAAATATATCGAATATAGTATTACTGCAAAAGCAGGGACACGTATTGATTTAGGTGAGTTTAAGTTTAATTACAATGCACAAGGTACTTCTCAAAGTTTTCAAGTGCGCTATTCTACGGATAATTTTAATACTTACATGGTATTACAACAAAATCAAGCAATTACTAATACTTCATGGAATGTGTTTTCTAAAAGTTTATCCAATATAGCTCCACTTTTGGAAGGAAATACTTTAAAAATTAGAGTTTATGCTTACAATACATATAATAATTTTAATATAAAAAGGATTAAAAATCTTACGACTCCTACTGATTTTTCTGAAACACCTATGATAACAGGAATTGTTTCTGCAGCTCAAGAGTCAATTACAACTTGGAACGGCGAAGCGGGTTGGTCTAACGGAGCTCCTTCTATTACTAGAGATGCGATTATTGAAGCAGATTACCAAGTAGCTACAAATGAAGTTTTAGCAATCAAAAACTTGACTATAAACGCAAATGCTAAGGTTACTGTAGCTAGTAATGCAACACTTTTAATTCAAAATAATGTTACTATTGTTTCGAATAATCAAAACGAAGCGCCGCGATTAATTATCGAAAACAACGGTTCATTCGTACAAGTAAACGACAATGCAACCTTTACAGGAGCTACTAATTCATTCTTAGTTAAAAAAAACACACAACCTGTTTTTAAATACGATTATACGTATTGGTCTTCGCCTGTTAAAGCTGACGCTGGATTTACTTTGAATACTTTATCGCCTTTAACTACTCCAACGCGTTACATGAAGTGGAGACACACTACATCTCCTCAAGCTTGGGAAGTACTTTTAAGCGGAAATGAAGTGATGGTACCCGGAAGAGGATATATCGTTCGTGCTCCAGCAACATATAATAATGAAGGTGCGGGTGCTGCACAAGTTTACCCTGCAAACTTTATTGGACATCCTAATAATGGGCAAATTAGCCACCCAGTTACTGGTTCAGAGAACACTAAGGCATTCAATTTAATAGGTAATCCTTATCCATCAGCAATGGATGCTACGAAATTTTTAGATGAAAATAAGCAAACCTTAAGCGGTACCTTGTATTTCTGGACACACAATACAGAATTTTCAAATTCCACAAACTTTAGTTACACACCAAGTGACTACGCTTCGTGGAACAGAACGGGTGGTACAGCAACTAATGGAGGCGACGGAAACGGAAATGACAATGCTAGTAAACCAAGTGGATATATTGCTGCAGGACAATCGTTCTTTGTACAAGGAATTGGAGCAGGAGCCGGAACGGTAGTTTTTAACAATGAAATGCGTGTAAAAGAAGCTGGACTTAACAATCAGTTCTTCAAGCCAGCACCAACACAACCAGTTGAAAATTGGCAAACTACTGGAAAGCACCGCGTTTGGTTGAATTTGACAAGTGCTCAAAACGACTTTAATCAAGCTTTAGTAGGTTATATTGAAAACGCTACCAATGAATTGGATCTTGATTTTGATGGTGAAGTGTTCAGCGGAGGAGCGGTTTCTTTATACTCAATTGCCGAAGCTAAAAAACTGACGATTCAAGGCCGTGCATTGCCATTCTCTAATCAAGATGAGGTGCCTCTAGGTTACAAAACCACTTTAACAGGAACGTTAACAATTTCAATTGAAGAATTTGACGGATTGCTAGCTGGACAAAACATTTACATTAAAGACAATGTTTTAGGTACTGTACATAATTTGAAAGAGGCAGACTATACTTTTACAACTGTCCCTGGTACATTTGACGACCGATTTGTATTGCGTTACCTTCCACAAGAAACACTTGGAACAGATTTGCCAACAATCAATGCAAATTCAGTAGTTGTTTTTAATAGCGACAATCAAATCAGCATCAAATCAACAGAACTAGTAATTAGTAAAATAGAAATTTTCGACCTGCAGGGACGTGTGGTTTTTACAAAAAACAATATAGATGCTCAAGCATTTGCTACACAAACGCTTTCTGTTAGCAATCAAATGGTGATTGTAAAAGTAACGACAGACAACAATGCAGAACTTGTAAAAAAAGTAATGCTTAAATAGTATAAGATTTAGTTAGTTTTAAAAATTCCCATCGCGAAAGCCTTGGGATTTTTTTTGCAACACTTTTTTTGCAAACTTTTATATTGGCAATCCAAATCTTCTTACATTTGAAAAAAATTAAACCATGACTAAAGAAAAGGGAGTTTACACAGGAAAGATTGAAAAAGACGCAGACGGAAACTACTTTTGCGGACCTTATTTATTAGATTTCAAACATGTTGAAAGTAATTTCAAACTAGGCGACGAGGTGAACCTCAAAACCGTTATTACTAATCCCAGCGACAGAAGTTTCAACAAGTACAATCAGAAATCGAGAGTGTTTTTCTTGGCAAACGAGAAAGAATAATTATATCGTTTTATAAATACCAGTCAGCCTTGCAAAGTAAACCTATTTTGCAAGGCTGAAATCTTTCAAAGCATACGAACTTACTCAGCAACCCGAATTGCTTTTACAAACCTTCGTGTATAACCGTCATTCGATAAGGGAGTAACAACCACCTGCATTTCACGACCAGAAGTAGCGTGAATAAATTCGCTTTCCATACCTTTCGGTTCTGTTACGATTCCAATATGACCAATTGCATCTCGGGTGGGACTCAAAAACAGCAACACATCGCCTTTTTCAACCGCTTCTATTGGGATTTCAGTTCCAAAATCTTCAAATGCAGCCGAACTTCGCGGCACCTCTATATTAAAATGTTGGAATACAAAATACACAAATCCCGAACAATCAAACCCATTTTTACTACAACCAGCAGTGACATAAGGCGTGCCTAAATACTCCATTCCATACGCCACAATACTATCGCGCAAACCAAGATTGATTTCCATTAATGGAGCTTGTACTGCAACTTGTGCTAAAGCAATTTCTGCGTTAATAGGTTCTTTTTTTTGAAATGTATAATACAATACGAAGGCTGCCACAACCGCTAAAAGTATATAAGTAACTAAATTTAAGGTTTTAATTGTACGCATAATTTACGGGCAGTTTTTGTAAATTTAATCGTTTTAAAATTAATGATGGTAGAAAAAGAGATAATTGGTACTCAGTACCGTTTAAATCATGCTAACGTTGTAAGTAGTGGAGATAGATAGCTAGTTCTTCTTAATAGCATTTATGATAAGAGAGAAAGGCTGATATTTCTATTAGAGTGAATTTTGTATTTACGCTGTAAAGAACTTTATCTCCATTGTTATAAAGGACTTTTTGCAAAACAAAAAAGACCTTACATTACTGTAAAGTCTTTTCTTTTTTGCTAGCTCCCCCTCTTGGGCTCGAACCAAGGACCCTCTGATTAACAGTCAGATGCTCTAACCAACTGAGCTAAGGAGGAAGGCTTATTTGCCTTGTAAAGCGGTGCAAATATAGGGCTTAATTTGGTTTCTGCAAATAATTATTGAAAAACTTTCAATTATTTTTACCTGCCAATTATCGCTCGATAAATGTCATTACCATTGGCAAAAAGTACCAGTGCTATAAGTATGACAAAACCAACAACTTGTGCTTTCTCTAGGAATTTATCCGACGGTTTTTTGCCGCTCACAATTTCGTAAAGTAAAAATAAAACATGTCCACCGTCCAAAGCGGGAATAGGCAATAAGTTCATAACACCAAGCATTATGGATAACAAGGCTGTGATGTTCCAAAAAGTTTGCCACGACCAATGTTCAGGAAAAATGTCAAAGATGGCTTTAAAGCCTCCCACGCCTTTGTAAGCACCCGTTTTTGGATTGAAGATGGCTTTCAATTGTCCACCATAGCTTACAAGCTCGTCAATTCCTTTGTCAATTCCAACGCCAAATGATTCTGCGAAACTGTAAGTTTGTCTTTGAATAGGATAGGTTCCTAGTTTTTCGATGTTATCAGCGGGCAAACGTCCTGCATATATGATACTCATTGTAGCGCTATCTGAAACTTTTAGATTGATAGGCACTTGTTTTCCGTCGCGTTTCACGATTGCGGGAACGGTTTGTCCTTTTACTCTATTTACTTCAGCCAAAACTTCATCTGCATACTGCACTTCTTTTCCGTTAAAGTTGACTACAATATCTTTGGGCTGTACAGCTTTTGCATTAACCGAATTCTCTTGTGCTTCTACAATTATAAATGGAATTCGAAGTTCCACAACAGGTGCTTTTTCACCTTGAAACATTTTATCGATAAAATTTACCGGCAAATCAATAGTTTGTTTTACTCCGTTCCGTTCGATATCAACGGTGCTTCCCAAAAATAATTTGGCATTCAAATCGTGAAACTGCTTTACTTCCTCGCCATCTACTGCAAGAATCTTATCTCCGGTCTTGAAACCGATTTTTTCTACAACGGGATTATTAATCCAAACACCGTCTTTAATATCGCTGTTATTGATGTATAAATCGCCATACATCCACGCCATTCCGATGTAGATGATAAAGGCAAGGATAAAATTTACGGTAACGCCACCTAGCATGATGATCAGTCGTTGCCAAGCCGGTTTTGAACGAAATTCCCAAGGTTGTGGAGGTTGAGCCATAGCTTCGGTGTCCATACTTTCGTCAATCATTCCGGAGATTTTCACGTAACCACCAAGGGGCAACCATCCAATTCCGTATTCTGTGCCTCTAAACGTTTTTTTGAAAAGCGAATATTTCACATCAAAAAACAAGTAGAATTTCTCTACTCTGGTTTTGAATAATTTGGCGGGTATAAAATGACCCAACTCGTGTAAAATAATCAGTAAGGATAAGCTCAATAAAAATTGAGAAAGCTTAATAAGTAATTCCATTTCTTAATTTAAGATTTTTAAATAACGCACAAAAGTAACGTTTTCTAGTTTATTTCCACACTATTAGTTTAGAGGGTGGTTTTAAATGTTTGTTAATACTTTGCGCCATTTTATCAGTGCTTTATGTAGCAGGAAAGTGCTATAAAAAATGAGAACTATATGTCCTCATTTTGTTTTGTATTTGTGGGCACGGATTGCAAATTCGCGCTGTTGGGTCATAGGGGTTTTTCTGAAGGAAAAACCAACCCCAAGCCATTAAACAAAACTGTTGTTCGGCAACGTTTATTTTACATAGGTTCTGGAGAGGGCATTTTAGTTTTGCTTAGAACTTTTTTTTATTATTCTCTAAAAAATCTATCATTTCAGATGCTTTATTAACCACTTTAATAATTACTCCATTTTTATCTACAACAATGTGACTTGGATATATTGTTAAATTAAGCTTTTTGACAATAAGTTCTTTTTGATTAGGAACAATTTCATATTTGAAATCTTTTCTTTTTAAAAAACTAACTAATTTATCTTTTTCATCTAAAGCTAAACTTATGAAAACTATTTCTTTATTATTTTTATTTTTTTCAACTAATTCATTTAATTCAGGAAATTCTGCAACACAAGCCTTACAATTTATAAACCAAGTTTTATATATCACCATTTTTCCTTTCAGATTTTCATTTGAGAAATTATTTCCATTAAGGTCAATAAAGTTAAATTCAGGAAAACGTTCACCTTCCATTTTATAATGCTCTAAGTTTATTAATGATTCAATACTAATGGTATTTTTAATACTTTTATCTGATTTTGGATTTAATTGATATAGTTTATAAAGAATATTTTTGTCTTTAGATTTTAATTTTAAAACAATATAATTTCCTGAAGTTAATTTTGTCAAAAAATCTTTCTTATTAATTGTGTCTGAAGCTTCATTTAAGCCAATAAAATTATTAGCCAATGAAATTTCACTCGAATGATAATTCCACCATTTCATAAAATCATTTTCTAATTCATTTGGATCTATTTTTGGTTCTGTAATTGAAGTTTTAACAGACTTATCTTGGCAAGAGAATAGAATAATTGAAATTAGTAATATTGTAATGATATATTTTGTTTTCATTGTGTATTTTTTTTTATTTACGTTTAAATTATGCACAACTTTTTGTTACTTTGAGATGGCGGGAAAATCGTAACTTTTCAGTTTTCGGCTTATCGAAAACTTGATACGAAACGGTAATTCCACTAAAACACACACTATTTCAAAATAGCTGTTATGCAGAGTACTTTTTTATTTATTCGATTGTCAGTTGCTTTTTTAATTAGGTTTGTTGAATATTCTATCGTGATTTCCGCTCCAAGAAGTCACATAATAAGTGATGCAATCATAATTAAAGTTTTCAAGAATTTGACCACTTTCAATAATACTAATTTCTTCTTTTGTCAATAATGTTGAAGCTCCACCACCAGCACTAACTACAAATAGTTCCTCACTTAAAATTTTGTAAAAATATTCTAATGCAATTTTCATTTCTTCTTCGAAGTCTTGTTCAGGAAATTTATCAAAATGACAATGATAACAGTCAAACCCAATAGTTAATTCGTTGTCTTCGGAACTTAATACTAAATTTGAAGCACTATTTTCGTTTTTGGTTATAAGCTCTATAAAGATATGATTCTTGCCAAACTCGGAAGGTTGCAAAGATATATTTTCAAGTAATTTGCTATTATTCTTTTTAAAATAGTCATAAACTTTATTTGAGTAAACATTTAATTCATTCGAATTAATCATACTTTTTGGTTTAGTTTTTAACTTTTCAAGTTTTATATTTTATATTTAATAGTAACGATTTCGTTTCGTTTTTTTAACATTATGCCTAACCCGTATATACCCAAAACAAACCTTCGCCATTACAACCTTATTTGGTTGGTAAAGCGAAGGTTTGTTTCGCATTATTGTTTTTCAAATGTAATAAAAAAAGACTATAAACCCGCCACCATAAAAAAACCACAACAAATAAATGTTGTGGCATTTCTTAAACAATTCAAAAGGCAATTAACCTCCAAAAACCGCTTCCACAATATCGCTTTGCAGCGTTACTTCTTCATCACGAATCACACCAATGGCCATATATTCCCTGTGTTCAGGAACATTATCAACCGCCAAAGGGCGACTGTCGTTATACGGACTATACGTGTCGTAAGCCAGTTTTACCCATTTAAGTTCTCCTTTTACACGTCCATAAATGTGCATCCCGTTAAGTCCATCTTTCACAAAAACGATTTTTACGTGACCCGACATCACGCTGGCTTTAATCTTTGGCTGATACGTGCTGTAATCCACCGTTGGGTCTTCGCCAATAATCCCTAAATTTCTGCCTATAGCTGTAGTATATTTATTACTGCTTTTTATTACTCTCACGGTTTCACGAATCGCTTTTTCACCCACTTTCAACTGGGTATCCTTCTCCGCTTTTGCCGTTTGGGCAGCCTTTTGAGCATCATCGTTAGCTACAATTGAGCTGGAGTTAGCGTTACAAATATTCTGAATAGCTATTATTGTGGTGGGGTCTAACCCTACATCGCCACCTACGGTACTAATTTTTGCGCTCAAGTTATTGTTCCAAATCACTTTCTCGCTTTCTTTTTTAGGTATATAATCCATGATATTTAAATTATTTTTTGTTAAACGGTTTATTTTTAAAATGTTACACGATGCAGGCGTTGCTTTTTGTCTTAAAAAACGACTCCTGTATCCTGCAGGAGTCCTCCTGCATTTTGTAGGAGTTCTCCTGTGTTTTGCAGGAACACTCCTGCGTTTTGCAGGAAACCTCCTGCGTCGTGGAGGAGCACTCCTGCGTCTTGGAGGAGCGTTCCTGCGTCACGTAGGAACGCTCCTATGTTTTGAGGGAGCTCTCCTACGTTTTACAGGAGTTCTCCCGTGTTTTGTAGGAGAACTAATTCTTCAAAAGAGGCTTCAAAAGACTGCTTTTTCAGTAATTAATTGCTCTAAATTTAAAATAGGAATAAACAGGACTGCCTCTAATCGTTGCACAAAATGGAGTAGCGTTGTTCCAAAAGGTTTTCGAAATGTATTTTGAAGGGAATATTTTGGAATTTTGCGAAAGCGAAGTAAGTGCTGTCGCGGTTTTCAGAAGTTTTTTTCTAGCAGTTGTAGTCATAATTGTTTGGCGTTTAGTAAATAAGAGAATCAAATTTAATCAAAAAAGAAATACAAAATACATACAGTATGATTTTTTTTCAGCAACGAAACTCTTTTTTTATGAAAACAAATTCGACACAAAACTCAAAATAGAGTAACCTCTAAAACAGAATTATGTATCTTTGAAAACCAAATCAACCCTACAATATACAACCTACATTATACAATAAAAAAAATGATGCACTGGGAACAACTTCTATCCTTAAAACGACAAGGCGACAAAAACAAACGCTTACGCAAAGAACAAGACGAAACCCGATTGGTTTTTGAAGTCGATTACGACCGAATTATTTTCTCCGCCGCCTTTAGAAGTTTGCAGGACAAAACCCAAGTCATCCCGCTTTCCAAAACTGATTTCGTACACACGCGACTCACCCACAGCCTCGAAGTATCGGTTGTAGGCCGCTCCATCGGTCGATTAGTAGGAAAGAAAGTGCTGGAAAAATACCCGCATCTGCAAGAAATGCACGGCTTTCAAGCCAATGATTTTGGAGCCATCGTAGCCGCCGCTTGTTTGGCACACGACATCGGAAACCCTCCTTTTGGGCATTCCGGCGAAAAAGCCATCGGCGAATATTTCAAAATAGGGAAGGGGAAGGAATTTAAAGACCGCCTTTCGGCAAAAGAGTGGCAGGACCTTATCGATTTTGAAGGAAATGCCAACGGTTTTTCAGTAGTAAGCACCTCCAGAGAAGGCATCGAAGGCGGACTCCGCTTGACCTATGCATCTCTAGGCGCTTTTATGAAGTACCCCAAAGAATCGTTGCCCAAAAAACCTACCAAACAAATTTCCGACAAAAAATACGGCTACTTTCAGCAGGACAAATTGTTTTTTCAAGAAGTTGCCACGGATATGGGGTTAATCCAAAAGTCAACCGACGGTTCGGTACATTACCACCGCCACCCGCTTGCCTTTTTAGTCGAAGCCGCTGACGATATTTGCTACACCATCATCGACTTTGAAGACGGTATCAATCTCGGTTTAGTTTCTGAAGATTATGCTCTAGAATATTTGATAAACCTAGTAAAAGACCGGATAGACACGCCCAAGTTCAACCAATTAAAATCAAAAGAAGACCGCATCAGCTACCTGAGAGCCGTTGCTATTGGAACACTAATCGAAGACGCCGTTCGGGTGTTTATCGAAAACGAGGAAGCGATATTGAAAGGGGAATTTCACCATGCCCTAACCGATAAAAGCAAGTACCAAGCCCAGATGAAGGACATCATCAGCTTGAGCGTTCAGAACATTTACCAAAGCCGTGAAGTAATTGAAAAGGAAATTGTGGGTTATGAAATTCTGCAAACGTTGCTCGACAAATTCATCACCGCCGTCAACCATAAATACGAGGGAACCACCTCAAGCTACGACAACTTGATTCTGCAAATGCTACCTGAGAAATTCCGTCACGAAAAGGAAACTTTGTATGAAAGATTGCTCCACATTTGCCACTACGTCTCCCTCTTAACGGATGGAAACGCCCTGGAATTGTTCGAAACGATTAACGGAAGAAAGAAAGTATAATTTTTTAAAGCAAATGCAACTCCCAACTTATAAACGCGCTAACTACCTTTGCTTCTTAGCGCCTTTGCGAGAAATATATAAAGAACCTTTACGTCTTAACGCCTCTGCAAGAAATACAAAAAGAAACTTTGTGCCTTAGCGTCTTCGTGGCAAAGAAAAATAAATTAAAAACTATACGTCAACCCAATTCCCAACATTTGCTTCAACTGAATTTTTGGTCCTACGGTAACTTGTTCGCCACCCACTTCTTCTTTAGCTTTGATGTCGTCGTCATAAATCACGTGCGTGTTGATGTTCGCCCGAACATATTTATTGACAATAAACTCCCATTGCATCTGCCAGTCGACATCAATATTCCCAAACTTATTGATGTAGTCGCTGTACAAACTCAAGCGGTTGTCTAATTTTACATTCGTGAAAATTTCCCTTTTGAAGCCCGTCATTACTAGAACCCCGAGTTCTGTTCGCGACATTTCTCCCTTTCGCAAAAGTTCCTTGGTAATAGGGTCGTAAATCGCTTTGGTAACTCCAAAAGCACCTTGATTGGCTAATCTTTGATTCAAAACCAAAGTATTTTTCATCGTCAAAGGGGAAAGATACAATTGCATGGTTTTTTTCTTGTCGTTGTATTCTGCACCAACCCCTAAAAAGGTATAAGCTGGAGCAAAAATTTGCGAGATAGCCACGTCTTTGTTCGGATACGAATACCCGTCGGTAAATTGCGTTCTGAAATTGAACTTCGCACTGTGGTACCAGTTGGAAGTAGTATCTTTTCTATACCCAAAAGTCGAGTTGAACTGCAAAGCATCATCGGTTTTTCGTAATTCTACACCGTCTTGTTTGCTTATTCCGTAGCGAATCACAAGTTCATTAAGCCACTTCTGACTTTTAATTTCATAATTCCGAGTGAAAGTTCCTTTCAATAACCCCGAAATCGAGCTGTTTCCACCGGCATTCCAGTTGACAAAAGCAATTTCGTTCAAGTCGAAACCCACGATGTTTTCTTTCTTCCAATTGGACGGAATAACTTTGAGCGAATCTACTTTTTTGGTGGTAAGAGTATCTACACTTTGTGCAAAGCTAGAAACAGAAAACAATAGAAATAATCCAAAAGACAACGATAAAAAACGCATAGAAAAATGTTTAGTCCGAAAAAATAATTGGCAAAAGTCGGCAATTTTAAAGGCTTTCAAAAACTTTTTGCAAACTTTTATTGTCAATTCCACACAATTGCTGCAATTCAGCTACCGTTCCGTGTTCAATAAAAGTATCTGGTATTCCCAAAATTTGTAGTGCGTTGCTGTACTGATTTGCTGCTGCAAATTCGGCAATACCACTGCCAAAACCTCCTTTTACGGTGCCATCTTCAACGGTAATAATTGCAGTATATTGTTTGAAAATAGTATGCAATACTTCTTCGTCCAGCGGTTTTACCCATGGAAAGTGATAATGCGAAATCGTATTGGTATTGAAGTACAATTGTAAAGCCTCAATCACATTATTTCCAATGGTTCCTGTAGAAATTACCGCATGGGTAGTTCCTTTTCGCAACTGAAATCCTTTTCCAATTTCAATTGTATCGTAAATTCCAAGGTGTTTTTGTTGCCAATCAACGGTAATTCCACGACCTCTCGGATACCGAATCGCAATAGGGTGGGGCAAGCCCAATTGAGCAGTATAAAGTATATTTTGTAATTCCATTTCAGTTCGGGGTGCATAAATCAACATATTCGGGATGCACCTTAAATACGCCAAATCAAAAACCCCATGATGGGTCGCGCCATCTTCACCCACCAATCCCGCTCGATCAAGACAGAAAATGACTGGCAGGTTTTGCAAAGCTACATCGTGAATAATTTGGTCGTAAGCCCGCTGCATAAACGACGAATAAATGTTGCAAAAAACCATCATTCCTTGAGTTGCCATTCCTGCCGAAAGGGTTACGGCATGTTGTTCGGCAATTCCCACGTCAAAAGCACGTTTTGGAAAAGCATCCATCATAAATTTCAGCGAACTCCCTGAAGGCATGGCAGGAGTGATGCCAATGATTTTATCGTTTTTGTGTGCCAAATCTAAAAGCGTCAATCCAAATACATCTTGAAACTTAGGAGGTAAATGACTTTCTGATTTAGGAAGAATCTCGCCCGTTAGTTTGTCAAATTTCCCTGGTGCATGGTATTTTACTTGGTCGGCTTCGGCTTGTGACAAACCTTTGCCTTTGGTCGTAATGAGGTGCAGAAACTTGGGCCCCGTAGTATTTTTTAATCGTTTAAGTTCTTTGATTACCGCAAAAATATCGTGTCCATCAATGGGGCCTGAATAATCAAAGTTCAAGGACTTAATCATATTATTCTGCTTCGGATTCTTTCCAGATTTCACAGCCGTTAAATAGTTTTTTAAAGCGCCAACACTTGGGTCAATCCCAATGGCATTGTCGTTCAAAATCACTAATAAGTTGGCATCAGTAACTCCGGCATGATTCAAACCTTCAAAAGCCATTCCTGATGCAATCGAAGCGTCGCCAATAACTGCAATATGGTTTTTATGCAAATCGCCTTTTAGTTGAGAAGCAATCGCCATCCCCAAAGCTGCAGAAATAGAAGTAGAGGAGTGGCCTACGCCAAAAGTATCAAAATTGCTTTCGCTTCTTTTTGGAAAACCAGAAATCCCTCCAAGTTGGCGGTTGGTGTCAAATTCATTCTTTCTTCCTGTCAAGATTTTGTGTCCATAGGCTTGGTGTCCCACGTCCCAAACCAACAAATCTTCGGGTGTGTTGAATACATAATGCAAGGCAATCGTCAATTCCACAACACCCAAACTCGCTCCCAAATGACCTTCCTTAACCGAAACGATATCAATGATAAAGTCCCGTAATTCTTGGGCGAGTTTTGGTAATTCCGTTTCAGGAAGTTGGCGTAAATCTTCAGGGGAATTTATTTGAGAGAGGTAGGTTTCGTTCATGGTTGCAATAAAAGTCAAATTTACAATATTGTTTTCTATTTTTGCCTTTATGGAAAATCCTTTTACCGACGAATACTTTATGAAACGGGCTTTGCAAGAAGCCGAACAGGCCTTTGAACGTGGCGAAATTCCCGTAGGAGCTTTAATTGTAGTCGACAATACCATCATAGCTCGAACGCACAACCTCACCGAGTTATTGAATGACGTTACGGCTCATGCCGAAATGCAAGCCATCACTTCAGCTGCGAATGCTTTAGGGGGAAAATACCTCAAAAATTGCACACTTTATGTGACTTTAGAACCCTGTCAAATGTGTGCCGGTGCTTTATATTGGAGTCAGATTACCAAAATAGTTTTTGGCGCATCTGACGAAAAAAGAGGCTATCGCGTGATGGGAACGCAACTGCATCCAAAAACGGTGGTGGTTTCGGGTGTTTTAGCAGATGAATCCAAGGCGTTGATGCAACGGTTTTTTTTGGAGAAAAGAAAATAGGTTCATAAAAAAAGCACCAACCTTTCGATTGATGCTTTTGAAATGATAATAAGTTTTTATTATTTTTTCTTTCCTTTTGCTGGAGCTGTTTTTGCTGCTTTTGCTGCTTCTTGAGCTGCTTTCATAGCTGCACGAGAAATTCTTACTTGAGCTACAACCGTATTGTCTGGGTGTAACAATTTGTAATCATCAGAAACTAATTTAGTAACATAAAGTTTGTTACCCATTTGCATTTCTGAAATGTTTGCTTCAAGAAAATCAGGAAGATTCTTAGGTAAAGCTTTCACTTTTAAACGACGTTGGTTCAAACGTAAAACACCACCTAAAAGTACACCTGGAGAAACACCAGTAACTTTTACAGGAACTTCAATTGTAACTTCCTTGTCATCATGTAATTCAAAGAAATCTAAGTGTAAGATTTTGTCTGATACAGGGTGAACTTGAATGTCTTGCATAATTGCATTGAATTTCTTAGTTCCCAATTCAATCACAACAGTGTGTGCGTTTGGAGTGTAAACCAAAGTTTTAAATGCTTTTTCTTCTGCTGAAAAGTGCACTGGTTGACTTCCTCCGTATAAAACGCAAGGAACCATTCCAGCATTACGTAAGGCTTTAGTAGCTACTTTGCCCACGCTTTCTCTTTCTGATCCGCTAATTGTAATCGACTTCATTGTAAATATATATAATTAATAAAAAATTCTAATTCATTCGTAAATCCCAAATCCTCAATCTCAAATCCTGAAATCTACATAAGGAATTTCCCACTGATTGAGTTATTGTGTTGCACCATTAACATCACCTCTGCAAATAAAGGAGCACAACTTACGACTCTAATTTTGTTAGACTGTTTCTTTAAAGGAATCGAGTCGGTAACAATTAACTCTTTTAATTGTGAGTTTTCAATTTTCTCGTAGGCTTCACCTGATAAAATGGCGTGGGTACAAATAGCGCGAACGCTCAAAGCCCCTTTTTCCATCATCAAGTCAGCGGCTTTCGCCAAAGTGCCTCCCGTGTCAATCATGTCATCTACTAAAATGACGTTTCTTCCTTTTACTTCACCTATCAGTTCCATTGTTCCAATAATATTGGCGGCTTTGCGTTGTTTGTAACAAATGACCACATCTGATTCTAAAAATTTAGAATAGGCATACGCTCTTTTTGAACCTCCCATATCTGGAGATGCAATCGTCAAATTATCTAATTTCAACTCTTGCACATGCGACAAGAAAATAGTTGAAGCAAATAAATGATCCACAGGTTTTTCAAAAAATCCCTGAATCTGATCTGCATGTAAATCCATGGTCATGATTCGTGTCGCTCCAGCAGTTTCTAATAATTTAGCAACCAGTTTTGCTCCAATCGGAACTCTTGGCTTGTCTTTACGGTCCTGACGAGCCCATCCAAAATAAGGAATTACAGCGGTAATGTGTCTTGCAGAAGCTCTTTTTGCAGCATCAATCATCAGTAAAAGTTCCATTAAGTTGTCGCTACTTGGAAAAGTAGAGCAAACAAGGAATACTCTTAAACCCCGAATTGATTCTTCAAAAGAAGGCTGAAATTCACCATCACTGTATTTCGAGAACGTTACTTTACCTAGCGGAACCCCGTATTTCTCGGCAATTTGTTCTGCTAGATGTACACTTTGCGAACAAGCAAATATCTTTGCGTCTGGTTCTTGGTACAGCATTTTAATGAGTTGTTTTGTAGTTAGTTAGTGTTGTGTCGTCGAAACGAGGTGCAAATTTAAGAATAAAAATGAACTTGGGGATGAAAATTTCCAGTATTTTTTTTAGAATATGTAATTATATTTTTTACATTTGCACCTCGTTAAAGGAATTGATAGTGATATCAGTTCGATTCCCAGGAAGCTTAGGCTTCTTCGACTGCTAAGCCCGGTTGGCGGAATTGGTAGACGCGCTAGACTCAAACTCTAGTATCTTTGATGTGCCGGTTCGATTCCGGCACCGGGTACAAAAAACCTCTTCGAAAGAAGAGGTTTTTTTATTTAGAGGTAATCCTGAAGAATAACGGCAGAAGCAATCCTAATTTTCAGATTCGATTCCAGCTCCATGTTCGTAAAACGGCTACGAATGCGTTTTTTTTATTTAATCAGACTTCTAACTTTTAAAAGAAACTCACTTAGGTTACATTTAATTTGTCCTTATTTTAAAAGGTTCCGCTTTAATAGTGTTTTGAGGTTAGAAAAACGCTTCTATTTTAATGCGGTAAATTCGTTACCTTTGTCTGATTTTAGTTCTTAAATCAGCCTTTTTATCCATTTCCTTTTTTTTATTTTTCTGTCTAAATCACTTTATTTAGATAAATTTTCTATGTTTTTATCTTTTCACAGAATAGGCGTTTCATACACTATCTATACTTCATCTATACTTGAAGTAGGGCTTTGCTATACTGTTGCTATTTAGATTATTTTTCCGTTTGGGGTGGCCGTTGTAGTTTTTGATAAACGTAAAGACGCTCGCGCCATTTACCGATTACATAGGATTGCTTTCGTTCCTGACAATGACGTCGTTTTTACGAGCTCCACTAGTATTTATTACTTTATGCAATTCCAAGTGACGGCTGGTATTGGAATGGGAGGAAACATTAGTACGAATATTATTCTTTTGCTTATTAAAAATGGTTTAAATTAGCTTTTTTAAAATGCTATGCCTCTGCATGAACCAACCTATATTTGTAAATGACACCTGTATACAGAACCTATAATTATCAGCATTATACCACAATCCATAATAGTAAATTCCTATTGTTTACTGTGTTTTTTTGTTTGCTTTTTAGTGGGAACAGCTATGCACAAACGTTAGCAGAGTGTAAAGAAATTAAAGAAAAAGGTTTTGCAGCAATGGACCGACTGGATTATCCTGTGGCATTGGAATATTTAACTAAGGCGCAACTGATCGCCGAGAAGAACAGCTGGCATCTGGAAACATTTCAAACCAAAAATAACATTGGTCTTATTTACACGAGTCTTTCGGATTATGGCGAAGCTTTAAATTATTTCTTAGCTGCCTATACCATTGCAATTAAACATCTTGATACTAATAAGGAAATGAGCGTGTTGAATAATATCGCCGTAATTTATTGCATCGAAAAAAATTTTGAAAAAGGCCGGGAGTACTACTTGAAGGCTTATGAACTTGCAAAAAAAGCGAATAATAAAAATAAAATAGCTTTGTATGCTATTAATTTAGTTAAGGTGGCGCATGTTTTTAATGAATTAGATAAAGCACGCGACTATTTGGAAGAGGCCAAAGTATTTTTAAAAAATGATGCGGCGTTACAGTTTCAAGTGGAGGCTATGACGGCAGAAAACTATTTATTAAGAGGTGATTACGAAATTGCCAGGAAAATATTGTTTGAATTACAACACCAAACTAAAACGAAGGACTTTATAAATAGAGATAATGATTCCATACTTTTTCTTTTGCTTGCTAGAACATACTTTTTAGAGAAAGACTACGAAAAGAGTATTTATTATATGAAAGAAAGTATAAAAGGAACCGAAGATTTTGACACTAGAGCGAGCACCTATGCCGTTTTATCGGAAGCGTATGTTTTGCAAAATCAATACAGCAAAGCATTAGAGGCTATGAAGCTGATGGTGGCTAGCAATGATTCTATAACAAAACGGAAGAATGAGAATCTGTATGCAAGCAATAAGGTGAAGTTTGAAGTAATGAATTACAAATCAGATTTAAACGCATCATTAGAAGCTTCAAAATTGGAACGGAAAATATTTGGTATCGCCTTGGTGTTTCTAGCCCTGTTGATTTTTTTCGTTTACCGAACCTTTAGAAACAGAGCCATAAAACAAGAGCAGAAGAAAACGATTGCAGAAGGGCAACAAAAAATCACCGCTCTTGAATTAGAGAAAGAGAAAAGTGACAATCTTCTACTGGAAAAGCAGCTTAACGAGAATGCAAATGAAGCTTTACTGGAGCAGCAACGCTTGAAAAGTGAAATAGAACAACGGAATAGAAAGTTATCGGCAAAAGCGTTGTACCTCTCGGGAAGAAATGAGATGATTGAAGAAGTGATTCATTCGCTTGCTGATCTTGAAACTGTTTCTCAAAACAAAATAATTAAAAATCACATCAAAGCGTTAAAGGAGCATCTGAAATCAGATGCGGAATGGGATGAATTTACGGTTCATTTTGAAGAGGTGAATCAAGGACTGCTTTCGGTTTTGAAAGAAAGACATCTCAATCTGAACTCAAATGATATTCGATTTATAAGCTATGTTTATATGAATTTGAGTTCCAAGGAAATTGGAACCATCCTAAATATTACTCAAGAAGCCTGCAGAAAAAGAAAGGAACGCATCTCTGCTAAACTGAATCTTGACAAAAGTACGTCTTTGTATGAATACCTCTCTTCCATTGGACGGTCAATCCATTAATCACTTTATTTCCTTTCCCCTGTCACATTATTTAGGGATACAAAAACACGAATGTTTCATTTTTTATTAGAGTTTTACAGAATTATAATTACTAGGATTTCAATCTATTAACCAAAATGTCCGAAAATTTAATTATTAATTTTTTAAAACCAAAAAATGAAAAACCACTTTACCTTATTCGTGCCCTTTTTGACTTCAGTGCAGAATTTTGCTCTTGATTTTAATAAAAACAGTGTATTTGAATCCTCAAAAAACCTTTTGATTGGCTCTCCTCCTTTTGCCTATTCTGGTAACCGTATGTTTCCATCCCATACCCTTAAAAGCTCTATTGAGACTGGAGTAGGAAAGTAGCATTTGTAACATAAATGTTGCGCGTTTAATGCACGATTTTAAAGTCAACATTTTACGCGCTGCAAAATGCAAGTAGGGAAAGAGGGGATTACTTAAGTTATACGTTGCAATTGTCTATTTGTTTTTTTTAAAATGAAACTTCGAAAATCAATGTAGAGTAACGCTCGTATCCGTTACCTAAATAGTTTAGTTAATAAAATTCTACCGCGGCCAAGCCAACTCTATATATTCGGACTTTGGAGCGAAAAAAAAGAACACTAATGCCTCTTGCTTGTAACCCTTCTTACCTCTTGCTTATCTATAATTGCCTTAGTAATTACTACAGAATAGTGTATAAAATAAGCTGAAAAGCTAACCTGAATCTCTTAAATTCAAAGGGCGAATGAACACCGTTTAAGAAAAAGTTCATTAAAAATCAATTAATAAATCAATTTCAAATGAAAAAAATTATTTTTATCAGTCTCTTGTTTTTTCTGGCTTTACTGAAAAGCTATGGACAAGTGCTTATTGGCAATGGAAATACGCTATCGGGTTTGCCGATTCAGACGTATTATGGTTATTCGTATTCGCAATCCATTTATACTGCTGCGGAAATTAATGCCAATGGCAGCATCAACTCTATTTCTTGGTTCTACGGTGGGCCCGAAGGAAGTAGCATCGGAAATAGTCAAAATCTTAAAGTGTATCTGGGACACACTACCAAGACAAGTTACAGTTCGGCCTCGGACTGGGTCGCTGCAAGTAGCTTAACAGAAGTATATACAGGCGGCATTACGATTAATGGTCAGGGATGGACTACAATTAACTTTGCTACTCCTTATGTTTACAATGGGTTGGATAATTTAGTCATTGCTACAGCTGAACTTCAGCCGGGTTATGATGCCAATGGCAATTTTTTTAAGTCGCAACCCATGACGGAAAATCGTTCTTTGTTGTACCAGAATGATGGGACACCTCCCAATCTTGCTACTCCGCAGGAGGGAAGCCTGCTGCAACTCTTGCCCAATATTATATTTGGTGGAATTGCTAGTTCCTGTCCGACTCCTTTCTTTTTGAACGCGGTAAACACTACAGATACGTCCGCTATTGTAGTTTGGGGTAACGGCGTACAAGACCCAAATGACAGCAGTGAGTACTACCTCTCAACGACTGATGTAGCTCCTGCCGCTGAAACAATTGCCACAGGAACGGCTACTACTTTAGCTATGATTTCCAACTTAAGCCCTAATACAGTTTATAACATCTGGGTACGGAATGTGTGTAATGGAGTAGCGGGAAGATGGTCCTATCCCACCACTTTTGAGACGGAATGTGCTGCAGTAACTGGTTTTGTGGAGAATTTTGATTTAACTGCAAACAACACACTTCCTTCTTGCTGGTCCGCTATTTATAGAGGTTCAGGAATATCTCCTTATGCGAGTATAAAAACGTTGCAAGGAGGTGCCTATACAGGTACAAAATCGGTAGTTTTTGCTTCGGCAGATTCGGGTAGCGATTCAGATATTATTTTAGTAAGCCCCAAAACGACGCTTGCAGGTAACAATAGCCGACTTCGTTTTCTTGTAATCGGAGCGCAAGGAACATCCTTTGTGGTCGGAACTTTAAATGGTAAATCAAATGCAGCCACATTTACTCCGTTAGCAAATGGTTTATTTGAAACCTATGGAGAATACACCGCCTACACAGTCGATTTGTCAGATTACACCGGCTCTGACACTTTTATAGGTATAAAGTTGAATACTACTTCGAGTTACAAAACGATGAAAGTGGACAATATTCGGCTGGAACCTAACACTACTTGTCCAGACGTTTCCGAAATTTTGATTGAAGCAATCCAGCCACAACAAGTTATGGTCAACTGGAATCCGCAGGGAACTACGGCTTGGGAAATGGCATATACCAACGTACAAGAAGTTACGAATCCAGCTGAATTGGCGCCAGTAACTGCTAGCGATTTATACCCCCAATTAACTGGATTAGTGCCCAATTCAAACTACAATTTATGGGTGCGCTCTGTCTGCGATACACAAAATGGTGCATGGATTGGTCCGATAAACTTCAGTACTCCCTGCATGCCTGTAGTTGATTTAATGGAAGATTTCGATTCAGTAGCAACTCCTGCATTACCTAACTGTTGGCACAAATTAGTTAGAGGCACCCAAGCAGTACCATCCATAAATATCATTTCAGTAAGTACCTCTTCTCTTACTCAACCCAACCAGATTTTGCTAGCCGCAGGTAACAATATAACGGCAGATACGGACATAGATATCCTGCTGATTTCTCCAAATTTAAGCACGGTCGCAACAGGTACGCACCGGTTGAAATTTAGCGCAAAAGGAACAGCGAATTTAGAGGTGGGTACCATAGACGGTATAGGAGTTACAGCCAACTTTACAGCATTGGAACAAATAAATGTCAACGCTGATTATAACGAGTATGTAGTAGAATTCTCCTCCTACCAAGGTCCCCATACCTATTTTGCAATACGAATCAACAGTACTGCCGCTTACCAAACTTCCTATATAGACAACGTAACATGGGAACTAAGTCCACTGTGTCAAGATGTATCAAATGTCACAGTACAAAGTGTGACGCCTACTACGGCAACCTTAGCGTGGACAAATAGCGATACCACCTGGGAGGTCGTTATAGGGAGTGCTACGGAAACAAATCCTTCCATTTTAAGTCCCGTTCTTGAAGCAACATCAAACAGCATAGAAGTATTGAATTTACTAGAAAGCACTACTTATAAAGCATGGGTTCGTACGGTTTGTGGAACAGAAAATGGTGCATGGATTGGCCCTATTTTATTCCAGACTGATTGTGCACCGGCAACAACTATCGATGAAAATTTTGATGCCAATGCCAATGTGTTGCCAAGTTGTTGGACTGCTATTGTCAGAGGAATAAGCACAGAAAATAGCGGTTCTGTTGGAGTAAATTCCTTTCATTCTTATTCGCAGAGTAATGCTGTTCAACTCTATAATGCTAATCAAACGGATACTAATGATATCCTATTAGTCAGTCCGAGCTTATCTAATTTGAGTGCAGGAACACACCGTCTACGATTTTATAGTTCGTATTTTTATCCGTCAGCAGTTCAAGTGGGAACGTTAGATTCTAATACACAAACGGCAACATTTACATTGTTGGAAGAATTTGTTATTGGAGCCAATTACACCGAATTTACCGTTAATTCTAATCAATTTACGGCAACTACCGATTCTTACATCGGTATACGTTTAAGCGCTATGGGGCAAAATTCCTACGCCTTCATTGATGATATAAGATGGGAGCTAGCTCCTATGTGCCCTACGCCCAATAATCCCGTGATTTCCGATGTAACAGACAGTGCGGCAAGTTTTACATGGGAACTGCCTGAAACCGGAACTATTTCTGAGGTAGCATACGGTGCCGCTGCATTAGAAAATGCGGAAGCAGCGATTTTATTGCCAACTACCACCGAATCAGTTGCTTATTTAGAGAGCTTAACGCCAAATTCCTCGTACAAAGTATGGGTTCGCTCTGTTTGTACTGAAGGAAACGGAGAATGGGTGGGACCAATAGTCTTCTCGACTAATTGTGTTGCCAACAATGTACTAGATGAAAACTTTGACAGTTTGACCACGCCTAACCTGCCCGATTGTTGGAGCAGTAGAACAGATGGGTCTTCTTCTCAATTTTTTGCAAGTGTTACAGGTTCTTCTATTACCGCCCATTCAGGCTCTAACGCCATAAAAATCACAAACAGCTCCAATGCAAATACGGAGAAAGTAAGACTAATTGCTCCACCACTAGACAACTTAGCAGCTGGAACACACCAAGCAACCTTTTATTTAAAAGGAAGTACGGATATTTCAGACATTCAGGTAGGAACGTTAACAAACTCTACAAGTACAGGTATATTTACAAATTTGGAAACCATTAGTGCTACAACCACCTTTACAAAAATTACGGTAGATTTTAGTAACTACACAGGTGCGGACTACTTTATTTGTATTTGGCATTCCGGAAATAATAACACGACGATTTATGTAGATGATTTTAAATGGGAGCCTATTCCTGCAGCATCCTGTGACGCTGTTAGTGATGTAAATGAAAATTTTGATACGACCACGGTCGATGCTGTTCCTGCCTGTTGGACAACTGTTTTGAGAGGGCCTACCGCTGCAACCAACATTGATGCTATTGGTGTAAAAGCTGGATTTGCAGGTGCCCCTTCAGCGCCTAATGTATTAAATATTTTCAAAGGGTTATCGCAGGTAACGGATGAACAAATTATAGTTTTACCTCAACTTTCTAATTTGAGTCAAGGAACACATTCGTTAGGTTTCCGTCATACAGGCCCGCCTTGTGCGATAGAAGTGGGGACAATGAACAGTACAGACGGTGTGTTTACTTTAAAACAAAGCGTTCCCGTAGGAGCAGAATGGACAGAAAGTACCGTTGATTTTAGTGATTATACGGGCACTGATACCTACGTAGCCTTACGTTTAAATGCAGGTGAAAGCCCATTTGTATCGATGTACCTCGACAATGTGACTTGGTCTCCTTCGTTAAAGACAACTCATCCGGCTTATTTTAAATTTGCGTTTTATCCTAACCCGGTTAAAGACAGGCTAAGCATTAGCAGTGAAAAAACCATCACACAAGCGGTGGTAACTAATCTTCTGGGACAACAAATGCAAATGCATACGTTCAATGCCACAGAAGTTCAATTGGATTTATCCACTCTTGCCAGCGGAACGTATTTAGTTCGGGTTACTGCAGCTAATGAAAATCGTACTTTGAAGATTGTTAAAGAATAGGTGCTTTTAAAGCATAAGTTTTGTTGATAAAAAGAGGTTGGAAGTGTGATGCTTCCAGCCTTTTTTTAATTATTAAAAACGGTCTCTGCACTACAGCATGTTGCAAGTTCGCCGACGGTATGAAGTAGGATGTCACATTCTTCACCAGTGTATATCCAAGCAAATGAACGGGTAAAGTCGCAAAAACACAAAGTACTCCAGGGTTCGCTTCAACAACGCATGTTCACTTCCGTTCGTAAAATGAATACCGAACTACTGAAGAAGAAAAAAGTAAAATAACATCCTGTACTTTTGGCCCATTAACGGTAAGAGTAAGGTGTTTCCTATTAAAAGTACTTTTAGTAATTCCTCTTTTAATGCTTACAAAGATAATTTACCAATTCGACAACCTATTTTACCAAATAATTTTTTAAATTTACCTTACCAATTGTAACCCAATTGGCTTTACCTTTGAAGTCCAACCCAATTTGATAAACACTATGGAACAGAAAATACACCAAGGTCGCAATGTGAAGCGGTTCCGCGAAATGTTAGGCATCAAGCAAGAGGCAATGGCCTACGCGTTGGGCGAAGACTGGAATCAGAAAAAAATATCGCTTTTGGAGCAAAAAGAAGCTATTGAAGCGGGATTACTAGGGCAGATTTCCGGAGTGCTGAAAATTCCTGTGGAAGCTTTTCAGAATTTTGATGAGGAGCAGGCTATTAATATTATTTCGAATACGTTTAACGACCAGTCGAACGGCTATAATTATTATCCTACTTTTAATGTAAATCCGATTGAAAAATGGATTGAAGCTGTTGAGGAAATTAAAAGACTAAATGCAGAATTATTAAAATCAAAAGAGGAGCAAATTAAAATGCTAGAGAAGATGATTTCAAAATAAGTAATTTGTAAAGTAATTTTTAGTAATAGTGTTTAACTATTCTTGAAAAGTTTTCCTAACTTTAAATCGTAATTGTAGCCCAATCTACCACTCGTTTTTTTAATCTAAAATTGTATTTTTACTTATAATTCCCAACGGATAATTTGTAAACTGAATACCTGATTTAGTTATGAATTGCTTTCAAAATTGTATTTTTACTTATAATTCCCAACAGATTTACTTTGTAATTAAACGAGGTATTAGTTGTGAATTGCTTTCAAAATTGTATTTTTACTTATAATTCCCAACATTTTGCATTGCTACAGCCCTCGTAGTGGTGTTGTGAATTGCTTTCAAAATTGTATTTTTACTTATAATTCCCAACACTTAAAGTCGTGAATGACTTTTGTTATATGTTGTGAATTGCTTTCAAAATTGTATTTTTACTTATAATTCCCAACAACAACAATATAAACAGCCTTTCCCCTTGTTTTGACCCCTATAAAACAAGAGTACTATTCTAAATTTCGGTTTTTTAATTAAGCGGTTAATTTTTTCATTACTATTAGATGTTTATCCGAGTTCCATTTCTGCATAGGAGTAATTCTTCCTAGGAGACCATGAAGTCGTTCATTGTTATAAAAAGACACAAATCGTTTCAATATCTGCTGAATCTCTCCAAAATTTCGATAGTCGAACCGTGAAAATACTTCCTTCTTCAAGATTCCATGATAAGCTTCTATATGAGCATTTTCTTCAGGTGTTGCGACATGTGTAAATTCTTGTTGAACACCTATTAATCCTAAATACTCACGGACACTTTTAGCTATAAATTGACTTCCATTATCACTCCTAATAACTACGCTTTCAGGGTAGTTATATTCGTCAAAAATTAGAGATAGTAGTTCTATAACGTGTTTTTGCTTTATATTGAAAGAAAAATAATCCTTTAAAATTCGTCGTGTATGAACATCAATTACAGATAACAAATAAGCATTTTTACCAACATTTGGCACCCACACCATTTTAATATCCATTTCTAAGCATTGCAAGGGTCTGGAAGTATAAACCTTCCTAAATTTCACAAACTTGCGTCCAGAACCACTTCTATTAATTCTGTTCTCGAGCTTTAAAAGTCCTTCCTCTTTCATAATTCGGTACAGTTTTTTGTGATTTATTTGGTAGCCGTCTCTATTTAGATATTTAGTCATCAACCGATAACCACAGTCTATAAATTCATGTTTTAAAATATCTTTAATAGACTTTACAACGTCTGATTGACTAACAAAACCACTGTTTTGATGGAACGTAACTTCCGTAGGATGATTACCCTTCTTACCAAAACTAGGTTTTCTATAGTAGCTACTAGTAACCATACCAACCATCTTTATTATTTTAGCCTTGCTACACTTATGCTTGTGAAAAATATAGTTCACTAAATCTTTCTTGGATCGGATGTCCCAAACTTTTTTTTTAAAAGCTCTCTTTGTACCTCTAATTCTATTTCTTTATTGCTCAGTAGCTTGCGTAGAATACGATTTTCCTCTTCTGCCTCTTTAAGCTCTTTGCTTTTAGTGTCATAGGTGACTTTTAAGCCAGCCTCGCCTTTGTGCTCATACTTCTTCTTCCAGTTATATAAACTCGCGGTACTCACGCCAAACTTACGGCAAGCTTCTACAATACCACTATCTTCTGAAGCTGCTAGTATTTCTAGCTTCTGAGCTAAAGTCCATTTCTTGTATTTCATATCTCAAATATATAATTTTGAAATTTAAAATAATACTCCGAACTATTAAGGGGCTAAACTACCCCTTTAGTTGTGAATTGCTTTCAAAATTGTATTTTTACTTATAATTCCCAACAGATTGTTACGACATTTATCTTCCTTTATGGTTGTGAATTGCTTTCAAAATTGTATTTTTACTTATAATTCCCAACAGATTAAGTTACATAAGTTCTGATAACATTGTTGTGAATTGCTTTCAAAATTGTATTTTTACTTATAATTCCCAACAACTTTGTAGGTATATCAGCTATTCCGTTAGTTGTGAATTGCTTTCAAAATTGTATTTTTACTTATAATTCCCAACTTACAAACAAATTAAAATGGGTTATTTATGGTTGTGAATTGCTTTCAAAATTGTATTTTTACTTATAATTCCCAACGTAGCAGTACCGGAAAAGTAACAGCCGGTAGTTGTGAATTGCTTTCAAAATTGTATTTTTACTTATAATTCCCAACTGCCTCCAGTGCTACATCGCGCAGAAACGGTTGTGAATTGCTTTCAAAATTGTATTTTTACTTATAATTCCCAACCTTTTCTGATTTCTGAATCTGTAATGCCGTGTTGTGAATTGCTTTCAAAATTGTATTTTTACTTATAATTCCCAACATTCTTAAAAGCGTTTGGAATCGGTAAGCGTTGTGAATTGCTTTCAAAATTGTATTTTTACTTATAATTCCCAACAACAATACATTTGTCTAGCTTTTACGATATGTTGTGAATTGCTTTCAAAATTGTATTTTTACTTATAATTCCCAACTAATGTGTTTTAATTAAGATATATACCACTGTTGTGAATTGCTTTCAAAATTGTATTTTTACTTATAATTCCCAACTAACCCCTCTACATCGTGAGTCCTATCTTGGTTGTGAATTGCTTTCAAAATTGTATTTTTACTTATAATTCCCAACTATTTCAGATATTAAAGCAATGACAGAAGAGTTGTGAATTGCTTTCAAAATTGTATTTTTACTTATAATTCCCAACTACATTGACAAATGGAATGCCGATTGACACGTTGTGAATTGCTTTCAAAATTGTATTTTTACTTATAATTCCCAACTACATTAACTTTAACGTATTGGAATGGCACGTTGTGAATTGCTTTCAAAATTGTATTTTTACTTATAATTCCCAACCAAGAGATTTTAGGTACACAACCGACAAAGTTGTGAATTGCTTTCAAAATTGTATTTTTACTTATAATTCCCAACAGGTAAGAATTTGTATACTGCTTTGAACTTGTTGTGAATTGCTTTCAAAATTGTATTTTTACTTATAATTCCCAACTCAACTACATTTCAAAATGATATTATTGGTTGTGAATTGCTTTCAAAATTGTATTTTTACTTATAATTCCCAACTGGTTCAATTGGAGCTTATACCACTTTAGTGTTGTGAATTGCTTTCAAAATTGTATTTTTACTTATAATTCCCAACTACATTAACTTTAACGTATTGGAACGGCACGTTGTGAATTGCTTTCAAAATTGTATTTTTACTTATAATTCCCAACCATTGCCTAATGGGGATTGGCTCCCTGTTGTTGTGAATTGCTTTCAAAATTGTATTTTTACTTATAATTCCCAACTAAATTATAAGAAATACCAACGCCGATGTAGTTGTGAATTGCTTTCAAAATTGTATTTTTACTTATAATTCCCAACATTCATATACCCATTTACCCCTAAAACTATGTTGTGAATTGCTTTCAAAATTGTATTTTTACTTATAATTCCCAACTTCATCATGTGCGTTAATCGAAATCACTTTGTTGTGAATTGCTTTCAAAATTGTATTTTTACTTATAATTCCCAACCCGAAAACAAACTAATCAAAGGAAAACTAAGTTGTGAATTGCTTTCAAAATTGTATTTTTACTTATAATTCCCAACTTAGATAAAGAAATCTAATGACAAAAGAAGGTTGTGAATTGCTTTCAAAATTGTATTTTTACTTATAATTCCCAACCAGAAGTAACTGCAAGCGGTCAAGTAGTTCGTTGTGAATTGCTTTCAAAATTGTATTTTTACTTATAATTCCCAACTTTAGAAACTTCACAAGGTCAAGAACAACTGTTGTGAATTGCTTTCAAAATTGTATTTTTACTTATAATTCCCAACTAACTTTGCTTTTTTTTGATTTACTTTATCGTTGTGAATTGCTTTCAAAATTGTATTTTTACTTATAATTCCCAACAGATTTTTTCAAAACAATAACGTACAACAAGTTGTGAATTGCTTTCAAAATTGTATTTTTACTTATAATTCCCAACTTTAAGGATTTCTTTAATCCAGAGTTCAATGTTGTGAATTGCTTTCAAAATTGTATTTTTACTTATAATTCCCAACATACTGTGGCTACATCAACAACACCGGTTAGTTGTGAATTGCTTTCAAAATTGTATTTTTACTTATAATTCCCAACTTTTCCTTTCCATTCTTCTGTTAGCGGGATGTTGTGAATTGCTTTCAAAATTGTATTTTTACTTATAATTCCCAACAGATTTTTTCAAAACAATAACGTACAACAAGTTGTGAATTGCTTTCAAAATTGTATTTTTACTTATAATTCCCAACAACATACATATTTTATACACCTCGTTTCTTGTTGTGAATTGCTTTCAAAATTGTATTTTTACTTATAATTCCCAACACGATTCAAGGCTTTGGAAACGTCCCTAAAGTTGTGAATTGCTTTCAAAATTGTATTTTTACTTATAATTCCCAACTGCCCACATATTTGTTGATGCAGATGCGGGTTGTGAATTGCTTTCAAAATTGTATTTTTACTTATAATTCCCAACGTAGACAGCGTTTTTAATGATGCAGATAGTGTTGTGAATTGCTTTCAAAATTGTATTTTTACTTATAATTCCCAACTACGGTAGTGTACTTGTATTTCGTGCGTCAGTTGTGAATTGCTTTCAAAATTGTATTTTTACTTATAATTCCCAACGCGTCTTTCTTCTTCTTTTTTGTTCGCTTGTTGTGAATTGCTTTCAAAATTGTATTTTTACTTATAATTCCCAACATACCGCGATACAATCGTTTGATATGTTGGGAGTTATGAGTTTATTAGAAATTGAAAATCGATGCTTAAATAGTGGTGAACTTCAGTTACTTGTACGTTTTTGAGATTCTAATTTTAAAAAAGTTCCAGTTGTTGCGAAGGTTTATTTGGTTCTACAGTTTTCTTTCCATAAAAAAGTTCCATCATTCCAAATTGTTTGTCGGTGATTTGCATTACCCCAATTTTGCCGTGTTCGGGTAAACTATTCCTAATTCGCTTCGTATGTACTTCGGCATTTTCTCGACTAGCACAAAAACGCATATAGATGGAAAATTGAAACATAGAGAAGCCATCGTCCAATAATTTCTTCCGAAATGCACTGGCAATTTTGCGCTCTTTGCGTGTTTCTGTAGGTAGGTCAAAAAATACTAATATCCACAAACTTCTATATTGGTTTAATCGGGTGTAATGTTCATCATACATACACAGGGTATAAAATTTTCCTTGCTGTTCCTTCGAAGCATTCGTTCAAAGAATGTGTTGTTCTGCTCATGGCAACCATCAATGGACTGTTCTTACCATCTATCAAGACATCAATGGTTGCAATATTTAATAACTGTTTTTTTATGTCGATAGTCAGTTCATCATAACAATTTTCGGTTTCCATAATGTGACAGACTATTAAATCAACATACGGTCGATACGGTTCCATTATATCATCAGCTAGACAATAAGCGTTGTATTTATTGCGATGAAAAATCCCAAGTGTAGGTAACATCCCAGAGCTTACAATAGCGCGGGCGGTTATGGCTCGTAAAATAGCGTACCCATAGTTGAGTAGGTTGTTTGGTGGAATGCCTTTTTGTCCTCGAGTAAAATTTTCAATAGTAATAAGATTCTGCCAATAGAATACCGCGGCTCTCGATTCGTGATTGAGCGCGTCTCCTGAGGTTACTTCCTTAGACCAAATCTCCATTTTGCGACAAGGAATTTCTTTTTCTTTTAGTAAGCCCGCTTGGTTCATTATTTTGGCGCTAATCGTTTGTTGCCATAAGTTTTTTTTGAGCGGGACAGAGGCATTAATTTGATTTTTAAATCGTTCGCTTTGCTCTGTATGACCGCTTAAAGGCATTAATAATCCGATGGGCAAATGGTATTGATTACAATTGATTAATGCGACATTATTATTGGTTAATTTTTCAAGTAAACCATTGGTAATCGTGATTTGTTGCTTTTCTAGAACAATGACACCAATATCTTCAATAGCTACTGTTTTAGTTTCTTGTTCTTTATCAGGATAAGAGATGACTATTTGCTCATTTTTGGTGCTCAAATACGCAGGATTGCCGAAGAAAAGGGTTCTTTTTATCATTTTTTTGGTTTTAAATTAATAATCCTATTTTAATGATTTACATTATCTTTTGGCTAAAGCCAATATGGAATGTTTTTAATGTTGAATGGGTTGAAACCCATTCCTATTGAAAATTTATATTGTCATCATTTTTAATATGGCTCTAGGATTAGACTGTATCCAGCTATTGAATTGCATCTACAATATTTTGAACTTTTTATTATTGAAAATGTGGACTGCCTACAGCTTTTGAATTGCCTCCTGCTTTAGCTGTAAGGTTTCAATTGCCTCCTGCTTTAGCTGGAGGAAAACAAAATGATATTTATAAATTGGCTTTAGCCAAATTCTATTCTTTTGGGAAATTATATTTAATCATAAATTCTTCATATTCTTCTTCAAAAGTTTGTTTAGCGTGATGTTGTTCCTGATTTTTGATATAATTCCGTACTTTATCTAACATAGATTCAGAAACTGAAACAGCAAAATATTCATCTTGCCATTCAAATTTATCTAAACACAATTTGTTTTTATTGATCCAAAACGATGATTCTCCTTTAATGAGTTGCATTGTTTTCTGGATAGTTTGGTCGGCCCCTAAAGAAACCAAACAATGACAATGATTAGAATACCCATTAACAAAATCAACAAATATTCCTTTTTCGGTGGCATTTTCTTTAATATGATACCAAACTTTCTGTCGTAATTCTTTATTGTCTAAAAAAGGGAATCTGTTTTTTGTACTCCACACAAAATGAATATAGGTTTTGATGTATGACATAATTTTTTCTTTTTAAAAATAGTTTGTTAAAGCCTTTTCTTTGAATTCTTTTTAGAATGGATTAAAACCCATTTCTATTAAAAAATTGATTTATATTAAACTATACTTTGTTAACTTTCAATTGCCTCCTGCTTTAGCTGGAGGGATAATAATTTATTTTTAATTTAGGCTTTAGCCAAATGTTTTATGGGCTAAAGCCCTCTTCTTGTGTTTGTATATTTTAGATTGGGTTAAAACCCAATCCTATTGAATCCAATCGTTTTATTAATATTCTCCTATTTGAACAATTTTACCTAAATGGTTGATTCGGACTTTTATTATCCCTTCAAAATGAGGTAAGCTCTTCAAAGATTTGTAAGCTATGTCTTTAAGTTCTTTTGAATCATTCAAGGTAGTTTCTAAATGATGTCTAAATACATAATCTCTAACAGATGTATTGCCATAATCTACTTTTGAAAACTTCTGGATACGAAATAAATTTTGACTTATTAGTTTATTATTAATAGGATTTTGTAAATCCATTTCATGAGGATTAAAACCATCAGATGGAAATATAAAAAACTCATTTTGCTTCATGGAAAATAGGAATTCCCAGCCATTCTTATGAGTTTTATTTATTGCTGATATTCCCTCTTTTGCTAGAGTTACCGCATCATAGAAGGAAACTACATCATCTTGCAGATTTCCTTTTTCGTCTCTGTAAATGGCTACATGATGATTGTTTCCAGTACTAACAAAATCCACAGGCATTGGTTTTCCTTGTTGATCCAAAATTTCCTTGCCCAAATGGTCTTTTTTAGTATGTAAAGCCTGCGCATTGCTCACGCCACTGATCGTAACCCGTTTTATCGCAATTCCTTTTTCTTTGTTTTGCCAAATTGGGTTTTCGTCAAGATTTGAGAAAGCTTTTTTAGGATCATTGCCAAAGTCGGCTAAACGGTTTTCTAAAATAGTTTTTAAACCAGTGTCCATTACTTTAGCAATACTTTTTAAATCCTTAAAATTATCGGGTGTAATGTCTTTTCTAATCGTGTAATTGTCTTCTAGCCAAACTAATTTAACTTTTTCGGGAACAGTAATGTTATCTTTTAAACTAATGTAGATAGGTGTTTTTGCCAATGAGTTTTTACCTGTAAAAGCTTTCTTGGGGTCGTTTTCATTCTCTTCCAATCGTTTTAAGAGTGCTTCACGGTAGGCTTTATTAGCTACTTTTGCAATATGAGCCGCTGTAAAGTTGGCGTTTACTTTCTCTTCTTTGGTTTCATAACGCTGTAGTTTACCATAAACCGTTTCTTTATGCAATTGACCTCTTGGCGTTAATTGTATTTTTGTTTGCGTTCCTCCGCTTTTTTTTGTTGTGTTTTTATTTTTGGTTACTACTTTGTTTTTGGCTTTGTACGAAATCAAAATACTTTCAAGTTGTTTTTTAGCTTCTTCTCTAAAGTTCTCCATCGGAGGGATGAAACGCAACTTATTATTTTTGTCTCTTTTTAAATATTTCGCTTCAATACCAATTATAGAACCAGAATTTTTATCACCTTGTGTTTTTGCATTCAAATTGTTTAAATATTGAATGTAAGCAGGTTTTGTGAAAGCAACTGTAATCGCATCCATGGCATGATGGCGGTGGTCGTTTCTTTTAGTCCAGTCTTTTATTTTATATAGGCGTTCTCCATTTTTGCCTTTTTCTTCATAGGTTAGACCCAGTTTTTCGTATTTCTCCCAATTAAGCTCTTTCATAACATCTACTAATTCCCAATCATCACGCAATTTGTCGGTTACACTACCAATAGTTGCGGTCACATTTCTAGAAACTTCGAGTAATACTTCTTTAGCCTTTTTTGCAATATATTGGGTTTCTCGTAACTGACGGTCAATAAAACCTTCGGGAATTTCATTGTCTGCCATCAAAAGTTTGTTTTGCTTGGTGCGACTTATTTTACCAAACAAACTTTTTACTCTTTTATCAAACTGGTCAAAATCTTCTGCAGATAATTTTTCTTGTAAAAAAGAATAAGCAGTTTTATTACTTTTATCAATATTTAGCTGGCGTTCGCAAATAGTTTTATTTGAAAAGCTATCATCAAATAATCGTGATTTTGGAATGATATGTTCAATATCGTAGTCTTTGGTAAACAATCTTGAAGCTTCAATGGTTTTGCCTGTATATATCGAAATTCCTTCTGTTTCTTTCCAAAGTTTGTATCTTATAATATCGTTTCTAGTTACTCTAAGAATTCCAAATTCGGTACGGAGTAGTTGTCTAATTTTGTCGTGTTCGGCTGTGCTTTTATTGATAGCCTTTGTCATATCACTTCTTTGCTCGTTGTTTGCTTTTAACTCCCGAGCCAGTTCTACTCTGATTTCATCCGGTTTCCCCATTTGTGGGTCTGCAACAATCGCATTGATTACATTAATCATTTGGTTGAGTATTTTCTCAACTACTGGATTACGTAGACTATTCTTTTTTAATAATTCAAGTGTGTCTTTTAAAACACGATCATTATTTTGCTCGGTAGTTAATGAGGAGGAGTGATTGTAACCGCTCATTAAACAAGCTTTATCGTAAGTATGTCCATCCAGCAAGTGAGGTAATATTTTTTTTATAGCTTTGGCACTCAAACTACCATAATCAGCTTGTAAGCTAATATTCAATAGATAAGTCAGGTGGTTTTCTTTGAAACCAAATTTGTTTTTTAAGGTTTCTTTCAATTTATCATCATCTTCCGCGGCATATAATAAGTGCCAGAATTGGTAATACCCTTGTTTATCAAAATCATTTCCTTGAATTTTTGGGTCAAAATCAAGTATAGCTGTACTGATTCCTAAATCAACAAAAGCAGATTTGAAAATTTGTTTGATATCTGATGCATCTAGTTTAGAAAAATCCAATTCGTCATAACCTTCGAGAATTAAAATTTTCTCAAAAGCTTTAAAAATTTCGGTATTAGTTCTGTTACCTTCTATTTTTTTGAAATTGGCAGAATGTTTTCCTTTTTTTAAATCACAAAACGCCATCATTTGCACATCGGTCATGTTTTCTTTAAACAGGAGCTCTTGTGCAATTATGTTTTTTAATTCTTCGTCTAAAACAAAAGGCTCTTTGGTCATTTCGTTCTTAATAACAATGTTATTCAAATTTTGCCAAATTCTAAAATCTTGAAATAGAGGTGATGATTTTGGAATAGCTTTGTGGCCTTTTTCAAACTCACAAAAGCTAACAAGATGCTTCTGAGATTTTAATTTTCTTTGGTAGAAAATCGTAATATCTCTTACTTCTGTTTTTAGTTTATCGGTTAATTCAGGATGAAATTTTGCTTGGGTTTCCCAAATTTTCTCAAATTCATCTAAATAATCTTGTCTATAAAATACCTGGTTTTTTAGTTTATTATGTGCATTTTCTTGTAGTTGTTTGTATTGGTATTGTCCAATAGTTTCTTGATTAAAATACAGTTCCTTGCTTCGGTCACTTATGGCTCCTAAATAACCACTTGATTGATTAATTTGATTGTTAATTTCAGTAATGATGTAAGCTAGGATTTTTAAATCCAGTTCGCTAGTCAATGCTTCAGACCTCCATTTGTAATGTTGTAGTTTTATTTGGTCTCTTGAACCTTTATTTTCAGCAAGTTCAATTTTTAAAGTTTTGGTAAAATGTTGTGAAGTTAATGTTCGTGTTTTTCCTTGAATATCTTCCAATAATTTTTCATTCATTTGTTCCGAATGAAATTGATTTTGAAAACGGACAATTCTCTCTAATTCTTTTTGTAAATCAGAACGATAAAAATCAGGGATAAATTTTCCCTCTTTCAAGAGTGAGTTAAAAACCCATTGCCCAGGAGTTAAATTGTTTTCAAAGATTTCTTTGGCAATTTTCATTCCGTCAATTGCATCGCCTTCATCCGCAGATTTTGCTTTACGACTACTTTTATATCCTCTTTTTTTGTTGAGCATTAATAAAACTTGCACTAATTCTTCTTTGCTTACTTCTTCAATAGCTGCTTTTGCCCGTATTTGATACGATGAAAAAGTACTATTCGAATCATTTTCAGCATAAACAAAATAAGTAGGAATAAAATTTATTTTAGAAAAAATGTCTAATAATGCATTTCTTCTCAATTTAAAACGTTGCAAACTTCTTCTCGCTCCACGTTTTAAAGTTCTGTCAGCGTTTATCGAAATGGTGTTTCCTTTTTTAAAGTCAGCTTCTTCATCAGAGGTCAACGGTACAATGCGAACCCCTGTATTTACTATTGATGAAGTTTCATTTTCGTTTTCGGCTTCATTGATAAATGACCATCCTATTGAGGTTGTCCCTAAATCCAATCCTAATATTTTCTTCATTTCTGTATGTATTTAAGTGATAGATATCGTTTTATATGTTTTTTTGCTAAATATAAATATAAGAAAATTAACATCCTTACGGGAAACCGTAACCCAACAATAGAAATAAAGTTGTATTATTGCAGTACAATTTTGAAGCAATTCACAATAAGGATTATTCCGTTGTGAAAACATTCAAAGCGGCATCCTTACGGTTGTCGCTTTTTTTATAAAATTTAATTTAAAGAAGTTAAAAGTAAAATTTCAAATATTAAAATCTAGTTCAAGTTTACATTATTCTTCTCCAGTTTTCCAAATTCTGTGCTCGCTCTTCGATGGTCTCTGACCTCGAAGCACACTAAATGGCAATTGAAAAAAAGTATGTTTTGTGGAACATAAACCTTCAAAAAGGGCTAGAACCAAAAGTATGTTTTAGGAATTAAAAGGGAATTTCTTTTTCAAATAATAAATGGTGATAAGCCAGAAACTCGAAAGTGCCTTTTAAAAATGTATCTTCAAAATGAATTTCAGGTGATGAAATTCAACGATGCTTTATACGATTCTTCAAGACAGCATTATTTCTATAATATATTGTTGAACAATTAGTTTTTTCAAATACGACTTACGAGCTATCAGAATTTGTTTGTTTTTACCAGATTGATTTTATTTTCGATTAGAATTACTTTAAAAATAAAAAAAAGCAAACAAAATCGAGTGTTTACGCTATCTGTTTTCATTTTTATTTTTTATTTAGAAATTAGATAGGTTCTATTTCTTTTCGCGCCAGCTGATTCTATTTGTTTGTCATCTAGCTAATAGATTATCTTTTTAATGTCATCTTTTTATACTTCAGACAATCTTTACCTTCAACACCAATAATTGTGGATTAAACTTATTAGCAAAGTACACATAACTTCTGCCCTGAGGAAAAGTCGGTTTTTTAGATAATAGCTTTTGTAATGTTTGTTTTTATCTTCTATACTATTGATATTGACATGGGTATTGTTCTAATGGGAACAGTTATTGTAAAATCCATCCGTTTTTTGCAAAAAGGATTTTGTTATTGCAAAATAAGGAGAAAATTTGCAATAAGAGATTTGTTGTTGCAAAAAACATCAATCCTCCTCAGTTTTCTCTACTAGTACATTCAAAATCTGCTCCATAATTTCTAATTCGGCATTATCAACCCTATTAGACCGATGCGCAAAACGAAGATGGGCATCAATGTCTTTGTAAAATTGATCACTTAGTTGATTGAACAAGAATTCCATTTTCTCCAACTTGGGATTACTGTACACCGCCAAGTTCCATAAAGAATAAGTACACAATTGATTGGGTTGGTAACTGAAAAGTTGTAAGTACAGATACGTCCGCAACAAGTGCGTAAACGCATAAGCAAACAACAGATAGAGTGCTTCTGTGTTTTCCGCACTTCGATGCGCAAGCAGCATTTGAAATTGTTCAGAATAGCGTCGGGCTCGAGGTTGTAAAATACCTAAATCACTATAATACACAGTATGCGATGCCTGCCAGTGCAGCATCGGATGAAAGGAATCAGAAGTATAAATGCGGTTTTCGGGTTGTATAATCCCTTTGAAAAACGTTTGCAAGGAAAACAAATTATCCTGTATAAAATACCGACTGTGAGCAATCGCGACAACCGTACATTGTTTTTGTGTCACATCGGCTACGGACTGCTGAATCGACAAGAGCTTATCATTTCCTATGCCCTTTCCGAGCAGCAGCACGTAAAACAGAAAGTGTGCGGCCGTTTTCTCGGGTACAGCTGCTGTTTCTTTAGTATGGAATAAGTAAATTTCTTCTGGCGAGGCAATTTTAGTGATGACTCCTATTGCTTGCCCAAGCAAGGATTCTTTCAAATCGACCTTCTTAGCCACCACACCACCTACATAAGGAAAGTGTATGCCCCTTTTCATGATCTTGTAACGTTGCTCCACTAGCACATACAAGGCTTCGGCTGCTTGTTCAAGGGCAGGAAGCATATCGATGTCTAAATAAAGTTCGCCATCGGCGGCACCAGGAAGTGCCGCTGCTTCTACAATTTCGATGAGGCAATACTTCTTCGCACTCTTTTTAACAAACAAACGTTGCAATTCCGGCAGATACAGCGTTAAGTAGGCAATCCGCTCGTGTAGGTTTTGGTCTGTAACAAATGGACTGATATACAAGCCTTCCAATTGATGGATTAGGGTGCTAAAAATAGAATGATAAGCCAGAAAAGCATTGACATCCCCTCCCGCCTTACGATGCCTTCTAGCTTCAGTAGACAATAGGTCGTAATCGTGGAAAAACGCATTTTTGGAGCGGCGGAGTTTTTTTAAGAAAGATTTCTTTTCAATAGTGAAATGGGACTCGTGATTGTAGTCTGGATTTTGATAGATAAGGGCAGAGGCCTCATAGTAATAAGGTACGAAGGGGTTACCACGCTCCGTGCAATATTGCAGCCGACTTGTTCCCGCAAAGTGCAGCAACACTTCTTTTTTTGCATGCATCTTTTTAACCCATTTTAACTTGCTAAATTGTACGGCTTCGTGGTAGTTGGCAGTATGGACAAGCAAATGACCAGGGCGGTTATTGTGACCCGGGTGGTAAAACACTTGTTGGATATGAAAGTTTTGAATTAAATGCGGCAATTGTTGACGCAAGCATTCGTCTTTGAGCATCAGAAACGGAGGGAGTAGCATTCATAAGGACCTTATTTTTAAATTCAGTCTCAAAGTTCTGCTGATCAATTCTTCTGTTTAAGTTATTCAGGGAATAACTTATGCCGTTTTTGGGAATATTTTATTCAATTGGGTGGGTACAAAGATGACATACGCATCCATTGTCAATGTAGATACCGTACTTTAACAAAACGAGAACTACAGCAGCAGTAAAGTACTGTTCGAAAAAAATGGAATATTATTTAAAATGCTAGAGAAAAACCTAAGAAGGTATTGTTTTCTTAAACAACAGAAACTCCCAAATGGGCCATAAAAAAACCCTAGCTTTGATAGCTAGGGTTTTAAAAAATAAGTAAGGATTAAGATTATTCTTTAATCACTTTAAGGGTTTTTACGCCAGTTCCGGTAGTTACTTTTATCAAGTAAGTTCCTGAAGCCAAATGCGACATATCTACTTGTCCTTTCGTGGCTTGTAACGATTTTGTGAGTACTTGTTGTCCCAATAAATTAAACACACTAACATCTGAAATGTTTTGAGTATAACTTAAGTTCAACATGTTTTTTACTGGATTCGGATACGCAGTAAATGAATCACCTTCAAAAGGATTAGATGATAAATTTTGCTGAATTATGATGTTGTCAAGGTACAAGTAGTACTGATTAGCATCAGAGTAGGCCTGGAAACCGATTACATATTCACCGCTTGTTGCAGGAGTAAATGTAGTGCTATTACTCTGAAGCGTTCCTTGTTGAATCATCGGATGATCTGCAATTTCTGTAGTCATCGCTGTTGCATTAGCAGAAGTACCGAAAGAAACCCTCAGTTTTTCAAACCATGTTGCTGTACTATTGGTACCGTAGTTGTACGATATAGTATAGGTAGTGCCGCCTACTAAACTTAACTTATTGGTATAAAACCATGCATTTGCTGGACTTGAATTATACGAATAAGATAAAACTTTTGTAGTAAAGCCATAACCTGGAGCAGCTTGTGTTTGCCAAATAGCTCCAGTACCTGCATTTTCAACAGCAGTACAAGAAGGTAAATTAGGAACAGTTACTGATTCAAAATCAAGAGTGTAAGGCAATGTAGAGGCGAGACAATTAGTAGTAAATGTACCCGCATCTGACCATGATCCAATATCCGTTCCACCACAAATACTTCTTACGTACATTTTGTAAACCGTGGCACCCGTAAGACCTGATAAATCAGCGGTTGTGATTCCTGCCGCAACAGTACCAGAAGCAACCGTTGTTTCCGTTGGCAAAGTTACTAAATCAGTAGTATACAAATATGCGTAACCATTGGCAGTACCAGAAGTAGTCGCAGCCCAATTCATCGTTGCCGAAGTCACAGTAATGCTAGAAGCAGTTGGAGCAGTCGGAGTAGGACATGAAGGGGTTACTTCTAATTTGAAATCATCAAATCCAATGTACCAAGGAATGGTAGAAGGCTGATTTACTTTTACAGCAAAGTAATACGTTCCTGTGGCCGTAGGCGTGAACGAATTATTTACTAATGAATAAGGTTGAACAGTAATAGAACCTGGTCCAGCAGCCGTTATCGTGCTTCCTAGTGGAGTAGCACCAGTACTATGCTGTACCGTATTGAAATATACATCAACCGTCCATCCGCTGTAACCGTCACCGGCCATATAGAAACTGAAATCATAACTAGTCCCTGCGCTTAATACAAAGCCAGGAGTCCACATATATTCGTTTGTGGCTGAATAAGAATCGCGTAAGTAACGCGTTCCTGTACGAGGAATAACATAATTATTGGTTGCCGAAGTAACAAAGTCTCCATTTTCTTCTACCCAACATGGGGGATAAGCCGTTCCTGTAGTTCCTTCAAACCCTTCTGTCCATGGAAGTGCAGCGATGGGCACACAAGCAGTTTCAAATGTCAATGGACTTGAATAGATACCTGTTTCTGCACCGCAATTAGCTCTAACCCAAACATTATATGCAGTGGAAGGCAATAAATCTGAAAGCGTTGCTGATGGTGTAGAAGATACATCTACTGGTGTTAATGTAGTTGGATCTGTAATGGTTGCCAATCCATAAACATACTGCCAATCCGTTTCTGAACCACCCGGGGACCAAGAAAAAACTGCTGTAGTCGATGTTGAACCATTAAATTGTATGGCATTCAAGTCGGGACAAGATGGAGCCATTTCCCACACCACATCATCGATGTACATGGTAGCAGTTCCTCCCGTAAAACCAACATTTCTAAATGCCATATATGTTATTCCAGCAGGAACATTGACAGGCATGTAAGAAAAACTGGCGGCAGTTGCTGCTGCAGTTCCTGGTAATTCAAATGAAGCTAGAATTTCAAAAGAAGTAACATCATCGCTGTCTGTAAGGTAACCTATTTCTACAGATTTATTTAGTGTTGAAGCATACGCTTTAAATTTCAATCGGTGCGTACCCGCTTGTAAATTAGAGACAGCGGGCATTATTGCCATTGATACTGTCGGGGTAGTTCCACTGGCAGACATATACAAACGATTTGGGGGTGTTCCAGGAATTGCTCCTCCAGTACTAATATAAGTCGATCCATTTCCTGCTTTTTTCCAACAATCAGGTAATGGATTAGCTGTACCCGTAGCATAAGAATCAAAATTTTCTGAAAATGCTGTAGTACTTTCACAATCGGTTTTAAAGGTAAATGGCGTAGACCAGTTTCCTAAAGCACCCGACCCACAATTCGAACGAATCCAAATTTTGTAGGTAGTATTTGAAGTAAGGTTGGTAATGGATGCAAAAGGATTGTTAGTAACATCCGTTGGTGTCAAAGTTGTCGGGTCAGTAACAGTACTTTCTGCATATACATATTGCCAAGCCGTTTCTGAACCACCAGGTACCCACGTCACATCAGCTGCAGAACTAGATAAAACAGTAGGTTGTACTGCTGTAATATCAAAACAGGCAGGCAGAGGTTCCCAAATCACATCATCAATATAAATAGCAGTAGTACCAGTAAAAGAAATAGCGTTGTTTCTCAAAACAAGCGATTCAATACCAGCAGGTATAAATTCGGGTGTGTAAGTAAGATCTGTTGCCGAGGATTGAGCCGTTGAAGGTAACGCTAAGCTTTGTAAAGGAACAAATGAGTCTGCCATTCCCGCATATTCATAATAGCCTATTTCAATTTCTTTTCCTGAAGTAGTAGCATATGCTTTAAATTTCAAACGGTGTGTACCAGCTTGTAAGTTGGAAACTGGTGGTAATACAGCAATCGAAGTTGTAGAGGTCGTAGCGGACGCATACATATACAATCGGTTTGGAGCTGAATTAGGAGTGGTGCTTCCCGTATTTACATACGTAGTTCCTGTGTTTCCGAATTTCGTCCAACAAGTGGGCATAGGACTCGCAGTTCCAGTAGCGGAAGAATCAAAATTTTCTGTAAAAGCGGTTACTGGAGCACAAGTAGTAGTGAACTGCGTAGGGTTTTGAGGCCAATTTCCGAAATCCGTAGTACCACATTTTGAACGAATCCAAAAGTTGTAGGTAGTGGCAGCTGTTAACCCAGATATCATTGTTGTAGGGTTATTCGTTACAGTTACCATGCTACCCGTTAATGTTGTAGGGTCTGTCACAGTTGATTCAGCATATACATATTGCCATGCTGTTTCTGATCCACCCGGTTCCCAGGTTACCGTTGCCGAAACACTATTAAAATCAGTCACAGTGACGATAGCAATATCAGAGCAAGCGGGTACTACTTCCCATACAACATCATCAATATAAATGGTAGAAGATCCTGTAGGGGCATTATTTCTAAAAACCAAATTAGAAACTCCTGTTGGAACGCCGTACGGTTCAACCATAAATTCTTCAGCTGTAGCAGCAGTAGTTCCGGGTAAATTAAATTGTTCTAAAGCTACAAATGAACTGAGGTCAGTTAAATTTTGAAGATAACCGACTTCTATAGTCTTATTAGTTGTAGAGCAATACGCTTTAAATTTTAAACGGTGTGTTTCTGCTTGCAAATTAGACACTTGTGGCATTATAGCAAGAGCTTCAGTTGGTGTCGTTGCTGTTCCATTTGCTAGCATGTAAAGTCTATTAGGTGCTGTTCCTGGTTCTGCACCTCCTGTAGTAATATATACCGTTCCATTACCCGCTTTTTGCCAGCAATCTGTAAATGCAGCAGTTGATCCAGATACGGAAGAATCAAAGTTTTCATAGAAATCAGTTACAGGACTACATTGCGTAGTAAATAATACGGGTCCAATCCATGCTCCAAAACCACCAGTGGTACAGTTTGAACGTACCCATGCCTTGTAGCTCGTTGATGGAAGTAATCCCGTAACATTTGCAGTTGTAGTCACAATATCTACAGGAGTAAGAGTGGAAGGTTCCATCAAGTCACTAGTTCCGTAGGCATATTGCCAAGCTGTTTCTGTGCCTCCTGCTAACCAGTTGATGGTAACAGTAGCATCAAACAGATTAGTGTATTTTATCTCTGTAACGTCCGGACAAGTAGGGATAGGCTCCCAAATAATGTCATCGATGTAAATGGCAGTTGAACTTTCATTAAAACTTCTCAAAACCAAGTTTTTAACACTTGTAGGGACATCAAAAGGTTCCACCACGAATTCTCCAGCAGATGAAGCCACGGTACCAGGCAAATTAAGAGTTTCAAGTAGAACAAAAGTGGATGCATCTAACAAATCCGTTTGATAACCAACTTGTAAATTTTTACTTGCCGTAGAAGCGTAGGCCTTGAATTTTAACCGGTGTGTGTTGGCGGAAAGATTGCTAAAAGCAGGTGAAATAGCATGAATAAATGTGGTTGCACTCGTATTTAAATAAAATCTATTGGGTGCGGAGCCAGGTGAAATACCTCCTGTAGTAACATAAGCCGTACCGGTACCAATTTTACTCCAACATAGGGGCATGGAACTAGTACCTGTAGTATAACTATCAAAGTTTTCTACCAAAGAGGTAACCTCTACACATTGAGTGGTAAATGCTTCGGATACTTTCCAAACACTTTCATCATCCGTCCCACAATAAGCACGAAGAAAAACTTGATAAGGTGTCGCAGGATTTAAAGCTGCAATGCTTAATTGATTCGTTCCAATTGTACTGGTAGTGGTGGGGATGCCAGAACCTGCAGGAACAACGGCATATTCCCATTGTGTTTCTAATCCACCAGCAATCCAATTTACTGAAGCGCTTGTAGCAGTAATATCAGAAACAACTAAATTAGTAGGTGCTGGACAAGCAACTAAATAATCAAAACCAATCATAGGTCTTCTGTAATTACCAGAAGCTAATGTTGCAGGTAAGACACCTGTCGTATTATTCGTGTATTTAGTGGTATTACTATTTTCAGTATCCACACATGGAGAATTATATTCATACTCCCAGGCAATTAAAGCACTTGCTGTAGCGTTCGTATATTCGAAGAAAACGGCTAAATTTTGTGTTCCTGAATATAAAAAATTGGTGCTGAATGGAAATGATTTCCATCCAACGGAACTCCCCACAGCGGTAGCGGGATTGCTATCATATACTAAGACAGCACCTGTGGTAGCAGTAGCCCAATCTAAAGCTCCCGTACCAAAATCAGTAAATGGTACTTCTTTTAGGTAAACCCTGTAATTAGGTGTGCCTGCCATACTACCTGTAGCCGTTAATCGGCTAAAGTAAACACTTGTTAATGTTTGCCCTGCCAAAGAAACCAGTTTGGAGGATTGATATACAACTGCTGTTCGGCTGGTTGCATTTGCGGTAGCTACTGAGTACATTGGCCCGTAGGTCGTTGTACTCAAAGTTAAGGCACAATTCTCAATGGTAAAAAGTTGTGCTTGCATTTGGAGACATCCAAACAGCACAAAAAGCCAAAAAGTAATTTTTTTCATATTTATAAATTTTGAAATTATCGGCTAAATGTAAATAAATTATTGGATTATTAGAATCGCCATTTTCACCTAAAACGAACAAATGGACGCTTTCTAACAAAATTATCTACGTAAGTTGTAAAATAAACAAATATGAAGAAGCGTTATAGATTTATTAAATTCTAAAATACTCAAAAAAGTATAAGGAATAAAAGGTGTCCTTGAAAATTTGAACAAGAAAGGTGTTTTCACGCTATTCAGACAAAAAAAGGAAGTATTTTGGATTAAATATTTGTCTTCGGTTTAAGTTTTGGGCAACTTAAATAGGGTATAATTTTATAAAAGCAAAGGTTTGCGTACCTGCCGAATGAATTGCTCTTAAATACTAAACTCCGTTAGCAAAACCAGTCACATTCGACGCTTTTTCAGTGGATGTGGAAACAACTTGACACAAACTAGTGTAGAAAATTACTTTTTCAACCGGAAAATTGTTTGGAATTTGCAACTGTAAATTAACGAAAGTGTAATCATGAGTACAATGTGTAGTTTTTGTAGCATCCGAATTTGGGGTTTGCGAAAGTCCAGCTCCGTTTGCAACACCCACATACTGAGCTGGAGCTGAGATGTAAATGCAATTACTGCTTACTTTGTCGTTCAGGTCCTGTTTACAGGGCCATCAATCTCTAGTGCCTTAAGGTTTTAAAAGCGTCGATATAACAGGTGTAGCAGGATATTTATCAGTTGTTAACAGAATCAGATGGAGTCTCTATCTTATTCCGACTGTATGGGATAGTGTATGGATGGTGCATAGCAAAGGCATAGCAAAGGCATAGATAGTGTATGAGGAGTGTATGAAAACCATAAGTAGGAGGTCCGAAAGGCTGCCTCATGCGTTGCATCGTAGGACCTAGTTGGGAAGAAAAGGGGTTGCAGCGCCAATATCGTTAGGATTGCAGATGCAGTAATCCTTTTCGTAAAATTCCTATACGATCAGTCGTGGTAGTACCATTTTTAAAATGCGGTAAATAGTGGAAAATCACCTTAGACTTTGGCTTGTGGCGCAACTAACTTAGTCCTCCTTTTGTAGATTTACAAAGGCCTAGCATACAATAACTTTATTATTTTCGAGCTTCTTTTCTAAATCGATTATTTTTTTTCCTAATACAATTGGTATTATAATATTTAATTGTACATTTGCAACCTTAAAAATTAACTAAACATCATTGTTATGTACGCAATCGTAGAGATAGCAGGGCAACAATTTAAAGTAAGCAAAGACTTAAAGGTTTATGTGCACCGTTTGGCTGACAAAGAGGGAGATGCAATTTCATTTGCAAAAGTTCTTTTGTTAGACGACGCGGGTACAATCACTTTAGGCGCCCCAGCTGTAGAAGGTGCTTCAGTAGAAGCCAAAGTGTTACAACACTTAAAAGGAGACAAAGTAATCGTTTTCAAAAAGAAACGAAGAAAAGGGTACAAAAAGAGAAACGGACACCGTCAATATTTGACACAAATCCAAATCTCTGGAATTACGCTTCCAGGTGCAAAAAAAGAGAAAGCAGCTCCTAAAAAAGAAGCTACTCCTGCAACTGAAGAAGTAGAAGCTCCAAAGAAAAAAGTAGCGAAAGCTAAAAAAGAAGAAACTCAAGAATAATAACCTTAAAACTAATACGTCATGGCTCACAAAAAAGGTGTCGGTAGTTCGAAGAATGGTAGAGAATCAGAATCTAAACGTTTAGGTGTTAAGATTTTTGGTGGTCAAGCTGCAATTGCGGGAAATATCATTGTAAGACAAAGAGGTTCAAAACATAATCCAGGTGAAAACGTTTACATCAGTAAAGATCACACACTACACGCAAGAGTAGATGGATTGGTTAAGTTCCAAAAGAAAAGAGATAATAAATCATACGTTTCTATACTTCCATTCGAAGCATAATCGTTGATTTCATCCTATTAAAAAACCCAATCTGAAAAGATTGGGTTTTTTGTTTTTAGCTCACTTTCAAGTAAAGTGCTTTCATTAAAAAACCCTCGCATTACTGCAAGGGTTTAGATTCTTCCTATCGTCACAATGACAAGTTGGATTAGTATCTGTAATATTCTGGTTTGAATGGTCCTTCAACAGGAACTCCAATATAGGCAGCTTGATCGTCACGTAAAGTTTCCAATTCAACACCTAGTTTTGCAAGGTGCAACATAGCAACTTTTTCATCCAAGTGTTTTGGTAACATGTAAACGTCATTTTCATAGTTTGCACTGTTTTTCCACAATTCAATTTGAGCTAAAGTCTGGTTTGTAAATGAATTACTCATTACAAAACTTGGGTGACCTGTAGCACAACCAAGGTTCACTAAACGACCTTCAGCCAAAAGGATGATGTCTTTGCCGTTAATAGTATATTTGTCAACTTGTGGTTTGATTTCAACTTTAGATGCACCATGAGTTTTATTCAACCATGCAACTGCAATTTCGTTATCAAAGTGGCCAATGTTACAAACAATCGTTTTATCTTTCATTTGCTCAAAGTGCTCTCCTAAAATAATATCTTTATTTCCAGTAGTCGTAATGATGATATCAGCATTTCCAACAACTGTATTTAATCTTTTTACTTCATAACCGTCCATTGCAGCTTGTAAAGCACAAATTGGGTCGATCTCAGTAACGGTAACAATAGAGCCTGCACCTTTAAATGAAGCAGCAGTTCCTTTTCCTACGTCACCGTAGCCACAAACAACTACTCTTTTACCAGCAAGCATAATATCAGTTGCACGACGAACTGCATCAACGGCCGATTCTTTACAACCGTATTTGTTGTCAAATTTAGATTTAGTAACCGAGTCATTCACGTTAATTGCCGGCATTGGCAAAGTTCCCGCTTTTACTCTTTCGTACAATCTGTGAACTCCTGTTGTAGTCTCTTCAGATAAACCTTTAATTCCAGCAACTAATTCTGGGTATTTGTCAATAACCATATTCGTTAAATCTCCACCATCATCAAGAATCATATTCAATGGTTTTCTGTCTTCACCAAAGAATAAGGTTTGCTCAATACACCAGTCAAAATCTTCGTCGTTCAAACCTTTCCAAGCGTAAACCTGAATTCCAGCAGCAGCGATTGCAGCAGCAGCTTGGTCTTGTGTAGAGAAGATATTACAAGATGACCAAGTAACTTCTGCTCCAAGTGCGATTAATGTTTCGATTAAAACTGCAGTTTGAATAGTCATGTGCAAACATCCTGCAATACGTGAACCTTTAAGGGGTTGCTCGTTTTTATATTCAGAGCGAAGTGCCATTAAACCGGGCATTTCCGCTTCTGCTAATTCAATTTCTTTTCTTCCCCAAGCTGCGAGAGAGATATCTTTTACTTTAAAAGCCACAAATGGCATTGTTGTAGTACTCATGTATCCGTTTTTAAATTATCTAATTTGGTGCAAATTTACGTAATAACTTTTAAAGAACTATACTCTAAGTAGGCATTTATGAATTGTTTAATATTATAAGCATAAGAATTTGAACTAATTATAACAAAGAAGCGAATCACTAACTTTTTTTAAAATTATAGTTTTCTTATTCAGATGTTTCCGAACTTTGCGTTAAATTTATAATATGAGAAAAATAGAACACATCGGAATTGCAGTAAAGGATTTAGAGGTTTCAAATGCTCTTTTTGAAAAGCTGTTTGGAGCAGCACCCTACAAGTTTGAAGAAGTAGAAAGTGAAGGTGTTAAAACTTCTTTTTTCATGAATGGACCAAATAAAATCGAACTTTTAGAAGCCACTAATCCCGAAAGTCCGATTGCGAAGTTTCTAGAGAAAAAAGGAGAAGGCATTCATCATATTGCATTTGATGTAGAAGATATTACTGCAGAAATTGCACGATTGCAAAACGAAGGTTTCATAGTTTTAAATGAAACTCCAAAAAAAGGGGCTGATAATAAACTTGTTGCTTTTTTGCATCCCAAAGGAACAAACGGTGTTTTAATTGAATTGTGTCAGGAAATCACTGCGTAATCAAGCAATAAAAAAGGAAATTATTTTTGAATAAAATAGTTGCAACAAACCGAAAATAGTGGTAATATTGCAACCGCAAGAATGGTCCTATAGCTCATTCGGTTAGAGCAACTGACTCATAATCAGTAGGTGCTTGGTTCGATTCCAAGTGGGACCACATTTAAAACCGTAATCATCAACGTGATGATTACGGTTTTTTTTATGTAAATGTTCTGGTTTTCAATATGTTAAAAATCAATTTGTAGGAGATGCCAATGTGTTTTCTATCACATTATTTCTTTCAAAAATAATAATAATTCTTGTGCTATGTAATTCTTGCATTATAGTAATAACAAAGTTTGTAAACAAGAACCACCCATTTTTAATTCGCTACTTGCGGCAAAAATCTGTAAACATAAAAAGGAATATTACATAGTAATTTCTTTTGTTGTGTGTTTTTTTATGTGATTTTCTGTTAATCTTTTTCTTTAGCGATTTATAAACTTTATATTTGAAACCATTATAATTATAAAATCGTCTATTATGAATATGAAAATGATACTTGCTGGTGCTTTCTTGAGTTCCATATTATTTGTTTCTTGCAAAAAAGAGTTACAACCTCAAGAAAGTTCTGAAACTCCAATAACTGAAACTGCTCCATCAGAAAATCAAACTATGGAAAAGCAGTTTGAAGTTCAAAACCAGAATCCACAAGCGGCTCAAACACCTAATCCAGTTCAATCGCAAGCTGCACCAACTGCTCCAGGAATGAATCCACCTCATGGGCAACCAAATCACCGTTGTGACATCGCTGTAGGAGCGCCTTTAAGTTCGCCAAAAGCAGCTGCAACTCCTCCACCAGCTCCAACGATGCAAGCGCCAGCTCCACAAGGGCAGGCTTCTGTTATGCCAGTTGATATGAAATCAGGAACAACTGCAACAGCTCCCGGAATGAACCCACCACACGGTCAAGCAGGTCATTCATGTTCTGTAGCTGTTGGTGCACCATTACCAAAATAATAATTAAATTACCTTATAAAATGAAACCTTCAGCAATGAGGGTTTTTTTGTGAACCAAATTTTGTTATTTACCTTAGGGTTATTTTATGGCATAAAAAAAACCTTGCAAAATATTTTTGCAAGGTTTATAAAAGTGGAGAAGATGGGGCTCGAATAATCCCAAACCAATTATAATGTTTTCTTTATGAACACTGGATAAGACCAATAAAATCAATACCTTACAAAGTATTTTAAAATAATCATATTGGATAAGTTTGGATGAATTAGTATCTTTTTTGATTAATGTGGGCTAAATGTGGACTAAATGATATACTTTTATAATTCTAAAAAAGTTATTAAAATGGCATCTATTAATCTATTAATTCAAAGCGAGAAAAGTCCCGCAGTCATTTATATTCGTTTACGCGATGGACGATGTAAGGATATTAAAGCAAAGACAAATTATCATATTGATCCACAATATTGGGATAAGGAAACGCAAAGACCTACGAAAAAGGCTTTGAAAGATATCGACTATGCTAATCTTGATACGAATCTTGCAAAGCTTAAAAATGACCTACTGAAAAAATTCAATTCAAGCAAAGGAAATGAATTAATTGATTCAGCATGGTTAAACGATTTTATTAATCCCAAGCAGGATATCAACAAGAGTCACTCTCAAACACTTGTTGAATATATGGACATATATATTGAATATAGAAAAAGCGAAATAAAGGCGAGTACAATTTCAAAATGTAATGTAATAAAGCAACTACTTAAGAGATATCAGGATCACAAAAAAACAGTTATATATATTCGTAATGTAGATGCTAAGTTCAAATTAGATTTTGAAAATTATTGTATAAAGCAGGGATATGCACAAAACACAACTTCAAGAAATATCCGTTTTATTAAAACTTGTTGTCTTCACGCAAAAGCAAATGGGTTAGAAACACATTATCAGTTAGACAGCATCAAAGCAAAGTATTTGAAAGTAGATAGTATTTATTTAAGTGAAACAGATATTAAGCAGATTGAAGACATAGAAGAGTCTAAACTTTCAGATGCTTTCAAAAATGCTCGTGACTGGTTGTTAATAAGTTGTTATTGTGGACAGAGAGTGTCTGATTTCTTGCGTTTCAACAAATCTATGATTAGGTACGAAGTCAACAAGGCAGGGATTTTAAAGCCTTTAATTGAATTTAAGCAAGTGAAAACGGAAAAGTTAATGACTATTCCTCTTCATACCAAAATAATCGTAATTTTAGAAAAGAACAATGGAGACTTTCCTAGAAAAATTTCGAACCAAAAATATAACGATTATATCAAAAAAGTATGTGAAGCAGCTGAAATTGAAACACCTATAAATGGTACTTTATTTGACCATGTCATAAAAGAAAAAGTCACAAAACATTACCCTAAATGGATGCTAGTGTCTTCACATATTGGAAGACGATCTTTTGCTTCTAATAATTACGGAACAATTCCCACTTCATTTTTAATGTATATCACAGGTCATACTACAGAAGCTAATTTTCTAATTTATATAGGAAAGAGTAATAAAGACATTGCAATGGAACTAACAAGCTATTTTTAAAGATACTATGGACGATACAACTTTAAAACACGCTGAAATTATTCAAATAATACAAAAGCCAAGATTGGTTATTTGGACTGTTGATAAACAAGTTAGTCAGGAAAAAAAAGCAGATGGCTCGTTCAGAGTTACCTACAGAATTGACCCGTCAATTTACTGTATAGAACAGCAAATAACTTTGCCGTTTAAAAAATTGGAGTTTCTTACCGTAGAATTAATGCAAAACTCTAAAAACAATAAATTTGTTAATGATTGCCTACGATTAATATTCAAGGAACTTATGGTTCTATTCCGTGAAGTTGTTGATAGGTATTTTAGTGAGGTTCATCCTGAAGAAGGAAAAATGCTGACTAGTCGACAATCCTATATTAGCCGTTATAAATTTGAACTAGAGAGATATTACGGATTTTTAAGTGACTTTATTGATAAGGAAGATTTTGACAAATACAATGAAATTTACTACTTAGATTTTGAGTATCATACAGCAGAATCTGCCAAGCGTGTACTAAGTGTCGATGTACAAGAAGTTAAAGTTAATATTGACGTAAATCTTTACCCTCGTATATTTACATCCAATCAAGCATTTATTCGGTTTAAAAAATTACTTGCTGAATTTGGGAAATCAAAGCATGATCTTGTAAATTATAGCTTTGTTTATCATCGTATGTTAAAAGATAATTTAATATTTGAAGACTTTCAAAAATTACAATTTGCATACTTTCTAATAAATTTTGATATCAATATTGACAGAATAAAAAGATTTGAAGAAATTGGAAACCTTAAATTCAGAGAGGATATTTACAATAAAACTAAACTGTAAATAGCAGTCATGTCATAAAACACACGATTTCAATCAATCTACTGCATAACTTACTTCCCAAATTTGTCGTGTTAATCTTAAATAACACAAGACATGCAAAAAAATGCAATATTACTAGAAAGCCTAACTGTTGAACAATTACAACAATTAATAGGCACATCTATTAGAAATGGAATTTTTGACCTTCAAAAAGAACTTCAAGGGCAAATTAATGAAGAAGAGCTTCTTACTAGAGATGAAACTTGTAAATTCTTAAAAATAGATAGTAGCACATTATGGGCTTGGACTAATAAAGGAAAAGTCAAAGCCTACGGAATCGGGGCAAGACGCTATTATAAAAAAAGTGAGTTGATGGAATGTTTAATATTATTAAAAAAATAAGACATGAAATTTCCTTCACATTTCCTAACTGATAATAGAGTAGTAAAATATTTGTTGCAAAATTGCAAAGCTGCAAATAGGTGTTTACATAGAGAAGCTGCTTATAATATAGGCCTTGCAATAGGTATAAATGGCATTTTGCAGTGTTGCAAAGCTAATTTTCGCACGCATTTTTTGCAACAATGCAAAATAGAGTTTCTGCATCAAAATTTGATAAAGGAATATAAAATTAGGACTCACACAATGATGAATATATTTATTTGGTTCCTAAGCATTAATACAAAAGCTAGATAATTATGAGTAATCTAAATAAAGAAACTATTCTTTCAAAAGTAGATAGCTACCAGATTTTAAATTTTTACTTGCTTCCTTACCACAATGAGAATAACCTTTTAGCTGCAAAAAACATAAGCAATCCTTTGCTGCCTGAAAAACAGGAAACACCTTCATTCAATATTTTTCCTACAATGTCCACAGGCGAATGGAGATATAAGGATTTTGCAACAGGGGACGAGGGAAGTTGTTTCGATTTAGTAATGAATTTATTTAATTTGTCATTTATAGAATCATTAGAAAAAATCCATTCTGATTTATTATTTGATACTCTTGTAGTTTAGCCCCTTAATAGTTCGGAGTGTTATTTTAAATTTCAAAATTATATATTTGAGATATGAAATACAAGAAATGGACTTTAGCTCAGAAGCTAGAAATACTAGCAGCTTCAGAAGATAGTGGTATTATAGAAGCATGCCGTAAGTTTGGCGTGAGTACCGCAAGTTTATATAACTGGAAGAAGAAGTATGAGCACAAAGGCGAGGCTGGCTTAAAAGTCACCTATGACACTAAAAGCAAAGAGCTTAAAGAGGCAGAAGAGGAAAATCGTATTCTACGCAAGCTACTAAGCAATAAAGAAATAGAATTAGAGGTACAAAGGGAGCTTTTAAAAAAAAAGTTTGGGACATCCGATCCAAGAAAGATTTAGTGAACTATATTTTTCAAAAGCATAAGTGTAGCAAGGCTAAAATAATAAAGATGGTTGGTATGGTTACTAGTAGCTACTATAGAAAACCTAGTTTTGGTAAGAAGGGCAATCATCCTACGGAAGTAACGTTCCATCAAAACAGTGGTTTTGTTAGTCAATCAGATGTTGTTAAGTCTATTAAAGATATTTTAAAACATGAATTTATAGACTGTGGTTATCGGTTGATGACCAAATATCTAAATAGAGATGGCTACCTAATAAATCATAAAAAACTGTACCGAATTATGAAGGAGGAAGGTCTTTTAAAGCTTGAGAATAGAATTAATAGAAGTGGTGCTGGACGCAAGTTTGTGAAATTTAGGAAGGTTTATACTTCCAGACCCTTCCAATGCTTAGAAATGGATATTAAAATGGTGTGGGTGCCAAATGTGGGTAAAAATGCTTATTTGTTATCTGTAATTGATGTTCATACACGACGAATTTTAAAGGATTATTTTTCTTTCAATATAAAGCAAAAACACGTTATAGAACTACTATCTCTACTTTTTGACGAATATAACTACCCTGAAAGCGTAGTTATTAGGAGTGATAATGGAAGTCAATTTATAGCTAAAAGTGTCCGTGAGTATTTAGGATTAATAGGAGTTCAACAAGAATTTACACATGTCGCAACACCAGAAGAAAATGCTCATATAGAAGCTTATCATGGAATCTTGAAGAAGGAAGTATTTTCACGGTTCGACTATCGAAATTTTGGAGAGATTCAGCAGATATTGAAACGATTTGTGTCTTTTTATAACAATGAACGACTTCATGGTCTCCTAGGAAGAATTACTCCTATGCAGAAATGGAACTCGGATAAACATCTAATAGTAATGAAAAAATTAACCGCTTAATTAAAAAACCGAAATTTAGAATAGTACTCTTGTTTTATAGGGGTCAAAACATCTTGCTACAAATACTTCGAATAAAAAACCACCACCAGTGAAATCATGCAAATCGGATTTTACAATAAATAAGAAGTCTTTTTCAGAAAACGAACTTACTTATTGGAAAAAATTTGGAATTGATGAATCAGTTCTTGCAAAATTTAATGTTTCGAGTATCTCTGAATATACTACAAAAAATAAAGAGGGCAAGCCATATGTGGTATCTGCAAATCCTAACAAATTCATCTTTGCATACGAAAATAAAAATTGGGTAAAATTGTATAAACCATTAGATGATAAAAAATATAGATTTCAATATTTAGGAATAAAAGAACAAGGCTTTATTTTTGGATGGAAACAACTTCCTGCAAAAGGAGATTTGGTTATTATTACTGGCGGAGAAAAAGACGTTATGGCTTTGCATGCAAAAAATTATAATGCAATCACTCTTAATAGCGAAACCGCTGTTTTGTCTGAAACTACTGTAGACGAGTTAAAATCTCGTTTTGTGGCTGTTATGGTACTTTATGATAATGATGCTACAGGAGTTGAACAATCATCTAAGTTAGCGAAAAAACACGGTTTGCAAAGGTTAGTTTTGCCACCTTTGCAAAATGCTGGCAAAGATATTTCAGATTATTTTGCGTCAGGACGCAACTCAGTTGACTTTTATTCCTTGATTTTGGCATCACTGCAAATACTTGCAATGGAAATTGCAACTGATAAAGTTGTCTTTAATGCAAAGGAGTTATTGGAGCGTGGCGAAGTAGAGCAAAAATATCTTTTAGAGCCCATTTTTCCTCAAAAAGGTTCGGCAGTTCTTGCAGGGAAGCCTGATACCGGTAAAAGTCAATTTGCAAGGCAGCTTTGCATACAGGTTGCGCTAGGTGTCGATTCCTTTATTGATTTTAATCTCACAACAGTTCACCACCGTGCTATTTATGTCGCTACAGAAGACAACGAAGATGCTACAAGATATTTAATAAGTAAGCAATTTAAAGGATTAAATTCAGAAGCAGTTGAAAATTTGCGTTTCATTTTTGCGGATACTATGAGTACGGATGAAATTATTAAAAACCTTAACGAGCAATTGACTTTGCAGCCTGTAGACCTGGTTGTAATTGATAGTTTTGGTGATGTATTTCAGTCTAACGATAGTAATAATAATATTGCAATGCGAAATACAGTTAAGACTTTCGATAAAATTGGAAAAGACCATAACTGCTTGATATTATTTGTACACCACATAAATAAAGCTGCTTATCGAGTAGCACCCGGACAAGAACACATTCAAGGTGGAGCCGGATTAGTTCAAAAAGTGCGTTTGGCAATTATATTGTCAGAAGGAGAAGGTGATATTAGATATTTTACAGTAGTCAAAGGAAATTATTGCCCTAAAATTTATAAAGAGAACTCATTGGAACTTAATTTTTCAGAGGAAACTTTTCTTTTCTCAAATACAGGTAAATTGATTCCAACCCATGAATTAGGTAATCAGACTGCAAAGGATGCAAAGGATGAAAGGCACAACGATTTGAAAGTTACTGCTAATACAATTTTTGGCGATAAACTACTTTCTTTCACGACTTTTGTTACCGAATATTGTGCAGTTACTAAAAAAAGTACTGCAACAGCAAAAAGAGCCCATGCAAATTTGGTTAAATACGGCATTATTGAGCAATTCAATGGTGTTTATAGATTAAAAGATTATATCAGTGAAGATAGAGAAGAAACAGATGTCACTTTAAGCGATTGCAAAACTTTGCAAAGCAGTTATTCTGGGAAGCCATCAGATTTGGAACCACATTGCGATCTTCCATTTTAGTATCAAGTATCATAGTGTCATTTTCCTAGGGATTGTGATACAATGATACCAATTAACTATATAAATTATTTCACGGGTATATATTTGAAAGCTCTTTAATAATCATGAAAATCTACTTAAATGACACAGTACGTTCTTGTTTTAAAACTTACCAAGTAAGAAGAAGATGGGGTTTTTAAATTAAGATAAAATTTCAGCGTTTTAGAAATCTTACTAGCTCTTTACCCGCAAACAAGCAGTAGCATTAACAACTAATTTAATATATCCGAAAGAACAGCAGGAACTTTCCTAAAATCTTGTTAAGGGAAACGCTTACAAAAGCCTAAATATGAGGCATATGTAAAGGCAGTCTAGATGTTTAAATAATGGTGTTTTTGAATGATACAGTATAATCAACTATGCGTTACTAAAAAAAAACGGTGTTAAAAAAGGTTCAATCGCAAATTGTGAGACACTAAAACCATTAAATTCATTCACCAAAATAAAACTAAAAATCTAATACTTTTAAAAGATTAAAGGTAATGTGGAAAACCGTAAAGTAAATATATTTACGGTTTTTATATTTGTAAAAAGCAGTCAAACTACCTCCGAAATAAAATAGGTTACCTTGTTTTAATTTAATAAGTTTGACATTAATGAACAAGTCAAATTTAAACATTTCAACTAACTACAATAAAATGAATAACGATAATTCAATCAAGGATTTAAAATACTTTTTAAAAGAAATGTTCCAATTTAATGAAAATGATTTGGACTTTGGAATTTATAAAATTTACAACTTAAAAAGAAAAAACATTGAAGGTTTTATTGACGGTGATGGTGAAAACGATTTAACTCCCACTATTGAAAAAATTCTTGAAGAAGTAAATCTTGAAAATCAAAAATCAGATTCTATTGATTTGTTTAACTTCTTGAAAGGAATAAACAAAGAAAGTTTGTTAAGTGATCCTGATAGCAACTATAGTAAAATTCAAATGGCTTTTAACTTCGAAGATGATGAGGATAAAAAGCAAGAACTACAAGACACTCTTGATAAAATTTCTAAAAGCAGCGGTTTAACGGAAGAGTTAAAAGACAAGATTTACAATCATATTCTAGGGTTCTTCCAAATGTATTATTCTAATGGGGACTTTGGTTATAATGATAGAAGTCGTGATGTGTATAAGGTTCCTTATGAAGCAGATTATGATGGAACTGATACCATGTTTCATTGGAAACATAAAGGAAGTTTATATATTAAAACCGGTACATCTTTCAACGCTATTAAGTTTCAATTAAACGGTAAAAAAATAGAATACCGTTTAGAAACCAATACGGATAGTGAAAATGAGAGTGCTTCCAGAAATAACAATAAGGATAGCCAACTAAAACATTATCAATTTAGCCGAATTGAAAAAATCGATGATACTTACCAGGTCATTTTTAACCTTGCAGAAGCTTCAACCTCTAAAGTAGATATTTTTAAAGCTATATATAACGAAGTTATCAGTAATGATGATATTAGCAAATATTTAGAATACACTAAAGCAGATAAAAATCATACTGTGTTTATTGACTTAGGTAAAGACTTTGATAAAGTACAAAACGGACAAATAAAAGGACTTTCTTCATTAAGACAATCTAAAGAAAAAGTTGAAAAAGAAGCTAAAAATAATTTTGAACGTGGTGTAAAATTATATGATGACACTAAAAAAGAATTTACTGATGATACTTTGAAAATTTTATATAAACTTGATCAAAAGCTAAACAGTTTTTATATTGGTAATGATGCTGATTATTTTATACACGAAAACCTTGAGGAGTTTTTAACAAATGAAAAACAACGCTTTGTTAAGAATTATATTTTTGATGATTTAGAGAGTATTTACAATGGTAAATTAGACAATACTACATTACTTATAGCAAAAGCTTTTGATAAGGTGACTTCAAGGATTATTGAATTTTTAAGCGCTATTGAAGAATTTCAAAAACACTTGTTTACTAAAAAGAAAAAAGTAGTTGAAAGTGAATATTGTATTACTCTTGATTACGTTAATGAAAAACATTTTAAAGCTATTTTGCTAAACAATGCACAATTACAGGAATGGAAAGATTTATTTGGTTTAGAAATTAAAACAGTAGCGGATTTAAAACTACAACCTACCTTGGTATTGGATACCAAGTTTTTCAGAGAAAGTAATGGAAGTAATACTCTAAAAGATACTCTATTAAATGAAATTGATGGTTTAGATGCTAAGACAAACGGATTGTTATTTAATTCTGAAAATTTCCAAGCTTTAGAATTGTTGCAAATAAAGTTTAAAGAAAAGATAAAGACTATTTATATTGACCCTCCATATAATACCGGAGGTGATGGATTTGTTTATAAAGATAATTTCCGACATAGTTCTTGGGTTACTTTTATACAGAATAGGGTTTCTTTAGCTAAGAATTTATTGAATAGTAAAGGTGTGTTCTTTACAAGTTTAGATGATAATGAATCTAAAAATTTCATAAGTATTTCAAATGAAATTTTTAAAACTCAAAAACCTATTGCTAATTTTATTTGGAAAAAAAAGGGTACATCTACCAATGTAGAAGGCGCCTATGTTAGCGCATTAGTTGACAATACATTTACATATGGTGAAATATCAGGTATTTTACCTAGAACTGTTAAAGCCGAAACAAGAAACCACCCATTAAATGATAAAGATGGTAATTATCGTTTGACGGTCATCGAAAAAAAAGACAGTGGTTCTTATAAAAGGGATACAATGAAATTTGAAATCATTGGACACAAACCCCGTTCTGGAAAAAGATGGCAAATTGGTGAACTAACTGCACGTGCATTAGAAAAAAAGAATCGTTTTGTATTTGATGATAACAAAATTAAACTTAAAATATATGATTTTGAAGAAACAGATACATACTCTGCGCAACCCAATTTATTATTAGAACTTGGTAGTTCGGATACTGCTTCAAAATATGTTAATGAAGCATTATTTGGTATTTCAGAGTATTTTTCTAACCCCAAACCTATAGAATTATTAAATCACTTAATTAATATTACCTCTGACAAAAATACTGATTATATATTGGATTTTTGTGCTGGCTCTGGAACTACCGGTGATTCCTCCATTAGGATGAATCGAAGATATATTCTTTGTGAAATGGGATTATATTTTAATAAAATAACTAAACCAAGAATAAAAAAAATAATCTTTTCTAAAAATTGGGAAAATGCAAAGCCAATTAATAACAGTGGTTTTAATAAACATATTTTTAAATATCAAGTACTCGAACAATACGAAGATGTATTAGATAATCTACAAGTTTTTGATGGAATATTACCTGAAAATTTACCGTTAAAATATTTATACAAACCAGAAATAAATAGTTTGGATAATAATTTAGATATTTTTAATCCTTTTGATAACAAAATAAAATACGGTCAACCATCACAAGAAGGATTTATTGATTTGGTAGAAACCTTTAATTATATACAGGGCTATTTTATTCAATCTATAAAGACCTATACTATTAATACTAAATATTATAAAGTAGTTGAAACTACTAATGGTGTTTTGGTTATTTGGAGAGAAATTACTCTAGATGAAGATGATAGTAAATCAATCCTTGAAATTGTTGGGAAATATTCAAATATTCATACTGTTGAAGTCAATGCTCATTTTGCTACTTTGCAATTGGATAAACACAATAATTTAAAAGTTGGAGATAATGAATTGGAGTTGCAAATAATTCAAAAAGAAATTTTTAATCAATAATTACACTTATGGAGTTAAAATTATACAACCATCTGCGTAAGGAAGGATTAACCAACGCTGATGTAGACTTTAGAGAAACATTATACCAAAATAAGCTTGAACGGTTTGATAAAAGTTTGGGTTTAGATAATGATATTTTAAATACAATAAAAGGCTATTTAAAAATTTATAATTCGTTTCTAAAAGCCAATAATCAAAACGATGTCACTCTTCGTTATTATCAAATATTGGCATTGTATTTTTCTGAATTATATTTTCAGAAAAAAGAGGAACACGAATTTTCTTTTTCATTAAACAACCTTGCTTATTGGATGGCAACAGGTAGTGGTAAAACTATAATAATGCATTTGAATATTTTACAATACTTATCTTATTGTAAAAATTTTAAGGATTTTGAAGTTATTATGACCACTCCCGGAGTTAACTTGATAGAACAACACGAAAGAGAATTAACTCCCTTTTTAGAATTTTTAAATGCTACAAAGTATCAAAACAAAATACGGTTGACTATTGATACTACTTCGGCTTTATTAAATAAGCCGAATAATTTTTTTACTTTCCCTAATAGTAAATCTTATCGAAGATTGATATTAGTCGATGAGGCACATATCGGTTTGAGCACATCAAGTGCATCTGGAACAGATGGTGCATTTATGGACTTGAGAAAAAGACTGAACATTAGTAATAGTTTCTTGTTTGAATATTCTGCTACTTTTCATAACATCAATGGAGATTTAGAAAAAGAATATGAAAAAGCAATTGTTTACGATTATAATTATAATCTGTTTTACAAAGATGGTTATGGTAAAGATTACTTTTTTCAGCAAATTGGTGATGATGTTTTGGAAAAAAGTTTTGATGATAATTTGCATCATAATTTATTTATCATCAATGAAAAAATTGAACTGTGGGATAACCTTGATTATAAGTTAGAAAAAGATTTATTTAAAGCTACTCATCATCCAGACAAGCCTTTAATAGCATTTATGGGTAATACTGTAAATAATAAAGAAAAATCGGAGAAGAATGAAGACGATGAAGTTTCGGATATTACCCAAATTGTTAATTTTTTAGCCAAGCTTTCAGAGGATGAAAAACGCAAATACAAATATCTTTTCAATAACGATTACCAAGGTAAACTTAACTTAACCCGCAATCCAGAAACAGATGATGAGATACTATTATCTTATGGAAATGGTGGTTATTGGGGTATTGTAAACGTAGGTAATGGCGCTAAATTTATTAATGAATTAGTAAATGACACTGTTATTAAAAACCCAAGAGATAAAGTAATTGTTACAAATATTGATAAATACTCATTTAAAAATATAGATAATCAACTGTCACCAATTAATGTATTAATTGGTAGTAGAAAGTTTGCTGAAGGATGGAATTGTTTTAGGGTTTCAGTAATTGGATTAATAAACCTTGGGAGTAGCAAAGGAAATAAGATTATACAAATATTTGGTCGTGGTGTTCGTATTAAAGGTATAAAAAATGATGGAAAAAGAACAGTCCAGGAGCATAATAATGATTATTTTAAATTAAAAAATAGTGTTGAAATAGACAAATTAAGAAAAGTAGAAACCCTTTGTGTTTTCTCATTAAAAAAGTCTTATTTAGAAACATTTACAGCAGCTGTAAATAAAGAATTAGTTGTCACTAAACGATTTGAAATACAAGTTAATCCAAGCATAATTAAATTAAACGATAGTAAAGAAATATTATTTGAAGAGTTTAGAAAACGAATACCCATTTTTAAACTTTCTAAATCTGAGTTAGAACAGCGCAGGATAAATCTTTTGAAAAATAACAGTTTTGAAATTAAATACAAGCAAAAAGAAAGTATTCAATCTGGCACTGTTAATAATTTTTCCATTTCTTTAGATTATAGAACAGATAAAAATAAAGAAGGTATTAATGTTTTGGGTGAAGTTTCAAATTTCATTTCTACATTTTCAGTTTTTATTAATCAGCATAAAATTAATTCAATAATATCTGAATTTCAGGTGGATAATGCTCTGTTTGTAGGTTTTGAAAACAATCATCTATCTGTTAATAATGTTTTAGGTTTCATATCTGAAATAAAATATAAATCATCACTAGATTTATCTAATATTGAATTACTAGAAAACATTGTAATGCAGATTGTAGTTGACTTTTTAAAGAAGTTGAATAACAAAGTGAACTGGTTTATAAACAATAGTAACTATGAATATAATGAGCTTTTAACTCAAAGTACAGATAAAATAAAAGGGGATTTTATTGATAAGTATTATATTTTAAAAACAATTGAGACAACCAAAGAAGTTAGAAATAAGACTACTTATAAAAAGAACGAGGATATAGAAAAAGAAATTCTAGATTTTGAAGAAAGTATAGAAACAATAGCTGAAAGATTAAAACTCGAAAACATTGGTAATCACATCTACAAACCTATATTAAGAGATATAAGACCTAATATTGAAGATGAAAGAGATTTAAAAATAACTCCCGACAAATTGAATGCTGGGGAGAAAAAGTTTGTTGAAGATATCGCTATATATTTTAAAGACAAACCAACATATAAAGATTACGAAATATATTTAATGCGAAATGTGGAAACATTAAAAAGCATAGGTATTTACTTAAATGACGACTCTCAAGTTTTTTACCCAGATTTCATTTTATGGATATTAAAAGATGATAAAGTATATATCAATTTTATTGATCCTAAAGGTCAAATGGGTATTCAAGATGCCAAAACTTTAAATGAAAACGAAAAAGTAAAAATTGCAGACAAAACTAAAAATGATACACTTACAAAACTTGAAACTGAATTAACTAAAATTCATAAAAAGATATTTATACTTAACTCATTTTTATTGCTTAGAGATAGCTCTGAAATGGGTAAAATTGGAGCCAGCGCAAAACTAGGATGGCAACAAGAAAATATGATAGATAAGAATATCTTTAGACTGAATTGGCACGATGTTGATGAAAGAGGTGATAAAGTGACTTTAGACAAGTTGCCTAATGGTAAGACTTATTTGGATTTGATTGTTGATTGTACCATTAAGGAACATTTATGAAAAGAAATAAAGGAGATATTTTAGAAGCGGCTGATAGAACCAGGGAAGCTGGTTTTCATTATATAATATTTTATGATGGCTATACAGATGATGAATTTATTGCTGGTGTTTTAACTTCTACAGATAAATATCCTGTTAATATTAAAATGAATGAAACCCATTTTTTGGATAATGATGAGAATGGAAATGATTTCAAAGTAACTTTTAAAAACAGTAAACTAGTACCTGCAAAACTTTATAAACCAGAAAACTGGGGTCCTTTCAATAAAGTCGGCCAACTAACCGAAAACGGAATTGCTTTTGTGCAAGAATATATTGGTCATTTAGAAGCTGAATTTTGGGAAGAATATATTTTAAAATAAATTTTATGGCAATACCAAAAAACATCACAACTGAGCACCTCTTAAAAGCTATTGAACGAATTGATAAAGAAATTGTTTTTAATCCAAGGCGAAAAGAAAGAGTTTGGGCTTTGAGATATAACAAAAATATTTATCCTTGTAAGTTAGTTATATCCTATGCAAACGTTTATCCTAACAAAGAGGAACTGGATTCTAGCCCAAAAACTTTTACGACTTATATGGCACAACGATATTTACGAAGTAAAGGATTTAATGACATTATAAATTTAAAAAATGAAAAAAATATTCATACTTAAAGGAGGTGATGATACTGGAAAAACCACCAAAATTAATCACATTATTGACTGGATTTTAACTAATTATACAATTTTAAATTCTGTGGTTAAACCAATTAACCAAATTGATAGATATGGTATAATTCAAATTAACAAACTCACTATTGGTTTTAATACGGCTGGAGATAACGAAACAGAAGTCAAAAAAATCGATAATCTGAATGGTTTATTAAATAATTATAATGAATTAGACATAATAATTTGTGCTTGTAGAACAAAAGGAAAAGGAAGACAGTATATAATCAATAATTACAATTACTCTAATGGTTGGTTGCAAAAGTTCATTAATATTGAAAAGTTTCCGAAAGCTGATGTAGTAAAACAAAGCACAAGAGATATAAGAAAAATAGAGGAACTTAAAACGTGGTTAGTTGGTTTAGAGAAATTATAATAAAAACGTCTGTAATAAAAAAGTATTCTACAATCTCTTTTGGCAAAATCAATCCTGCAAAAACTTATTTATGCTTTCAAAAGTAGAACTTTATTCATAAATAATGGTCAACAAATAACGCAATATGAAAGCAAACGAATTACCAATAATTACCTTCTTACAAGCTGTTAATGTTCAGTTTGTAATTCCAGTGTACCAACGAAATTACGATTGGAAAAATGTGGAATGCAAAGAATTACTAAACGATATTATTTCCGTTGAAACAGAGAACAGAGGAACACATTTTATTGGTAGTATTGTATTTGTTCACGAAGGCACGTATAGCACCAGCGAAGTAAAAGAATTGGTTATTATAGATGGTCAGCAGCGTTTAACAACCATCAATATTTTGTATGTGGCATTATATCGTTTTGCTAAAGAGAACAGCAAAACACAGGATGCAGAAAGGTTATATAATATGTTTTTGACCAATCAATATGTTCAAAACGAATCTAGCAAATTAAAACTAAAACAAACAGATACAAATTCATTGGCATTTAAAGCGATAATGCTCGGAACACAAAATGAATTTGTAACATTCTCGAATGTTATTGAGAACTACAACTATTTTAGAAGCTGCATCAACGAAGATAATTTCGATCTAATTCTACGAGGTTTAAATCGGTTAATATTTGTAGAAATCTCATTAGAAAGAGATAAGGACGATCCACAGCGTATTTTTGAGAGTTTAAATTCAACAGGCTTAGATTTATCCCAATCCGATTTGATTCGTAATTTCATTTTAATGGACTTACCTCCAAAAGACCAAAATAGGATTTTTGAAACCATCTGGAATCCAATTGAAGAAAACGCAAAAGACATAGTAAAACAAAACTCGTTAGTTTCAGAGTTCATAAGAGATTACCTGACACTTCGCAATAAGAAAATACCAAATAAAAACAAAGTATATGCTGAGTTTAAAAGTCTGTATTCAAACAAAAAAGAATATGCTTATCATCAGGAATTAGAAAATATAAAATCCTTATCCGTTCACTATAAAAAACTAGTAAATCCTTCAGTAGTTGCAGATGCAAACATCAGGAAAGAATTAGAATACATCAATCGTCTAGAAATAAATGTAGCCTACCCTTTTTTATTACAAGTATTCGAAGATGCAGAAAATGGTTTATTAAGCAAAGAGGATTTAATAAAAGTATTAAAACTGATACAAAGCTACTCTTGGAGAAGGTTTGTTGTAGGTTTACCAACCAATGCCTTAAATAAAATATTTATGAGCCTGTATGGCGAGGTAGATACGGAGGAATATTATGACTCTATTGCTAAAGTCTTGCTCAAAAAGAAAGGTAGTGCCAAATTCCCTACCAATGAAGATTTAAAAACAGCATTAAAAGATAAGGATTTGTACAATACCCAACCTAAAAACAGAAACTATCTGTTTGAAATGCTGGAGAACTACAACAACCGTGAATATGTCAATACCAACAATGAAAATATTACGATAGAACACATTTTTCCACGAAACCCAAATGAAGTTTGGAGTATAGATTTATCATCGGAAGAGTATTTTTTATTCAAGGAAAAACATTTAAATACGATTGGTAATCTTACACTTTCAGGAAATAATGGGGCGCTAAGTAACAAATCATTTTTAGCCAAAAAGGAAATGAATAATGAGGGTAACGAACAAGGCTATAACTATAGCAGATTATGGTTAAACTCTTATTTAAAATCATTGGACAGTTGGAACATTGCCAATTACGAAGAACGTTTAAAAATCATTTACGATAGATTTTTAAAAATATGGGAATACCCTGATGTGGTAATTATAGATAGTGATGATGCATCAGAAGAACAAAACATATTTGATGCTGAAAGTCCAAGAAGTAAAAAATTAGAGTATTTCATTTTTGAAAATACAAAAATCGAAGAAGATACAGTTTCTCAAATGTATTTATATGTGATTAGAAATCTGTATGAAAAGAACTCGCAATTACTGGTAAACAATCAGGATGTTTTCAAAATCACCAGAAACTCTTCTGATTTTAGATCACCACAAGAAGCAACAAATGGTTGGTTTGTTGAAGCTAATATGGATAGTAACAATAAGTTTAGTAGTTTAAAAAGACTACTTACTTTATTTGAAATGGAAGACGAATTGTCAATCAAATATGCATCCGGAACAGAAAACGAATCAGAGCCAAATCGATTTAATGTTAGAAAAAAATATTGGCAACAATTATTACCATTAATAACGGACACTATCCTATTTTCTAATGTAAATCCTTCAAAAGATCATTGGCTATCTACTGGAGCAGGTACCGCAGGCGTTTCTTATACGTTTGTAATTACTAAATCGTATGCCAGAATTGAATTATCCATTCTTACTTCGAGCAAGGAAACAAACAAAATCTACTTCAAAAAATTACATAAAAATAAAGAAGCAATAGAACAATCCTTTGGCAGTGCATTAGTTTGGGAAGAACTTCCAGAAAACAAAATGTGTAGAATAAAAATAGAAGAACAAGGACTTAATTTATTCAATGAATCCGATTGGGATACAATGAATAACTTTTTAGTAACTAATCTTCCAAAGTTTGAAAGAGCGTTACAATCTTTTATTAAGAATTTGAGGTAGCTAAAAAATTATGAAATTTAATTTTGTGGACTAATGGTGGGCTAAATAATAAATAAAAAAGACTTAATAAGCTGATTAGCATCAATTAAGTCTTTTTAAAAGTGGAGAAGATGGGGCTCGAACCCACGACCTCTTGACTGCCAGTCAAGCACTCTAGCCAACTGAGCTACATCCCCAATTCGAAAGCAAATATAGTTTATTTGCAGTAGTAAAAAAATCCTTTCTAAAATTTGTTTCAAAAACAAAAAACCAGCAAATTCAATTTGCTGGTTTAATTTTTATACTCAAAAGAGAATTATTTATTTGAAGAATATTTTTGAGGTACCGTAGTTTACTTTATCACTTTTGATACTGAAAAACATCACTCCAGATGGAACGTTAAAGTTGAAATCCAATTCATTTCTACCTTCTGTTAGTTTTACTTGAGAAGAGTAAATTGCTTTTCCAGAAACATCATAAAGCGTTGCAGTCGCAGTTGTATTCGTGTCGCTATACAACATGCAGTTTACATCTCCTCTTGATGGATTTGGGTAAACCATAAACTCATTTTGCATCGTGTACAACAATTGTTCGTATCCATCGGGTGCTTTGTTAGTGAATTTCACGTCTTCAATAGTCAAATCTAAATCTTGAGTTTTAGCCTCAACTGGTAAAAATGTAAAAGTCAACATCGTTAAATCATCTGCATTGATAGTCTGGTTCGATTTTGTTGATTTAAAGAATTTAAACGGAACGTAATACGTTTGTTCTTCACTTCCAACGTTAATCATTGCTTTGTATTGGTGTTTCCAATTTTCAACAGACGATTTTATCAAGCCTAACTCCAATAATCCACTTCCTTTTGCTTTGAAAGAAACAAATTGGTATTCATTATAATCTGCTGGAATTTGTCCTGGTAATAGTGATTTGTACAAAGTAGCATAATCATCTTCACTATGAACTTTTAAATGTACATTTCTGTTAACTGCCAATTCACCTTCTTCGTAAACACGGTCTAAATTATTTGAAACCGTATATTTATTAATCAAAGTGTAAGTAGTGTCAAAGTCCAATCCCCAGTTTCCGTCAGCACTATAAAACGCATCTTGGATTGCTCCTTCAACATTAATCAATCCGTCAAATTCATAAGCATCATCTACATTTAAACGAATCGTTTGAGTCAATTCAGATTTCAAAGGATTGTATCTCATAGTAAAACCATTAGTTTCACTGTAATTTTGGTCCATTGAGATTTCAATACTTTGTTCCTCTTTTATACTTTTTAATTTTAAAACTAAATCTGTTCCTTCTCTTGTTACTTTTGAAGCGTACGTTTTTGGCATTTTTTGAATTTCAGTTTGTTGAACTGGAATCGAAGCCACTAAGTTATTCAAAACATCATTCACTAATTTTGTAGTTTGTTCTGGCAATGTTGACCAAACTTGGAAATTATAAACATCTTTAGCAGCCGTATATTCTTGCACTAACCAATTTGTTTGCAATGTGTAGAATGAGTCACCGTAATTTTTTCCTACAGCAAATGAAATTGCGTATTCTGTAACACCATTTCTTTGTTTAATAGCTTGCATTAAGAAATTATAACCTCCAACTTGAACTGTTTTTACATTCAAAATTTCAGCACCGCGAAGACGGTCACAAGACGCTTTTGTATGGTTGTACACTTTATCTTTAGTACGAACTCCTAAAACTACTGCTTTAGTTGAACCGCCAACTGAAAAGTCAACACTTAAAACTTCTTGAGCAATGGTATAATCTAAAATGTCTGTTGGAGAAGTGATATCAGCTACATCGCCACTTTGCAATTCTGTTGGAAACATTTCGGTCATCGTTAAATCACCACTTCCACCTCTTGCCATATTGATTGACGCGGTTAGCTTCGCTTTATTGTAGCGAGTTGCTTCACTTTTTACGAATTCTGTAGGAACACTGTTCATCTTACGAGTTACGTATTGTTTTGAAAGTAAATCTCCCAAACTCTCGCTTTCAAGTCCGCCACCGTTTCCAGTATTTACATCTCCTGATGCAATTGTCACGGGAATAATAGTTGAAGAAATACATCCATTTGCATTCGTTCCCGTTACAGTCACTTCATAATATCCTGCTTGAGTAAAAGTAAAACTTACAGTTCCCTGATTTGAAAACAGTCCTGAACCACCATTACTAATTGCCCATGAATAACTTGTAAAGTCTAAACTGTTAGTCAACACAAATTGCTTTGTAATTGAACCTGTTCCTTGACTTAATGTCGATTGACTTACGGTTGCTGTAGTGCTTCCAAAGACAACAACTTGCGTTGTTTTGAAATCAGAACCGTATGTGTTTGTTGTAGTTAATTTTACAGTATAAGTTCCTGCAGAAGTATATACTTTAGTAGGATTCATTAGCGTACTTGTTGTACCATCACCAAAATTCCATGCATAAGAAAGAGGGTCAGCTGGCTGAACTGTAGTTCCTGTATTTGAAGTATTTGTGAATTCAAAAGAATTTGTATTTAAACATTGACTTCCATTATTCACATTAAAATTAGAAGTGGGAGGAACGCCTACTACTGGAGGAGTTGCACAACCTGTTACTGACGGTGAAAATAACGCATAATGCACTTCTCCACCAGAATGACTAAAACTATTTGCAATAACTTGTCCTTCAATATTAGATTGATTGCCTGAACCTTTAAAAATATCTGCAAAAGGAGCGAAAATTGTTCCTTCAACAGCTGCTCCATTGGTAATGTTCAGTTGAGTTGTATTGTGAAAATTATACATAATATATGGACAATCTTGGAAACCAATTCCCGCTTGATTCCAAACTTCCCAATTTAAAGTTCCTGCTGCATTTACATTTATAACTAAAACTTTTGAAGCGCTTGGAGGCGAATTAAAAGTAATTTCTTTTACATTATATAAATCAGAAGCAGTTACATTCCAGTAATTTATGCCGTTTTGTAAATTTATTTTTACTTGACTTGGTAAATTTGTAGTTGGTATCGGTTGTCCGTTTGGATTAGTCAGCTGTATGTTTTGTGTACATTGAGCAATGCTTAACGAAGTAGCTTTCATAGTTTGAAAGGCAGCGTTAAAATCTATTAAATTAGATTGAAAAACGGGATTATTCGTAACACTTACTCCTAAACTTGGTGCATTACTGTTCAATTCAATTCTTGGAGAAGAGTTGTAATTTGAAGAAGGAGTGATTCTAATTGGTGGTGTAGCATTGTTAGGGTCTGCATACCAAACTGTTGAGCCAGTTGAATTTCCTATTTTTACGTATCCATTTGATAAAACTTGTAAGGAGTTTCCGCTTTTATACCAAACTTTTCCGTTTACCAAAAGTCCAATTTTTGTTCCACCCACCATAAATGTTCCTGGACTGTGAGCCGCTACTTGGTAGTTTCCTTTAATATACAAATCACCACCCACAGCGATAGGACCTTCCGTTTCATTAGTAGTTAATGTAGTGTTTTCGAGTGTAAAAACATTGAAGTTTTTTGCAGGAAACGTTGGACTTTGCGCAAACATAAATGCTCCAACAAAAGTCATCATAACCGTGCTTAGTAATCGTTTTTTGAGTAATGTAAGTATCATAAATAAAAATTTTAGATAATAAATCAGTTTAATTCCAATTCTACCTCAAAAATTAAATTTCAAAAAAAATAATTATTTGGAAATCAGTAAAAGTGGACTACAAAGTTACGACGATACATTAGTTTTTCTCGTGCGATATACTTTACACGGCTGTAGATATTTATCTACAAAATCTAGTGATGCCAATGAAATCTAGATTTTTATACGATTTTAGTACTGTAAATACAGGTATTTTTATAAATTTACTTTAAAATTAAATCTATGGAAACTACAAGACCAAATGGTTCTTTATATACCAATATCGAAAATAAAATTGCAACAATTGAGTTTGGACACCCCGCTAGTAATTCGTTTCCAAGTGAATTATTACAAAGATTGACGGACGAACTGAATAAATTGTCTCAAAATGCAGCCGTTTCAGTAATCATATTAAAAAGCCAAGGCGAAAAAGCATTTTGTGCTGGAGCTTCATTCGACGAGTTATTAGCAATAGACGATTTGGAAAAAGGAGAAAAGTTTTTTGCTGGTTTTGCCAATGTAATCAATGCGATGCGAAAATGTTCCAAACTTATTATTGGACGAATCCAAGGAAAAGCCGTTGGTGGAGGAGTTGGTTTAGCTGCTGCTTGTGATTATGCTTTTGCTACAGAAGCAGCGTCAATTAAACTTTCAGAATTGACAATTGGCATTGGGCCTTTCGTAATTGCACCAGCTGTAGAACGAAAAATGGGAACTGCCGCCTTAGCCGAATTGACAATCGCAGGTCACGAATGGCAAAATGCGTATTGGGCAAAAGAACGAGGTTTATATGCAAAAGTCTACGGAACAAGTGCAGAAATGGACAAAGAAATTGATTTCTTAGCTTTAAAATTAGCAGGCTATAACCCCGAAGCATTGACAGACATGAAAACGGTTCTGTGGGAAAACACTTCAGATTGGGATTCCTTATTATACGAAAGAGCGGCTATTTCAGGTAAATTAGTTTTGTCTGATTTCACTAAAAATGCTTTGTTACAATTTAAAAAATAATTATTTTCAGGAGCTAATCCGGCTGTCCACTGTATCTTTTTTTGGAATTTTCGCTACGCAAAATTCCAAAAAAAGGATGCCGTTCCCATCCGGGCTAAAAATTTACGTAAACCATGCCATTATATAAAAAGTTCAATATCAACAACACATCTCAAGTCCTCATTTGGAAAATAACCGAATCCTTTGAAGATTTGTTTGACGAAGTGATGATGAAAGATATTAGTTTAATTCGTTTAAACAACATGAAATCCTTGTCGCACCAAAAAGGCTTTCTTTCCATTCGAAAATTGCTGCAAGAAATAGGTTATACCGACGAAGATTTATTTTACGACGAAACCGGTAAACCTAATTTATTAGACGGTAAACACATTTCCATAACGCATTCGTTCGAATTTTCGGCAATAATTGTCAGTGAAATAATTGCAGGAATTGACTTAGAAATGCAACGTGAAAAGATAATCACGATTGCAGAGAAATTTATGGATACTGAATTTGATTTCCTTCCGAAACAAAAAGAACAAGACTTTATTCAAAAAAGTACCGTGATTTGGGGTGTAAAAGAAGCGATTTTTAAAATAGAAAACGAAGTAGGAATCAGTTTTAAAGACCATATTTCTGTTTTTCCTTTCGAAATGTCCGACGGCAAAACAAGTGCCATTCTTACTTTTGAAAATCAAGTAAAAGAATATGCAATACAATTTGAAATTGTTGAAAATTACATTGTAGTGGTAGCTTTTGAGAAATAATTAACCCCTACTATTAAACATATTCATAAACAACATCGTGCTCATTTTTCGAGCACGACGTTTTAAAATATCGGCGTTTTCACCTTCAAAAAGTTCATCAATTGTTGCAAACCAATGGTTAAGCCAAATTCCAAATTCATGGGATGAAATAACTCCATTAAATTTTCGGTCGAACTCAATATGAGTTTCAATGGGGTTTCCAGTAAAATTTCTTGTTCCAAAAAGATTCATTTCCCAGAAATCAGTTAATTTCTCTAGATGTTCGTCCCAATCTTTAATTGTGTCATTAAAAAAATGACCAATTTCGGCATCTTTCCTAATTTTTGCATAAAAAGAATGTACGAGTAAAGTAACGTCTTCTCGGGTTTGAATGTTTTTTCTCATTACAGAATTAAAGTATTCACAATGATAAAGAAAACACTTGAAATAACGCTAGTGATTAGCAAATTAAAAACTGTCTTGGGTGTTAGTTGTGCTAAAATAGCGGTATTTACACTCATACAAATAATTACAATTATCGCTAATTGAATCATTTGGATTGGATTTGTTCCATTTGAAAGTATGTACATTGCTGCAATTGAACCCATACAACTTTGACCAATTACGGCTAAAGTAGAAAATGCAATGTAACTGTGTTTAAAATTCTCGAGTGATTTTTGATAGAGTTCCATGATGTTTAATTTTTACAGTACAAATTTACAACCAAGGACCAATGTCAATTTATGACTTGAATCATAAAGCTAAATTTTCCGATATACTTTTCGGTTAATAATTTTTAACATCCGTTTTTTCTCCAGAGATTTAATAGCACGAATCACCGTTTCCACCCGAAGACCGGTTAAATCACCAATTTGTTGTCTCGTAAAATCGACTAAATAACCGTTTTCATGTTGACTTAAATCAAAGTGATTTATGGCATAATCAATCAATTGCAATACGCGATGTTCCGGGTCTTCAGAAGCAATTTCGGCAGCCATTGTCGCTTTATAATGCAGTCTTTGAGCAAGGTTTTCAATAATAGAAATTGCTTCCACGGGGTATTCTAAAAGAAATTTTTTAAACAAATCTTTCGTAATCGCTAAAATCATCGAATCTTCTGTAGCAATCGCATTGGCAGGATACAAACGATTGACAAATAATGGAGGTTCTCCAAAACTTTCTCCCGGTTTGAAAAAACCTTGAATAAATTCCTTGCCTTCTTCGTTGTAATTATTCATTTTCACTTCGCCCGAAATGATTTGGAAGTAATAATGGGCATTGGTATTGACTTCAAAAATCACATCCGACTTTGCATAGCGTTTTTCGACCGCTCCGTATTGTTCTAAAAGTTCCTTTTGTATCATCTCTTTTTATTTTTTAATACTTACAAAGATAAATCTTTTAAAATTTGAATTTTGATTCAAAAAAAACCTTTAGTTTTGCTTGAAATGAATGTGAAAAACTCCAAAATTTATTCGGAAATCCTAAATGCTTTTCAAAGCAAAAAGCGATTGTTGGCTGTTTTATTAGATCCAGACAAAATTGATTTTAGTGAAATTAAGCAATTAGTTGAAAAGATAAATCAATCTCCAGCGACTCATATTTTGATTGGCGGAAGTCTCGTTTTTTCAGATTTTATTAAAAAAATAATTTCAGAGATTAAAACTTTTACAAATTTACCTATCGTACTTTTTCCAGGTCATCCTTCGCAAATCGCTGAAAATGCAGATGGAATTTTGTTTTTGAGTTTGCTTTCCGGACGAAATCCCGATTATTTAATTGAACACCAAGTAAAATCGGCTCCTTTACTGAAAAAATCGAATTTGCAAGTTATACCAACGGCTTATTTATTGATTGAAAGTGGTGGAATTACAGCTGTTGAAAGAGTCAGTAAAACCATTCCTATTTTGCGAACGAATATTGATGAAGCAGTTGCCACAGCTCAAGCGGGTGAATTGATGGGAAATAAGTTGATTTATCTCGAAGCGGGAAGTGGTGCTTTGCAAGCGGTTTCGCAGGAAATGATTGAAAAAGTGACAGCATCTGTAGAAATCCCTGTCATTGTAGGTGGTGGAATTCGTACGAAAGAAGGAATAGAAACAGCGTATAATTCAGGTGCAACAATGGTGGTAATTGGAACAGCTTTTGAAAATGATTCAAAATTTTTTAATCACCTTTTAAATGATTGATTTTTTTTTAGAACCCTATAATAGTAAGTCTTCGCTGGATATTTTTATAGAAATTATTGTCTTTTTCTTCGGAATTATCAGTGTGATTTATGCAAAAAAAGAAAATATTTTAGTGTTTCCAACGGGTTTAATCGCAACAATTTTATCGACTTATTTACTTTACAAAGCAGGCTATTTCGCCGACATGACCATTAATGCTTATTTCTCGATAATGAGTATTTACGGCTGGATTATTTGGTCGAAAACTGAAAACGATAGTGCTGTTTATAAAATTAGCCGAACGAATACCAAAGAAAAAATTATTGGGACCTTGTTGTTCTTTGTGACGATTTTTGTGATGTATGGTGTTTATCAACTTTTCGGACAACCAATTTTAGAAGAAAATTATATTGATATGTTTACTTCGGGACTGTTTTTCACAGGAATGTGGTTTATGGCAATCAAAAAAATCGAAAACTGGACACTTTGGATCATTGCCGATTTGATTTCTATTCCATTATACGGTTATCGCGGTTTGGGAATTTTGTCGTTACAATTTCTTATTTTTACAGTTCTTGCCGTAATGGCGTATATTGAATGGAACAAAATTATAAAAAACAACGAGCAAAACTTGGCGCAAAATAATGGATAAAGAACAAATTTTATCAGAACTCAACTTTAAAGCCGTGCGAAGTAGTGGAGCTGGAGGTCAGAATGTGAACAAAGTTTCCTCAAAAGTCGTGTTGAATTTTGACGTTGAAAACTCTAAAGGGTTGTCAGAAGAGGAAAAAGCACTCGTATTTTCCAAACTTTCCACGCGGTTGACGAAAGAAAATATCCTAATTTTAAATTGTGACGAAGATCGAAGTCAGTTTAAAAACAAAGCGATTGTGACGAAGCGTTTCTTAGATTTAATTACACAAAGTTTGCAAATCGAAAAAATCAGAAAAGCTACCAAAGTTCCTAAATCAGTAATTCGAAAACGATTGAAGGATAAGAAAAGTATTTCTGAAACAAAAAAGAATAGGAAAAGACCTGATTTTTAGACGAATGTTCTGATTTATAATTAGCTTGATTAATTTTTTTATTACTTTTATACTTCCATAAAAACATCAATATGGACACGAATCAACTACAAAACGAAAAACTGAACATCATCAATTGGGTTACAGAAATTCAGGATGCTTCAATTGTGGAGAAAATAAAGGTAATTATGGGTTCAGAAAATAAGCCGTATAAGCTTTCACTTCAACAAGAACAAATACTTGAAGACCGATTAATGGAAGATAAAAATAATTTTATTCCAGCTCGAGATGTATTGAACCAATTGAAAAAAAAATATGACCTATAAACTTGTTATCCTCCCGCAGGCTCAAAGAGAAATTGAAAAATTTTTTGAGTTTTATGGTTAGATTTCATCTTCAGTTCTGTTTAATTTTTACGAGCAATTAGAAAATGTTTATAGTAGTCTTGAGATAAATCCTTTTACCAAGGTATAAGCATTTGAGAGCTATTCCTTTTAAAACCTTTCCGTATTTAATATTCTTTGACGTAGATAAAGACGATAGTGTGATTTATATTTATTCAGTATTTTATACTTCTCAAAATCCAGATAAATACCCAAAGTTGTAAATAAGATTTCATTTTTTTCAAAACTCTTCACTAGCTTTATAAATAACTTTATACTACTTTTGTCGCGTCTCAAAGGGGTGCTGTAATGGCTGAGATTATACCCATGGAACCTAGAACAGGTAATGCTGTTTAGGGAAAAGATGAAAAGCTAAAGTGCACATTAGTTTTTTGTCGAGAAAATCCAATACCATTTTATTAACAATTGAATAATTACCCCTTTTATTCGTAACTATTTTACGAATGAAAACTTTATTATTTGCAGGTTTACACAAACCTTTTTCAAAAAAGCGACTGTTTCTCTACAGTTTCTCGCTACTTTCCTTTTACAATTATGCACAAAATGTGCCTCAAGATTCGACGAAAGTCAATGAATTAGATGAGGTCATGGTCAAAGCCGTTCGGGCAAATGACAAAACGCCGATGCCTTTTAGTAACCTTTCTAAAGAAGAATTACGTGAAAGAAATCTCGGCCAAGACATTCCTATGTTGCTTAACTTTTTACCTTCGGTGGTTACCACTTCTGATGCGGGAAATGGCTTCGGCTACACCGGAATTCGTGTTCGTGGTAGCGATGCAAGTCGCGTGAATGTTACAGTAAATGGAATTCCGTACAATGATTCTGAAAGTCAAGGAACCTTTTGGGTCAATATGCCTGACTTTGTTTCTTCTGTTGAAAATGTACAATTGCAACGCGGTGTAGGTACTTCTACCAATGGAGCCGGTGCTTTTGGTGCAAGTTTGAATTTGTTGACCGATGCTGTAAATCAGGAATCTTCGGGAGAAATTTCTAATTCTTTTGGAAGTTTTAATTCCAGAAAACACACAGTGAAATTTGGAACAGGATTGATGAACAATCATTTTGAATTGGCTGGAAGAGTTTCTAATATCAAATCAGACGGTTTTATTGAACGTGCAGCATCAGATTTGAAATCGTACTTTTTACACGGAAGTTATTTGAATAACAATACGTTGATTAAAGCACTTGTTTTTGGTGGAACAGAAAAAACCTATCAATCTTGGAACGGAATTGAAGACTTGGATAAACTTGAAAACGACAGAACCTACAATACTTCTGGAGAATATTACGATGATTCGGGTAATCTGAAATTTTACGATAACGAAACGGATAATTACAAACAAGACCATTACCAGTTACATTGGAACCAACGATGGAGTGACGCTTGGAGTACTAATTTCGCTTTACATTACACAAAAGGAGAAGGATTTTACGAGAATTATAAGCAAGGAGAAGATGTTCTTGATTACGGAATTCAACCCCAAGTAATCAATGGAGCTTTAGTCGATGAATCTGATTTAGTCAGAAGAAAATGGCTAGATAATGATTTCTACGGAACTACTTTTTCATTGAATTACAAGAAAGACAAAGTAGATTTTATCGCGGGTGGAGGCTACAACCGTTATGAAGGTCGTCATTTTGGAAATGTTTTATGGACGAGAAGCGTGGTTTTACCTGAAAATAATCTTGAGTTTTACAATGATTTCTCTACCAAAAATGATTTGAATGTTTTTGCCAAATTAAATTATGCATTAAGTTCAAAATGGAATCTATTTGGAGACTTACAATTCCGAAATGTAAGTTATACGGCAAACGGAGACGAAACAGGCTTGGTAGACGATACTTTTGATTTTTTCAATCCAAAAGCCGGAGTGACTTTTACGGTTAATGAGAAAAACAACCTGTACTTTTCGTATGCTCGAGCCAATCGTGAACCTAACCGAACAGATTATGAAGGCGGAAGTCCCAAACCAGAAAAGATGAATGACTTTGAGTTGGGCTGGCGTTATAATTCGGCGAAAGCTAAAATTACTATTAACGGATATTGGATGAAATACCAAGACCAGCTGGTTTTAACGGGTGGTCTAAACGATGTTGGTTCACCAATACGTGAAAATAGTGGGAAAAGTTATCGATTAGGAATTGAACTGGATGCTGCTTTGTATCTTTCTGACAAATGGATTTTACGTCCAAATGCAACCATTAGTTCCAATAAAAATCAGGACTTTGTATTTGAAAGAGACGGTGTTTTGCAGAATTTAGGAAATACAGATATTGCTTTTTCTCCCAATTTGATTGCAGCAAATGCTCTAACATTTTTGCCAGTTAAAAATATGCAGCTTACTTTGCTAAGTAAATTTGTGGGCGAACAATACATGGGAAACATTGACGCTAAAGGTTCAAAACTGGAGAGTTACGCGGTGAATGATTTGAGTGTTTCGTATGAATTTAAACCAAAATCAATTTTTAAATCAATTATAGTTACGGGATTAGTAAATAATATTTTTGACTATAAGTACGAAAGTAACGGCTATTTCTACACGTTTGATGATGATTACTCCAATCCTGGAAGTATACAAACCATTGAAGGTGCAGGTTATTATCCGCAAGCTGGAATTAACTTTCTAATGGGATTGACCCTACTATTTTAAAGTAAATTAAAAACCCTGATTTGAAAAAGTCAGGGTTTGTTTTTTAATTAGAAACACGAATTAGATTTTTACCCAAAATATCCACACGATAGGGTTTCATCGTATATTCGCCTTCCCCATTAATCCCAACGCCATTAAACAAACTGTATTCGAAGCCGTCACACGGACACTTTGCATTAACGCCAGTAATTACCATTTGAGAGCATGAACTTACGTATTGATTGGGGCAATTCGCTTCCCAAGCACGATAATCTGTATCTGACATTTTCATTACAATAATTCCATTTGCTCCAGAAGTACCGTCAAAAATTAAAATAGGATTTATAGCCGAAAGTAAACCGCTATACAAAGGCAAGTTTGCGTTAATAGTTAGCGAAAAACCGTAATTTGGAATATAAGGATTTTTGTACTTAACATTGTCAGACGAACAGCCTAAGATTAGGACAATAAGAGATAGTAAAGCAAGGATTTTTTTCATGTCAAAAATTTTCTGATTTATAGAGCGAAACAAATTTAAATTAATTAACTTTGGTTTATATATGATTTAGCATATAAAAGCAACACTAAAATAAAAAAAGTATCTTTGTGAAAAGAAATCCCGTTCCGATGGGATTTTTTCTATTTATATAAACGATGAAATTATGAGTAACGTATCTTATTACACTGCGGAAGGTTTAAAAAAATTAAAAGAGGAATTGGAGCATTTAAAAAGTGTGATGCGTCCAAAAGCATCTGCAGATATTGCAGAAGCTAGAGATAAAGGAGATTTATCGGAGAATGCTGAATATGATGCTGCGAAAGAAGCCCAAGGAATGTTGGAAATGCGAATTGCCAAAATGGAAGAAACCTATTCTAATGCGCGACTAATTGATGAATCACAATTGGACACTTCTAAAGTATTGGTTTTGTCGAAAGTAAAAATCAAAAACCAAGCGAACGGTATGGAAATGAACTATACTTTAGTTGCCGAAAGTGAAGCGGATTTAAAAACAGGTAAAATCTCTGTAACTTCTCCGATTGGAAAAGGTTTGCTGGGAAAATCTGTTGGACAAACGGCAGAAATCACGGTTCCAAACGGAACTTTAACTTTTGAAATTTTAGAAATTTCACGCGACTAATCTATAAAAACAAGCAAACATGAGTTCAATCTTTAGCAAAATTATCAACGGCGAAATTCCTGCTTATAAGATAGCAGAAGACGATAAGTTTTTAGCGTTTCTAGATGTAAACCCAAATGCGAAAGGACATACTTTATGCATTCCAAAACAAGAAATCAACAAGATTTTTGATATGGAAGAAGACTTGTATCTGGAATTAATGCAGTTTTCTCGAAAAATTGCGATTGCTTTAGAAAAAGCTGTTGATTGCAAACGAGTGGGTATGGCAGTCGTTGGACTTGAAGTGCCGCATGTTCACGTACACTTGATTCCTTTAAATGAAATGGATGAAATGCGCTTTTCCAACAAAGTAAAATTAGAAAAAGAAGAGTTTGAAAGTATAGTTAAAAAGGTACAGGATTATTTATAATTCTGAAAGTGCTGGTATTGTAAAAGAGAAACGAAAGTTTCTCTTTTTTTATGTGATTTTAAAAGTCATTTGAATACAAGTGCCTTTACCTATTTCAGAACGCAGGACTTTTATTTTCCCGTCGTGGTATTCCTCAACAATCCTCTTAGTTAAGGAAAGTCCCAAACCCCAGCCTCTTTTCTTGGTAGTAAAACCTGGTTCAAAAACCCGATTAAAATCGTTCTTCGGAATTCCTTTTCCCGTATCAGATACACATATTTTAATGTATTTATTATCATCTATTACCGCAACGGTCAGGTCACCTTTGCCTTTCATCGCATCAATGGCGTTTTTTACTAAATTTTCTATAGTCCAACTGTGCAAACCCGGATTCAAACTCATCAACACAGGATATTCTGGGCCAGTGAAAGAAAAGTTAACTTGCTTTGAAAAGCGTGCTTTTAAATAATGCATCGAATCTTCGGTTTCTTTTACGATATTTATTCGCTCCAAGATGGGTTCCGAACCAATTTTTGAAAACCTATCCGTAATCGTTTGCAATCGCTCTATGTCTTTTTCAATTTCAGCAACCGTCGTTTCATCCACATTATCCGCTTTCATAATTTCCACCCAACCTATTAAGGAAGATAATGGAGTGCCTATTTGATGTGCCGTTTCCTTTGCCATTCCTGCCCAAAGCTTGTTTTGTGTACCAATTTTAGTACTTCTATAAAAATTATAAACGATGAAACCGAATAAGACAATAATTAAAACCAATGCTAAAGGATAATACTTTAGTTTGGTCAATAAGGACGAATTACCGTAATATAAATATTGCGAAGTTTCTGCACCTTGAATAATGATGGCGTCATTTTCTTTTTTAAATCGGTTTAATAAAAACTGCAATTGTTGTGGGTCTTCTTCAATTTTCGGGTCAATATTTCTAGTGTTAGAGATTTTTCCATCCTTCTCTGTGACGATAAAAGGAATGGTTTCATTGCTGTTCATAACTTGCAGCGGCAAGTTAATTTCATCAGTCGTTGGGTCAGAGTTATTGATGGTTTTTACACTCTCGGCTAATATTTCCATTTTCTGACGTTCTTCAGATTTGAAGACCTGAAAAAAATCGTAAGTGTTCCACAATATTAGAGAAACAATGACAAACGAGGCGGCGATAATTACCCATCGCGTTTTATTAGTTTGTGCTGAAAACTGCATTTTAATTTTTTTTTTAAAAGTAGTAAAAATAAATTCGACAAAATAACAACCTCTTCAATTAACGTAATTTTCACTTGGGCGTGCCCCTCCCGAAAAGGTCGGGTCAGGCTGTACGTTCCCGCTTTTTTTTGTTCCGATGAAAAATCGGAACAAAAAAAGAGCTCCTCTTCCATCCTTCACGCAAAAAAAGTCCTAAAGCGGCAATGCAATGTGAAACTACGAAACGTTCGGACACGAACCCACTATTCTGAAACAAATAGGGAAACCTAAATAACCCTGACGTGGGTGACTATCCTTTTATTTTATTTAAAATAAAAGATAGTGCCCAACGGCAGGAAAATGGATTCCAAATAAGCCGAAAGATTCGTTCCAAAAAATTATATTTGTAAAAAAATTGTTTGATTATGATAAGTATTGAACCACATGAAATTTCGGGTGCACAATTGCAAGGTTATTTGCAGAGTTCCGTAGGGCCTCGACCAATTGCTTTAGCAAGTACAGTAGATGCAGATGGAAATCCAAATTTGTCTCCCTTTAGTTTCTTCAACGTATTTAGTTCGAATCCTCCAATTTTAATTTTTTCTCCTGCGAGAAGAGTTCGAAACAATACCGTAAAACATACATTATTAAATGTAGAGGCAACACGCGAAGTAGTAATAAGTGTTGTGAATTATAACATCGTACAACAAGTTTCTCTTTCTAGTACAGAATATGGGGATGGTGTAAATGAATTTAAAAAAGCAGGTTTAACCATGTTGGAATCTGATTTAGTAAAACCATTTCGTGTAAAAGAATCTCCGGTTCAGTTTGAGTGCAAAGTCAATGAAATTATTAGTTTAGGAACTGAAGGTGGTGCTGGAAATTTAGTGATTTGCGAAGTAATAAAACTGCATATCAGCGAAGATGTTTTAGATAAAAATGGAGCGATTGACCAATATAAAATTGATTTAGTGTCAAGAATGGGTGGTAACTGGTATTCCCGTGCCAATAAAGGATTGTTTGAGGTACCAAAACCATTGTCTACTTTAGGTATTGGCGTGGATGCTATTCCAGATTTCATTAAGAAAAGTCCTGTGTTTTCAGGGAATGATTTAGGGATGTTAGGAAACGTAGAATCTTTGCCTACGAAAGAAGAAATTAATATCTTTGTAGCAGATAATTTTGAAGTAAAAGCGGTTTTGAGTTCAGACGATGAAGAAAACGTGCATGCTAAAGCAAAAGAATATCTGGACAATGACCAAGTGCAAAATGCTTGGAAATTATTATTAGCAAAAAGAGTATAAACAGGTTCGCTAAAGGCAACCACAATAAATAAAGGATATGGAAGTTACAGGAAGAGTGAAAATGATTGAACAAACTAAAGAAGTAGGTTCATCAGGATTTAGAAAAAGAGATGTGGTAGTGACTACAGATGAGCAATATCCACAGCATATTTCAGTACAATTTGTACAAGATAAATGCGATTTATTAGATGCTTACAAAGTAGGTGACAACGTAAAAGTTGACATCAATTTAAGAGGAAGAGAATGGACAAACCCACAAGGAGAAACGGTTTATTTCAACACGATTCAAGGTTGGAGAATTGGCAAAGTACAATCTGATGCTCCAGCAGCGGGAGCTCCACCAGTGCCAGCTGCTCAAGCATTTGAGCCATCCGCTACTTTTAAAGAAGAAGACCACGACGATTTGCCTTTCTAGGAAGAGCTTAGAGTAAAGTGTATAGAATAAAGACGCTAGTGTGAACATATAACTGAAGTTAGATGTTTAGATTAGCGTTTTTCTTTGTCTTATTGCTGTATTTTTTTCTGTTATCTTTATTTTAACATCTGTTTTCTGTATTCTCCTTATGTATTTTTTATTAAAAGAACTCTTCTTTCCCGACGTTTCCGAAGCCGATAAACATGGAATTCTCGCCGTAGGCGGAGATTTATCTCCAGAGCGATTAATGCTAGCCTACCGAAGCGGAATCTTCCCATGGTTTGATAGCGACGAACCCATTTTATGGTGGTCACCAAAAGAGCGAATGGTTTTATTTCCCGATGAATTGAAAGTTTCCAAAAGTATGCGAAGTATTTTGCTAAAAGAACTATTCAAAGTTACTTTCAATAAAGATTTCCATGCCGTAATTTCAAGTTGCAGCCAAATCAGTAGAAACGGTCAGGAAGGCACTTGGATAACCAATGAAATGATTGAAGCTTATGTGAAATTACATGAACTCGGTTATGCAAAATCAGTGGAAGTTTGGCAAGACGACGAGCTAGTGGGTGGGTTATACGGCATCGATTTAGGAAGTGTATTCTGTGGCGAAAGCATGTTTTCTAAAGTTTCTAATGCCTCGAAAGTGGCTTTTATTACTTTGGTTGAAAACCTAAAAATACGTCAGTATAAATTAGTTGATTGCCAAGTTTACAACGACCACTTAGAAAGTTTAGGGGCTAGAGAAATTGAGAGGGAAGAATTTATGGAAATTCTTAATGTGTAATTGGTGTGAATTTATTGTTTACATTTGATTTTGTCAAGCCGCATTTATTTCAGCTTGTTCTTTTTAAAATAAACATGAATTTCAATCATTAATTTTAATTTCACAAAGCGATGAAACACATTTTAACAATCATTTTATGCTTAGCATTTACTATAGGTTTTGCTTAAGACAAAGGAATTAATTTAGTTAATAATAAATCAAGTGACACCACTTTTCTTAAAGAGAACCGCCGAATTAAAGTAAAAACTACTGATGGGAAAAGTATTGCAGGAAAATTTACAATAATTAATGATTCTGAGATAAATATTAAAGGCAAGATAATAGAGATTGACTCTATTGTATCCATAAGAAAAGCCTCTACAGTTTCAACTATTTTACGTACAGCTTCAATTGCTGTTGGTGGTACTTTTATTTTGATTGGTTTGGGAGGATTAGTTGCCGGTCCTTATGGATATTTAGCTGCGGCAGTATTTACACCACCTGGTTTAGTACTTTTCATTTTCCCTTTTACGGCAAACAAACACCCAATTAAAAAATGGACTTACGAAATTGTAAGTGAGTGATTCTTTACTACCGTCTAATTTTTGCTGATTTTACAGTAAAATACCATTACGAACCCAAAAAATAGCATTACGAACGAACGTTGAATTATTACGAATGGGCATCCTACCATTTCGAATGGCCTTTGTATCATTACGAGGTAGCCATGAAGTATTACGAAGTAACTTTGAAGTATTTCGAATGGGCTTTGAACTGTTACGAATGAGTTTTGAAGTGTTTCGAATGGGTTTTGAACCATTACGAATGAGTTTTGAAGTGAATTTTGGTATGATTTAGTACTAATTTATTGTAATTAAGTAGATTTTGATTGCAACTGCATTTTTCGTTCTATAATTGAAATGGATTATTTCAATTCTGTAAAGCTTCTTAGTATTAAAAAAGCTTTCGCCAAGAAAACATAAATAACATAAGAAATCATATACATTTTACGGGATTAGTATTTATAGAACGTTCTAATTAACGCTATTTTAAATCGCTTTTTTTAAGTGCTAAAAGGTTTTCAATTTAGTTCTGTTTCGTCCAGCAATTCGCCACATGGTCGTTTACCATTCCCGTAGCTTGCATTTGTGCGTAAACCACGGTTGAACCTACGAACTTAAACCCGCGTTTCTTTAAATCTTTACTAATAACATCCGAAAGTGGAGTAGTAGCCGGTACTTCTTGAAGTGATTTTCTATTGTTGTCAATAGGTGTTCCGTCTACAAAACCCCAAATGTATTTTGAAAAACTGCCAAACTCCTCCTGCACTGTCATAAACGCTTGTGCATTAGAAACCGCCGAACGAATTTTTAGTTTGTTTCTAATAATTCCCGAGTCCAGTAACAATTCTTGGATTTTCTCTTCAGAATAATTGGCTATGTTCTTGTAATCAAAATTGTCAAAAGCACTTTGAAAACCTTCTCTCTTTTTCAAAATCGTGTGCCAACTCAGTCCCGCCTGAAACGTTTCTAAAACCAAGAATTCAAACAATTTTGCATCGTCATAAACCGGAATACCCCATTCTTCATCGTGGTATTTTCTATACAAATCATCTTTTTCGCACCATGCACAACGTGTTTTCATAGGTTAAGTTTTAGCTTATGAAGTTAAGTAAAAGCAAGCGATTAGTAAAGGTAAAATTGTTTTAACTTCAACTAATTATTTCGACGCTGAAGCAAATTCTAGTATGACAATCATTCAAAAAAAAATCCCGATTCATTGAATCGGGATTTAATAATATATAAAACTATGTTTAGATTAACCTAAAGCAACACGTTTGAAACCTGTAACTTCAACTTTGAATCCATTTACATAATCAGCCACTTTTTTACTGTCATCTTTGATGAAGTTTTGGTCTAATAATGCTTTTTCTTGGTCTAAAGTAGTGTTGTCAGAGATGAAACGCTCTAGTTTACCTGGAATAATTTTGTCCCAAATTTGTTCTGGTTTACCTTCGGCTTTCAATTCTGCTCTAGCATCTTCTTCAGCTTGTTTTAAAACTTCGTCAGATAATTGGTGACGAGAGATATATTTTGGTACGTTTTTCAATGTTTTTCCTAAACGCAAAGCTTCTTCATTTTCTTTTTCGATGATAGCGATACGTGCATCTGTTTCAGAAGCAACGAAAGCAGCGTCAAAATCTTTGTAAGATAAAGTAGTAGCTCCCATAGAAGCAACTTGCATAGAAACATCTTTAGTCAATACATCAGCATTGTCAATTGCAGCAGAAATTGCAGTTAAAGCAGCAATTTTGTTTACGTGAACATAAGACCCAACGTAAGCACCTTCTAAAATTTCAAAACCACCGATTTCAATTTTTTCACCGATAACACCTGTTTGCTCAATTAATTTTTCAGCAACAGTCATTCCGTTAAAATCAGAAGCTAAGAAATCTTCTTTAGAAGAAAAGTTAATTGCTTTTTCAACTAATTCTTTAGCTAAAGTTACAAATGAGTCATTTTTACCTACGAAATCAGTTTCGCAGTTCAAAGTGATAATTGCTCCTCTAGTATGGTCAGCATTGATGAAAGAAACAGCAGCTCCTTCAGTTGACTCACGGTCAGAACGGTTTTCAGCAACTTTTTGTCCTTTTTTTCTCAAGTTTTGGATTGCTTCGTCAAAATTTCCATCAGCTTCAACTAAAGCTTTTTTACAATCCATCATTCCAGCACCTGTAGCTTGTCTTAATTTATTTACGTCTGCAGCAGTAATTGTTGCCATAATTTTTATTTTTTAAAATTTAAAATTTAAAAATTCCAAATCCCAATTGATATAAAAAATATATTTTGGAATTTGGAATTTTAATATAGGAATTTATTTTGATTTACTCTTCAGTCTTAACCTCTTCAGATTTTACTTCTTCAGTAGCAGTTTCTACTGCAGCAACTGGAGCTGGAGTTTCCTCTTTTTCCGCTTTAGCAGGAGCTACTTTAGCAGCTGGTTTGTCAGTTCCTTCTTCAGCAGATTGTTCGTCTTTATCAGAAGTTCTGTTGTTATTTCCTTCGATAACCGCGTTAGTTACTAAAGTCAAAATCTTATCGATAGATTTAGAAGCATCATCGTTAGATGGGATTACATAATCAACCTGTCTTGGGTCAGAGTTTGTATCCACCATTGCGAAAACTGGAATGTTTAATTTTTGAGCTTCTTTGATTGCGATGTGTTCTGCTTTAATATCTACAACGAACAATGCAGCAGGAAGTCTTGACATATCAGAAATTGAACCTAAATTCTTTTCTAATTTTGCACGAAGACGATCAACTTGTAAGCGTTCTTTTTTAGATAATGTCAAGAAAGTACCGTCTTTCTTCATTCTATCAATAGTTGCCATTTTCTTAACAGCTTTACGGATAGTTACAAAGTTAGTCAACATTCCACCAGGCCATCTTTCAGTGATGTAAGGCATGTTAGCTGCTGCAGCTTTTTCAGCTACGATATCTTTTGCTTGTTTTTTTGTAGCTACGAATAAGATTTTTCTACCTGATGCAGCAATTTTTTGCATTGCATCGGCAGCCTCTTCGATTTTTGCTGCTGTTTTATATAGATTGATAATGTGAATTCCATTACGTTCCATATAAATGTAAGGAGCCATGTTCGGGTCCCATTTTCTAGTCATGTGTCCAAAGTGAACACCTGCTTCTAGTAAGTCTTTAACTTCTACTTTGTTTGCCATTTTAATGTGATAGTTTACGTTCTGTTGAATTAGCAATGTTCCTTTGGGCTTTGCGCTTTAGGCTTCATTTAGATGCTAAACTAATTCCTGCCTCGACAGGAACAACAAATCTTGTTTAAATAATAAATAAACGGTGTCTTGTACCAAATATACAAGACGGTAATATTAACGTTTAGAGAACTGGAATTTCTTACGAGCTTTCTTCTGACCGAATTTCTTACGTTCAACCATTCTTGGATCTCTTGTCAATAAACCTTCTGGTTTCAATATGGCTCTGTTTCCTTCGCCAACTTCACACATAACTCTTGCTAGTGCCATTCTCACAGCTTCTGCTTGACCTGTTGAACCACCTCCGTAAACATTTACTTTTACATCATAGTTTTCAACGTTTTCTGTCATAGACATTGGTTGCAAAACTTTGTACTGTAAAGTAGCTGTTGGGAAATAAGTTGCGAATGCTTTTTTGTTTACAGTGATTACTCCTGTTCCTTCCGAAACATAAACACGTGCAACAGCGGTTTTTCTTCTACCGATTTTGTGAATAACTCCCATTACTTAAGATCGTTAAGGTTAACTGTTTTCGGTTTTTGTGCACCTTGTTTGTGCTCAGAACCTACAACAACATTTAAATTTCTGAAAAGTTCAGCTCCTAATTTGTTCTTAGGTAACATTCCTTTTACTGCTTTTTCCACTAGAGTTGCAGGGTTTTTCGCTTGCAATACTTTAGCCGTTAAAGTTCTTTGACCTCCTGGGTAACCTGTATGACGCATGTAAATTTTGTCATCCATTTTTTTACCTGTAAGGTTGATTTTTTCTGAGTTGATAACAATTACGTTATCTCCACAGTCCACGTGTGGTGTGTAACTTGGTTTGTACTTACCTCTTAAAATCATTGCGACTTTTGAAGCAAGACGTCCTAAGTTGTGACCGTCAGCATCTACAACAATCCACTGTTTTGTAACGGTGGCTTTGTTTGCTGAAACTGTCTTGTAGCTTAATGCGTCCATAATATATTTTTAATTAAACATTCCATTCCCGATAAAGGGAGTGCAAAAGTACAATTATTTTTTTATAATACAAACACCTGTAAAAGATAATTTTAAGTATGTGTATTTATATTCTATCTTTTTTAAAATGAACACGGTAGGAATCAAATTTTGACCTGCAAATTTACTCTTTTTTAAATTGTTTTTGTGCAATCTGAAAAAGGCTGTTCTATTCGTTATAAATTCGATGCATCGAACTCCAACTTAAATATAAGTATAGTGAGATAATTTCTTTATTTTTTAATAAAAATTAAAAGCATTTCTGCTTAATCCGTGTCGCATTTCTGTTGTATTAATTATGTTCAAGAAGTACCTCAGAGTTAATTTAATGTGCTTTCTTGGTATAAATTAAAGCTATTATTTAATTATATTAAATTCAGATTCTTTTCATTGCAATTGTTTTTCTACATTTACATCTCAATAAATACCAATGAAAGAAAAAACTACATTAAAGCAAATTGCAAAACAATTGGGCGTTTCGGTGTCAACGGTATCCAAAGCCTTAAATGATAGTCCTGAAATTAGTGATCCTACTAAAATTAAGATTCAGGAATTTGCTAAACTTCAAAATTACAAGCCTAATATAATGGCGCTAAACCTGAAGAACCGTAAAACGAAAACTATAGGTGTAATACTTCCAAATATTTTAAATACATTTTTTGCAAAGATTTTTTCGGGTATCGAAAAAGTAGCTGAGGAAAAAGGCTATCATATTATTACTTGTATTTCAAATGAATCCCTTGAAAAGGAAATGCACCTTATGGATGTTTTGAGTAACGGGTCTATTGACGGATTCATCGTCTCGATGTCAGAACAAGCACAAAAAGAAAATTATTTTGAACACTTTACAGATTGTATTAACGAAGGAACTCCTATTGTGATGTTTGATCGTGTTGCTGAAAAAGTAAATTGCGATAAAGTGATTAGTGATGATTTAGATGCTGGATATAATGCTACTCAGCACCTAATTGATATTGGTTGCCAGAAAATTGCTTTGCTTTCTGTCATAGATAGCTTGAGTGTAGGGAAGCTTCGGGCAGAAGGATATATTAAAGCTTTGCAAAACAACAATATTGTTTTTGATCAAAATTTAGTTATTTTGACGGATTCTGTTGCTGATTTTGATAAAAAATTAGACCAACTTTTTGCTGAAAACAAAATAGATGGTATTTTTGCGTTAGATGAGCATTCTTCAATTTCTAGCGTGAAATTGGGCTTAAAAAACGGTTATAACATTCCAGAAAACTTATCCGTCATAGGTTTTGCAGATGGAGCTTGGTCAAGACGACTAACGCCTAGTTTGTCTACTGTAAGTCAACACGGACCAAAAATTGGGGAAACCGCCGCTCGTTTGCTAATTGATAAATTAGAATTCAAAGACGAAAATTATGCTTATAAAACGACGGTTGTAAAAACGGAATTAAGATACCGAGGTTCTACCCGTAAAATGTAGTTTTAAGTTAAAAAAATCTGACAGGAAAATTTGGTTTATTCTTTTCTAAACTTAATTTCCTGACCATTTTGGGTCAGAATAAAACCATTTCCAGTAAACTTTATATTGACCTTTGCTTGTTCAAAAACAAATTCTGTAGTGCTTACTGGATCTAATGGAAATGAATTTTGACCTGTAGCTTGGCCTACTAGTGTGCCGTCGTCATTTTTGATAGTGATTTTTAAAGGAATACTTTCTGATGCATAAACGCCTTGGTAGCTTGATAAAATGGAATTAAGAACAGTAACTTCATTGAATTCTGGAAATTCGTAAGGCATTTTATAGTAAATACTCAAAAGACTCACTACAAGTGCATTCATGCTGAAATTGTCTAGATTCATTATGATTGAAAATCCAAGTTTTTCTTTTGGATAATAGCCTAATGTAGAAGTAAATCCTTCGATTCCTCCGTTATGCATATAAAATATTCGGTCGCCAAATGGAGCTGTAAAGATTCCCTTTCCATAACCATCATCCAATTTCGTCATTTCTGCTAATGAATTTTTGTTGATGATTTTTCCATCAAAAAGCGCGGTCGCAAATTGAGTTAAATCACTGGAAGTAGATTGAAGCGCTCCTGCAGCACCAACTTGTGACTCATCCCATTCTTCGACTTTTTCTATTTTTTTATCTTTACTAATTGTAAATGAATATGCCTCGTTATCTGCTGGATTTATTTTAGAATAATACGATGTGTTTTTTAAACCAATTTTATTTATAATTCGCTTGTTAACATTTTCAGCATACGTATTTTTGGTGATTTTTTCAATAATATAGCCTATTAATAAATAATTGGAATTACTATACTCGGCTTTTGCATTAGGTTCAAAAGCGGGCGAAAACGAAGAAATTTTCTCAATCATCGCTTCTTTTGTTGTGGGATTAATAATATGTAGCATAAAGTCAGGTGCATCTGTAAAGTTGAAAATACCACTTTTATGATTCAGCATTTGCCCAATGGTAATTTTTTCTGCATTTTGAATTTCAGGATAAAACCTAGAAAGTTTCATTTCTAATGTCAACTTTTTTTCTTCAATCAATTGAAAAACTAGTGCGGCAGTAAACATTTTGGTAATCGAACCTATCTTATATTTGGTATTGGGACTCGCTTCAATTTTATTTTCATAGTCCACAAAACCGTACGCTTTGTCAAAAACAACATTCTCCTTTTCACGAATTTGCACCGCACCCATAAAACGATTATTTTCAGTTAAATAGCTAAAAAGACTGTCTAATTTTTGAAATTTCCCTTTATTTTGAGCAAAGATAGATGTAGTTAGTATCAGCAAGAAAATAACAATAATTGAATTTTTCATACAAGTAAATTTAATAGTGGTTATGTGTTAGTCGGAAAAATAACGGATTAGTTACAGTTTGAATAATAGTAGTACAAAGTAATAAATTTTAAAAAAAAAATAAACTAAAAATGTGTTTTTTTCGTAGATATCGTATATTTGATTGGTTTAAATAATATTTAAAGCTACAATTATTTATAAATAAGAAAATTCTATGTTAAAAAAATACCTTTTTATAATTACTATTCTATTCAGTTTCTCCGCTTTTGCTCAAGAATCTCAAGATATTTTTGAGGTGGCACGTTCTGGAAATTTAGATCAAGTAACCGTGCTCTTTGAACAAAATCCAAAAATTATAAATGCTGTTAATGATAGGGGTTACACTCCTTTAACTTTAGCATGCTACCGTGGAAATACAGAGGTTGCCAAGTTTCTAATTAGTAATGGAGCCGATATAAACTACAATAATGACATGGGAACGCCTTTGATGGCTGCGATTTTTAAAAAAAATAATGAAATTGCAAAATTCTTAATTGAAAACAAAGCCAATCTAAATCTTTCAGACGGAAACAGAACTACAGCATTGATTTATGCGGTAAATTCCAAGAATTATGAACTTGTTTCAGCTTTAGTCAAGGCAAATGTAGATGTTGAATTGCAAGATGGACAAAAGAAATCAGCAATAGATTATGCACTCTTGTTAGACGATGATAAATTAATTGAATTACTAAAAAATAAAAACAAAAAACTATGAAAAAAATTACTCTAAGCTTATTTACTTTACTTTTTACATCCGTATTTTTCGGTCAGACGTATTCGACGGGAACATTAGTCTTAAATTCTAATAACGGAACAAATCTGAATTATTCTGCTAAAATTGATGTTACATCAGCATTAATAACTTTAACATTAATTGGGCCATCAACTGGTTGGTTAGGTATTGGTTTTGACAATACAACTATGGGTGATTCTGGTGATGTGGTTATTTTTGATGGTACAAATTTGACCGATCGAACATTTAATGGTTTTTCGGCTCCAACTCTCGATGCACAACAAGATTGGACAGTTACGTCCAACACTGTTTCTGGCGGAGTTCGAACTGTTGTTGGAACAAGAGCTCGGGATACGGGAGATGCAAACGATTATGTTTTTAGTGCGTCAGCTCAATCTTTAAATATAATATATGCAAGAAAAGTAGCTGATTTTACAATTTCATATCATGGGAGTAATAGTTGCGGCTCAATTTTAGCTAATGTAACTTTAGGAAATGATAATTTTAAAATAGAGGATTTCAAACTTTATCCAAACCCTTCTAAAGGCTTTACAAACATTGAATTACCTGTAAATATTGAGAGTGGAGTAGTAAAATTATACGATGCATTAGGAAGAGTTGTAAAAAACCAAGCTATTTCTAGAAATGATAATCAAATAAACACTTCCGAATTAACAGCTGGTACTTATATTCTTGTTTTAAGAACGGAATACGGAAACGCAACTAAAACACTTTTAATCAACTAAAAATAGTTTAGCTCAAAAATGTAAAGGGACAAAATTTAACTTTGTCCCTTTTTTTGTACATAATTTATTGAACTATAATGCAAACCCCATCGATACAATCTATGTTTTCGGGAGGCAGAACGACCATGCAGTCAGACACAATATTGTAGGTAAGGTTGTAAGAGTTTTCTAGTGCATTGTAATTGTTAACTTTTTCAGTTAAATATTCCAAATCTATCGTACTTGGGAAAACTAGAAACTCTTGAGGTCCACCACATGCTTTACTGCCAAAAGCAATTGAACTACAAGTTGCATTTTCATCACAACTAAATGTGGCGATGTAATCTAAAATAAGTTGTTTTTCATTCTGTAATGATACTAAATCAAAGGTTTGACTTGGTTGTTGCGTGTCATCGTCACATTGAAAACTTTGAAACAACAAAACAACTGCAAATAATGTTAAAATTTTTTTCATGATTATTGGTTTTTTTATAAAGATGTAAAATTTTTTAAAGGGTTGCGTTACTGTTAAAAAACTTGCAATACAGTTTAAAGACTCTTAATGCGCTTCAAGCCAATTATTTCCACTTCCCATTTCCACTTCTAAAGGAACAGAAAGTACAAAAGCATTTTCCATTTCGTATTTAATCATTGGTTGTATTTTCTCTAATTCTGAATTATGCACGTCAAAAACAAGTTCATCATGTACCTGAAGTAACATTTTACTTTTCCAATTTTCCTCTGTTAGTTTTTTATGGATATTAATCATCGCAATTTTGATAATATCAGCAGCACTTCCTTGAATTGGCGCATTTACCGCATTTCGCTCTGCACCACCACGAACCATGGCGTTTTGGGAATTAATGTCTTTTAAATACCTTCTTCGACCTAAAACGGTTTGCACGTAACCCATTTCTCGTGCAAGTTCAATTTGCTCATTAATATACGCTTTCAAACGTGGGTAACTTTCATAATAAGCATCAATTAGCTCCTTCGATTCGGCTCGAGAAAGATTGGTTTGATTGCTCAATCCAAATGCCGAAACGCCATAAATAATTCCAAAATTAACGGTCTTTGCATGACTTCTTTGTTCACGAGTAACTTCTTCCAACGGTACATTAAATACTTTTGAAGCGGTTGATTTGTGAATGTCTTCGCCGTTTTTAAAGGATGCAATCATGTTTTCTTCGCCACTTAATGCAGCAATAATTCGCAATTCTATTTGAGAATAATCGGCAGAAAGTAAGGTGTAATTTTCGTCTCTTGCAATAAATGCATTTCGAATCAATCGACCTCTTTCAGTACGAATGGGAATGTTCTGCAAGTTGGGATTGTTTGAACTCAAACGTCCTGTTGCAGCAACCGTTTGCATATAATCCGTATGAACCCGGCCTGTTTTTGTATCCACTTGATTCGGTAAAGCATCGATATAGGTACTTTGTAACTTCACCATTTGGCGCCATTCGAGAATGTCTTTGACAATTTGATGTTCGTTTACTAAATAAGACAAGACTTCTTCGCCAGTGGCATATTGACCGGTTTTGGTTTTCTTTTGTTTGGTGCCTCCAATTTTCAATTTATCAAATAGAATGTCTCCCAATTGTTTGGGTGAAGCCAAGTTAAATTTCTCACCGGCAGTTTCGTAAATCTGTTTTTCGAAAACATCGATGTCTTTTTGCATTTCCGTCGACATCTTTTTCAAGAAATCAACGTCAAGATTAATTCCTTCCGTTTCCATATCGGCAAGGACTTTTACAAGTGGAATTTCAATTTCAGTAAAAAGTTTTTTGGTTGCTGTATTGTCTAATTCAGTAGTAAATAACTCTTTGAGCTGAAAAGTCACATCGGCATCTTCAACGGCATATTCTTTTACTTCTTCAACATCAATATCCCGCATCGACTTTTGATTTTTTCCTTTTTTACCAATTAATGCTTCAATTGATTTTGGCGAATAATTCAAATAAGTTTCCGACAAAATATCCATATTGTGTCGCATATCTGGATTTATCAAATAATGGGCAATCATCGTGTCGAAAAGCGGTCCTTTAACATCCAAATTATAATTTGAAAGGATTTTTAAATCATATTTCAAGTTTTGACCGATTTTTTCTATGGTTTCATTTTCAAAAAACGGACGTAATTTTTCAATTAAAGTTTGAGCTTCCTCTTTGCTTTCTGGGAATGGAACATAAAAACCTTTTCCTTTTTCAAAAGAAAAGGCAATTCCTACTAATTCGGCATGAAGCGCATCCAATCCTGTAGTTTCAGTATCAAAACAAACTGATTTTTGATTTAGTAAATTTTGCAAAAGCAATTTCACACCTAAATCGCCTTGAATAATTTGGTACGAATGCTCGGTATTTTCAAGTGAAGTATAAATGGATGTCCTTTCTACTGTTTCTTCATCTGCATTAAACCCGAATAAATCCGTTTGATTTTCGTTTTTAGCAACAGGTTTTTTATAAAGCTTGGCATCTTGAGCAGCATTTGCGGAAGCATTGTGGTCAATTCTGAACAAACTATCAAACTGGTCTGCCATTCTTCGAAATTCTAATTCTTGAAAAATAGCTTCTGTTTTTTCGATATCGGGACGCGATAATTCGTAATCTTTTTCATCAAAAGTCACGTCGCAATCAATAATTATAGTGGCTAATATCTTTGATAATATTCCCTTTTCTTTATTGGCTTCAATGTTTTCTTTCATTTTACCTTTGAGCTCATGTGTATTGGCTAAAAGATTTTCCATCGAACCGTATTCCTTCAGGAATTTCTTCGCAGTTTTTTCACCAACACCTGGTAATCCAGGAATGTTATCCGAGGCGTCACCCATCATTCCTAGGAAATCAATAACTTGTTCGGGACGCTCAATTTCAAATTTCGCCAAAACTTCAGGAACACCCCAAATTTCGATTCCGTTACCCATTCGAGCTGGTTTCCACATGAAAATATTTTCAGAAACCAATTGTGCAAAATCTTTATCGGGAGTGACCATAAAAACCTGAAAATTCTCTTTTTCGGCTTGTTTGGCAATAGTTCCAATTAAATCATCGGCTTCGCAACCTTCAATTTCAATAATGGGAATGTGCATCGCTCTCAAAAGTTCCTGAATATAGGGAATGGCTATTTTTATGGCTTCCGGAGTTGCATCGCGATTGGCTTTGTACTCCACATACATTTCAGTTCGCACGTGACTTCCGCCTTTATCAAAAGCAACAGCTAAATGATCCGGTTTTTCTCTTTTAATCACATCCAAAAGGGAGTTCATAAAGCCCATAATGGCTGAAGTATCCATTCCTTTTGAGTTGATACGAGGATTTTTGATAAAGGCATAATATCCTCTAAAAATTAAGGCGTAGGCATCTAATAAAAATAAGCGTTTTTGAGCTGACATAATGTGTTTTTATAAGGATTTCAAATGTACAAAACTTTGGCGTTTCCTCTATTGTTCATCATTTATAAAATGAAATTTTGAACTGAGAAACGAGTTTTTTTGGGTTTATGGGAGTAAATTCCATTTTCAAATGGGAATTTAATTAACTTTAACCCATAATACTAGATGAAATTAGAATTCTATATGAGGGTTTCCCTGCAAAAAATGTTGTTTGTTATACTTATAGTCACTAGCTTTTTCGTGTCGGAAACTGTTTGTGGTCAAGTGCCGCTTACTCGAAAAATATCTTTTTTAGAAGGATTGCCTTCGGATGTCGTGTATGATTTGTTTGTGGACAAAAACGGTTTACTTTATTTAGGAACTGACAAGGGATTAGTGACTTATAACGGCGTTCATTTTGAAGAAATAGGAATTGAGGAAAGTCTGGGAAATTCGATTAGTAGTTTGCAACAAGATGATCAAGGAAAAATATGGTGTAAGAACTTTGCTAATCAACTGTTTTATGTGTCAAATGCTAAATTAACTGAGGATCAGTCCGTAAAATCACTTCTTGAGAAAACCAACAGTAATTTAGTTGCTTTTTCTTTAGGTTTTCAATCCATTTACATTTTAACGCAAAACGCGGTTTACAAGTATTCATCTGGAAAAACAGTATTGCTTTTTAAAAAGAAAAATGCGGAAATAGATGAATTGACCTCTATTGTTTTCGACACTATAAATAAACTACTGTATGTTTCTTCGCAACAGTTCATATATACGTTTAAAGACGATGTTTTAACAAAAACACAAATTACTACTTCGGGTCAGAAAACGTTAGAAATTTTCAAAGGGAATCTATCCTATAGTTACAAATCAGTGATTTCTAACTGCGTGGTAGCGAACAAAAAAGTGGCACTGAATAATCCCGAATTAACTAAAACTTTTTTCAATAGATTAAGTGCTACAAAAGATAATTTATGGCTTTGTACCAATAATGGAATTTATGAGTTTGATGAAAAAAGGAACCGTTTTAAAACGGGTTTTTTAGATGAAATTCGGGTGACTGATATTGTTCAGGATTTAGAAGGTAATCATTGGATCAGTAGTTTAGACGAAGGTTTGTTCTTATTGCCTAGTAAGCAAATTTTTGAATTAAAATTGGATGTAAAGAACAAGAAAGAAAAAGTAAGCTATACTCGAATTACCCAATCCAAAAACGGTAATTATTTTGTCGGGACCAATGACGGACGAGTTTTGGAAACTACAAACAGAGGTCGATACATGCGGGAATATGATACAAAATGGGATAATAATATTGAATTTATCAGTTTTGTAGGCGACACTATTTTGACGAATTATGGCTTTTTTAAAATTGGAAGTGCAGAACCGGTGTCTACTTTAACCTATTTTGGAAGAGAACTGATAGAAGACAAAAGAGGTAATTTATTGATTGCATCTCCCACATTTGGCGGATTGATTGCACGAAATTTAGTAGATAGTCCTAATTTCAAAAACCCCAATAACAAGTTTAAAACAATTGACTTTGGTTCAGACCATATCAAAACGTTAGTTTTCAGAGATAAAAGAGCAAAAACGATTTTATATCATTCTACTGAAGAAAAATATTATTATGGGTTTATCGATGGGTTGTTTGTGTATGATAAAAACGGAGTAGAGAAGGAAATTAAATCAGATAAAAATGAACCGATTATTGCAGTAGGAATTTTGGAAAATTCCGATGGTTCTATTTGGGTAGGCACTTCGCAACGGGGACTTTACTTAATAAAAAATCAGAAAGTTATCAATCGCATTTCCACAGAAAACGGACTTTCAGATAACAACTGTCGACGAATTGAAAAAGACAGTACTGGAATTTGGATTATTACCCAATCCGGTTTTGACTATTATGATTTGACGACCAAGCGAGTCAAAAATGCGCAATTAAATTTGTGTATCAAGGGAATAACAATCAATGATTTAACTGTGTATAAAAATGTTGTGGCTTTAGCAACCAACCAAGGTATTTATTATTTTAATAAAAGTATATTAAATGAGGAGAATTTACCTCGCTTTAATTTCACAAGTTTTAATGCCAATAATAAAAAGATTACACCTGGAAATAATGTGATTTTAAAGTACGATCAAAATAATATTAATATCAAGTTCAATACAATTCATTACAGAAGTTTAGGGAGCTACACGTATCGTTATCGATTGATGGGACTGGATAAAAAGTGGTACTCCTTATCATCAAATGCGAAAAATATCAATTTTTTGGCCTTGAATCCAGGTAATTATAAATTTCAAATCAATATAAAAATTGGCGAAAAATATACAGCAATTAAGGAAATCAATTTTCAAATTCATAAGCCATTTTGGTTGCGTTATTCTTTTTTAACGGTTAGTGTTTTTGCATTATTAGCCTTGTTGTATTTAGTGTATCGTTGGGCTGTTATTAAAACACGAAAAAGTGAGGAGTTAAAAGAACAATTGGCATTATCACAGTTGACCGCATTGAGATCGCAGATGAATCCACACTTTATTTTCAATATTTTGAATGCTGTTCAGGGTTTGATTTATTCCAATCAGAAAAGTAAAGCAAGTGATTATCTAGGAAAATTTTCAGATTTAATGCGTCGAATTTTAGATACCTCTGATAAAAGTGAAGTAACTATTGATAAAGAATTTGAAACTATTGATTTGTACATTTCATTAGAAAAAGCACGCTTCGAGGATGATTTTGATTATAAAATGACTTTTCCGGAAGATATAGATTTAAGTCAATTTACAATTCCTTCGATGATTATTCAGCCTTTTGTAGAGAATGCCATAAAACATGGATTGATGCATAAAGTGGGTTTAAAACATTTGGAAATCAAACTTGAAATGTTTGAACATACCTGGTGTATTACTATTGATGATAACGGAATTGGTAGAAAAGCTTCTGAAACAATAAACCAAAAAGTAAAAAAACACATTTCTTTTGCTACAAAAGCAATTGATAACCGTGTGAAATTGATTAATAAAACGACTAATATTATTATCGATATTGAAGTAATTGATAAGAAAGCACAAGACGAGTCCTCTCTGGGAACGAGAATTAAAATATACGTGCCAATTTCAAGTCAATAAATTTGACATATTTGATTGAATTAAATAAATTATTGTTAATATAGCATAGTACTAAAATCATGATTTTATGAAAGCAATTATTGTAGATGATGAACTAAATGCACGATTATCCTTACGGGGAATTTTAGAAGAGAATTTTCCGGATATACTAATTGTAGCAGAAGCTAAAGACGTCCCTTCGGCTGTGAAAGCGATTCATGAACAAAAACCGGACTTGGTTTTTCTAGACATTTCGATGCCGGGATATTCGGGTTTGGAATTACTGAAATTTTTTGACGAAAGTCAGATTACGTTCAAAATTATCTTTGTGACTGCATTTAGTGAATATGCCATTAATGCATTTGAGCTTTCAGCTGTAGGATATATTCTGAAACCCGTTCGTGTGGAAGCACTTGAAAAAGCGTTGCATAAAGTGATGGAGAACAACAATGATTTAGAGAAGTTGAAGACGTTGCAAACCAATATGGAGAATCCTTTGGAGAAAAAAGTTGCGTTAAATACAGGTGATGGAATTACATTTCTCGAGCTCCATGATATTTTATATTTAAAAGCAGACGGTTCGTACACTCATTTTTACACTACAAACAGGCACCGAATTACAGTTGCCAAAAAAATATCGGACTTTGAGCGATTAGAGGCAATGGGAAACTTCTTGCGAATTCATAGAAGTCATATAATCAATTTAGCACGAATTCAGAAAATCCTAAAACAAGATGGAGGAACTGTCATTATGGAAAATGGCGAATCACTCTCGATTTCAGCAGAACGGAAAACAAGTTTGTTTGATAAATTTCAAAAATTTAAATTGTAATTTTATCCTTTTTTCAAGCGTTAAATTTTTGGTAATTAAACTTTACAACCGTTGCTTAATTTGTTATTTTGCTAAAAACAGACATACATGCTTCGTTGGTTATTTTTTATTGTAGTTATCGCTTTTATTGAAATTTATGCTTTTCAAGCTTTTAAAACCTCCATTAAAACCAGATGGGTAATAGTTGCTTATGAATTTCTAAGTTTAGCGGTTGTTGTGTATCTCATTTATAGTTTGTCCCAGTTTGACCGCACCGTTGGTCAAAACAAACAGTCGCTTATTACTATTGGATTGATTTTGATTGTTTACGTTCCAAAACTATTTTTAACGCTTTTTATGTTTGGGGAAGATTTATTCCGACTCATTCGAGGCTTGACCAATTATTTTGTAGAACACGATAATCCATCGAGTTACATTCCCGAACGCCGAAAGTTTGTAAGTCAAATCGCATTGGTTATTGCTGCAATTCCTTTTGCGTCTTTAATTTACGGAATTTTTGAAGGAAAGTACAATTTTAAAGTGATTAAACAACAAGTGTTTTTTCCAGATTTACCCGATGCTTTTGATGGGTTTAAAATCACGCAAATTTCAGATATTCATAGTGGTAGTTTTGACAATCCTGAAAAAATTGAATATGCAATTGACCTGATTAATCAGCAAGAAACCGATTTAATTTTATTTACAGGAGATATTGTGAACACGCATGCACGAGAAATGCATCCCTGGATTGAGACGTTCAAAAAAATAAAAAAAGTGGAATTTGGCAAATATTCCGTTTTAGGAAACCATGATTATGGCGAATATGTGACTTGGCCAACAAAGAAACAAAAAGATGAAAATTTCCAAGCAATTAAAAATTTATATGGAGAGATTGATTTTAAATTATTGCTAAACGAACATATTTTTATTGAAAAAAACAGCCAACGAATTGCGATTGTAGGAGTGGAGAATTGGGGAAAGAATTTCAAACAAGCGGGTGATTTGCTAAAAGCTTCAGAAGGATTAACTGCTCAGGATTTTAAAATATTGATGAGTCATGACCCTTCGCACTGGGAATATCAGGTTAAGGAAGATGAAAAGCACTTTCAGTTGACGTTTTCAGGACACACTCATGGAATGCAATTTGGTATTGAAATTCCAGGTTTTTTCAAATGGAGTCCCGTTCAATATGTTTACAAACAATGGGCTGGTTTATACGAAAATTTAGGTCGTTACATTTACGTAAATCGTGGTTTTGGCTTCCATGCTTATCCAGGTCGCGTAGGAATTTGGCCAGAAATTACAGTTATTGAACTAAAAAAAGGCTCAAGTGTAGCATAAATCACGAAAAACAGTACATTTGTATTAGTACATTATAATAAATCTTCAATTTTATGTCAAAATTTGGTGAATTAATTAACGCAGAAATTCCCGTTTTAATCGATTTTTATACCGAGTGGAATGAACAATCCGTTGCCATGCACGAGATAATTCGTGATGTTGCCGCTGCTTTAGGTGATAAAGCGAAGGTGATTAAAATAGACGTTGATAAAAATCAAGAACTTGCAGATGCCTTGCGAATTAAGGGTGTTCCAACACTTATGATTTACAAATCGGGACAAATGGTATGGCGTCAAGCTGGAGAATTAGATGCAAATTCTATTATTAGTTTGGTTCAAGAGCAAATTTAATCGACTTCATTTCGAAATCATTTTCCTGCAAATATTTTAATGTTAAGGGTAAAGCGTGCTTTAAATTTTTAGACGCTTTTAAACTGTCGTGAAAAATAATGATACTTCCCGGCTGAATGTTTTTCAGTACATTTTCAGCACATTTCTCTGGCGAAATTGCGGTATCAAAATCAGCACTCAAAATATCCCACATTATAATTTTATATCCGTTTTTTTTTAGCCATTTAAATTGTTTCGGATTTACTTTGCCATAAGGTGGACGATAAAGTTTTTGTCCTAAATTGCTTTCAATAGAAAAATCCTGCAAAACCTCTTCACACAAAACAATATTATTAACATACTCTTCGTTTGTAGAATGCCAACCATTTAAATGATTATAAGTATGGTTTCCGATGGCATGTCCTTCCTTTTGTACTTTAGTGAATAATTCGGGGTTTTGAGCAATATTTTCGCCAATACAAAAAAAGGTGGCTTTGGCATTATATTCTTTCAAAATAGCTAATGTCCATTCGGTAACAGCATCAGTGGGGCCGTCATCAAACGTGAGATAAACTGTTTTTTTTTCAGAAGGAATTCGCCAAGTAAATCCATAAAAGATTTTCTTCATCAACCAGTGCGTTTTTACCCAATAGAATTTCATTCGGTCTTTTTCATTTTTGTAAAGATAAAAAAAAGCAGCGATTGGTTACAATCACTGCTTTTCAATAAAATCAAAATCTTTTTTATTCGTTTTCTCTTTTAAACCGTTTAAACATTTTGTTATAGGTATTAAAAGTTGATTTATTAGACTCAAAGAAATCTTCATCCCCTCGCTCTTTCATAACATTTAACAAGTCGCGGTAGCGTTCAATATCATAAACAATATCTCCGTAATAGGCATTTTGTTCGCCTATTTTCAACGTGTTGTAATAGCTTAAACTCTCTTGATATTTACCAATAATTTGCGTTAGGATTTTTCGGGCTTTCTGTTTTTCACCTAATTCGTAATACCCAGCTGCAAATGGTTCTAGCATTGTGTAATAGCCAAAGTATTCCAAAGGCATTTTTTCCATTGCTAAATCAATAATTCTCTTCGCTTTATCTTTTTTGCCTTCATTAATCAGTTGTTCCATTAATCGGGCAAGATTCGTACGATACGTAATACTGTTTTTTCTGGTTTCAGTATCGTGGTAAATCGATGGACTACCGCTATTTCCCCAGTCCCATTTCATTACAATGTCAAACATTTTGTCGGAATCAATCTGACCCATGTCTAATGGACTTGGAGCATTGGCAACAGCGTTTTTTACAGGTACTAATTTGTAAACCATTCCGTCTAATTGTAAGTAATCTTTCATCCAAAGATAGTCGTCGTCGCCAAAACTTCCACCTGTGAAGTAAATAGGACGTTTCCAATTGTTGTTGGCAACAATATCTAGCATCATCAAGCGATTTTTGTACAAAGCTTGGCCTTTGATATCCAAATCAATATAAGGAACAATAGAATCTGTGTACTGAACCGAAACCACTTTACTTGCTATAACGGCATTCTTGTCTATTGGAATTCGAAGTTTATTAGTTGGAAAAAAATGAATTTTCTGACCATTTTCCAAAGAAATTACAGTTCGAGGATCATCATCTGCGATAAATTTGATGAAGTCTTTGATGTCCCAACGTTCTTCGGTCAAAGGTTTGTGAATAGTGTAATCTAATTTATCGCCTACATATTGATTGTGTGAAAAAGAAATAGGTAAAGGTTCAGATTCATAGGCTTTTGCTTTCATTTGATCAATGTACCAATCGGTCATAAATAAACTCGTATTCACGATTCGAATGTCCGTTCGGTAATTTTCAATTTCTTGAGCATACCAAAGAGGGAAGGTATCGTTGTCACCAATGGTAAATAAAATTGCATTCGGTTCACAAGAACTTAAATACGCTTTTGCCATTGCTAATGCTGTGTATTTTCCAGAACGGTCGTGGTCGTCCCAATTTTGAGAAGCCATCAAAACGGGTGCTACTAATAATGATAATGCAATAACAATAGGTCCGGCAATTTTTGGCTGTAGCCAATTTTTAATGGTTTCATAAAGTGCATAGACGCCAAAACCGATCCAGATTGCAAATACATAAAAGGAGCCAACTAAAGCATAATCTCTTTCGCGAGGTTCAAAAGGCCTTTCATTTAAATAGATTTTAAGTGCAAATCCTGTAAATAAGAATAACGCTAAAAGAACGTAGAAACTTTTCAAGTCTTTGTTAGCATGATAAATTAGACCAAGTAATCCTAATAAAAACGGAATTCCATAATATAAATTTCTTCCTTTATTATTCAACACATCAGAAGGCAAGTTCTCTTGAGAACCCAATCGACTTTCGTCAAAAACTTTGATTCCCGTCATCCAGTTTCCATCTACATTGTCGTATTTACCTTGGTTATCACTTTGTCTTCCAGCAAAATTCCAAAGTAAATAACGCATGTACATATAGCCAAATTGATATTCGACCATAAAACTCAAATTATCTCCCAAAGAAGGTTTTTCGATAATAAGGTATTCGCTGTAAGCTTTCAGGAATTTATTATAACCGTCGGTATCAATTTGATCTTGATTGTAGGCCGTTTTAAATTCATTTACTATTTGAACAAGCTCTTTTTCATGAGCATATTCAGGATTTATTCTGAATTCAACGGGTTTTGTAAATGTCATGTAATTCGCTGCATGGTCTGGACTCCACATTCTTGGTAAGAACGCTTTTTGCTTGTCATCGCTATTCTGAACGGCATTTTTATAATTATTTACAATAACATACTTACCTAATTTGTAGTCCCTTTCATAATTGGGAGCTTTGTCCAAATAGGGGTTTTCTGCATCCAAGCCTGCATATACATCCGTAAATTGTGGTCCGTAAAACAAAGGATTTACACCATATTGTTCGCGGTTATAGTACGCTAAAACTTCTCGTGCATCTGATGGTTTGTTTTCGTTAATAACCGTATTAGCATTGGCACGAATAGGCAACATCATCCAAGTTGAAAATCCGATTAGAATGAATAAAATGCTTAAAATCAAAGTATTAAATTGAATATAGCCGTTAGCTCTAGTGTATCGCAAACCAAAGTAGAAAAAAGCAATAAGTAAAAGAGTAACGAAAATGGATCCTGAATTAAAAGGCAAACCGATATTATTAACCATGAAGACTTCGGTTTCTGCAAAAAATCCCATGGTTAAGGGAAGTAATAATTTAAATATAAACAACAACACGGACACTACAACAACATTAGCGATAATGAAATTTTTAATGGTAATCGTTTTGTAATGCTTAAAATAATATAAAAATCCGATGGATGGAATTGTAAGTAGCGCCATAAAATGCACTCCAAAAGAAAGTCCAATAACTAAAGAAATAATCAGCAACCACCGATTTCCTTTTGGCTTGTCCATGTCTTGTTCCCAACGTAATCCCAACCAAAACAGTACAGCAATTAATAAAGTCGCCATTGCATATACCTCCGCTTCAACGGCATTGTACCAAAAACTATCTGAAAATGTATAAGCTAGAGAAGCTACAAATGAACTTCCTAAAATTGCAATAGAGTTGTCCTGGTCAACAGTTGTGAATTGCGAGATTAATTTCTTTAATATCATCGAAGTCGACCAGAACATAAATAGTATGGTAAAGGCACTCGAAAAAACCGAAGTCATATTTACCATCAATGCGACTTGCGAATTGTCTAAAGCAAACATTGCAAAAAAGGCTCCAATCATTTGAAATAAAGGTGCTCCTGGAGGGTGGCCTACTTCTAATTTAGCGGCAGTAGAAATATATTCTCCACAATCCCAAAAGCTTAAAGTGGGTTCAACGGTTAATGAATAAGTGACAAGTGCGATTGCAAAAGCTACCCAACCTACAATTGTATTCCACTTTTTGAAGTTAAATGTCGTCATAGTACTGTGCGATTTTTGTTTAAAATTTCAATTACAAAGAAAATGTTTTTTTGCTTAATGAAATGATAAAAATAATTTTTTAATTTTTTTTGCTAAAAAATTTGGTTGAATCCTTTTTTGTCTTAAATTTGCACTCGCAATAAGCAAGCTGGTCTATGGTGTAATGGTAACACAACTGTTTTTGGTGCAGTCTTTCTAGGTTCGAGTCCTAGTAGACCAACAAAAAAAGCCTCTCGATAGAGAGGCTTTTTTTATGCGTATAAATCAAATTATATTCTAAAAGTAATTACAGGTTTAATTGCATGATTTACAATATCTTCGCTTACGCTTCCGTTAAAGAAATGGGCCAATCCAGTTCTTCCGTGGGTGGCAATACCAATTAAATCTGCATTCGTTTTGTTGGAATAATTGATAATACCTTTCTCGATATTAGCATCATTATAGATATGTAGACTGTAATCTTTCAAAGGAAAGCCACTTGCGAAATTTTGCATAATTTTCTCCGCAACGTCATTCGTTTTAAAACTATTTGGTGTGTTTATCATTACTAAATCCAATTTCGCTTCAAATAAATTGGCGAATTCTACTAGTTTTTGGAATGGTTTTTTGATTTCATTTGAAAAATCAGATGCAAATACAAATTTATTAATTTTGAAATCTTCCATTTCACTTTTAATAATAATTACAGGAATATCGGATGCTCTAACCACTTTTTCAGTGTTTGACCCAATAAACATTTCTTGAAACCCTGAAGCTCCATGAGAACCCATAACAATTAAGTCGGCATCTTTCTCTTTGCTAAAAGTTACAATACCGTCAAAAGCGCGTTCTAATCGAGCGTCAGCATAAACGGTTAATCCCTCGAAAAAAGGCTCTTCCATTAACTCTGCTAAGCGTTCTTTGGTTTTTGCTAAATACAACATTACTTCGGGAATGTTTACGCCGTTACTTACAGCGTCATTCATATGTGACGGTAAATCCAAAAGGTTTAGTAAATAGATTTCAGCATTATTTTTTCGAGCGATTTGTGCTGCAACTTTTGAAGCATATCTTGCGTGTTCAGAAAAGTCGGTGGGTACTAAAATTCTTTTCATAAAAAAGGGTTAAAAATGTTTAATTTAATAGTTTGTTTTTGATGAATTAAAGGTAAGAATATTTTTTACATGAAACAATGATTTTTCATTTATAAAAAATTCACTATATTTGCACCGTTATTTATTTAAAAGTTGAATAATGAGGGAAGCAATGCTTCCCTCTTTTTATAAAATTATGACATTCAAAGAAAAAGTATTAAATTTATTAAATGAAGGTTTGGCAGACAGAACTTCTGTGTTTCTAATTGATTTAACAATTACGGAGGCAAACAAAATTATTGTAACTTTGGACGGAGATAATGGCGTGCAATTGCAGGACTGCATTGATGTAAGTCGTTCAATTGATTCAAATTTAGATAGAGAAGAGCAGGATTTTTCGCTTGAAGTTGCTTCGGTTGGTGTCGGTTCGCCATTAATAATGGTTCGTCAATACAAGAAAAATATAGGAAGAATGTTGATTGTAAAATTACAAGATTCAACCACTATTGAAGCAAAATTAGAAGAAGCCACGGATGAACAAATTGTTTTGTCTTGGGAAGCTCGAGAGCCGAAAAAAATTGGAAAAGGAAAAGAAACTGTTCAAAAAAGAAGGGAAATCCCTTATGATGAAATTAAAGAAGCAATCGTTACAATAATATTTTAATATATGGAGAATATAGCATTAATCGATTCATTTTCAGAGTTTAAAGATGATAAACTCATTGATCGTGTGACGCTTATGGCAATTTTAGAAGATGTTTTTAGAAATGCATTGAAAAAGAAATTTGGATCAGATGATAACTTTGACATTATTATCAATCCAGATAAAGGGGATATGGAAATTTGGCAACGACGAGTAATTGTGGCTGACGATGATTTGGATTTAGATCACCTTGAAATTACCTTGACGGATGCTAGAAAAATTGAACCTGATTTCGAAATTGGAGAAGAAGTTTCTGAGGAAGTAAAATTAATAGATTTAGGAAGAAGAGCAATTTTGGCTTTACGCCAAAACTTAATTTCTAAAATTCATGAGCATGATAACACGAATCTTTACAAGCAATTTAAAGATTTAATTGGCGAAATTTACACTGCAGAAGTACACCACGTACGTCCAAGAGTTGTAATTTTGGTTGATGATGAAGGGAATGAGATTGTGCTTCCTAAAGAAAAACAAATTCCATCTGACTTTTTCCGTAAAGGAGACAATGTTCGTGGGATTATTGAAAACGTTGAATTAAAAGGAAATAAACCTCAAATTATTATGTCAAGAACTTCAGAGAAGTTTTTGGAAAAATTGTTTGAGCAAGAAATTCCAGAGGTTTTTGATGGTTTGATTATGGTTAAAAATGTAGTAAGAATTCCAGGTGAAAAAGCAAAAGTAGCTGTAGATTCTTATGACGACCGTATTGATCCGGTGGGAGCTTGTGTAGGAATGAAAGGTTCGCGAATCCACGGAATTGTTCGTGAATTAGGAAATGAAAATATCGACGTAATTAATTATACAACAAATACACAGTTGTATATTACAAGAGCGCTGAGCCCTGCAAAAGTTTCTTCTATCAAAATTGACGAAGAAAACAAACGTGCTGAGGTATTTTTGAAACTAGAAGAAGTTTCAAAAGCAATTGGACGTGGAGGTCATAATATTAAATTAGCGGGTCAATTAACAGGTTACGAATTGGACGTTATCAGAGAAGGAAATATTGCTGAAGAAGAAGATGATGTTGAATTAACAGAGTTTTCTGATGAAATTGAAGCTTGGGTAATTGAGGAATTTGCCAAAATCGGTTTAGATACCGCAAGAAGCATCTTGAAACAAGATGTAAATGATTTAGTAAGACGAACAGACCTTGAAGAAGAAACAATTCTTGAGGTAATGAAGGTATTGAAAGATGAGTTCAATAGCTAAGTAGGGTTTGCCTTACAACAACACAACGAAAAAGAGTATAATAAAAGTTTTTTATGTCTGAAGAGAGAGTAATAAGAATTAATAAGGTTTTAAGGGAATTTAATATTTCGTTAGAAAGAGCGGTTGATTATCTGAAAGATAAAGGCATTGCTATTGATGCAAATCCAAACGCGAAAATTTCTGATAAGGAATATAATATCCTGCAAGGTCAATTCGCTGGCGATAAGGGGAAAAAAGAAGCTTCACTTGAAGTGAGTGAGGAAAAGCGTAAAGAAAAAGAGGCTTTGCGTGTGGAACGTGAAAAAGAAATTGAAGACAAACGTAAACTTGATGAAGAACGTCAAAAGCAACAAGAAGTCATCAAAGCAAAAGCGAATGTAATAGGTTTGAAAAAAGTCGGTTCCATCGATCTTAACCCTAAAAAATCGGCTCCGGTAACTCCTCCAGTTGAAAAACCAGTAGAGAAACAGCCTGTGGTTGTGGCAGAAGTTCCTGTGGTTGAAAAACCTGTAGTGGAACCTGCAGTAGAAAAGGCGGAAGTTAAAAAGGAAGATAAGAAAGTAGAGACACCTAAAGTAGATGTGCCGAAAGTTGAAAAAGCTATAGCGGATACACCTAAAGTAGAGGTTCCTAAAACAGAAGCTAAAAAACCAACAGTAGAATCTCTTCCGAAAAAAGAAGAAAAGGTTGCTGAGAATGTTAGTAAAGTTGAAGTTGAAGGCCAAGCAGCGGCTAAAGCTGATGATGGACCAGTGACAACAAAATATGTGCAACTTTCTGGAACAACCTTTACAGGTACAACTATCGATTTATCGAAATTTGAAAAACCGAAAAAGAAAAAGGAAGAGCCAAAAATTACGCCTAATAAACCAGGTGCTAATGCAGCGGCTAATGCTAATAAAAATAAGAGAAAAAGAATTCCTACTAAACCGAGTACGCCTCGTCCTCCTGGTTCAGGACCAAATCCTAATAAGATTGTTCCTAATGCTGGTGGTGCTGCAAATCGTAGTTCACGACCAGGTTTCGTAAAAGGAAATCGCCCTGCAATTGTAGCAAAAGTAGAGCCTACAGAGGAGGAAGTTAAAAATCAAATTCGTGAAACTTTAGAGAAACTTCAAGGTAAAAAAGGAGGAAAATCTAAAGCTGCGAAATATAGAAGAGATAAAAGAGATACACACCGTCAAAAATCTGATGACGAACAAAGAGCAATTGACGAAGGAAGTAAAACGATTAAAGTTACTGAATTTGTTACCGTAGGTGAAATTGCCATTATGATGGATGTGCCAATTACGAAAGTAATCGGAACGTGTATGTCACTTGGTATCATGGTTACCATGAATCAGCGCCTTGATGCAGAAACATTGACTATTGTGGCTGATGAATTTGGTTATGAAGTTGAATTTATTACAACAGATCTTGAAGAAGGATTAGAGGTAATTGCGGATGCGGAAGAAGATTTAGAAGACCGAGCTCCTATTGTAACCGTTATGGGTCACGTAGATCACGGTAAAACTTCGTTACTAGATTATATTCGTAAAGAAAATGTAATTGCTGGAGAATCTGGAGGAATTACACAGCACATTGGTGCTTATGGAGTGACTTTAGATAGCGGACAAAAAATCGCATTTTTAGATACACCCGGTCACGAAGCTTTTACAGCGATGAGAGCCCGTGGTGCTCAAGTTACTGATATTGCCATTATTGTTGTGGCGGCGGATGATGACATCATGCCTACAACAAAAGAGGCAATTAGTCACGCTCAAGCTGCAGGTGTTCCAATCATATTTGCAATCAATAAAATTGATAAGCCAAACGCGAATCCAGAGAAAATTAAAGAACGTCTAGCGGGTATGAATTTACTTGTTGAAGATTGGGGTGGAAAAATTCAATCGCACGACATTTCTGCAAAAGTAGGAACAGGCGTGAAGGAATTATTAGAAAAAGTATTACTTGAAGCAGAGATTTTAGAATTGAAAGCAAATCCAAATCGTTTGTCTACAGGAACTGTAGTGGAAGCTTTCTTGGATAAAGGTAAAGGATATGTTTCGACGATTTTAGTTCAAAACGGAACTTTGAATGTAGGAGATTACATGTTGGCTGGAAAACACCACGGTAAGATTAAAGCTATGCATGATGAACGTGGAAACGTAATTATGAGTGCGGGACCTTCAACGCCAGTATCAGTACTTGGTTTAGATGGAGCTGCAACCGCTGGTGATAAATTTACGGTTTATAATGAAGAACGTGAAGCAAAACAAATTGCTGCTAAACGTACGCAATTGATGCGTGAACAATCAGTTAGAACGCAACGACACATTACACTTGCTGAAATTGGAAGACGTATTGCTTTAGGACAATTTAAAGAATTGAATATTATCTTAAAAGGTGATGTGGATGGTTCTGTGGAAGCATTATCAGATTCGTTCTTGAAACTTTCAACAGAAGAAATTCAAATTAATATCATCCATAAAGGAGTTGGTGCTATTACAGAAACAGACGTAATGTTGGCTTCTGCATCTGATGCAATCATTATCGGATTTAATGTTCGTCCTGCTGGAAACGCACGACAACTTGCCGATAAGGAAGAAATTGACATCCGTAATTATTCAATTATTTACGATGCCATTGATGACTTGAAAGATGCGATGGAGGGAATGTTGTCTCCAGAGATGAAAGAAGAAATTTCAGGTACTGCCGAAATTAGAGAAATTTTCAAAATATCGAAAGTGGGATCTATTGCGGGTTGTATGGTAATGGATGGTAAAATATTACGTTCTTCCAGAATTCGTTTGATTCGAGATGGTGTAGTGATTCACACAGGTGAATTAATTGCATTGAAACGTTTTAAAGACGATGTGAAAGAAGTGTCGAAAGGATATGACTGTGGTATGCAAATCAAAGGATATAATGATATTGAACAAAATGATATTATTGAAGCATTCCAAGAAGTTGCAGTTAAGAAAAAACTGAAGTAACAGTAAGGAGATATAATAGAAAAACCGGTAGTCAATGATTGATTACCGGTTTTTTTTGTGCAGTTAAGAGATGTAATTTATTTAGTAGGATTCACTATAATTGAAGAAGAATATTTCTTTTGAATTTCAATTAAATGACGCTCAGCATCAATTTTAGATTTAAAATTACCAACCCAAACTTTGTATTCTGGTGTGCTGAAAATAATTGTAGCATCTAAGTAGTTGAAGTCGGATTTAAATTTGGATAATTCACGACGAGAATTGGAATTATCGCCATTGTAGATTTGAATTTTATAACCTTCATTTGTTGCTATTGAATTATTTATTTTACGCTTTTCATTCAGCAGTTGTTCGAACTTTTGGTCTTGAGATAGGGTGACTTTATCCGTTTGAGCAGATGAATTTAATGAAAATAATACTGTAAATAAAAAGACAGTAATAGTTGAATTTACTTGATTTTTAGTCATAACATAGTGTATTTTAAACAAATGTACTATTAATAGTCAAACATGCTAAGAAAATATTTATTTAGAACTAATATAAATTATGAATTAAGATATATTTAAGGTTTTGATAATAGTTCTTAAGTCGTATTTTTGTGCAAATTATAAATGACCTTATAGGGTTTTGGCTGTATTTTTTATAGAAAAAACCATACCGTAATTAGTCGATAATCATTTTAAATATGAAAAAGGTGGGTAACCATAACTCGATTTCTAGAATTTTACTGTTAAGTTTAGCTGTTATGCTAACATTTTCCGCTAAATCATTTTCTCAAGAAGGAGATGCGGCGGCTGGTAAAGCGTTGTTTAATGCAAATTGTGCCGCTTGTCATAAGCTAGATGCTAAAATGACGGGTCCTGCGTTGAGAGGTGTGACCGAACGCCAGAGTAGCGAATGGTTGCATTCTTGGATAAAGGATAGTCAGTCAATGGTTAAATCTGGTGATGCTGCAGCTGTCAAGATTTTTGAGGAATATAATAAGGCAATAATGACTCCTTTTCCTCAATTGTCTAATGTGGATATTGATAATATCCTGGCGTATACTTCTGAACCCGCTCCTGTAGTTGAAAAACCGGTTGCAGGTCCAGGTTCCCAGAGTGGAGGGAATTCTGATTCAGGAGTTTCAAATGCTATAATTCTAGGTGCATTGGCATTGGTGATGGGAATTTTAGTGGTAATGCTATTTTTAGTTACTAGTGTACTTAATAAAATTGCTCGTGCTAATGGAATGGAAGTTCTGCATAAAGAGCCTACGATGCCAATTTGGAAGGCCTATGCTAAAAATCAATTTTTAGTTTTAGTAACTTCGATTTTGTTATTACTGTCTGGGGCTTGGGTTGTTTATGGGTTTTTAATGCAAGTAGGGGTGGATCAGAACTATGCTCCGATTCAGCCGATTCATTATTCGCATAAAATTCATGCGGGAGATAATGGTATTGACTGTAAGTATTGTCACTCCGCAGCTAGAACTAGTAAAAATGCAGGAATTCCTTCATTGAATGTTTGTATGAATTGTCATAAAAATATTTCAGAATTTGCTGGCGATCCAGATTCTACTTATGTGGAATATAGTAAAGAATTTTACACTGCGGAAATTCAGAAATTATACGACGCTGTCGGTTGGGACAAAGACAATCAAAAATATACTGGAAAAACTAAGCCTGTTAAATGGGTTCGAATTCATAACTTACCAGATTTCGTATATTTCAATCACTCCCAACACGTTTCTGTTGCTGGATTAGAATGTCAAAAATGTCATGGACCTGTTGAGAATTATGAAGTGATGAAGCAATTTGCTCCATTAACTATGGGTTGGTGTATTGACTGTCACCGTGAGACAAATGTTAAAACGGAAGGTAATGAATATTACGAAAAGATTCATGCAGAATTGGCTAAGAAGTATGGCAAAGACAAACTAACTGCTGCAGAAATGGGTGGATTAGAATGTGGAAAATGCCACTATTAATAGTAGAATTATTTAGTTAGAAGTAATCTACAGACAATTTGTCGTAAAAATAAAATAATTTAAGAAGCTAATATTTATATAAAATGTCATCAAACAAAAAATACTGGAAAAGTGTTGAAGAGCTAAACGAAAATAGCTCGATTGTTGAGACGTTAAGAAATAACGAATTTGTTGAAGCTATTCCTACAGATGAATTTTTAGGGGATGAATCAACATTAGCAGCGTCTTCAACCACGCGTCGTGATTTCTTAAAGTACGTTGGATTCAGTACGGCTGCAGCATCACTTGTAGCTTGTGAGGGTCCGGTTATCAAATCTATTCCTTATGTAGTTCAACCCGAACAAATCATTCCTGGAATTGCGGATTTCTACGCAACTTCTATGTTTGACGGTTTTGATTTCGCTAATCTTTTGGTTAAAACAAGAGAAGGTCGACCAATTAAGATAGAAAACAACACATTAGAAGGAGCTAAATTTTCTGCTAACGCACGTGTGCATGCGTCAATTTTATCATTATATGATAGTTTGCGTTTGAAACAACCTAAAATGGGTGGTAAAACTACATCTTGGGGAGCGGTTAATTCTAAAGTGCAAGAAAGTTTGGCAGAAGCCAATGCAAAAGGAAAACAAGTTGTTTTATTGACAAATACATTAGCGAGTCCGTCTACTGAAAAATTAGTTGGCGAATTTATTTCTAAAAATCCTACTGCAAAACATATTGTTTATGATGCAGTATCTTCTTCTGCGGCTCTAGATGCTTTTCAAGCAGCTTATGGCGAAAGAGGTTTGGTTGATTATGATTTTTCTAAAGCTAGTACTATTGTTGGTATTGGTGCAGATTTCTTAGGAGATTGGCAAGGTGGAGGCTACGATTCAGGTTACGCTCAAGGTCGTGTTCCTAAAAATGGAAAAATGTCAAAGCATTTTCAATTTGAATCTAATATGTCTCTAGCTGGTGCAGCTGCTGACAAACGCGTCGCAATGACTGTTGCTCAGCAAAAGTTAGCACTTGTTCACATATATAATGTAATTACTGGTGCAAATTCGGCAGTAAGCTTAGATAAAAAATATGAAGCTGAAGTTGATAAATCAGCTCAGCAATTAAAAGCTTCTGGTTCTAAAGGACTTGTAGTTTGTGGAATTGAAGATAAAAATGCACAATTATTAGTTTTGGCTATTAATAGCGCTTTGAATAGTGAAGCTTTTATTGGAGCTGGAATTCGTCAAATTAGAAAAGGTTCTAATGAAATGATGACGCAATTCTTAGCTGACTTGAAAGCAGGAGCTGTTCACACGGTAATTATGAGTGGAGTAAATCCCGCTTATTCTTTGCCAAATGCAAAGGAGTTTGTTGATAACTTAAAGAAAGCAAATCTTTCTGTAGCTATTTCGCTTAAAGAAGATGAAACGGCTTTAGCTTCTACCATCGCTTTAGGTACAACGCACTATTTAGAGTCGTGGAATGATTTGATGCTTACTAAAGGCACTTATTCATTGACACAGCCAACCATCAACCCATTGTTCAAGCAAACGAAAGCGTTGCAAGAAATTTTATTGGATTGGACTGGAAATAAAACATCTTATTACGATTACTTAAAATCTAATTCATCAGCTTACACTTCAGGTGTTAGTTGGAATAAAGTAGTACACGACGGTTTTGCTGTTGGTGCAGCTGCGACTGTTAGTGCTGCTTCTGCAGATTTCGGTTCAGCCGCTTCTGCTTTATCTCAGTCAGCTGCAAAAGTGGCGATGGAATTAGTTCTTTATACAAAAACAGGATTAGGAGATGGACAACAAGCTAACAATCCATGGTTGCAAGAGTTTCCTGACCCAATCACACGTGTTTCTTGGGATAACTATGTTACTGTATCGAAAGTAGATGCAGAAGCAAAAGATTTAGTAAACTTTACAGTTGCTAATGGTGGTTTGAACGGAAGTTATGTGACTTTAACTGTAGACGGTGTTAAGTTGGAAAATGTTCCAGTTCTTATTCAACCAGGTCAAGCAATTGGAACTATAGGTTTAGCTTTCGGTTACGGAAAGAAAGCAGCTTTAAAAGAAGAAATGCAAGTAGGTGTTAATGCTTACGCTTTATATAAAAACTTTAATAGCGTACAATCAGTAACGATTGAAAAAGTAGCTGGTGATCACGAGTTTGCTTGTGTTCAGTTGCAAAATACGTTAATGGGTCGTGGAGATATTATTAAGGAAACTACCTTAGAAATTTTCAACACTAAAGACGCTAAAGATTGGAATATCCAACCAATGGTTTCTCTAGATCACAATCCAGTAAAAGCAGTTGAAGTAGATTTATGGACTTCATTTGATCGTACTGTGGGTCATCATTTCAATTTATCTGTTGATTTGAATGCTTGTACGGGATGTGGAGCTTGTGTAATTGCTTGTCACGCAGAAAATAATGTTCCAGTAGTTGGAAAATCAGAAATTAGAAGAAGTAGAGATATGCATTGGTTGCGTATTGACCGTTACTATTCTTCTGAAACTACTTTCGAACAGGATAATGAAAAGAAAGATGGTTTTGACGGATTATTTGGTGATACAGGTTCACTAGGTGGATTTGGTCAATTAGAGCATCCTTCAGAAAACCCGCAAGTTGCGTTCCAGCCTGTAATGTGTCAACACTGTAATCACGCACCTTGTGAAACGGTTTGTCCTGTTGCTGCAACATCTCACGGTCGTCAAGGTCAAAATCAAATGGCTTATAACAGATGTGTTGGTACAAGATATTGTGCAAATAACTGTCCGTATAAAGTACGTCGTTTCAACTGGTTCTTGTACAACAAAAACAATGAGTTTGATTACCACATGAATGATGACTTAGGTCGTATGGTATTAAATCCTGATGTAAACGTTCGCTCACGAGGAGTTATGGAAAAATGTTCAATGTGCATTCAAATGACACAATTGACTATTTTAACGGCTAAACGTGAAGGAAGAGTTATCAAAGATGGCGAATTCCAAACAGCTTGTTCGGCAGCTTGTTCTTCTGGTGCTATGGTATTTGGAGACGTAAACGATAAAGAAAGTAAGGTTGCTAAGTTGCTAGAGGATGATAGAATGTATCATTTATTAGAGCACGTAGGTACAAAACCTAACGTTCAATATCACGTTAAAGTTAGAAATACTTAGAGTTTAAAAAAATTAATTAATCAGTAACAATATAAAGGATTATGTCGTCTCACTACGAAGCACCCATTAGAAAACCTTTGATTATAGGTGATAAATCTTATCACGATATAACAGTAGATGTAGCCGCACCTGTTGAAGGTAGAGCAAACAAACAATGGTGGATTGTATTTTCAATCGCACTAATAGCCTTCCTTTGGGGATTAGGCTGTATCGTTTACACCATTTCAACTGGTATTGGAACATGGGGATTAAACAAAACAGTCGGTTGGGCTTGGGATATTACTAACTTCGTTTGGTGGGTTGGTATTGGTCACGCTGGAACCTTAATTTCAGCAGTACTTTTACTTTTCCGTCAAAAATGGAGGATGGCAATTAACCGTTCAGCAGAAGCAATGACCATTTTCTCGGTTGTTCAAGCAGGATTATTTCCAATTATTCACATGGGTCGTCCATGGTTGGCCTACTGGGTTTTGCCAATTCCGAATCAGTTTGGTTCATTATGGGTAAACTTTAACTCACCATTACTTTGGGATGTATTTGCAATTTCAACTTATCTTTCCGTCTCATTAGTATTCTGGTGGACGGGTTTACTTCCCGATTTTGCAATGCTTAGAGATAGAGCAATTACTCCTTTTACAAAAAGAGTATATTCTATCTTAAGTTTTGGATGGAGCGGTAGAGCTAAAGATTGGCAACGTTTTGAAGAAGTATCTTTGGTACTTGCAGGTTTAGCAACGCCGTTAGTACTTTCCGTACACACGATTGTATCATTTGACTTTGCTACTTCGGTAATACCTGGATGGCATACTACGATTTTTCCTCCGTACTTTGTAGCTGGAGCGGTTTTCTCAGGATTTGCGATGGTAAACACATTGCTAATAATTATGAGAAAAGTTTCACATCTTGAAGCTTATATTACAGTACAGCATATCGAATTGATGAACATTGTAATCATGATTACAGGTTCCATTGTAGGTGTTGCCTATATTACCGAATTGTTTGTTGCTTGGTATTCTGGAGTAGAATACGAACAATATGCTTTTTTGAATAGAGCAACTGGACCTTACTGGTGGGCTTACTGGTCAATGATGACTTGTAATGTTTTCTCTCCACAATTTATGTGGTTTAAGAAATTGAGAACAAGTATTATGTTTTCATTCGTTATTTCTATTGTTGTAAATATCGGAATGTGGTTTGAGCGATTTGTAATTATTGCAACTTCATTAACCAGAGATTACCTTCCATCATCTTGGACGTATTTCTCTCCAACATTTGTAGACATTGGAATTTTTATCGGAACAATTGGTTTCTTCTTTGTACTTTTTCTTCTTTATGCACGTACTTTTCCAGTAATTGCACAAGCCGAAGTAAAAACAATCTTGAAATCATCTGGAGAAAATTATAAAAGATTAAGAGAAGAAAATAAACATTCACACCATGAGTAGTAATAAAGTTATATACGCTATCTATAATGATGACGACGTTTTGATGGATGCTGTTAAGCAAACTAGAGCGGCTCATCATCATATCGAGGAAATTTTTACACCATTTCCAGTTCACGGTTTGGACAAAGCGATGGGTCTTGCTCCAACACGATTAGCGATTTGTTCATTTATTTATGGACTTATTGGATTGTCTTTTGCCACATGGATGATGAATAATATCATGATAGTAGATTGGCCTCAAGATATTGGAGGAAAACCAAGTTTCAGTTATATCGAAAATATGCCGTCTTTCGTGCCTATTATGTTTGAAATGACTGTATTTTTTGCAGCTCACTTGATGGTAATCACTTTTTATATGAGAAGTAAATTATGGCCATTTAAAGAAGCTGAAAATCCCGATGTAAGAACAACAGATGACCATTTTTTAATGGAAGTTGCTGTAATGAATAATAATGAAGATGAATTAATCTCTTTCTTTCAGAATACAGGAGCGGTAGAAGTTAAAGTAATAGAAAAGCATTAATAGTAGATATGAAAAGCTTAAGTAAAATAATAATTGTTTTAGGACTCGCGACATTAGTAACTTCTTGTTCTGATAAAAACAGCCCTAATTACCAATATTTCCCGGACATGTATGAAGCCGTAGGATACGAAACCTATGCTGAATCAAATGCCTTTGCAAATGGAAAAGAAGCTCAATTAGTGCCGGATGGTGCTATTAAAAGAGGTTTTACACCTGATGAATATCCAAATACAAATGAAGGATATTTGATGGCAAAAGCTAATTCGAAATCTCCATTAGATTCTTTAGCTAAAAATTCAGATAAAGGAGCTCAATTGTATGGTATTTATTGTGCGATTTGTCATGGAGAAAAGGGTGACGGTCAAGGTAAACTGGTAAAAAGAGAAAAGTTTCTTGGAATACCAAATTATGCAGATCGAGATATTACAGAAGGAAGTGTTTTTCACGTAGTGACGTACGGATTAAATGCTATGGGATCTCACGCCAATCAGCTTACTCAAGAAGAGCGTTGGATGGTAGCGTCTTATGTAATGAAATTAAAGAGCGAATTATAATTGTATAACACTGATATATAAGATATGTACACATTTTCCAGCAGATTAAAAACGTTCGCTATCATCCTAATGGTATTAGGAGCTTTAGGTATAGTCTATGGTTTTTATATGGCACCTAAAACTACAGCAGACGTTGAAGCTATTTTAGAAAAAGAAGCTGCAGAACACCATGGTAGCCATGCTGCAACTGAAACTCATACTACAATTAACGAAACGCATACTACAACAGAACAACAATCAGAGACAGGTCATCATAAAGGTACTGACGCTACAATGGCAGATTCAGTTCATGCAGACACAATTGCTATAACGCCAGTTGCTGACACACATCACGATGCACAAGTTGTAACTGAAGAAAGTACAACCACACACATTGTAAAGAAAACTGAAGCAGCATCGCATGACGTACATAATGATCACGCTGTACATGAAAAGCATGTAGAACATGTATTGCACCAATTGCAAAATAAACCATGGGCTGCATTATATGTTGCTTGTATTTTTATGATGTTAATTGCTTTAGGGGTTTTAGCTTTTTATGCAATTCAACAAGTTGCGCAAGCAGGTTGGTCGCCAGTTTTATTTAGAGTAATGCAGGGAATTACGTCGTATCTTCCAGTAGGTTCTATAATTTTCTTTATATTATTGGTTTTATCAGGTTTGCATTTCAATCATTTATTTGTATGGATGAATGAAGGTGTTGACGTGGTAGGACATGAAAATTATGATCATTTAATTGCTCTTAAGACAGGATATCTAAATGTGCCAGCTTGGTTAATTAGAGCTGCAATTTTCTTAATAGGATGGAATCTTTATCAATATTTCTCTAGGAGAAATTGTTTGCTTCAAGACGAAGCAAATGACAACTTGTATTACAAGAAAAACTTCAATATTTCGGCTGGATTTTTAGTATTCTTTATTGTTACTGAATCTATTATGTCATGGGATTGGATTATGTCAGTTGATCCACACTGGTTTAGTACACTATTTGGATGGTATGTTTTTGCAAGTTTCTTTGTAAGTGGTATTACAGTTATTGCTTTGGTAACGGTATATATGAAATCTAGAGGTTATTTAGAGTTTGTAAATACGAGTCATATTCACGATTTAGCTAAATTTATCTTTGGAATTAGTATTTTCTGGACCTACTTATGGTTCTCCCAGTTCATGTTGATTTGGTATTCTAATATTCCAGAAGAAGTCACCTATTTCATTACAAGAATTGAAGATTATAATTTACCATTCTTCGGAATGATAGTTTTAAACTTTGTGTTTCCAGTATTAATTTTAATTAATACAGATTTCAAACGTTTAACATGGATTATCGTTATGGCTGGAATTATCATATTGTCAGGTCATTACATCGATTTCTACAATATGATCATGCCTGCAACTGTAGGAGATAGATGGTTTATTGGTGTTTCTGAAATTGGGTCATTAATGTTCTTTATAGGTTTATTTATAATGGTTGTCTTTACAGCCCTTACTAAAGCTCCTTTACTGCCAAAACGTAATCCACTGATTGAGGAAAGTAAGCATTTTCATTATTAATATTAAAAGAAGAAACAGATGACAAGTTTGTTGGTAATTATAGTTTTAGTTTTATTAGCTATTGCACTTTGGCAATTGACTAAAATATTCGATTTGACGCAAGTGGGTCAAACTGCTCAAAATACGCAGGTGGCTAACAATGCAGATAACAAAGTTCAGGGCTATATAATGTTTGCTTTCATAGCGTGCTTTTATATTTCTATGATTTATGGTCTAATTGTTTGGGGACCATTGGTTCTTGACAATCCTGCATCCGAGCATGGTGTAGAAGTAGATTTTTTAATGAATATGACTTGGGTAGTGATTTTTATTGTCCAATTTATTACACAATTTTTACTGCACTATTTTGCATTCAAATATAGAGGAGCTAAAGATACAAAAGCTTTATACTATGCTGATAATAACCGTCTAGAGTTTATTTGGAGTACAATTCCAGCAGTAGTTTTAGCAGGTTTAATTCTTTATGGATTGTATGCATGGACAAATATTATGTTCGTGAATGAAAAAGAAGAAGATGTTATTGTTATTGAATTATATGCAAAACAATTTGCTTGGGAAGCACGTTATGCAGGTGAAGACAATGTATTAGGAAAAGCAAATGTTCGATATATTGAAGGTATTAACACAATGGGTGTTGATATGGGCGATCCAAATGCTGAAGACGATAAAATGGCAAATGAAATTCATATTCCAAAAGGTAAAAAAGTACTTTTCAAAATGAGATCGCAAGACGTTTTACACTCTGCTTATATGCCTCATTTTAGAGCGCAAATGAACTGTGTTCCTGGAATGGTGACTCAGTTTGCGTTCACTCCTACTTTAACAACTGAAGAATACAGAGTCATTCCTAAAATAGTAGATAAAGTTGCTCATATTAATAAATTGCGAGCTAAAAAGAGTATAGCATTAACAGCTGAGGGTAAAGTAGCATTAGATGCATATGAATTTGATTATCTTTTACTTTGTAATAAAATTTGTGGATCTTCTCACTATAACATGCAAATGAAAATTGTGGTAGATACACCAGAAGATTATAAAGCATGGTTAGCTGAAAAGCCTACAATTAAAAAACAAATTAGCGATGCTAATCCTCCAGCTGAAGCAGTGGTTCCAGTGGTAGAATTGGAAGCACCAATCGTTGTAATAGCAAATTAATTAGATACTAAAGCACTATATTTAATAAAAAATTAAATTAAAAAATATGTCAGTAGAAGGACACACTATCGATCAAGAACACGAACACCACCATAAAGAAACTTTTATTACAAAGTATATCTTTAGTATTGATCATAAAATGATTGCCAAACAATACTTGATTACAGGTATTATTATGGGTGTTATTGGTGTTGGTATGTCAATGCTTTTCAGAATGCAATTGGCTTGGCCAGAAGAAGCTTTTGGAATTTTCAAATTCTTTCTAGGCGAAAAATTTGCTCCAGGGGGAGTAATGAAGAATGACGCTTATCTTGCATTAGTTACGATTCACGGGACAATCATGGTTTTCTTCGTATTAACCGCTGGATTGAGTGGTACTTTTAGTAATTTATTGATTCCACTACAAATTGGTGCACGTGATATGGCATCTGGTTTTATGAATATGATTTCATACTGGATGTTTTTCTTGTCGGCAGTTATAATGATAGCATCACTATTTGTCGAATCAGGTCCTGCATCTGCAGGATGGACCATTTATCCGCCACTTTCCGCGTTGCCACAAGCAATACCGGGTTCAGGTACGGGGATGACCTTATGGTTAGTTTCTATGGCAATATTTATTGCTTCGTCATTGATGGGGTCATTAAATTATATCGTTACAGTAATTAACTTGCGTACTAAAGGTATGTCAATGACTCGTTTACCATTAACAATTTGGACATTCTTTGTAACTGCAATTATTGGTGTTGTTTCATTTCCAGTTCTTTTATCAGCAGCGTTATTATTGATTATGGATAGAAGTTTTGGTACTTCATTCTTCTTGTCAGACATTTATATTGCTGGAGAAGTTTTACATTATCAAGGAGGTTCACCAGTATTATTTGAACACTTATTTTGGTTCCTAGGTCACCCAGAAGTTTATATTGTTATTTTACCTGCAATGGGAATTGTTTCTGAAATTTTAGCAACTAATTCACGTAAACCAATTTTCGGTTACCGTGCCATGATTGCATCCGTTTTAGCAATTGCTTTCCTTTCAACTATCGTTTGGGGTCATCACATGTTTATTTCAGGAATGAATCCATTTTTAGGTTCGGTATTTACTTTTACAACCTTATTGATTGCAATTCCATCTGCTGTAAAAGCATTTAACTGGATCACAACATTATGGAAAGGTAACTTACAATTGAATCCTGCAATGTTGTTCTCAATCGGAATGGTTTCAACCTTTATTTCTGGAGGTTTAACGGGAATTATTCTAGGAGATTCAACCTTAGATATTAACGTTCACGATACTTATTTTGTAATTGCTCACTTTCACTTAGTAATGGGTATTTCTGCACTTTACGGAATGTTTGCTGGAATCTACCATTGGTTTCCAAGAATGTTCGGTCGAATGATGAACAAAAATCTAGGATACATCCACTTTTGGGTAACGGCTGTTTGTGCTTATGGAGTTTTCTTTCCAATGCACTTTATAGGACTAGCTGGTTTACCGAGACGTTATTACACAAATACTAACTTTCCACTTTTTGATGATTTACAAAATGTGAATGTTTTAATTACCATATTTGCCTTAATAGGTGGCGCATTTACACTTGTGTTTTTGTGGAACTTCTTTTACAGTATTTTTTACGGAGAAAGAGCGACACAAAACCCATGGAAATCTACAACTTTAGAATGGACAGCTCCAATTGAACATATTCATGGAAACTGGCCAGGTGAAATTCCTGAAGTACACCGTTGGGCTTACGACTACAGTAAACCAGGTTGGGATGTTGATTTCGTGCCACAAAATGTACCAATGAAAGAAGGCGAAGAAGTACTAAACCACTAATTCACGTATTCAAAATAATAAAATCCTACTTCGGTAGGATTTTTTTTTTGAGTAAGTTTTTTTATCTTTAAAGAAAAAAGACATGAATCAAGTAAAAGTAAACTCAGAGAAAAACCGATTTGAATTAGAAGTGGAAAGCTCATTAGCCATAATTGATTTCCAAAAAATTGAACCTAATATTTTAGACTTAATACATACCGAGGTTCCGGCAGCACTTTCAGGAAAAGGTGTCGGTTCAAAATTAGTTTCAGGTGCTTTGCAGTATTGCAAGGACAATAATTTGCAAATAATTCCTTCTTGTTCCTTTGTAGAAAGTTATATCGAAAAACATCTTGAATGGAAAGAACTAGTAGCTCGTAAGAAATCATAGTTCTAATTATTTTACTAAGACATGCTTTGTTTATCTTTACACCATGAATGAAAACTTAGACCCGACTACGGACCATTTTAATCCAGAAGAATTTGATTTGGAGAAAAAACTCCGTCCTCTTTCTTTTGATGATTTTGCAGGCCAAGACCAGATTTTAGATAATCTAAAAGTCTTTGTTCAAGCAGCTAATTTGAGAGAAGAAGCACTTGACCATACTTTGTTTCATGGACCTCCGGGTTTAGGTAAAACTACATTGGCAAATATTTTAGCAAACGAATTAGGTGTCGGAATTAAGATTACTTCTGGTCCAGTTTTAGATAAGCCAGGTGATTTAGCAGGATTACTTACTAATCTTGAAGAACGTGATGTTCTTTTCATAGACGAAATTCATCGTTTAAGTCCAATTGTTGAAGAATACTTATATTCAGCGATGGAGGATTTCAAAATTGACATTATGATTGAGTCGGGACCCAATGCGCGAACGGTTCAGATTAATCTAAATCCGTTTACTTTAGTTGGAGCAACCACTCGTTCCGGACTTTTAACGGCACCAATGCGAGCTCGTTTTGGTATTCAAAGTCGGTTACAGTATTATAATAAAGAATTGCTGACTACCATCGTAGAAAGAAGTTCCTCCATTTTAAAAATGCCAATCACATACGAAGCAGCACTTGAAATTGCAGGTAGAAGTCGCGGTACACCTCGTATTGCAAATGCGTTACTTCGACGGGTTCGAGATTTTGCACAAATAAAAGGAAATGGAAGCATTGATATCGAGATTGCGCAATTTTCATTGAAGGCGTTGAACGTAGATGCACATGGTTTGGACGAGATGGATAATAAAATCCTCCACACCATCATTGATAAATTTAAAGGAGGTCCTGTTGGATTGTCGACTTTGGCTACAGCCGTTTCCGAAAGTAGCGAAACCATTGAGGAAGTATACGAACCTTTTTTAATTCAAGAAGGGTTTATTATGAGAACGCCTCGTGGTCGAGAAGTTACTGAAAAAGCATATAATCATTTGGGAAAAATAAAGATAAATGTTCAAGGTGGACTTTTTTAGAAGCTATTCCCGCTTTCCATTTCAAGTCCTCATCTGAAAAGCTATTTTTCCAAAGCCCAAAAAGGAGCTTCCGTTGGTCGCTCTTTTTGGTCAGGAAAAATTCAGCTTTTCAAATTCAGGGCTTTCCATTGCAATCAGGGCTAAAAATTAGTGGGTCAAATGTCATCACCAGAAAAAAATACAGCATTCATCAAATCCGAAGCGAAACGCCTCGGGTTTTTATCTTGTGGTATTTCCAAAGCAGGATTTTTGGAAGAGGAAGCACCTCGATTGGAAGCGTATTTAAACCGAAACTTCAACGGCCAAATGCAGTATATGGAAAACCATTTTGACAAGCGACTTGACCCGACTTTATTAGTTGATGATGCAAAGAGTGTGATTTCTTTATTGCTAAATTACTACCCAGAAGAACAACAATCAAACGATACTTACAAGATTTCAAAGTACGCTTACGGTCAAGATTATCACTTGGTCATCAAAGAAAAATTGAAAGAACTTTTGTACAGTATTCAAACCGAAATAGGTGAAGTATCGGGTCGTGCTTTTGTCGATTCAGCTCCGGTATTAGACAAAGCTTGGGCGGCTAAAAGTGGATTGGGCTGGATGGGAAAAAGCAGTAATCTTATTACGCAAAAAGTGGGTTCCTTTTATTTTATTGCCGAATTAATTATCGACCTTGACCTTGAATACGACCACGCCGTAACCGACCATTGCGGTAGCTGTACGGCTTGCATCGATGCATGTCCTACTGAGGCGATTGTCACTCCTTACGTGGTAGATGGAAGTAAGTGCATCTCTTATTTTACCATCGAATTAAAGGACGCCATCCCGATGGAGATGAAAGGCAAGATGGACGACTGGGTTTTCGGGTGTGATGTCTGTCAAGATGTTTGTCCATGGAATCGTTTTTCAAAACCCCACAACGAACCTTTATTCAATCCCAATCCAGAATTGTTGTCTTTTTCACAGAAAGATTGGGAGGAAATTACCGCTGAAACTTTTTCGAAAGTATTTAAAAATTCTGCTGTAAAAAGAACAAAGCTGCAAGGTTTGCAACGGAATATTAGCTTCTTAAAATAGATTCTTTTGGCATGTTTCGATGGAGTATCTATTTGCCTCGCTCTAATAACGAACAAATTTTATTAGAATAATTACTTCTCCGTCATCGTCAAGAATATATATAATTGTGTTTGTTTCTTCAATAGTAATGTGAAAACCGATTTAACAATAGTTACTTGCTTCTTCCGCAGCGGGGTAAAAATACTAAAACTGTTTAGTGCCTTTTTTCTAAAAAATGAAGGGAAACAACACGCTTGAGATTGCTTCTCGATCAAAACGAGAGACAAAACGTGTCGTACTATCAATCTGCTGGATTGCTTTTTTTAGTTTTAATTTCAATAAAAAGTATAAAAAAAACTACGTTCAAAATGATAACATCTTGAACGTAGTTTTTAAAGTTGTGAAAACGTACTAAATCCGTTTACGACTTAATCACTTTTATGTTTTTCATTGTCGAACCAGAGATAATTTTTACAAGATACGTTCCTTTTGCAAACGAAGACATGTCTATTTGCAAAGTAGTGCTGTTTCCTGAAGTTTGAAACACTTCTTGACCCAACATATTAAATACTTGAACACTATCAATAGCGTCTACATACCCAATGTTCAAGATGTTTTGAACTGGATTTGGGTAGTACGTAAAGGTATCTTTAATAAAATTGCCAGTTGATAAAGCAGTATCAATAAGGATGTCATCTAAGTACATGAAATAGCTGTTGTTGGGCGAAGTTACATTAAATCCGAAGTAATATACCCCTGTTGTAGGAGCGGTAACTGTTACTGAACTAAGGATTGGTGTGTCAGTTGCAAAGTCGATATGTTCTGCAACATCCAAGGTCATATTCTCTGGACTCGCTTGCGTTCCGAATTTTACAATCAGGTTGTTGTTGTAAAAAAATGTATCTGTAGAGGCACCTCCATAACGGTAGGAAATCGTATAATTTTGCCCTGCAACTAGATTAATTCCTCTTGTGAAAAACCAACTGTTTGCATCCGTATATAAATCGCCATTGTACGTTAATGTGCTAGACTCATACCCATAACCTGGATAATAAGACGTGTACCACGTGCTTGGTGCATCTGCTAAATTTAGAGACGAAGTGCATTCAGGTAAAACCGGCTGGAAAGCACTTTCAAAATCTTCGCTATACGGTACATCAGTAGCCGTACATTGTGTGGCAACTACAATGGGTTCCGTCCATTCGCCACTACCTACAGCTGCATCACATACACTTCTTACCCAAACTTTATACGAAGTTCCCGGAGTTAAATCTAAAAATGTAAAATTGCCATTAGTTACTGTAGTTGCCGTCAAGGTTTCTGGATTTGTAACGTCCAGAGCTCCTTTTACAATATGATACTGACTGGAAGTATTCGTATCCCAAATAACACCTGCAGTAGTCATTGTCGTACCTGTTTTCTTCAAATTTTCAATATCAGGACACAAAGGAATTGGTTGCCATACGATGTTATCAATTTCAATATATTGGTACTGACTTTCGGTATTGGCACGAATTCCAATAAAGGTATCGGTTCCTGTATAGTTAGAAAATTCTACCGCATAAACGGTAGGAACATCAGTGGTAACTATGGTTTGTAAGGGAGTAAATTCAGCCGAATCCGTATTCGAATTTAATGTTCCTATTTGAACGGAAGAAGCTCCTTTTGCTTTAAATTTCAAACGGTAAGAACCTAACGAAAGCGTGCTAACACTTGGAGACACTAAAATAATATCGTCCGTTAAAGAAGATTCAGAAGTATTCATAACCACTGCTGTCGTTTCGTCGGGCATATTAGACCAAGGAGATGTTTCTAAATACGCATATTCAGAAACAGTCGCTCCTCGGATAATAGAAGACCAGCAAGATGGTAAATCGGGGGTTTCAGCACTTTCAAAGTCTTCATTAAATGCGGCAGTTGGTAAACATGCAGTTTTGAAACTTACGGGACCAATCCAAGCGCCTTTATCATTATTCATACAAACCGAACGGACCCAAACCGAATAGTTTGTGTTGTCAATCAAATCAGGAATAGCTGCAGTGGCTGTAGTAAAATTTGTAAAACTTAAAGTAGTTGGGTCTTGCGAAGTGGCACTAACTGCCACATCCCAGCTTTCTTCTGCACCACTTCCGGTCCAGCTTACAGTTGCGGTACTAGCGGTTGTTTCAGGAACGTTTACGAGCGTAACATCCGGACAAGAAGGCGTTAATTCCCAAAGTATATTGTCAATATAGATAGATGAATAAGTTTCTGTAGCGTTTATTCTAAACCCGAAATACGAATCTGTTCCTGTATAGCTTGAAAAATCGACAACATACTGAGCCGTGTTATCGGACAGGAGTACAGTTTCATATAAAGTGCTTTCGGCAAAAGAAGTATTGCTACTTAGCGTTACAATATCTACCGATGCTGGAGTATACCCGTGTTTCGCATAAAACTTCAATCGATAAGTACCCAGTCCTAAAGTGGTTAAACTTGGCGCTACTAGAATCATATCTGCATCATTTCCAGAATTTTCATTGAATATTTGAACGGCGTTATTATCGTCTTCAAAAAGCTCAGAGTATTGATTGGTTTCAATCATGTAAAACTCAGAAAGGGAAGCTCCTCTTGCAATTGTACTCCAGCAATCAGGAAGACCTGGCGCTTCTGTAGTGTTGAAATTTTCGTAAAAAGCAGGGATGCCACTACAAGCGGTTTTAAAGGAAATAGGGCCAATCCATGCACCACTTTCAGCAGCACAAACCGTTCGTACCCATACTTTATAATTCGTGTTTTCAGTCAATCCAATTATGTCTTTACTAGTAGTTGTTGAAGTAACAGGTGTTAAAGAGGTTGGATCTGTATCCGAAGCACTTCCCACAACGATATCCCAAGAAACTGACGTTGATTGATTACCAGATAACCATTCAATAGTAGCGCCAGAAGTAGTTACAGAAGGAACCGTAATGGCAGTTACATCTGGACAGGCAGGAATGGGTTCCCATCGCACATTATCAATAGAAACATTAGAATTTGACGTCGCTAGACGAATACCAATGTATTTATCTGTTCCTGTATAATTTGCAAATTCAACCACGTACTCAGTAAACGTGCTGTTTGTGATTACATCGCCTAGACTGTTTTCTGTGAATACCGCTTCGGAATCGTTTGAGCTTAAAGTACCCACTTGAAGCGAACCGTTTCCTCTTGCGAAGAATTTCAAACGGTAGGTACCAAGCGCTAAAGTAGATAAATTTGGCGAAACTAAAATTAAATCGGCAGTGGTCATATCTGATTGGTTGCTGTCCATTCTAACCGAAATGGGCTGGGTCTGACTGTACCAATCATTTGTTTCAATTGTTGCATATTGAGATAAACTTTCGTCCCCTCTTAATATTTTATTCCAGCAAGAAGGTAATTCAGGCGTATTTGTAGCATCAAAGTTTTCCGTAAAAGCGGTAATAGCAACACAGTCGGTTTTAAAACTGGAAGTGGAAGACCAACTGCTGAATAAACCTGTTTCGCAATTGTTTTTTATCCAAAAATAATATACAGTTTCAGGTGTTAAGTCAATCAAGTTTACAGTTTCTCCTGAAGTAATAGTTCCCGTAGGCGTTGTCGCACTTGTAGGAACTGCATCAGAAGTAGAAAGATAATAGCTACTTCCATTCAATGGAGCTATTGTGGAAGCTTGCCATGAAACGGTTGCCGTGGAAGTCGTAACGTTATTTACATGTACATAATAAGGAGTCGCACAGGCTTGTGTAATTCCACCAAATATAATATTAGGAACAAAGGGCACAATATCATGGGCTTCTGGTGGAGATGTAGGGCTAGGATTGTCTCCGTCGCTATACGTAAAAATAGACCGCGTGCCGGTAACAGCTGTGTTGTAAAATGTGTCGTTGTAGTCGTCCCACATTTCTTGGTTTTCATCAACCGCTACAATCAAATTACTCACGCCGTCATAAATAAAAGGAGTTGTCAGTGTCAGCGTTTTCCAACCTGGAGTACTGTTTGTGGTGATTCCACCTGTATATACTTGCATAAGATTTGAAGAAGCTACCCAGTCTGTTGTAGATGAAAATGCTGTTTTAGCTGTAGTACCCATGTAAACTACTAAGTCCTGATTATTTGGCAAGGCACCGCTTCCGTTATAATACCACTGAATAGAAGTAATGGTTCCGGTAGCATTTATCTCAGAGGCCAAATAAATGGATTGTGAATACGAATATCCAAAATACGTTTGAATCGGAATTTTTTGTTCGGTATTTGTTCCCATTCCCACTTGAACCTGCCCAAAAAGAGAGCACGTGGTCGCCAAAATAAAGAACAGCAGAAGCGTAGTTTTTTTAATCATAATAGTTGGTTTAAGTTAGTTTTCTAATTGTAAACAGTAGCGTCCATTAAAATTTATTTTTAGCAAATAATAATCCCGTAGAAAAACAAATATAGATTATCCAAACGTGTAGTGCCTCATTTTTGCGTAGAACAAATGTACTACACAGAAATTAATTCACTTTAAATCAGTATTTTAAATATTTTGTCGTATTTTAAAAAATAGACGATTGTAGTAAGAAAGTGTCTTTATTTTTAGTTTTCATAAAGACGATTGGAATGTAAAAAGTCATCAACTGATGATTTTTTGCTTTTTTCAGGCTGCTTTTTATATCAAAAAATCCAATTAGAGAACATCATTATTTATGTATAGGAGCCGCTTGAAAATGGCTGAATATAGTACACATATGCCGACGCTGTTATTTATGAAACTTAATCCATAAGTTGATTTTATCTTCTAATATTTTCAACGGTAAACAACCTGATTCCAGTATTTCATTATGAAATTCTTTGATGTTGAATTTTTTGCTCATTTCTTTCTCGGCCTTGCTTCGCAATTCTCTAATTTTCAATTGCCCGATTTTATAAGAAACCGCTTGACCAGGAATAGCCATATAACGCTCGATTTCTGCTGTTATACTTTGCAAGGATTCCGCTTCATGATTTAAAGAATATTGTATGGCTTGTTCACGTGTCCAACCTTTGGTATGCATTCCAGTATCAACAACTAAGCGAACGGCACGAAGCATTTCCGCACTTAACATTCCAAAATATTGATACGGGTCTTGATACAATCCCAATTCTTTTCCAAGCGATTCAGTGTACAAAGCCCATCCTTCACCATAAGAAGTAAACCAAATGGTTTTTCTAAAAGAAGGTAATGTAGTATCTTCTTGCTGCAACGAAATTTGATAATGATGACCCGGAATGGCTTCATGCAAAAATAAATCTTCATCTGCATATACATTATATTTCGTCACGTCAGGAATTGGAACATAAAAAACGCCCGGCCGCTTTCCATCAATTGACCCCTGATTGTATTCTGCACTTGCCGATTCTTCGCGAAAAGCTTCTGTACGTTTTACTTCAAAAGCTGTTTTCGGTTTCAGGTCAAAAAGTTTATCCAGATTCGGTTTCATTTTTTGATAAATCGCATTGAAATTGTCAATTACTTGTTGCGGTTCGGTAAAGGGCATCAACTCTTTTCGGTCACGAACGTGGTTGAAAAATTCCTTTATATCACCTGTAAAACCAACCTGCATTTTTACTTTCTCCATTTCAGATAAAATTCGAGCTACTTCTTTCAAGCCTATTTTGTGAATTTCATCAGGAGTTAAATCTGTAGTTGTATATTTTTTCACTAAGTACTTATAATACTTTTCACCATTCGGGATGTCATTAATTCCCGTAGTTTTTCGGCTTGCCGCCCAATAATCGCTGCTGATGTATTGGTGCAAGCTTGTCAAAGAAGGAATCAAGTTTTCAGCAATCAATTTCGAGTAATTCACAGTTATTTTTTTCTTATCTGTGTCAGAAAATGACGCTGGAAATTGGTTTAGCGGACTGTAAAATAAATTATTTTTTAAATCGGCATGCGCCAAATCTTTAATTTGAGGAATGATGCGAACGGTCAGTGCTTCTGGCAAAACAAAGCCTTTTTCGACACCTTCTTTCATTCTCGCCTCGGCAGAAATCACCCAATCATTAAAACCGGCCAATCTTTGCAACCAATTGTTGTAATCTTCAACGGTTTTAAAAGGTTGAGCACTCGAACCGCTCGCCAATTGTCCCATCATCAAAGGAATCGACTGAAATTGATTTATGGGCATCAACTCTTCGCGAAACTGAAAACCTTCCAATGTAATATCACATTCCCATTCTAAAATTGATTTACTCAACTTGTCACTTTCGGATAATTTTGCAGTATCAAATCGCATCATCGCTTTCTTGTATTTCTCAAAAAACGCTTTACTTTTCACTAAATACTCGTCGCTCAGGGTGTTTGGAAACAAATGGTTGAATTTGGTTTCTCCCGCAAATGTGGCTTCAATGGGGTAAAGCGCCATCCGTTCTTGATAATACAGTTCTAAAACTTCGTTAAGTTCTTTGTTTTCATTTTCGGTAACGCCAATTGTATTTGTTTGTTTACACGCTTGAAACGGTACTGCAAATAAGCAAAGAGCCAAAACTATTTTTTTCATAACTAAGAAATATGATGAGATATAAGAGGTTAAAGATACGATAGAAATTGAGATGAAGATAATGGAGTGAAGTTTTATCTAATTTGCAAAAAAAATAAACGTAGAATATCCAAAATCTTAACAAAAGTAATTCAATAAAAATTTCCTATTTTCACACAGTCGTTTACCTTTGTAAGTCGGAATAATAACAAAAGAGTCAATTGGTGTATAAATTTTTGACTTCCGTAAAATAATATATAGCTAGAAATGAAACGAAATATTAAGAGAAGAGAAGCTTTACTATATCATGCGAAACCTACCCCAGGAAAAATACAGGTAATCCCTACAAAAAAATACGCAACACAAAGAGATTTATCTTTAGCCTATTCGCCCGGAGTTGCTGAGCCTTGTTTGGAAATCGCAAAAGATGTAAATAATGTTTACAAATATACAGCTAAAGGTAACTTAGTTGCTGTAATTACTAATGGAACGGCCGTTTTAGGACTTGGAGACATTGGTCCTGAAGCTTCAAAACCTGTAATGGAAGGAAAGGCATTGTTGTTTAAAATTTTTGCAGATATTGATGTTTTCGACATCGAAATTGACTGTAAAGACATCGATAAGTTTGTTGAAACAGTTAAAAATATTGCACCAACTTTTGGCGGAATCAACTTAGAAGACATCAAAGCACCTGAATCTTTTGAAATCGAACGTCGTTTGGTGGAGGAATTGAATATTCCCGTAATGCACGACGACCAACACGGAACCGCGATTATTTCATCGGCAGCCTTGCTAAATGCTTTGGAGTTAGCTGATAAAAAAGTGGAAGACGTAAGAGTAGTTGTTTCAGGAGCAGGTTCTGCAGCATTAGCTTGTGCGAATTTATATGTTCTTTTAGGCGTTCGTCCAGAACACATCACTATGTTTGACAAAGACGGACTTTTAACCAAAGACCGAACCGATTTATCGCTAGTTCAGCAACGCTACACTTCCGAAATCCATTACGAGAATTTGCATGAAGCGTTAAAAGGAGCTGATGTTTTCTTAGGACTTTCTGCAGGGAATATTTTAACACCAGCGATGTTGGTGGATATGGCCAACGACCCTATTGTTTTTGCGATGGCAAATCCAGTTCCCGAGATTGACTATGATGTAGCAATTGCTACCCGAAAAGACATTATCATGGCAACCGGACGTTCCGATCATCCAAATCAAGTGAATAATGTGTTGGGTTTTCCTTATATTTTCAGAGGAGCTTTAGATGTTCGTGCAACAAAAATTAACGAAGAAATGAAAATGGCGGCCGTTCATGCCTTGGCTACTTTGGCCAAAGAATCGGTGCCGGAACAAGTAAATATCGCTTACGGCGAAACTAAATTAAATTTTGGCCGCGATTATATTATTCCAAAACCATTTGACCCGAGATTGATTACTGTTGTTGCTCCAGCGGTTGCAAAAGCAGCGATGGATTCTGGTGTGGCGACACATCCCATTCAAGATTGGGAAAAGTACGAACAAGAATTATTAGACCGTCTAGGTTCTGATAATAAAATGGTTCGAATGCTGACCAACCGTGCGAAAAACGACCCAAAACGAATTGTTTTTGCGGAAGCAGATCATTTGGATGTACTGAAAGCTGCTCAAATTGTGATGGAAGAGGGCATTGGTCATCCTATTTTATTAGGTGACAAAGAAGTTATTTTAGAATTAAAAGAAGAACTAGGTTTCGACGCCGATGTGCCTATTTTCGACCCTAAAAAACCAGAAGAAGACTCTAGAAGATTGGAATATGCCGATATTTTTTGGAAAGCCAGAAAACGCCGTGGAATTTCTCTTCTAGATTCACAAAAATGGATGCGGGAACGTAATTATTTTGCAGCAATGATGGTCAATCACGGAGATGCCGACGGTTTAGTTACGGGTTATTCCCGAAGTTATCCTTCAGTAATCAAGCCGATGATGCAATTGATTGAGAAAGCACCTGGAATTTCACTTATTGCCACGGCAAACATGATGATGACCAATAGAGGTCCTATGTTTTTATCGGATACCGCGATTAATCCAAATCCATCCGCTGACGACTTGGCTAAAATTGCTTTAATGACTGCAAAAACAGTTAGAATGTTTGGAATGGAACCTGTTATGGCAATGGTTTCCTACTCTAATTTTGGTTCTTCTGATAGTCCAAATGTGAATAAAGTACGTGAAGCTGTCGCTTATTTGCATAAATATTATCCTGATTTAATTGTAGACGGAGAAATTCAAGCTGATTTTGCTTTGAATCCAGAAATGATTCAAAAGAAATTTCCATTTTCTAAAATTGCAGGAAAAAAAGTAAATACGTTGATATTCCCAAATCTAGAATCAGCAAATATTACGTATAAGTTGTTGAAAGAATTGTATAAAACGGACTCCATTGGACCTATTATTTTGGGAATGGACAAGCCTGTGCATATTTTTCAACTTGGAGCAAGTGTTGAGGAAATGGTAAATATGGCAGCCGTTGCAGTAGTTGATGCTCAAGAGAAAGAAAAACGCAGAAATGCATTGCGAAGCTTGAGTTAATATTTAATTGTTTAAATTTCAAGTTCTTTAGTTCGAGATTTTTGTTACATTTGGCATTTACTTAACAGTTATGATTGCACATATTCAGGGGAAATTAGTCGAGAAAACACCTACAGAAGTAGTCATTGATTGTGGTGGCGTAGGTTATCATATAAATATTTCACTACATACGTATTCATTATTACCAAAAACTGATTTTATAAAGCTGTTTACTTATGTTCAAATTAAGGAAGACGCTCATACTTTGTTCGGTTTTGTGGAAAAAACAGAACGGGAGATATTCAAAATGATGTTAAGTGTTTCTGGAATTGGAGCTAGTATTGCACGAACCATGCTTTCGTCGCTCGAACCCAAACAAGTAATTCAAGCTATAGCTTCTGGAGATGTTGCCACGATTCAATCTGTTAAAGGAATTGGAATGAAGACAGCCCAACGCGTTATAATTGAGCTAAAGGATAAGGTGTTAAAGTTATACGATTTAGATGAAGTTTCATTGGTTCAAAACAATACAAACAAGGATGAAGCGTTATCTGCACTAGAAGTTCTAGGCTTTGTGCGGAAAACTGCGGAAAAAGTGGTCGAAAAAATTGCTCGAGAAAATCCAGAAGCCACGGTTGAATTTATTATCAAACAAGCGTTAAAAAATTTATAGTTTTTGAAAACATTTTTTATTAAAAGTATCAATTCAATTTTGAAAACAGCTATGTTCTTAGTCGTTTTCTTTTTTGCTTTCGAAATTCAGGCTCAAGTTGATCCCGAAGATCAAGAACCTGTAACCGACACTATAAAAGGGTATAATACAGGAAAAATAGAAATTCAGAACCCGCCTTCCATTGTTTCGTCATACACGTACGATGCTGCAACGGATCGGTACATTTACAACTCAAAAGTGGGTGGTTTTAATATCACCTATCCCGCTATTTTAACGCCAAAAGAATATGAAGCCTTGGTGTTAAAAGAATCTATGCGTAATTATTTTCAAGATAAAGCAAATGCAATTGACGGAAAAAAGTCGAGTGAAGATGCTAAGAAAGATTTACTTCCACGGTATTATGTAAACAATAGTTTCTTTGAAACCGTTTTTGGTAGTAATACGATTGATGTAAAGCCCACAGGTTCTGCTGAAATGGATTTGGGAATGCGGTATACCAAACAAGACAATCCTGCATTGTCACCAAGAAATCGTGCCGTAACTACCTTTGATTTTGACCAAAGAATTAGTTTGAGTTTACTAGGAAAAGTAGGAACGCGATTGACTGTAAATGTAAATTACGATACAGAATCTACTTTTGCTTTTCAGAATTTAATTAAGCTTGAATACACGCCTACGGAAGATGATATTTTACAAAAAATTGAAGTAGGAAATGTGAGTTTACCTTTGAATAGTTCGCTTATTCGAGGTGCTCAAAGTTTGTTTGGTGTAAAAACCCAACTTCAGTTTGGAAAAACATCCGTTACCGCCATCTTTTCTGAACAAAAGTCACAAACCAAGTCGGTTACGGCTCAAGGAGGAGGAACCATTCAAGATTTTGATATTTTTGCGTTAGATTATGACGCTGATCGCCACTTCTTTTTATCACAATATTTCCGAAATCTATACGATTCGTCGTTGCGAAATTATCCTGTTATCGATAACCGAGTGCAAATTACACGCATGGAAGTTTGGGTAACGAATCGTCAAAATAGAGTAAGTACAACGGATAATAATTTACGAAATGTCGTTGCCTTGCAAGATTTAGGTGAAGCCCAACTTACGGGATTACAAGATTATCAAGTAGTTAATTTAGGACCAGTAATTCCTGGAGGCTTTTTTGTAAACCCTCCTAATTCACCAGTTGACAATAGAAACAACAAGTTTAATCCCGCTTTAATTGGTTCTGGCGGTTTTTTGAATAGTTCGATTCGAGAAATTGTCACTACAAACAATAACTCTTTCGTTCTTCCTGCTGGAACTACCGTTGCCGAAGGTTATGACTATGCGAAGTTGGAAAATGCAAGAAAACTTTCATCAAATGAATATACATTTCACCCACAATTGGGTTATATTTCATTGCAGCAGCGTTTGGCTAATGACGAAGTTCTAGCTGTAGCGTACCAATATACTATTGGTGGCGAAGTGTATCAAGTTGGTGAATTTGCAAATGGAGGTTTGGAATCTACAACGGTAACTGGTGACGAACCTGAGAATCAAGAGATACAAACCAATAGTTTGATTCTGAAAATGCTTAAAAGTAGTTTGACAACGGTTCAATATACCGTTGGTTCTGAGTCGAGAACGCGTCCTATTTGGAATTTAATGATGAAGAATATTTATCAAATTTCTCCAGGAGGTCAGTTGGAACAAGAAGATTTCCGATTTAATATTTTATATAGTGATCCTTCGCCATTAAATTATATTACGAAAGTTGCGGGTGGTCCTGACCTTCCTAGTAACGTTGCAGAAACACCTTTGCTAAAAGTATTTAATGTAGATGCGTTAAATTATACGAATGACCCTGAAAATGGCAGACAAGGTGATGGGTTTTTTGATTTCATTCCCGGACTAACGGTTGATACACAAAACGGACGGATTATTTTCACTACGGTTGAACCATTTGGTAAGCTTTTATTTGATAAACTTAAAACTCCAAATTCTCCTACAGAAACGTATAGCGACCCAGCATCCTATAACGCCAATCAGGCAAAATATGTTTTCCGAACTTTATATACCAATTCGCAAGCAAAAGCTTTGCAAGACAGTGAGAAAAATAAATTTCAATTAAAAGGAAAATATAAATCTACAGGTGGCGACGGAATTTCAATTGGAGCGTTCAACGTGCCTCAAGGTTCTGTTACCGTTAGTGCTGCAGGACGAATTTTAGTAGAAGGTCTTGACTACATCGTAAATTATCAGCGAGGTACGGTTCAAATTTTAGATCCAGCTTTGCAAGCTTCAAATACGCCAATTGAGATTTCATTGGAAAATAATTCTGTTTTTGGGCAACAAACACGACGCTTTTTTGGGGTAAATGTGGAACATAAATTCTCTGACAAGTTTGTTTTAGGAGGAACGATTCTGAGAATGTCCGAACAACCTTTTACACAAAAATCAAGTTTTGGACAAGAGTCCGTTAATAATACTATTTTTGGATTAAACACGAATTACAGTACAGAGCTTCCGTTTTTGACTCGATTAGTAAATAAACTACCCAATTTAGATACCGATGTTCCATCTAATTTATCTGTTCGAGGAGAAGTAGCTTTTCTAAAGCCCGATTCGCCTACAGACGATCAGTTTGAAGGTGAAGCAACAATTTATGTAGATGATTTTGAAGGATCTCAAACTTCTATTGATATGCGATCGGCTACTGCATGGAATTTGTCTTCCGTTCCATTGCGAAAAGATAATTCAAATCCGGATTTTGGAGGTGACGTTACAGGAGAGATTGGTCAAGCAAATGCTACACGTTACGGTTTCAAACGGGCCAAATTAGCATGGTATACCGTTGATCCAGTTTTTTACACGAGTTCACGACCAGGTTCAATTACAGATGCCGATATGTCATTCAATAAAACACGACGTATTTACTTAGATGAATTATTCCCTGTAAATGATGTAGCAGACGGACAACCTACCGTAATCAATACTTTAGATTTGTCCTATTATCCTACAGAACGTGGACCATACAATTATAACCCAGTAGCAAACGGAAACACACTTCCCAATCCTGGAGAAAATTTTGGAGGAATTATGCGTTCCATTAGTTCAACTAATTTCGAGCAAGGAAACGTAGAGTACATTCAGTTTTGGATGTTGAATCCCTATGAAAATAATGAAACCGATCCTGTAAATGGAGGAAAATTATTTTTCAATTTGGGTGAAATTTCAGAAGATATTCTTAAAGACGGGAAGAAACAGTATGAAAATGGTTTGCCTGAGGCCAATTCGACACAAAATACAGTTGCAAGCATTTGGGGACGCGTTCCTTCTTCTCAATCGCTGATTTATGCATTTGACACCAATACAGCAAATCGTGCGGTTCAAGATGTAGGACTCGATGGTATTGGTGATGCGGATGAAGCACTATTACCTGGTGCCGAAAACTTTGCAGGTTTAGAAGATCCAGCAGCTGATAATTATGAATTTTATTTAGATGCTACAGGAACGCTGTTAGAACGCTACAAAAATTATAATGGTTTAGAGAAAAACTCACCCGTAGAAGTTACAAATAATTCCCGTGGAAATTCTACTTTGCCAGATGCGGAAGACTTGAACCGCGACAATACGATGAACACCATTGATGCTTATTATCAATACAGTGTTGATGTGTCTGAAAATGCGTTGTCAACTGTAGGACAAAATTACATTACCGATATTATAGAAATTGAAAATGCGAGAGTTCCAAATGGAGCATCTGGTATTAGAGCAAAATGGGTTCAATTTAAAATTCCAATACAAGATGTAAAAGAGGCCAACAACATTGGAGGTCTGGAAGATTTTAAATCCATTCGCTTTATGAGAATGTTTATGACCGGCTTTTCGAGTGAGGTAACCTTGCGTTTTGGAACGTTAGACCTAGTTCGTGGCGAATGGCGTCGTTTTACAAATTCACCTGAAACAGGGCAGCCTTTTCCAACTCCGGACCCTACAACTTTAGACGTATTAGCCGTTAATATTCAAGAAAACGGAACAAGACAGCCCATTCCTTATAAAACACCTCCAGGTGTAGAACGCGAACAGTTGTACAATAATAATTCGGTGATTAATCAAAACGAACAATCGTTGTCACTTCGTGTTTCTGGAACAGAGGGATTGGAACAAAATGAATCCCGTGCGGTTTTCAAAAACATTAGTATGGACATGCGTCAATTCAAAAAAATTAAAATGTTTTTGCATGCTGAATCAGTAGCAAACGATATTTTAGTTGATGATGAAATGGCCGCTTTCTTACGTTTTGGAAATGATTTCACTCAGAATTATTACGAAGTAGAATTACCTTTGAAAGTGACGCTGCCAAGTTCTTCTGCTACTCAAGAAGAAATTTGGCCAGAAGACAACAACTTAAACTTACCATTGGAATTGTTGACAAAGATGAAAATTCTTCAAATGAGTGCTGAACAAAGTGAGTTCAATGACCAGGGGGTTTTCTCTAAATTTGATTACGAAATAGACCCAAATATTTCCGCAGCAGACAGTCGAATTAAAATTAGTATCAAAGGAAACCCAAATTTTGGACAAGTGCGAACTTTGATGGTTGGTGTTCGAAACAATACAGGAAAAGAACCGCAAAATTTAGTTGGTAAAAGCGTGAAAGGGGAAGTGTGGTTCAACGAACTGCGACTTGCTGGAATGGATAACGAAGGAGGTATGGCTGCTATTTTGAGTGTTGATACAAATTTTGCTGATTTTGCCAATATTTCTGCTACAGGACGAATGAGTACCATTGGTTTTGGAGCTTTAGAAGATGGTCCAAATGAACGAAGTAGAGAAGATGCACAACAATACAATATTGTAACTAATTTAAGCTTAGGAAAACTTTTGCCTAAAAAATGGGGAATCAACGTGCCTTTCAATTTTTCTACAGGTGAAGAAGTAATCACTCCAGAGTATGACCCGTTCAACCAAGATATTAAATTAGATCAGTTGCTTAATGTTACAGAAGATCAAGCAAAAAAAGACAACATTAGAGAACGTGCTATAGAATATACGAAAGTGAAAAGCATTAATTTTATTGGCGTGAGAAAAGACCGTGGTCCAGAACAAAAACCGCATGTTTATGATCCTGAAAATTTGACTTTCAATTATTCGTTCAACGAGACCGAAAAGCACGATTACGAAATTAAAGAATATGTGGATCAACAAGTAAAAACAGGTGTAGATTATAATTACAGTTTTCAACCGAAATTAGTGGAGCCTTTCAAGAAAAGTGAGTTTATGAAAAAAAGTTCGTATTGGAAAATACTGAGCGACTTTAATTTTAATTATTTGCCTTCCAATATTAATTTCAGCACTAATATTTTGCGACAATACAACCGTCAGCAATTTAGACAAGTGGAAGTGGAAGGAATTCCATTAGATGCTTTATACCGAAGAAATTATCTGTTTAATTATCAATACGGATTTAATTATAATTTAACCAAAACCTTAAAATTAAATTATACAGCGGCAACGAGTAATATCGTAAGAAATTACTTGGACGACGACGGTAATACGATTGATTCATTCACAATTTGGGATGATTACTGGAATTTTGGTGAAGCCAATACCCATAATCAACAGCTGACTTTAAACTATGAATTGCCGTTGAATAAACTGCCGTTCTTGAGCTTTTTGAAATCAACCTACACTTATACGGGAGACTTTAATTGGCAACGAGCATCCATTGCAGAATCAAATTTTGAAACGCAAAATCCAGATGGAACATTATCGTATTTTAACTTAGGAAATACCATTCAAAATAATGGATCTCATCGTGTGAACACGGCTTTAAACATGGATTTGTTTTACAAATACATTGGATTAACCAAAAGCTCGGCTAAAAAACCAGCAACACGAAAAGGCAATCAAGCGCCACCAAAACCAGGAGAACGTATTGATAGCAAACGTGTAGTAACTCCATCCGGAGGTAATGTATTTTTAGACGGATTAATTGGCGTAGTAACAAGTATCAAAAACATCCAAATCAATTATGTAGAAACAGGCGGAACGGCATTGCCAGGATACTTGCCGGGAATTGGTGTTTTTGGAACTACTAAACCGGGTCTAGGTTTTGTTTTTGGTAGTCAAGACGACATTCGATATGATATGGCGCGAAACGGTTATTTAACCGATTATCCAAATTTCAACCGAAATTATACGGAAGTTGTTACCAAGAATTTAGACGTAACCGCGAACTTAGATTTGTTTCCAGATTTCAAAATCGATTTGGTAGCCAACAGAAGTTATGTAGATAATTTCTCTGAACAATTTGATGTTTTAGACGGCGAGTACCAATCACGTTCCCCATATAATTCAGGAAATTTCACGATTTCAACCATGATGATTGCAACTGCTTTTGGTACAAGTGACGAAAATGGTTCTGCTGCTTTTGATGATTTCAGAAGCAATAGAATTGTAGTTGCTGACCGTTTGGCACAAAATTATTACGGTGGAGGTACAGTTCCACGATACGGCGACGCTGCAAATCCAATTCCAGCTGAAACGGATCCAAATTACCAACAAGTCATTTCTAATTTAGGCTACCCAGTGGGATTTGGAAAAAACAGTCAAGCGGTATTGTTGCCTTCATTTTTAGCAGCATATACGGGTAAAGATGCTGGAGGGATTTCGTTAGATGCGTTTAGAAATATTCCAATTCCAAACTGGACTATTCAGTATACAGGATTAATGCGTTATAAATTATTCAAAGATAATTTTAAACGTTTTTCATTAAAGCACGCTTATAAAGCATCGTATACGGTCAATGCTTTCCGCTCTAATTTTGAGTACGATATTAACCCAGATTTACCAGACCAAGCAGGTAATTTCCCAAATAAAACATTGATTTCAAATATCAATCTAGTCGAACAGTTCAATCCGTTAATCAAGTTTGATATGGAAATGAAAAACTCGATTAAGATTGTTGCAGAAATGAAGAAAGACCGTGCTTTATCAATGAGTTTTGATAATAATTTATTGACGGAAGTGAAAGGTTTGGAATACATTTTAGGATTGGGTTACCGTATTAAAGACGTTACTTTCAATTCTGCATTGGCAGATAATCCAACGGGAATTATTAGAAGTGATATTAATATCAAAGTTGATTTTTCACTTCGTCAAAGCCAGACAATCGTTCGTTATTTAGATTACGACAACAACCAGCTGGCGGGAGGACAAAACTTATGGTCAGCTAAATTAACAGCTGATTATTCCTTTAGCAAAAACTTGACGGCGATTTTTTTTTATGATCATTCATTTTCAAAAGCAGTTATTTCTACGGCATTCCCAATTACTAATATTAGAACAGGGTTTACGTTGCGTTACAATTTTGGAAATTAAAGGGAAATACTGAGCAAAACATTTTATAAATATAGCAGGATGCAATACATTTGCTTTTTCAAACTAAAACAAACAACATTATGAATATTCCAGCCGAATTAAAATACACGAAAGATCACGAATGGATCAGCCTTGAAGGCGATATTGCTACAGTAGGAATTACTGATTTTGCGCAAAGCGAATTGGGTGACATCGTATATGTAGAGGTTGAAACGCTAGACCAAACTTTAGAAAAAGATGAAGTTTTTGGAACTGTTGAAGCAGTAAAAACGGTATCGGATTTATTTTTACCTTTGGCAGGTGAAATTGTTGAATTCAATGATTCTCTAGAAAGTGATCCTGAAAAAGTAAATTCTGATCCTTATGGAGAAGGTTGGATGATTAAAATAAAAGTTTCTGATGTAAATGATTTTAATGAATTACTTTCAAGTGAAGCTTATAAAGAACTTATCGGAGTATAAGAAAACAATTCAGGCGCTTACCGTTTTTTGGACGGGAATGGTTGCTTATTTATGTTTAGTAAGTTCTGACCGTTTACCAGAAGTGGATGTGATCGATTTTGATAAATTGGGGCATTTTACTTTTCATTTCGGATTGACATTTTTGTGGTTTTTATTTTGGAAAGCCACCTATAGAACTGAAAACAAGTTTGCCTTATTAAAGGCATTCTTGTTTTCATTTTTTTTTGGCGTTGTGATTGAAGTTTGTCAAGGCGTATTCACAGAAACGAGATATTCCGATATACGCGACGTTTATGCCAACAGCGTTGGAGCCTTAGTGGCGGTGTTAGTTCTTTTTCTGGCAAATAAATACCGCTCTAAAACTTAAAATATAATCTTGAAATCATAGGCAGTACTTACCTAAGTTTCGCTACTTTTATAACATGGATATTAAAAATTATTTAGATTCTACTTACCTTAAAACCTTGGAGCAATCCGGTTTAAGTGCGTCTAAACATAACGAAACCGTTACTTCTTTTATTCAAGAGGCAATTGACCATCAGTTTAAATTGATTATGATTCGTCCAGACCAAGTGCGTCTTGCGAAGGAAATGATTGTAAAGGCACGGTCGAAAGTAACGATTGGTACCGTTATAAGTTTTCCCGAAGGAACCAATACTTTAGAAGAAAAACTGGCAGAAGCTCAGGTAGCAATTGATAATGGAGCAGACGATTTAGATTTTGTTTGCAATTATCAAGCGTTTATTGACGGCGATTTAGAAACCGTGCGACAAGAAGTTTTGCAAGGCACTCAACTGGGTTTGCAACACAATAAAATTGTAAAATGGATTATTGAAATCGCTGCATTAACTGAAAAACAAATCATTCAAATTTGTTGTTTGATTAAGAAAACGGTGGTTTCTAATTTCAAAGACGAACAGTATCACTTGGTTTACGTAAAATCCTCTACGGGTTTTTATGTAACAGAAAATAATTTGCCGAATGGCGCTACAATTCCTGCCATCATTATGATGCTCGAAAACGCTTCGCCACTTTCTGTCAAAGCCGCTGGTGGCGTACGGTCGTATGAGGAAGCGGTTCAGATGATAAAATTAGGCGTGAAAAGAATTGGCACTTCATCCGCATTGGCAATCGTTTCCGGTGCCACATCGGATTCTAATTATTAATTTATTTTTTATGAAAAAAATACTACTTATTGGCTTGTTTTTTAGCCTGTCATTAGCTCAAGCACAAGAATCCAGTTTGTTTCCGCCGGTTTTTCCAAGTTGCGAAAATCAAAATGAAGTGGAAATGAAGGATTGTTTTTACAATACCATCCAACAATTGATTTTTGATAACTTTCAGGTTCCAGAAATTGTTGTAAAAAACAACTATAAAGGAACGGTAAACGTACTTTTTGAAGTGGATACTTTGGGTACCTTTAAAGTGCAATATGTGGATGCGATATATCCAGAATTGAGCAGCGAAAGTAAACGCGTGTTCAAGATGTTGCCAAAAATTACGCCTGCAATGAGTAACGGTAAGCCCGCTTTCGCAAAATATACGCTGAAGATTGCCATTCCGTTAAAGGACCCTAATGAAATTGTTCCTACCGGTTTTGAATCGGCGACGGATTCCATTAAGGCCAATAGAACAAAGGTTTTGACGGAGTTTGACAGTATTGTACAAAAGAAATTTGACAATCCGATGTACGAAAGCGGACTGAATATTCCTTTTACACACAGTTATTATACCCAGTTTGATTCGTCCATAAATCAGGTGGGAAGCAACAACCACACGGGTTCGAAGCCATTGGCTTATAATGAGGTTGCTCCTTATTATGATTTTAGTGCGGTTAATGCAAAGTTGATGAAGGATGCAGATTCTTGGTTTGCCCAAAAACTTTGGAACGAACATTTCTTTCAAGTACAAGGCGAAGATTATTGGATTACCTTAAATCCTATTGTTGATATCAGAATGGGGAAATCAACACCAAGTGATGCAAGTTATACGTATCAAAATACCCGTGGAATTCAGGTGCAAGCCGGTTTAGGGAAAAATCTAGTTTTGACGTCCACTATTTACGAAAGTCAAGGCCGCTTTGCTGATTATTACAACCAGTATGCATCTTCTATCAAGCCTTCAGGAGGAAATCCTGCGATAATTCCGGGTATTGGAATTGCAAAATCTTTTAAAACGGATGCATTCGACTTTCCTTCGGCAGATGCAAACATCACGTATGCACCAAGTAAAATGATTAATTTACAATTGGGTTACGGTCGCAATTTCATAGGGGATGGGTACCGTTCCTTGCTTTTAGGAGATGCGGCAAGTCCTTATCCGTACTTTAAAATCAATACTACTTTTTGGAAAATTAAATACACGAATACCTATATGTCGCTCAAAGATGTTAGGGCAGATGTGACGGATGAACGTACGTATGCTACGAAATTCATGGCCAATCATTACTTGAGTTGGAATGTAACGAAACGATGGAATTTAGGGTTTTTCGAATCAGTGGTTTGGAGTAATTCCAATGATAGAGGCTTTGATGCCAACTTTATCAACCCGATTATCTTTTACAGAACGGTGGAGTTTACCTCGTCTTCGCGAAGTGGAAATGCCGTGTTGGGATTGACTACGAAGTATAAATTTAACAACCAATTCAACTTTTATGGTCAGTTTATCTTAGATGAATTTTCATTGGGAGATATTAAAGAGCAAGACCAAAGTTGGAAAAACAAATATGGATACCAACTGGGGTTGAAATACTTTAACGCCTTTAATATTCCTAATTTATTGCTTCAAGCGGAGTACAACAACATCCGTCCGTATGTGTATTCGCACAGCGAACCGTTGACCAATTACGGGCATAACAACCAAAGTATGGGTCATGCTTGGGGTGGAAACACGCGGGAGTTTATCGCCATTGCCCGATACAATAAAGGACGCTATTTTGCGGAAGCGAAACTAACTTATGGCATCAGAGGATTAGACTTTGATACAGCCGAAGATAGTTTCAACTACGGAGGGAATATTTATAAAGATTACGACGAAAATCGTCCGTTTGACAGTGGCGTAACCATTGGTCAAGGAAATAAAACGAGTATTGTTATTGCTGATTTGCAAGCAGGATATTTAGTAAATCCGGCTACTAACTTGAAGGTTTTTGCTAATTATATGTTCCGCGATTTCAGTCCGGAAACAGAAACACTTACCGTTCAAAAAAACACAACAAGCTGGTTCACCGTAGGTATTCGCACGGATATCTTCAACATGTACTTTGATTATTAGTGGGGTTTTTGATTCAAATTATTTAAAAAGCTGCAACAAATCGTTGCAGCTTTTTTGTTTTCAATCCATTTTAGGCACCCGTCGTAGTACTTCAACGACCTATAAGTGGAGGGGGGTCGTCGTAGCGCTTCAAAAGTCTCTTGCAGTTGTCGGGGAGGTTTCGTAGCGCTTCAAAAGCCTCTTGCAGTTGTCGGGAAGCTTTCGTAGTGCTTCAAAAGTCTCTTGCAGTTGTCGGGGAGGTTTCGTAGTACTTCAAATGGCTCTTGCAGTTGTCGGGATGGTTTCGTAGTGCTTCAAGTCATGCTGCTGGATTGTTTTAGTATTTTATATTGAAAAAGAGCGGTCTTAACTCGAGTTGGAACAACTTGTTTTGGTATATTCTCTTATATGAACCCCAATGAATACAAGACCCTCAGTTATTTTCAGCTAAAAAATACAATAATGTATTTTGTTTTGGTTTTTTTTATAAATTTGGGTAAACCGTAAACCGTATCATTATGCAACTTTATCCCATCAGCACAACTCGATTACAGGTAATCGAAGCAGGACAATTCATCAATCGTTATATTGAAGATGTTACAAATTCAGGTCAAGTACTTACTACAGACCCCGAATTTAAAATCCAATTTGATAAAATCAAGGCCATCAATATTCCGTATAACGAGGCTTTATTGCAAGTGAAAGCCCGTGCCGAAACACTAGCCTTATTAGAACTCGACTTGCGACGTGATAGAAAAGTTTTAGTAATTCGAAGATTTACGAGTGCTTACGAATACACGGACGACCCTGGTGAACTTGCTGCTTATCGCGAGATAAACGTAATTTTGCGCAAGTATAAAAACGTTGAGAAAGACAATTACGAAACCGAATCGCTTGCCATCACTAACATGATTATTGAAATTCGAGGAGCTCAGGACAATGCGATGGATGCCTTAAACTTAAAGCGTCATGTAGACAATCTTGAAGTTGCAAATGATGAATTTAAAACTATGTTTGCCAATCGTTCTACCGAAATTGGTTCAACAGTAGAATACGATACCAACGCTTTAAGAAAAGAAATTTTTGTAGTCTATAACAAGCTTGCTAATTACGTCTTGATGATGGCAGATTATAAGGGAACACCGTTTTTCTTGGATATGTTGAGAAGGGTAAACACCGGTAGGGAATATTATGCCGACATTATTGCCCGTCGTGAGGGCGTTAATAAAAAGAATAATGCTAATAAATAAGTAAATGTTGTTCACACTTTAAAAATCATATCGCTCGTTTGAGTGCTGTGATTTTTTTTTGATGTAGAAGGAACGCAGTCCATGAGGTTGCTTTTTATAGGCGCTTATTTTTTTTTCAATTTTAAGATTTTATAAAGAACTAGAAAACTAATTGTGCCTATATTTATCCTAAAGCGACATTTGTTATGAAAAAGAGTGCCAAGAGAATTGTATATAGTATTGTAGGAATCATCGTTTTCCTTGGCGTAGCAAGCCTTGGCGCGAACTGGTGGATTGATGCCCAACTCCCCAAGCTGATTTCGGAGAAGAACGAAACGCCGTATCACATACAGTATAAAGAGCTGGAGGTTTCGCTTTTTTCAAAGACGATTGAAGCCAGAGGCATTACGATTGTGCCCAAGGAACGCGAGAAAGACAGCTTAGCAAAGAATGGTATTTTTGCAACAGTAGAGCGGGTTTCTATCGATAATTTTTCAATTTTTCCGTTGCTATTTAGTAATAAAATTGAAGCGCAAACGATAACCGTGCACCGTCCGAAAGTGACTTTGTTTAAAGACAATGACAAGACCATTAATTCGACCAAAAGTATTGGTTCGAAGGTGGTAAAACCGTTTCAGCAAATCGTTACGGTAGCCGATGTTAATTTGGAACAAGGAAGTTTTAGAATTTTAAATTTGAAAAATAACAAGACGCTGTTCTCTGCTCAAAATGTAACCTTCCAGTTGGATGATATTGCCATTTCCGACGCGACATTGGAACAAAAAATCCCTTTTACCTATAAGAGCTACGCCTTTAGTTGCGACAGTTTGTTTTATAAAACCGATGACGGATATCAGATACAATCGGCTAAAATTGCTACTACTAATGTAGGTGTCGACATCGAAAAGTTTGCCATGGTGTCGGTCTATAACCGTCGGGAATTTGTAAATCAGTTGGCAAAAGAGAAGGATTTATATACGTTGAAGGCTGATAAAATTTCGGTTAAAGAGATGGATTGGGGTTTTAAAGAAGAGAAGTTCTTTTTTAAGACCAATGCAATTGAATTGAGTGAAATGGATGCCAACATCTACCGTAGCAAAATGCCGGAAGACGATTTGACTATCAAGCCGCTTTATAATAAATTACTGCGTGAACTGCCGTTTACGTTGCAAGTGGATACGTTGACGGTTGCCAATTCGAGATTGGTTTATGAAGAAGAAAAAACCTTTGACAAAGGAGCTGGGAAGTTAGAATTTACTTCTTTTAACTTACAGGCCACGCATTTGAACAGCGGATTTGAGCAAACCAAACTTCCTGACGTGCAAATTGCGATAGACTGCAAGTTTATGAAAACCTCGCCTATGAAAGTCGATTGGCGTTTTAACCCGATGGACAAATCAGATGGATTTACGATAAAAGGGAGAATCTTGAATTTTGAAACGGGACGCTTGGCGGTGTTTACCAAACCGTATTTAAACGCGACCACCAAGGGAACATTTGACCAAGTGTATTTCAACTTTTCTGGAAACGACAACCAAGCCAGCGGTGATTTTGCGTTGAAATACCACGACTTAAAGATTAAATTATACCAGAAGAACAACCGCGACAAGGAAAGTAAATTGAAAAGTTGGGTAGGTAATTTATTACTAAGCGATGATTCTGAAGGGAAATTGCTTGAAAACGAAGTCTCGGTAGCACGGATTAAAGAAAAATCCTTTTTTAATTACTTATGGAGGTGTATTGCCGAAGGGTTGAAGAAGACGTTGATATAAAAAAAGGGTTCTTTCAATGAAGAAAGAACCCTTTTAAGATTAACTAAATCAAACAAACTTTATTTTTTAATCAACTTCATTGAAGATTGATTGTTGTTTTCATCTGTAATTTTCACCAAGTAAATACCCTGGCTTAATCCATCAATAGAGTAGGAGTAACTAGAATCAAAACTTCCGTTGAACTCTTTTACCAATTGACCTGTTACGTTATAAACAGCAACATTTTTGGTAGCGGTGTTGATAAAGAAAGTCCCTGAAGTAGGATTAGGTTGCAAAACAACTTTCGTTTTCTCAAAACCAGGCTGACTCAACAATGCTTGTTTATTTCCGTACACTTTGAAACCATCTGCCTCAATGGAGACCTCCATAGTTGTACTAGTAACCGTGATTGGTGTTCCAGTCATCAAGTCGTACCACGTTCCTGTGTAAGGAAAGTTTCCAGCTGCATTAGAGACTGCGTTGGTTGCATTGGTTAATACAAACACATAACTCAAATCTGCGGTTGACGTAGTACTTGTCCAGATGTCTAATCTTGGTTTTCCAGTTGTAGAAAAATTCCAAGCGTGTTGACCGTTTTCAAAAACATTTTCAGTTGTTTTCAATTCAATCATTTTTGCCCAATCGTTATAAACTTGTGCTCTATCGGTATTTCCAAGCCAGTTTTCTGTCCACTGATTTTGTGGTTTCGTAGATAATTTACAGTCTGAAGCAACAGTCCCGTTTGTACAAGTATTGATAGAATCGTCGTAACCTAAGTCACCAAAGTGGTACACCATTTTCGGACCAGGAACTAATAAATGCAAAGCACCCATTGCCGAAAGACGTTTCAATACTTTAGGTAAGTTGTTTTGAGTTTGTCCTGATTCTGTCAATGCTTTATAAACTACGCGTTCTTCGTCATGACTTTCAGCATACCCAATAAAACGGTCACTAGCATCAGCAACACCTGAAAGATTCGTGCTGTTTCCTTTTAAGAAGTTCGCATAAGGGTCGGTCATTTTTCTCCACTGCATGATTCCTTTTGAAATTCCATCAGCATCACCTGTTTTTCTGTAATTTGCCCATTCTACTTCTTCGTTATACGAACCTCCAGTTCCTAAATGTTCGAAGATAACATAGAAATTTGGGTCGATGTTCCATTGCAAATCAGCATAGTATTTTAGTTTCGCAACACGATCAGATTGATAGCCATTGGTACATGATTCTTGAGCAGAACCACTACCTGTGTAGGGACAATTTTGTGTGAAACCTTTAGTTAAATCCCATCTGAAACCGTCAATTTTGTAGTTGTTCATCCAGTGTTCGATGGTTTGTTTTACATAGTTTCCTGTTAAATTATTTGGTTCGTTGAAGTGATTTAAATCTCTTCCCACGCTGTAAGAGTGCATTGCATTTGCATTTGCATACGGGTTTTCTGAAGTAGTACCATTAGCCCAACCGTCGTTATCCGTATCAGTCATCCACATTCTTTCTAATGGAGAACGACCGTAAACATGATTTAAGGCTACATCAAGAATAACTGCAATTCCGTTTTGGTGACATAAATCAATGAATTCTTTGAATTTTGCTTCAGTACCGTAACGTTTGTCTAACGCCATGTGAAAAACAGTGTTGTATCCCCAACTTTCATTACCTTCAAATTCCATAACAGGCATCAATTGAATGGCATTGATGTTTAGGTTTTTGAAATAATCAATTCTATTGATTAAATCTTGATACGTTCTACTGGCATCAAAATCACGCACAAGAACTTCATAAATTACCAAATCTTTCTTACTTGGTTTTACAAAATTAGTTGTTGCTGCACTCCAATTGTATCGGTAAAAAGCATCTGGACCCGTTTGTAAAACACTTACTTCGCGTTCTTGTCCTGCCGGATATTCTGGTAAATTAGGATAAACGCCTAAAGTAATAAGTTCTCCATCATCAAATGGACTCAAAACCAAAGTTGAAAAAGGATCCGCGGTTTTTACCATCGCGGGTGAATTAGCAGGACGGTTGGTTTGGTCGCCCACCCAATATTGATACGTGTAAACTGTACCAGAAGTCAATCCAGTTAATTCCAACCAAAATTTCCCTGACGTAGGGTCTTTTTTCATCGCATAAGTTGCATTTGGTTCCCAATTATTGAAACTACCAGCTACGTAAATAAAATCTTTATTTGGAGCATTTAAGACCAATGTTGCTTTTGTAGCATCCGTTGGATCGTAGTTTACACCATCTTTCATCCCTTCTGGCATTCCTAAGGCAGTAGCACCACCATTTACAATTACAGAAAACTTTTTGGTAATCACTGAGGTACCTTGAGTTGCTTCTAAAACATAATTTTGATTAGAAGTAATATTGGTGTGCGAAAAAGTATAATTTGCTGTACTTGTGTTACTGTTTATCACAGTTCCGTTTGATTTCAAAACATAACTTGCGTTTCCACCTGAATTGTTTGCAGCAATTGCAAAGCTAGAATTTGAAGCTAAAACGGTTGCGCTATTTTGAACAGGTGCCGTTAAATTCAATTGAAAAGCACCTACAGGCACAAAAGTATCGGCTGATTGAGGCGCACCTGCCGCAGATCTAAAAACAACACAAATTTGTGTAATTGTACTTGTTGTAGGAACTCCAAAATAGGAATATAGATTGGGTCCTAAAGTAAGTTTATAGGTTGTGCCTGATACTAATGTTAGAGCAGGTTGAAGGGTGTTGTTTCCCCATGATCCCACTACATTTTGCCATTGAACACCGTCCACGGTTAAACCTATGTGAGCGTAAATTGTTCCAGTGTAACTCGCAAGAGGTGTGCCTGCTTTGTTGAAACGCAATTCTACCGAACCCTCAGCAACCGCTGGTGATGGGATTGTAGTTGTTTGTGCTACTGCAAGCAAATTAATAAAGAGAAATAATACCAGTGTAATTTTTTTCATAATGTAATATTTAAAAAAAAGGCTGCTTATTAGGGCAGCCTTATTTTATAGTTTAAAATCTTATAGTCCGCTAACTACAGCTGTACCGTCAAAGTTGACAATCAGCCCTAGTGTCAAAGTTCCTCCCGCGACAGAGAAGTTTCCAGCACCCCCATTGTAAGTTACAGTTGGATCACTCACACCCACATTAAATTTCCAGTCATCATTATAAATGAACTGACCTGCATTTTTAGATCTGAATTTCATTTCGCCAGCGCTTAAAGTCGCGTTGATAGAATATTTATTTGTTGCAAAATCATAGGTCATTGCTGTTTCATCATTCCATCCACCTGCTGTTGCAGCTCCGATGATTCCCCAATTCATTTTGACAGCTTTGTATTTTTCTGTAGTTAAATTTACTTGAACATAATACAGTCCATCTCCATCAGTTTCAGCAATTTTGATATCGCCGCTTCCGCCATCATCTTGAAGATTTCCGTCTTGTGCACCACCAATGGTTCCGTAATTTCCACTTAAAGATCCCCAGTCCGCTTGGTCACTAATAAATTTGAATCCATCTCCAGAAGCTACTTTTACGTAAGCTTCAAATATTATTTCTTGTGCTGTACCAATGTATCTCATTTCTAATGCAGTTGTAGGAGTCCATGCACTCAACCCATAGTATCCTTGAGGGGCTCCAACTAGAAATAATACTGGTGTTTCAACAATAATAACTTCGTAAGGAGTTATGTTAATTGTTACCGGTTCAGAGAAAATTGTAGATTGCGAGATTGCCGCAACTGCAATTATTCGAGCATCGATAGGATTAGCTTCATCGAATTGTATTCCTGGTCGGCCATTAGCAATTAGAAGTTTATTTAATCTGTTCATTGCATTATTTATATCGCCAAAAGTAAAAGATTTTGATAAATCGGTAACTCCATCTGCAAAAATACGTGCTGAATCAACAAAATCGGAACCCGCAGGAGTTAATTGTATAAAATATCTAATTTCGCCGTTATATTCTGAATCTGCAGCTGACCATGTTAATGAACCTGCTTCTAATTCTTCATTACCAATAATTTCTTCGTTTTCTGACGTATTTAGATCATCAGCTATACTTTCGATAACTACATAGTCTGACACAGTTGGTATTTCCAAAACAGGAGCAACAGTCATTTGTTCGCCTGGTAGCACATTGATGTTTGGATCTTCATCGCTACAAGATGTTATTGTAAATGCAATTAGTCCGACTAATAAAAAAGTTAATTTTTTCATCTTATTTATATTTTTATATTTTTAATATCCTGGGTTTTGTGGTAATAAATTTGAGTTTGCATTAATTGCAAATTGTGGAATTGGGAATAATTTTCTATTCGTATCCGTATTGGTTTTTTCCCACCATGTGTTGTTGAATTTTCCAAAACGAATTAAATCCTGACGTCTGTGACCTTCCCACATCATTTCTCTTCCTCTTTCGGCAAGGATTTCGTCTAAATTATAACCTCCTGTTAGTGGAGCATTCGATCTTCCTTTTATTTCATTAATTAAAGCATCTCCTGCACCCGCACCATTTAATCGTACTTGAGCTTCGGCTTTCATTAGCATAAAATCGGCAAGTCTGAAAAGTGGTAAATCCGTACTTAGATTTTCTCTAGCTCCAACAGGAATCTCCCATTTTACAACTCTAACTCCAGACATTCTAATTTGTTGTTTTGAAAAAGCATTTGTGGGCATTAAAAGTGCCGGAATATTTGGAGTTAAAACAACATTAGCACCTTCTGCATCTGCATCAGTTAAAGCGACACCATTGATGTCATATTGTTGTCCTTCTAATAAAGCGTACTTTCTTGTATCATTTGAAGTAAATGTGTTGTAAAATGCTTCTAAAGTAGCAAAACCATTCCATGGCTGAATACCCATTCCGAAAGTCAACTGATTTTGATAGTTTAAAGTTCTCATGTGTAAATTGAAGCCTGTAAAGGTATCTTCATCATAAGGTACGGTGTAGATATTTTCTTTAGACGATGCGTTATCAGATAAGAAAGGAGTTTTGGGACTGCCGTCTAATGCGTATCCATATGTCATCAACATATCGCATGCATCAATAGTTTCTTGCCACATTGGAGTTCCTGTATACACTTCTGCATTCAAGTAAAGTTTTGCTAATAATGCATAAGCAGTTCCTTTATTAATTGAACTTGCAGAAACACCCGCTACAGGAGTTGGTAAGAATTCAATATTATCTTTGATATCTTGAACAATAGTATTAAAAACGTCTGCTCTTGGAGTTCTTGAAGGAAATTCATCAGCTCCGGTAAAAGTTCTTGGGAAGGGTACATCTCCAAAATTGTCGATTGCCAAATAATAAAAATAGGCTCTTGCAACAATGGTTTGTGATAATACTTTTTGAACTTCTGGATCGGCTTCAGCACCTAATTCTAGTAATTCGATGGCTCTATTTGCACGAGGCATCGTTTCATAAACGAATCGGTACATTTGTTCAACTGCTTCTGTACTAACTCCCCAACTGTGTTGATGAAGTGCTCTCCATTTTCCACCGTCGTCCCAATCTCCTCCTCTTGTTGGAGCAGTAGCTTCATCACTTGTGATTTCTTGTAGAAACCACCATCCGCCCCAATCTGCATGACCTTGTGTTCGTGCAAAAACGGGGTTAGCGACGCGAATTGCTTGTTCTTGATTTTCTGGATATTGATCAGCAAGTAGATAATCACTATTGGTTGTCTCAAGATCTGTACAAGCAAAAGCCAATAAACTAATTCCTAATATCCCTAATTTGTTTTTTAATTTCATAACTTTTTTATTAAAATGCAATGTTTAAACCAAATGTGAATGTTCTTGTTTTTGGATAGATGTTGTATTTGTCCGTTCCAAAATAAATTTCATTACTACCATTTCCTCCCGAAAAATTAATCTCAGGATCAATTCCTCCATAATTAGTAAGGGTAAAAATATTATTTACCGAAGCATATAAACGCAATTTACTGATTCCTTTTGCAAAAGAAGGATTTATAAAACTGTATCCTAAGTTAACATTGTCTAGACGAATAAAACTTCCGTCCTCTAAGTAATAATCCATCGTTTGATAAGCTCCACCAACAGTTCCGTTTAATGTTACGGCCTCACTGTTTACATTTCTTGAACCTAAATAATCAGGATTTCCAAAAACCATATTCGTAGCATTATAGATTTCATGACCTACTACAGCTCTAAAAGACATACTCATATCAAAATTTTTGTATGTAAAGTAATTGCTCCATCCCGCCTCGAAATCAGGTAATGCATTACCTATAACTTTTTTGTGGTCATCCGACTGACTTACGTCATCTAAATAATGTATTTCGCCATCATTGCCATTAATCAACCATTTTCCATTGGATACTCCAGCATATTCAAAACCAAAGAATGTACCTAATTCATAACCAACTTGCATTCTTTGAGTTGAAACACCAACTAATCCAGGTCCAGAAATATAATCAACATCTATAAAGTCATAATCATAAGTACCATTACCTAGTGCTAAAACTTCTTGTTTATTTGTTGAGTAAATTAACGTTGTATTCCAAGAGAAATCTTTGCCTTCAATTACTTTAATATTTAAAGTTGCTTCTAAACCTTTGTTTTCTATTTTCCCTCCATTAATGTACGTGGTATTTGAGAAATTAGTTTCAATTGGAATATTGTTGTTGGCAATCAATAACTGATCTAAAGTCTTTTTATAGTATTCTACCGAACCGCTTACTCTGTTATTAAACAATCCAAAATCTAAACCTAAATTTATTTCTTTGTTTTCATCCCATTTTAAGTCCGGATTAGGGTTGTTGTAATAGCCTAGATTTACAATTGGATTACCTGTTTCAGTGTCAATTCCAGTTCCGACATAACCAACTCTAAAATCTTGAACACCTGAAGGGATGTTACTGTTACCAGAAATTCCCCATGTAGCTCTAAACTTTAAAAGATTTAGACTTGATAAATTATTTGCTATAAAGTTTTCATTTGCAATATTCCAAGCGGCTTGAACAGATGGAAAATAACCCCATTGGTTATTTTTCCCAAAAACAGATGAACCATCTCTTCTAACCATTCCAGTTAAGTAATATTTTGAATCATAATCGTACATTGCTCTTCCGAAAAAACCAATGTCTTTTCTTTCGCCTCTGTTAGAATCAATATCTCCCAATTGAATATCCTCAAAGTTTTGCATGTCATCGGCACCTAATTGATTAGAAATTGGGTTTCTACCTTGAGCGCTAAAACCATCCCAGTTTGTTCCTCTATAAGAATAACCTGCTAATAATGTCAAATTATGCATTTCAGCGAAAGTTTTCTTGTAAGTCAAAGTAGCCTCAAGCATACTTTGTTCCCAATTATTGTACGCTCTTTTTCCGTAACCTCTTCTTAATTCTGTTGAAAGAGTTTGTCCAGAATAAATTGTACTGTAAGTTGGCTCGAAATAAGTAGATTCATCGTCATTTCTCAAGTAAGTCAAAGCTACTTTAGCGTTTAAGCCTTTTATTATTTCGTAATCTAAGCTTAAATTCCCGGTATATCTTTTAGCATCTCGGTTATTTTCGATCTGCTGTAAAGAAGCAATTGGATTATAATAATTAAAAACACTATTTGTTTCGAAAAGAGACCCGTCTGGATTGTAAATAGGATCGGTTGGAACTCTTTGGAATGATTGAAACAATACGTCATTTTGTCCGTTTCCACCATAATTTACATATTTGTTAGCTTCTATAGTTCCAGAAAGACCCATATCAATAACCAATTTATCATTGAAGGATTTTTGAGTAAGATTTAACCTTCCTATAGTTCTAGTTTTATCAGAGCCAGTTATAACTCCTTCAAAATCTGTATGTGCTATTGAAGCGCGGTAATTACTAGTTTCATTTCCGCCAGAAATTGCAAATTGATGGTTAGTAGTAACTCCTGTTCTGTAAATTTGATTTTGCCAGTCTGTGTTTCCACCGTTATCTGTAAAAGCTATGCCTTTGTCAGCAATTGCATTTCTATATTGGGTTGCTGATAATAAATCTAATTTGTTAGCAACATCGTCTATAGCTACATACGTGTTGTATTCAATTGTAGTTTTACCATTCTTACCTTTTTTAGTTGTAATAAAAATCACACCATTTGCACCATCAGCACCATAAATAGCGGTCGAAGCGGCATCTTTTAAAATGTCATAGGAAACAATGTCTTCTGGAGCAATAGCAGTTATATCAACTCCTCTAACACCATCAACCACGTAAAGTGGTCCTCCACCTGCTGCAAAACCTGCTGCACCACGAATACGTACATTAAATCCTGCATTTGGGTCACCACCTTGTTTGGTAATTGTTACACCTGCAGCTTTACCTTGAAGTCCTTGAATAGGGTCGGTAAGAGTTCCTTGATTTAGATTTTCAGCAGACACTTTAGAAACAGCTCCCGTGTTATCCTTTTTCTTGACAGATCCATATCCTACTACAATAACTTCATCAAGTAAAGAGGAATCTTCTATTAAAACGACCGAAATTGTTTTTTGAGCGTCATATACTAAGGTATAATTTTTAAATCCAATATAAGAAAAAACGATTTTATCGCCTTTTTTCACCGTCAAATTAAAATTACCATCAAAATCCGTGGAAGTACCGTTCTGGGTTCCTTCAACTACTACATTTACTCCAGGAATTGGCAGATTGGAAGCTTTGTCCAAAACCGTTCCTGTTAAAGTACTCTGCGCCAGAATGCTTAAAGGAAAAAGTAGTACTAAAAGTAACAACTTATTGTAAATTGTTTTCATACATTTTGTTTAGGTTAAAATTGTTTTTTAATTTTCGTTTTTAGGCTGATAGTTTTACTTCGAATGTTAAATTTATGTAAATATTTCAGCTAAAAAAATCTATTTCTAAAAATGAGCTTGCGAAAACGTTTTCGTGTTGACAACTTTACGATTTTAACATGTTTTCCATTCTAATTTTTCGATAAATGAAAATAAATTTTACCTTTAGTCACAATATAAAAATTACCAAATTTACAATGAAAAGGAAAGTAACGCTCAAACAAATTGCAAAGGAACTCGATGTCTCTATTTCAACGGTTTCTAAATCGTTGCGAGACAGTCCAGAAATTAGTGAAGATACCCGGTTAAAAGTGCAAGCTTTTGCTAAATTGTACAATTATAAACCCAATCTGATTGCTTTAAGTTTAAAGAACAGAAAAACTAAAACTATTGGGATTATCATTCCTGAAATTGTGCACCACTTTTTCGCCACTGTAATTAGCGGAATTGAGCATGTTGCCAATGAAAAAGGCTATAACGTGATTGTTACTCTCTCTGACGAATCTTTTGATAAAGAAGTCATTAATATGGACATGTTGGCCAATGGAAGTATCGACGGATTCATCATGTCACTTTCAAAAGAAACCCAGTACCGCAGAGATTTTCATCACATTAGTGAAGTGATTAATCAAGGAATGCCGGTTGTGATGTTTGACCGCGTTACCAATGACATTTCATGCGATAAAGTGATTATTGACGACAATCTTGCAGCTTATGAAGCTGTTCAAAAGCTGATTGATGCCGGGTTCAAAAACATTGCCTTAATTACAACGGTTGATTATGTTAGTGTAGGAAAATTACGAACCGATGGCTATATCAAAGCCTTGAAAACAAATGACATGGCAATTGACCCCAGCTTAATTTTAAAAATTGAAGATATTGATAATTGTACCACTCAAATTGAAGAACTTATTCGGAAGAATAAAATTGATGCCATTTTTGCGGTAAATGAACTTTTCGCCGTAACAGCAATTAAAGCAGCAAAAAAGCAAGGCATAATTGTTCCCGATGACATGGCAGTTATTGGTTTCACGGATGGAATTATTTCTAAATATTCATCTCCAAGCATTACAACTGTTGGTCAAAATGGTATAGAAATGGGAGGAAAAGCAGCTCAAATGCTCATCGATAGGTTGGAAACAGAACTGGAAGAAGAGGAACATTATAAGACGGAAGTTATAGAAACCCATTTAGTAATTCGAGAATCTACGCCAACGTTGTAGTTTTGGCTAATCCGTTTATTTACAATTATATAAATCAATATATTTCCATAAAATCAAAATACTTAAATTAAAAATTCCTTTCATTTCAAAACTTTGAATTGAAAACTTTTATATATTTACAACTTCGTTATCAACGCTTTTAGTTTTACTTCGAAACAAAATTAAAGTTTGATAAGTCGAAATGCTTATCGTAAATCAATTAATTACGATAATGGAAAAACGTAAATTAGGTTTTTGGGAAATTTGGAACATGAGTTTCGGTTTCTTAGGGATACAGTTTGGCTTTGCCTTGCAAGGCGGTTTTATGTCAAGGATTTTTCAAACCCTTGGTGCCGATGTAGACAGTATTCCAGGTTTATGGATTGCTGCACCACTTACGGGATTGTTAGTTCAGCCCATCATTGGATATTTATCGGATAATACGTGGAGTCCTCGATTTGGTAGGAGGAAGCCTTATTTTCTAATTGGAGCAATTTTAGCTTCAATTACGCTTCTCTTTATGCCTTTTTCACCCGTCTTATGGGTTGCGGCAGGACTACTTTGGGTGTTGGATTCATCGATAAACATTAGTATGGAACCGTTCCGCGCTTTAGTAGCTGACAAACTTCCTGACGAACAACGTTCGTACGGATTTGTTGTACAAACCTTAATTATCGGAATTGGAACATGGATTGCCAGTAATTTGCCGTGGTTAATTACACAATTAGGTGTTTCAAATGAAGCCGCTCCTGGAATCATTCCGCTTTCTGTCAAAATTGCGTTTGCAACTGGTGCCGGCGTTTTTCTTCTGGCAATTATTTACACTTTAATTACAACGAAGGAAAATCCACCGGAAGACTTAGAAAAATTTCAAAGAGAAAAAAAAGAATCCCGCTTTTTCAAAGATTTGTGGCAAGGCTATTTAGAAATGCCTTCTACGATGAAAAAGTTAGGTGTCATTCAATTTTTTAGTTGGTTCGCCTTTTTTACAATGTGGAGTTTAGCAACACCTGCTTTAACCGAACACGTTTATAATGCGCCAAAACCGGATGCCAAGTTGTATGCTCAAGTGGATGCAGAAAATAACGTGCTTTTCAATACGGAAGGTAAAGTTGATTTTCTAGACGTTCAACACAAAAATGAGTATCAAGAAAAGGACAAAGCCTACAATACCGCTGCCGATTCAACAGGTTCTGCAATGGGAATTTACGGGTTGTCATCGATGGCATTTGCGTTACTTTTGACTTTTTACACTTCAAAAAATAAAATCAACAGAAAGTTCATTCACATGTTCTCGTTGATAGCGGGAGGATTAGGTTTCATGTTCATGTTTTATGCAACACCGTCCAATTTATATATTTCATTTATTCTAATTGGAATTTCATGGGGAAGCATTTTATCCATGCCCTACGCCATGCTTTCAAGTTCTGTAAACCCTAATAAAATGGGATTGATGATGGGATTGTTCAATATGTTTATTGTAATTCCTCAAATTATAGCGGCACTTGGCGGTATTAATTTTCTATATAAATTGATTGGAACGGAACACATTTACGCAATGATTCTAGCAGGAATTTGTTTAATTCTCGCTGGACTTTGCAACTTTTTAATAACAGAAAAACAAGCTATTTCAGACTAAAAATGGTTATGACAAATAAAAAAGCATTCATATTCGACCTTGACGGAGTTATTGTAGACACGGCACGTTACCATTTTTTAGCGTGGCAAAAACTGGCTCAACAATTGGGAATCGAGTTTACCCCAGAACACAATGAACACTTAAAAGGAGTGAGTCGCGTTCGTTCACTAGAAATTATTCTTAACCTTGGAAGTATTCAAGCTTCTCAAGAAGAAAAAGACAAATGGCTTTTTGATAAAAACGAACTCTATTTGTCCTATATAGTGGACATGGACCAAAGCGAACTTTTGCCAGGAGTTCTTGATGTGTTGAAGTTTCTAAAAGTTAATAATCAATATATCGCTTTAGGTTCGGCTAGTAAGAATGCCCGACCTATTTTAGAAAAAACGGATATCATGCAGTATTTCGATGCGGTTGTTGACGGAAATGATGTTACTAATGCAAAGCCTGACCCTGAAGTTTTTCTTAGAGCGTGTCAATTGGTTTTTGTGGCTCCTGACGATTCTATTGTTTTTGAAGATTCGCTGGCGGGAATTCAAGCGGCTAATTCGGCTCGAATGAAAAGTATTGGAATTGGAGATAAAGAAATTTTGCATGAAGCCGAATTCAATTTCCCTGATTTCACAAGAATTAATGAACAGTTTCTCCGCTCGTTAATTGATGCATAAACGGGTAAAAGTTTCGAGATTTTAAGAATCCTATAGCGGAACCTTAAACTTTTGAACTTTAAACTTTAAACAAATTTTACAATGAACCAAGATTATATCATACCAAATAATTGGTCAATTATAGAAGAAGGATTTGATGCCGAACGCGTAAAATCATCTGAAAGTTTATTCAGTATCGGAAACGGTGCTATGGGTCAACGCGCTAATTTTGAAGAAAATTATACTGCCGAAACCTTTCAAGGAAGTTACATCGCCGGAATTTATTATCCCGATAAAACAAAAGTAGGTTGGTGGAAAAACGGCTATCCTGAATATTTTGCAAAAGTATTAAATGCACCCAATTGGATTGGTATTGAAATCGAAATCAACGGGGAACATTTTGATATGAATTCGTGTGCAGAAATTAAAAATTTCAAGCGCGAATTGAATATGAAAGAAGGATGGTACCACCGTTCTTTTATCGCAAAATTGCAAAATGGTGTTGAAATCCAAGTCGAAGTTCGTCGTTTTCTTTCGTTAGAGGCAGATGAATTAGGGGTGATTAAGTTTGAAATCACGCCGTTAAATCAAGATGCAAAAATTGTTTACAAACCTTATATTGATGCAGGTGTAAAGAATGAAGATGCCAACTGGGAAGAGAAATTCTGGGAACCATTAGACGTAAATCATGCTGAAAATGAGGCGTTCGTTGTAGCACGAACCTTCAAGACACACTTTAATGTGGCCACTTATATGTCAAATAGCATTTTGTTAAATGATACATGTTTAGGGCTTTCGCCAAATAACAGCAATGCTACTGAAGATAAAGTGCAGTTTTCTTATGAAGTTGAGGTAGCAAAAGGACAGAAATCCGCTATTCAGAAATTTGGAGGTTACACGGTTTCATTAAATCATGAAAATTCAGTATTAATTTCGGCTGCTAAAAGCGTTATTAATTCGGCTAAAGCCAAAGGGTACGAGGCTTTGTTACAGGAACAAATCGACGCTTGGGCAAAGATTTGGGAAATGTCTGATATTACGATTGACGGCGATGTAAAAGCACAGCAAGGTATTCGTTTCAATATTTTTCAGTTAAATCAAACCTACTTAGGAAAAGATTCTCGATTGAATATCGGTCCAAAAGGTTTCACTGGTGAAAAATACGGCGGTTCAACCTATTGGGATACGGAAGCGTATTGTATTCCGTTTTATATGGCGACAAAAGACCAGCAAGTAGCACGAAATTTATTGACTTACCGCTACAATCAGTTGGATAAAGCAATTGAAAACGCATCGAAATTAGGTTTTAATAATGGAGCGGCGTTATATCCGATGGTGACCATGAATGGTGAAGAATGCCACAACGAATGGGAAATCACGTTTGAAGAAATTCATAGAAATGGTGCGATTGCCTTTGCTATTTTCAACTATTACCGATTCACGGGAGATTACAGTTACATTCCTGAAAAAGGATTGGAAGTATTGATTGCCATTGCACGTTTTTGGCATCAAAGAGCTACCTATTCTACCAATAAAAATCAGTTTGTGATTCTTGGAGTTACGGGTCCAAACGAATATGAGAACAACGTAAACAATAATTTTTACACGAATTACCTGGCCAAATGGTGTATTGATTATGCTGTAGAACAACTGGAGAAAGTGGCCACAGAATACGATTCAGATTACGAAAGAATCATTTCAAAAGTGAATTTGCATCAAGCAGAATTAGAACAATGGAAAAAAGTTGCAGGTAAAATGTACCTTCCCTTTTCAGAGGAGCACGATGTATTTTTACAGCAAGACGGCTTTTTAGATAAAGAGCTGGTTAAAGTACATGACTTGGATAAAAGTCAGCGACCGATAAATCAGAAATGGTCTTGGGACCGCATATTACGTTCGCCTTACATCAAGCAAGCTGATGTGTTGCAAGGGTTTTATTTCTTTGAGGACCACTTTTCGAAAGCACAATTAGAGAAACATTTTGATTTCTACGAGCCATTTACCGTGCATGAATCGTCCCTTTCTCCTTGTGTACACTCCATTCAAGCGGCGACTTTGGATAAAATGGATATGGCTTACACCTTTTATCTACGAACTTCCCGTTTGGATTTAGACGATTACAATAAAGAAGTCGAAGAAGGTTGCCACATCACGAGTATGGCAGGAACTTGGATGAGTATCGTTGAAGGTTTTGGTGGAATGCGTGTCAAGAACGATGCTTTGCATTTTGAACCAAGAATACCAAACGAATGGACGGGTTACTCCTTTAAAATTAACTTTAGAAACCAGATTTTACAGGTTGCAGTAACCGCCTCAGAAACGAAATTCGCCTTAGAAGGTTCGAAAGAATTGACTGTTTTTGTAAATGGAAACGCAGTTTCGGTGCAGCCTAATCATTTGGTTACAGTATAATATTTTGTCTCGAAAAGACGCCAAGTCACAAAGCCTTGTGTTTATCTAGCTTTGCGTCTCTGCGACTTTGCGAGACTTTAAATTACTAATAATATGAAAAACACACTCCTATTTTTACTTATTTCCCTTTCCTCTTTCGCACAGATTGACAAAATGGAGCCGCCGTTCTGGTATGCAGGAATGCACAACCCCGAATTGCAAATCATGTTCTACGGAAAGAACATAGCGCAATATCAAGCTTCGGTTTCGAATAACGTAATTATTAAAAACGTGGTCAAAACTGAAAACCCCAACTACATTTTTATCACCATCGACACGCAAAATCTTCCCGCTTCGGAATTTGTTTTTTCATTTAAAAACAAAAATAAAGTAGCCTTTACAAAAAAGTATGCGTTGAAAGAAAGAAGAGCCAATTCTGCCCAGCGAAAAAGTTTTGATGCTTCAGATATGATGTACCTCATCATGCCCGACCGTTTTGCCAATGGAAACCCAAAGAACGACAGCAATGCTGAATTAAACGAAAAAGCAGACCGAAGTTTGCCTGGAGGTCGTCACGGTGGCGACATTCGAGGAATCGAGAATCACTTGGATTATTTGCAAGAACTAGGCGTTACCGCACTTTGGAGCACGCCACTTTGTGAGGACAACGACAAAGGATATTCCTATCATACCTACGGACAATCGGATGTGTACCGGATTGACCCTCGCTACGGAACTAATGAAGAATACGTGCATCTTTCTGCCGAAATGAAGAAACGCGGCATGAAGCTAATCAAGGATTATGTGACCAATCACTGGGGTTCCGAACACTGGATGTTCAAGGATTTGCCTTCGTACGATTGGTTTCATCAATTCCCGGGTTATGCCCAATCGAATTACAGAATGACCACACAGTTTGACACAAACGCCTCAGCGATTGACACGAGATACTGTATGGACGGCTGGTTTGTCCCTTCAATGCCCGACTTAAATCAGTCCAATCCCTTAGTGTTAAATTACATTACGCAAAACGCCATTTGGTGGATTGAATACGCCGATTTGGATGGTTTTAGAGTCGATACCTATTCCTATAACGATAAAGTAGCGATTGCTAAGTGGACGAAAGCCATTACCAATGAATATCCTTATTTCAACATCGTGGCAGAGGTGTGGATGCACGACCAAGCACAGATATCCTATTGGCAGAAGGACAGCCCCATCAGTGCAATCCAAAGCTATAACTCCCATGTGCCAAGTGTTATGGACTTTACCTTGCACGATGCTTTTGGCAATGTGTTCAACGAGGATAATGCTTCGTGGAACGACGGAATGATTAAGATATACGACAATTTCACGAACGACTTTCTCTATGCAAACCCAAACAATCTGCTAACTTTCGTCGAAAATCACGATACAGGTAGGTTCAATCAAAATTACCGCAACGATTTCGAGAAATACCAAATGGCGATGACCCTCTTGGCAACCGTTCGTGGAATTCCGCAATTGTACTATGGCTCCGAAATTGGTATGGCAGGTGATAAAGGCAAAGGCGATGCAGACATTCGTCAAGACTTTCCAGGTGGTTGGGACGGTGATGCAAATAATGCTTTCGCAAAATCAGGACGGACTGCCGAGCAAAGTAAATTCTTTGATTTCACAGCTAAGTTGTTTCAGTGGAGGAAAAATAAAGAGGTCCTGCACTTTGGAAAAATGACGCATTACATCCCAGAAGATAATGTGTACGTTTATTTTCGCCACAACGATAAGGAAACGGTGATGGTTGTCATTAATAATGCTGCTGACACAAAGACTATTAAAACCAGTCGTTTTCAAGAAAACATAAAGACATTCACTTCCGGTAAGGACGTTCTTTCTGATAAGAAAATTGATTTGAAAGAAACGATTTCTTTAGATGGAAAATCGGTTTTGATTTTGGAGTTGAGGTAGCTTGTTCGTGCAGATTATTTGAAAAAATGTATTCTCGCAAAGTCGCCAAGACGCAAAGTGTTGGAGATTATGCAAGTTCAAACGATTTTAAGTTTTGATTGCACGGACTTTTAGCACTACGAAGTTTCATGAGTTGAAAATGCAGCTTTATTAATTTAAAGTGTTGAATTGTATTTATAATTAAAAATGTTTTAAATTTATCATTATCTGCTTTGCGCCTTTGCGTCTTTGCGAGATATATATGTAAAGCGACAGATTATAAAAACGAAACCCATGACTGAAAACGAACTATCAAAAATCATCGTAGATGTGTGCTACAAAATCCACACCAAGCTGGGGCCAGGTCTTTTAGAAAGTGTTTACGAAGCAATCCTGTACTACGAACTAAATGAATTGGGATTGAAAGTCGAAAGACAAAAAACCCTTCCCGTTTACTGGAAAGAAATTGTTCTAGATATCGGTTTCCGAGCCGACTTAATCGTAGAAGACAAAGTTTTAATCGAAATCAAATCAGTCGCCGAAGTCTCCAACGTCCATCCAAAACAAGTGCTGACCTATTTAAAAATAACCAATATGAAATTAGGACTACTAATCAACTTCAACGAATCCTACATAAAAGACGGAATCAAAAGAGTAGTAAATAACCTCTAACGAGTTACTATATTACCTACAATGAATAACCTATCGCACTTAGCGTCTTAGCGCCTTTGCGAGCTTAAAAACTACTAAAAGACAACCAACATGAAATTAGAACTATTAATTAACTTCAACGAATCCTACATAAAAGACGGAATCAAAAGAGTAGTAAATAACCTCTAACGAGCTACTATATTACCTACAATGAATAACCTATCGCACTTAGCGTCTTAGCGCCTTTGCGAGCTTAAAAACAAATAAATGAAAAAGATACCCTTATTAATCATAGCTCTGGCAATCCTAACCAGCTGTAAAACAGAAAAAGCCCCCGAGAAACTAACCGAATTCACCAACGCTTCCGCAGAAAACGCCGTAATTTACGAAGCCAACATACGCCAATACTCCCCAGAAGGAACCTTCGAAGCCTTCACTAAGGACATCCCTGAATTAAAGAAACTAGGCGTGAAAGTAATCTGGGTAATGCCCATCCAACCCATTTCAATGACCAAAAGAAAAGCCACAGACGGCAGAATAGTCACCGAAATCGAAGACGAAAAAGAACGCGCCAAATACCTAGGAAGCTACTATTCCATTTCAGATTACAGAGGAATCAATCCCGACATGGGAACCAAAAGCGACTTCAAGAACCTCGTACAAACCGCTCATGACAACGGCATTTATGTAATCCTAGATTGGGTAGCAAACCACACCGGTTGGGACCACCCATGGATTCAAACCCACCCAGAGTACTACCACAAGAACAAAGATGGCGAAGTAACTGACCCTCTAAATCCCGAAACCGGAGAATCATGGGGCTGGACAGATGTCGCACACCTAGACTACAGCAATCCCGAACTGCACGAAGTAATGAAAGAAGAAATGATGTACTGGGTCAAGGACCTCAACATTGACGGCTTCCGTTGCGACGTTGCAGATAATGTGCCTACCTCTTTCTGGGAATTTGCTGTGCCAAAACTCCGCCAAGAAAAGCCCCTTTTCATGCTAATGGAATCCAATAAAGAGTATCTGCTCAAAAACAACCTCTTCGATATGGGATACGGCTGGGAAGCACACCACGTGATGAACGACATTAATAAAGGAACAAAATCGGTAGCTGATTTAGATTCTGTCTTTGCAAAAATCAAGAAGGAATACGAGTCAACCGCTTATTTCATGAACTTCACCTCTAACCATGATGAAAATTCTTGGAACGGAACCGAGTACGACCGCATGGGCGATGGAGTAGAAGCCTTCACCGCTTTAACCTACACCATGCCCGGAATGCCCTTAATTTACACCGGTCAGGAATACGAACTAAAACACAAACTAAAGTTCTTCGAGAAAGACTCCATCCCAAAAACGAAAGGCAAAATGTTTAGTCTCTATGAAAAACTAGGCACCTTAAAAAACAATAACCCAGCGTTAAATGGAGCAAAGAAAGCCGCGGCATTCAGCCGTATCCATACCACAAGCGATACCCTCATCATGGCATTCAGCCGAGAAAGCAAGAACGACAAAGTAATCTATATTGCTAATTTATCTAAGGCAAATGCAGTCTTTACTCTTCCACTCGAAGGCACCTTTACCAATTACCTGACCAACGAGAAAGTCACGTTCACAAAAGGGCAGAAGCACAGCTTCAAACCCTATCAATACTATATATTACTCCCATAATTCATTTACTAAAAACACAAACTTATTCGGTTTGTGTTTTTTTTTGATTTCCTTTTTTTTATGTAGCCTTGTTTTTTTTTTAAGGTAGTCCTGTGTTTTATCCTGTTATCACAACATTATTTGTCCTAGATTTCTCCATGATGACAAATAATAGGAAAATTGATAATTGTTAAATCTTTCAATCATTATGGACGACGAAGTAACCCCACAGACGGTCCCTCCCGTCATTGCGAGGCACGAAGCAATCCCATGCACGAATCCACTAACGAGAGTCTTTCCTTGGGTATAGCCTAACCGAATGGGCATATAAATCACTACAATAGCCCTTATACGTAACCGCATAGCGCCACGGCATAGGATTGCTTCGTTCCTCGCAATGACGTTGCGTGAATTGTTATAAATAACTGTCATTGCGAGGCACGAAGCAATCTTATAAACGAATACTCCCACCATCCACAACAACAGCTACTATTTTCGCTAGTGCGAGCTTCTAGCTCGTACCTACTAAACCACACAATTAATACTACATTTATCTATAATTACTAGTAGTACACAACCTTATAAATCTAATACTGCTTTTTTTAAACCTCTCTTTTGCTTTAAATAATGTGCAATTTTATTGTTGAAGTGTTTGTACTTATTGTACACCTATTAACATCATAATTTTCAACATTTCTATTTTATTTTGGGCTGTAGCCAAATGAACTTTTCCGGTGTTTATCTTTTTTTTAAAAACACTCCTCTCTTTTTCAAACACTCCTCTTTATTTTAGTATTGCATCGGTACTTCTTTTCAATATAGCAATGTGTTTTTTTGAGGTAGCTGCCGATATTTTTAAAAACAATTAATACCTATATTCATTCAAGTAATACGTACGTTGGTTCAATTAATACGCACGCTCGTTCAATTAGAATATACACGTATTCAAAGAACACCTACGCACGCTCAATCAATACCTACACGTATTCAATCAATACCTACACTTGTTCAATCACTACTTACAAGTTTGCAAAGGATACCAACATTAAAAAAAAGCCTATCTGCACCTATAAAATCTTTTTTCACATAAAATAGGGCATAGACTACAAGTTTAAAAAAGCGTTCAGTACCTATAATGCAAGGTGTAGCCCATAAAAGGCAGCAAATGGCGCTTGGTAAAAGAGTATGCGTTCCATTTATTAGGTTATGCACGAGTGAGATACGCTTTTAGTATTTGCAAAAATAAAAATCAAGGTTGCTATTTGAAAAACAAATTATTTAAAAACAAATGTTTTATGTGACTTTATGACTATAAAAAGGAATATAGGTGTGGGTAATACGTATATGTAAAAATAATTCAATCATAAGGTGTAAAAAACTAGGATAATTTATTATTTGGTATATAAAAATAAACTAGCTTTGTATTATAAACTTTTAAATAACTTATTTATGAATAAGAGACAGATGGGGGCGTACAGTATGGGGCGTACTGTTGAAAAGCACTTTGATGACGACCGTGCTTTATGGGAAAAATTTGCTCCTGTGGCAGAAAGTAAAGAGGAATTGACGCGTATGCTTACGGTTATTTCAGTTTTACTAGCGGCACAATTGGTAAATTTAACGGGTATTACAGAACTGAAAGACGATTTAAGAAGTTCTTTAGAGCTTCAGGCGTTTGTGTTGAGTGCTGCTTTGTGTAGCTATGCGACTATGGCGGGCGAAAAAGACTTGTATAAAAATGCGTTGCAATCCAAATCAGATTTAAAACGCTATTCTGGTGATGCTTTAGTAGGGGTTTGTACCTATTTATTGGCTACGGGTAGAAATCAATTGGCTAATTTAGATAGATATGGCGTGAGTACCAAGTCATTGGAAACCTTTTCGCAAACGATGGCTAGTTTTGTAGACATCATGAAAAAGCCTAAAGAATCTATAGGGCACCGCTCAACTACGACCAAGAATATTGATGTGGCTATTGCTAAATTGATGGACTTTTTTACCAAACAAATGGATAAAGTGGTGGTAATGCTTATAGCTACTGAACCTGACTTTGTTGCTACTTACGAAAATTTGCGTGTAATTCATGAAACCGGAACGCGTCATCTGGCCTTAACGATTACTACGCTAGATGCTCGTACTAATGAAGGAATTGCTCGTGTAAATCTGGAAATTGTGGGCAAAAATATTCACCGTATTTCAAGTGAAAGAGGGTTTAATACCGTTCAAAACTTGGTGGGTGGTGCTTATGAAATCAAGGCTTGGCAAGAAAATTACGTCACTAAAATAGAACATTTTACTATTGTTCCAGGCGAAACCACAGAACTTATTGTATTGATGGAACGAAAATAAAGGCGTACTTATTTGACTGGTAATAGAATCCTCCCCCAACCCCTCCGAAGGAGGGGGGTGTTGGAAAGGTATATGGGAATTGAATAGTGTTTGGGGATTTGTCTTTGTAAATTGTAGTGGGTTGGAGGAAAAGAGCATTGCTCTTGTTAATGCGAGGATTGAAGTGATTAAATGTATAATGATGAAGGTTAAATAATCCTCCTGTTAACTAAAAACAAAACCGTATTTTAGCCCCATGAAATGGCTCACCCAATTATCTACAACATCAAAACCCACTACAAGCGATACTATGAAGAAATTTCTTATCATAGGACTAGGCAACATAGGTGCCGAATACGTCAATACGAGACACAACATCGGCTTTAAAATTCTCGACCATCTTGCTCGAAAGGAATCCGTAGAATTTCAAACCGTAAAGTTGGGCTCACTTGCCGAATATAAGTTAAAAGGACGCACCTTCCTGCTACTAAAACCCAACACCTACATGAATCTTTCGGGAAAAGCAATCCAATACTGGATGCAAAAAGAAAACATTCCCATCGAAAATATATTAGTTATTACAGACGATTTAAACCTCCCTTTCGGTACCATCAGAATCCGAACCAAAGGAAGCGACGGCGGTCACAACGGATTAAAAAATACCCAACTTTTGCTCAACACCACCGAGTACCCCAGATTTCGTTTCGGCATCAGCGACGAATTCAAAAAAGGAAAACAAGTAGATTATGTTTTAGGAGATTGGGACGAAACCGAGAAAGCCAATCTGCCAGAGCGGTTAGACATTGCCGTTGAAATCATAAAATCATTCGGAACAGCAGGTTTAGAAAACACCATGACGGCGTTCAACGGGAAATAAAAATTGATTACCTTTCACTAAAAAACACATTATCATGAAAAAAATACTTTCTTTAGTCCTTGTTCTTAGCTTTTTATCCAGTTGCAAGAGCAAAACAGAAGCCCTAGAAAGCGATAGTAAAGCCAATGCTACTAAAATTTCGGAGTGTCCTGAAAACGCACAATGTACCCAAGCGGTTTTAAAAAATACTGCTCTTGCCATTGAGGACGACGGAATTGGGAAGCCGTTTTATACCGTCGTTGAAAAAACAGGCACAACTGTATATCAATACAAACTCATTGAGGAGCAAGACCAGCAATATGTAGACGGTGGCTACCGCGAAGAAATTGTATTTGAACTTCCTTCGAACTTTAAAAACGGCAGTATTTCTGGAAAGCAAATCTTGCAAGCCAAAGCATTGTTTGGCGTTTTCTGCTACTGCAAAGGAAAAGCGGGTTACTACTCCATTCAAGAAGGAACGATTACCAAAACGGACAAGGCAATTGTGATTGAAATTCCAGCATTAGTCGACGGGCAGAAGTTGAGAACCATTAAAATAGCGTTGTAGATAAACTCTAATTTACTCCATAAAAAAAAGCGTTTCATTTCTGAAACGCTTTTTACTCCTTCGAGGTAATAAAAATAATCTATATATTTTTAGTCTTCAAGAGCTACTACTTGAGCAGCAACTTTACCTTTTCTTCCTTCTTCTTCTTCGTAAGATACTCTATCACCTTCGCGAAGTTCTTCCGCTCTGATTCCTGATGCATGAACGAAAATGTCTTTTCCTGTTTCTTCGTCTGTAATGAATCCGTAACCTTTAGACTCATTGAAAAATTTAACTGTACCTGTACGCATTGTAATAATAAAAATAATTAATAATGGTACAAATGTAAACTTTAATATCATACAACCAACATGTTAAGTTAAATATTTCGAAAATAATTTAAAAAAAGTTGTTTTGGAGTATATATTTATTCAAAAGCACCCCGTTTTATGATGGAAACTGCGGTTAGATTTTGTTGCGAAATAAATGTTTTAGGGCGTGGTAATCTATCAATTCAAGTATTAAATTACTTAATAGCGAAATAAGACAGTCGTATTTATAACGCCATTTGAAAATGAATCGCAGTAATTGTAGTGCCGCTAATGTAGCTTATAAAATTAGTAGTAGGCAAGGGATTATTAGTAATTAATTGGCATTAATATGTATCTTTAGCCCCAATAAACGACCTGTTTAATTGAATTTTAGGATATGAAGGGATATTTGATAGTACTTTCGCTTTTTTTTGCCCTTCTAGCAAACGCACAAGGAGAAGCAACCAATTGGTATTTTGGTGAATACGCGGGACTAAAATTCATGCCTGATGGAAGTGTCATTCCGCTTTCGGATGGGCAAATTGTTACCAATGAGGGTTGTAGTTCTATCTCTGATAGTAGTGGAAACTTACTATTGTATACGGATGGAAAAACGGTTTGGGACCGCAATCATGTAATTATGCCCAATGGTGTAAACTTATTTGGCGACCCGTCAAGTACTTCTTCTGGTATTATTATTCCGAAACCAAACGACCCTAATATTTACTATATTTTTACCGTTGACGAACCCCATCAGGAAAATGCCGCCGCTTACCCCAATGGTTTTACTGGCGAATATCAAAGTCAACCCGGACAGACTGTTCCAACGGACGACGATGGTTTTAATAATGGATTTAATTATTCCATCGTAGATTTATCAGTAATAGGAGCAAACGGGAGTATTGGTGATGTAATTAGCAAAAACAACCACTTGATAACGTATGATACCAGCCCAAGCAGTCTAGAAATACGATTTAAATGTTCAGAGAAGATAACAGCCGTAAGAGACCCGAGTACCAACAGCTTTTGGATTATCACGCATTTTATCGATAAATTTTATGCTTTCAAAGTAGATGCAACGGGATTGAATACGGATCCAGTAGTGACCACAATAGGTGCAAATATTGGTATTGTTGGATACCGGAGGAATGCTATTGGGTATTTAAAAGCTTCGCCCGATGGCCAAAAATTAGCAGTCGCACACAATCAGAATGGCAATCTACCAGGTGAAGCTACACTTGGAACGGGAACAATTGAATTATTTGATTTTAATGTAGCTTCAGGTATTGTTTCAAATACGCAAACGGTGCTTCCGAACATACAGCCCTACGGACTGGAGTTTTCTTCTTCGTCCGAAAAGCTTTATGCAAGTTATCGAGTGAATGCGAATCCAAATATTGAATTGGCTCAATTTGATTTACTTAGTAATAACATTACGGCTTCAAAAACGATACTTTATGATTCGACACCTTCCCTTTTTGGACTACAGCTCGCTCCAAATAATAAAATTTATATCAGCACGAGTACTAGTGTTTTAGGCGTGATTAATGATCCTGATGAAAATGGGTTGTTGTGCAATTATACGCATCAGGGACTCCAATTAGCAGTTTTCACAACCTCTCGACTGGGACTTCCTCCGTTTATAACTTCTTTCTTTTTTACGCCCGCGATTCAGTTGGAAAATGCTTGTGTGGGTCAGAATACTGCATTTCAGTTCAACACGAGTCAAGAAATTACAAGTGCCACGTGGGATTTTGGCGACGGAAGTTCTTCGTCAGATTTAAGTCCAACGCATGTATATGCTACCGCAGGAAATTATACCGTTAGTGTTACGGTTGTTGGAGCAAACGGTTCGGGAGTTAATACCCGTGAAATAACAATTCATGCATATCCTATTCTAAATGCAGCTGTTGTTAATTTGAAACAATGCGACGACAATAATGATGGATTTAGTGCTTTTAATCTCAATGAAATAAAATCACTTTTGGTAAATGATGCTACAAATCTGACTTTTTCCTTCTTTGAAACACTTTTAGAAGCTGAAAATAATACGGATGCGTTTACAAATAGTACCAATTATACCAATCAAAATATAAATAGTGAGGCGATTTTTGTTAGAGTTGAAAATACGAACGGCTGTTATGCTACCGCTCAAATTAACCTTCAAGTTTCCACCACTACAATTCCGGCAAGTTTCCAAAAGGTCTTTGCGGCATGTGATGACTTGGCTTCGGGAAGCCTTACCGATGGTGTAACAACTTTCGATTTCAGTTCAGTAACCTCAGAAATTCAAGCACAATATCCGCCCGGACAAGCAGTAGATATTACTTATTATCGAAATCTTGCTGATGCTTTGGCAGAACTAAATGCGATTACAGACATAAGTAATTATTCCAACATTGGTTATCCAAATACGCAGAACATCTACGTTAGAGTGGACAGTGAAGTCAATAATGATTGTTTGGGATTGGGACATCACATCACGCTAAACGTAGAAAAGATTCCAATTGTGCAACCTCAAACCGTCAAAGAGTGTGACGACAATGAAGATGGGATACTTAACTTTGATACTTCGAATGTAGAGGCGAATTTATTGAATGGGTTGGCTAATGTTTCTGTCATTTACACCGATGAAAATGGGGTTTTATTGCCAAGTCCGTTACCGAATCCTTTCACTACTTCTTCTCAAACGGTAAGTGTGATTGTGAAGAATAATTTTGGTAAACAATGCGAATACAGTTCTACCCTAACATTTGTAGTGGATGACTTGCCGGAAGCATTTGCGATTCCTACCAACTTAACTAGCATTTGCGATGACGAAATGGACCCTCAACTTCAAAATGGTGAAGTTCCCTTTGATACAACTGCATTTGAATCGGCTATTTTAGCAGGACAAACGGGATTGAATGTCAGTTATTTTGATGCAAATAATGTCGCTTTGCCAAGTCCATTGCCTAATCCCTTTACAAGTAGCACACAGACCCTTCGAGCAGAATTTACCAATCCTTTAAATGCAATTTGCACCGCAACGGTTTACATTCCATTGGTTGTGCTTGCAACCCCTTCTGTACTTTTAACAGGAACCGAATTAATTTGTACCGATGATTTGAGAGCCACAAGAGTAATTGATGCAGGATTAGTACATCCATCGACGCAAAATGACTTTACGTACGCTTGGTTTTTAAACAATATTTTAGTTCCTAACGAAACGAATTATGTTCTTACGGTTGACGAAGGAGGAATTTACACCGTAGAGGTAACCAATCAAAATGGTTGCACAAGCACAAGGACGATTGTTGTAACTGCTTCCAATGCCGCAATCATCGAAAACATTACGATAACTGATTTATCTGCCGACAACACAATTGAAATTACAGCCTCTGGATTGGGTGATTATGTATACAATTTGAATGACGGTTATTATCAAGAATCTCCGGTGTTCTCTGGACTTCAGTCGGGAATTTACACCATCGGAATCCAGGACGTAAAAGGATGTTCTTCCGTGTTTGAAACCGTTTATGTAATTGGTGCACCAAAATACTTCACGCCAAATGCAGATGGATATAATGATTACTGGAACGTGAGCTTTTTAGACCCTAATTTAGAGTTGAAAGTGACCGTTTTTGATCGGTTTGGAAAATTACTCAAGCAGTTTAATGCAAGAGACCAAGGTTGGGACGGAACTTACAACGGTCAAGAGCTGCCATCAACGGACTACTGGTTTACAATTGAATTTCAGTCGGGCAGAATGTTCAGAGGACACTTTAGTTTACGACGATAAAGAATACTATTATTTTAGCGGTATTTAAGTTCAAAACAGCGAATAAAAAAAGCCCCGAAAGGTTCGGGGCTTACTATTGTTTTGATGTTAATTGAAGCTACAAACCTCAAATCTAAACCTAGTAAATTATTCTTTTATCAACTTATTGCTAATAACTTCACCACTTACCAATTTCATTTGAATGATGTAAACTCCTTTTGGAAGATTTTCAGTAACAATTGAATTATTAACAATTGTAGTGTTGATTTGTTTTCCATCTAAAGTAAATAGCGTAACCGCTGTAACGTCATTAGATATCTGTAATACATTTTGCACTGGATTTGGATAGAACAACACTGTTTTATTGAACGTATTCTCGCCAATTCCTAAATTGGTGTTTAAGTAATATTTAGCCACTGCGAAATCTCCATAACTAGTTTCAGAGAATGTTGTTCCAGATACAATAATGTTATTGTCGTTTGATAGTACAATTCCAGATGCAAAAGCATAATCATCATTAAAGTCTGAGTTTACAACACCGTTTGTTCCAAAAGTGGTGTCTAATGCTCCATTAGAGTTCAGTTTCAGTACGGTAAAATTTGTGGAGGCATTTCCTGAAGCTCCAACAGCAACAATTTGTTGATTATCCAGTATTTTAAGCGCTTCAATGGTGTTGATTAAGTTAGTGTCGAAATAAATAACACCATCGGTATCAAAGCTCGTGTCTAGTGTGCCATCTGTATTCACTCTAAACAATAAGGTATTTGAACCGTCGTTGTACGTATTTGCCATAAGGATTTTGCCATCCGCTTGAATCTGTAATCCTTTTGGAATGTCGGCTGAGCTTGGAATTCCTATTACGAATATTCCTGAAGTGTTGAACGTAGTATCTAAAACTCCGTTTGCATTCGTTCTAAAAATGACAATCTGAGAATCATTGTTCGCATTCACAAATGTACCTACCGTTACTATTTTTCCGTCAGCCTGTGTGTCAACCAACAACAACTCGTCGTAATTTGGCGTAGCATTTATCGTTGTAATTCCATTGCTTCCAAAAGTAGGAACTAGGATACCATTCGCATCTAACTTCGCCAACATAAAGTTGAACGACGAAACGTTATTTACTGTTGAAACAACCCTTCCCGCCACAAGTATCGAGTTATCAGCGAGTACTTTTATATCAGCGGTACTTGAAAAAGCAGTTGTAATCGTTGCGAAGCCACTTACACCAAAACTCCCATCAAGTGTTCCGTTACTGTTCAGTCTAATCACGGTAGCGTTTAAATCAGTAGCCAATAGTATTCTACCATTTCCATCTACTTTGACACTATTTACGGCGTCGTATATTTGAGTGTTCAATTTGAAAATACCATTCGTACCAAAGCTTGTGTCAATGCTTCCGTCCGCATGGTAACGAACCACACTCAGAATCGAATTTTGATTCACATGACTCGTTCCTGCTACAATTATTTTTCCATCGGCTTGAATGGTCGAGCATTTGGATTCATCGTAACCCTCATACGGAAAGTAGTACAACGATTTACCGTCGGTGCCAAAACTTAGGTCCAAACTGCCGCTTGAATTGAATTTGGCGACACCTATTTTATTTAAAACCAATGTTTCCTCCGTGTTACCGCTAACGATTATTTGATTGTCTACAAGACTAAAATCACTACCCGTATCATTATTGGTAAAGAACGAAAACTCCTGGAATCCGCTACCATTAAAACTGGTGTCAAGCGTTGCATTCGTGTTGATACGCATCATTAGCAAGTTGTTGTTAGACGCGTTATTTACAATAGTCGAGGAATTAACAAACACAAACACCTTCCCATCGGCTTGAATCTTAAACTTTTTGCTTCCGTTTCCAAAGTTAGTGGGTGCGGTAAATGTCGCCACCCCGCTAGTGCCATACGTCGTGTCATAATTCCCATTCGTATTCAACCGGATGAGTTTGAGTTTTGGCGATGAAGAAACATAGGAAGTATAGCCAAACAGTATTTTGCCATCCTCTTGTAGCGCAACATTTAAGAAGTCATTAAAAACAGAAGTAGCGACTACTTTTTTTCCATTGGAATTAAACGAAGCATCCAGTGTTCCACTTGAATTGTAACGTGCAACAAAGATAGAAAATGTAGAGGGAGCATCACTTACAGTAGTTCCCCCCACAATAAACTTCCCGTCTGAATGAATGGCAATTGTTTTTGCAAATTCCGTATCGCCGATGTCTGTTGTAATACTTCCGTTGTTGCCAAATGCTGTGTCCGGTATTCCATTTGCATTGTAGCGTAACACTCTGTAATCCTGCGAACCACTATAGAAATCAGACAAAACTAAAAACTTCCCGTCGGTTTGTATAGTAAAATCTTGCATACTTCTAGAAGTAGTATCAGAGTCGTTACTTACAATCCCGTCCGTGCCAAAAGTAGTGTCCAATGTCCCATTCGTGTTGTAACGCATCAAAACAACGTCAAAGTTTAGACTTCCACCAATGACAATCTTGCTATCACTTTGCACCAATACTTTAGTAGCAAATTCAATATCATTAATGATGATTTTCCCATCTGTATTAAAGCTCGTGTCTAACGTTCCATCCGTATTCAGTCGCAACAAGTAAGTGTTACTAAAATAACTGCCTTCCACGTTTCCAAAAAGAAGTAGCTTCCCATCACTTTGCACCGCTTGGCTTTTCACAATGAAGTCAGCTTGACCAATATTGGTAGCTACAGTTCCATTAGTGCCAAAAGCAGTAAACAAATCACCAGCATTCTGTGCAAAAGAGAGTTGGAGCATAAAAAAGAAACCAAAACTCAGTATTACATTTAATTTTTTATTCATAAGTATTACCCTTTAAGTTGTATATGTAATTCGTTCAACTGCTTTTCATCAATAACAGACGGAGCATCAATCATTACGTCTCTTCCTGAGTTGTTCTTCGGAAACGCAATGAAGTCGCGGATGGTTTCCTGACCGCCTAAGATGGCTACCAATCTATCCAGCCCAAACGCCAATCCTCCGTGAGGTGGCGCTCCGTATTGAAACGCATCCATCAAGAACCCAAACTGATTCCTAGCTTCTTCATCCGTAAAGCCCAAGTATTTAAACATTAACGCCTGAGTGGCTTTATCGTGAATTCTAATGGAACCTCCTCCTATTTCGTTCCCGTTTAATACCATATCATAAGCATTGGCACGTACTTTTCCAGGGTCGGTTTCTAGTAAAGCCATGTCTTCTGGTTTCGGAGACGTAAACGGATGGTGCATGGCATGGTAGCGTCCGCTTTCTTCGTCAAACTCCAATAAAGGGAAATCAACCACCCACAAAGGAGCAAAAACCGCTGGATTTCTCAAACCCAATCGCGTTGCTAATTCCATACGCAAAGCCGAAAGAGCACTTCTTGTTTTGTCTGCAGGTCCAGAAAGCACAAAAATCATATCGCCCGTTTTCGCATTTGTGGCTTTCGCCCAATTGGACAAATCTTCTTGGTCATAAAACTTATCCACCGACGATTTGTAACTGCCATTCGCTTCACATTTTACATACACCATTCCGGAAGCTCCCACTTGTGGTCGCTTTACCCAGTCAATTAAGGCGTCAATTTCTTTTCTCGTGTTGCTTGCACATCCAGGTGCTGCAATTCCTACTACTAATTCTGCGGAATTAAACACAGGGAATTCCTTATGTTGGGCTACGGCATTCAACTCACCAAACTTCATCTCAAAACGAATATCCGGCTTGTCATTTCCGTAAGTCTTTATTGCGTAATCATACGTGATTCTTGGGAATTTCTCTACTTCAATTCCTTTTAGTTCTAATAACAAATGGCGCGTCAAACCTTCAAACACGTTTAGGATGTCTTCTTGTTCTACAAATGCCATTTCACAATCTATTTGGGTAAACTCCGGTTGTCTATCCGCACGTAAGTCTTCGTCACGGAAACATTTCACAATCTGAAAATACTTGTCCATTCCCCCAACCATCAACAATTGTTTGAAAGTTTGTGGAGACTGTGGCAAAGCATAAAATTGACCTTCGTTCATTCTACTTGGCACCACAAAATCCCTCGCACCCTCAGGTGTCGATTTGATGAGGTATGGTGTTTCAATCTCGCAAAAATCCAAATCAGAAAGGTACTTACGTACTTCCATGGCTACTTTATGACGAAACAATAAGCTGTTCTTCACCGGATTTCTTCGGATGTCTAAGTAACGGTATTTCATTCGGATGTCTTCACCCCCGTCCGTTTCATCTTCAATGGTGAAAGGAGGAGTGATGGCTTCGTTCAAGATATTCAGTTCAGTAACTAATATTTCGATATCACCTGTAGGTATATTTTTATTCTTTGCTTCGCGTTCAATTACGGTTCCTTTTATTTGAATTACAAACTCACGTCCCAAGGTTTTGGCTTTTTCAAAAACAGCCTTGTCCGAGCGACTTTCGTCAAAAATCAATTGCGTAATTCCGTAGCGGTCTCTTAAATCGACCCAGTTCATGAATCCTTTATCGCGTGATTTTTGTACCCATCCCGCTAAGGTAACCTCTGTGTTGATGTGGGAACTGTTTAATTCTCCACAATTATGACTTCTGTACATATCCTTTTGTTAAGTTGCAAAAGTAAAAAAAGTAAACGGGTTAAGTGATAAAACTATTAAACTTGACATAATTATTTTCTTTCCCAATTAAATAAAAAACTATATTTGGTATTCTAAAAATGAAAACAACAACGATATGAAGAAAATAACAACAGTAATTCTTGCAGGAGTGCTTTCCGTTTCAGCTTTCGCCCAAAAGAAATACGTCACCTTTGAAGCTAAAATTGACAACAAGAACGGCGAAAAACTCTACATACTAGGTCCTAATAAATACAAGAAGGAGTTTGTACTCAATAAGTCGGGTGTTTTTAAGGACACTTTAAACATTACAGAAGGGATGTACCGTCTTGACGATGGGGTGGAAGGCACTTCTCTATTCTTGAAAAACGGAATGGACCTTAAGCTCAAGATGGATGCCAAAATGTTTGACGAAAGCATCGTATATACCGGTAAAGGCGCTAAGGAGAACAACTTCCTAGCCCAAACGGCATTGGCTGAAGAGCAGTACAACTACCCTGAGTTATTAAAAGCCGATGAAACAGCGTTTACGCAAATGGCTACTGAAAAGCAGCAGGCCGATTTAAAACGATTGGCGGATGCTAAACTGGATGCGGCTTTCACAAAGCTCTATACCGCAGAAATTCAAGGTTCGATGATGGGCTTACAGCAGTATTATAAGGAAGAACAAGCGATGCAGAAAATGAACAATGCGCCGTCGCCTACCTTTAATTATGAAAACCATAAAGGCGGCATGATGAAGCTAGAAGATTTACGCGGAAAGTATGTGTACATTGACGTGTGGGCTACTTGGTGTGCTCCGTGTCGTGCCGAAATTCCGTATTTGAAAATGGTCGAAGAAAAGTTTCATGGAAAAAACATTGAGTTTGTAAGTATTTCTGTTGATACCAAAAAAGATTATGAGAAGTGGAAGAAGTTTGTAACCGATAAGGAACTTGGCGGAATCCAGCTCTATGCCGATAACGACTGGAACTCCGACTTTATCAAAGCCTACGGCATCACTGGCATACCGCGCTTTATACTAGTTGACCCAAAAGGAAACATTGTTAATGCAAATGCCGACAGACCATCTTCGCCGGCTTTAACTACCTTGTTTACCGAAATCTTAAAATAAGTAGTTCTTATAGTTCATTATAGCAAACCGTCTATTTTAGACGGTTTTTTTTGTTCCAATGTTAAGCTTTGTGCTATGTTACCAAATTGTTAAGTAAAAGTTTTGTAAATGTAAATTATTTTTTTACATTTGGATATGCAATTGCTACAAAGCGATTGTAATCAAAACTATAACCCCATTAAAAAAACAACAGCGATGAAAAAGTATATGATATTAGGAGCATTGTTATTCTCAGGTCTACTCTTTGCTAACCATCCGCCTAAGCATGAGGTGGCGGGCGATTTAGTAAAATCGACGTACTACCACGAAAATGGCAGCATCAGTCAAGAAGGTTTCTACAAGAACGGTAAAGTACACGGCGAATGGGTATCCTATTCAGATAAAGGCGAGCGAACAGCAGTGGCGCTCTACAATGAAGGCGTGAAGACGGGTAAGTGGCTATTCTTGAACAAAAAAACATTAAATGAAGTAGAGTATTCAGATAGTCGCGTAGCATCTGTGAAAACATGGAAAGAAGAAACATTAGTGCACATAGACTAATTAATTTATTTGGTTAAAAACGGAGAAGCGTTCTAGTGTAGAACGCTTTTTTTTGTTGTACATAGTGGTATGCCGTTGCTATTATATTTGTGTGCAAGACTCAGTTTTGTCCATACAGTAACCCAAGAAATAATAGATGACTCGGGAATGACACATAGCAGGAAAGATGATAAGCATTGACTCCCACCGTCATTGCGAGTAACGAAGCAATCCTATAAACGAGTTCTATCCCAACTGCATCAACAATAGCAATCCCATCAATCACTTCCACTCGGTTCATGCAATCGTCTTGCTCGTATCCATTAGTGGTTATCTTAAGTATGTGATTCCTCCGTAATGACATATAGCAGGGAAAATGATAAGCATAGATTCCCACCGTCATTGCGAGGAACGAAGCAATCCTGTAAACGAGTTCTACCCCAACTGCATCAACAATAGCAATCCCATCAACCACTTCCATTAGGTTCATGCAATCGTCTTGCTCGTATCCGTTAGTGGTTATCCTAAGTACGCGATTCCTCCGTAATTACAAATAGCAGGAAAGATGGTAGACATTGATTCCCACCGTCATTGCGAGGAACCAAGCAATCCTATAAACGAGTTCTACCCTAACTGCATCAACAATAGCAATCCCATCAATCACTTCCATTCGGTTCATGCGATTGTCTCGCTCGTTCCCGTTAATGGTTATCTTAAGTATGCGATTCCTCCGGAGTGACACGTAAATCGGAAGAGAATAGATGTTACGTACTATTAATCGATTGTAAGGTTGCTTCGTTCCTCGCAATGACGGAAATACTGACAAGTAGCAAGGAAAATAATAAGCGTAGCATTGCATTTCACTCTTGTAGCTTGGTTTTTAGCTCTTACTGATGGCTATTTCATACTGTATGCGTCACTTTTCATTACAGCATCTTTGTTCTATTAAAAAATACTTCTTAAAAAAATTGCAGCACCGTATTATTATTTTTAGTAAATTTCAATTCTAAAATGCTTCTTATGAAAAAAAATTACTTTGTAGCAATATCAGTACTTATGGTGGGTTTTTTAGCGCATTCACAAGTCGTGCCTACACCTTGGGTTACGATAAGTCAGTCAGCTAACGTTGAATTACCGGGAGACTGTACTACTTTAGCCGCTGATTATTTCAAAATAAAGCCTACCACTTCCTATCAAGTAGAGGCGATAACCTATCAGACGGCGTTTGCTTTCACTGGTGGCACTATCCTAAACATTATGGGAGATGACAAGTGGTCTCCTCTCCTTGAATTGCCCTTTAAGTTTTGTTTTTACGGACAAATGTATCAAAACCTTATCGTTGGGTCTAATGGGGTTGTTTCTTTTACCACTACGGGACCCAATAATACACCTAGCGGCTACTGCCCTTGGCAATTTTCTGGCGTAATTCCTAGTACTACTTTTAGTATTAAAAATGCCATTTACGGCGTGTATCAAGATACAAACATTAACCAATCGTCTATTCAAAACGATGGAATACAGAATGTCAATTATTACAGTGGTGGCGTCGCTCCAAACCGTTATTTTGTGGCTAATTTTAATCGGATACCTAATTATAATTGTGACGGTAGCTTAGGAGCTGATTATACCTCTGATATGGGCTGCAAACCAGTCAAATAGTCATTTACGAAACCACTAATATTATAGATGTATACGTTTACAAACGTACGCCATGTACCACTTGGAATGGTGGTTCTGGAGTAATCGGTTTGCAAAACAATCCCGGTACGTCGGCAATCACTCCTCAGGAAAGGAACACCGGAAATTGGTCAGCAAGTCAAGAAGCATGGCGGTTTTTGCCTAATGGTACAGAAACGACTCCCTTAGTGACCTTGCAATGGTTTGACCAAAACAGCAACATCATAGGAACAGGAGATTCGATAGAAGTTTGCCCTACGACGAATCAGCAGTACAGCGTGTCGGCTACCTATACCCGTTGTGGCGGGACTGATGTTATTATGGTGCAAGATTCCTATGCAGTCCAAATAGAAAATCTTGCCGTGCACGACGCAAATCAAGCAAATACTGCTTTCCAAATGTATCCCAACCCTGTAGATAATTTGCTCCATATTAAATCCAATACTGCGTTAGAGTCCGTCGAAATCTATTCGCTTCAAGGACAAAGGGTGTTGACAACGATTCAAAACCAAATCAATGTATCTCAACTTGCATCGGGAGTCTATTTGATTCGAATTCTAGATGTAAATAAAGCTAGTGTTACTAGAAAGCTCGTGAAGAATTAAAAATACGGCTGTCGTTCTTTTTAATGTAAAAGTGAGCTTGTGCTTTATTTTGTGTTAGCAATCGTAATTGCTAGTTTGACCACCAAATAGTAAACCGCCCCTTGTGGCGGTTTTTTTGTGCGTTCCGTCGTTATTGCGAGTAACGAAGCAATTGCACTCTTTGCTTATCGCTCGTATACGTTAGTGGTTATCCTAAGTATGCGGTTCCTCCGGAATGGCAAATAGCAAGGAAGATAATAAGTGTTACGTACTATTAATCGATTGTAAGATTACTTCGTGCCTCGCAATGACGTGAAAACCAACATGTGCGAGAGAAGAGAATGGTAGTTCTACTGTATTATTCTTATGTACGTAGCTTTTTTTACTACTGTACGAATGTATTTAATCAGTTTTCACATCCATTGTTTTAGTGTTGCAAGCAATAATTCTAATGTATGACGTGTTTTTACTCATTCAACTGTATCGTACATGTTTAAAACAGCACCGCACACCGCCACAATAACATCTTACATCCGTTCGAAGGTATCGCACACTGACACAATAGCACCTTGCATCTGTGAGAATGTGTCGCACACTGCCACAATGATGTCTTACATCCGTTCGAAAGTGTCGCACACTAAAACAATAGCGTCGCACATACGGAAAACAGCAGCTTACAACTTCGAAATACCGTTCGACATCTGCTTAATAATGTCGTACAGTACTAGAATGGTCTCGTACAATAAAATAATTAATGCTTACACACGTAAAATGAAAGGCTACAAGAAAAAAATGGAAGTCGACACGTGGTTTTTACAAACGCACATCAATTAATGGTTATTTGCTACAGAAAAAAACGTTGGCTACAGGTTCTTTTTAAAATCTTCAGAGAAATAGTCGAAAAGAAGAAAGTAATATTTGTCCGGTATTGGAGAAAATATAAATGACGACAGGAGTCTTTTATTCAATGAAAAGCAGGAAAGGAGGGATGCTAGTATTTATTTCTAAACCAAACCTTCTGCCATTGTCTTTTCAAAATCAAAAAAGCAACTTGACCTGATAATTGAGAAATATCAGAGCCGTCTAGCTTCTTGATTTCGCTTTCAGAAACGTCGATGATGTAAAGTAAGTTGAGGTATTCGGCAAATTTGAATTGGATAAGTCGGTAAACTTTTTCGTGCACGAGTATTTTTAAATCTTCGGGTAAGGTATTTTGAGGAATGTCAATAGGTTCATTTGCCGAATTGAAATCTTTATTGATTTGGTCAATTAATTTCTGGTACAAATTTTCTTTTTCGGCTTCTGCCAAAAGGTTTTCTATTGAAATTGGAACAATATAACTATACATTTCTGCTCATTAAATTTTGGCCAAATAAACGTAACATGGCTTTCTTGTCTTCGGCGATGTGCATTTTTTCTAAAGTCTCAAACGCTTTCATGGTAAAGACAGTAATTCCTTCTTGAGTTGCTTTTGCCGCTCCCGTTTTATCAAAAACCATTTTCACAGAAGCTACTTTATCTGCAGTGTCGTCGGGCTGAATGGAAAATAAATGCATCAATTCTTCCTTTTGTTCTGCCGTAGAAAATTCTTGGGCTTTGAGGTATAAATAGGTCTTTTTATTTTCAATAATATCACCTCCCACTTGCTTCCCGAAGGTGGCTGGGTCGCCAAAAGCGTCTAAGTAATCGTCTTGCAACTGAAACGCCAAGCCTAAATTGAGTCCGAAATCATAAATTAAATCGCAATTTTCAGTAGAAGTAGAAGCAATTATGGCTCCCATTTTCATTGCAGCAGCCACAAGAACAGCTGTTTTGTATTCAATCATTTTTAAGTATTCAGTGATGGTTACGGTGTCGCGATTTTCAAAATCAACGTCCCATTGTTGTCCTTCGCATACTTGAATGGCGGTTTTGCTAAACAGTTTAGCCAAATCTCTGAATACAATTGGTTCGTATTGTTCAAAATATTGGTACGCCAAGATAAGCATGGCGTCACCCGAAAGGATTCCGGTGTTTAAGTCCCACTTTTCATGAACGGTTTCGTTACCTCTTCGCAAAGGGGCATCATCCATAATATCGTCGTGAATCAATGAGAAGTTGTGAAAAACTTCGATTGCCAAAGCGGCTGGCAATGCTTCTTTATAATTTGCTCCAAAAATTTCGGCAGTCATTAAAGTTAAAGTGGGCCGAATGCGTTTTCCTCCTAAGCTCAATATGTAACTGATGGGTTCGTATAAATTTTTAGGTTCACGAACGATTTGTTGCTCTGCTAAATATTCGGAAATATATTCTTGGTATTGCTTGATGGATTGCATGATTTGGAATTTTCGGCTAAATTATACTATTTGTTGGATTAATCGAAAGTGTACAAGATTCAAATTAAAGTTAAACTGTGAGCGTATTTATTTAACAATTAAAAACTCACATCTACGGTTGACTGCATGTTCTGGTTCTGTACAGTTAGCACCACAATCTATCAATGGTTTTCGTTTTCCGAAACCTTTGGCTTTTAAGCGCTTTCTGTCTATTCCGTTTGACACTAAGTACTCTAAAACATTGCTTGAACGTCTGAAAGATAAGCGTAAGTTATATATATCGGATGCTCTTGAATCTGTATGTGCACCAAGTTCCACTTCCATTCGTGGGTGTCTTTTCATAAGGTCAACCAATTCTTGTAGAATCACTGCACCTTCGGGTTTAATGTCCCATTTATCGTAATCAAAATAAATATTCTCTAATTCTAGATATACTAAACCGTCGTCTTTCTTCACCAGTCGCTTCTCAGCATCTAAATAGGATTCAATTTCTAATTCGATGTTATAGTGAACAACACCATCATCTTTGGTCTCGAAATCAATTGTTTTTGTTACATACAAATCTCTTTCAGCAAAAATCTTGTACTTCTTGTTCGGCTCTGTGTTAAAAACATAATTGGCATCAGCCCCAACCACTAATTGACCAATCAACTTTTCTTCATCATCATAAAGTGTGACAATGGTTCCTGGCAATAATTCTTTAGTATGTATGTCCTTAACAAATCCTTCAACTGTAAATTTCCGGCCGTTCTCTTGTCGAGCAAAGGAGTATAAATTATCGCCTCCATCGCGGTTTGACGAAAAATAACCGATACTATCGCCTTCTTTTATTACAAAAGAAAAATCATCGGTTCCCGTATTTAGTGTTTCGCCAAGATTTATAGGTTTTGCATAGACTCCATCATACGAATTTGACATAAAAATATCTAGACCACCCATACCTTGCAATCCATCTGATGCAAAATATAAGGAATTGTCTGTGTCAACAAAAGGAAATTGTTCTCTGTGTTTTGAATTGATGTTATTGCCTAAATTAACAGGTTCTCCGTACGTACCATCTTTATTTATAGCAACAGAATAAATGTCAAATGAACCATAGGAATCAGGTCTGTCGCTTGAAAAATATAATTTATCCTCATCTGGACTTAAACAAGGGTGTTGTGTAGAAAATTGGTCGCTAGAGAAAGGCATTACGGTAATGTTTGTCCATTGATTGTTTTCAAATTGTGCTTTATAAATCTTGACAGAAGCATAAAGTTCGTCACCAACGACTACTCTTTCATCACTTGTTCTATTAAAATACATAGTTTTTTTGTCCTTGGTAAAAACCGCCGAACTTTCGTGTGTATTTGTATTGACTGTTTTAGAAAATGGTTTGACTTTTTCTAATAGTCCTTCATTTGAAAGTTTGCCTTCAAAGAGGTCGAGGTACGGTTTTTCATTCCATTTATACGCTGGACCTGAGGCGCTTCTTAAAGAGGCGAAAACTATTTTATCTCCAAAGATGGAAATTCCAAAATCTCCGGTAGCGTTTGTTGATATTTTTTTTACCGTATAATTATAAGGAACTATGGTATTAAGATGCTCTTTAAATTTTCGTGTATTAACATCAAAACCTCTGTATATAGTCATTACTTCATCTGCTCTTTCAATCTTGTAAATCCCATGTAAAACATGTGCATATTTAAAAAAATACTCTGGTTTTACGCTGTCTTTGTACGTTGAAATTAAGTTGGCATAAGGCTTTTCAGCAAAGTGCATTTGATTATTAAAATAGTAGCAGTCCCCTAAGTTTTGTAATATTTCCTGACTCGGTTTTAAGTTTTCATATAATTTAGCTGCTTCAACGTAGGCTTTTTCTGCAAATAATTTATCCGCTTTATTGGACGCATTTTTTTGCGCCAAAACTACTTGACTCATAAAAATAAGGAACAATATATAAGTAATTCTTTTCATTATTGTTGTTTAAAAAAATCGAGGTGATTTGTCGTATCCTCTATTATCTTCTTTTTTATCCTTTTTTGCACCTAAATCGAAAAGCATCATAATCTCATGTGAACCTGAATTGAATCTTCCCAAATTAGTCACGGTATAATCATATGCATAACCTATTCTCAGTGTTGGCGTAATTTTGAAATTGATTAATCCACTCACTGCATCCCCGACACGATAGGCGGCACCTAGTTCTACTTTTTCGTTTATTAAAAAATTAGACGTAATATCCACCGATAACGGAACACCAGCGGCCGCTCTTGTCATGAAAGCGGGTTTAAATTTTAGATTTTCGTTTAAATTAAACACATAACCACCAGTAAAGAAATAATGAATCGTTTCTACACCTGTTCTTACTACGCCTTGGTCTTTTTCAAGATGTTTGGAAGTAAGTAAATTCGGACTTGATAATCCGAGGTAATAATTCTCGCCAAAATAAAACGTACCTACACCTACATTTGGAAACGTCTTACTGAGGTTATTTCCGAAAGCAGGGTCTGGCAAATCATCTGAATACACAAACCCATTAAAGTTAGTGCTAAAAAAAGAGGCACCTGCTTTCAATCCGAAAGAGATTTTATTGGTTTCATTTATTTTTACAACATAGGCGAAATCAGCAAACACGCCGGTTTCCTTTACTACATCGCCAATTTCATCGTGAACGACGGACAAGCCCACTTCTACATTTTTTGCTAACGGAGAATGAGCAAAAAACGTTCCCGTCGTTGGGCCACCCACAGCTCCTACCCATTGCATTCTATAAAGCGCTCCGAAATTCATACTTCCTGAATCAGTTGCATACCCCGGATTTACCGTACTCATGTTATACATATATTGGGTATACATCGGGTCTTGCTGTGCTTTTATTTGCAAAGAAAGCAACAACAATGGAATCAGAAGACTATATTTAAGTACTATTTTTATCATATTCATATCTAATTACCTGCTCAAGTAAACCCTTCCTTGAATCTCTTTTTTTACCCCATCGTTGAAGTTTAAAATAAAGAAGTAGACTCCCACAGGCACTTCATTACCTCCTATTTTAATTCCCTTATCGCTCGAACCGTTCCAATCTGGTTGAGTTGCATTACCTTCAAAAAGTACGTTACCCCAACGGTTGTAAATTTCTATTGTGAAATTAGGATAGAGTATTCGAATGTTTTTAATGACAAACGCATCATTAATTCCGTCTCCATTTGGCGAAAATCCATCTGGAATAATAATTGTCGTGACGTCACAGTTTTTAACGGTTACAGTCACTTCAAGTCGGGTAGTGCTTTCACAGCCTGCTGGAGAAACAATAACGGCATAGTAGCTCGTTCCGTCAATTAATACGTCAGTATCGGCATAGGCAGTACCATTCATGGGTGCATTATACCAAATGATTGATTGAGGTTCAACAATTCCTGAAGACAAATCTCCAACCGTAGCATTATCATCCTCACAAAATTCGTTTGTTCCCGTAAAGGTAGGCGAAGCAACTACATCGATTGTGAATGATTTAGCATCAAAGAAATGACTTGATACTCCGCAACTATTTCCCGAATTAGACTGAAGTGGACTAATTGTTAGTGTACTTGTTCCAACAGTGTTTAATACATTGGCAGGGATTATAAAACTTGCCGTTCCATTTGTAAACACCACTGAAATAGTATTCGTGAAAGTGATGGCGCCTGAAATTGTGTAGAGTAATTGATAAGAACCGTTTGATAAATTGGAAGCATCTGTCAAAACAATAGTCCAATCTGAATTTAAACAAATCGCTCCAACAGCTATAGTTGCTAAAGTAATGGTAGGAAGCGCATCTACCGTAACCGTTACTGCAGCCGAATCTGAAGGACATGCCAATGTTCCTGCTAAAGTGTACGTGTAAATTCCGCCAGCATCAATCGAAGGGTCAAAAACACCTGTCCCACTTGTCAATGCCGGAGACCAAACACCTCCTAAGTCAGGATTTCCACCTAATAAAGTAAACAAATCTAGAGAGGCTGCATTTTCACATAAAGTAATAGTGCCATTAGTACCTGCATTCAAACTTGGACTTATAGCAACAGTAACAGTTGCTGAATCTGTTGGACAAAATCCAGTTAATGTATAAGTATATATTCCCGGTAAATCTATTAATGGATTAAAAACACCTGTTCCACTTGCCAATGCGGGAGACCAAACACCTCCTGTGTCAGGATTCCCACCTAAGAAAGTAAATAAATCAGCAGAAGAAGCATTAAGACAAAAAGTTACATTACCATCATTTCCTGCATCAAAAAGTGGATTGATTGTTACTGTTACAGTAGAAGAATCTGGAGGACAGTTTGCTGTTCCAGGCACCATGTACGTATAAACACCAGCCAAATCAACCGACGGGTCAAAAACCCCGGTACCGCTTGTTAAAGCAGGAGACCAAGTTCCTCCGATGTCTGGATTCCCCCCTAGAATGGTAAATAAATCTGTTGCCAAATCGCTTTCGCAAAAAGTTATTTCACCACTAATCCCTGCATATAAACTTTCTAGTATAGAAACGGTTATTGTTGCTGAATCAGATGGGCATGATGATGTTGATGTTAAAGTGTAAGTATAGCTTCCAGCCAAATCAATTGATGGGTCGAAAACACCTGTACCGCTTACTAAAGCAGGAGACCAAATTCCTCCCTCATCAGGACTCCCTCCTAAAAGGGTAAATAAATCTGTAACAGAAGCACTTTCACAAAAAGCGACGGCGTTATCTATTCCGGCATCTAAAAGTGGTTCTACTGTTACATTTACAGTAGAAAAAACAGGTAGACAAGGTGATGTTCCTATCAAAGTGTAGGTATAAACCCCAGACAAGTCAGTCGACGGGTCAAAAATACCCGTGCCGCTTGCTAACATAGGAGACCAAATCCCGCCCAAATCAGGAGTCCCTCCTAAAATGGTAAATAAATCTACAGCTGAAGCATTTTCGCAAAAAGTTACCGCTCCACTAATTCCTTCATCCAAACTTTCAATAATAGACACTGTAATTGTTGCAGCAGCAGAAGGACAAGATGATGTTGATGTTATCGTGTAAGTATAACTGCCAGCCAAATCAATTGATGGGTCAAAAACACCCGTACCGCTTGCTAAAGCAGGAGACCATGTTCCTCCTGTTTCAGGATTCCCTCCTAAAACGGTAAACAAATCTGTAGGCGAAGCATTTTCGCAGAACGTAACAACATTATCTATTCCCGCATTTAAAAGCGGTTCTACAGTTACATTTACAGTAGAGAAAACAGGTGGACAAGGCGATGTTCCTATCAAAGTGTAAGTATAGACGCCTGCCAAATCAACCGACGGATCAAAAACACCAGTATTACTTGTCAACGTTGGAGACCAAACGCCTCCCAAGTCAGGAGTTCCTCCCAAAATAGTAAATAAATTGGTTGTTGTATCGCTTTCGCAGAAAGTTACCGAGCTGCTAATTCCTGGATCTAAACTTTCGATTATTGAAACAGTAACAGTTGCTGAAGCAGGGAGACAAGATATTGCCGCTAGAGTATAGGTATAAACTCCCGCTAAATCTACCGACGGGTCAAAAACACCACTACCACTTCCTAGCGAGGGAGACCACGTTCCTCCCAAGTCAGGAGTTCCTCCTAAAGTGGTAAATAGATCTATAATAGAGTCGCTTTCACAAAGCGTCACTGTACCATCTACTCCTGCATCTAACAATGGCTCAACAGTTATTGTTACAGTCGCAACTGCAGGTGGGCATGAAGCCGAAGTGGTTACCGTATAAGTAAAAACATAAGGACTTCCTACTTCTGCTAAACTCGAAATATCCAAAGTCCCTAAATTTCCATTAGTGGTGGTAACTGGTCCGGTCCAGGTTCCTAAATTTGACGGAGTACCTAATACGTTTTCAAATAAATTGATGTCTGGACTTGAAGGCAAATCCGTTGCACAAATAGTAAAATCTGCACTTTCTCCTGCTTCATTCTCTGGTTCCAAACTAACCAAAACTTCGAGTCTTTCCGCACTTTCACATGGAGCACTAACCGTTGTTCCATAATACGTTTGACCGTCAACTAATGGTGTTGTAGGTGCCAATACTAAAGCCGAACTATTCGTTAAGTACCAGTTATTGGCTCCACTTGCCACCAAGTCGTTAACTGTTGGTGGGTTTTCTATATCATTACAAAAACTCTGAAGAGGTTCCCCTGTGGGTACAGTGACTATATTTACCATGACAAACACAGCTAGTCGCGACGTGAAACATCCTGTAATTGGATTGGTTTGTCCAGCATAGTAAATAGTGCCAGAAGTCAATACAGTAGTTGAAGATAATGGCGAACCATTAAATGGCGTACTGTACCATTGTACCTCATTACCCACGGCACTTAACAAAGCAATGGTTGCTTCATTTTGATTTGCAACACAAATTCCTTGGAAATTCAATCCTGTTGGTGCGGTATAAATACTAACGGTAACCGCTGTTCTACTACCACAATTTCCCGTGCTATTATCTAAGTAGTATATTTTATTATTAATCAGTCCTGTGCCAAAAGGAATCGGAGTTGTAGAAGTAGCCGTATTGAACCAGGCAATACCTCCACCATTATCCGTAGCTACCAAATTACCCACGGTAGGACCTTGTGTGTCACAAAACGATTGACTTAATTCTGCAGTGCTTGGGCATTGTGCAACGACTTCAGACACTCCGAAAAAGAGCATGAAAATCAGCAATAAGGAAGTCTTTCTTTGTAAGAAAATATACTGGAGAATATTTTTCAAAATATAGTGTATAAACAATCCATATTATGGTTTGCGTTTTTTAAAATTAATTATTAATTGTGGCAATTCATTCTTCGTTGTAGGGAAGAAGAGAGCCTTTTGAATTGAAATAAACACCAACTAAAGTCATTACATCTTTAAAATTAAAATATTATTTCTCTATCATTACTTTCTACTGCTATGATTTCGAATTTTATACTTCTAAATAGTCACAGTAGAGCACCAAAGGTAATGTCAAAAAATTGAATTAATTCATCTGTTGCTTAGAAATAATTTTTAGCAAGAAGTTTATTTTGAGCTTACCGGGTCTTTCAATGTTTAGATGGCTTTTATAATAAGGAAAGGCTATTAAATTCTTTAACGAATCAATAATCCATCAGCTGTACACCTAGGCTTAAATTGTGGCTGTAAAAATAACAATAATCTGCATACTTAGTATATAATAATGGTCTATTTCTTAAAATTTACACAAAAATAAAACGAATACGCTCCTAAATAATACCCCTTCGTCCCTTGTTAAAGTACACTTTTCGGTAACAATTTTAAAATAAACAGAAAAACTTTGGAAACTACTAGAGTTCTTAAAGTTTCCTTCCTACATTTGCAATCGAAATTAAAGGGAGATACTAATGATGAAGGCAAAGATTTTAAACAAGTCCAGAGAACTCTTTCTCAAGCTCGGTTTTAAAAGCATCACGATGGACGACATTGCTCAAGAAATGTGTTGCAGTAAGAAGACGCTCTATAAGTTTTTTGCCAATAAAGAAATCTTAGTGCAGAAAACCGTTGAGCATGTACAAGATGAGATAGAACTCAATATATCGCGCATACTAACTAAAAACAAGAACGCAATCGCGGGCAACTTTGCACTATCCGCTTATTTCAGGGAGATGTTCAAATCATCGGAGACCTCGCCTATTGACCAGTTGAAGAAGCACTATCCGGAGATATACAGTAAGGTTCACGAACGACAAGTGAAGGAATGCAAAGTGTGGTTTGTGCATAACATCCAGAAGGGCATCGATCAAGGCTATTTTCGAAGTGAAATTGATGCTGACGATTACGCCAATTTCTATTACATGCTTATATTTCAAATTAACGAGAACACCCTTTATGAGCGAGACGCCGCTGCTCTAGAGTTGAAAGCCCTAGAATACCACCTCCGTGCCATGGCAACTCCGGCCGGAATTAAAGAATTAGAACAACAATTAGCTCAAACACATCCTTAATCAATGAAACAAATCAGTCTATTTATCACTTTTCTCTTCGTGTCACAAATGGCGCTGTCGCAAAATGACCCTGCTAAATCCTATCGTTTTTCGCTAGAGGAAGCCATCAATTTTGCCATCGAGAACAACTATTCTTCAATAAATGCAAACAGAGATATTGAGGCGGCCGAACAAAAAAAGTGGGAGACCACCGCTGCAGGCTTGCCGCAAATCAATGCAGGCGTGGACTATACCAATAATTTTCAACTGCAAAAGTCGGTAGTGCCTGCTGAAATCGGCGGAGGCACTCCCGGAGAGTTTATAGAGCTAGCCTTTGGTACTAAACACACCATGACCGCTCGTTCGCAACTGAGTCAAATAATTTTTGACGGGTCGTACATCGTTGCACTTCAAGCGTCAAAGACTTATTTGAAGTACTATAAAAATTACAAGCAAAAGAACACCAATGAAGTTCGGGAGATGGTCATTAATTCCTACGGCAACGTCCTTCTAGCTCAGGAAAACATCCGAATTTTAAACAAGAACAAAACTACGCTTGACCAGACACTCTTTGAAACCAATGAGATTTTCAAAAACGGACTGATTGAAGAAGAAAATGTTGAGCAGCTTAAAATCACGCTGTCGTCAATTGTTAGTAATTTAAATTACACCTTGAGACTGCAACTCATCTCTATGAATATGCTCAAAATCAACTTAGGAATCCCTGTGGATGCCGAGTTAATTTTAACAGACGAGCTCCAACAACTGAGTGATTCCAACTTAGACTACGCGTTAGCCGCTCCTTGGTTTGATGTCAAAAAAAGTATTGACTTTCAAATCAGTCAAAACCTAGTGGACCAACGCAGATTAGAGTTGAAACTAGAGAAAAGTAAAGCCTTGCCTAATCTTTCTGCCAATGTCAACTTTGGATACAATGCGTTTGGCAATGAATTTAACTTTTTTAACTCCGAACAGAAGTGGTTCAATTATTCTAATTTAGGAATGTCTTTAAACATTCCAATTTTCAGTAGCTTTGGACGTCAGGCGAAAACGCAACAGGCGAAGATTGCCTTTGACCAAGCCACAACGCAACAAACCGAAGCCGAACAGAAGCTCCTTTTGCAATACCAAACTGCCAAAAGCGACTATGAGTTTCGCATAGAACAATACGCGAGTGCCAAAGAAAACTTACGACTTGCCGAACGCATCGAACGCAAACAGAATGTGAAGTTTACCGAAGGTATTTCAACCAGTTTTGACTTTACCGATGCACAACAGCAACTTTATAAAGCCCAACAGAATTACTTGCAATCCATGGTAGACGTCATTAATACGAAAGCCACCTTAGATAAATGGACAACCGTTTCTAACTAATCACAACACACCTCTTTTAAATAGACAACAATGAAAAAAATACTTACCCTTACCCTAATCGCATTCACACTCTACAGTTGTGGCGACAAATCGACTGCTGATGTTGAAGCGGTTATTGCTTCTAATGACTTAAAGCAAATCAAAGAAAAGCGCGACCAAATTCATGAAGACTATGAGAAGCTTGCCGCACAAATGGCAACTTTAGATGCAGCCATCATCAAGCTCGATGACACGCAACGCTACCCGCTTGTTCGCACGTTGACGGTCAAAGATTCAGCGTTCACGCACTACATTGAAGTGCAGGGTAACGTAGATACTAAGGAGAACATTCTTATTTATCCGGAGTATTCGGGTGTGTTGGTACAGCTCAACGTAATGGCAGGGCAGAAGGTTACTAAAGGGCAAGTCCTAGCCCGAATTGACGACGGCGGTATGAGTGCTCAATTGGCACAAGCCGAAAATAAACTGGCGCTTGACAAAACAACTTTCGACCGTCAGAAAAATTTGTGGAACCAGAAGATTGGGTCGGAAATTCAATACTTACAGACCCAAACGGCCTATCAAAGTCAGCAAAAAGCAGTAAAACAGATGCAGGCTCAACTCAATAAAACAGTGATTCGTGCTCCTTTTTCAGGAACGATTGACGAAGTAATTGCCGAACGCGGCCAAGTCATTGCACCGGGTCAGGAATTGTTCCGTATTGTAAATCTAGGCAACATGTATGTTACCGCAAATGTGCCGGAGAACTACCTGAGCGAACTAAAGCTTGGTGCTGTAGTAGAAGTCTATTTAAATGCAATAGGCAAGACCTACAAAGGGAAAGTACGCCAAGTGGGAACGTACATCAACCCCAACAACCGAACATTTGGTATTGAGATTGCGCTACCAAACCCTGATAATTTACTACGTCCCAACCAAGTTGCAGTCTTGAAGATTGAAGATTATACCAATAAGGGGGCACTTTTAATCCCAGAGAACATCATTTTAGAAAACGCGACCAACGAAAAAGTGGTGTACGTTGTGACTAATGGCAAGGAGCCTAAAGCGGCACAACGCATCATTGAAGTAGGCTACACCTCCGGTTCAATGGTCGAAGTAAAGTCAGGCTTAAAAGCGGGAGACACCGTGGTTACAGACGGAGGGAAAGCCCTATCTGACGGTGCAAACGTAGAAATAATCAAATAGGTTTACCTTAATTAAAACCCACTTATGAGTAATAAAATCAACAAGGAGTTTGGCATTTCCACCTGGGCAATTAACAACAAGATGACCGTCTATGTTATCACGGCGATATTACTTATCGGCGGGTTAATGTCCTATTATGCCATGCCGCGAGAGAGTTTTCCTGAAATCGTGGAAACTAAAATATACGTCAGCTCAATCAATCCAGGTAACTCTGCCGAAGATGTAGAGAAGCTGATTACCAAGCCGCTTGAAGAAGAGTTTAACAACATTTCGGGCGTAACTAAAATTACGTCGAATACCCTAGAGGATTACTCGATGATTCTGGTCGAGTTTGACGAAGACATTTCGGTTGAAGATGCCAAGCAAAAGGTAAAAGACAAGGTAGATAAAGTAAAGTCGGATACCCAATGGCCCACCATGGACGGTGGCGGAAAGGTAGAACCCAACGTTTTTGACCTCAACATTGCCGAAGAAGTGCCCATCCTCAACATTAATTTAAAAGGCGATTTCCCTTCGCAGAAACTCAAGGAGTATGCAGAATACATCGAAGAACGCGTAGAACGCTTGACCCAAATTAAGGAAGCCGCCATACGAGGTGTTGATGATAAAGAGGTAGAAATTGCAGTAGACATTTATAAAATGAGTGCTGCCAAAGTCAGTTTTGACGACATCATCAACGCGGTGAAGTTTGAGAACAAGACTATTTCTGGAGGAAGTGTCACTTCTAACGGGGTCAAGAAAAATATTCGTGTGATTGGTGAGATTAATCAGCCGTCGCAACTCGAAAACATTGTAGTCAAGAAGCAAGATGGAAACGTCTACTTGAGAGACATTGCCACGGTTGACTTTAAGGAGAAAGAACGCACCACTTTTGCCCGTGACTTTGGTGATAATGTAGTAATGCTCGACATCAAGAAGCGAAGCGGTAAGAACATGGTCGAAGCCGTTGACGGCGTAAAGGAAATAATTACTAAAGCACAAGAAAACTACTTCCCTAAAGGCTTGAAGATAACTTATGCAAACGATCAGTCCGAGAGAACGATTGCGCAAGTAGATGATTTGGTCAACAACATTATCTTCGGAGTGTTGTTAGTTATCATTGTACTGATGTTTTTCTTAGGATTACGAAACGCCCTATTCGTAGGGTTTGCCATCCCTCTTTCCATGTTCATGTCCTACATGATTCTGGCATCCTTTGGCATTACGCTCAACACGATGGTGCTTTTTGCCTTAGTAATGGGTCTAGGAATGCTGGTAGACAACGGAATTGTAGTGGTCGAAAACGTTTATTCGTTAATGTCCCAAGGCATGTCGCGCAAGCAAGCCGCTATTGAGGGTATTGGCGAAATCGCTTGGCCAATCATCGCTTCTACCGCAACCACGCTCGCTGCCTTTTTTCCACTGGGTTTATGGCCCGGAACGATGGGGAAATTCATGATTTACTTCCCAATGACCCTTTCTGTCGTCTTGTTTTCGTCCCTTTTTGTGGCGCTTGTCATTAATGCGATGTTGACTGCCGATTTTATGCAGTTGCAAGAAAAAGAAATGCCACGCAAAAAGTTAATTCGCATCAGTGCCATCATTGCACTTATAGGCGCTCCTATATTAGTATTTGGCTTCATCACTGATTCAGGTTTCGCAAGAGGAATCGGAAACTTGATGCTCTTTTTTGCCATCATGATGTGGATTTACAAATACTTTCTATTGAAACGAATGGACAAGTTCCAGTCTACTTCCTTGGTGGGTCTTGAACGCAAGTACAAGCAATTCTTAGAGTATGCCTTGACCGGTAAAAGACCACGGTTGTTCTTTCTAGGAACCTTTGGCGTCTTGATTCTTTCCTTCGTTGCCGTTGGAATTGCAAAGCCGAACGTCTTATTTTTCCCAGAAAATCAGCCCAATCAAATCATGGTTTACATTGAATTTCCCGAAGGAACTGATATCGAAAAGACCAACGATTTTACGAAGATAATTGAGCAGAAAGTGTATGCTATTGCCAATAAATACGAGAAGGACGGCAAGAACTTTATGGTAGAAACCGCCATTGCACAAGTAGGTAACGGTGCCGGAAACCCGCAGACCGATGGAGGTTCTGAGAACGAAATGCCCCACCGTGGAAAGGTAACCTTAACGATGCGGGAGTTTAAGTACCGCCAAGGAATCAACAGTCTTGACGTCATGGAGGAAATCCGTAAGTCTGTGCAAGGTTATCCCGGCGTTTCTATTATTGTTGAAAAAGAAGCCAATGGTCCTCCGGCAGGTTATCCGGTAAACATTGAGATTACGGGTGAGAACTATGGCGACATGTTGCTCGAGGCAAATAAACTAAAGGACTACCTAAACAAACGAAACATTGCAGGTATTGAAGAATTGAAAATTGACGTCAATAAATCGAAACCCGGTGTGGATATATCCGTAGATGTAGAGAAAGCAGGCCGTCTGGGAATTACTTCCGGCCAAGTGGGTCAAACCCTGCGACGTGCCGTTTATGGCGAAAAGATTTCGACTTATAAAGAGGGAAAGGACGATTATGAAATCAACGTTCGGATGGAGGAAGAGCAGCGAAACAATAATGATGTCATCTACAATCAACCGGTTACGTTCCGCGACCAAGCGTCTGGAAAGCTGGTGCAAGTGCCTATATCGGCTATCACTTCTAAGGAAGACTCCAATACATTTAATACCATCAAACGTAAAAATTTGAAGCGGGTTATTACCGTGTACTCTAACGTAATTGGTGGTTTTAACGGGAACATCATCGTAGACAAGTTGAAAAACGAATTGTCCGATTACAAGATGAAAGGCGACATTACCTTTGCCTTTACGGGCGAACAGGAAGAGCAAGAAAAGAACATGAGTTTCCTTGTCAATGCGTTACTCATCGCCCTTGGTGGTATCATCTTGATATTAGTGGCGCAGTTTAATTCTATTTCTAAGCCCTTTATCATTATGGTTTCAGTCCTCTTGAGTTTTGGAGGTGTGTTCTTCGGTATGGTCATCTTCAAGAACGATTTTGTCATCATCATGACCATGATGGGTATCATTTCCCTCGCCGGGATTGTGGTCAATAACGCCATCGTTCTTATTGATTACACCCAGCTCCTCATCGACAGAAAGTTGCATGAAAATGGCATGGAAGAACGAGAATTGTTAACCAAACAAGAGTATTTTGACATCATGGTCGAAGGAGGTCGCTCCCGTTTACGTCCAGTATTGCTTACCGCAATTACCACCGTATTGGGATTAGTGCCGTTGGCTATTGGTTTAAATATTGACTTCTTTAATTTGTTTACAGATTACAACCCCAATATTTATATGGGTGGTGATAACGTAGTATTCTGGGGCCCATTGGCAAAAACCGTTATTTACGGTTTGATATTTGCCACCTTCCTGACACTGGTTATTATTCCCGTGATGTTCTTTATTTTACAAAAGATTAAAATCAGGTTGAATCCTCCTCTAGCCCCTCCCAAAGAAAATAACTAGGAATGTAATCCTCCCAGTTCCCCTATAAGGAGGGGAACTGGGAATACGTAAATTGGAAGTTTGAAATAATAAAGCAACAGTACAGCACTACTTATAAATAGTGCATTCCCGTCATTGCAAAAAACGAAGCAACCCTATACCGTTGCTACTCCGTCATTGCGAGGTACGAAGCAATCCTATTTACATACCACGCTGTTATTGCAAGTCACAAAGCAATCCTATAGCGTTGCTACTAATTTTCCCCCTGATCTCCTCCCAAGTCAGGAAACTAGGGATACAAAAACGAGCGCTTCAACCTTATATTATAAAATTCCTTCGTTCCTCGCAATGACGTAATGTTTGTTTTCACTTTAAGCTCCACTCCTTTGAAGAGAGTAGGGGAGGGCCTTAAATTGTAGGCACACTTATTTAGGTTGTAGCGTTCCGTTTAAGAAAAATATCATTTAAAACCATATAAATTGCTATAAAAAGCAACGGAACGCCTAAAACCTACAACTTAGAACTTACAACTTTTTAAACTACTGCATTCAATAAAATAATCAACTCTGTAGTTTCTCCCGGTACTATGGTGAAAGATTCTGTTTTGGTAAAATAATTTTGTTGTGTCGCTCTAATTTGATACGCGCCCCCCACTAAATTCTGCACCGTATTAAATCCTCTAATACTGGACACTCGCTTGATATTTTTGCCTACTATTTCAAGATTAACATGAGCAATAGGTCTCAAAGTGGCAGCATCCATTGTGGTAATTGTCAACGCCAAATGACGCGTTCCTGTAGTGGCAATAACACGCAAGGCTTTATAGGTTTCTACAAATTCTGGAGCGGTAGGTAAAAGCATCACCACCATATTGTCCAGCTGTTTGTTTAAAAACGTTAGCATTTCCTTCGTTTTTGTCTCTATAGTGTGGGTTGTGGTACTGCGGTGTTTTATAGAATCTTCTGGTCTTTTCATTATAGCTGTAAAACTATCTATAGTCGATTTTAAGAGTATTAAACTAGTATCCGTCACATTATAACGGTCTAAATTTGCTAGTTCTTTTCTGCCTTCTGCCAGTAAATACGTAACCGCACCCACTAAAGCATCACCTTTAAACTGCTTTAAAGTTGACATATTATAAAAGCAACCATTATACAAGATGGTATCTTTGGTCACACTAGCATACGAACAAATAGCAGCACTCAGTACAAAGGCTTGCTCCTCCAGACTACGTCTCACGATTTCTTTACTTTCTGCAATACCCGTTAAATTAATCATTTGTGCTGCAAGTAATGCCGCAAGCACAATTATTTTATCTGAAAGCTCTGCTTTACTATCTATAATAGGAGCAAATCCGTCCCAAACGGAACTATCGTCATCAAAATGCTGTTCGAGTGTTCTACATATGCTGTAAACACCCATCTGTCTCTTGTTCATATGCTAGTAATTTATTAAAAAATAAACCAAAGCTAATCAATTTTGTAATACAAATTAATAAAGTATTAATATATTGTAGCTAAAATTATTAATTTATTTTTACGCATTCATTATTTGTAACAGTAGTATTAATTTTTATACTCACAAAGTCAGTAAATACAATGGTTTTTAAATATATAGTGATTATAAATGAGATGCCCTTTGCCCATAAAAAAAAGCATCCCTCCATACTGCCATGACCTCCAACTAACTACATTATGTTCAGCGCTCCAATTTCAATGTCCATAAGTTTCTTTTTTATGTAAAACAGTATTTTACCGTTGTCGGAAACCATTTTGGAGCTCTATGCTGCTATTTTACGTTCGTTAATAGCTATTCCAAACTTGTGCGATGCTATTTTACGCTTGTAGTATCTATTCCAGACTTGTGCGACGCGATTCCAGACTTGTCTGTATCTATTCCAAACTTGAATATGTCTATTCCAGACTTGTGCGATGCTATTTTGCACTTGTAAGTATCTATTCCAGACTTGTTAGACATTAAAACGCATGTGTAAGCTGTCATTCCAACAGTGTGCGAAGCTATTCCAAGGATGTAAGATGCCATTGTGGCAATGCGCGACGCTATTTAGCGCTTGTTGAATGCATTTTAATTAAAGAAATCAACTCTAACATCCGCTAAATCATTTCGTGCTTTGAAATACTACCTACATAAACTGAAAAAGTAGCGTGTTGCAGTGATAAAAACCTAGGGGAAGTCTGTAAGATGATAGTTGACAACGGTATAATGCTGCCGGACATGCACGAGTTGGTATTAGGCGTTCAATAAATAATACCCAACAATCCAATTATAGAAACGCGCAGGACTAAAACAGCGTTCACTAGTGAGGCAAAATCGTGTAACAATCGCACAGTAGCCACGCCAATTGATATAATTGATAGCATAAGTAGCAGTAAGCCCTCTTCTAGATAGGAACTAGGGAGTTGGCGAAAAAAAAGGAGAATGTAAGGCATAACGAATAGGGCAAACCGTTGAACTGGGGCTACAACGCTGACTTATTGAAAGTAAGGACTTGAAAATTTAGAAAAGTACCGATGTTAAAAACCACCACATCTTGATGGTTTCTCGGTGTTGAAAAGGGGAATAAAGTAGTTGCCTTTTAAAAATAAACCCGAAGAAAAGGCATAAAAGCTTCATTATAAACGCTCTTCTTGTCGTCAAACAATACATTATAACGAATACCCAGAGTAACATTATTCGTTCGGTAACCCGCTCCTAGAAACAAGGCAGTGTTCCAGAAGTCATCTTTATAATTATCGTTGAAAGTGGTATTTACCCTGAGCTGCTCCAATTCAGCAGACAACTGAATTTGCTCAATAGGATTGACCAATCCAATTAAACTCGCTCCATAAATATACGATTCAAAATTGTTTTTAAAATTCACATAACTCCCTTGAAGACCAACACCGGCAGAAAAGTAGGCATTTACATCGTAGATTACACTTGGCGCTACAACAATATTCGTAAATCCAGACCCAATGCTCAATCCCAAGCTTCCGCCAAAGTGAACTCTATCTTGAGTTCCGCTAGCATTTTGTCCGGAAACTGCGTTCGCACACATAAATAAAACAAAAAGCGCACAAAGTGTTGATTTATTCCATTTGATTAATTTCATATTGCTTTTAAGATAAGTTTAAGTCATAAAAGTATAAAATATTTATTAGAGTGTGGTATTTGTTGTACTTTTGCCTAATCATTTTTATTAAAATTAGGACATTCAATATATATTATGGATAGGTTTTCATTTTTAAATGCAGCTCACACAGAATTCTTTGGCGAACTATACGACCAATATTTAGAAAATCCCGACAGCGTTGAGCCAAGCTGGAGAAGTTTCTTTCAGGGATTTGATTTCGGTACTACAACTTATAATGATCAAAGTCCCGCAGTGCAAATGGCGGCGGTTGCCGCGGATTCTCAAGATTGCTCAATAGTTTCAGATAAACTTCAAAAAGAATTTAATGTTTTAAATTTAATTGAGGCCTACCGTACGAGTGGTCATTTGTTTACCAAAACAAATCCCGTTCGCGAACGAAGAACGTATACTCCTACATTAGATTTAGCAAATTTTGGTTTATCAGAAAAGGATTTAAGTACTGTTTTCGAGGCTGCAAAAGCAATTCGAATTCAACCGTGTACATTGAAGGAAATTTTAGGCCACTTAGACAATATTTATTGCCAGCATATTGGTGTTGAATACATGTACATCCGTGATCCTGAAATACGAAATTGGATTCAAGCAAAGATTGGATACAATGATAATATTCCGAAATTTTCAACAGAACAAAAGAAAAATATTTTAGGAAAATTAAGTGATGCCGTTTCTTTCGAAAACTTTCTGCATACCAAATACGTGGGTCAAAAACGTTTTTCATTAGAAGGTGGCGAATCCTTAATTCCAGGATTAGATGCTTTAATTGAAGCTGCGGCTGAAAAAGGAGTGGAACAATTTGTAATGGGAATGGCACACCGTGGTCGTTTGAGCGTTTTGGCAAATATTTTTGGCAAAAACACACAAGATATTTTCTCTGAATTTGACGGAAAAGATTACGATGATCATGTGCTGTTTGATGGTGATGTAAAATACCACTTAGGGATTACGGCTGATCGTAAAACAAAATCAGGAAAAAGTATTAACATTAACTTGGCGCCAAACCCATCCCATCTGGAAACAGTTGGAGCGGTGATTGAAGGAATTACACGTGCTAAACAAGACCGATATTTCCCTAACGATAATTCCAAAGTTTTGCCTATCGCACTTCACGGAGATGCCGCAGTTGCAGGACAAGGAATCGTTTACGAGATTGTGCAAATGGCACAATTGGAAGGTTACAAAACCGGCGGAACCATACATATTGTAGTAAATAATCAAGTTGGATTTACCACTAATTATTTAGACGCGCGTTCTTCAACTTATTGTACAGATATTGCAAAAGTGACGTTGTCTCCCGTTTTGCATGTCAATGCAGATGATGCTGAAGCAGTAGCTCATGCGATGTTGTTCGCTCTAGATTTCCGTATGGAATTTGGACGTGATGTGTTTATTGACCTTTTAGGGTACAGAAAATACGGACATAATGAAGGTGATGAGCCTCGTTTTACCCAACCAAAATTATACAAACTAATTGCAAAACATCAAAATCCAAGAGACATTTATGCAGCTCAATTGCTAGCGGAAGGTGTAATTCAAGGGGATTATGTAAAGGGATTAGAAGAAAAATATAAAGCAGATTTAGAGGAAAATTTAGAAGCTTCTCGTAAAAAAGAGTTGACAATCATTACTCCATTTATGCAAAATGAGTGGGAAGGTTTTGCACAAGCAGAACTGTCTGAAATGAAAGAGAAAGTAGATACTACTTTTTCTAAAGAAACATTGACAGAGATTGCTAAAGTTATTACGACTTTGCCAGAGGATAAAAAGTTTTTCAATAAAATTCAGAAGTTGATCAACGACCGAAAAGCGATGTTCTTTGAAACGGATAAGTTGGATTGGGCTATGGCTGAATTACTAGCTTACGGAAGTTTATTGACTGAAGGATACGACGTGAGAATGTCGGGTCAGGATGTTGAAAGAGGTACTTTTTCTCACCGTCACGCAGTTATAAAATCAGAAGATTCAGAAGAGCGAATTATCTTATTGAATCATTTGAATGCAAATGCTAATAATACAACTGGTAAATTCAGAATTTACAATTCCTTGCTTTCAGAGTATGGTGTAGTAGGATTTGATTATGGTTATGCTTTGGCAAGCCCAAAAACATTGACTATTTGGGAAGCTCAATTTGGAGATTTCAGTAATGGAGCTCAAATTATGTTGGACCAATACATTTCTGCAGCAGAAGACAAATGGAACAATCAAAACGGCTTGGTGATGTTATTGCCACACGGTTATGAAGGGCAAGGAGCGGAACATTCTTCTGCAAGAATGGAACGTTATTTACAAATGTGTGCAACTGATAATATGTTTGTTGCTGATTGTACGACTCCTGCCAATTTTTATCATTTGTTGAGAAGACAAATGAAAACCACTTTTAGAAAACCATTAATCGTCTTCACTCCTAAAAGTTTATTGCGTCATCCCTCCGTAGTTTCTACAGTAGATGAATTTGCAAATGGAAGCTTCCAAGAAGTTTTAGACGACCCAATTGCGGATAAAAAAGTAGTGAAATCATTGGTTTTCTGTACCGGAAAATTCTATTACGACTTAGTAGCAGAAAGAGAAGCGAATGGAAGAACAGATGTTGCATTTGTTCGTATCGAGCAATTATTTCCATTGCCAATTGAGCAGTTGAAGGCAGTTATTGCAAGTTATCCAAATGCAGAAGACTACGTTTGGGCACAAGAAGAACCAAAAAACATGGGAGCTTACAGCTTTATGTTGATGAATTTTGACTTAGTAAAATTGCGTTTAGCATCATTAAAAGCATACAGTGCTCCAGCAGCGGGAAGTTATGCACGTTCTAAAAAGCGTCATGCTTCAGCTATTGCAATGGTTTTTGATAAAGATTTATTTAATTAAAATAGTAGTTTCAGGTTTAAAGTTCCATTTGGCAATTTTAACCTTTTAACCTATAACCTTTTAACCTAAAAGAATATGATTTTAGAAATGAAAGTCCCATCACCAGGGGAATCAATCACAGAAGTTGAAATTGCAACTTGGTTAGTAAAAGATGGCGATTATGTAGAAAAAGACCAAGCAATTGCTGAAGTTGATTCTGATAAAGCTACCTTAGAATTACCTGCTGAAGAAAGCGGAATAATTACGCTTAAAGCAGAAGAAGGTGATGCTGTAGCCGTTGGTGCAGTAGTATGTTTGATTGATACTTCAGCAGCAAAACCAAGTGCTTCTGATGCAGCTCCAGCAGCGGAAACTAAAAAAGAAGAGCCTAAAGTAGAAGCTCCAAAAGAAGAGCCTAAAGCAGCTGCGGCAACGTATGCTTCAGGAACGCCTTCTCCAGCAGCTCGTAAAATTTTAGACGAAAAAAATATCCCAACCTCTGACATCAAAGGAACTGGAAAAGACGGTAGAATTACCAAAGATGACGCTGTAAATGCAGTGCCATCAATGGGAACTCCAACAGGCGGAAGTCGTGGTTCAGAACGATCTAAACTTTCAATGTTGCGTCGTAAAGTAGCAGAGCGTTTAGTTGCTGCTAAAAACGAAACAGCAATGTTGACTACTTTTAACGAAGTAAACATGACGCCTATCAACAAAATTCGTAATGAATACAAAGACGCATTCAAGGCAAAACACGCTGGTGTTGGTTTAGGATATATGTCATTCTTTACAAAAGCGGTAACAAGAGCGTTGCAAATGTATCCTGATGTAAATTCAATGATGGATGGCGACTACAAAGTAGCTTACGATTTCTGCGACATTTCAATTGCCGTTTCAGGGCCAAAAGGTTTGATGGTTCCTGTGGTTCGTAATGCTGAAAACTTGTCTTTCCGGGGTGTTGAAGCGGAAATCAAAAGATTAGCCATTAGAGCTCGTGACGGGCAAATTACGGTTGACGATATGACGGGTGGAACATTTACCATTACAAACGGTGGTGTTTTTGGAAGTATGCTTTCTACGCCAATTATCAACCCTCCTCAATCAGGAATTTTAGGAATGCACAATATTATTGAGCGTCCAATTGCAGTAGATGGAAAGGTAGAAATTCACCCGATGATGTATGTGGCGTTATCTTATGACCACAGAATTATCGACGGTCGTGAGTCTGTAGGTTTCTTAGTTGCGATTAAAGAAGCATTGGAAAACCCATTGGAATTATTGCTAAATGGAGATGCTAAAAAAGCATTTGAATTATAGGTTTGCCAATCTGAACTCATTTCAGATTCTAAATATAAATCCCGTTTCAATTGAAACGGGATTTTTTTTGTAATCTGTTTTTAATAAAAAAAGCTACTCTTTTAAGTAGCTTTCCTATAAGTAATATCTGATTTAAATTACATTTTTAAAATCTTGAAGTTTTTCTCTATTTCATTAAATCGCACTTTAAAGAAATACGTCCCTGAAGCAAATTGTGATAAATCTACATTGGATTCTAAAGCGTTTAATTTTTGAGAAAACAACGTTCTTCCTTCAATATTGTATACCTTAATTTCTGTTATGTTCGTATTCGATTTTAAGTTAATATTATTTTTCGTAGGATTTGGATAATAGGTGAAATCTAAAAAATCGTTAAAACCAATTCCTAAATTTTCTTCGCAATTTATAGTTGCTGACCATCCTGATGCGGTCGAATATTGATCTGAAATAAATTTAAAAGTAAGTGAACCATCAACAGCGGTTGAAGTTACTGTTCCAGGAGAGTTTGTTCCTGTGAATCCATCTCCAAAATTCAATTCAGCATAAGAATCATCCGACCCGTCATATATATACAAGTAATCATAATTGTCTTCTAAATTGAATTCAGTGAAAGAAACTACAATCTTTTTGTTACTTAAATTTGGTGTAATTGTTCTCGTAAACGATTCGATGTCAGAATAATTATTTGAATCGCCTCCAGTATCATAAAACGATAATGTTCCGCAATAATTTCCAGGTGTAATGAATAGGTACTCTCTACTTATAGGATTGACACTTGTACAAATAGGTTTTATTTTTATTTGATAATACGTATTTGGTAATAAACCTGTAGCTTGATAATTGGTTTGAGAAACCACATTCCAAATTGCGGGAGAACCGAAAGAGGTCACAGAAATTTCCCACGAGGTCGCATCATCAAAATCCTCCCATGTTATCGTTGTTGAATTGTCTAAAATACTACTAGTTTGTATATTAGATATGGTATTAATACAAGCGATACAATTTGTGCCTAAACAAGATTTAGCGTTAATCGTATTTGCCATTAAAGTAGCAGGTTGTATTCCAAAGCCATTTGCAAAGCTAATTCCAACTCCTTCAATTAAATGACAATAACTCATAATTGTACCTTTTTCAAATGAAGATGGAATAGGACCAATAGTATTACAACCGTTTTCAGGATATCCTGCTTGTGAGCCACAACCGTCAATTGGTGTGTTGTTTCCGTTCCAAACACAAGCATGTGTATGTGGCGATCCCAATAAATGCCCGAGTTCGTGCGTCATTACTTGAGTAGTCCAAGAATACGTAGGAACAGTTGCAATTGAAATGCCATCAACGTCAGAATAGCCGTAGTTAAAGTTTGTGCAAAGTCCGTTTAGAAACGCAACACCACCCAAACCTCCAGGGTCTATTCCCACAAGAACACCCACATCACCATTGATTATCGGTCTGTAGTCTTGAAATGCAAAAAGATAATCGGCAGAGGTCGTCCCAATGCCTTCATAAGCATCCGGAGTGGTCCAAATATAGACTGAATTTAATGCCGTTGTAATTCCATCATTTGCAAATAAGGTTTGCACATTGTTGAAAACAGAAGTTGCCCAATTAGCCGTCGTCAAGGAGTTACTGTCGTTGCTAAGAAATAAATTATAATCAATTTCATAATAAAAAGTGACACATTTAGCGGTAGTGACTTCTCGCTTCACGGTTGAATTTGATGGTGGAATCCCGGTTTCTTCTACACCACATTTAAAACTGTTTTCGATTAAAAAATTAGCATCAGAATAAATAATATAATCATTTTGATTGTTTGGTTTGTCAATCTTACCTACAACCACATTACCCAATTCTGCAGAAGAAAAAACACCGTTAAATGCACCATTAAAGAAATTAAATGCTGAAACGGAATTCGAATTTCCTTTTATAATTCCACGGTAATAAACACCTTTCTGGTAAGAAATGTTTTTTTCTTTATCAGTATCTACTTTGAAATCTTTCGAAAAAGGATTCACCCGATACAACAGAATTTTGATATTTTGATTTTGATACGGAATCTCAAGTTCTAAAAAATCTAATGGGTTCAACGCTATTTGATTCATTTTATTGAAGTCCACTTTTGCCAGTGTAGATTGCGTTACAACTTGATTAATATCTATGTTAGAAATAGATGAATCCGCTGTTAGTAAAGATACTTGTGTGAACTGTGTGTTTTCTCTTTGTAATTTCTGAACCTCTTCAGCAATTTTATTTTGTCCAAATCCATTGAGAATAGATAAGAGACTTAGTGATAAAAAAACAGATTTTAGTACTTTGCTTTTTTTAATATTTTGCGTTAGAGTCATTTAATAAAATTTTAGATGCAAATTAAGTAAAATTTTTTTTAGTGTGTTGGTATTAATTTAGAATATTAAAAATCCTTTACCTATAAGTAATTTACGAGTTGTTCCGTCTTGTGGTTTTATTACAATTTATAATCCCGTTTCAAATTCGGTTTTTTGTATGAGTTAATCCTACGTTAATGTCTACTTTCTGTAAAATGCAAAGCACAAAATTTGTATTTTCGGTTTTCAAAATTTTCTCTATGCGGATTTTCTCTGTCGTCTTTTTATTAATAAGCAATTTCCTTTTTGCTCAACCTTTGACTTTAACTATCGAGTCGATAACTTCTAAGGATTCTTTGCCCAACCAAAGAGAATTCAAACTCAAGTACTTTATAAAAAATAACACGAGTGATACTTTACATTTTTTCTTTTTGCCAAAAAACATTTCACCAAGTACCGGAGGCTCTTTAACCAAAGAAATCTATTATAAAATTTATGAAAATGACAATTTCATAGAAATAGGATTGGCTTTTAACCAAGTAACTTTAGAGAAATCCGAATTTGATTTTGAAGGAGCTACTCAAACCCAGAAAGATTCACTGATTATTGTTTATTTCGCCAAAAAAGTAGAGGAGGACGTGGATAAACTATTAAAAATTTTTAAGGAAAAGGGAACTGCTGGACTACTGGATTCCTCTAATGATTATATTCAGAAAATTTATAAGAAAAGAGATAATTATTACCACACCTTACTTCCCAATCAAAGGGAAGACTTCGAAGCAGTTTTTCAATGGAATAAAGATCGGTATTACTACAATGAACCCAATGAGTTTTACCTAGACGACAACGCCAAGCATTATTTTGAAATCACTTTAGTTGCTTTGAAAGAAGAGTTTAAGGATAAATTGGATGCTGAACTATATAATAAAATCATGAAAGAACCCAATTTTATAAAAGGCGTTTTTGTGTCAGACAAAGTAGAAATTAATTTTAATTCGAAGTAATTATAGGTTAGATTTCCATTCTAAAAACTAATTTTTGCTCAAGTAAGCATTGTAATAGCGGTTGTCGTTCGTTTCTTCCTCTCCCAGATAGCCAGGATTTTCAAAAGGTTTCTTTTCGCACTATAACACCTCCGCTTTCTACAGATTGTTTTCTAGGGAAATCTTGTATCGCTTGCCTTTACTTTAATGCTGCATTAATATGCACTTGTGTATAAAAGGAACCGAGATAATTTGTACTTTCGATTTTCAAAATTATTATATGCGTTTACTAACCGTTCTATTCGTCCTTTATAACTTTGCTGCTTTTGCACAACCCATAACCGTTACCGTAGATGCCTTGATAGCAGAAGAGACCGAATCACAACAGCGGGAATTTAAGCTGACCTACCGTGTTATAAATAATACCGCTGATACTTTGAAGTTGTTTTTTAAGTCCAATGCTGTATCAAGAAGTGATGAAAGTCATAATGCTGCAATCGCGTACTACAAGATTTATGAAGAGGATTCCTTTGTAAGCGTTGGGTCCATTCTTACAACAAAAGGAGTAAGTATCAGCCGATTTTCATTCGTAGTAGAGGACGGAAATGAAAGTGAGGAAGATTTTGAAAAAAAGTACATGACTTTTTTAAGCCAGCAGTACGAAACCCCGATGGACTCGATTCAAAACCTATATACAGCAGAAGGATTTGAAGGTTTGTTACAGTTTGAGGGCAAAAAGTATTTTGCTTTTCAAGAAAAGCGTAAAATGCATTATCAAGTGTTAGCACCACATCAACAACTGGAATGTACAGCAAGTTTTTATTGGAACAAGAATCGCTATTATTATAGTGAACCACACGAATTTTATTTAGACGAAAACGCCAAGCATTACTTCGAAATTACGTTAGTCGCTTTAAAAGAAGAGTTTAAGGATAAATTGGATGCTGAACTATATGATAAAATCATGAAAGAACCCAATTTCATAAAAGGCGTTTTTGTGTCAAACAAAGTAGAAATTGATTTCAATACGAATTAGTTACTCGTCCGATTTCCATTCTGAAAACGGATTTTTGCTCAAATAGGCATTATAAAATCTTTCATTATTGGTAACTTCTTCGCCAAGCCAATCGGGTTTCTCAAAAGTTTCATTTTCGTCATTAAGTTCAATTTCAGCAATAATTAAGCCTTCATTTTCGCCGTAAAACTCATCTACTTCATACAAATGATTTCCAACAGGAATTTCAAATCGGTTTTTTTCAATGACGCCTTTTTCACAGAGTTCTAAAAGTAATTTTGCCTCTTCAAACGGAATTTCTTTTTCCCACTCAAAACGTGTTGTTCCACTTTCGTTTCCTTTTCCTTTGACGGTGATAAAAGCTTTTTCGTTGGCAATTCGAACGCGAACTGTTCGCTCAGGATTGGTGTTTAAGTAACCTTGTGCTATTTTTTTTTCGGCTTTCGCCAAAGTTTTAAAGGTATTGTTTTTGACTAAAAATTTGCGTTCAATTTCTTGCATTTTCTTAAAAAATAAATTTTCAGCAAGTTAATTATTTAATCAATTCTCTTTGTACTTTTATTCCGAAATTATCTAAAGAAAAACATGGGAATTCGATTGTATTCTAAAACGAAAAAAACCAAGGTCAAGCGAAGTCTTGCCACGTTTATGTTGCAACATTTCAACGATAAAGAAGGTTGGATGTTTAACGAAGACGACTTAGAATTATTGATTGATTTAGTTCAGTTTTTCAGACCGGAACATCCACATCGAGCTGATAAAATTGACTTGACGGAGTTTTTAACCTTCCTCGACCACAATCCTAATTTCAGAAAAGAATTGGCGGTTTATTTAAAGCAAATTCTACATCAAAAGAAATTTAATCGAACAATAACAGATGCCGGAATTTTGCAAGATGTTGATTTCCTTTTTGAAGTTCGCCGTCGGTTGTATGCTAAAGTTTTACCCAATCAACCCCAAAGAGATACTTTAGAATTTGTTCTTAATCAAGTTTTTTACTTGTCTAGCGATATTGTTTGGGTAAAGAAAATCCCGTTTGAGCAATTGCAAAAATTACATCAAATGCTAGAATTTGGTTCCATTTACGAAAATGTGGAGCCATTTACCGCTTTATCAGAACTGATGAATGCGATGACATTGATTACCCAAAGAATTGGTGGTCGAGCCATGGAAACCGACGTTTTGAAAATGGTTCCCGAATACGACGGTATTGAAAGTCCGTTTACTGCCTTTGAAAAGGAATTATTAATGATTGAAGAACGAATCAAATTAGATGTCCCTCATTTTTTAACTTCCGAAGACTTATCATATAGGCAATTACTAGTTTTTCATAAGCAATGTGAGGAGTTTGTAGATAAAGCCTTTAAAAATAGTTCAAAATACGGAATTTCACTTCGTGTAAATCAAAACTTACTTCGAATCCGTCAGCAATTGGTGCGATTAAAAGTGCTTTTTCCTTTAATGATTGTTGATTCTGGAACGGATATCGAAGAAAATGCCGTAAAAATGAGTGTTCAATTGATTGAGTATAATTGTTATAAAAATAACGTTCGAAAATTTATCTCTGAAAGCACACAACTTTTATCCTATGAAATCACGCAACATACTGCAAAAACCGGAGGTCATTACATTACCGAAAATCATCGTGAATACTTCAGAATGTTGCGAAATTCACTCGGTGGTGGATTGATTGTAGGAATTCTTTGTATTGTAAAATTATTACTTTCAAAAGTGGATACCAGTTATTTTGGGCAGGCATTTTTGTACAGTATGAATTACTCCATTGGATTTATTACGATATTTCTTCTTGGTTTTGCTTTAGCTACAAAACAACCTGCTTTAACGGCTGCGGCATTAGCTCGAGCTTTGGAGGAAGGACATAGTAAGGAGGGACATAGTAGTCAAAAGTACGGAGCATTTGCAATTCTATTTGCCCGAGTATTTCGGTCTCAATTTATTGCTTTTGTGGGCAATGTGGCTATGGCATTCCCTATTTCTCTATTTTTAATTTGGTCTATCGAGCAAATTTTTGGTTATAATATTGCAACCGCTAAGTGGGAACATATTTTAACCGATATCAGTCCTGTTCATTCCTTAGCGATTTTTCACGCTGCAATTGCAGGATTGTTTCTTTTTTTAAGCGGAATTATTAATGGTGTAGTTTCTAACCGCGACAAACACAATCAGGTATATTATAGAATTCAAGAACATCCTTTACTCAAGAAAACATTTGGCAAAAAACGCACATTACGATTCGCAAGTTGGTATGAAAAACGTTGGGCGGGTTTTATTTCTAATTTCTGGTTTGGTGTTTTTATGGGAAGTACAGCTTCGGTAGGTTTATTTTTAGGACTCAACTTAGACATTCGACATATCAGTTTCGCCAGTGGAAATTTAGCTTTAGCAATCTACGGGTCTGAATTTCATGTGACTAATATGATGCTTTTCTGGGGAATCTTTGGAGTTGGAGTAATTGGGTTCATCAACTTTTCGGTTAGTTTCGGACTATCATTAGGATTGGCTTTTCGTTCCCGTGCGATTTCTATTTTTGAATTGCGATTTGTAACTTCGGCAATCTGGAGTCACTTCAAGCATAAACCCATGAGTTTTTTCTTCCCAACCGAACGAAAACTCAAAACCGAAGTAGAAGAGAAGTACTTAAAACCAGACGAAAAATAAGTTGACCGAAGTAATCACTATAAACAAAAATCGCAAAATAATTCATGTAGATATGGATGCATTTTATGCTTCTGTAGAACAAATGGATAATCCTGCACTATTAGGAAAACCAGTTGCAGTGGGAGGTAGCGAAATACGTGGCGTTGTTGCTGCAGCAAGTTATGAAGCTCGGAAATTTGGAGTAAGAAGTGCGATAAGTGGTGTTTTAGCGAAGAAATATTGTCCTGAACTTATCTTTGTTCGTCCACGTTTTGACCGTTACAAAGAAATTTCACGAAAAGTCCAAGCCATTTTTTATGATTATACTGATTTGGTTGAACCTTTGTCGCTTGATGAAGCTTATCTTGACGTGACGCAAAATAAAAAAGGAAATCCCAGTGCAAGTTTGATTGCGAAAGAAATTCGGGAACGCATCTTTAAAGAAGTTGGATTAACGGCTTCTGCAGGAATTTCTGTCAATAAATTTGTAGCCAAAATCGCTTCTGATATTAACAAACCCAATGGTCAAAAAACAGTAAATCCGGACGAAGTTTTAGCTTTTTTGGAGGAATTACCTATTCGTAAATTTTATGGCGTTGGAAAAGTTACGACCGAAAAAATGTACCAATTGGGTATTTTTACGGGATTGGATTTAAGAAGTAAAGAGTTGGTGTTTTTAGAAAAACATTTCGGAAAGTCAGGCGGTTTTTACTACAATGTGGTTCGTGGTGTTCATAACAGTGAGGTGAAATCAGAACGAATTACAAAATCAGTTGCTGCTGAACATACTTTTGAGGAAAACTTATCTTCAGAAATTTTTATGGAAGAAAAACTTCAATTAATTGCTGAACAATTAGAAAAGAGATTGTTGAGAAATAAATTGGCGGGAAAAACCGTCACATTAAAAATAAAATACAGCGATTTTAGCCAACAAACACGAAGTAAAACCTTGCCTTATTTTATTGCAAATAAAGCGTTACTTCTGGAAACTGCGAAAGAATTACTCTATCAAGAACGTATGCGAGAATCCGTTCGTTTGCTTGGGATTTCTGTGACTGGCTTGAATACAGAAGTTAAAAAAGCAGTCGTAGTTCAATTGAAATTCGATTTTTGAAACTTTCCGTACAACTTCAACAGTAGTTAAACTTGAATTATTTTGCATTTTACCGAAAATTAAAATTTATTTTTGTTAAAAATTAGTGGTTATGTTTGATTTAAACGTGTATGACAAAAGTGTCGCTTTGGCAAATTCAAAAGAACGAAATGCAATTATGCCTTTACTTTCTTGGGATATTTACAGTGTTTTCTTTCGTAATTTGAAAGGTGTTCACGCTGATTTTTCACATTTGGAGCAGATGTCTTCACTCTACAAATGGAATTTAAACTTGGACTTGCTTAAGGAGTTGAAAGATAACGATGCTATTATTGTGACAAATGCCGATTTAAAAATCGAATTTGCATCGCAAGGAATTGCTGCAATGAGTGGATATCAACCTCTGGAAGTGGTTGGTAATTCTCCCAAAATGTTTCAAGGCAAAAATACTTCTGTCGAAAAGCGTGCTCAAATTAATCTAGCAATTGCAACGCAAAAACCTTTTGAGGCGACATTAGTCAATTACAAAAAAAATGGAGAACAGTATGATTGTCACATCCGAAGTTTTCCAATTTTCGATAAAAAAGGGCAATTAACACACTTTATCGCTTTAGAGAAAGCAGCATAAACGCTATATTTGCTTTTCTACGAAAAAACTGCAATGAATTACAACTTTTTACCGCGTACAGAAACCCGAGTGAGCGAAATCGCTTTGGGAACAATGACTTTTGGGCAACAAAACAGCGAATCTGAAGGTCATGACCAATTGGATTTGGCACTAGATTCTGGAATTAATTTTATTGATACCGCCGAAATGTATTCGGTTCCTTCCATGAAAGAAACTTCGGGAAGTACCGAAAAGATTATTGGTTCGTGGTTGAAAAAATCAGGAAAAAGAGACCAAATTATTTTGGCTACAAAAATTGCAGGACCTAATCGTGGTTTAGAATTTATTCGCGAAGATTTACGGTACAATGCTCAAACTTTAAGACATTCGGTTGAGAAAAGTTTGCTACGGCTTCAAACCGACTACATCGATTTGTATCAATTGCATTGGCCGGAACGTAAAACAAACTATTTTGGGCAAAGAAATTATTCTGTTCAAGAAGACGCTTGGGAGGATAACATCAACACGGTTTTAGTGGAACTGCAGCAGTTGATTCAAGAGGGAAAAATCAAACATATAGGCTTGTCTAATGAAACTCCTTGGGGTGTGATGCGTTTTTTGGAAGAAAGTAAAAGACACAACCTCCCGCGAATTGCAACCATCCAAAACCCTTATTCGTTACTTAATAGAACATTTGAAACGAGTTTGTCGGAAGTGTGCCACCATGAAAACGTGGGACTTTTGGCCTATTCACCTTTGGCTTTTGGTATTCTGACAGGAAAATTTCTTTCAGGAGAAAGTCATCCAAATGCTCGAATTAATTTATTCCCCAGATTTTCACGCTACAATTCCGAAAATGCAACGAAAGCAACGGTTTTGTACCATCAAATTGCAAACGACAATGGATTGACATTGACACAAATGGCTCTGGCTTTCATACGTCAACAGTTTTTTGTGACGAGTACCATTATAGGTGCGACAAGTTTAGAACAATTGAAAAAAAACATTCAAACAAGTCAAGTTGTTTTAACGCAAAAAGTAATTGATGAAATAAACCAAGTGCAGGAATTGTATCCAAATCCTTCACCTTAACGTCTTGATAAATGTTTTACAGCAAAGAAAAACCCCATCGTTGAGGATGAGGTTTTGAGTCTTTTATAAATTATCGATGGTCTTGTCTTTCGGATATTTGACTTTATAACTGATACGAATGACTTTAGTTTCGTTGGGTTTCAGTTTTAAATTCCATGTTAGAATGCCCGTTTCCGTATTGATTTTGGCTCCATCACTTTCTTTAAGTTCAATTTCAATTTCCTTGTCAGGACTCAGTGGGTATTGGTCTTTGAGAAGTAATTCAACCATTTCTTTCTTGTTGTTTCTAATGGTAATATCATACGTAAACGTCTGTTCTTTTTTAGACGATAAGAACTTCGTTCCTGATTTGTCCACTACTTTTTCGCGTTTAATGGAGATTTTTTTATCTCTTCCCATGCTCAAATTCAAGGTATCTGAAGTTTGATTCGGATTGATAAATGTCTTGCCAACATACATTCCTTCAAAAATAATATTCGCTTCGCCTTGCAATAAATTGTACTTCGAATAATCGCTGATTTCGGCCAAAAGAAATGCTTCTTTTTCAACTCGTGGAGCAGCATAATACTTATAAGTAGCAGGAAGATTGATTTCTTTTAAAGCAACACTATGTGCTTTTCCGTTTGATAAAATGTCGTACGGAATCTCAATGTCAAAGGAGATATTGAGCTGGTTTTCTTGAATGGTAGTGTTTTTTGAAATAGAAGATTTATCTACTCGTTTTGCAGAATAGCCAACAACTTCAACGTCATTGAAAGTATTGCTTTTCGAGTCGTCTTTTGAATAATCATAATTTTGTTGATACCCGTATCTCAAAAACCAAGCATTCAAAAGCGGAGCCTGATTGTTTTGATTTGGATTCCCACTTGATAAGGTAAGCTTCACTTGTTTCCAGTCAATTCCTGTGTTTTGAACCACTTGTGCTTTGTACATCATCTCAATGGGTGCCGAGATGTTGTTCGCTCTTAAATCATAAAACGGTTGCCAATTGGCGTTATTAGTCAAATAATTAATGTCGAAATCTACCTTTCCAGCCGTTTCGTTCATCACTTGAATCACTAATTTTCCTTTTGACGTCTTCTCTTCTTTCTGGGTATTAATTACTAACTTATTTCTCAAATCACTCAAAACCTCGTTTAACTTTTTGATTTTCTCGTCTAAAGTATCGACGTTATTACTAATTTGATTGCGTGTGGTCTTATAATAATCCACCATTTTAGTCAATTCTAAAACGCTTAAACCAGCATTAACACCAGAAACTTGTTGATTTTTATCCAATAACTCAATAGTTTTTGATTCGGCAACTTTTGCGTTGTTGACTCTTTTCATTTCTTTTTCGACCAAAGAAATACTGTCACGCACTTTTTTTATAGCAGGAGAATTCTCGTCTATCTCATATTCAGAAATGTAATTATTGGTAAACTGAACCGAAAGCACAGTCACATTAGATGGAGCTCCAATTTGAACCGTATTTTCGTTGAGGTAATCGGCTACATTTTTAATCACAATTTCGCTTGTTCCTTTGGGTAAAGTAGCGGTTGTAGTTTGTGAAATTTCAGCAGAATTAAAATAAACTGTTACGTTTTTCACTTTCGCAGTCGTAAATACTGGTTTTTGAGCATAAATAACGGCCGGAAATAATAATAGGAGGAGGAACTTTTTCATAGTATTTTTTGTTTAGTGCAAATTGCTCTTTAGTATAAAGAGTATCAAAAGAGCAAAAAGGTTGGGAAGGAAGTTGGTTTTTTTTACAACTTTCCACTTTTAGAAATTAAATTCTTCTAAATCCAATGAATCCACGATGGTTGTATCCTTCTCTGTAATTCGTAAAAAAGAACGTGCCCGACCGGTAACATGTACGGGAAATGCTTTAAAAATAGTGTCTTCGGAGGTCAACACTCCTCTTCGTAGCATTAAATTCGTTAAGTACTTTTGTTGTACAACTCCTTGGTTTCTTAGATTTCCAGTGTTATCAAATTTCCACATAAAGCCTTTTGGTCGCGGAACGATGCTTGCCAAGAATAAACACTCGTTCAGACTTAATTGAGAAGGATGTTTCTGAAAATAAAACTGCGAAGCTTCTCCGATTCCATAAATGTTTGGTCCCCATTCGATGACATTGAAATAGACTTCTAACATGCGTTCTTTGCTGACAATTCTGTTATTTTCAAGAATGTAAACCAGTAATATTTCTTCTAATTTTCTTGAAAGTGTTTTTTCACGTGTTAGAAAAACATTTTTGACCAATTGCATGGAAATGGTACTTCCGCCACGACTGAATTTTTTGGTTTTAATATTTTTGATGATGGATTGCTTGAATGCTTCGTTGATAAAACCACGGTGCGAAAAGAACGATGGGTCTTCTGTCGTAAGCACACTTTTTCGTAAATAGGGTGATATTTCGCTTAACGGAGTATAATTTGGATTGCTTTCTCCTACAAAAACAGGGCGTTGCAGTTGGTCGTTTTCAATGGCTCGATAGGTAAATGGGCCGTTTATTTTATTCAAATCTGCTTCACCATATTTAGTGATTTTAAAGTCCTTTTTATTGATGTTACTCTCAAACACAAGTGCATTTGGGTTATTTTTATTGAATTCAAAATCCAAATGATAGTCAAATTCGCCTTCCGCTTCCATACCTTCAAAATGGGTAAACAAACCTTTGGGTAGCGATTCGATAAAATCTTGGGCTTTCATGGTTGGAATGGCCACTTTCAAAGCATAAATAGTATCCGTTTCTGTATTCAAATTCACATAAGAATGAAATTTTATTTTGTTTAAAACGGCTGTCGAGCTACTATCAATCCCGATATTATTTTCGTCTAAAACAAAATGATAATCGAAGGAGGCTTTTTCAAAAAGCACATCTTTAGTGGCAATTTTCGGATGATTAACCGATAAGTTGGCGATGGAAGAAGTTCCGTCAATATTTAAAACCCCACCACTTTTGGAAATGTTATCCACTTTAATTCTAATGGAATCAAAGCTGGATTTTAGATTAAAACGTTCGTCAAAATAAGGTACTTTTATGGCTCCAGTATCGCGATTGGTAAAGGCAATATCGGCTTTGCTGTTTCTTGGGTCGGCAAAACCGGCGATTCTCCATTTCTGTTGAAAGGTATTGGTTTGCACCTCAATCGATGTTTCTAACTGTTTATCCGCCAGTCTAAGTTTTTGTAAATTAATTCTAGCTTTTTTGCCATTATCATCTAATTTGAACGTCAGGTTTTTGATTTCCATATCGGTTGGCACTAGATTCAAGCCTTTCGAGATTAATTTGTAAGCCAAATCAGCATAATCACGTTTTTGCTTTTCTCCAGAAGCTGTTGGGTTCTTCTCTTTTTTCAGAAAAGCACTGAAGTTTTTTCGGTCGCCTTTTTTGGATAATTGTACTAGGCCATTTTCAATGAATAATGTTCCAAGTTGCAAATTACCAACAAATAGAGGTGCAAAACGAACGGAAGTACTCAGTTTATGAATAGCAAATAGTGTGTCGGCATTTTTAGGAACTAATGTAATATCGGTGATTTTAACTCCAGTTAAACCGTCAAATTCAGCGGATTTGATTGATAGTTTTGCATCATAATCGCGTTCCATTTTGTCGGTTACTTTTGCAATTGCTTCTTTTAGTAGTTGGTTTCGAAAACTAAAAAACAATACGATTCCTAACAGAAATACGATAAGAACCCCTATTATAATACGGAAAATTATTTTTTTACGTTTGTTCATGTTTTTATGAAATTAACCAAAAAGTTCTTCAACGACGTCTTCAATTTTCGAAACGAGCCGAACTTTGATAACCGTTTTTTTAAGTGAAATTTTATTGTATTTCGACACAAATATAGCTGAAAAGCCTAATTTTTCAGCTTCTTGAATCCGTTGGTCTACTCGATTTACAGGACGAATTTCGCCGGAAAGCCCAACTTCTCCTGCAAAACAGAAATCTTTATCGACAGGAATGTCTTCATTAGAAGAAAGAATTGCAGCAACAACCGCTAAATCAATAGCTGGGTCGTCAACGGAAATTCCACCAGTTACGTTTAAGAAAACATCTTTGGCACCAAGCCTGAAACCCGCTCTTTTTTCCAAAACAGCAAGAATCATATTGAGTCTTTTAGCATTATAACCTGTCGTACTTCGTTGTGGTGTTCCATAAACTGCGGTACTCACTAATGCTTGAATTTCAATCATCAGCGGTCGCATCCCTTCGAGTGTTGACGCAATTGCAGTTCCTGAAAGTTGTTCTTCTTTATGTGAAATTAATATTTCTGATGGATTGGAAACTTCTCTTAAACCCGAACCTAACATTTCGTAGATTCCTAATTCAGCGGTTGAGCCAAAACGGTTTTTTAGCGAACGTAGAATTCGGTAAATGTGATTTCTATCGCCTTCAAATTGCAAAACGGTATCGACCATGTGTTCCAAAATTTTTGGTCCAGCAATCGTACCGTCTTTCGTAATATGACCAATTAAAATCACTGGAATATTGGTTTCTTTGGCAAATTTTATCAGTTCAGCAGTGGTTTCCCGAATTTGAGAAATACTTCCTGGAGAAGATTCAATATAGTCGGTATGCAAAGTTTGAATCGAGTCAATAATGACAATTTCCGGTTCAATTGCTTCAATTTGCTTGAAGATATTTTGCGTTTTCGTCTCCGTTAGAATGTAGCAATTATCGCTTAATGGATTTATTCTTTCGGCACGCATTTTTATTTGCTTCTGGCTTTCTTCGCCTGAAACATATAAAGTTCTGTAAGGTAATTTGAGGGAAATTTGCAACAGCAAAGTGCTTTTGCCAATTCCAGGTTCACCACCCAAAAGAATTAAGGAGCCGGGAACTATTCCGCCGCCTAAAACACGATTTAATTCGCCATCACGGGTATCCATCCGAATCTCCTCAGTGCTGTCAATTTCGTGAATTTTCAGCGGTTTTGTAGTTCGTTTGGATTCAGTTTGGGTTGGATTCCAACTTTTTTTCTCTTCTTTCTGGATTACTTCTTCAACAATGGTATTCCATTCTTTGCAAGCGTTGCATTGGCCTTGCCATTTGGCGTAAGACGTTCCGCAATTTTGACAGAAAAAGGCTGTTTTTATTTTTGACATAATTTGGAGAACTACTTCATTTGGTCGGCTTTTTCAAGCATAAAGTCTTTGGTTAAACTGCCAATAGAATCCATGTTATAAGCATTCATGTAAGCCTTAGATGCCTTTCTTGTTTCGCCTGTTTTTTCATAGAACATCCCCATGTGGTACTGACTCAACATCGATCGAGGATAACTTTTCTTAGCCAAAGAAGCCAATTGTTCAAACTCTGCAAATGCATTATTTTTCAAAATTGCCGCCTCAATTGCCGTGAAATCATTAATCCGAATGGGCATTTTTATTCCGTATGATTTTTCTATAATATCGTATTTTTTAGTCAAATAGCCTACGTAATCGCTAGGTAAAGTCACAATCTTTTCCTGAAATTCAGTACTTGAAATAGGTTGATAGGCTCCGAAAATATGGTATAATGCATTCGGGATTGAAAATAAAACGAGCGAATAATGAGAAGCATTTTTAAAATCATCAAACTGATAATACAAATTTGAATTGGTGGTAGCTTTTAAATTAACATCTAAAGTTTTAATGCGTTCTTGCATTTTTTTCAAATCTCCATCAGCGGTCGATTGATAATAGAAAACTGGTTTTTTAATGGCGCCCAAACGGGTTGGGATTCTTGTTTCCATTTCCTGACCTAATTCTGGACTCATCGAAATGTAAGCGTCAAAAACCGGAACATCCTTGTAAAGAAATAAATTCATGAAACCCGCTGTCACGTCGTGACCTGCAATAATTTTAAATGGTGCAATCGCATATTTTTTTTCTAAAGCGGGTAGTAATTCCATACCAATAAAGTCGAAAAATTTGGCGCCTTTTTCTATAGGCAAGCCATTTTGCACATCAACATCGCTTTCTAATTCTCGGTCATAAGGACGACTTTGATTGATTCCCACCACAATTACTTCAGGTAAATCATCCCAATAATTACCGTATTTTAGTGCTCCAGCGAAGGGTTCAAACAAGTAATCACCATCCAATAGGAGTAATAAGGGATATTTTTTATTTTTTTCTTTTCCGTAAGAAGTGGGAAGTGAAATGGAAATAATACGGTCTTCATTGAGTTTCTCAGAATGAATAGTATCTGTCTTTTGGGCAAAAACAGGAAATACAAACAGACTTAAAACAAGTAATAAGTAATATTTTTTCATTGATTATGTTGGTTTGGTTTGGTAATCTGCTTTCGCAATTTTGAAGCAAGATAATAAATTATTTGTTTTTCTTGACAAAAGGCAAAAGTAAAAAGGATAAAAGCCCTAGAAAAACAATGATAATTAATTGTGAAGTCCATGCAATCCAGCCAAAAGCGTTTCCTGCTTCAAGTGGAATGTGGTATAGAAATAAAATTTTAGCAATTAAAACCGGAAAAAATCCGAAGCCACCGTTTGTAAAAGCCACCGTTAAACTTCCAATAACAAAAGCTATTAATGCAGTACCGAAAGTAATAGAACTTGTTTCTTCCAATGCAAAAGTGGTTATATAAAACATCAAAACATAGGAAAGCCAAATTAACAAAGTAAGGGTAAGAAATTCCCATTTAGAAGGCATGTTCCAAATGCTTAAAGCTCCCTCTTTTAGTCCTTCTATTTTAGATTTTAGACTTAGTATAAATTTCGATTTGGAATAAAAATAAAGATAAAGCGAAAACAAAAAGCCAATAAATCCAATTGCAAGAATCAAGACTAATTTTCCAATTGGAATGTAGCTTAGAAGAAAACTTTTTAAGGTATTAAACTCTACAATTAAGGATAGAAAAATAAAAAAAAGAAGAATAAAAAAATCAACAATTCGTTCGCCAATAATAGTTCCGAAAGCCTTGTCGAAAGGAACATCTTGGTATTTTTTTAAAATCAAAGCTCTAGAAACTTCTCCTGAACGAGGAATGGAAAGATTGACAAAATAGCCAATACTCACGGCTATAAAGTTAAGTTTGAAATTTGGAACAACTCCAATTTGAGTCAATGTGTATTTCCAACGGTATGCTCTTAATACATAACCTGAAGTTGCTAAAAGTAGTGAAATGAGTACATAATTGTAATCGGCTGTTAAAAAATAGCCTTTCATTTCTTGCAATTGCTCTTCAGTAAAAGAATTATAAGAATAAATCATCAGTACAACCCCTAATAAAAGAGGAATAAGAATAGATAGTAAATTACTGATTCTTTTTTTCACAAATTAAGTCAAGGAATTGTCTTTTTCATTTGGAAAAACCAAAGAAGGTTTGAATGATTTTGCTTCTTCGAAATCTAAAATTCCGTAAGAAATAATGATAATAATGTCCCCTTTTTGTACTTTACGAGCTGCCGGACCATTAAGGGTAATTTCTCCAGAATTTCTATTTCCTTTGATGGCATAGGTTTCAAGTCTTTCACCATTATTGATGTTGACAATCGCTACTTTTTCGCCTTCAATAATATTGGAAGCTTCCATGAGAGCCTCGTCAATAGTGATGCTTCCTATATAATTTAAATCTGCTCCAGTTACCGTAACACGGTGAATCTTGGATTTTACTACTTCAATTTGCATACGGCAAAGATAATTAATTTAATGAAATGGTATCAATCAATCGAACATCGTTCATAAAAACAGCAATAAATGCCCGATATTTCTTGTTTGGTTCCTTGTTTTGAACTGATTTTAAAGTGGTTTCGTCTGCGATTTCGAAATATTCTAACCTGAAATTAGTATTGTTTTTAAATTCATTTTCCACCCAATTTGAAACTTCTACAGCATCTTTTATGCCAAAATGGTTTTTAGCAGCTTGAAGTGTTTTATAAATAAAGGATGCTTCTTCTCTCTGCTTGCTAGAAAGTCTTTCATTTCGTGAACTCATAGCTAAGCCGTTTTCTTCTCTAAAAATTGGTTGACCAATGACTTCTACAGGAAGTCCGGTTATTTCGACCATTTTTTTAATAATCTGTAGTTGCTGAAAGTCTTTTTCTCCAAAATAGGCATGGGTTGGTTGTACGATTTCAAACAATCTTTTGACAATTGTTCCTACGCCATCGAAATGTCCCGGACGATGCTTGCCTTCCATTTCATTTTCTAATCCGTCAAAATCGAAATGCTGAGAAAGCGTTTTTCCTTGATAAATATCATCTACTGATGGTGCGAAAATAATTATATCAGGACTGATTTTCTCTATTTTTTCAACATCCGCATCCAGCGTTCTTGGATAATTCTCTAAATCCATTGCGTTGTTAAACTGGGTAGGATTCACAAAAATACTCATAACGGTAGTGTCATTTTCCGAAATTGACTTCTGAATTAAGGACAGATGACCTTGATGTAAGGCACCCATTGTAGGGACAAATCCGATAGTTTTAGAATTTTCAAAGTTGGTTATTAAGTGGCTTCTTAGATCCTCTTGCGTTGTAAAAATCAGCATATTTATTTTGTTTCAGAGGTGCAAAATTAATATAATAGTTAATAACTCCGTTATTTTTTGTAATTTTGCGTGTTATTTATTGCCAATTAAAAAAGTAAAAAACAATATGGAGGATAAGAGGATCTTATATGTGTCATCTGAAGTGGTGCCTTATTTAGCAGAAAACGAAGTTTCGTCAATGTCTTATGATGTGCCAAAGATGATAAATGATCAAGGAGGGCAAATCAGAATTTTTATGCCAAGATATGGTAATATTAATGAAAGAAGACATCAACTGCATGAGGTTATTCGGCTTTCTGGGATGAATTTAGTGGTAAATGATTTAGATATGCCATTAATTATTAAGGTAGCTTCAATTCCTAAAGAGCGAATTCAGGTTTATTTTATTGACAATGATGAATATTTCAAACGCAAAGCTACTTTTACGGACGAAGACGGTACTTTGTATCCAGATAATGACGAACGTGCCATATTTTTTGCAAAAGGAGTTGTAGAAACTGTTAAGAAGTTAAATTGGGTTCCAGACATTATCCATGTTCACGGATGGATGGCGGGATTGCTTCCTATTTATATGAAGCATTATTATAAAGACGAAGCTTTATTTGAAAACACAAAAATTGTTGTTTCTGTTTATGGTCATTCTTTTGAAGGAACTTTGAATCCGGAGTTGATTAATAAAATAAAATTTGACGGTATTCCGCATGAGGCTATTTCAACATTGGAGATTCCAAATTATGAAAATCTTTTGCAAACGACTATTAGTCATTCAGATGCTATAATCATTGGTTCAGAAAGTATTTCGCCAAGTTTAACAAAATTTATTGAATCGTCAGGTAAACCTTTTTTACCTTTCGTCCCTAAAGATAAATTTGCAGAAGTTTATACTGACTTTTACAAAACAAAAGTACTTTAAGTTAATAATTAAAAATTTTTATGAATAAAATATCGTTTTACGGGATTGCGACTGCATTATTTTTGTCAGCATTATTATTTTCGTCCTGTGATCAAGACTTTAGTGAAATGGGTTCAGGTATTGTAGATGATGACCATTTTGCCTTTAAACCAGATACGACCTCTACTGTTCGGGCTTATTCTCAAGCCACAGGGGTTATGCAATCTAATAATTTATTGAGTAGTTTTTTACCGCCAAATGCGTTAGGTGTTTATACGAATTCCTTTTTTGGAAAAGTGAAAGCGAATTACGTTACTCAACTTGAATTGAGTACTGTAAATCCAGTTTTCTCTTCTGAGTATAATCCGGTACTCGATAGTGTAGTTTTGACGATTCCTTACTTTAGTACAAAAACAACGAGTACAGATCAAGTAGTAACCTATGCTTTAGATTCTATAAAAGGTTCTGGAACAATTAATTTGAAGGTATTTGAGTCGGGTTATGTCATAAATTCACTTAATCCTAGCGACAACTTCCAAACTACACAGCGCTATTACACAGATCAAAATAGTATTTTTAACGATAATAAAATTGGTTCAATGTTGAACAATTCTTCGGATACGAAACAAAATTCAGCCTTTAAACCAAGCAATGAGGCCATTGTTAAATTGAAAGTGGACCGTGGCTTGAAAACTATTGTTCCATCTGAGTTAGAACGGCAATTATCCCCGAGAATGCAACTTAAACTTGACAAAGCATTTTTTCAAGAAAAAATCATGAATGCTCCTGCAGGTAAATTACTTAATAATAGTGTTTTTAAGGAGTATTTTAGAGGAATATATTTTCAAGTCGATGAAGTAGCTTCAGATCTGTTAATGCAATTGGATTTTAGTAGAGGAAACATAACTTTGCATTATCAGCAATATGCTTCCGTTATAGATGGAGTTCCGGTTACTTATACTGATTCTCCAGATGATTCTTACGGAGGATTGCCAAAATTGGAAGCAAAAACTTTTGTGTTAAACATGACAGGGAGTTACGTTAGTTTGTTAGAAACTCAAAACAGCAATTTATATGCAAATGCAATTTTAAATCCAAATCGTACCGTGGGAGATTCTCGAATATTTTTAAAAGGAGGAGAAGGTTCTATTGCAGTTATTGATTTATTTGGGCCTGATAATTTTGGTAGCGATGGTATGACGGGAATTCCAGATGGAGTTGCTGATGAATTAAATATTATTAGAAATAATGGATGGTTGATTAATGAAGCTAATTTAACATTTTACATTGATAAAGATGCAATGAGTAATGTTCCTGAGCCACAGCGACTATATCTTTATGATTTGAAAAATAGAACGCCATTAGTTGATTGGATTTCGGATGGAACTAGTTCTTCCGTAGAACCTAACAAAAATAAAATTATCCACGACGGAATTATCCAAACTACAGATAGTCGAGGAGTAAAATATAGAATAAGAATAACAAATCACATTCGGAATTTAATTCGAAAAGACTCTACTAACGTCCGTCTCGGATTAAGTGTTACAGAAGCGATAGTATTATCAGAAAATTTTAAATTAAAAGAACCGAAAATCATTCCTGGTGCTTTCCCCCAATCACCCGAATTTACAATTGACCGCGTTCCGGCAGCTTCATTATTCAACCCTTTAGGAACCATACTTTTTGGGAATAATATTGCTCCAGGATCAGCCAATTATGCAAAAAGATTAAAATTAGAAATATATTATACCAAACCAAATTAAGTAAATTATGTGTGGAATTGTTGGTTACATCGGATACAGAAAAGCCTTTCCTATAGTGATTAAAGGTTTAAAAAGATTAGAGTATCGTGGTTACGATAGTGCTGGAGTAATGCTTTACGATGGCAAAGACCTGATGGTTTGCAAAACCAAAGGTAAAGTTTCAGACTTGGAGGAACGTTGTGTTGAAGAAAGTAATTCTGATGCTACAATAGCAATGGGACATACGCGTTGGGCTACCCATGGTGTGCCAAATGATGTTAATTCACATCCACATTTATCTAATTCGGGCGAATTGGCTATAATTCATAATGGAATTATTGAAAATTACGAACCGTTGAAAAAAGAGTTGATTAAAAGAGGATACACTTTTAAATCCGATACGGATACGGAAGTATTGATTAACTTAATTGAAGATGTTCAAAAGACCGAAAATCTAAAGTTAGGAAAAGCAGTACAAGTAGCACTTAACCAAGTAATTGGGGCTTATGCTATTTGTGTTTTTGATGTAAAGAAACCCAATGAAATAGTTGTAGCACGTCTAGGTAGCCCTTTGGCAATAGGTGTTGGCGAAAATGAATATTTTATTGCTTCTGACGCATCACCATTTATCGAATATACTTCAAATGCTATTTATTTGGAAGACGAAGAAATGGCTGTAATTCGCTTAAACAAAAAATTAAAAGTTCGAAAAATTAAAGATGATTCTTTAGTCGATCCTTATGTTCAGGAACTTCAAATGAATTTGGAGCAGATTGAAAAAGGAGGATATGACCATTTTATGCTTAAAGAAATTTATGAGCAACCAAATGTAATTAAGGACACGTATAGAGGTCGCTTATTAGCAGATCAAGGAATTATTAGAATGGCAGGAATTGAGGATAATTTAGAACGTTTTTTAAATGCAGAACGTATCCTTATCGTTGCTTGTGGAACTTCTTGGCATGCAGGTTTAGTGGCTGAATATGTGATAGAAGAATTTACAAGAATTCCTGTAGAAGTGGAGTATGCCTCTGAATTTAGATACAGAAATCCTATTATAAATAAAGGGGATATCGTTATTGCTATTTCTCAGTCTGGTGAAACTGCCGATACTTTAGCAGCTATTAAATTAGCGAAAGAAAGAGGAGCATTTGTTTTTGGTGTTTGCAATGTTGTGGGTTCATCGATTTCTCGCGAAACACATGCTGGAGCTTATACACATGCTGGACCAGAAATTGGAGTGGCTTCTACTAAAGCTTTTACAACGCAAATCACAGTTTTAACAATGATTGCTTTGCGAATTGCTCAAGCAAAAGGCACGTTAAATAACACGGATTACAGACGTTACTTACAAGAACTGGAATTGATTCCAGAACAAGTAAAAGAAGCTTTGAATACCAATGATGTTGCGAAAGAAATTGCAGCGGTTTTCAAAGATTCTACAAACTGTTTGTATCTAGGTCGTGGTTATAATTTCCCTGTAGCTTTAGAAGGCGCTTTGAAATTAAAGGAAATCTCTTACATTCATGCTGAAGGATATCCTGCGGCAGAAATGAAGCATGGTCCAATTGCTTTAATTGATGAATTAATGCCTGTAATTGTAATAGCACCTAAACAAGGTCATTATGATAAAATAGTTAGTAATATTCAAGAAATCAAATCTCGAAGCGGTAGAATCATTGCTGTTGTGACTAAAGGAGATACTCAAGTTCGTGATTTAGCAGATTATGTGATTGAAATACCAGAAACAACAGACGCATTGTCACCATTAATTACAACAATTCCATTGCAATTGCTTTCTTATCATATTGCGGTAATGCGAGGTTGTAATGTTGATCAACCTAGAAATTTGGCAAAATCAGTAACAGTCGAATAACCTTGTTTTAGTATATAATTGAAGAAGCGGAATTGATTTTCCGCTTTTTTTATGCATAAATATTTTTGAATTTTATTTTTATGATATCTGTAACAAATTGCAAATTTTATATGTATGCATAATACTTTCTGTGCTATTTAAGCTAAAACGTTAATTAAAACACAATAAATTTAATCGATTATATCGAAATAAAACTTATGCATTATTGCATTTTGTTGAAAATAATCGCTTAAAATTTAGAAATGTCAAATTTATTTGTAATTTGGTCATAACTAACCAACAAAATCTAAAACAAATGAAAGTGTATTTTTTTATTTTGTCCCTATTTTTCTGTGCAATTTCGTTTGGCCAGACAACAGTTACGGGAACAATTAAGGACCAGGACGGAATGACCTTGCCAGGAACGAATATAGCAGTTGTTGGCGAAAATATTGGAACCATTTCAGATGCAGATGGTAAATTTATTTTAGTCGCGGACAAACAATTGCCTTATGAAATTGAAATTTCTAGTGTAGGTTTTACTACGCAAAAAGTACAAATAACAAAAAACAATCAAGTTGTAAACCTTGCCCTTATGCAAGAATACAACAAATTGAACGAAATTGTTGTTTCTGCTTCTAGAACACCAGAACGAATTATCGAATCACCTGTAACCATCGAAAGAATGGGATTAAAGGAAATTAGAAACACATCTTCACCTAGTTTCTACGACGGTTTAGAAAACCTGAAGGAAGTGCATTTCAACACCAGTAGTTTATCCTTTAAATCCATAAATACGCGTGGTTTTGCTACTGTTGCAAACACACGTTTTATGCAATTAGTTGATGGAATGGACAATTCTTCTCCAGCTTTAAACTTTGTATTGGGAAATCTAATTGGTTTATCAGAATTAGATGTTGCAAGTGTTGAACTTTTACCTGGTGCTTCTTCGGCATTGTACGGAGCTAATGCTTTTAATGGAGTGTTATTTATGACAAGTAGAAGTCCTTTTACAAGCCAAGGTATAAGTACGTATTATAAACAGGGGATCACTTCACAAGAAGCTGCTGGAGATAACAACTACTATGATTTTGGAATTCGTGCGGCACACGCTTTTTCTCCACATTTTGCTGGAAAAGTAAATTTCAATTATATGCAAGGTACAGAGTGGATTGCTAATGAAGATAGAAGTATAACTCCTGGTGGAAGTCGGGATACAAATCAAAACTATGATGGATTGAACTTATATGGTGATGAGGTGACAACTTTTGTTCCAAATGTAGGTCAAGTAAGTAGAACAGGTTATAGAGAACAGGATTTGTCAGATAATAAAGTTGAAAGTGTAAAAGCTGATTTTTCATTGCATTTCAAACCTTGGGCAAATGACTTCGAAATTATCTTACAGCACAAACTTGGTTTTGGTAATACAATCTACCAAGGAGCAAATCGTTACTATTTGAAAGATTTTTATATGAATCAATCTAGAATTGAAATCAAAGGTAAAAACTTTTTTGCAAGAGGTTATGTAACGGGTGAAGATGCCGGAAATTCATATGACATGCGTTTTGCTGGTTGGAACTTAAACAGAGCTGCAAAATCGGACAAAGGTTGGTTTACGGATTATGCTACGGCATTTTTGCAATCCCAAATTGGATTAGGGTTTAATGCAAATCAAGCTAGTGCTTTTGCAAGAAATTTTGCAGATAATAACGTTTTTTCGGTTCCAGGATTTGATCCAGAATTAAATGTTTTAGGATTAATACCAAATGGTCAGCCACGTTTTCAACCAGGGACTGCGGAATTTCAAACAGTTTTAGACGGCGTTACTGCAAATCCCAATTTGAAAGAAGGAGCTAAATTTTTGGACAACTCTAAAATCTATCATGCGGATGGAAATTATAACTTTAAAGATATAATTAAAATAGCTGAAATTCAATTAGGAGGTTCATACCGTCAGTATGAAATGAATTCTAGCGGTACAATCTTTACAGATTATGACGGTCCAATTACATATGATGAATACGGTATCTATACACAAGTTCAAAAGAAATTTATGGACGAACGTTTGAAATTTACAGGATCTATCCGTTATGACAAAGCCCAGAATTTTGACGGGCAATTTTCCCCAAGAGTTTCATTTGTATATTCTGCCGGCGAATTGAAAAATCATAATTTTAGAGCTTCGTTCCAAACAGGTTTTAGAAACCCAACTACACAAGATCAATACATTGGTTTAGATTTAGGGCCGTTTGCTTTAATTGGTTCTACAAAAGACAACTTAAATCGTTATGTTGAAACTTTAGACGTAAGTGCAGCTGGACAAGCGATTCCTGGCGTTCTGCCAACAAGAACATTTACCGGAAATGACGCTTATAATGTTCCTGTATATTCTGTTCCTTCTGTAACAAAATTTGGCCAATCAGGGAATCCAGCAGATTTACAGGTTGTAAATATTGCACTTGTGAAGCCAGAACAAGTTAAGGCATTCGAAGTTGGTTATAAATCAGTTTTAGAAAATGGAATTGCGGTAGATATGAATGTTTACTATAATATCTATACTGATTTCATGAGTACTTCAAGAATTATAACGCCATATTATGGTATTGTTGGAAGTGATTTAAGTAATCCAGAGGTTCTAAAAGGTCTTCAGGCAATAGGTAATGGAGACAGAAGAGTATTCCAAGTATACACAAACACTACTGAGTCTGTAAATTCAATGGGAGTTGGTATTGGTTTGTCTAAGAAAGTGTATAAAGAATTTGAAGTAGGAGTAAACTATAACTTTTCAGATTTTGAATTTGACCAAGCAAAAGACCCTTCTTTCATTGCAGGATTTAATACGCCAAAACACCGTCTAAAAGCTTCTTTAGGAAATACAGCGTTATTCAAAAATTTTGGATTTAATTTTAATGCTCGTTACAATTCAGAATATTTATGGCAATCATCTTTCGGAGATGGAATGATTCCTGAAAATGTGGTATTTGATGCTCAAATTAATTATGGCATTCCAGCAATTAAATCAGTCTTAAAAGTGGGTGCTGCGAATTTATTTGGAGATGATTATGTACAGGTTATTGGTGCTGGTGCAATAGGTCGTCAAGTATTTGCTTCATTAACGATTAATCCTTAAGTAAAAAAGACTATAGTCAAATTATAAAAATTCAAAATTATGATCAAAAATTTCAAATGGCTACTGTTGGTTTCATTGACCTTTGTAGCATGTAACTCAGACGATGAAGATAGCACGGTAAAAGAAGTGCCTATTGTAGCTGGTTCAGCAGATTTTTCAAAATATGTAGCGTTAGGAAATTCCTTAACAGCAGGTTATAGTGACAACGCACTTTTCAAAGCGGGACAAGAAAATGCATATCCAAAATTAATGTCAGATCAATTTGCCTTGGCAGGTGGTGGTGCTTTTACCATCCCTTTTACAAATGACAATATTGGTGGACTTTTATTAGCAGGAAATGTAATTGCAGCACCAAGACTAATATTTAAGAATGGAGCACCAACAGTTTTGCCAAATGCTGTTCCTACAAATGAAATAACTACAACCTTAACAGGTCCGTTTAATAACTTGGGGGTTCCAGGAGCTAAAAGTTTTCATTTATTAGCGCCAAGTTACGGTAGTGCTGCAGGAGTAATGACAGGAACCGCAAATCCTTATTTCGTGCGTTTCAGATCAAGTGCGACTACCTCAATTATTGCAGATGCAGTAGCTCAAAGTCCAACATTTTTCTCATTATGGATTGGTAATAATGACGTTTTGAGCTATGCTACTTCGGGAGGAACAGGGTTGAATCAAGCAGGCAATATGAATCCAGCTTCTTATGGATCAAGTGATATCACAGATCCGGGCTTATTTGCATCGGTTTACGAATCTTTAATTAATGCATTGGCAACAAATGGAGCTAAGGGAGTGGTAGCAAACATTCCAAATGTTACGTCTATACCTTATTTTACAACGATACCTACCAATGCACTTCCTGGTTTGCCACCTGATAGTGCGGGTCAACTAAATCAGTTATTTGGAGGAATCAATCAAGCACTTGTAGCAAGTGGTTTACCTACGAGATTTGTTACGCTAGTAGCGGATGATGCAAATCCATTAACAGTTGAAAAGAATCAACTTTTGATTAAAGATGAAAGTTTGATAAATATATCTGCTCAAATTACTGCCGCACTTTCACCAGTATTAGGAGCTCCAACTGCAACTTATCTTGGAAGTATTTATGGACAAGCAAGACATGCAAGTAGTGCTCCTGCAACAAGAGATTATATTGTTTTAACGGCACAAAGTGTTATCGGGTCTGTTCAAGCGGGGGCACCTGCACCTTTTAATACTGTTGGGGTTTCTTATCCAATGCAAGATAGCACAACATTAACAGCTAGTGAAGCAACAGAAGTTATTGCAGCAACTACAGCTTTCAATGCATCCATCAAAGCCTTGGCTGATGCAAAAGGTTTAGCTTTTGTGGATGTAAATGCATTAATGACGCAATTGGCCAATGGTGGAGTTCGTTTTGACAACTTCAACATGACAGCCGCTTTCGTACAAGGTGGTGCATTTGGATTAGACGGAGTTCATCTTACAGCTAGAGCAAATGCGTATATTGCTAATCAATTTTTGGCTGCAATTAATGCTACGTACGGTTCTACTTTAAGAATGTATAAGCCGGGAGATTTTCCGATAAGTTATCCAGCAAGTTTGCAATAGTATATTTATAATTTTTAAAAGCCATCTTAACCGATGGCTTTTTTTATGGCGTAAATTGATATTAATAATCTCAAAATACGATACTGTTTTCAAATTGATGATTTTTGCATAAAAAAACATAAAAATTTTATTGATTATGTATTTTAAAAAATTATCTTTGCACTCTGAAAAAAGAGGTATTTTTCATAAACCTAATTAGCTATTTAATAAATACATAAGTAATGTCAAAAGTAATAGGAAAAGTTGCGCAAATCATTGGTCCAGTAGTTGACGTAGTTTTCAACGGAAAGGATGTTGAACTTCCAAAAATTTATGATTCATTGGAAATCACTAGAAAAGATGGTACATTATTAGTACTTGAAGTTCAATCTCACATTGGTGAAAACACTGTTCGTACCATTTCTATGGACTCGACAGATGGTTTAAGTAGAGGATACGATGTACGTGCTACAGGAAATCCAATTATGATGCCAATTGGCCCAGACGTTTACGGTCGTTTATTCAACGTAATCGGAGATGCTATTGATGGTCTTGGAGAATTACCTAAAACAGGTGAGAACGGGTTGTCTATTCACCGTCAAGCACCAAGATTTGAAGATTTATCAGTTTCTTCTGAAGTTTTATTCACAGGTATTAAAGTAATTGATTTAATTGAGCCTTACTCAAAAGGAGGGAAAATTGGATTGTTCGGTGGTGCTGGAGTTGGTAAAACAGTTTTGATTCAGGAATTGATTAACAATATCGCAAAAGGTCACGGTGGACTTTCAGTATTCGCAGGAGTAGGAGAAAGAACACGTGAAGGAAATGACTTACTTCGTGAGATGTTAGAGTCAGGAATTATAAAATATGGTGAGGAATTCATGCACTCTATGGAAAATGGAGGATGGGATTTGTCTAAAGTAGATATGCCAGGAATGAGAGAGTCAAAAGCTACTTTCGTTTTCGGTCAAATGAATGAGCCTCCTGGAGCTCGTGCTCGTGTAGCACTTTCAGGACTTTCGATCGCAGAATATTTCCGTGATGGAGCAGGTACTGATCAAGGAAAAGATGTGTTATTCTTCGTTGATAATATCTTCCGTTTTACACAAGCGGGTTCTGAAGTATCGGCACTTTTAGGTCGTATGCCTTCTGCAGTAGGTTACCAACCAACATTGGCTACTGAAATGGGTGCGATGCAAGAACGAATTACATCTACAAACAAAGGTTCTATTACATCTGTACAAGCGGTTTACGTTCCTGCGGATGATTTAACAGATCCAGCACCAGCAACAACATTTGCTCACTTAGATGCTACAACAGTATTGTCTCGTAAAATTGCTGAGCTAGGTATTTACCCTGCAGTAGATCCTTTGGATTCTACTTCAAGAATCTTAACACCACAAATTTTAGGTGATGAACACTACGATTGTGCACAAAGAGTAAAAGAAATTCTTCAAAAATACAAACAATTGCAAGATATTATTGCAATTCTAGGTATGGAAGAACTTTCTGAAGAAGATAAATTAGCCGTTTCTAGAGCACGTCGTGTACAGCGTTTCTTATCTCAGCCCTTCCACGTTGCAGAACAGTTTACAGGATTGAAAGGAGTTTTAGTTGATATTAAAGATACCATCAAAGGGTTTAACATGATTATTGATGGAGAATTAGATCATCTTCCAGAAGCAGCTTTCAACTTGAAAGGAACTATCGAAGAAGCAATTGAAGCAGGACAAAAAATGTTAGCGGAAGCTTAATTATTTGGGAATTTCGATTTAGGACTTGAATGATAATCCTAAATCCTAAATTAGAAAATCCTGAATCCTAAAATTTTAAAAAATGACTTTAGAAATAGTATCGCCAGAGGCAAAATTATATTCAGGAGAAGTAACTTCGGTTAGTGTTCCAGGAGTTGATGGAGAATTTCAGATGTTAAATCATCACGCTGCAATTGTGTCGATATTAACAAAAGGAACCATTAAAGTTGCCGCAACTAATTTTGCTGCAACTAAAGAAGGAGCTCCTCATTTTACATTAGGAACTGACGGAAAACAGCACTTAGCTATTGAGTCGGGAACTTTAGAAATGAATGATAATAAAATTATTATTTTAGTAGATTAATTTTACTTAAAATACAATTCAAAAACGCCAAGTGTACTACTTGGCGTTTTTTTTTACAAGGATTTATTTTGTCATTTATTCTACCGCTATTTTTATAAAATATTTAACGCACGCCAAACCGTCAGTAGTTTGCATATGGAATACAATTTGTTATATTCGTACAAAAAACAATCACTATGTTAATGTACTACGTTTTACTCGGAATCATTGCTTTAGCAAGTTGGGCAGTAAGTGCTCGATTAAAAAGCAAGTTTGAACACTATTCAAAAGTAACCTTACGAAACGGAATGAGCGGTGCCGAAATTGCCGAAAAAATGCTAGCAGACCACGGCATCCGTGACGTTCGTGTTATTTCAACTCCCGGTCGATTAACAGACCATTACAACCCATCAGATAAAACCGTCAATCTAAGCGAAGCTGTTTACAACCAGCGAAACGCCGCTGCAGCAGCCGTTGCCGCACACGAATGTGGCCATGCGGTTCAGCATGCCGTAGCCTACAGTATGTTAGGCTTCCGTTCCGTTTTAGTACCCGCTGTCAACGTTTCCTCAGGAATATCGCAATGGTTAATCTTTGGAGGACTAATATTAGGAGCCGCTGCAGGTGCAGGAATCGGATACTATGTAGCCATCGCCGGTTTAGTATTAATGTCCATCACCACTGTATTTACATTGGTAACACTACCTGTAGAATACGATGCAAGTCACCGAGCATTAGCCTGGCTAAAAAACAAAAACATGTTAAGTCAAGAAGAATATGCAGGAGCCGAAGACTCCCTAAAATGGGCTGCAAGAACCTATCTCGTTGCCGCAATTGGCGCCGTAGCCACCCTACTTTATTGGGCATTACAAGTATTTGGAGGTTCAAGAGACTAATCAAAAATAAAGATATTTACAATCCGCTTTCCTATTTTAGGGAAGCGGATTTTTTATTTGAATCAAATCCCTCTTGCCGTCATTGCGAGGTACGAAGCAATCCTATCACTATTATTAGGAGCGAATCGCTTGGGCTTTTTCAGCAATCCTTATTCCCGCTATCCGCTTCAATCTCCCGAAGAAAAATCGGGAGGATTTTCGCTACTATCGGGGCTAGCAGTTATTTTGGTGTTGTTTTGGGAAGGTTTAGAGCTTGGGGTTTTAGAAAGAAAAGTATTAAAGCTTAAGCAAACAACGTATTTAATGACAGTTGCTTTTTATAAATAAAAATTATTTTTTTTATTTAGCTATTGTTATAAATTGTAGTTTTATAACCTATAACTAAAGGTTCTAGATTATAACAAGACGTACATTTATCAAAAAACAACAATGAAGAAAATTTACTTAGCATCATTATCAATTTTCAGTATTTCCGCAGGATTTGCGCAAATAAAAGAAGTTAAAAATACCATCAAGTTTGAGGCAATTTCTATTTTTAATCATAAGTACGATTTGCAATATGAAAAAGTAATAAACGATAAAAGTTCTTTGCAATTGGGAATCGGCTTTGGGAATTACAGCGGTACGGATATGAGCGAGGTAGATGAATTGCATTTAGATAATTTTGGCAGCACATTTAGCGGTAAAAACGTTTTTATTAAAGAAAAGTCATTTTCTATCAATTTAGATTACAGATATTATTATATGAAAACTGCTGTAGCGCCAAAAGGGTTGTATTTAAGTCCATCCCTTCAATACTTAAAATCAAATAACAGCTATGGAGGAAGCAGATATAGTGTAGAAGGCAGTTTAAATGGTACTTCAAGCTATAAAGATGTTCAATACAATCAGGATACTAGTTTAATAAATGTAAGAGCGTTAGTGGGTTGTCAATTTTTAATAGCAAATGTTGTAGCCGTCAATCCCTACTTTGGACCTAGCTTTGCTTTTGGTTCCGCCAAGGATTATAACGGAAAAAAAGACTCTAGCGCACTAGGATTATTACTCAACTTTGGAATAAACATTGGTGTTGCGTTTTAATGAATAAAAAAGCTTGTGCTATTTATAAAAGCTTAACTAATTTCATTCAATTTTCTTCCTTACTTATAAGCCCCGGTTGCTAGCCCACACATTCAGCTCATGCAACCAAATATAATACAAATAAAAAGACCTCGTAATAGGTACGAGTGAGACGCTAGCACAAGCATCAGCAGTAACATTCAACTATAATTAAAAAATTTAATAGCCCCCACCACCCGTGGTAACCTCATAAAACTTTGTTTTACACCTTACCCCGTCCGTGGTAACCTCATAAATTATATTTTTAGTGCTTACCACGTCAGTAAACTCCTTTTATATTAAGCAAAAACATAACTCCTATGCGAGTCAGTGTGTTATCGGTTTAGATTTATTTTTAATTTCACTATAAAATAAATGATGCATTTTTGATTTTGTATTAAAATCTTTACTAATTTTAGTACTAATTATTAATTTAATACTTTAATTTATGGAAAATTCATCTGAGAATCCAGACAAAAAGAAACCGGTAAAAAAGGGTAATGTTCCTGCAGCCGACATTGATTTTGGCGCATTAATTAGTACCATTGGCGAGAAATGGCTTCTGAATCCTTGGCTCACTTTGTTGTGGCTCACTGTTGCCAAGTTTGTTGCCGATGCTGCAAAATATAATGCTGACTTGGCAATACGCCTCAACAAGGGTGCGAATCGCCCACAAACCGGTAATACATTAGAACATTTGGAACAAGAAATGGATTCGGTAATGGCTTATGTCAAGAACTATATCCAGAGGAAATATAAAAAGGCAAATGAAAAAGCATATTATGCCTCTTTTGGTTTTGTGCATCAAGTGGACCATTGGGAGTTTCCAACCGATAGAAACCGACGGGTAGCTTCGTTAAAATTAATGGCGGTAGCTATTAAAGAAAACGGTTTTCAAGACGAAGAGTATGGACAACAATATTGGGACAAAATGTTAACTGATTACGAAGCACTCGTAAAACAATCGACTACTATAGATGGAGAAATTTCTTTGAAAGTAGGAGAGAAGAACATCTTGAAAAAAGACTTAACAAAGGGCGTAAGAGCAATTGCAGGTGTCATAAAACATAACCATCCCGATGACTACAAGCAAGTTTTGCGCGACTGGGGTTTCCAGAAAGAGAAGTATTAAGACTTTGCTAATAACGGTACTCAGCTACCAACCTTTGTTATACTATTGACAATCCCATAAATGATTTCCTTTATGGGATTTTTTTATTTTAAAAAAGAAATCAATCGAGAACAAACCAACTTTTTTATCAATCCCTCCGTCCTTCAATCCCCAAATTCCAATCACAAAATCTTAATTCTTAATACTTCAATCTTAAAACAATTTCTCCTTATCTTTGCCCTCCACAATATAAACTATGATTACCCAAGCCACAATTGACACCGTTTTTGAAACCGCTCGAGTAGAAGAAGTTATTGGCGATTTCGTACAATTAAAAAGAGCCGGAAGTAACTTTAAAGGATTAAGTCCCTTTTCTAGCGAGCGTTCTCCGTCGTTTATGGTGTCGCCCGTTAAGCAAATCTGGAAGGATTTTAGTTCCGGAAAAGGAGGAAATTCAGTCGCATTCCTCATGGAACATGAGCATTTCACGTATCCTGAGGCCATTCGCTATTTGGCAAAAAAGTACAACATAGAGATTGAGGAAACCGAACAAAGTGACGAACAAAAAGCCACCGTAGATTTCCGTGAAAGCCTGTTCTTAGTATCTGAATTTGCACAAAAATACTTTCAACACACCCTCTTAGAAACCGACGAAGGAAAAGCCATCGGACTATCGTACTTCAAAGAACGCGGTTTCACAATGGAAACCATCAAAAAGTTCGGACTCGGATATTCGCCACAAGCTTGGGATGCCTTTTCGAAAGAAGGATTGGGCAAAGGTTATAAACTAGAATTCCTAGAAGGAAGCGGACTCACAATTGTCAAGGAAGATAAAGGATTATTAGACCGTTTTCGTGCCAGAGTCATGTTTCCCATTCAAAGTATGTCGGGAAGAACACTCGGTTTTGGAGGAAGAATTTTAACCAATGATAAAAAAGCCGCCAAATACCTCAATTCTCCCGAAAGCGAATTGTACCATAAAAGCAAAGTCTTGTACGGTATTTTCCATGCCAAACAAGCCATTGCCAAACAAAACAACTGCTATTTAGTAGAAGGATATACCGATGTCATTCAGTTTCATCAAACCGGAATTGAAAACACCGTTGCCTCTTCAGGAACTGCTTTAACACCAGACCAAATTCGATTAATTAATCGATTGACTAAGAATATTACCGTACTTTTTGACGGGGATGCCGCCGGACTTCGCGCTTCCCTTCGAGGAATCGACTTGATTCTTGAAGAAGGAATGAACGTTAAGGTGTGTAGTTTTCCTGACGGAGAAGACCCGGATAGTTTTGCTAAAAAGTACAATTTTGAGCAAGTAACCGAATATTTAGAAGCCAATTCTAAAGATTTTATACAGTTTAAAGCATCACTTTTAATGGCTGATGCCAAAAATGACCCAGTCAAGAAAGCTGATTTGATTCGGGAAATTGTCGTGAGTATCTCTAAAGTTCCAGATAGAATTCAGCGTGAAATTTACGTTCAAGAATGTTCCAGAATCATGGATATTTCTGAGCAAGTTTTGGTAAGTACGCTAGCTCAATTGATTCAAAAAGACACTATTGAAGCAGGTAAAAAAGTCAAACAAGAACAAAAGTCGTTTGAAGTTGTCAAAGAGGGAGGTGATGCTGCAAATCCAACGCGAAAAATAGATATCCAAAACGAAATTGAGCGAAAAATCATTGAGATTCTCCTGCTTTACGGCAATGCCGAAGAGGAATTTGAAGACGTTTTACTGCGAAATAACGAAGAAGGCGAGATAGAACAATATACCGAAAAACGCAATTATAAAGTCTTTGACCGTGTGTATTTGAGTTTGCAAGAAGACGAAGTAGAACTAGCAAACCCACTATTCTTAGATATCTACAACAACATCATGACTTTCTTCCGTCAAAACGAAACCTTCAATACCGAACATTATTTGATGCAACTCCCACAAGAATTAGCACAAGAAGTAACTGATGTATTGATGGAAGATGAAAAAGTTGCCTTGCACAACTGGGAAGCCCAAAATATTATTGTGAAAGAGAAATCACACACCATTGGTCAATATGTAACCGAAACTATATTGACTTTAAGATGGTTTCTTGTAGATAAAATCATTGAAGAGTTGAAAAAAGAAATTTCTTCTGAACCCGATGCTGACAATACCGAAACCCTAACAATGGCAATGGATTACTACAAATTAATAGGGTCTTTTTCGGCTAAACTAGGACGTGTAATGTCGCGTTATCACATCTAAAATCACAGTATTTCTAGTGTTTTTGCTTTGTCCACTAAGTCAATTAAGTTTGTTACATGTAGCTTATTCAAAAGCCGTAATTTGTACGTACTAATTGTTTTTTCGTTTAAATCAAGTAATTCAGAAATCTCATTGTTCTTTTTACCTTTAACCAAATACCTTAGAACCTCAATTTCCCGCAAGGACAATTTTCGATAAATTCGTTCCTCTTCATTAAATAGCGCGGTGGTTAAAACCGCTTTATGAACCGAATCACTAAACACGGTTTTACCTTCAGCAATTTTCAAAATAGCTTGTTCTATCTTTTTCAAAGGTTCGTTTTTTGAAATAAATCCCGCAGCTCCAACCTTTAATGATGTTACTCCAAAAAGCTTTTCAGAAGCACAAGTGTAAATCAGTAATTTAGTTGCTGGATTTTCCCGCAGAATTCGGCGGAGTGATTTAATGCTGTGCAAACCTTCAAGGTCAATATCAATCATCAAAATATTCGCAATCTTAGTTTTTAGCGAATTATCAATGTCGTGCAAGTGATAAATAGTATCACTAATAGAAATGGCTGAATGGTTTTTAAAAAAAGATTTTATTCCGTGCATCACCACGGGCTGATTGTCAGCTATACTTATGTTTATCATAATATTCTATGTTTTAAATAGTATTACGATTTGGAGGGAGGTAAAGCTAATAATAATAAGTAGATTTTACTAATAAAATGTTAAAAAATATGCTATATATTATCTTTGAATTTTGCAAACAGGTATTTCTACCATCTTATGTTGATTGATGCGGTTCAGTCGCTTGTATATTTTGAACACTTCTAAAGCTCTCCCTGTAAAGTCACTTTCACTTTTGCCACTTTCATCAGCAAGCATCGCCTCTTCTAGTTCGTCATACGAAGCCCCCAGTTGGTCTTCATCGGTTCTGTCATCGCCAAAAAGCCCGTCAGTTGGAGCTGCATTTTGTATGGAATCAGGAATTTTCAAATAGAGACCCAATTCATAAACTTCGCTTTTCATCAAATCTGCAATAGGACTCAAATCGACACCGCCGTCGCCATATTTTGTATAAAAACCGACACCAAAATCTTCTACTTTGTTTCCCGTTCCAGCGACTAAAAGTCCTTCAACTCCAGCAAAGTAGTACAACGTAGTCATTCGTAAACGTGCTCTAGAATTGGCTAAAGCCAAATTATATTTTGCTAAATCATCACTTTTTGGAACCGCACTTTGGAAAGTATCAAAGGTTTGTGTCAAATCTACTTCCGTATTCGAAACATTCGAAAATCGCTTTTTCAACTGCTCAATATGCTCCTTTCCGCGATTCACTTGCTTTGCATCCTGATGAATTGGCATTTCCACACATAAAACTTTTAAACCCGTTTGAGCACAAAGCGTTGAAGTAACGGCTGAATCCACTCCACCCGATATTCCGATAACAAATCCGTTGACTTTTGCATTTTCAGCATAGGTTTTTAACCAATTTACAATTTGATTGTTTACTTTTTCCACGTCAATTTTATTCATTTTTTGCATATCATTTAGCATTTTTAAAAAACAAGCAATGTATATTTGCAGTTCAATTTATGTAGCTCTAAAATTATAAAAAAACAAGTTAGTATAAACTATCTATTTTATTTTTTATGGAGCTATTTCCAGCTATCCATTGCAATCTTTATTTTTTTAAAGAAAAAAAATAAAGGATTTCCATTGCTATCTGGGCTAAAAAATAGACGTTATACATGAAAAAAACACTTTTGCTTTTTGCTTTTACATTTTTGCTGTTTTCCTGCAAGGAAACTTCGGAAACCGAGAAAAAGATTGAGGAAATCCCCGTTTCATTAAAACTCTCTCGTTTTGATAAAGTATTCTTCGAAACGAATCCTGAAGATTTAGGTAAATTAAAACTTTCTTATCCAGAATTTTTCCCTGAAGGTGTTCCTGATACGGTTTGGACCAATAAAATGACCAATCCGCAATGGAAAGAATTGTATAATGAAGTACAGAAAAAATACGGTGATTTTCAAGCTCAGAAAACAGAGATTGAATCCGTTTTTAAACATGCTAAGTTTTATTTTCCCAACACGAGATTGCCTGAAATCGTGACATTAATCAACGAAATGGATTACAATAATAAAGTGATTTATACCGGAAATTATTTACTAATTTCTATGGAACTTTATTTAGGGCAAGACCATGAATTTTACAAAAGTGAATTTCCGGCTTACATCCGACAAAATTTTGAATCAACACAAATCATTCCTGATGTAGTGACGGCTTTATCTACAAATCAAATTCCCGAAGACCCAAATAAAAACCTGTTGTCTCAAATGATTTTCGAAGGAAAAGAATTGTACGTCAAAGATTTATTAATTCCTGATTATTCAGACGCGGATAAAATGGGTTATACACCAGAACAAATTCAGTGGTGTCAAGAAAATGAAAGTTATATGTGGCGTTACTTTATCGACGAAAGTCTGCTTTACGACACCGACCCAAAATTGGCAAACCGATTTATTCATCGGGCTCCTTTTTCTAAATTTTATTTAGAAATCGACAACGAATCACCAGGTCGAGTAGGTGCTTGGTTGGGTTGGCAAATCGTTCGGGCTTATGCGGAAAATAATAAAGTAGATGTCAAAGAATTGTTGACAATGGATGCTACTACAATTTTTAATAATTCAAAATACAAACCAAAGAAATAATGGCACATACAACTTCAGAAATAAAATTTTTAATTGATTTAGATGAAAATCGAGTTCCAGAAAAACTACAATGGACAGCCGAAGATGGTGGTGTAAATCAACAAGCAGCTAAAGCAATTATGCTTTCCATTTGGGATAGTAAAGTACAGGAAACCTTACGAATTGACTTATGGACTAAAGATATGCCGGTGGATGAAATGAAGAAGTTTTTTCATCAAACATTAGTAGCGATGTCGGATACTTTTCAACGTGCAACAGATGACCAACAAATGACGGATACATTGAAAGATTTCTGTGAATACTTTGCAGAGAAAATGGATTTAGTGAAATAAAAAAAGAGGTCATTTGACCTCTTTTTTTATTATTTGAATTTGGATTCCGAAGGTAGGAATAAGGCATAAAATATTACATAAAGCCAACCAAAAATTCCATGTAATATTGCTAGAAGCAAACTTTTATTTCGTGACCATGAAATTACTATGGCTAAAACAGTTCCGAAACTGACGCCACTTTTAATAATTTCGATAGAAGAATTTTCGCTATTTGCGAATGCAACTGTATTTAAAAATATGAATAATAAAGTTAAAAGTGTTCTTTGCACAGATTCTAATATTTTGAGTTTAAAGTAAATTATTCTTAAACAAATCCTCGTTTATACCTGCTATATACTCTAAGATGGATTCTTTTCCCATTCCTTCCGTGGCAGAAGTTGTAAAATATTGCGGCATTTCTTCCCAATTGTTGGCATACATTTGCTTGGTATAAGCGGCAATGTGCGAATCAATTTTGGTTTTACTAATTTTATCTGCTTTTGTAAAAACAATGCAGAACGGGATTTCACTTTCTCCCATATAACTCATGAATTCAATATCAATATTTTGAGCTTCATGACGAATATCAATCAGTACAAAAGCACAAATCAATTGTTGTCTTGTTTCGAAATAATCAGTGATAAACTGTTGGAACACGGATTTCGTTTTCTTCGAAACTTTGGCATAACCATAACCTGGTAAATCGACTAAAAACCAATTATTATTGATTTTAAAGTGATTAATCAATTGCGTTTTTCCAGGACGACCTGAAGTTTTTGCAAGATTTTTATGGTTGGTCAACATATTAATCAACGACGATTTCCCAACATTGGAACGACCGATAAAGGCATACTCCGGAATTGGGTCTTTCGGACATTTTTCTACTTCAGAATTACTGATTATAAATTCGGCGGTATTGATTTTCATTGTATTTTTATTTGTGGCAAAGTTAGTTAAAAAAAATAACCACTATTTAAAGTTTTTTTCCTTCAAATAGTGGTGCACTTTTAATTTCATTTTGTTTATAAATTGACTTTTTTCAGCCAAGTGTACATGAGTTCATTAAATTCATCTGGATGTTCCATCATTGCGGCATGGCCACATTTGTCAATCCAATATAAAGAGGAATTTGGTAACAGCTTGTCAAATTCTACCGCAACATCAGGTGGTGTCACACTATCATTTTTACCCCAAATAATACACGTTGGCACATGCATTTTTGGTAAATCTTTAGCCATATTGTGACGGATTGCACTTTTAGCAATTGTTAAAGTTTTAATCAATTTGATTCGATCATTCGCCATTTGATACACTTCATCAACAATTTCTTTAGTTGCAATTTTTGGGTCATAAAAAACAGCTTCTGCTTTCTTTTGAATATAGTCGTAATCTCCACGACGCGGATAACTATCACCCATAGCGCTTTCATAAAGACCTGAACTTCCTGTTATTACTAGTCCAAGCATCTTTTCAGGATACATTTTGGTGTGGTACAAAGCGATGTGACCTCCCAGAGAATTTCCTAACAAAATGACGCGGTCAAATCCCTTAAAGGTGATAAAATCCTTTACATATTTAGCAAAAGCTTTTACGTTTGTTTTTAAAATACTTTGTGTGTAGATAGGCAATTCAGGAATTACAACTTTATATCCTTTAGCAGGAAAGAAATTAGCAACACCGTCAAAATTACTCAATCCTCCCATTAATCCATGTAGAATTATTATAGGAATTCCTTCGCCAGACTCATAATATTTATACCGTCCTTCGTTCTTTAATTCGTGTTCCATTCTAATTATTGGGCATATGTTCCCGAACATTCGAGACGGCAAATATAAGATTTATTAAAACAAAATCATTTTTTGAAAAAAAATCTTTAACAATTTTTCATCATCGATTAAAATTTATTTTTTCGATTGAAATTTTTCAATTTGGTAAGAAGTTAAAAATGATTTTTGTAGTTTTTGGTTATCAAATGATTATTGAATTTATAATTTAAGTGGTGATTTTTCAGTATTGATTATTGAATGCTTCGTTATCGTTACAAATCGTTAAAATATCTTTAAAATTTTCTTAATATTCAGAAAATCAACAATTAAGATTTCGAATCGCTAAGTGGTAAAACTTATCAACAAAGTGGGAAAAAGTGGTAAGATGTGGTATTTTTTTTTATATTTTTGCTACTTATTAAACAAACAGACCTTGAATTCAATAATCGGGACATACGAATGTAAAGTGGATGCCAAAGGGCGGATGCTTTTGCCAGCGCCTTTAAAAAAGCAGTTGAATGCTTCTTTACAGGATGGTTTCGTGTTGAAACGTTCGGTATTTGATAAGTGTTTGGAATTGTGGCCAATGTCAGAATGGAATTTAATGATGTTGAAAATCAACAAGCTCAACCGATTCAATAAAAAGAACAATGATTTCATTCGGAAATTCATGGCTGGTGTCAAAGTTATCGAAATCGATGATTTGGGCCGTTTGTTAATTCCGAAAGATTTAGTGGTTTTTGGTTCGATTCAAAAAGATATTGTCCTATCCTCGAAAGTAAATCTCGTGGAAATTTGGGATAAAGAGTTGTATGAAGAATCAATTGGAGGAGATGATGTTGATTTTGCAGATTTGGCTGAAGAAGTAATGGGAAATTTAAATGAAGATGGAAATGGAATATCATAATCCGGTTTTACTGAAAGAGACTGTAGATGGTTTAAATGTAAAACCAGACGGCATTTATGTGGACGTCACTTTTGGCGGAGGCGGACATTCAAAGGAAATTTTAAGTCGTTTGGGGCCAAATGGAAAATTATTCGCTTTTGACCAAGACGAAGATGCTTTAGAAAATGCTTTGCCAGACGAAAGGTTTGAATTGATAAATGAAAATTTCAGATTCATCAAACGTTTTTTGAGGTTTCATAACGTTCGTCAGGTCGACGGAATTTTAGCTGATTTAGGTGTTTCGTCGCATCAGTTTGACGTTGCAGAACGTGGTTTTTCAACACGTTTTGATGCGGAGTTGGATATGCGAATGAGTCAAAAAAATGATTTAAGTGCGTTCAAAGTAGTTAACGAATATGACGAAGCAAATCTTCGTCGTGTGTTCCTAGATTATGGCGAATTGAAAAATGCTCCTGCAATTGCTCGAACTATTTTGGAATACCGTGAAAACGAAGAAATTAGACACACCGAACAATTAAAACATGTTTTGAGTCGCTTTCTTCCAGCTCATAAAAGTCACAAGATTTTGGCACAAATGTACCAAGCCATTCGAATTGAAGTGAATCAAGAAATGGATGTCCTAAAAGAATTTTTGGAACAATCTTTAGAAATTTTAGCTCCAGAAGGTCGATTAAGTGTGATTTCATATCATTCTTTAGAGGATCGTTTGGTCAAAAGATTTATGAAAAACGGAATGTTTGAAGGTGAACCTGAAAAGGATTTCTTCGGAAATTTCAGCGTTCCTTTCAAGACTATTGGAAAATTAATTGTTCCGAGTGCCGATGAAATATATCATAATAATCGTGCTCGAAGTGCCAAGTTGCGAATTGCTGAAAAAAAATAGTACAAATGAAAGGCGGAATTTATAATGTTTTAAAAGCACGATTTTTAGTCGATGAAGATGCTAATCGGAATTGGGGCTTCATCATTTTCGTAATTTTTTTAGCCATTATAATGATTGCAAATACCAATCGCTATGAACGAAAAATTTTCAGAATCAAAGCATTGGAAAGTGAAGTAAAAGAATTGAGGTCGGAATTTGTAGACCGACGTTCAGAATTGATGGAATTGAAATTAGAATCGACCATCGAGAAAAAAATGATTGAGAAAGGGATAAAGCCTTCATCGGTTCCTCCTGTAAAAATAAAAGTAAAAGCTCCAGTAATCGAGAAAAATTTCGTTCAAAAATTATGGCAATAGAAGATAAAAGTATTTCCTATCGAATTTACCTCTTTGCATTGATGGTGGTGATCATCGTGATTGCAATTGTGGTAAAGCTCACTAATATACAGTGGGTGGAGGGAGATTATTATCGAAAATTGGCCAAAGAACGTTCCGTTAAAAATTTTGTAATTCCCGCAAATAAAGGAAATATTTATAGTTCAGATGGAAGTTTGTTAGCAACATCAATTCCAAATTATAAAATCCGTTTTGATGCTTTAGCGCCAACAGATGTTAATTTCAATTCAAATATCAATGCTTTAGCCGATTCACTTTCTGGATTATTAGGAAAATCCAGTAATGAATACCGTACCAGTTTAACTCGTGCTCGAACGCTTAAAAATAGGTATTATTTAATCGCTCGTGATTTAAGTTATACAGATTATATCCGAATTAAAAGTTTTCCACTTTTCAAACTCGGAGCTTATAAAGGAGGAATTATCGTCGAACAAGAAACCGTTCGCGAACATCCCATTGGGAAAATTGCGGAAAGAACTATTGGTTATGAACGAGTGGATCACAACGGAAAAACTCGAATTGCTGGAATTGAGGGTGCTTTTGGGAAATATTTGAACGGAAAAGACGGGAAAATTTTAAAACAACGTATTGCAAAAGGCCAATGGAAACCGTTGCGTGACAATAATGAAGTGGAGCCTCAAGATGGTTACGATATTGTTTCTACCATTGACGTTTATATTCAAGATATTGCCCATCATGCATTGCTAAAACAGTTGGAATATTACGAAGCTGATCACGGAAGCGTGGTAGTTATGGAATGTGCTACGGGAGAAATTAAAGCCATTGCAAATTTGGGAAGAGAAACAAATGGCAATTATTATGAGAAATTAAATTATGCTATTGGAGAGTCACAAGAACCTGGCTCCACTTTTAAGTTGTTGGACTTAATTGCTCTTTTAGACGATAAAAAAGCCGACACAAGTACGATTTATGATACAAACGGTGGCGAAGTAGAATACTACCGCCGAAAAGTGCGTGATTCTCATAAAGGGGGTTATGGAAAAATAAGTTTGGCAAAAGGTTTTGAAGTTTCTTCAAATACCGTGATGGCACAAGCGATTCACAATAGTTACAAGGATAATCCTTCTCAGTTTATAGATAGAATTAACAGCTACGGATTTAATAAACCTCTGGGTTTGCCGATTGAAGGAGAAGGAATTCCAGTTATTCCACAAGTAAACGGGCCTCGTTGGTCAGGAATCGCACTGCCATGGATGGCCTACGGTTATGGCGTTTCGGTAACACCAATGCAAATGTTGACACTATATAATGCTGTTGCAAATGACGGAGAAATGGTCAAACCCATTTTTGTAAAAGAAGTTAAAGAATGGAATAAAACGATTAAGAAATTTGAAAAAGAAATTATTAATCCGAGAATTTGCTCTCCAGAAACGATTTTAAAAGTGAAAGCGGTTTTAGAAAATACCGTAAAAAATGGAACGGGTAAAAAGTTATATTCTAAAGACTTCTCTATGGCAGGGAAAACAGGTACTGCTCAAGTGAATTATGGTAAAGGAAAAGGTGCCGAAAGCGGGATGTATTATTCTTCTTCATTTGCCGGATATTTCCCAGCAGATAAACCGAAGTATTCGTGCATTGTTATTATCCACAAGCCAAGTAGAGAAAAAGGAATTTATGGAGCTGATGTTGCAGGACCGGTTTTTAAACGTATTGCTCAAAAAATATTTACAGATTCGCCTACGACAAATGAAGTGAAGAACTTAAAGAAAAAGGACGCAAAACAAGAAGCAAGCTACGAATCGTATTATACTTCCATGCAGAAAAAACAGAATGTTATACCTAATGTAAAAGGAATGACAGGAATGGATGCTGTAGCTTTATTAGGAAATTTGGGTTTACGAGTAAAAATTATTGGTGTTGGAAAAGTTCAAAATCAAAGTGTGTTGCCAGGAAATAAAATTGACAAAAACACCCTCATAACATTAGAATTATCATGATGGTTTTAAAAGAAATATTATATAAAGTTGCTATAGAAAGTGTTCATGGAACGACAGATTTATCTGTGGGAAAAATTGAATTTGATTCACGAAAAGTAAGTGAAGACGACGTTTTTGTCGCCATTCGAGGAACACTTTCTGACGGACATGCTTTTATTGAAAAAGCGATTAATCAAGGTGCAATTGCAGTTGTTTGCGAAACTTTACCCGAAATTATTGTTACCGGAATCACTTATATTGAAGTTAAAAATACACATGCTGCATTGGCATTTATGGCAACTAATTTCTACGGAAATCCTTCTCAAAACTTGAAATTAGTTGGTGTTACGGGAACAAACGGAAAAACAACCGTTGCTTCATTATTATACCAATTATTTAAAAATGCAGGTTATAAAGTGGGCTTGCTTTCAACAGTGAAAATCCTAGTTGATGATATCGAACACAAAGCGACTCACACAACGCCAGATTCTTTGACTCTCAATTTCTTTTTGAAGGAAATGAATAATGCGGGAGTTGAATTTTGTTTTATGGAAGTGAGTTCACATGGAATTCACCAGAAACGTACGGAAGGATTGACTTTTGAAGGTGGAATTTTCACGAATTTATCGCACGATCATTTGGATTACCATAGTAGTTTCAACGAGTACCGTGATGTGAAAAAAGCTTTTTTTGACGGCTTACCAAAAAATGCATTTGCATTAACCAATATTGATGATAAAAATGGAACGGTAATGTTGCAAAACACCGCTGCTAGAAAACGCACATATGCTTTGAAAACGCATGCCGATTATAAAGCCTTAATTCTGGAAAATCAAATTTCGGGATTGTTGTTGAAAATTAATGGCGATGAACTTTGGACTCGTTTAATTGGAACGTTCAACGCTTATAATTTATTAGCAATTTATGGAACCGCAATTGAACTTGGACTAGAATCACTTGAAGTTTTACGGTTGATGTCCGAACTAAAAAGCGTTTCGGGAAGGTTTCAATTTATAGTTTCCGACACAAAAATTACTGCGATTGTGGATTATGCACATACGCCAGATGCTTTGGAAAATGTGTTGAAAACGATTAATGACATTCGTACAAGAAACGAACAATTAATTACCGTTGTAGGTTGTGGTGGTGATAGAGATAAGACGAAGCGTCCTATAATGGCACAAATTGCAACACAATTAAGCGATAAAGTGATTTTTACTTCTGATAATCCGAGGACCGAAAATCCTGAAAAGATTATTGAAGAAATGGAAAGTGGAGTGGAAGCTCAAAATTATAAAAAATCAATATCAATTTCTGATAGAAAACAAGCGATTAAAACCGCTTGCCAACTGGCATCGTCTAAAGATATTATTCTTATCGCAGGAAAAGGACATGAAACCTATCAAGAAATAAAGGGTGTTAGACACGATTTTGACGACATGAAAATAGTGAAGGAGTTTTTGCAATTGCTACAAAAATAAAAATATATGTTATACTATTTATTTGAATATTTAGACCAAAATTTCGACCTTCCAGGAACGGGTGTTTTTCAATACATCACGTTTCGTTCGGCTCTAGCAATAATTTTGTCACTGTTGATTTCAACTGTTTTTGGTAAACGTATTATCGAATTTTTGCGCAATCAACAGGTGGGGGAAACCGTTCGCGAGCTTGGATTAGCAGGACAAAATGAAAAAGCGGGAACGCCTACAATGGGTGGACTGATTATCATTCTAGCTACTTTGATTCCGGTGGTTTTGTTGACTAAATTGGATAATATTTATATTGTTTTATTAATTGTTACCACATTATGGATGGGGACAATTGGTTTTGTAGACGATTATATTAAGATTTTTAAAAAGGATAAAAAAGGTTTAAAAGGCGGTTTTAAAGTCATTGGTCAAGTCGGATTGGGATTAATTGTGGGTTCGGTTTTATATTTTAATCCGGGAGTTACGGTCCGTGACGATGCGAATTCTAAAAACATATCAGCTTACTCAATTGAGCAAAATGATACTGTTCTTTCACAAACGGACCTTGAAGAAAAATCAACGGTAACAACGATTCCTTTCTTTAAAAACAACGAATTTGATTATGCAGATTTATTGGCGTGGACGGGAGATAATTACCGTGATTGGGCTTGGTTAATTTTTATTCCAATTGTAATTTTTATAATTACAGCAGTTTCAAATGGTGCCAACTTAACAGATGGAATTGACGGTTTAGCTGCAGGAACTTCCGCGATTTCGGTTGCCGCTTTAGGGCTTTTTGCATTCGTTTCTGGAAATATCATTTTATCGAATTATCTGAATATTATGTATATCCCTGATTCGGGAGAAATGACGGTTTTTATCGCCGCTTTTGTAGGTGCTTTAATCGGATTTCTTTGGTACAATTCCTACCCAGCTGCTGTTTTTATGGGAGATACAGGAAGTTTAACCATCGGAGGAATCATTGCTGTTTTAGCAATTGCTGTTCGAAAAGAAATGCTAATTCCCCTTTTATGCGGAATTTTCTTAGTCGAAAATTTATCAGTCGTATTGCAAGTTAGTTATTTTAAATATACTAAGAAACGATTTGGCGAAGGCCGAAGAATATTTTTAATGTCGCCTTTGCACCACCATTATCAGAAAAAGGGCTACCACGAAAGTAAGATTGTAACTCGATTTTGGATTGTTGGAATTTTACTCGCCATTTTATCAATAGTAACTCTAAAACTCCGATAGATGAAAAGATTAGTGATTTTAGGAGGCGGAGAAAGTGGGGTTGGAACAGCAATTTTAGGGAAGAAAAAAGGGTACGATGTTTTTGTTTCTGATTTTGGAAGTATCAAGGAAAATTATAAGGAAGTTCTTTCAATTAACGGCATAAAGTGGGAAGACAATCAACATACAGAAAATTTGATTTTGAATGCCGATTTGGTAATGAAAAGTCCAGGAATTCCAGAAAAAGCGCCTATTGTACAGAAGCTTTTGGCAAAAAATATCCCCGTTATTTCTGAAATTGAATTTGCAGCTCCGCTAACGGATGCAGTTTTAATTGGAATTACAGGAAGTAATGGTAAAACGACAACAACGATGTTGACTTATCATTTGCTAAAGTCGGCCGGATTGAATGTTGGTTTAGGCGGAAATATCGGAAAAAGTTTTGCTTGGCAAGTAGCCGAAAATAATTTTGAAGCCTATGTTTTAGAATTAAGCAGTTTTCAGCTCGACGGAAGTTTTACGTTCAACCCACATATTGCAGTACTGACAAATTTGAGTCCGGATCATTTGGACCGGTACGATTATAAATATGAAAATTACATCAATTCTAAGTTTAGAATAGCTCAGAATCAATCGGAAGATGACTATTTCATTTACGATGCCGATGATGAAGCTATTGCAAATTGGTTGAGTAATAATACGATTAAAGCACAAAAAGTTCCGTTTTCGCTAATCAAAGTGATTGAGAATGGAGCTTCAATACAGGATAAAACAATGAAAATTAATATCGACAATAACGAATTTACAATGGATACAGCACATTTGGCTTTAGAAGGAAAACACAATATGAAAAACGCTATGGCAGCGGCTTCTGTAGCACAATTGATGAAAATTAGAAAGCAAACGATTCGTGAAAGCTTGTCTAATTTTCAAGGTGTTGAACATCGTTTGGAAAAAGTTTTGAAAATTGAAAATGTATTGTACATCAATGATTCTAAAGCGACGAATGTAAATGCCACTTTTTTTGCATTAGATAGTGTTACGAGTCCGACAGTTTGGATTTTAGGTGGTGTCGACAAAGGTAACGACTATTCAGAACTGATGGAATTGGTAAATGAAAAGGTAAAAGCCATTATTTGTTTAGGAGTTGATAATAAAAAAATAATTAATGCTTTTGGCTCTATCGTTGATATGATGGTAGAAGTTTCAACAATGGAAGATGCCGTTAAAACCGCAAAACATATTGCAGAGAAAGGAGACACTGTCTTACTTTCTCCAGCTTGTGCAAGTTTTGATTTATTTGAAAACTACGAAGACAGAGGTCGTCAATTCAAACAAGCAGTACAGAATTTATAATAAATAAGATTAAAGAGTTATGAAAATGCTAATTAGCAATTTAAAAGGAGATAAAGGGATTTGGTCATTCGTGGCCTTATTAGCCTTGTTTTCGTTTATGCCTGTTTTTAGCGCAAGTAGTAATTTAGCTTTTATGAATAACGGAACGGGGAATACGTTGAGCTATTTAATAAAACACGCCGTTCATATTATTGTTGGATTTTTTATGATTTATCGATTGCATAAAATGCCGTATCATTATTTCCGTGTGATTTCTAAAATTTTGTTGCCTGTTGTGTGGCTGCTTTTAGGATATACAATGCTGAAAGGAACAGTGATTGATGGCGCAAATGCAAGTCGATGGATTCAAGTGCCTTTTGTAGGAATTACATTTCAAACTTCTACCGTGGCATCAATAGTTTTAATGATTTTTGTAGCCAGATACTTAAGTAAATCTCGAGAAACTCCTTTAACGTTTAAGAATTCGTTTTGGGAATTATGGACGCCAGTTGGAATAACTATCGCATTGATTCTACCTGCGAATTTCTCGACTGCGGCATTAATATTTTCAATGGTAATCCTACTCGTTTTCATCGGCAAATATCCACTAAAATATATCGGAACGATTATTTTGATGGGAATTATTGTCTTGTCATTTTTCATTTTGGTTGTCAAAGCATTTCCAGGCGCGTTCCCCAACCGTGTGGATACTTGGATGAGCCGAATAGAAAATTTCACAAGTGATAAGCCCGATGAAGACGATTATCAAATTGAAAAAGCAAAAATTGCAATTGCCTCTGGCGGGATTTATGGTGTTGGACCGGGTAAAAGTGTTCAGAAAAATTTTTTACCGCAATCCTCGTCAGATTTTATTTACGCGATAATTATTGAAGAGTACGGGCTAATAGGTGGTTTAGGAGTGTTGACTTTATATATGTTACTTTTTTTTCGATTCATAGTTGCAGCACATAAATCGAATTCGATTTTTGGGAAATTACTGGTAGTTGGGTTGGGATTTCCAATTATTTTTCAAGCATTAATAAATATGGGTGTTGCCGTTGAATTATTGCCAGTAACTGGACAAACGTTGCCGTTGATAAGTAGTGGAGGAAGTTCTATTTGGATGACGTGCATTGCAATTGGAATCATTTTAAGTGTAACGAAGAAAGAAGAAGAAATAGCATCAGAATTACAAGAGAAAGAACAACGCGAGTTAGCTTTGCAGAAATTAATTGACAAACAATTAGCAGAAGATGAAGCAGATTTGAATGTTGCAATGGTTGATGGCGAAAATTATGCAATTAAAGAAGTTGGAAATCCAATGGATGCGGTTCGAAATAAATAGAAGATAATAAGGAAATGCAAAATTTAAAATTCATATTAAGTGGTGGCGGAACAGGAGGACATATCTATCCTGCGATTGCGATTGCCAATGAATTAAAATCGCGCTTTCCTGATGCAGATATTTTATTTGTAGGAGCTAGTAATAAAATGGAAATGCAAAAAGTGCCTCAATCCGGCTATCCAATAAAAGGATTGTGGATTGCAGGAATTCAACGTAAGTTGACTTTTGATAATGCACTTTTTCCAATTAAATTATTAGATAGTTTGTTGAAATCCCGAACAATTATTCGACATTTTAAACCAGATGTAGTTATTGGAACAGGTGGTTTTGCAAGTGGTCCATTACTTCGTGTGGCTGGAATTGCGGGAATCCCAACTGTTTTGCAGGAGCAAAATTCTTTTCCAGGAATTACAAATAAGTGGTTGAGTAAGAAAGCAAGTAAAATATGTGTAGCGTATGAAAATTTAGAAAAGTTTTTTCCAAAAAATAAAATTGTTTTAACCGGAAATCCTGTTCGTCAAGATTTAGTAGATGTTAAGCAAAAGCGACAAGAAGGTCTTGAGTTTTTCAAATTAGATGCTTCTAAAAAAACTGTTTTGGTTTTAGGTGGAAGCTTAGGTGCTCGACGAATCAATCAATTAATTGCAATAGAATTGGTGAACTTTAGTTCGCAGAATGTGCAACTGATTTGGCAATGCGGAAAGTTGTATTTTGACGGATATTCGCATTTTAATGAAAAGGAGAACGTGCAAGTTTTACCTTTTATCGACAGAATGGATTTGGCCTATGCTTCGGCAGATGTAATAATTTCAAGAGCGGGTGCTTCATCGGTTTCTGAATTGTGTTTGGTAGGAAAACCAACACTTTTCATCCCGTCGCCAAATGTCGCCGAAGACCATCAGACGAAAAATGCGAATGCAATTGTTGAAAAAGAAGGAGCATTGTTAATTAAAGAAAGCGAATTAGATACACAATTTACAGGAACCCTAAATTCGTTATTGAATGACGAAGCGTTGCAGAAAAAATTATCTAAAAACATGTTGCAATTAGCAAAACCCAATGCAACAAAAGACATCGTTGATGAAATTGTAAAATTGATAAAGAACTAATAGAAATGAATTTAAATCAAATCCAGAACGTTTTTTTCGTAGGAATCGGAGGTATCGGAATGAGTGCTTTGGCGCGTTATTTTCATACTTTGGGTAAAAACGTAGCGGGTTATGATAAAACGCCAACTGAATTGACAGATGAATTAATGCAAAGCGGTATTTCGATTCATTTTGAAGACAAAATAGATTTAATTCCAGCTGAATTTACAAAGGAAACCACATTAGTTGTCATAACTCCAGCTGTTCCTAAATTACAGTCGCAATGGAATTATTTTATCGAGCGAAATTTTGAAGTGAAGAAGCGAGCCGAAGTTTTGGGAATTATCACTAAAAATACGTTTTGTTTTGCTGTTGCAGGAACACACGGAAAAACGACAACTTCAAGTATTTTGGCGCATATTTTATTCCAAAGTGGCGTAGATGTTACGTCATTTTTAGGCGGAATTGTAGAAAATTATAATTCGAATTTGATTGGAAACGGTAAAACCGTAACGGTTGTTGAAGCGGACGAATTTGATCGTTCCTTTCTGCATTTGCATCCCAATATTGCTTGTATAACTTCCATGGATGCCGACCATTTAGATATTTATGGAGACAGTGCTGCAATTGAAGCTTCTTTTGAAGAATTTGCTGCTAAAATTGAAGACAAAAATAATTTATTTGTCACCACGCAACTTCCTTTATCAGGAAAAACAGTTGGAATAAATGAAAAAGCTGATTTTGAAGCAATAAATATTCGAATTGAAAAAAGCGCTTATATTTTTGACATAAAAACAGATAATGAACTGATTAATGATGTTCGATTTGCTTTGCCTGGTCAACACAATTTGACAAATGCTTTGATGGCATTTGCAATGGCGAAAACATACGGAGTTTCGGATGAAAATTCTAAAGCAGCATTAAATTCGTTCAAAGGAATTAGACGACGTTTTTCGTATCAAATACAATCCGAAAATTTAGTGTACATTGACGATTATGCCCATCATCCAACAGAAATAAACGCGGTACACCAAGCTGTTTCTGAGTTGTATCCAGGACAGAAAGTATTGGCTATTTTTCAACCGCATTTATTCAGTCGAACAAGAGATTTCGCAGATGATTTTGCTAAAAGTTTATCGGCATTTGATTCGGTTTTGTTATTGGATATTTATCCCGCTCGAGAACTGCCAATGGAAGGGATTACATCCGAGTGGCTCTTAAATAAAATGACAAATAGTGATAAAAAAGTGGTTGAAAAATCAGATTTACCAACTGAAATACTAAAAAGTAACGCAACTGTTTTTGTTACAATTGGTGCGGGAGATATTGGTGCAATGGTGCCGAACATTAAGAAAGTTTTGAATGAAAAAGTTTAACTGGAAAAATATTTGGACAAACGTTCGATTGATGCTGATGATTGGGTTGGTAGTTTTCTTGTATTCATTTACGTCAAAACGAAATAATGCACGAAAAACGAACAAAATTATCGTCGAGTTTGTCAATAATGCCGAACTTTTTGTGAGCTATGAAACGGTTAATAAATTGTTAATAGAAAATGCGGGAGACCTGAAAACTATTGGAAAAGATAAAGTAGTTTTGAATAAATTGGAAAACACACTCAATGAACACGATATGATACAAAAGTCAGAGGTGTTTGTAAGTATAAATGGTGTTCTAAAAGCAGTGGTTACACAAAGGACGCCAATCGCCCGAGTATTTAGTGAGGAAGGGTCTTTTTACATTGACAGTAAAGGGAATAGAATGCCTTTGTCAAAGATTCAAACAGCGCGATTGCCAATTGTTTTGGGTGAAATTACCGACAAGAATGAAAAGGAAATGTACGATTTATTGTGGCTGATTTATAACGATGATTTTTTGAAAAAAAACATCACTGGAATCGAAATTTTGCCAAGCGGAAGCTTACGAATGACAAATAGAAATTATAATTACGATATCGAATTTGGAAAAACGGTAGAAGTAGAGCGAAAATTTGATAATTATAAAGCTTTTTTTCAGAAAGCCGTTCACGATACATTAGTCGATAAGTACAAAGTAATAAATCTCAAGTTCACACAGCAGGTAGTGTGTACAAAATAGAAGGAATATGGAAAAAGAAACAATTGCCGTAGGATTAGATTTGGGAACCACAAAGATTGTGGCAATGATAGGCAAGAAAAATGAGTATGGGAAACTAGAGATTTTAGGAATTGGAAAAGCCAAAAGCCTTGGTGTGGCTAGAGGAGTGGTAAATAACATTACCCAAACTATACAATCTATTCAAGAAGCTGTTGCCGAAGCTGAAAATGAATCTGGTTATAAAATTAAAGATGTGGTAGTAGGAATTGCGGGTCAACACATTCGTAGTTTGCAACACAGCGATTACATCAGCCGAAATAATGCACAAGAAGTCATTGGAGACAAAGATATTGATTTGTTAATCAATCAAGTACATAAATTAGCAATGCTTCCTGGAGAAGAAATTATTCACGTTTTGCCGCAAGAATTTAAAATTGATGGTCAATCTGAAATTAAAGAACCAGTAGGAATGTATGGTGGTCGATTAGAGTCTAGTTTTCATGTTGTCGTTGGACAAGCGGCATCGATTAGAAATGTCGGACGTTGTATTCAAAGCGCTGGACTCGAGTTGTCTGGAATAACCTTAGAACCTTTGGCTTCAGCCGATGCGGTTTTAAGTCAAGAAGAGAAAGAAGCAGGTGTTGCTTTAATTGATATTGGGGGTGGAACTACTGATTTAGCCATTTTTAAAGATGGAATTATCAGACATACCGCAGTTATTCCTTTTGGAGGAAATGTAATTACCGATGATATTAAAGAAGGATGTTCAATTATTGAGAAACAAGCGGAATTACTGAAGGTGAAATTTGGAAGTGCTTGGCCGGGAGAAAACAGAGATAATGAAATTGTTTCTATTCCGGGATTGAGAGGTCGCGAACCAAAGGAAATTTCACTTAAAAATCTATCCAAAATTATTCACGCTAGAGTTTTGGAAATTATTGATCAAGCTTTCGCTGAAATTAAAACATACGGTCATGAAGATCCTAGAAAAAAATTAATTGCAGGAATAGTTTTGACTGGTGGTGGTGCTGAATTGAAACATATCAAGCAATTGGTAGAATATGTTACGGGAATGGATACCAGAATTGGCTACCCCAATGAACATTTGGCGGGAAACTCTAACGAAGAAATTTCAAGTCCAATGTACGCTACGGCAGTTGGACTAGTTATGAATAGTATTCAGAATGGAACAAATAGTGCTGTTAAATACCAACCCGAAATTGTCGAGTCGACACCGGTTTATAAGCAGAAAGAAATTGCTGCAGAGGAAAAAGACGAAGACGAGGTAGAAGAAACACCTGTAAATTCAAAAAAACAGAAAGAGCCAGAATCGACTCAAAGTAAAATTTCGAAATCGTTTTTTGATCGATATTTAGACAAAATCAAGAACTTTTTGGATAACGCAGAATAGTAGAGTAAAAAATAAAGCTAGAAAAAGAATATATAATAAAAATTAAATACCAAATAATATGACAAGCAACTCAGATTTTGGAAGTATTTCATTTGATTTACCTAAAAACCAATCAAATGTTATTAAAGTTATCGGTGTAGGTGGTGGTGGAAGTAATGCGATTAACCACATGTTTAAACAGGGAATTAAAGGAGTAGATTTTATCGTGTGTAATACCGATTCTCAAGCTCTTGCAAGTAGTGCGGTTCCTAATAAAATTCAGTTGGGTGTCAACTTGACGGAAGGACTTGGAGCAGGTGCTAATCCTGAAGTAGGTCAACAATCAGCTATTGAGAGTATCGAGGAAATTGAAAAAATGTTAGACATCAATACCAAGATGGTTTTTATTACCGCAGGAATGGGTGGAGGAACAGGAACAGGTGCTGCACCAGTTATTGCTCAATTGGCCAAAGATCGCGATATATTAACCGTAGGAATTGTTACGATTCCGTTTCAATTTGAAGGAAAAGTACGTCAAGAACAAGCTCTTTTAGGAGTAGAACGTTTGCGAAAGCAAGTCGATTCATTGATTGTAATCAACAACAACAAATTGAGAGAAGTGTATGGAAATCTTGGTTTCAAAGCAGGTTTCTCTAAAGCGGATGAAGTATTAGCGACTGCTTCTCGTGGAATTGCAGAAGTAATTACGCACCATTATACCCAAAATATCGATTTAAAAGATGCAAAAACAGTCTTGTCAAACAGCGGAACTGCAATTATGGGTTCGGCGACGGCAAGTGGTGAATCAAGAGCAAAAGAAGCAATTGTTTCGGCATTAGATTCTCCGCTATTGAATGATAATAAAATTACAGGTGCCAAAAACGTATTGTTGCTTATCGTTTCTGGAACAAATGAAATCACGATTGATGAAATTGGAGAAATCAACGACCACATTCAAGTAGAGGCAGGTCATAATGCCAATATTATCATGGGTGTTGGTGAAGACGAATCGCTTGGAGACGCAGTTGCAGTTACAATTATTGCTACGGGATTTAATGTAGAACAACAAAATGAAATTGTAAATACGGAGCCAAAAAAAATCATCCACTCGTTAGAAGATGAACAAAAATTAACGCATAATTTGTCGCAGAATGTAATCGAATCATTTAATTTTTCGCAACCTACTTCAGAGGCGAAAAGTGACGAGGTTATCGTGCATGATTTGATGGAAGACGAAAATCCTAAAGCTAGTTTTGTACCTGAATTGGTAACCGAATTTGCTCCAATTGTGACGCAACCTACTTTTTCTTTTGAGCCTGAAGCCTCAGATGAATTAGAAGTGGAAGAGCCTGTTTTCGAAGCAGAAATTTCAGTTAAGGAAGAGCCGAGATTTGAATATAATTTAGTTCCAACAACGGAGTTTATAAAAAACTTAGATGTTACGTTTGAAATTGTTTTGCCTTCAAAACCAGAAACTGAATTTTATTTTACCCTTCCAGAAGTAAAGGAAATAACTGTAAAAGAACCTCAAGTTATAGTAAACGAAGTTGAAAAACCACTATTTTCTTTTGACTTACCTATTGCAAAAACATCTACTGAAAAAGCGGAAGAACGTGCAATTTTTGATTTAACAAACGAAACTAAAAATATTGAGGTAAATAAACCTGTTCAAGTGGTGCCAATTACCGAAGTAAACGAAAGTGGCGTTGTTCGTTATTCTTTAGAGGAATATATGGAAGTAGAGAATAATTTGTTGGATTCAAAACCAGTAGATAAAGTAGCTGAGCCCGAACATGAAGAATTAAAAATCACGATGAAAGTCAATAATGATTCACAATTTGACAATTCTTATGAATCAATTAGTCCAACAGAAATGCCTGTAGAAGACGCATTAAGAATCAGAGCCGACGAACGGCGTAAAAAATTGAAGGATTTTAATTATAAGTTTCATAATAATCCTTCTCGTGTAGATGAATATGAAAAAGAGCCCGCTTACAAGCGCTTTGGAATTGATTTATCAACACCAAGTCAAAATAATAAATCGAGAACCTCATTAGGAACGGATAGTAACGACGACGTTCAGTTGCGTTCAAACAATTCATTCCTCCATGACAATGTCGATTAATTAACTCAAACCAAACTTTGATAACCCGAAAAAATTTTTTTCGGGTTATTTTTTTTACCTTCGTTTTCGATTTAAAAAACAATAAATTATGAGTCTTTCTGAAAGAATAATGGAGGAAATTAAAATTGCAATGCGTGCCAAAGATACCGTTGCATTGGAGTCGTTGAGAGCTGTGAAGTCCGTAATATTGTTAGCACAAACGGAAACAGGTTCAAAAGAAGCAATTTCGGAAGAAGATGAAATTAAAATTTTACAGCGTTTAATCAAACAACGCCGAGAAAGCGCTGCAATATATGTAGAACAAAACCGTCCGGATTTAGCAGAACCAGAACTGGCTCAAGCAGCTGTTATTGAGAAGTTTTTACCGGAACAACTGAATGAAATGGAAATCGAGGAATTGATTTCTCGTATCATCGAAGAGCAAGAAGCTTCGGGCATGGCAGCGATGGGTAAAATCATGGGACTTGCTTCTGCCGAATTAGCAGGAAAAGCAGATGGAAAAACAATTTCAACAATCGTAAAAAAGCTTTTGTCGTAACGAATATTGTTGTAAATTCGCACTCACGAATAAAAAAGGCCCCGTAGTTCAACTGAATAGAATATCAGATTTCGGCTCTGACGGTTACTGGTTTGAATCCAGTCGGGGTCACAGTTTTTAAGGGACATTTTGTCCCTTTTTTAATGCTTAAAAATGATTGATTTGGAATTATTTGAATTCATAATGATTGGCTTAGGCATTACCTTTATCGTATTAACAATTTTAGTTCTTTTCAAATTAGTAGCCGAACCCATTTATATACTAATTTATAAAAAGCCTATTTATGTGCATTATTATCCATTTTCCCGAAAAGTCACTGCATCACAACAAGCGATTTTAAGAAAAGAATTTTCGTTCTATTCTCGATTATCAAAAAAAAGAAAAGAATATTTCGACCATCGCGTCAGTACTTTTTTAAGTCGTTATAAGTTTGTCGGAAATGGAATCTCCGTCGAAAATGATGATGTTAGAATGATTGTGGCCGGAACTTACGTGATGTTGACTTTTGGAATGCGGCAATACTTAACTTCTGTTTTTGACAAAATAATCCTCTATCCAAGCGTTTATTACTCCACAGTTAACGAGCAATACCATAAAGGGGAGTTTAACCCACATATGAAAGCTGTTGTGTTTTCTTGGAATGATTTTTTATCCGGACATCAAATCACCAATAACAATATAAATCTTGGTTTGCACGAGTTTACGCATGCTTTGCATATTGGTTCTAAAAAGAGACACTATTCAAGCGATGTTATTTTCATAGATGAATTCAACGCTATTTTGGAATATTTGGAAGATGCTGACTTTCGTCAAAAAATGCTAAATGACGATTACTTTAGAGATTACGCTTATGAAAATCAATTTGAATTTCTAGCCGTTTTATTGGAGCACTTTTTTGAAACTCCAGAAGAATTCAATCGAATTTATCCTAAATTATTTAGTCACGTCAAGCGAATGATTAATTTTCAAAACTAAAAAAGGTTTTTGTTTTTTTTGAAATTTGTATCTTTCATAAAAAATATGCAGTTTGGAAAGGTAGATGACCCAAGTTTAGTTGATTTTAAACTTCCTAAAGATGTTCCAGAGACTCAGAACATCTTATCCTCTTACAAAGGAAAAGAGTTTGAAGTTTATGTAGGTTGTGCAAAATGGAATAAGGAAGACCTTAAAGGATTTTATCCAAAAGGAACAAAAGATGAATTGACATATTATTCCACACAATTTAATTCCATTGAATTGAATGCGACATTTTACAATATGCCCTCGCAAAAACAAGTGGAAACTTGGAAAAATAAAACATCTGAAAACTTTAAGTTTTTTCCAAAACTGACCAATACAATTAGTCATTTTAATCGATTGACTGAAGTCAAAGAAGTAGTAGAGGAGTTTTGTAACGCAATAAGCAATTTTGACGAAAAATTGGGTATGGCATTTTTGCAACTTCATGAAAATTTCAAGCCAAAGGATTTTGAAAAACTTAAAAAAGTCATCGAAGAATTTCCGAAAGGCATTCCGCTTGGAATTGAAATTCGAAATAAAGAATGGTTCAGTAATCTAGAAATTCAAAATAAATTTTGCGAGTTGCTTGAAAAACACGATGTGGCAAACATAATCGTGGATACAGCTGGAAGACGCGATATGCTTCACATGCGACTCACCAATTCCGTTGCTTTTATTCGCTATGTTAGTGCTAATCATGAATCTGACATGACGCGTCTAGACGAATGGATTACGAGAATTGAAAAATGGCGAGCCCAAGGTTTGCAGAAATTATACTTCTTTGTTCATCAAAACAATGAAATTGAATCGCCTTTATTGGCAAACCATTTTATTGAACAAATAAACAAAGCATTAATCTAAAAGTGACAGTTCCTGAAAAGAAACTGCCACCAAAAGATTTATTTAATATGGATTAAACCGCCAATAATTGCTTCAAATCAGCAATCGTTTGTGTTGGATTTTCGGCTTTAAAAACAAAACTTCCCGCAACTAAAACATCAGCACCAGCTTCCTGTAATTGTTTCGCATTTTTATTGGTAACGCCACCATCAACTTCAATTAACGTTAAAGCACCATTTCTAACAATCATTTCCTTCAAATCACGCACTTTTTTGTACGTGTTTTCGATGAATGATTGTCCACCAAAACCAGGATTCACACTCATGACGCAAACCAAGTCAATATTTTTAATCACATCTTCTAGCAAGCTCACATTTGTGTGTGGATTAATAGCAACTCCGGCTTTCATACCTTCGGCTTTTATCGCTTGTAAAGTTCGGTGCAAATGAGTACAAGCTTCATAATGTACACTCAAAATATTCGCACCTAAATCAGCAAAAACCTTTATGTATCTGTCAGGGTCAACAATCATCAGGTGAACGTCAATCGTTTTTTTAGCATGTTTATTAATTACATCTAAAACAGGCATACCGTAAGAGATATTAGGAACAAAAACACCGTCCATAATGTCAATATGAAACCAATCTGCTTCACTATTATTAATCATTTCCAAGTCGCGTTGCAAATTTCCGAAATCAGCTGCCAAGACAGATGGAGCTATAAGTGTATTCTTCATTGTGTGTTGTGTTGTTTTTTCTGAATTTATATCAGAATTAGTTGTAGCTACAAAGGTAAATATATATTTACAATCAAATACATCTTACCGATTTTTTAAAACCTTTTAAAAGATGAGTTTCGTAAAGCCACAGAAAAGCAAAGTTTAAAAGGTTTTCTTTGCGACTTGGCGTCTTTGCGAGACAAATCACTACAAGTCAAATTTTAAAAATTAAAACAAAGAGCTAGAATCTGAAACTAGTTTAGATTGACAAAAAAAAATTTCGGCTCGAGAGTGAAAGTCGAATAAATGTAGGTAAACTTGAGAACTTTGCTCAACTGACTGAAGTTTTACTTTCCTAAAAAACAAAACCCCGGTAATCAGCCGAGGTTTCAATCATCAATCAAAAAACGAACAGTTAATCAGACTGTTGTTTACTTTTATAAAGTTCTAAAATTTAAGTTCAAAATCGAGAACTTTTACCCTAAAACTTTAAACAATTATTATTATCCTAAATACGTTTTTAAAATCTTACTTCTAGACGTATGTTTCAATCTGCGAATTGCTTTTTCTTTAATTTGACGAACTCTTTCACGAGTTAAGTCAAAAGTCTCGCCAATTTCTTCTAAAGTCATTGGATGTTGGTCACCCAATCCAAAGTATAAACGAACTACGTCAGCTTCTCTTGGTGTCAAAGTTTCCAATGAACGCTCAATTTCAGTACGCAATGATTCGTGAATTAATTCTCTATCTGGATTTGGCGATTCACCTGAACGTAAAACGTCGTACAAGTTAGAATCTTCTCCTTCAACTAAAGGAGCATCCATTGATAAGTGACGACCAGAGTTTTTCATTGACTCTTTTACATCATTAACGGTCATGTCCAATTCCTTTGCGATTTCTTCAGCAGAAGGAGGACGTTCATTAGATTGCTCTAACAAGGCATACATTTTGTTGATTTTATTAATCGAACCAATTTTATTCAAAGGCAAACGAACGATACGAGATTGTTCCGCCAAAGCTTGCAAAATCGACTGACGAATCCACCACACGGCATACGAGATAAATTTAAATCCACGTGTTTCATCAAAACGTTGAGCCGCTTTTATCAAGCCTAAATTCCCTTCGTTAATCAAATCGGGAAGCGTCAAACCTTGGTTTTGGTATTGTTTAGCCACCGAAACCACAAAACGTAAATTCGCTTTTGTCAATTTCTCTAAAGCTTTTTGGTCACCTGCTTTAATTTTCTGTGCTAATTCTACCTCTTCATCCGCGGTAATCAAATCTACTTTACCTATTTCTTGAAGATATTTGTCTAAAGATGCAGTTTCACGATTCGTAACCTGCTTGGTGATTTTAAGCTGTCTCATTTAATTTCAAAATATCCTTTAGTATGGATACCTTTAGTTATACGTAAGGAGTTGCAAAAAAGTTACAATTTATTGAAAATAATTTTTTAAATCTCTTTTGCTATTGATTAGTAGTGCTTTGTAATTTGGGCGTTCCCCAAGGGTCGGGCTATCCACTCCCGCTTCCCGATGAAAAATCGGGAGAGCTCCGCTGCTATCCCTAACGCGGTTTACGGAAAACCGAAAATCTTATTTTAAAAAGACAATTCCAAAAAAAAATCGACAAGATTTAATTTACTTATTTTTCTATTTCAAAAATCCATTTGCTCTAATCTCCTTATGCATTGCGATAATATCACTTGGAATTTCACCCGAAAGCAACCAATTTACATCCAATCCATTATTTATAGCAGTTCGCATCAACATAGGATTTTGTCCAATTAGTTTTCCTAATAGCGAAAGGTCTTCTTTAAAATCAATAAAATAATCTTCGTCAATCGCTTTTATTAAAAGTAGAATTTTAAATGCACGGGCAATTACATAAATACATAAAGTATAAGCTTTGGAATAGGTTTGGGACTGAATTCTTTCGTTATTAATCCTTAAAAGGTAGATTAGCATTTTAATATTCAAACTTATTTCTCCAAATTTATCTTTGGTAATTTTTACGTGATTCGTGATTTCGCCACTTAAAAACCGCGTGTCTTGGAGCAAATAACCAACAGAGTAAAACCGTTCTGAAAAATTTGTAATTTTCGTTAGCATATCTATTTCAAAGGCAGCTCTTTTATCTTCGACGGTTTCCACGTCAACTAATTCAAAATGCAACCGGTTTGCCAAATCCAAATCTCTTCTTAAAAGTCGAAATATTAATTTGTCTTTTTCTGCACTTTGTAATTCTTGGATTGCTTGCTTAAATTCTTTTGAAAACATGTTTTGGTAAATTTGCAGTTCAAATATAAGAATTTTGTCATCATAAATGTTGGAATTCCAAAGCTATTTGAGGATTCGATTATAATTAAAAACCCCATTTCAGATATATGAAATGAGGTTTTAATTGAGTTAGGTTCTTAAAAATAAATTCTACACTTCAAGAAAATAAATACTTGTGATATTGATTAAAAACGAACTTCAGAAGAAAAAGAAGTGGCTGCAAAATCTGCTCTATCCAACCAATATTCAGATGTTACCAATTCATAATTCTCATTATCATCCGTATGTAAATTCCATATAATATCTTCAGCTTCGTCAAATGACACATCCGTAGTTAGTTGTTCATTAAAGAGTCGCTTGATAACATTTCGAGGAGAAAAACCCGCGTATAAAACTCTTAAGATATTAGCTTTTGAGAGTGGTTCAATGTTTTCTGTATTTTCAGGCGTAATCGTACAACTGATTATACTTGCTTTTGCATTTAGAAACTTGCCATTGTAGGCTTTGTATAATAATTGGTTGATTTGATACAATGTGGAATGCAAGCTGATTTCCGGATATTCTTCACAAATTTTGTCAATCAACATTTCATTTGATAGTTGGTCAATTTGCCCTTCGTTCAAATGCTCGCTTAATTTATAGGTCAACACTTTAGCAGCGGCATGATTGGGTTCAAAATCACTCACAGCCATTGATAGCAATTCTTGTAATTCTGTTAGATTTGTACTTTTTGCATCTGGGTAATCAAATTGGCCTAATAAATTTACGTAATCTTCTACGGTCCAATAATCTTTTAAATCATCTACATTATTGATGTGATTGATGGTAACTTGATATTTCATAATTTCTGTTTCATTTATTTTATAACTAACAAGTAAGGTACTTCATTAGGATTTAAATTTATATAATAAAAACTTAAAAACCCCATTTCAAATAAATGAAATGGGGTTTTAATTGAATTAAACCTTTTATAAAGTTGTAATCTTATCTTCGGTCGTCACGACGTTCTGGACGAGGTGCTCTTTCTTCTCTAGGAGCATTTTCATCTCTTGGAGGTCTTGGCATCAACGCTTTTCTTGACACTTTTTCTTTTCTAGTTTTAGAATCCATTCCCATGTATTTCACTTGGAACGTATCTCCCATATTCACTACATCTGAAACGTTTTCTGTACGTTCCCAAGCTAACTCAGACACGTGTAATAAAACTTCGTTTCCTGGAGCTTCAAGGTATTCAACCACTGCACCAAAATCTAGCATTTTTATTACTTTCACATCATAAGACTCATTCATTTGAGGCTTGAAAGTGATTGATTTTATTTTAGCCAATACTGCTTCAATTCCAGCAGGATCAGTTCCTAAAATTTCAATAACTCCTTCTTCCGTAACTGGATCTTCATTGATAACAATTGTTGTTCCAGTCGCTTTTTGCAATTCTTGAATCACTTTTCCACCAGGTCCGATTAAGGCACCAATGAATGCATTTGGAATTCTTCTTGTAATGATTTTTGGAGAGTGTGCTTTTACATCATTTCTTGGCTCAGCCAAAGTTTCAATTAGTTTTCCAAGAATATGTAAACGTCCATCACGAGCTTGAGCCAAAGCTTGCTCCATGATTTCATATTTCAATCCGTCAATTTTGATGTCCATTTGGCAAGCAGTAATTCCTTCAGAAGTTCCCGTTACTTTAAAATCCATATCTCCTAAATGATCTTCGTCACCTAAAATATCAGATAAAACAGCAAAACGATCTCCGTCAGTAATCAATCCCATCGCAATTCCAGAAACCGGACGAATCAATTGAATACCAGCATCCATTAATGATAAAGTTCCAGCACAAACCGTAGCCATTGAAGAAGAACCGTTAGATTCTAAAACTTCAGAAACAACACGAATGGTGTAAGGACAATCAGCAGGAATCATGTTTTTCAATGCTCTTTGAGCCAGATTTCCGTGTCCAACTTCTCTTCTTGAAGTTCCTCTCAATGGACGAGCTTCTCCAGTAGAAAATGGAGGGAAATTATAATGCAAATAGAATTTTTCTTCACCTTGTTGTGATGGAGAGTCAATTTGGTTTGCTTCTCTAGAAGTTCCCAAAGTTGCAGTTGCCAAAGCTTGCGTTTCTCCACGTGTAAACAATGCAGAACCGTGAACAGATGGTAAGTAATCAACTTCACACCAGATGTCTCTGATTTCTGTAGTTTTTCTTCCGTCAAGACGCGTTCCTAAATCTAAAGTTACGTTACGAACTGCTTCTTTATTGGTTTTTTTGAAATATTTAGAAACTAAATCTCCATTTTCTGCCAATTCTTCTTCAGTAAACAACGCTTTTACTTCTTCTTTTACTTCGTCAAATGCAGCCGAACGTTCGTGTTTCGCCGAACCTTTACTTGCAATCGCGTAAATTTTATCGTAAGATGCCGCTTTTACTTTAGCGTAAATTGCTTCATCTTCTCTTTCTCCTTCGTAGGTGCGAACTTCTTTTTTACCAAAAGCAGCTTGCAAACGCATTTGAGCAGAAATTTGATTTTTGATATGTTCGTGTGCAAATTTAATTGCCTCTAACATTTCAGTTTCTGAAATTTCTTTCATTTCCCCTTCTACCATTGCGATAGAATCCATAGAAGCACCAATCATCATGTCGATGTCAGACTCTTCTAGTTGTGCACGAGATGGGTTGATGATGAATTTTCCATCAATTCTTCCAACTCTAGCTTCAGAAATCAAAGTTTCAAAAGGAATGTCAGATAAAGCAAGAGCTGCCGAAGCGGCTAAACCTGCTAATGCATCTGGCATTACCTCTTCGTCATGAGACATTAACTGAATCATAACTTGAACTTCTGCGTGATAATCATCTGGGAAAAGTGGACGTAAAACACGGTCAACTAATCGCATTGTTAATACTTCGTTGTCACTTGGACGTGCTTCTCTCTTGAAGAAACCACCAGGAAAACGACCTGCTGCAGCAAATTTTTCTCTGTAATCTACCGTTAAAGGCAAAAAGTCGATACCTGGACTTGCTTTTCTTGAGGAAACAACTGTACCTAAAATGACAGTTTTTCCAATTCTTACTACTACAGAACCGTCTGCTTGTTTAGCTAAACGACCTGTCTCGATTGTGATGCTTCTTCCATCACCTAAATCGATGCTTTCTACAAATAATTGTGGAATCATAATTATTCTCTTATTGATTAAACATGGGTTCTAGTTGTGTTGTTGTTGCGTAGTTATTGCTCTAAAACCCAATGAAAAACCAAACTTTTTTTTTATTAATGCGTAAAAAAAAAGAGGCGCGTGTGCACCTCTTTTCCGTATTGATTATTTTCTAATACCCAATTCTTTGATAATTTCACGATATCTGTTGATTTCTGTCTTTTTCAAATAATCCAACAAACTTCTTCTTTTACCTACCAACATTACTAATGAACGCTCTGTATTGTAATCGTGACGATTTTTTTTCAAGTGTTCAGTTAAGTGGTTAATTCTAAATGTGAACAAAGCAATCTGAGATTCAGATTTACCAGTGTTTTCTGCTGTTCCTCCGTGTTTAGCGAAGATTTCTGCTTTAACTTCTTTAGTTAAGTACATGCTAATATTATTTAATGATTATTATGTAGATACGATTGTCGTATTTGCGTGCAAAAGTAAGACATTTTTTTGTATAAAATAATACTTTGTTGTGGATTTAATAATTTAAATCGTTTTTGTTAGAATGTCTTCGAAATCTCCCCGTTCACAAATTCCAAAAAACGTTCGTCAGCTTCCGTAAAAGGATTAACTACACTTGAGTCTATATCAATCTGACCAATATTTTCTCCGTTTACAAAAAGTGGAACTACAATTTCAGATTTTACTGAAATACTGCAAGCGATATAATTATCTTGTGCTTGAACGTCCGGAACGACAAAATTCTGATTGGAAACTGCCACTTGGCCACAAATTCCTTTTCCGAATGGAATAACTTTATGGTCGGTGGATTCACCAACATAAGGACCTAATACGAGCTCTTCTTTGTCGCCATTTCTGAAATAAAAGCCAACCCAGTCATAATAATCAATATTGTCTTTCAATAAATGACAAATTTGAACTAGCTTTTCTTCTCTTAAAACACCCGTTTTGTTTAAGATGTCCTGTACTTTTGGTTTTAATTCTTCAAATGTCATAATGCTATTTTTTATACAAAAGTATTTATTTGTAGCTTTGGAAAATTATATAAATTTGTTAAAAAAAAATTTTGAAAGAATATTTTATAAAATATCGGCCTTTTTTGCAATTCCTAGGGATTTTTTTAATCTCTTATTTAGTGCTGATTGTAGTGTACCAATTATATTTAGGACAATTTGACGAAGCAAATTTTGAAGTAGATGGTTTTACCGATTTAGTTGCTAGACAATCGAAATATTTTCTAACGTTATTAAATTATTCTATAGAGTTATTTCCTTCTACAAGTGACCCATCCGTGGTTGTGCAAATTGACGGATTGCGAATGGTGCGAATAGTTGAAGGTTGTAATGCTGTCAGTGTCATGATATTGTTTGTTGCTTTTATTTTGGCATTTAGTAAAGGATTTCTAAAAACATTGAGTTTTGTAGTATTTGGACTTCTTGTCATTCATATTCTAAATATTGTGAGAATTGGACTTTTAACGATTGGGATTATGAAATACCCAGAATACAAACATATTTTACATGGTGTGGTTTTTCCGCTGATTATTTATGGAACTGTTTTTTTTCTTTGGATAATTTGGGTAACAAAATTTATAACAAATGATTCAAAAAATTCTCAAGCATAAATTTCAAATTTTTCTAGTTGTCCTGGCAATTATTGGCTTTGCCGTAATCCGAAACTATGAAGAGTTTATGTTTTATGACCCATTATTGTCGTTCTTTCAGAGGGATTACTCTAGTCAACCTTTACCTGAGGTTATTGAATGGAAACTACTGTTAAATTTGTTTTGGAGGTATTTTCTAAATACCATTTTGTCTGTATTTATAATTTTTGTGCTTTTTAAAAATAAGGGGTTTGTGAAATTATCCACATTCTTGTACATCGTTTTTTTTGTAATTTTAATGCTGCTTTTTGTAGTAGTGTTTTATTTTTTCGGTGATAAAGTGATGGTTTTATTTTACATCCGACGTTTTCTTATTCAGCCTTTATTTTTATTGTTATTCGTTCCGGGATTTTATTTTCAACAGTATGATTTGAAAAAACCGAAAGCTTAACTCGTTTAAAGTATTATTATAAGTACATTTGCCACATGCAATTTAAGAAGTTTACAAGTTTATTTTTAGCCATTTTGCTGTTGGTCTCCAATTTTGGGTTGGCTTTCAATGTGCATTATTGTGGCGATAGAATTGCTTCTATATCTTCAGTATTTTCAACACTGGAAATCTCAAAAAAGGAACGTTCTCTTACAAAAGATTGCTGTTGTATTAAAGAGGAAAACAAGAATGATTCTTGTTGTAAAAACAAAGTGGTCGATTTTAAAAAAGATGCAAAGGACGTTATCATAAAAACGTTTTCATTTCAATTAGATGCTCCATTTGCAATCGTTAAAACAAGCGACTTCATTTTTGCGAAAGCAGAAGAAGTACAATCAACTATAAATGTAACGGAATATTATTGCATTCCAAATACACCACCGTTATTCAAGTTGTACCAACAATACATTTTTTACGCCTAAATTTTAAAGCTTATAAACGCTCCATTTTAGTTAAATGGAATTCTTTTTATAACTTTAAATTTATCACAATGCTTAAATATTATGCACTATTTTTAGTGTTGCTCTTTGCTTTTTCGGCAACGGCACAAGATACATTACAGTCTGTTCAAATCAAGACCAACAGCAATTCTACAAAAAAATCATACCGAAAAGTTACTAACACAGCTACGATGACGAGTAAAGAATTACTCAAAGCCGCGTGTTGCAATCTTGCGGAAAGTTTTGAAACCAATCCATCAATAGATGTCAACTTTTCAGACGCTTTGACTGGAACCAAGCAAATCAAAATGTTAGGATTAACGAGTCCTTATTTAATGATTACTGAAGAAAATATTCCTTCTGTTCGTGGTGCTTCGCAAGCTTATGGTCTTTCTTTTACACCGGGAACTTGGGTCGAAAGTATTCAAATTACTAAAGGTGCGGGTTCAGTAGTCAATGGCTACGAAAGTATTTCGGGTCAAATAAATACCGAGTTACTTAAACCTGCAGATGACATTCCATTTTTCCTGAATGCTTACGGTTCTACCGATTCTCGTTTTGAGCTCAATACGCATTTCAACCGTAAAATTTCAGACAAGTGGAGTAGTAGTCTGTTTGTTCATGGAAACACTCGAGTGGAAAAAATGGATAAAAACGATGACGGTTTTATGGACAATCCGCTTGCCAAACAAATCAATGTGTTGAACAGATGGCAATATACCAATGCTGAAAAAGGCTGGGTTAGTTTCATCAATTTCCGCTACATGAATGATGAAAAACAAACGGGTCAAATGGATTTTGACATCAATCGCGACAAAGGAACTATCAACTTTTGGGGTTCTGAAATTAACACCGAGCGTTTTGATATTTCTACCAAAATAGGTTATGTTTTTCCAGGAATGCCGTATCAAAGTATCGGTTTTCAAAATGCATTTACGAGTCATAAACAAGATTCTTACTTTGGTTTGAATGAGTATCAAATTACTCAAAAAAGCTACTATTCTAATTTGATTTTTAATTCCATCATCAACAATACGATGAATAAATTTGCAGCGGGATTGAATTTTGCATACGATGATTACAACGAATATTTAGCCGTTCCTTCAATCTCTGGAAACTACGACCGTATCGACAATTCAGTGGGTGCATTTTTGGAATATACCTATGACAATATTGACGATTTCAGCGTGGTTGCTGGTTTAAGAGTTGATAATCACAACCGCCTTGGCGTTTTTGCAACTCCTAGAATTCATATGCGATACAATCCTTGGGAAAGAGCGGTTTTGCGAGCTTCTGCCGGAAGAGGAAAACGTTCTGCTAATATTTTTGCAGAAAACCAGCAACTTTTTGCGAGTTCACGCGTTTTCGATATTTTGAATACCAAAGGAAAAATCTACGGTTTAAATGCTGAAATCGCTTGGAATTATGGACTAAGTTTTATGCAAGGTTTTGACTTATTTGGAAAAACAGCCGATGTAACTTTAGATTTTTACAGAACCGATTTCCAAAATCAAGCCATTGTAGATTTGTATGCAAGTCCACAAGAAGCTCTTTTTTATAATGGAAAATCGTTTGCCAATAGTTTTCAATTGGAATTTAATATTGAATTGATGAAGCATTTTGACTTACGAACGGCTTACAAATATTACGACGTGGAAACGGAATACATTAGCGGAAGTGCTGAAAGACCTTTGCAAGCTAAACACCGTTATTTTGCAAATTTGGCGTATGCCACACATATTGACGACAAAGGACACCAATGGAAATTTGACTTTACATACAATTGGCTAGGAAAACAGAGATTGCCAAATACAGCAACAAATCCTGTTTCCGATAGATTACCTGATTATTCACCGTCATTTTCACTGATGAATGTTCAAGTTACAAGAACTTTTTCTTCTAGCTTTGAATTGTATGCTGGAGCCGAAAATCTAGGAAATTACCAACAAGACAAAGCTATTTTAGGAGCAGACAATCCTTTCGGTACAAACTTTGATACTTCAATAATCTATGCACCCGTTTTTGGTCAAATGTTTTATGCCGGTTTGCGGTTTAAAATAAAATAAACATCAATTTATGAAACAATTAATTATGAAAAAGATACTGTTCGTGCTTTTGATTTCCATCATGGGATTTTCAACACAAGCACAAGAGAAGAAAGATAAGAATGCAAAACGCGAAATCGCTGTTAAGGGAAATTGCGAAATGTGTAAAAAACGGATTGAAAAAGCGGCTTACTCCGTTAAAGGAGTTAAATCGGCAGTTTGGACTCCGGAAAGTCAGGAATTAGTTGTGCTTTTAAACGAACAAAAATCCACAACAGAAGCGATTGAAAAAGCAGTTGTAAAAGCAGGTCACGATACCAAACATGAGACAGCCTCAAATGTGGATTATGAAAAGCTCCATGAATGTTGTAAGTACGATAGAAAATAAGAAATTTAAACCGAGAATTTTCTCGGTTTTTTTTGTTTAAATTCTTAGATAAGTCGGTCGAGTTTCTTCCTAAAAAAAACTTAAATGTATGGGAATAAGATTGGCGTTAAGCTAAATAATTACTACTTTCACACACTCAATTTAACACAAAAATAATGAACGAATTTGATTGGAAAAACCTGATTGATCCTCTTTTTTATATAGAGTTCAGTATTAGTGGAATTAAGGTTGGACTTTGGCTTGTGCTTTTTATTGTTTTTGCAGAAACTGGTTTATTTGCTGGTTTTTTTCTTCCAGGAGATAGTTTGCTTTTTTTATCAGGAATTTACAGCCGCGAATTGATTGAAAACTTTACGTTCATTGATAGTGATTTGATGAATGTGGTACTTTTGGCAACGATGGTCGCTGTAGCTGGAATTTTAGGAAATATGGTTGGCTATTGGTTCGGTTCAAAAAGTGGATATTATCTTTATAACAAACAAGACACGTTTTGGTTTAAGAAAAAATATCTAGTTCAGTCGAAAGATTTCTTCGAAAAGCATGGTGGTAGAGCGATTATTTTAGCACGTTTCTTACCTATTTTTAGGACTTTTGCTCCAATTGTTGCGGGAATTGTAATGATGGAAAAGAAAAAATTTATGCTTTATAATATTGTTAGTTCTATATTATGGTCCTTCAGTTTGATTTTTGCAGGACATTATTTGTACGGTTTTCTTCTAGAAAAGTACGATATCAATTTAAAACAACACATTGAATTAATCGTTATTATTTTAGTAGTTATTACAATTATACCCGTAATTATTAAGTTCAGTAAGAAAACAAAAGTTGAAGAAATAGAATAAATTAAAAAACTGAATTTTCTCTATTTTTTGAGGGTTAATTTATGTTTCAACTTCAAAAAATAAAAAAAAATCCGAAGTTAGTACTTCGGATTTTATTATTTAAGGTAATTTGTGAATTACATCATACCTGGCATTCCGCCACCCATTGGGCTAGCTCCACCTTCTTCTTTAATATCTATCAAAGCACATTCAGTAGTCAAAATCATTCCTGAAACCGATGCTGCATTTTCTAATGCTACACGCGTTACTTTTTTAGGGTCGATGATCCCAGCCAATAACATATCCACATATTCGTCTGTTTTAGCATTGTAACCGTAATTCCCTTCGCCTTCCGAAACTTTTGCCACAACTACTGAGCCTTCTAAGCCAGCATTTTCAACAATAGTTCTCAAAGGCGACTCAATTGCTCGAGCTACAATTTGAATTCCTGTTGCTTCATCCGCATTTTCAGTTTTGATGTCTTTTAATGCAATTTTAGCTCTTAATAAGGCAACACCTCCACCAGCTACAATTCCTTCTTCAACAGCTGCACGAGTGGCATGTAATGCATCGTCAACTCTGTCTTTTTTCTCTTTCATTTCTACTTCAGAAGCAGCTCCAACATAAAGAACAGCAACACCACCAGCTAATTTAGCCAAACGTTCTTGCAATTTTTCTTTATCATATTCAGAAGTCGTAGTTTCCATTTGACCTTTGATTTGGTTCACCCGATTTTTAATCATGTCGGCTTCACCAGCACCACTTACAATTGTAGTATTGTCTTTGTCGATAGTTACTCTTTTTGCAGAACCCAACATTTCAAGTGTTGTGTTTTCCAACGTGTAACCTCTTTCTTCGGAAATTACTGTTCCACCCGTTAAGATTGCGATATCTTCTAACATTGCTTTTCTTCTGTCTCCAAAACCAGGTGCTTTTACAGCAGCGATTTTCAAGGCACCGCGTAATTTATTCACAACTAAAGTGGATAAAGCTTCTCCGTCTACATCTTCAGCAATAATTAATAATGGTTTTCCGGATTGAGCTACTGGCTCTAAAACAGGAAGTAATTCTTTCAAAGAAGAAACTTTTTTATCATACAATAAAATGTAAGGACTTTCTAATTCAGTTTCCATCTTTTCAGGATTGGTAACAAAATAGGGAGAAAGATACCCACGGTCAAATTGCATTCCTTCCACAACATCCACATACGTTTCCGTTCCTTTAGCTTCTTCAACAGTAATTACACCTTCTCTTCCAACTTTTGCGAAAGCATTTGCAATTAATTCTCCAACTACATCATCGTTATTTGCAGAAATAGACGCAATTTGTTTGATTTTATCAGAATCGCTTCCTACCACTTGTGCTTGTGAAGCTAAGTTCTTAACAATCGCTTCAACTGCTTTGTCAATTCCTCTTTTTAAATCCATTGGATTTGCTCCAGCAGCTACGTTTTTCAAACCTTCTTTTACAATCGCTTGCGCTAAAACCGTAGCAGTTGTAGTTCCATCTCCAGCTAAATCATTGGTTTTTGACGCCACTTCTTTAACCATTTGAGCTCCCATATTTTCTAAAGGATCTTTTAATTCGATTTCTTTTGCAACTGTAACTCCGTCTTTAGTAACAGTTGGTCCACCAAATGATTTCCCAATTATTACATTTCGACCTTTTGGTCCTAAAGTTACTTTTACTGCATTTGCCAATGCGTCAACACCACGTTTCAATCCGTCACGTGCTTCAATATCAAATTTTATATCTTTTGCCATTTCAATTTTTGTTTAAAGTTTTATATGTTTCAAGTTCCGAAAGTCTTACTACTTAATACTCTCTACTTAATACTTCTTAGATTATTGCAAGAATATCATCCTCACGCATAATCAAATAATCTGTTCCTTCTAATTTTAATTCTGTTCCTGCGTATTTTCCGTATAAAACAGTATCTCCAATTTTCACGGTCATTGTGTGGTCTTTTGTTCCATTTCCAACAGCTACAACCGTACCTTTCTGTGGTTTTTCTTTTGCGGTATCAGGAATAAAAATACCAGACGCTGTTTTTGTTTCTGCAGCAACCGGTTCAATTAAAACGCGGTCAGAAAGTGGTTTAATGTTTAATGCCATAATACTATATATTTAGTTTTAATTATTAATTTGTTGTTTAGAGTGTTTCAGAAATTGTGCCAATGGACTAAAACTGTCATTTTTGCCTAAAAAAAATGCCAGCTTTGACAAGCTGGCATTTTAATATATTTTATTCGATAATTATTTTGCAGGAACTTCCGCAGCTGGTGTTGCAGGAGCTGGAACTTCTGTTTTTGCAGGAGCTATTTGTTTGTCGTCAAGAATTTTTATATCGCTATTTCCTGAATTAAAACTCAAGCTTGAGAACATAATTAATACAATTAAAAGAATACCAAGTGTCCACGTACTTTTATCTAAAAAGTCAGTTGTTTTTTGAACACCCCCCATTTGTTGTGAACCACCCAATGTTGATGATAATCCACCACCTTTAGGATTTTGAACCATAATTACTACGATTAATAAAAAACAAACGATTACTATTAATACTAAAAAAATTGAAAACATGATTATCTAATTAATTGTTATTTTGTTGTAAAACTTTAATATCCGAAATACGGTTTGCAAAGAAAGTACTTTTTTCTGGATATTTCAAAATTAATATATCATAAGCTTGAATTGCTTTTTGATATTTTTTCTGTTCCAAATAAACTTTGGCTAAGGTTTCGGTCATCAGGTACGAATTGTCCTGACTTTGTTCCGGAATATAGGCGATTTTAGGCGCGTCTTTAACCGGTGAAATTTTGGGATTATTTTCGATAAAACGGTTAATTAATGCCGTCTTTTTCTCTTTAATTGGGTCAATTGGTTTCGATATCGGTGTGATTTCGTCGTTTGACTCCTTTTTTTCGCGTTCAATGGGAGTGAAATTAGCCAACTGCAACCATTCTTGGAACGAATGTTTTTCTTCTTTTGAAAAATCGAGTGGTTTACCAATGTTTAATTTCTCTGAAACTGCAGCGATTTTTTCTTCCTTATTTTCTACTTTCTCAAAATTTTCAATCTGTTCAACTACTTCCGCTTTTTTGATGGAATTCGCAATCGATTGTTCTAAAGGAGAAATTTCAACTTTGTTTTCAATTATTTGGGGAGTTACACGTACAATTTCAATATCGTTGACCTTTATTTCATTAATAAACGCCTCTTTTTCTTCAATAAAGAGCTTTTGTACGGATGCAAAATTTCCACTGGTAATAAAATCAAAAAGGACACTTCTGTCAGTAGTGTATGCTGCCGTTTTCCGTAAAGCGGGATTGTATTGAAAACTTTCCTGATTGTATAAACCTTTTAAAAGTAATGCTCGAGCACTTTGAAAAAACGGAAATTCGTTGACAATTTTCTCCAAGCCAACGGTATGCTTATCTTTGATAGCATTCGGTTTGTTGAGCAAATAAGTAAATTCGTACGTATTCAAAGATGTTGTTTTTAGGAATGAATGATTACCACTTCGCTAATGATTCATTGAAAATATCTTGCGTAATTCGTTCAAAAATTACATCTAAAGCAGTAGTTAGTTGTGCTCCAGTTGGCAAATTGGTTCCTGGAAAATCATAGAAAAACGAAAAACTTTTTTCGAAATCATCAGCTTCTTTTTTTCTATTTGTAAATTGCACTTTTACACGTATTGTCAATCGGTTTTGAGCGGCACGTTGATCCGCTGTAGCCGTCATTGGCGAGATTCTATAGTCGGTAATTTCACCTTCGTAAACTAAATCTCCTCCAGAATTCGTCAAACTTAAATTCGTTTGATTCTGAATTAAATCTTGCAAACGTAACGTAAACGTTCGATCAATTCCAGGTTCAATTAATTCAGCGGTATTTTGAAAATAATTAACTTGAAAGGTCTTGGCGTCAATCTTTCCCGTTCCTGTAAAATTATAAACGGAACAACTATTGAAAGTCGTTACAATCAAAAGTAGGCAAGCGATATGTTTTAATTTTTTCATTTTCATTTTTAAAATTCAAATATACTACAAATCGAATTGTTTTATTTTTCTATACAAAGTTCTTTCAGAAATTCCCAGTTCGTCAGCTGCTGCTTTACGTTTTCCTTTATTTTTTTCTAATGATTTCTTTATCATCTCAATTTCTTTCTGCTCTAATTTTAACACTTCTTCCTCTTCAACGGTTTCTGCAAATAGATAATTGTCTTCTGGATCTTCATAATTAGTGGCAGAAGATTGCGTACTTTTTGCCATTGGAATTACCGACATTTCATTTTGATCTTCAAAATCAATCTCATTTTCTTCTTGGTTGGAACCGTAAATTTTCTGAATCAAATTTTTATTCTTTTCTTGAATATTACTATTTCCACTTTCCATTAGTTCCATCGTTAATTTTTTCAAATCATTGAGGTCGCTTTTCATGTCAAAAAGCACTTTGTATAGGATTTCTCTTTCGGTACCAAAATCAGAATCGCTTTTTTTATCTTTTATAACCGAAGGTAAATTTGAGCCTTCAGAAGGTAAATAGGATTTTAATGTAGCGATATTAATTTCCCGAGTGGTTTCTAAAACGGATATTTGTTCGGCTACATTCCGAAGTTGGCGAATGTTCCCGCTCCAGCGAAATTGCAACAATAATTGAACCGCTTGTTCGTCCAGTTTTATCGAAGGCATTTTATATTTATGAGCGAAATCAGAAGAGAATTTTCTGAACAATAAATGAATGTCTTCTTTTCGGTCGCGAAGAGGCGGAAGAGGAATGTCTACCGTACTTAAACGATAATATAAATCTTCTCGAAATTTTCCTTTTTCAATCGCATCAAACATATTTACGTTTGTTGCAGCAACAATTCTTACATCTGTTTTTTGAACTTGAGAGGACCCTACTTTAATAAATTCGCCATTTTCTAAAACCCGGAGTAATCGCACTTGGGTAGTTAAAGGCAATTCACCAACTTCATCCAAGAAAATTGTTCCGCCACTTGCTACTTCAAAGTAACCTTCACGTGTGGAAGTTGCTCCAGTAAAAGCGCCTTTTTCATGTCCAAAAAGTTCACTATCAATGGTTCCTTCTGGAATAGCTCCACAGTTAACTGCGATGTATTTTCCGTGTTTTCTATGCGAAAGCGAATGGATTATTTTTGGAATACTTTCCTTTCCAACACCACTTTCTCCCACAACCAAAACAGAAATGTCGGTTGGAGCTACTTGAATTGCTTTTTCAATAGCACGATTGAGCTTTGGATTATTTCCAATAATTTCAAATCGTTGTTTTATAGCTTGAACTGATTCCATATATTTTTGTTTAAAGTTGTCTTTGTTTAAGGTTTAAAGTTTTCGAGATGCCTCAAAACTTTAAACCTTAAACTTTAAACTTTCTTAATTCATCTCCGAATAGTCTACTGCAATACCTTTCAAAGTTCCACTCGTGCAATCTGTAATTTTTACGTTTACAAAATCGCCTTCTTTATAATGTTCTTTTGGAAAAACCACCATTATACTTTGGGAATTTCGAGCCGCCCATTCTTTATCCGAACGTTTTGATTCTTTTTCGATTAAAACTTCCACCGTTTTACCTAGAAATTCTTGTGTTCTAAAAGCACTGTGTTGTCTTTGTAAATCAACAATTTCCTGCAAACGTCTTGCTTTTGTTGGTTCAGGAACATCGTCTTCCATTTTCCTTCCCGCCATTGTTCCTGGTCGTTCCGAATACGAATACATATATCCAAAACTATATTTTACATGTTCCATCAAACTCATCGTGTCTTGATGGTCTTGTTCGGTTTCTGTTGGAAAACCAGCAATCATATCCTGAGTTACGGAACAATCTGGAATTATAGAACGAATTTTATTGATTAATGTGAAATATTCTTCTCTGGTATGCAAACGATTCATGGCTTTCAAAATGCGGTCGCTCCCCGATTGAACAGGTAAATGAATATGCTTGCAAATATTATCGTATTTGGCAATAATATGCAAAACAGGTTCGTGCATGTCTTGCGGATTCGAAGTCGAAAACCGAATACGCATTTTAGGAAATGTAACAGCAACTGTTTCTAAAAGTTGAGCAAAATCTACGGCTGTTGCTTTCGCAAAATCAGTGGCGTTGGCAAAATCTTTTTTCAAACCGCCACCGTACCATAAATAACTATCTACATTCTGACCCAAAAGCGTAATTTCTTTGTAACCTGAATCCCAAAGTTTTTGGATTTCAGCAATAATACTTTCTGGTTCGCGACTTCGTTCTCGACCACGAGTAAAAGGAACTACGCAAAAAGTACACATATTATCGCAACCACGGGTAATTGAAACAAAAGCGGATATTCCGTTGCTGTTTAAGCGAACGGGTGAAATATCGCCATAAGTTTCGTCTTTCGACAAAATCACGTTGATGGCATCATTTCCAGCTTCCACTTCTTCCAATAAGTTGGGTAAATCTTTATAAGCATCGGGACCTACAACAAGGTCAACTATTTTTTCTTCTTCTAAAAATTGGGTTTTCAAACGTTCGGCCATGCAACCTAAAACGCCGACTTTCATTTTTGGATTGATGTCGCGTTTTACCGCATTGTATTTGGCAAGACGTTTTCTGATGGTTTGTTCGGCTTTATCACGAATCGAACACGTATTAATTAACACCAAATCCGCTTCTTCTAAAATAGTAGTGGTATTGTAATTATTGTCTGATAAAATCGAAGCCACGACCTCGCTATCCGAGAAATTCATGGCACAACCGTAACTTTCAATAAATAATTTCTTTGAATTTTGTGCTTTATTTTCAATAGCCAAGCTTTCGCCTTGTTTGCTTTCTTCAATTGTCTTTTCCATCGTCATAAAAAGTAGGAATTTTTCCGTCTGCAAATATAGATTAAATTAAATAGATGTGACAACTTGGCAGACGGAGTTTAACAATAAATTTCGCAAGTAGACAAGTGTTTTGAAATTATATTTTAACTTTGGAAAGAAAGATTTAATCTTTCAAAAATTAAAGTTAAGCTGAAAATCATGAAAAGTAATTTCTTAATTATAATTCTTTTATTGTCTATACTGTTTTCTTGTAAGGATTCAGAGCGTGAAAGCATCAAGGTTAGGAGTCGTGAATTTACTACTTCTTTAGATTCAATTATGTATTTAAATTATCTGAATGCAATTGAAAACCAAAGTACATTGCAATACTTTACGGTTGTTAAAATTAAAAATCTTAATAATAAAGAAACTAGGGAAATTTGTACAAAAGGAAATTTTTTAGCTGGAGCTTTGCATCGAGAATATAAATTAGGTTATTCTATTGATGAAATTATAAAAGTTCAAAATTTATTGAGTGAAAACAAAGAACGATACTTTGAGTTTAAAGATACTTCAGCGATTAATAATTTAGATTTAAATAAGTATAGCGTTGAAGAATTTGAAAAATTTGAAAAAGAAACAAATAGGGATTCAATTTCAAAATCAATAATAAATAAAGATTGGTTAATGCATTTCGAAGACGATAAAGCGATGCTGATTTTTGCTCATTCATTATTTAATAGAGGAATCTTGACTGGAGAAAACAATAGTTTGGGCGGAACTATTTGTCATATAACTACGAGTATGCTAGAGGAAAGAAAAACACAAAACGAAAGGTTAAAGAGCACAAATGTTGATAAATAATTTATTTAAGAGTAAAATTTCAAATGAGTTATTCGAAATTTTATAGCTTTTTGAATTGTTGTTATTTCATGTTTTATATCGTCTCTACTTGTTGTTTTATGGAATTAAGGATAAAATCATTTTTGAACCAATCTTCCACAAAATCCCACAATAAAATGGATTTTTAAAAAAAACAATTACTTTTGCCACAGATATAAAAGCAATATGGCAAAGAATTTAGTGATTGTGGAGTCGCCGGCAAAGGCAAAAACGATAGAGAAATTTCTAGGGAGTGATTATCAGGTAGAGTCCAGTTATGGACATATTGCCGATTTGCCTTCCAAAGAAATTGGTGTAGATGTAGACAATAAATTCAAACCTAAATACGAAGTTTCTCCTGATAAAAAGGCTTTAGTTACTAAATTGAAGGGTCTTGCCAAAAAAGCCGATATGGTCTGGTTAGCAAGTGATGAGGATCGAGAGGGTGAGGCTATTTCTTGGCATTTGGCCGAAGAATTAAAATTAGATAAAAGCAAAACCAAGCGAATCGTTTTTCACGAAATTACTAAAACTGCAATTTTAAAGGCGATTGAGAACCCACGAGAAATTGACTATAATCTGGTAAATGCCCAACAAGCTCGACGGGTTTTAGACCGATTAGTTGGTTATGAATTGTCACCTGTTTTGTGGAGAAAAATTAAAGGAGGATTATCTGCTGGACGTGTTCAGTCGGTTTCGGTTCGTTTAATTGTAGAACGTGAACGAGAAATTCAGAACTTTAGTGCTGTTGCATCTTATTCTATTGTTGCAGAATTTGCTAACGAATCGGGAAAAACATTCAAAGCAAAACTGCCTAAGAATTTTTCAACGAAAAAAGAAGCAGAAGACTTTTTAAATAAAAATAATAGTTCTATATATAAGGTAGCGGATTTAGAAACGAAACCGACAAAGAAATCACCGACAGCACCTTTTACAACTTCGACTTTACAACAAGAAGCAGCTCGTAAATTGTATTTACCTGTTGGAATCACAATGCAATTGGCTCAACGGTTGTATGAAGCGGGATTGATTACTTATATGAGAACGGATAGTGTCAATCTTTCGAAAGACGCGATGAATGCCGCTGAAGCGGAGATTGTTCATTCATATGGAAAGGAATTTTCGCATCCGCGAACGTTTACCAATAAAAGCAAAGGAGCTCAAGAAGCTCACGAGGCGATTCGTCCGACGGATATGTCGCAACATACCGTGAATATTGACCGTGACCAAGCGAGATTGTACGATTTGATTTGGAAACGGACACTAGCATCTCAAATGAGTGATGCGAAATTAGAACGAACGAACGTAAAAATTGAAGCGAATAACCACGACGAAATTTTTGCTGCAACTGGGGAAGTGTTGCTTTTTGAAGGGTTTTTGAAAGTATATTTAGAAGGAAACGACGATGATGACGAAGAACAAGAAGGTTTATTGCCGGCTTTAAAAGTTAGTGAAAAACTGCAAAACAATTACATTACAGCTACGGAACGTTACACTAGAGCTCCAGCTCGTTATACGGAGGCTTCTTTAGTTAAGAAATTAGAAGAACTTGGGATTGGACGACCGTCAACATATGCTCCAACAATTTCTACAATTATCAACAGAAATTATGTTGAAAAAGGAACTTTGGAAGGGCAAGAACGAAACTATACGCAATTGACTTTAACTTCTGGAAAAGTTTCTGATAAACTATTGACAGAAAATACTGGTTCAGATAAAGGAAAATTAGTTCCAACAGATATTGGTACGATTGTAACTGATTTCTTGGTTAAAAACTTTGAACGCATTTTAGATTACAATTTTACGGCGAAAGTAGAACAAGATTTTGATGAAATTGCGGAAGGAAATGTTGATTGGCATAAAATGATGCAAGAGTTTTATGATCAATTTCATCCTAATGTAAAAGATGTTGAAGAAAATGCAGAACGTGAATCGGGTGAGCGAATTTTAGGGACAGACCCAAAATCTGGAAAGCCGGTAAGTGTTCGATTGGGAAAATTTGGACCGATGGCTCAAATTGGAAATGCAGAAGACGAAGAGAAAATATTTGCTAGTTTGATGAATGACCAGAACATTGGAACGATCACATTAGAGGAAGCGTTGAAATTGTTTTTGTTGCCTAAAAATTTAGGTATCTATAAAGAAGAAGAAGTTGAAGTTAATAATGGACGTTTTGGACCTTACGTACGTTTCGGAAAAATGTTTATTTCATTGCCAAAAGGCGAAGACCCGATGGATGTAACTTTAGTTCGTGCTCAAGAATTAATAGACGAGAAAGAAAAAGCGGATGCTCCAATTGCAACTTATAAGGAAGAGCCTGTTCAAAAAGGAGTAGGTCGTTTTGGTCCGTTCTTGAAATGGAGTGGAATGTTTATCAATGTGAATAAAAAATACAATTTTGACAATCTATCACAATCCGATATTGTAGAATTGATTGAAGATAAAATTCAGAAAGAAATTGATAAAGTGCTTCATCATTGGGAAGAAGAAGGGATTAAGGTTGAAAAAGCACGTTGGGGACGCTCAGTAATTACTAAAGGCAAGGTGAAAATTGAATTGAGTAAGGACGTAGATGCAGCTGCTTTAACATTAGCTGAAGTTCAGGAAATGATTGAAAAGAAAGCACCAGCCAAAAAAACAGCGTCAAAGAAAGCAACTGCGAAGAAAACAACAGCGACTAAGAAGACAACAGCTAAGAAAGCACCCGTAAAAAAGAAATAAGAGATGGAATTTGATTTTTTACATCCATTAGACTACGAAATAATTCAATTTGTTGAATCTTTGACTTCTCAGAATTTGGGAAGTAAAGTGGTGATGCATTCAGCGACGGATTTTCCAGATTTAGATAAAATTAAAATTGCCATCATTGGTGTTTTAGAAAACAGAGGTGACTCTAGTTTGAAAGAAGAAGTTGAATTAACAGCAATTCGTAAGGAATTCTACAGTTTGTATCCTGGAAATTGGAACAGTAGCATTGCAGATCTAGGAGATATTAAGGCAGGAGAGGAGTTAAGCGATACCTATTTTGCAATAAAATCAGTTGTAGCTTCATTGATTAAAAAGAAAATTATCCCGATTATCATTGGCGGAAGCCAAGATTTGACATACGCCATGTACCGCGCTTACGATGTTTTGGAACAAATGGTGAACTTAGTTTCAATTGACAGTAAATTTGACTTAGGAAAGGAAAATTCAACTGATATGGTTTCTTCTTACTTGACTCGAATAATTATCGAAGAACCAAATAATCTTTTTAATTATAGTGTAGTGGGCTATCAGACGTACTATAATGCTCAGGAAGAAATAGATTTAATGGAGAAATTGTTTTTTGATGGCTATCGATTAGGAGAAGTTTCCGGTAATCTAAGCATTTCAGAGCCTGTTTTCAGAGATGCCGACATTGTAAGTGTAGATTTAACATCAATACAATCATCGAATTCCGGTAATTTTACTACTTTTACGCCAAACGGTTTTAACGGTAAAGAAATATGTTCTTTATCTCGGTATGCGGGTTTAAGTGATAAAGTTTCGTTATTTGGTGTTTTTAATCACAATAATTCAAAACAAGAATCTGTTTTGATTGCGCAAATAATTTGGTATTTTATTGAAGGCTATCAATACCGTTCGAATGAGTTTCCGTTCAGCAGTAAAGACAATTATTTTAAGTACATTGTTCCACTTGAAAATGAGGAATTAGTGTTTTACAAGAGCGATAAGACTGAAAGATGGTGGATTGAAGTGTCGCAATTGATGCAGTCTCATACTAAAACAGAGAAAAACACGTTATTACCGTGTTCGTATGAAGATTATTTAGGAGCTATTAATCAGGAAATCCCAGAAAGATGGTGGAAGACTCAACGAAAAAACGTTATTTAACAGTGCTTTAACTACAAGATAGGAGAAGTATAAAAAACATTTCACATTTTTTTAAGTAATTGTTTTAAAAAAAATTGCTTATCTAAAAAAAAATAAATAGGTTTACGACCTTAAAATTAAGAATATTTTATAACCCAAATTTATATGAAGAAGTTCATTGCATTTGCAGCATTATCATCATTAATATTTAGCTGTAGTTCTGGCGACAAAGGAGAACTAGTTGGAGTTAAAGGTAAAAAATGGCACCCAGAAAAACCTTTTGGTATGTCTTTAGTTCCAGGAGGCTCTTATATTATGGGTAAATCTGACGACGATTTAGCTAATATTGGAGACGCACCTACAAAAACGGTGACTGTTCGTTCATTTTATATGGATGAAACAGAAATCACAAATACGGAATACCGTCAGTTTGTAGAATGGGTTAAAGATTCAACTATTCGTGTTCGTTTGGCTATCATGGCTGATGAACAAGGGCAAACTAGCACTGCTGGAGGCGGCGGAAAAAGCGCTGGCGGAATTGGTGATTTTGCTTTTAACGATGCTGATCCAGAAAAAATGACTCCATACGATAAATACATGTACGAAAACTATTATAGTGTAGGTACAGAAGATGATATGTATGCGGGTAGAAAAATCAATAAAAAAGTTAAATTGATTACGGATAGTTCAAAGTATCCTGATGAATTTTACAGTGAAGTAATGGATTCTATGTATTTACCATTAGAAGAATCTTACAATGGTTTGCGTACTATTGATGTTAGTAAATTAAAATTTCGTTACACGGAAGTTAATTTGAATGAAGCGGTACAAAAGAAAGGTAGAAAAGGATTTATTAAAAAATCAGAGCCAGTTGCAATCTATCCTGATACAACAGCTTGGATTAAGGATTTCTCTTATTCCTACAATGAACCAATGCATAATGACTACTTCTGGCATCAGGCATACAGTGATTATCCTGTAGTAGGTGTAAGTTGGAAACAAGCAAAAGCATTTTGTTCATGGAGAACTTTACTCAAGAATTCTTATATTAAATCTAAGAGAAAAAAGGGACGTAATTTAATAAATTCATTCAGATTACCTACTGAAGCGGAATGGGAGTATGCAGCTCGAGGAGGTTTGCAATCAGCGGCTTATCCTTGGGGTGGTCCTTACACTAAAAATGACCGAGCATGCTTCATGGCTAACTTTAAGCCAAACCGTGGAGATTATGCAGCAGATGGTGCTTTGTACACTGTTGAGGCGAAATCATATGATCCAAATGGATACAACTTGTATAACATGGCTGGAAACGTTGCCGAATGGACGGATTCATCTTACGATGCTGGTGCTTATGAATTTGTTTCTACTATGAATCCAAATGTACCGGACAGTAAAAACCAACGTAAAGTATTGCGTGGAGGATCTTGGAAAGATGTAGCATACATGTTGCAAGTGAGTACTAGAGATTTTGAATATGCAGATACTGCAAGAAGTTACATCGGATTCCGTACTGTGCAAGATTACATGGGAACGCAAACTACGGGAACTACAGGAAGGTAATATTTCCTAATTAAAATTGAATTTAACCAAATTACATAACAAACTAAATTAACTAAAAAAAACTATTATTATGGCATTATTAAGTAAAAAAGCAATGAATTTCGCTTACGGTATGGGAGCTGCGATCGTAATCATCGGTGCATTATTTAAAATTACTCACTTCTCTATTGGCCCATTGACAGGAACTTTGATGCTTTCTGTAGGATTAATTACTGAAGCATTAATATTTGCGCTATCTGCTTTTGAGCCGGTTGACAATGAATTGGATTGGACTTTAGTTTATCCTGAATTAGCTGGTGGTGAAACTAAAAAAGTAGCTTTGAAAAAAGAGAATCCAGCTGAAGCTCAAGGTTTGTTATCGCAAAAATTGGATAACTTATTGAAAGAAGCTAAAATTGATGGAGAAATGATGGCAAGTTTAGGAAACAGCATCAAAAATTTCGAATCTGCTGCAAAAGGAATATCTCCGGCTGCTGATGGAATTGCTGCAACTAAAAGATACAGTGAAGAATTGTCAATGGCTGCTGCTCAAATGGAATCATTGAACAGTTTGTACAAAGTACAATTAGAAAGTGCTTCTAGAAATGCTGAGGCAAATAAAGAAATCGCAGACAACGCATCTAAATTAAAAGACCAAATGCAATCTATGACTGCAAACATTGCTTCTTTAAACAATGTTTATGGTGGTATGCTTTCTGCAATGAGTAACAAAGGATAATTAGTTTTACACTATATTTTCATTAACAAAATAAAAAAAACTAATTTAAGATGGCAGGAGGAAAATTAACCCCTAGACAGAAGATGATTAACCTAATGTATTTGGTTTTCATCGCGATGTTAGCAATGAACATGACAAAAGAAGTATTAACGGCTTTTGGATTGATGAATGAGAAATTTGAAACGGCAAACACTGAGGCTAGTTCAACAAATCAAGCAATGATGCAAGCCTTAGATGCTAAAGCAATTGAGGCTAAAGGTGAATTTGAAAAAGCCGCAGTTACTGCTCATAAGGTTGAAGCTGCAACTAAGAAATTTGATGCTTTTGTTGCATCGGCTAAGACAGAAGTTTTAGTAGGTGTTGAAGCAGAAGAAGGTAAGTTACCTTATGAATCAATGGATAAAGCTGATAATTTGGACAACGGTTGGTTTGTAGGCGAAGGCTACACGGATCGAGGTAAAAAAGTAATGGCTGCTATTGAAACCTATAAAGCTGAAATGAAGACTGCGTTAGCTGATAACAAATATGCAGCTATTTTGAAACAAGTGAATAAGTCCTTTGATTTAGCAGATGTTCCAAATAAAGAAAACAAGAAAATTCCTTATTTAGAGTATCACTTTAAAGGATTTCCTGCAATTGCTTCTTTAGCTAAACTTTCAATGTGGCAAAATGATGCTAAAAAGTACGAATCAGATGTTATTGCTGCAGCTTTAGGAAAAGCTGCTGTTCAAGCTGCTTCTTACAGTAACTATAAAGCAATGGTTATCCTTGATAAAAATGCTTATTTTCAAGGTGAAAAAGTTACCGGTACTGTAGTTTTAGGTCGTTATGACGAAAATACAAAGCCTGAAGGTGTTACTGGTGCAACTTTAGATCCGGCAACAGGACAAGCTAAGATTAATTTAACTGCTGGTGCAGTAGGTGAACAAAAATTGGGGGGTGAGTTTAGATTTATCGAAGACGGTAAAACTATTAAATTACCTTATGACGGAACTTATGTTGTTGTTCCTCGTCCTAATTCTGCAACAATTTCAGCAGACAAGATGAATGTAGTATACCGTGGTGTTGTTAATCCAATGACCATATCATTTGCAGGTGTTTCTGATAACAATGTTACTGCTTCAGCTCCGGGTTTATCAAAAGCTAGTGGAAATGGTAAGTACAATATGAGTCCAGGTCAAGGTACTGAAGTTACTATTAGTGTAACAGGAAAATTACCTGACGGAACTTCAGTTAACGATAAAAGAGCTTACAGAATCAAAAATATTCCTGCTCCACAAGGTGCAATTGGAGGAACTGTAGGTGAAACAAAAGGAGCTAAAGGACGTCTTGCTGTATCACAGATTACAGCAGAATTAGTAGACTTTGATTTTGATGTTAATTTAAAAGTAACTCAATTTACTTTTAGAGTTTCTGGTCAACCATCAGTAGTTGTTAATGGAGACAGAGTTAATGCTCAGTGTGCTGCTGCAATGGCAAGAGCTGGGAGAGGTGACATTGTTACCATTTCTGAAATCAAAACAAAAATTGAAGGTTCCCCAATTATTTTACGTCAAACAGCACCTGCTTTTTACGAAATACAATAATAATACAGGTTTGGCGTTTTTAACGTAGACCATTTTAATAAAAACTATGAATTGTAGAAACTTTTTATCACTAATCATTTTAGTAGCTGGAACTTTAACTTCAACAGCTCAGTCTAATTTGTTGAACGCCAAAACACCTGATGATATCGGTAAGAAAACGGAGGCTCAATTAAATTCTGATAATGATAAGCCACTTCCTTATGGTTTTGTGGACGATCGCGATATTCTTATGGGTAAAGCAGTTTGGGAAATCATCGATTTAGATGAACGAATTAATTTTCCAATGTATTTTCCAGTAGATACGGCTAATATTGGTTCTGATAGAAGATCTCTTTTTCATGTGCTTCTAAAAGCTATTAAAGATAGTACATTGACAGAAGTGTATGGTGATAGTTATTTTAACTCAAAACGTACATTGAAAGAAATGGAAAACACGTTTAAGTTTAGAGATACTACGAATGCAGGTCGTGATGAAATTAACAATTACTATGATGATTATTTCTCAGGAAAGAAAGTTTTAGATGCTCAGTATATTGACGAACGTTTTTTAACTTCTCAAGATGTTTCAGCTTATCACATTAAAGGTTTTTGGTACTTTGACAAACGTCAGGGTGAATTGAAATATAGATTGATTGCTATTTGTCCTGTTGCTAAAGAAGCGCGAGATGTAGGAAATGATGATGCAGTTGCAATTGAGTTGTTTTGGATTTATTTTCCAGCGGCTCGAGAAACATTGAATAAAGCCTATGCTTTCAATGACAAAAACTCAGCAATGCCTATTTCTTTTGACCGACTTTTAAACTCCAGACGTTTTAACGCTGTAATTTATCAAGAAGAAAATGTCTATGGAGATCGTGAAATTGAAAAATACATGAAAGATAATTCTCAAATGCAGTTGCTTGAAGCAGAACGTGTGAAAGACAAAATCAGAGATTTTGAACAAGATATGTGGAATTACTAATTAGTTATTTCATTTAAAATTAAAACTCTTACCATTTTGGTAAGAGTTTTTTTATTTTTGCAGTATGGTAGATTATTTAATTGTTGGGGGTGGAATCGCTGGCTTGTGTTTTGCAGAACTTTGTATTCAATACAATAAAAGCTTTAGATTAATTGCAGATGATTCGCAAAACTCATCTAAAATTGCCGGAGGCTTGTACAATCCTGTTATCTTAAAAAGATTTTCAGGTTTAGAGGATGCAGCACTTCAGTTAGATTATTTAGATGCATTTTACGCTAAAATTGAAGAGCGTCTAGGGTTACAAATTAATTTTCCATTACCTCTTTTGCGAAAGTTTTTCTCAATTGAAGAGCAGAACAATTGGTTTCAAGCTGCTGATCAGCCGAAATTAAGTTCGTTTTTGTCAACAACTATCGAAAAAAAGAATATTTCAGGAATTGATGCGCCATTTAATTACGGACGTGTATTAAGAACAGGTTATTTAGATACTGCATTGTTTTTAAAAAAGTTTCAGGAATATCTAAATAATTTAGATTTGATTTTTAGTGAAACTTTTGACTATTCAAAAATGATTTTAGAGGAAGGTTGTGTCAAGTATAAAGATATTGAGGCAAATAAAATAATTTTTGCAGAAGGTTTCGGTTTACATGCGAATCCCTATTTTAATAATTTGCCACTTGACGGGACCAAAGGAGAGCTGTTTATCATTAAGGCACCTGAGTTGCAATTGACAGACATTATAAATACAAGTGTCTTCATTTTACCATTAGGAAATGATTTATTTAAAGTGGGAGCCACTTACAATTGGCAAGATAAAACAGATATTCCAACGGAAGAAGGTCGAGCGGAATTGACGACGAGAATCAAAGAAATTTTGGAATGTGAATTTGAAATTGTATCTCATTTCGCAGGAGTGCGACCAACTGTAAAGGATAGAAAACCATTATTAGGTAATCATGAAATGCACAAAAATCTTTTTATTTTAAATGGATTAGGTACAAGAGGAGTTATGTTAGGCCCTTATTCAGCTCGAATGCTTTTCGAATTCAGTGAAAATGATACAGAAATCCCGATTCATTATTCGATAAAACGATTTAAGAAAAAATAATACTATTTGCTGGTTTTTGGCTTATAAGAAACAAACATATTGATGTAAATGTTTCTAGACAATCGCATTATAAAGGGAAAAGCTAAAACAAGTACAATAATAATACTCGTAAAAGTTGTTGTGATACTTCTATCAAACTGAAAAGTTATGATAAATGCAAGAATTCCGAGTGCTACATTCAAACCATAACTAACATACATAGCGCCATAAAAAAAGGAAGGCTCAATCTGATATTTCAAATCACAATGCCCACATTTTTCGTTCATTTTAATCAAATTGTTTAAATGAAGCAAGTTTTGATCTACATACATGCTTTCTTTTTGACATCGTGGACAAGTTCCTGTTAAAATGCTATATAGTTTGGATCCTTTTTTTAACATTTGTAGATTATTAATAGATTTCAGATTATGCCGAATTTTCGGTATTCAAATTTACAAATTAACTCACACACTATTGAAGTTTGACTTCAAAGAATTTTAAAATATAATTATGCTTAATATACACAATTTATCTGTCTCTTTTGGAGGAACTTATCTTTTTGAAGAAGTAACATTTCGTTTAGGGGCGGGAGATCGCGTAGGACTTGTCGGTAAAAATGGTGCTGGAAAATCAACCATGTTGAAAATTTTAGCAGGAGATTTTGCACCTGATTCCGGTGTAATTTCCCAAGAAAAAGAGATTAGAATGGGGTTTCTACGTCAAGATATTGATTTTGAGCAAGGACGTACCGTTTTAGAAGAAGCATATGAAGCATTCGTCGACATTAAAATTGTTGAGAAGAAACTAGCGGAAATTAACCATCAATTGGTTACAAGAACTGATTATGAAAGTGAAGAATACAGCAAAATTATTGAAGATTTAGGTGATTACACCCATCGTTTTGAACTTTTAGGAGGATACAATTATGTTGGTGATACCGAAAAAATTCTGTTAGGTCTAGGTTTTAAACGTGAAGTTTTCAATAATCAAACGGAAACTTTTTCTGGTGGATGGCGAATGCGAATTGAATTAGCCAAACTACTTTTGCAAGCTAACGATGTGTTACTTTTAGATGAGCCCACAAATCACTTGGATATTGAAAGTATCATCTGGTTAGAAAGTTTTTTAAGAAACTATCCTGGAGTTGTAGTAATTGTTTCGCACGATAAGATGTTTTTGGATAACGTGACGAATCGAACCATTGAAATATCATTAGGAAAAGCATACGATTTCAATAAACCTTATTCTGAATATTTAGAATTACGTCATGAGATCCGCGAGAAGCAATTGGCAACTCAAAAAAACCAGGCCAAAAAGATTGAAGAAACGGAGAAGTTGATTGAGAAATTTAGAGCGAAAGCTTCCAAAGCTTCAATGGCGCAATCGTTAATTAAAAAACTTGATAAAGTAGAGCGAATTGAAGTGGACGAAGACGATAACTCAGTAATGAATATCTCATTTCCCGTTTCAAAAGTTCCCGGTCGAGTAGTAATTGAAGCCGAAGAAGTAACAAAAAGTTATGGTGACAATACAATTCTTAAGGACATTTCTCTACTTGTTGAACGCGGAAGTAAAATCGCATTTGTTGGTCAAAATGGGCAAGGTAAATCGACATTTATAAAAGCGATTGTTAATGAATTTGAATTTCAAGGGAATATAAAATTAGGACATAATGTTCAAATAGGTTATTTTGCTCAGAATCAAGCGGAATATTTGGATGGTGAAATCACTCTTTTGCAAACGATGGAAGATGCAGCTACTGATACCAACCGAGCGAAAGTACGCGATATGTTGGGTTCCTTTTTGTTTAGAGGTGATGATGTTGAAAAAAAGGTAAAAGTCCTTTCTGGAGGCGAAAGAAACCGTTTAGCGTTGTGTAAATTGCTTTTGCAACCTATAAACGTCTTGGTTATGGATGAGCCAACCAATCACTTGGATATTAAATCTAAGAATGTATTGAAAGCGGCTTTGCAGAAATACGAAGGAACTTTGTTATTGGTTTCGCATGATAGAGATTTCTTGCAAGGAATGTCTAATTTGGTATATGAATTTAGAGATCAAAAAATCAAAGAATATTTAGGTGACATCAATTATTTTCTAGAACAACGTAATCTTGAAAATATGCGTGAGGTGGAAAAGAAAGACATTGCCAAGAAGGAAAATGCGAAGGAAAACAATAAGTCTTCTTATGAAGATCAGAAGAAAAATAAGTCGTTACACAACCGTTTGAGTAAAGCTGAAAGTCAAATTAAACAACTTGAGAACGACATTCAAAAAGACGATAAAGCCTTAGCGGCAAATTATGACAAACATATTGAGGACGCCAATTTTTTCATGGCTTACAACAAAAAGAAAGCAGCCTTAGACAAATTGCTCGAAGATTGGGAAGTAATTCAAGGAGAAATTGATGCCTTGTAATTATTTAATTAAACCAATTCTTTTCGAATGTTCGATAGCTTCGTGGCTGTCGCGAAAATAACAAGTTTCAACGCCCAAAGTACTTATGTTTTCTAAAGTACTTTGGGTTTTTGCTTTTTTCTTCTTTCCTGTTTGACGAATGTAAACAGCCATCACGGTTACCGGAAATATTTTGCAAATACTTTCATACAAATAAGGATCTTCCTGCGAGTCGTCTCCTAAAAGTGTGTAATTCAAATTTGGATAAAATTCTAAAATGTGTTTTATTTTCTCAAATTTATGATTGTGGTCACCCCTTCCCGTTATAAATAAATCCATCAAACTGGTTTTAATATCTTTCAATAAAAGTACCGCCCGAGGCAACTGATTCAATTCTGTAAATTTCACTATAAATTGGTACAAGTTCCATTCGCTGCTTGAAACGTAAAAAAATGCATTTTGTTCCTCCTTATTATTTCTTCCTGCCGTACTCAAAGCTTGATAATGCGGTACAGCTCCTTCAAAAACTTTTCGTGTGTTTATATTTCGAAACAATAAGATGTATAATTTTTTCAGCGGATTTCGAGTGTGTGAAACCAAAAAAGTATCGTCAATATCAGAAATGAAGCCTAAATTCCCATCAAAAGGCCGAACATAGGTTGCTTTTGCTTCGATTTTTTTTCCTTCGTGCAAAATATGAACATTGTAATCTAACCAACCGTATCCTAAAACTTCATTAATCGGGATGCAAAATTTAAAGTAACCATCTTTTAAAGTTTTTGTATGAATGATTTTGCCTTTTCTTTCCAAAAAAACATCAGCATTTGCTTGTGTCTTCGTTTGATACATCTGAATTATCGAACGTGCATTCTTGAATTTTTTCTTTTGAAAGTCATATTCCGCTTGCGTAGTTGGTTTAAAAACATGCCCCATAACAATTAGTTCTTGTTCGTTGGCATATCCACGGTATAATTTCAAAATTGGCTTCATACTGTAAAATTAATTTTTTTAATTCAAATGGAGCCTCGAAAGGAGATTTTAAATATTTTATTTCAAAAAAAATTTTAGTAACGATTTTATTTATTTACTACATTTGAGACGCTACAAATTAATTAATTTTGTGTAATAAAAAAATGAAATGATAAAAAAGACTGTTTTAATGGTTGTCAACCCGATTTCAGGCGATATGGACAAGTCAGAATTCATTCAGGAAGCTAAATTTTTTTCGGACGCACTAAATTTACGCTTTGTACTCTACGAAACTACGGGAAAAAGTGATGAAAATGCCATTAAAAATCTATGGGAATTACACAAACCCGAACGCGTTTTAGTTGCTGGAGGAGATGGAACGATAAAAATGGTTGCCGAAGCTTTAGCTGATTTTGATAGCATCATTGGGATTTTGCCAGCCGGTTCTGCAAACGGGTTGTCTGTCGACTTAGATTTACCTTCTAATTTAATGGATAATTTGAAAATTGCGTTCAATAATGATGCAATGGAATTGGACATGATTCAGATAAATGGGAAAAAAAGTTTGCATTTGAGTGATTTAGGTTTAAATGCTGAATTGGTCAAAAACTACGAAAGTGGTACAACTCGTGGGAAATTGGGTTATGCTTTACAAACATTTTCCACATTGTCAGAAATGAAAGAACCGTTTTCGGCAAAAATTTCAGCAAATAATAAAGAAATAAGTGTAAAAGCACGAATCATTATAATTGCGAACTCACAAAAGTACGGTACCGGCGTTACTGTTAATCCAAATGGAAAAATGGATGATGGAAAGTTTGAAATTGTCATCATTAAAAACTTGGATTTATTCGTTTTTGGTCAAATTATTACAGGAAATATGCCACTTGATTCTGAAGACGTGCTAGTGATTTCAACAGATAAAGCAACAATTTCTACTGAGGAACCAATTCCTTTTCAAATTGATGGTGAATATATGGGTGAAGAACAATTTCTAGAAATTGATATATTGGCAAACAAGCTAAAAATCGCGGTTCCTATAAATCTTCTTTAAAAGGATTTCGCATCTGCCAAGTCACTGCCGGTTGAAGTGAATTAAAAATTCGGGGCATTTGCGATTGCAGCAAAGCGTTGCTGTGTTTTATGTAGCCAAACATTGGTTCAGGTTGGGCTCCAACGCTGCTTTTGATTTCCAGTGCAGTACGTCCAAAAATTATTTTTTTAAAGCGTTTTTTTATTGAATAACCAATCATGTCATGCAACATATTGAGGTATAGCATTTTTTCGCGCTGCATTTTTTCATCATAGCCAAGAAAGTAAGTATCCATCGTGTCACCATTTTTAACTAGAGTATTGAACCCAATTAATTCGCCATTCAAAAAATACCCATAAAATAAAAAATCGTGATTTAGATTTCGTTTTAGCGAGCTAAAATGATTTTCATGAAGTAAGAAGGTGTTAAAAGGAGCATTTTTCGCCACATGAAAATACAAATCATAGATTTTTTCTTCGAATCGTAGAATTTCTTGCAAGTCCAATTTTCGTTTTTCAATGTCTATCGCTTTTTTGCGTGAACGTTTGTATTGGTCTCGGTATTTTTTAGTCAAATCTTTAACATAATCGTCAATAGAATGCCAGCTATCTTTGATATAAAATACCATATTCGGTTGAATTTGAAAGCGATAAAAATTTGAAAAATCAACTTGCTCAAATAAGGGAAGGTCGTTTTCTGTAAAATCCTTGAAACTCGTTAAGTGTACTTTTTCACCTTTCTCGTACAATATTATTTTTAACTGTTGACTCGCATTTTTTAATTCTTTTAAAGCTTCAACTGGGTTTGCTTCACTTGAAAATGAAAACGCATTTTGACCGGTCAACATATTATTTCCGATGAAAAGTATTTGACTGCTAAAGTTTTTGAATGTAAAATTTCTAACAAAAGTTTTTACACATCGGTCCCGGTTTCCAAATGTTTCCATCTGATTTCCGTCCAGAAATTGTGCGATTGCAATTCCCATTAATTTTTCATCTTCATAAATAGCAATGAAAAAACATTGCATGTTTATTGGTGCTGATTCCTCTAAAACTTTGAGGTAATTGACCGATAGAAAAACATTTCGTACCGCAAAGTCATCCCAATTTTTAGGTAAATCAATGACTTTCGTGAAAATGTTATGATGGAAATTGTTTTTCAAATGTATGTGCAAGCTGTACAAAAATAAGATTAATTCATAAAGTACTAAAATTATAGTGGATAGTTTTAACATTTATCGCATTGAAAGGAATTCTATTTGCGTTTATTTTTCAAAATGATATTCAGTTTTAAAAAAAAAATGGTCTGATAAAAAACTTACACTAAAATACTTTGGTAATTTTATTTATATATTTGGAACGATTGCATTTTATCGGAGTAATTAGAAGTTATTATTTTGAAAAAATATATTTTATAATTTCACATCAGTTAATTTCACCTTAAAAATAAAATGCGTCTTTATTTATTAGGAAAAAGTAGTTTATGAACGATAAAAATCTCTTAATTATTGGTTTTGTTTGGCCGGAACCCAATTCTTCGGCTGCAGGTTGCAGAATGCTACAGCTCATTGATTTTTTTTTAGAGTGGGATTATAAAATAATTTTTGCATCAACTGCTCTCGAAAACGAATACAATTTCGACTTGTCCGTTTTGAAGGTTGAAAAAATAAATATCCAACTCAATTCGGATACTTTTGATGCAACCATTCTTTCTCTAAATCCAAGCATAGTGCTGTTTGACCGATTTACAACCGAAGAACAATTTGGTTGGCGTGTTTCTAAAAATTGTCCAGATGCTTTAAAAATTTTGGACACAGAGGATTTACATTGTCTAAGAATGGTTAGAGGAATGAAAGTTAAACAAAATCTTGAATTCCAAATGAAGGATTTGCTTTCAGAAGATTTAACGAAAAGAGAAATCGCCAGTATTTTGCGTAGTGATTTGACTTTAATGGTTTCGGAATTTGAAATGAAGCTCTTAAACGATTTCTTTAAAATTGATTCCAGTCTGCTTTTTTACCTACCGATTGTTTTTTCAGATGAACAAATTAATTATTCATCCTCAATTCCTTTTGATGAACGTGTAGACTTTATGTTCATCGGAAATTTTTGGCACGAGCCAAATTGGGATGCCGTTTTGTATTTGAAAAAAGAAATTTGGCCCTTAATTAGAAAAGAACTTCCTAAAGCTAAATTGAAGATTTACGGTGCTTATCCTTCTCAGAAAGTATTTGATTTGCAAAACAAAACTGAAAATTTTTATGTTTTAGGTCGGGCTGATGATGCTCAGATGGTGAGTGAGGAGGCGAGAGTTCTACTAGCTCCTTTGCGTTTTGGTGCCGGAATTAAAGGCAAGTTACTTGAAGCGATGCAATATGGAACGCCAAGTGTTACGACTTCTATTGGTGCGGAATCTATAAACAATCAGTTGACTTGGAATGGTTTTATCGCAAATAATCCTATTGAGTTTGCATCGAAGGCAGTTCTTTTGTACGAAGATGAAGCGCTTTGGAAAAAATCACAAGACAATGGAAGGGTAATTCTGCAACGACGATTTTGTAAAGTAAATTTTGCAGAAGCGTTTGAAAAATTAATTAAATATTTGCTTCTGAATAGGCATTCTCACCGAGAAAACAACTTTATGGGTGCTCTTTTATCGCATCATTCTATGAAGAGTACCGAGTACATGTCTAGATGGATTCAGGAAAAGAATAAAAATCTTCTTTCCTAATACGTATTTTTTCTTTTAAAAAAGTATATCTTTAGAAACCCTTAACTAAATATATTTAATTTTTTAAATAAACCTACGTTTCATTATGTTTTTAGCAAGATATCTATATATCATGTTTTTCTTATTTTCGGCTATGAGTTACGGTCAGTTATCTGACTTTAATTTTAATGTTGTGGCTATTGATGAAACATGTAATAATAACGGTTCTCTACAGATGACCGTCTCGAACACTTCCCCAGGTGCTGAGATTATTTACCAACTTTATTTGGCTCCCGACTTTGCCAACGATATTGGAGCGACTGCAACTTCTGGATTTTCTGGTTTAGCGGCAGGAACTTATCGCATAGTAGCAACTCAAGCTGCTAACGGAACTTCAAATTCCAAACAAGTTGATAAGACCATCAATGATTTGAAACAAGTTTTGGATTATGAAATAGACGACACTACCGCTACAGATTGTGATACAACTGCAACTTTAGTCGTGAATGTACTTTCTGGAAATCCAACTTTATATGAAATTTTTGACGGACCTGAGATACGGCCCGTTCAAACCTCCAATCAATTCTCAGGACTCGCTTCGGGAACTTACACGATTCGAGTTTTTGATGATTGTGGCGATGCCTTGTCTAAAGCCTATACGTTTTTCTTGGGAAATAATGATTTGAGTATTAGTGCGCCAATTTTGCCTAGCGTCTATAGTTCCTGTACTTCCGTTGAAATTACAAATCAAGTGAGTTCGGTTTCGAATGCTCCAATATTATATCCCTTAACTATTGAATATACCATTTTTGCTCCTGATGGAACAGTTGCTCAAAACTTCACACAAAACCTGACCTCAGGACCAGAAGATGTCTTGGAGTTAACTCAGACCATTGATTTATTTGGCAATCAGTTATTCAGTATTAAGATTGAAATTACCGATAACTGCAACCGTACTTTTATTGAAGATTTTGAAATTGATCCTAATCCAAAACTTTCATTTCTATCACATGAGGCAGATTGTGGAGAATTATTTTTTGAAATTGTTATAACAAATTATTTTCCTCCTTTTACTTTGAATTTTACGGAACCAGTTGAATTCAATCCTACTACATTTAATCCAAATTACCCGGGACCATACAACGACGACACGATATTTTTTGGTGACCTAGAGAATCCTGTTCCTTTTGGAAATTATAAAGTCTCCGCTCAAGATGCTTGTGGAAGAACTAAAAATTTATCTTTTTCATTGACAAAAAAACTGGTTAAACCTGCCGTTACGACGTCAAATTTGGGTTGTGCTTCTGAATTTGGAAAGGTGAGAATTCAAATTCCAGGTCGTGAAATAGTTTCTATTTTTATTACCGAAGCACCAGTCGCTTATAGTCCTACACTACCTAGCAACGTGATGACCTTTGTGGATGCTGAAGGAATGTTTATCAATAATAATTTACCCATTGGAGTTTATAACTTCACAATTGTGGACAGTTGTGGTGACGAGTATGAAAAAGAAGTTTCCGTTCCTGCATTTGTCTTTGGACCGTTAGTGGCGGATACAAAACCCAATTGCAACGCTATTTCCGGAGGTGTCAAACTTACAACAACAAATGGAAAGTTGGTTACGGTCCATATTGTGACGGCACCGCCTACATTTATGCAAAGTCTTCCCTACGACATCAGTTTCAATATTAATGCAGGTGGCATTTTATACATGACTGATTTGCCTGCAGGAATGTACAGTTTTGAAGCGGTTGATGCTTGCGGTTTTGCTTTAGATGCGAGTATTGAAGTCAATGGGTATAATAGTAATTCTAACGGATTTTTACTCAATCGAAAATGTGGTTCTTTTGATATAACTATTGAAGATACAGACGAATCCGTGACAGGAAAAACGTATTGGCTTCAGAAATTTTTCCCAGCTACAAATACATGGGGACACCCTACAACGGGAGCTACCTTTACGCCAGGAAGTATTCCAAACGCTACTACTGGTAAAGGATTAGCCAACTTGAATACACTTCTTAATGTTTTTTACACGGGAGATTTTAGAATAATTAAAGTTTTTGAGACCTACAATAATGGTAGTGCAGGAGGTAAGTGTACGGATTTGTATGTTGAATTTACTATAGCTTCTGAACTAGTTATCGTTGGAGCCTATAACTTAAATTGTAACGATATTGGCGCGTCTAATGATATTGTATTAGATGTTTTTGGCGTAGCGCCATTTCAATTCAAGATTACTTCGCCAATTGTTGTCGATAACGGTCCGAGTGCTGCATTCTATGATTTGCCGGTAGGGGTTTTTAATTTTCAAGTAATGGATGATTGCGGAAACATCAAAAATACTACTGTTGAAGTAGGAACTTTACTTCCGCTGGCTCGTGCCAATAAACCGCAAAGTATGTTGGTTTGTAGAAATGATGGTGTGCAATTTGGAATTTTTCCTTTAGTAGACCAAAAAGCACAAATCTTAGGTGTTCAAAATCCAAACAGTTATAACGTAACATTCCACCTTTCGCAGGAGGCGGCTGATTCAGGCCAAAACCCATTGCCGGACGGATATACTAATATTTCCAATCCGCAAACTATTTTTGCAAGAGTGCAGCACAAGGTTATTTTAGGCTGTTATGCCACGACATCGTTCAATATTTTTGCAGGAATCACACCTGTGTTAGACCCAGTTGGCGATTTCTTTATTTGTGAAGGATACAACAGAATGCTAACCGCTCAAGCTGGATTTTCAGGATATCTATGGTCAACGGGTGAAACGACGCAGTCCATTATAATTAGCGAGGCTGGCACGTATACGGTGACGGTACAAAATGTGTATGAAGATATTAGTTGTACCAACTCCATCGATTATGTGGTTACCGCTTCTGCTAAAGCCCAAATTGAAGTTATTAATACTTCCGACTGGTCGTCTGAAAGTAATGCAGCTGAAATCATCGTTACAGGAATAGGGGATTACACGTATTCATTGGATGGTATTAATTTTCAAACTTCAAACACATTTAGCGAATTGCGTTCAGGACTGTATACTGTTTATGTAAAAGACGAAAATGGTTGCGGAATTGCAGAAGAAATTTTTGTCCTTATCAATTATCCTAAATTTTTCACGCCAAATGGAGATGGTTATAATGATTATTGGAATATTTCGTTATCGAGTTATGAACCCAATATGAATGTTGATGTTTTTGATCGCTTTGGTAAATTCATTATCAAACTCAAAGGTGGTGAATTAGGTTGGGACGGAACTTACAACGGAAACCCGATGCCTTCGACTGATTACTGGTTTGTGGTTACTCGTGAAGACGGCACCGTTCATCGCGAACATTTTAGCTTAAAAAGATAAAGTCCTGTATTAGAATAAAAAAGGCCCGAAATTATTTGTTTCGGGCCTTTTTTAAATATAGATAGTAGTTGAATTAATTCACCAACGTTCTTGAAATCACGATGCGTTGAATTTCAGAAGTTCCTTCATAAATTTGAGTGATTTTTGCATCACGCATCATTCGCTCTACATGATATTCAGAAACATAACCGTTTCCACCGTGAATTTGAACTGCTTCAATCGTAGTATCCATCGCGGTTTGAGAAGCAAAAAGTTTTGCCATCGCTCCAGATTGAGAGATATCTTTACCTTCGTCTCTTTCGCAAGCTGCTTTTAGCACTAGCATTTTCGCAGCCATAATTTGAGTCGCCATATCAGCAAGTTTGAAAGCAATTGCTTGGTGTTTGAAAATTTCTTTACCAAAAGCTTTACGCTCTTGCGAATATTTCAAAGCCAATTCATAAGCACCCGTTGCAATTCCTAAAGCTTGAGATGCAATCCCAATTCGACCACCGTTTAATACTGCCATTGCGAAGTTGAAACCAAATCCGTCTTCTCCAATTCTATTTTCTTTAGGAACTTTCACGTCTGTAAACATCAATGAATGCGTGTCGCTACCGCGAATTCCCATCTTTTTCTCTTTTACACCTACTTCAAAACCTGGATAACTTCGTTCTACGATAAAGGCATTGATTCCTTTGTGTCCTTTCTCAATATCCGTTTGAGCAATCACGATATAGGTTGAAGCTGTGTTCCCATTCGTGATCCAGTTTTTAGTACCGTTCATTAGGTAATAATCACCTTTGTCAATTGCGGTCGTTTTCTGCGAAGTCGCGTCACTTCCTGCTTCTGGCTCTGACAAGCAAAAGGCACCAATTACTTCTCCTTTTGCAAGTGGAATAAGGTATTTTTGTTTTTGTTCTTCATTGCAATATTTTTCAATTCCAGCACAAACCAATGAGTTGTTTACTGACATGACTACTGCTGCAGAAGCATCTACTTTAGATATTTCGGTCATTGCCAAAATATACGAAACGCTGTCTAATCCTGAACCGCCGTATTTTGGGTCCACCATCATACCCATGAAGCCCAGTTCGGCCATCATTTTGATTTGTTCGGTAGGAAATTTAGCGTGTTCATCGCGTTCAATAACTCCAGGAAGCAATTCGGCTTGAGCGAAATCTCTTGCCGCTTGTTGGATCATTAAATGTTCTTCTGTTAGATTGAAATCCATAGTATTGAAAATATAAGTTCTGTTCTGTTGAAAAATTGTCAGCAAAGATAAATTTTTATTGTTAGACTTTCAATTGAATTTTATAATTTTAGCCAATGTTAAAGCAATTCTACAACGTTATCGGTGTGATGTCGGGCACTTCTTTAGATGGAGTCGATTTGGCACACATACATTTTACAACAGATTCCAAAGGTTGGCATTTTAAAATCCTTGAAACAGAAACCGTTCCCTATCCTTTACAATGGTTCAACAAACTCAAAAATGCCGTTCAGTTTTCTGATGCTGAATTGGTGCAGCTCAATAAAGAGTACACGCTTCTGTTGGCGGAAATTATTAAGGATTTTATTGGCAAACATAAAATAGAAGACCTCGATGCCGTTTGTTCGCACGGACATACCATTTTGCACCAGCCCCAAAACGGTTTTACTTTGCAAATAGGGAACTTGCCTGAAATACCAAAACTCATTAATCAAAAAATAGTGTGTGATTTTCGTGTGCAAGATGTAAAACTTGGCGGACAAGGTGCTCCGTTAGTCCCTATTGGTGATGCAGTTTTATTCTCCGAATACGATTATTGTTTGAATTTAGGCGGGTTTTCCAATGTGTCTTTCAAAGCAAATCATTCTCGAATCGCCTTTGATATTTCTGCAGTAAACACTGTTTTGAATTTTTATGCCAATCAGTTGGGATTGGATTATGATGACAAAGGAGCGATTGCTAAATCAGGCACTTTCAATCAACCCCTTTTTGAGGAGCTGAATAGCCTGCTATATTATGTCTTGCCTTATCCAAAGTCTTTGGGTTTTGAGTTTGTCAAAGAAATAGTACTTCCATTAATAGAAAAGTATTCGATACCCACAGAAGATAAGATGCACACCTTTACCCTTCATGTTGCGTTTCAAATTGCAGAGGCATTATCTAATAAGAACGCTAAGTTGTTGGTAACAGGTGGTGGTGCTTATAATGATTTTTTGATAGAACAAATGCAAAAACAACTACCCGAAATGCAAATCATTATTCCTAACAAAAAGATTTTAGAATTTAAGGAAGCGTTGATTTTTGCTCTTTTAGGTGTATTGAAACTGCGAGGAGAAATCAATGTGTTAAGTAGCGTTACTGGTGCACAAAGGGACCATTCGAGTGGGGAAGTTTATCACGTATAGACCAAATTAATTAAAAACATGAAAACAACACCAGAACACAACGAGCGAATTGCGAAAATGACTTTTTCCTCAGTATATCCACACTATGTTACCAAAGTGGAGAATAAAAACCGGACAAAAGAGGAGTTGCATCAAGTAATCGAATGGCTGACAGGATTTGATGAACAGAAACTTCAAGAATTGATTCTTCACAAAGTTACTTTTGAAACGTTTTTTGAAGAAGCACAAGTAAATTCAAATGCAGCACTAATTAAAGGGGTAATTTGTGGATACAGAATTGAAGAAATTGAAAACCTTCTTACAAAACAAGTACGATACCTCGACAAATTGGTAGATGAATTAGCCAAAGGTAGAAAGATGGATAAAATTTTAAGAACCGCTAAATAATTTTGAACAAAGTGAAAGACGAACCTCTGTGATATTCAGTAGTTCAAAAAAAAACCGAGCCAACTAAATGACTCGGTTTAATCTTTATAATAATAAGTGGAGGTTTAATTCTTCACAAACTTCTTCACACTAGAGCCTGCATCCGTTACAATAGTCATAAAGTATACGCCTTTTTGCAAGCCACTTACATCAAGAGTTGTGTTTTCTTTCTTCGTTAAAATAGTTTTACCAAGTTGGTCTGTAACAGTTAATGAAATCAGTTTTTGCGAATCATTTAAAGTAACATTAATCGTATTTGTTGCAGGGTTTGGGTATAATGCAATCATTTTAGAAAATTCTGATTCTGGAACAGACAATAGAAATGTTTCAGGAGATTTTTCTATTTGAGATACATTACTATCAATACTTAAAGCAACAATAGTAATAACTCGATTAGTTGATTTCACATAAGGCCACAACTCATTTGCTCTGTAATAGCGGTAAGTAGTTTGTATAAATGTGCCCACAACTCCAAAACCGGGGTAACTTATCTGTAAGTTTTCCACAGTTTTAAAACGAGTAACAGGAAAGGGAGGTTCAAAAGCAGAACCTTCCATCGTTCCAGAAGCATCAACAGACGTGGTATAAGTACCTGTAAATGCTCCAGTATAATCACCATAAATATATGTTCCAGCAACAGCATCCGAAGTAGTAGTTCCGTATACTTTTGGAAAAGTTCCCAAATCAACGTTGTTTGTAGTATAATTTAGTAAAACTTCGTTATCGGCATAAGCCGTTACACCACCCGAACCAATCAGACCACTCATGGTATAAGTACCTGAAAAATAACTTTTACTATCTATGAAATTATCAGCAGAATTATAACCCGTACAAACCAATGTTGTTCCAGGATATGCACTCAATTCTGCCGCTGTAGGAACGGTATTGTAATAACTAAATAAGTTAGGCAATACTGTGAGTCCCATTAAATTCCAAACCTGACCGGGGCCTGCATTACTTTCTGCAAAAGAACTTCCAGGTGCTAACCGAATGTGGTCAGGTCTGTTGTCCAATCCGTCAGTAGAACTAATAGGTGGGTTAGTGATTGGCAAAACACCATTCAATGCCGCAATAGGCGATTGCCCATTTGAAAAAGAGAAAACCAATAAGGATAAGATAAGTAATGATTTTTTCATAAGTATACGTTTTTAATTCATTCAAATATAATAATTTATTATTTACCACAACAAAAAAAAACCGAGCCAACTTAATGACTCGGTTATTCTATACATTGCTCAAAACTGTCAACCGACAACCGTCGACTGACAACTAAGACTATTCCCCTAAAAACGGGTATCTGTAATCTTCTGCAGTAACAAAAGTTTCTTTAATTGTGCGTGGCGAAACCCAACGTAACAAGTTCAATGGAGAACCCGCTTTGTCATTCGTTCCTGAAGCTCTTGCTCCACCAAAAGGTTGCATTCCCACAACCGCACCCGTAGGTTTGTCGTTGATGTAGAAGTTACCCGCTGCATTCTTCAACGCCTCAGTTGCTTCTGCAATGGCATAACGGTCGCCACTAAAAATCGCTCCTGTTAAGGCATAAGGAGAAGTTTCGTCGACAAGTTTCAATGTTTCTGCCCATTTTGAATCTTCGTAAACGTAGATTGTCATAACCGGTCCGAACAATTCGGTTTCCATAGTTGCATATTTTGGATTTGTAGTCACGATAACCGTTGGCTCAATAAAGAACCCTTTCGATTTGTCGTAATTTCCACCCACAATAATTTCTGCATCCGTATCTTTCTTTGCTTGGTCAATAAAACTCGCTAGTTTGTCAAACGAACCTTCGTGAATAACCGCTGTAATGAAGTTGCCAAAATCTTCTGGCGAACCCATTTTAAACGATTTGACATCTTTTATCAACAACTCTTTGGCTTCAGCCCACATACTTTGCGGAATATAAGCTCTCGAAGCTGCCGAACATTTCTGTCCCTGAAATTCAAATGCACCACGAGAAATTCCCGTAACCACTTGTTTCACATTAGCTGTAGGATGTGCTACAATAAAATCTTTTCCACCTGTTTCTCCTACAATTCTTGGGTAGGTTTTGTACGTGTGAATGTTGTTTCCAATGTGTTTAAAAATATCTTTAAACACGTGAGTCGAACCTGTAAAGTGAATTCCAGCAAAGTCAGGACTTGCATAAACGGTATCACTTACCATTTGAGCATCACCAAAAACCACGTTGATTACGCCATCAGGAACACCTGCTTCTTTGAAAATATCAATGATAATTTTTGCCGAAAACACTTGGCTATCACTCGGTTTCCATACCACTACATTCCCCATCATTGCCGCACTCGCTGGCAAGTTGGCTGCAATAGCTGTAAAGTTAAAAGGCGTTACTGCATATACAAACCCTTCCAACGGACGGTATTCCAAACGGTTCCAAACCGAAGAATCCGATTTTGGTTGGTCGTTATAAATCTGAGTCATGAACTCCACGTTAAAACGAAAAAAGTCAATCAACTCACAGGAAGCATCAATTTCTGCTTGATAAATTGTTTTAGATTGAGCAATCATTGTAGCCGCGTTAATTCTCGCACGGTACGGACCAGCAATCAATTCTGCTGCTTTCAAGAAGATAGCTGCACGTTGTTCCCAAGCCAAGTTTGCCCAAGCATCTTTAGCTTCAAGAGCACTTGCAATTGCTTGCTCTACATGCTTTTTCTCAGCCAAATGATACGTTCCTACCACATGTTTGTGGTCGTGTGGTGCCGACATATTTCTAGTGTTTCCCGTTCTAATTTCTTCGCTGCCAATGTAGTTTGGCACATCAATCGTCTCGTTCCACATCTTTTTATACGCTTCCAAAACCGCTTTTTTCTCCGGACTGTTTGGAGCATATGATTTTACCGGCTCGTTAACCGCTTTAGGCACATGAAAAAATCCTTTTAACATAATATCGTGTGTTTTAAATTATCAAAAAAATATACGCAAATGTACAAAATCATAATTACATAACCTTTCCTTTTGCTATTGCATCTTTTTTGAGTCACTGCGAGGTATGAACCAATTGCTATATTATTAAGGAGCGAATGGCTCGGGCTTTTTAGGTTTCCGTATTCCCGCCTTCCTTCCACATCTGCCCCGAAAAAGGGCAGGATGTTCCCTCCAGTCGGGGCTAGGGGAGTTTCTTGGTTTTGTGTTTGGTTGGGGGTGTAATATAAAAATTTCTCAACACACTAGTTAGTAATATTTACAAAGTCAGATTTAGTCCTAATTTTAAATTACAATTTCACTTTATTCGTTAGTACGTTGAAATTTAATTTAAATTATTAAGGATTTACCTATATTTACATCCACATGAAAAGATATTTGTATTGCTATTACTGCTCCCCCCCGCTAGCGCGAGCGTCCCGCTCGTGCCAACAAAATAAACAATAAATAATCCACCCTAATAACTGGGTACGAGCGTGACGCTCGCACAAGCAACTGAAGAAAAAAGTAGAACCTAATTCAATATTTAAAACAGCCATGATTATTTTCCCAATTACAGATAAAAAAAAAGAATTTAAGTTAGGATACGGATTGTACAGCGTCTATTTTACAGGTGGTTTTTCGTTAGAAAATTTAGATTTGTTAGACATTCACTTGTATAATTCTGAAACAAAAGAAACCATAACTTTAAAAGAAAAAACATTGAAGCCTCGCGACTACATCAACAACCAAAAGGCAATATACTGTTACGAATTCCAGATTAATGAATTCGGAACCTTTACAATAGAACTCAAAAACCCGGAAGTTTTAATAGTTAAGAACAGATTCGATGTCCCATTTTCCTTGATGAAATACATTATTCCTAACCCGACTACGAAACAAGAAAACATCAACCTGATTATAAAATAATTTCGATATTGTAGTTTAATGCCACACAAATAACAGCCTATATACCTATACCCCATGAAAACCTTCTTCCTAAAAACACGAATCTTTTGGATTATAACCCGCGTACTATTCATAGCATTATATATTGGCGCGGCAATTAACGATATAAAATCAGACATTTGGATAAGCATGTTGTTTTTTATAATAAGTGTAATAATGCTGTATGTTGCAATACTAGAGTTTCTCAGTAAAGACAAATTTATTGGTGCAAAAGTACTTCTCGGTGTTTTTTCAATCTTTATAGGAGTTATAATAGCCGGTTTAATAGTATATGTGGGCATTGAAAAGCCAAGTGAACTTTTTTTATTTTTACTTCCTTCGTGGGTTATTTTGTATGGACTTTGGGAAATTTATTCGTCTTCAAATTATGAGAAGTAGTCTAGCTGTGCGAAGTCTCCCGACTTCGTACCCAATCCGATATTAAAATCCATTCAACCAAAAAATAATAACACAACATGTCCCTTGACCAACTAATTTTAAACATCAAAAAAATCTCTTCTGAAAAGGACGCTATAGGATTAGCCAATTATATCCAAGAATGGAAAACAAACGAAATGACTGCTGTTGAATTAAGAAGCTCGGTTGAAAAATACCTGGGAAATATTTGGCTTGAAAATAATTTTGATTACCTGCATATGTACAGCGTTTGGTCAGAATTTAGAGATGTTGCAATTGATGGAATCGGTGGAATGACGATGAACGAAAGACTTTACCATTTTGGATTATTGGAAGCGTATGAAAAGCTAATAACCGAAAAAGAGAAAGAAAAATTCTTTACAAAATTGATGGCGACCAAATAAAGTTTCCAACTACACGAAAACCCGCTCATCAGCCCAAGCCTCTAAAGACTCAGCTGTACAAAATCTCCCACCTTCATACCCACTCAAACATTCCATAATTACCCGATTGCTTGTCATTTGGACGAGTCAAAAAACAACTAAACCCCCACAAAAAAAAACCACATCACTTCAAAAGCAATGTGGTTTATAAAATCTTCAAATAAATATTAAGAATTAGCTCTGTTCTTTTTGTTGATGCCTTCGCGACGGGCAAGGATATCGGCAAAATATTCTCTACTGTAATTAAACACTTTTAGGGTGTCGAGGAAATACGGGTCGTTTTTAATTTTTGCCATTAAGGCAACATAGTCTGCAAGGGTGGTGTAGACTTCAAAAATTTCTTTTCGCATGGTTTTTACATCATAACTAACGGTCGAAATCACATCAGAAGAACGGTCGGCAAATTTAGCTTTAAAAGCAGTATTGTCTTGTTCCAAGAGGTCTACATGATTTTTTAACTGCAATACAGCCATTGGGTCGTCTTTAGCACCTCTAATTTCTGCAACTACTTTATCAATTCCTAAGGTTTCAGCAGGATAATTGGCACGTTCAATATCGCCATATTTTCTTAAAATGATAACCACTTCTTTGTAAGCAGAAACTTCAGCCGGATCACGAGAAAATTCAAAAACACTAACCGCTCTTCGGATGGTGCTTAAACTTTGGTCTCGTAGCGTATCGAGATTCATCAGTTCTTCGGTTTCTTTTTGAGCTTTAATTTGATTTAAAGCATCATTGTAAGGGGTTGATAAAGTGGTAAGCGCTTCATATTGCTTGTTATATTCAGCATCTGTAACTGGCTTTAAACCTGATTTAATATAATCAGTAATTAAATTGGTAATAAATTGTCCCGATTCTAAAATTTGCAATCGGCTCACAGGAATAGGATACAGTTTCATATTTCAATTGTTTAAATGAGTTTATCAAATTTATAAAAAAAACAATAACAAAATCACAATCAGCTAAATTTTATGCTCTTGAAGTAAAAGTATCGTAATCATTGGGGTTTTGACGTGGGGATATCTCAAAACATACCCATCACCAGTTCATTTTAATTGTTAAATTTATAAATTATTGACTTAAAGCCGACATTTTGAACCCGTTGAAGGGGTACGAAACCGCCAAACGCCATCGCGGAACCCGTCGTAGGGGTACGAAAGTCCCAAACGCCATCGCTGAGTCCGTCGTAGGGGTACGAAACCGCCAAACGCCATCGCTGAACCCGTCGTAGGGGTACGAAAGCTCCAAACGCCATCGCTGGGTCCGTCGTAGGGGTACGACGGGTCCAAACACCATCGCTGAGTCCGTCGTACCCCTTCAACGGCAATAATAGGGATTGTTTTACTGTTGCAACTTGAGAAATGGGTTGGTTGAGAGTTGGGAGATGGAGTTGTAGTGCTACAATTGAATGATGTGCGATTTATTGGGGTAATTGTATATATTTACGATTCGAAAAAGGGAAACAAAGTAGCGACAGTTTACCTTATTTTGGGTGTATAGTCGTTATTTTATAGCGGGTGTATATAAGTTAGCCGTCAGTTTGGCGGAACGTAGAAAAGTCAACCTAAAAAGGTAAGAATTGAAAAACAGAATTATATTTATTTCAATATTTTTAATCATTTGGTCTTTTATAGTTGCTTCGCATTTTCAGAAAGGTGGTGTTGACAAAATATTGCATTATTGTATATTTACAATTTTCTTAATAATGACTTTTATTTACCTTTCATCAGTAGAAAGTTTTATAATTGCAGAAAAAGTTTTGTATTCTTTAATATTTTCTATTTTGTCATTAATAACAACTTCTTTCGTCACTGAAAAGTTGTTGGAAAAAATTTATGGTGCTGATTATGAAATTTATCTTTCAAACTCAATCGCAAATTTAATTTTCTATTCATTTGGGAATTGGTTTTTAATCTTTGTGGTTTTAGCAATAAGAAAAGCAACAAGTGTAAACAAATATGAATGAATTGGAAATAAATTCAGAAAATAAAAAGAGAGAACTCGAAGCGCAATTAAAAAATCTACCAAGCTGTGCGAAGTTTCTAACTTCATACCCATAATAATGAAGTCACTCTTTCAATCCCGCTATCTTTCCATCCCTCCATTCCCCGCTTCATAACAGTCTAACTTTACTCTGCTAACATTTAAATCCCTTCGCCTGTTTTACAATCAAAAATAATTAAATGAAATTTGTAACTTCGTACACACGCTTAAAATAAATGTTACAAGAAATTCATCAACCCGCAGAACGAAATGGATAAAATTCAAAATCAGAAACACCCAAGAGAAACTTTTTACTATGGGTTGTCAAGAATGTTTGAAAGAGCATCCTTTTATGGTTTTAGAACGTTGGTTGTGCTCTATATGACGGGCGAGGTGCTGAAAATGGACAATGCAGAAGCTTTTAGTATTTACGGTTTCTTTGTAGGGGCGTTGGTTTTTTCGCAAATCATCGGGGCATTATTTGGCGACCTACTTATCGGAAATCGAAAGTCAGTAATTATTGGTGGCATCCTTCAAGCGATAGGAGCTTTTACCTTATGCCTTCCTTCAACAATAGGACTTTATGTAGGGCTATTTCTAATCGTTTTAGGTAGCGGATTTTTTACACCAAACATCATTTCAAATTTTGGAAAGTTGTACTTGAATAAAACGAAACTACTAGATTCAGGGTTTACGATATTTTATCTTGCTATAAATTTAGGTTCCTTCTTTGGGATTATCTTAATTGGATATTTAGGAGATTCATTTGGTTATAACACAGGTTTTATAGGAGCTGGAATACTAATGTTACTGGCAATAGTTCCTATACTTTTTTCAAAAGAACCAACGCTGAATGCAATTGACAAATGTGAATTGCCAATAAACAAAAGGATAGTAAAGATTTCAATCGCCATGCTTGTTGTTGCGCTATTTTGGGGCATTTACGAAATCGCAAACATTCGATTTTTTGATTTGCAAATGCAATTAATTGATGTGTCAACGCTTTCTATTTCAAAAACAACGTGGCAATCTATCAATGCTATTTTTATGATACCCGTTAGTTTGATTGCAATCGTTCTATGGACTTATTTCTACAGCAGTCAATTCTTTAAATTAACGATTGGTTTTATTTTCGGGGTACTATCATTGGGACTGTTATTTTTAATTCCAGAGGTTCCTACTGACGAACATACAATGTTTTATCTAGTATCGTTACTGTTTCTTGCAATTTCCGAAATTCACATCGCACCAATTATACATTCCATATTGACAAAATATGCTAACCCAAAATACCTGGCTATTTTAATTAGTTTGGCTTTTGTGCCAACAACAGTAATCCATTACGGTTTTGGATTGTATATCACTGAACTTTATGATAACCCAATTTTAGGATTGACATTCGCAATTACTTCAATGGCTATTATCGGAGTTGGGCTTGTGGGATATATCTGGTGGGACAAGAAAAAGCCTTCTGTTTAAAAGTTCTAACATCGCAGCGGTTACAAAAGCAGCTATACTTCAGATAAATTAGGTTTCAGTAATTTGATGTGAAACTTGACCAACTGATTTTATCAACTCTTTTTATAAAACAATAACGCGATAATTATAAAACCCATTCCAGTAAGTGCCGGTGGAGCCATTTGTGCAGAAATACCCATGTATATCATTACGATTGCAATAACAACGAGAAGTCCAATTAAAACATTTTTCATAAGTATATTTTTAAGTTGTTTATAAATAGTAGTTTTTTACTTTAATCGTTAAATCATAAAAGTGCATCAGTACTTACTCCTATAAGAAATGTTGTGGTATTCAAAAGGGCTGGATTATGCTGTCTAATATTATTTTCCTTCAACAACTTTGAGTAAAACCAAGTGAATATAAGAAGAAGTAGGAAATGAAGCATCACTTTAGCTCCAACTTTAAGAAATATCTAACTTCGAATCCGCAAAATAATCGATTTAATGCAACCGCATCTTTCCATCCCTCCATCTTTCCCTCTTAAAATCCCCAAAGCAAAATAATTCTCTATATTTGCAACACACAAACATTATTCAACACAATGAAAGACTTACTACAAAAATTTGAAAATAAAGAACCAGAAATAGTTTTCAACTGGAGAGACCAAGAAACCGAAGCCGAAGGATGGACAGTAATCAACTCACTTAGAGGTGGTGCAGCAGGTGGAGGAACACGAATGAGAAAAGGATTGGACATGAACGAAGTACTTTCGCTTGCCAAAACCATGGAAGTGAAATTCTCAGTAGCTGGACCAGCCATTGGTGGAGCCAAATCAGGAATCAATTTCGACCCAAACGACCCTCGTAAAAAAGGCGTTTTGGAAAGATGGTACAAAGCCGTTTCTCCTTTATTAAAAAGTTATTACGGAACCGGTGGCGATTTAAACGTAGATGAAATTCACGAAGTAATCCCAATGACCGAAGAATGCGGCGTTTGGCATCCACAAGAAGGCGTTTTCAACGGGCATTTCAAACCAACAGAAGCAGATAAAATCAATAGAATCGGGCAGTTGCGTCAAGGTGTGGTGAAGGAAATAGAAAACGCAAGTTTCTCTCCAGATGTTTCCCGAAAATACACCGTAGCCGACATGATTACGGGTTACGGAGTAGCTCAAGCCGTTCGTCATTACTACGATATTTACGGTGGTTCTGTAGAAGGGAAAAAAGCAATCGTGCAAGGTTTCGGAAATGTAGGTTCGGCAGCGGCTTATTATCTGGCACAAATGGGTGCAAAAGTAGTAGGTATCATCGACCGTGATGGTGGTGTTATCAACCAAGACGGTTTCTCTTTTGACGAAATCAAAGCGTTCTTCTTAAACAAAGACGGAAACAAATTGGTTGCTCAAAACATGATTCCTTTTGACGAAATCAACAGAGAAATCTGGACAATGGGTGCCGAAATTTTCGCTCCATGTGCAGCTTCCCGTTTGGTAACGCAAGACCAAGTAGACAGTATGATTGGTGCAGGACTTGAAGTAATTTCATGTGGTGCCAATGTTCCTTTTGCTGATAAAGCTATTTTCTTTGGTCCAATTATGGAACACGTAGATGCAAAAGTTAGCTTGATTCCCGACTTTATTTCCAACTGCGGAATGGCACGTGTTTTTGCTTATTTCATGGAGAAGAAAGTTAAATTAAACGACGAAGCGATTTTCGTAGATGCTTCTGAAACCATCCGAAAAGCCTTAGAAAAAGCACACGCTTTAAATGCTTCTAAAACTAATATCAGTGCTACGGCATTCGAAATTGCATTGAAACAATTGGTGTAACACCACTGATTTCAAGCCTACAAAGGGATTGCCCTTTAATTGCAAATTTTCCTTTACTAAATAATAAGTTTTTTTAAGTTTATTAAAAGGAAAATTTGCAATTTTTATAATACTTTAGCGTTAAATTAAAAAACAAATCACGTATGAGTTTATTGCTACAAATAGACACTTTGTCTGTTGCACAAGAGGGAATGGCTGAAGCCGTACCGGTTGAGAAAACATTATCGATAATGGAACTACTCGTAAGCGGTGGTATTGGTGGTCAAGCCATCATGCTTTCGCTTTTTATTATGTTGTTCTTTGCTTTGTATCTTTATTTTGAACGTTTGTTTGCCATCAAAAAAGCATCGGTTATTGATGTGAATTTCATGGCGCAAATTCGTGAAAACATACGTCATGGTAAGATTGACAGTGCCAAAATGCTTTGTGCACAAACACAATCTCCCGTTGCACGATTAATTGAAAAAGGCATTTCCCGCATCGGAAAACCTCTGGAAGATATTAACACCGCTATTGAAAACGCAGGTAAATTAGAAATTTATAAACTTGAGAAAAACGTCGGGATGCTAGCTACCATTTCAGGAGCAGGACCAATGACAGGTTTCTTAGGAACGGTAATCGGAATGATTTTAGCCTTTCATAAAATGGCAAGTGCCGGAGGTCAAATTGAAGTGGGTGCCTTATCAGAAGGTATTTATACCGCAATGACTACTACCGTTGTGGGACTAATTGTAGGTATTGTTGCCTATATTGGTTACAACCACTTGGTAGTAAAAACCGACAAAGTAGTACATCAAATGGAAGGAAATGCCGTTGAGTTTCTAGACCTTTTAAACGACCCAGCATAATATGAATTTTAGAGGAAGAAATAAAGTCAGCCCAGAATTCAACATGTCGTCAATGACCGATATCGTGTTTTTGCTGCTTATCTTTTTTATGATTACCTCCACGATGGTAACCACCAATGCACTCGATTTGGTGCTGCCAAAAGCAAAGGGAAAAACAGATAGCAATAAAAACATTCAAGTAAGCATCAACAAAGAACTTGAAATGTATATCGACAAAGACCAAGTGCCCGAAGCCGAAATAGAGTCAAGATTATTATCCATCATGGGTGACGACCGCTCTAAATCGGTAGTTTTAAGAGCCGAAGAAGGCGTGCCAATAGAAAAAGCCGTTTACGTGCTTGACATTGCCAACAGAAATCAGATAAAAGTAGTTTTAGCCGTTAGACCCAAATAGTTTTTAGGATTTGTTTCAGGAGCTATTTCCAGCTCTTCATTCCAAGTCCTCATCCTAAAAGCTATTTTTCCAAGCATAAAAAGGAGCTTCCGTTGGTCGCTCTTTTTAAGCAGGAAAAAATTAGCTTTTAAGATTGCGGGCTTTCCACTACTATCTGGGCTAGGGATTTTAAGAAGCTTTTTGTTACGAACAAGAGATTAGTAGTAGTACTTAGACATAAGTATATAGAAAAGAAGTTAGAAGCGGACAATTGAAGTTACCGTTTACAACTGATAACCGACAACCGTTAACTGACAACTAAATATGGAATTCTTAGAAACAGAAGAAGAAAAAAAATCATTCGCCATCACAACAGCCTTGTTTTTGTTGCTGTTCATTTTGTGCTTTTTTCTTGGATTAACCTATCTTGACCCACCACCAGAAAACGGCATCGCGATTAACTTCGGAACGACCGAAACAGGAATGGGCGACAAGCAACCTACAGAAGCTATTCAGTCAGCACCAACACCTACTGCAAGTCAGCAAGCAGCTGCTGCAAAAGAAGATATTATTACCCAAGATAGTGAAGAAGCTGTTGTTATTAAGGAAACAAAGAAACCACAAAAAACAACTAAAGAAGCTACCAAAGAAGAAGTAAAACCAAAACCTGCCGAGAAACAACAACCATCAAAAAGCACATCTGATGCGCTTTCAAGCTTAATCAACGGACAAAAATCCGACGGAAAAGCACAAGGAGGAGAAGGCGATGATAAAACAGCCGGAGATAAAGGAAGTCCAAACGGCGACCCTTACGCAAGTGCTTATTTTGGTTCAGGAACGGGAAACGGTGGAGGAAGAGGTTACGGATTAAACGGACGAAAACTAAGTAACAGCGGAAAAGAGGTTCAAAACTGTAACGAATCAGGAACAGTAGTCGTTCAAATTACCGTTAACCGCAGCGGAAACGTAATTGATGCTCGATATACTAAAGGAACAACCAATACAAATCCATGTTTGGTAAATCCAGCAATTGCCACAGCTAAAAAATACAAATGGCAATCCGACCCAGACGCTCCAGAAACGCAAGTTGGCTTTATTGTAGTGAACTTTAAATTAGGAGAATAATTCTAAAAGATGAATTACGCTGAAACCCTTGATTGGATGTTCAATCAATTGCCCATGTACCAAACACAAGGTGCATCGGCTTACAAAAAGGATTTAACAAACACAATTTTGTTGATGGATTATCTCAATCATCCAGAAGCAAATGTCAAAACCATTCATGTTGCAGGAACCAATGGAAAAGGCTCTACATCACATCTCTTAGCCTCAATTTTGCAAGAGGCGGGTTATAAAGTTGGTTTGTATACTTCGCCACATCTTAAAGATTTTAGAGAACGAATTAAAATCAACGGAGTAGATATTTCAGAAGAATTTGTCTGCGATTTTATAAACCAACACAAATCCTTTTTTGAGCAAAACCAATTGAGTTTCTTTGAAATGACAGTGGGTTTAGCCTTCGATTATTTTGCCAAAGAAAAAGTAGACATCGCTATCATCGAAGTTGGAATGGGAGGAAGGTTAGATTCAACCAATATTATTACACCTTCAGTTTCCGTAATAACCAATATTGGATTAGACCACACGCAATTTTTAGGTAATACTTTAGAGCTTATTGCAGCAGAAAAAGCGGGAATCATCAAACCTACTATTCCAGTTGTAATTGGAGAATATACTTCGGAAACGAAACCTGTTTTCATTGAGAAAGCAAAACAAGAAAATGCTCCAATCTATTTTACTTCTGATTTAGTTAGCGAAACTTTTCCAAGTGCTTTAATCGGCGACTATCAAATACACAATAAAAAAACAGTTTTGCAAACGATTAAAATTCTACATGAAGTAAGTGATTTTATAATTACTGATGAAAATTGTAAGAATGGATTCTTAAATGTAATTGAAAAAACGAATTTACAAGGTCGTTGGCAAATACTACAAGAGCGTCCAAAAGTGATTTGCGACACCGCTCACAACAAAGATGGCTTAAAAATTGTCTTGAATCAATTGCAAAAAGAGTCTTTTTCTAGATTGCATATCGTTTTAGGAGTGGTAAATGACAAGGATTTGAGCGAAATTCTACCTCTCTTTCCGAAAAATGCGATTTATTATTTCTCAAAACCAAATAATTTCAGGGGATTAGACCCATTGATTTTGCAACAAAAAGCGAAAGATTTTGAGCTTCTTGGCGAAGTATATAATTCAGTTAGAATCGCTTATGAAAAAGCGTTGCAAGATGCGACTCCCAATGATATCATCTATGTTGGTGGAAGTACTTTTGTAGTTGCAGAAATACTTTAAATTATTTTCATTTTTTGTTTGGAGATATGTAAAAACGTGCTATATTTGCACACGCAATAACGCAAGGCATTGCAACCCGAAAGGGCGATTAGCTCAGCTGGTTCAGAGCACCTCGTTTACACCGAGGGGGTCGGGGGTTCGAACCCCTCATCGCCCACAGAAAACTCCAACAGAAATGTTGGAGTTTTTTTTTTGATTAAAAATGGCACCTTGATTTTCATACTATCTAAAAACTCTTCGTAGATAGCTATAGAAATAAATAAGTCTTAAAAGTACTTTTAGTCCTAATCTCTTTTATTTTTGCCAAATGTTAGAAATTCTTTACCAAGACGAGTACATTATAGCCATTAACAAACCAAGTGGATTGTTGGTTCACAAATCATTTTATGCGCGAGACGCAAAAGAGTACGCTATTCAGGAATTAAGAAATCAAATAGGAGGGCAACACGTCTATCCCGTTCATCGGTTGGACCGCAAAACTTCGGGTGTTCTGTTATTTGCTTTAGATAAGGAAGTGTTGAAAATTATGAACGAGCGTTTTGCAACACGTGATGTAGAGAAAAAATATTTGGCCATTTTACGTGGTTGGTCGCCCGAAGAGCTAACGATTGATTATGATTTAACCAACGATGATGGCGTTACGCAAAATGCAATAACTTACTTCCATCTTTTGCAACAGACTGAAATCAATTTAGCATTTAATAACAAGCCAACTTCGCGCTATTGTTTGGTAGAAGCGATACCGGAAACGGGAAGGATGCATCAATTACGAAAACATTTCAAACATATTTTTCATCCTATTTTAGGAAGTCGTCCTCATGGTTGTAACAAGCAAAATAAGTTATGGTTGGAGCATTATGAATTGAAAGGAATGATGCTTCATGCACATCAATTAATCTTTAATCATCCAATAAGTAACGAACGACTAATCTTGAATGCAAAGATAAATGAAGAGTTTAGCAGCGTAGGAACTATTCTTAATCTAGATTTGAGTAAGTATAATTAGAATACTAGTTCGAAGGTACTTTTAATTTTGAGTTTTATTGATTTATAGATGATATATACTCCAGCATATATAGAATTAACGCGAGCTTCTCTTATTTCGTAATATACCTTCCTCTTGGTCCGTCGCCTTCATTTAAAACACTTTCAGAATGTAAAAACTGTGCGGCATCAGCTGAATCTTTGACTTTAATGGCAGAACGTTGTAGCATTTCTAATTCAAAATCATCTAATACGCTTTTTCTAATACCCACTTTTCGCCATTCTGATAACGGTCTGCAACCTTTTGTAATTCCTCGAGCTAATGCCAATGCATCTAGAAGCGCTTGATTGGCTCCTTGTCCTTTAAACGGACTCATGGGATGGGCTGCATCTCCAAGTAATGTTACTTTCTCCTCTTTGCTCAATATTTCTGGACGAAGTAACTCTCGGTCGTAAACTGGATAGCCAGAAATTTGTGCTATCGACGTAGCTGCTAGAATTTCCGGAATAGGCGAGTGCCACTGCGTTCTGATGCATGCCTCTTTCTTTAATGCTTCAGGTCCTTGAGCACTCAATATCTTAGCGTCATCTTCAGACATTGGAAAGCTAAGTTGCCACATAATTGAGTCGGAAGTATACGGCATCATATAGATTCGCTCATTCCCGTTGGCTGTTTGAAATACGGTTGCCGAGTCCAGTAAAGGATTTTCAATACCATCGAGGGCTTTTAAGGGACAAATGCCTAGTATTACAATGCAATCCAGATACCGTAGTGGGTTGATTTCTTCGCCAATAAGTACTTTTCGAACAGTACTACGAATGCCATCAGCTCCAATAACCAGGTCTGCCATAGCGGTTTTTATGGTTCCTTTAACTCGTAAACTTAATTCTATTACTCCGTTTTCAGATTCTTTCAGGTCTATTAATTGATGGTTCCAATGTATTGTATTTGGTTTGTCAAGCTGCTTCAACAAGGATAATCGCAAATGTTGTCTCGCGATATGTATATTAGTTCGTTTTGAAGTAGTTTGAAGAACTGAGTCAAACCATTTCCGGACTCCCCATTCTCCAATTACTTTTCCATCTGTAGTATGAACAACGTGTTTTGTAGAAACAACACCTTCTTTTAAAGAAATTATTCCCAGGCCTTCAATTGCTTTACTGGCTTGTTGTAAAGTTAGTCCATAACCTTGAGACCTGTCATCAAAGCTTTTGTCTCGCTCATAAATTGTAAATGGAATTCCCCGATGCAAACAAGCTGCTGCAAGTGCTATTCCACCTATTCCGGCACCAATTATGGCAACGTGTGGAAAATTGACATTGTCAGGAGTTGGAGGAAAATGAGATGCAATTATCCCCGTTCCTGCACAGTTCCTGCAAGGATTTAGGTGGCTTTTAGGAGCTTTTGGAGGTGTTCCTTCGCTACTGTATTTTTCATAGTTAGACAATGCATTTTGATACCGAAGCTTTGCTTTCTTGCTGATTCGTTGTTTTTTCGTGCCTTGTCCTTGGCATTCTTGACAAATAGTCCAACTTGTTTTTTTATTTTCCATTCTTTTCAATTTCTCCTTACTTAAATTGAAATTTTTTTATTTCACAGTATTTCTGGATTTTTGATATTGTGCAAATTTAAGGAAAATGTAAAGAAAATGTTTACATCATTAGTTACGGAAAACTTCTTTAATTAACTCTGCTTTTGTTAAAAGTTAAAAGAGTATCAGTTTCGGAGTCAAACTATGTACAATTAAATTTTACTTTATTTGTATTTTACTGCAAAACAGCCATGATTCTAAATAAATTCGCATACGAATACAAATAGCGATTTTCCAAATTAATTTGTGATATTTGACTACTAATCAAACTATTTTCACGGCTGTTGATTAAAAATAAAGAACTTTCACCAAAAGAAAAAAGACGTTCTTCTGATTGAAGCATTTTTTTGTAATCGTCTACTAAGGTGTTTGTAATAGCAATTTGCTTTTGTAAAGCAGTAATTTCAGTCCGTCCGGCTTTCATTTTATTGTCTAATTGCAATCTTTCTAAATTCAAATCCAATTGAGAATCTTGTAATTTGAGTTTGGCTAAATTTAAACTTCCTCTTTCTTTTCTCAAAAAAATGGGGAAGGTAAAATTAACTCCAATCTTGTAGTCTTCTAGCCGATAATTATCAAAGTAGGAAGGTTCTGATAGGTAATAGTAGCCAATGTCAAGTTTTGGCAAAAGTGAGTTGGCTTTCAACTTCCGTTCTAAAGTCAAAATTTCTATTTTCCTTTGTAGTGATTCTAATTTTGGATGGTTTACAAGCAAGTTTGCTTCACCGTCAATTTGAGTTTTAGGTTGATCTTGTCCGATTGTATTTTGCAAGTCTTCATCGGGAATCATTGTTTCCTGTAGTTCAACAGGCACATTTTCTATCCATAAAAAATTGGATAACTCAAGTTTCGCTTTCGTTAATTTTAGCTCTGCCTCTAATAAGTTTATTTTCCTATTTTTAATTACAATACCAGCTTCAATACTATCAATCGCTGGTTTGTCGCCAAATTCGATTAACTTGGTTATACCACCGTATCTTGTTTCGGCAAATTTCAGATAGTTTTGGTATAATTTAAGTTCATTATAGGCTTTAAGCCAATCAAAATATGTTGCTGAAGCTTCGTATAGAATTTCAACAGCTTCTAATTTCAATTCAGCTTCTGAGAGTCGAATTTGCAATTTTGCTTTTCGTAAATCGGTCATACGTTGATTTATCCATAGACCTTGACCTATTGGGACTGTAATGCCTACTGAAGTCAAGCCATTGTTTGGCGTTACGTTCTCGGGATTGATGTAAATCCCTTCACCATTATCAAAACTTGCTTTAACCTCAATGCCGTACCATGTTGGAATTTTGAAACTACTGTTTAAAACCGAATAATATTCGTTATCCTTAAATTGCTTTTTGTCATAATCGACTTCAACTTTTGGGTCAAAAGCACCTCGAGCTTGCATTAGTCCTGCTTCACCTTCACTAAGTTTCAAATTCGCTTGTTTGATTCTTGGATGGAACTTTTTGACATAGCCTAAAAATTCAGAATAAGTAAGAATTTCAGATTGCAGTTCTTGACTTTGAGTGATTCCAAAGGTCATTAACAATAAAAGTAACGCTAATTTTTTTATGAGATTATTTTTTAGCTGATGCATCTGTGCCAGTTTTTGATTCATAATAATTAGGAGGAAATCCATTTAGTACACGCCAAATTTCAAACCCAATTGGAACAGTTTCTAAAAGAGCTAAAGTTTGAGCGCCTGCACCAATACTCAATTGTTTAGGCCATTTATCTTCATTTGGGTCTGGAGCGATAAGGATTCTATATTTACCATTTGGACTTATGAAGTTTTCAATTGCAACCACTCGTCCTCCAAAAGTTCCGTAAGACATATCCGGCCACCCAGAAAAAACAATTGTAGGCCAACCGTCGAACCATACACGTACTTTTTCGCCTCTTTTCAAAAGTGGCAAATCAATAGGATTCACATAAGTTTCTACAGCAATGTCATAATTGGCAGGCATGATGCTAACTATAGGCGTTCCTTCTTTTATCATTTCGCCAAGTCCTGATTGCATAGCACGATTAATATAACCGTCCTGTGGAGCCTTGATGTAATACATTCCATTTCTTATGCTGTAATTAACATACTGATTTTCAAGTTTATTCACTTGAGCTTGTGTGTCGTATTGATTGCTTAATGCAGTATATTTATCACTGTTTGCTTTTGAAATCTTTTCAGAATATTCTGCATTTAAACGATTTATTTCCATACGAGTGTTTAGAAGTTCATTTTGAGCCGTCAATAATTTATTTTCTTGCGTAATTATTTTTGCCTGAACTTCTTGTAACTTCAATCTTTTTTCCTCCACATCAGTCAGTGGTTTTAAACCTTCTTTGTATAATTGTGTTGAACGATTGAATTGCGTGTTGCTGATTTTTAATTGTGTATGAACAGCTTCTAAGTCAATACTGTCACTTTTAATTTTAAGCAATCCTTGTTTGATTTTATTTTTAGCTTGTAGCAACTTCAACTCTTTTTCTTTTGAAAGTGACGACATTTGGCTGTTTAAAGCTCCCACTTTTCCGTCATAAGATTGCAATGAGGATTTTTTTGCATCCACTTGGTCTTTGGTATTTGCTACTAGGTTTGGGTCAAAATAATCTTCTTTTACTTCTGAAATGAACAAAATTGTATCGCCTTTTTTCACAAAATCACCTTCTTGAATGTACCATTTCTCAATTCTTCCTGGGATTGCTGCATGAATGGTTTGAGGACGCTGATTGGGTTTAAGTGTAGTTACGGCACCACTTCCGGAAATATTTTGTGTCCAAGGAACAAATAAGATAAGAACTCCAAAAACGCAACTTGCAACAATAACTTTATTTAAAATTTTGTAATGAGGTCGATTACTTAATTCTTTTAAGGTTTTATACGTTTCAAGTAATTCTAGTTTTTTTGTATAATTATCGGATAAATTAAGCATGGTTTATATTTTTATCGTTGATAATTCTTCCTTTGTCCATGATGATAGTTCGGCTTGCTTTTTCTTTCCAATACGGATTCGTAGAGGTCACAATTACTGTCCATTTGTGTTCAGGTAAACAAATGAAATCAATAATTTTTCTCGCCGTTTCATCATCCATTCGGTCAGTTGGGTCTTCGTAAAAAAGTATTTTTGGTTTCTTTACAATACTTCTCGCAATCAGAATTTTCTGTGCATTCGACGAAGAAAGTTGTTTGCCTTCAGGAAGGATTTCAGTGTCTAATCCCAAAGGTAAGGTTTTAATAAACGAAGATAGTGCCGCTGCATCAATTGCCCATCTAAGTTCATCATCGCTAACATTGGAATCATTGAAGGTGATGTTTTCAATCAGTGTTCCTTCAAATGGTGTTTCCCCTTGCGTTATAGTAGCAATTTGAGCACGGTATTGACTGAGATTTATTTTACGAAAAGTATCATCATTTACATAAAATAAACCCGATGTAGGAGCTAAAAGTCCCGCTAAAATTCGAATTAAAGTAGTTTTTCCAGAACCATTTTTACCGCTTAGTATGATTTTTTCGCCAGGAGAAATATGTAGTGAAATTTCCTTTAGTAAATCATCAGAACTATTTGGAAAACGGACTTTTATATTTTCTAATTCTAAGCTAATTGCAGTATAACAAGTGTCTACTTTGGTTTCATTTTCGGCTTCAAATTCCATGTCAGTAACTTGTCCTATTTTTTCTAAGGAAGTTAAAACATCGTAAAAAGTTTCGAGACCAATAGTGATTTTTTCTACAGAATTAATGACAAGTAGAATTACAATCTCTGACGCCACAAATTGACCGATATTCATTTGTTGTGTAATTACCAAGTAGCCTCCTAATATTAACAGTCCTGCTGTAATAGCAATTTTAAAAAAAACCAATTGACTGAACTGCCTTTTTATTATCGAAAAATGTTTTTCTCGGTATTTTAAATAATTATCTACAATTAAATCATTTTTATTTAAGGCAAATTCAAAATTTTTTTCATTGCGGAAACTTGTTCTATTTCGAGCAATTTCTTGAAGCCAATCAGCAACTTCATACTTGTATTTTGATTCTGATAAACTTGTTTGTATTCCAGTTTTGTAGGAATATTTAAAAATAAAATAAAGCAATGCAATTAATAATAATCCGAAAATTATAAAAAAGGGATGGTAGAGCGAAAGTAGTATTATTCCAAAACCAATTTGTAGTAATGCTGCTGAAAAATCTAAAAGTATTTTTGAACTTCCTTTTTGAATTGTTATTGTATCAAAAAAACGGTTGGCAAGTTCAGGAGGATAAATGTCCTGATATAAATTTTCAAATTTTATTTTGGGCAATTTATATGCAAATTCAAATGAAGAGCGAACAAATATTTTTTGTTGGATATTCTCTGTGATTCGCAACTGCATAAATGCGAAAAATCCTACAACAGCAACACCTAAAACAACAAAAATGACAAGTACAATCCAAGATACACTAACTCGACCACTTTGAATGAAGTTGATGATAGCTTGAACCCCTAGAGGTAAGGACAGGCTGACTAGCCCTGCAAAAATAGCATAGAAAAATATTTGAGAAATATCTTTTTGGTCCATTTTTAAAAGTTTGAAGAAACGTTTCGTAGGACTCATATTTTGCTTTTTATTAATTTTTTAGTTAAATCAATGTAATAATCTGTTGGACTAATTTTCTCATTACAATCGGTAATTGATTTTAAATGATTACTCAAAAAATGTTGGTGTAAAGAACCTTCAATCATATCTGAAACAAAGCTTTTAGCATAAGGGTAATCAGGAACAAGTACTTTTAACATTGTTACGATTCTAGTGATGACTCTTTTGTATACGACAAAAAAGCCTTCTCGAATTTCTTCATCGATTTGTTTAGTCAAAATCGTTTTGGTAAATTCAGTAATAATAATTTGATTCAAAACAGATTCATTTATATATGATGTTTTTAAATCATCTTCTATTTTTTCAGTAACTACTGCAATCGCACTTAATAATTTATCCTCTGGATTGCTGATATTATTTGTTGAAAAAACCAATTTATATTCAATCCAACTCCAGTACCAAGAAGATAAGTAGATTAGAAGTTTGTGTTTATTTTCAAAGTACCGATAAATGGAACTTTCATTAGAGTTTATTTTTTCGCCTAATTTTTTGAACGTAAAATGGTCGAAACCAATTTCGTCAATTAAAATAATACTTTCTTTCAAAATGTTTTTCCCTAAATCAGTAGTTTCTGGGTCTTTTATATAGATTCCTTGTGGTACTTGTATTTTGATGTTCGCGAGTAAACTATCCATAAGTTAAGTTATTTGTCGCAAATATAATAGTAATACTATTGTAAAGTAATAAAATACTATTATTTAACAATTTAATAGTAGTAGTTATTTGTAAGTTCAGGCAGTTTTTTCACTTATAATTCGCTCTTTATTTTCTTGTAAATAATCTAAATATGATTTTGTAACGGGCGAATGCTTTTTGTTTTTTAAGCAAATGAGACTCCACATTGTTTTAATTGGTAAATTTTTTATGGGAATAATTTTCAAATCATCATCTGTCAATTCGTGTTTTAATAGAGTAGTAGGTAATATTGAACTTCCCATTTCGGCAATCACGACTTGTTTTACTGCTTCATTAGTAGTCTGTTCGAATGCCCAATCATTTACTAACTTTAGAGTTGCTGTCTCACTTGTCTTTTTCACTTGCTGCACCAAGTGCAAATTCATTAATCTCAATTAGCCCTATAAAATCAGAACATGTTAAAAATTATTTTGATGGTAAACTAAATTTTATCTTGGATGGTGGAATTTGTGAAGTTAGAATTGAATCTACGATAATTTGTTTTAAAGACGGAAAAGCAATGCTATATCGTCGCGGAAGTTGTGATATTTCTGAAATTGATAAGTTTACAGAAAAATTAATTTTTTCAAAAAAAGACAAAAAAAAACAGAAGCTCCAAGAGTGTTAAAAAGACATTATGTTCAAAAAAAAACACCACTTGTTTTGATTGCCAACTATTTAAAAGAGACCCAAAAGCACGCAGGTAAAAAAGTTGGACTGCTGCCTTTTTCGACTGTAAATCAAATTTCAGAAGATATATCTTATAGATTTTTATCAGAAAATGATTCGTTGAGAGAAGCGGTTGCAAATTTATATTTTACCTTAACTGGAATTGGATGCAATGAATTTTGATGTAATTATTACAAGTCTTATTCCAAATAGAAGGACTTGGTAAAAGCATCAACAACCGATTAGGACGTGCTGCAGCTTAATAAAATTTACAATAATTCAACAATTCGCTCTAATGCCATTCCTCTAGAGCCTTTAATTAAAATATACTTATCTTGGAATTTCTTTTTAGAAAGTTCTCCTATTAATTCGTCAAAAGTGGCAAAAAAATGAAAGTTTTGCTGTTCAGTTTTTGTCTTGTAAAATTCTAAACCAATAAAATAAAAACTGATTTCAGATTCGTTTTTTAATGAGTTAACTAACGATGTATGTTCGTCAAAACTTTCGCTTCCCAACTCAAACATATCACCTAAAAAGGCAATTTTGTTAGCTTTAGGCAATTCAATTAAGTTTTTTAAAGCAACTGCCATACTACTTGGATTAGCATTGTAAGCATCTAAAATAAGCTGGTTGGTTCCTTTTGTGCTTAGTTGAGAACGGTTATTGGTTGGGCTGTAATTTTCAATTGTTTTTTTAATCAAACTGTCTGCAACTTTAAAATAATGACCCATGGTTATGGCAGCATTTATGTTGTTGGCGTTATAAATCCCTACTAATTTTGATTGAATAGTTTGGCCGTTGTAGTTTACTGAAACAAATGGGTCGGCTTTACTACAGTTTATAAAAACATTAGCACTTTTATCTTTTGTAGAAAAAGTATACTGTGAAATTGCATTGCTTTTATCTACTTGAATTGAATCGTCTATATTGACAAATACTTTTTTATTTGCGTTTTTAAGAAATTGGTACATTTCACTTTTTCCTTTTATAACGCCGTTAAAACCTCCAAAACCTTCTAAGTGTGCTTTTCCAAAATTTGTAATATAACCATAATCTGGTTGTGCAATTTCGCATAGAAATTCAATTTCATTTTGATGATTCGCACCCATTTCAACAATACCAATTTCAGTAGATTTGTTAAACGAAAGTAACGTTAGAGGAACACCAATATGGTTGTTTAAATTTCCAACAGTCGCTTTTACTTTGTATTTCTCCGATAATACGGCATTGATTAATTCCTTAGTGGTGGTTTTTCCATTACTTCCGGTTAAGGCTATTACAGGTATTTTTAAATAATTACGATGAAAATTAGCCAACTTTTGTAAAGTTTCTAAAGTGTCTTCTACAAGTAAAGTGCGTTCGTCAATAAAGTATTCTATATTGTCTATTACTACAATCAAAGCTCCTTTTTCTAAGGCTTCTTTTGCAAAAGTATTGGCGTCAAATTTGTCGCCTTTCAACGCAAAAAACATAGAATTTTTTTCTATTTTTCTAGTGTCAGTTGTAAATGAATTGCAGTTTAAAAATAGTTGGTGCAGTTTTTTTAATTCCATGGTGAAAAAGTATTAAAACTATAAAAGCCCTAATTAAAGGGCTCTTATAAAATTTATTGAATACTAAAATTTTAGTTTCTAGCAGATTTCTTTGTCGATTTTGGACCAACACTTGACATTGCACAACGGAATCCGATGTAGTCAGTTGCCATATCTTGTGGAAAATATCTTCTTTGAGCTGGGTCTAACCAGTAAGCTCTGTCTCTCCATGAACCACCTTTGTAAACACGCACGTCATTGTTTATCAAAGTTGTTCTTTTGTTAGAAGTATCGTATTTTCTTACCATATTGTCTAAACTATCAACAGATACGTTATGCATTGGAGAATTGTACATCCTTTTTGCATTCTTCGATTCCTCAGTATCTTCTTCTGATCCAAAGTCAAAATATCTTGTAGATTGCTTATCACCATCTCTGTAGTCGCGGTTATCACTTTGTGAGAAATTTTGTCTCAAATAAGTTTCTTTTTCATCAATTGGAACTTGAGCAATTTGTCCTGGAAAGTTTCTTGCTACAATTTTCCCGTTAGATAAAGTGTCATAAGTAATGTTGTCGCTAGTAACTAGCTCAACAGTTCCGTCCTCACCAATTTTGTTTTTCATGTAAACGTTTCCTCTATAATAGTTGAAATCGTTTCCTTCATCATCAACCATTGGACGATACACATCGGCAACCCATTCAGAAACATTACCAGCCATGTCATACAATCCAAAATCATTTGGAGGATACGATTTAACTACGTTTGTTATATCAGCACCATCATCTGACCATCCTGCAAGTCCACCGTAATCTCCTTTTCCTTGTTTAAAGTTGGCCAATTGGTCTCCCTTAACATTTCTTTTACCACTTCTCGTATAAGAACCTTTCCAAGGATATTTCTTTTGTCCTTTATAAAGATTGTATTCTCTATTTCCTACGTCAGAAGCTGCTGCATATTCCCATTCGGCTTCAGTTGGAAGTCTGTATTCTGGATTAATTAATCCTGAACTTCTTGTAGCGTATACATTCGTAGCTTCTTTAGCATTTCCATCTGCATCAGGCTTTCCAGCTTTAGCTTTACCGTTTTTACCTTTAAGTACGATTTCTTCATTTCCACCATAAGCTTTGCTAGGAGTGTTAATGTATGTTTCGGTACTAAAAGTACTTTCAGCACTTACGTCGTTTATTTTTGCGTCTTTTTTCAAGTAACCTTCTTTCTCTAAAGTAGCTTCGTTAACTCGATCTGTTCTCCATTTGGCAAATTCACTCGCCTGAATCCAGTTTACTCCTACTACAGGATAGTAAGCATAAGCAGGGTGTCTCAAATAATTATTTGTGTATGTTTCTGCATAACCTAAACGATTTCTCCAAACAAGTGTGTCAGGCAATACACCATCGTAAATGTTTTTGTAATTTTCGTCTGTTGGAGGGAAAACAGTTTTTGTCCAGAAAAGGTACTCAGCATACATTGCATTTGTAACTTCCGTTTCATCCATATAGAATGACTGAACGTGTTGTTGTGATGGGGTATTATTCCAATCATGCATCACATCGTCTTGAACTCTTCCCATTGTAAAGGTTCCACCCTCTACTAATACGAGTCCAGGAGCAGCTTGTTGCTTCTTGTAATTCGTGTTGAACTGGAAACCACCTTTTTTATCGTTGATTTTCCAACCAGTAGCTGATGAAGCATTTTTTGAGCTGGAATTCTTGCTACAACTAGCAGCACCAACAACTATTGCCAAAGACAACATCAACTTAACCGTCATAATTTTGTTTACTTTCATACTTTAAGTAGGTAATAAATTTCGTGGCGCAATATAACAATTATGCTTTAAATTGCAACCGCTTTTTATAAATAATAACAAAAATCCGAATAAATGTTTTCTATTCAGAATTAGAACGTAAAATTAATTGAAATATTATTCATTTGGACCATCTAAATCAATTAATTTTACGATTTTGTAATAAATTCCTATTTGTAGCGTTTTTAAAATCAATGAGAAAAATATATTTTTTACTTCTAATAATTTCCACATTATCAAATGCCCAAGTAAGCGGTTCATTTGTTATTGATTGGAAAGAAACTTCATCTTATAGTATAGGTGTCCATATTTATTCTGTCCCGCAATTTAATTTTCAAAATTACATCTTTGATGAAACTCAAAAATCAGTAGAGTTTCGACTAAATATTTCTACTGAATCTGATGTAAATGAAAGCTCACTTCGAATTACGGATGTCGTTTATGAGAATGTTAATCAAATTGGAGATTTATCTCCTTTGTATATTCCTACATCTATTTCGGCTACAGCCAAAAGTGTAAACGCCCGGAATGATAAATTTGCTCAAATTAGTTTGTCTCCTATTATAAAGACACAATCGGGATATCAACGTGTAAAATCATTTAGTTATCAGATTGGAAGAGGTGTTTCCAATTCAGGAATCAACAGACGGAATTTTACAGAGCTTTCAAACTCTGTTTTAGCAAATGGAGAATGGTTTCGTTTTTATGTGGAGAAATCAGGTGTTTATAAAATTTCGAAATCTTTTTTACAACAGCTAGGAATTAACGTGAATAACATCAATCCGAAGAGTATTAAAATTTACGGAAATGGTGGTCGAATGGTTCCCTTGAGTAACGCTATTGAATACCCATCGGATATTGCAGAAAATGCCATTCAAGTTATCGGGGAAGAAGATGGTAGTTTTGATTCAAGCGATTATATTTTATTTTATGCAGAGGGTTTTGATAATTGGAGTCAAGAAAATTTAACTCATTTAAATTTATACGCTACCAAGTCCTATTATTATATAACTGTTCAAGGTGCTTTCGGAAAAAGAATCGATTCTATGCCCGAAATTACTTCTGATGCTACTGCGATAAGTGTCTATGATTCGTACAGTTTTCATGAAAAAGACTTAATCAATATCGTTCGATTAGGTAGAAGGTGGTTTGGTGATGACTTTAGTTTTGATAATGAAAAAACTTTTGACTTCAGTCTTCCTAATATAACTTTGAATACACCCGTTCAACTTCAACTTACTGCAGCGGCAAATTCCTTGAATACTTCTTCAATGGATATAAAAGTAAATGGTGCTGATTCTGGTAATTTAAATTTTGGTGCAACCGGAACTGGAGCAGACTTAGGTTTTTCAGAAAGCACACTTAATTTTTCTGCTACAGCAAGTGCCGATTTGGCTGTACAATTGACCTTTAATAACAATGGTGTTCCAAGTGCCAAGGGATATTTGGATTACCTAATTGTCAAAGCTACCTGCAATTTAAGTGGTTTTGGAAAGCAATATCGTTTTCAGTATAACGCAGCTTCAACAATGATGGGTTTTGGAGAATTTCAGTTTTCCAACGCTAATTCGATTTCTCAGGTTTGGGATATTACCGATATATATAACGTGTCAAAGAAGGTCAACGATAACCAAAGTAATTTTTCGTTTAAAGCCGCTCTAGGAGAAGTCCGAAAATATATTGCTGTTGACAATCAAGATTATTTTTCTCCTAAAAAAGAGTCTAATGCGAAAGTGGAAAATCAAAATATAAAAGGAACGATTTTTAAAAATGCACAAGGGCAGTTTCAAGATATTGATTATTTAATTGTTACTCCGAAATTTTTAAATAGTGCTGCTGAAAAGTTAGCTAATTTTCACAGAAGTAATTCTGGTATGATTGTAAAGGTGATAAATCTAGACGACATTTACACTGAATTTTGTTCTGGAAAACAAGATATTGGCGCCATTCGAAATTTTGTAAAATACGTGTACAACAATGCTTCTACTGCGACAAATAAAGTTAAATATCTAAATCTTTTTGGAGCGGCTTCATTTGATTTTAAAGATAGAATTCCTAATAATTCAAACGTTGTTCCTATTTATCAAGCAATGGACAGTAGGAGTACGGGTGCTGGTTCTTTTTGTTCGGATGATTTCTTCGGATTGATGGATTTGAATGAAGGAGTAAGTTCCAATGGTAGTGGTCTTGATATTGCCGTAGGACGAATGATTGTTGGTGATGCAAAAGAAGCCGACGAAATGGTCAATAAAGTCATTGAATACCACGATTTAAAATCCTACGGAAGTTGGCGAAATAATTTGATTTTCATATCTGACGATCCAAGTAGTGAGAAACAAGGTGATAAAGAGTTGCAATATTTCCAGAATAAATTAGGAGACGACATTGGTATTCAAAAACCATTTTTAAACATCAATAAAATTTTACTCGATTCCTATGCTCAAGAAGCCTCAGGTGGAGGAAATCGTTATCCAGAAGCGAGAAAAGATATTTTTGATGCATTTGAAAAAGGAGCGTTAGTCTTTAATTATTTGGGACACGGTGGCGAAGACGGTTTGGCAGACGAACGAATTTGGGAAAAAGAAGATGGTAAAAATGTAAATAATCAATACAAGTATCCCCTTTTCATTACAATTACATGTGATTTTTCACGCTTTGATAATCCCTACAAACAAACTGGTGGTGAAATTACTTATTTAAATCCGCAAGGTGGTGCGATTTCGATGATAACGACAGTTCGGTCAATTGGACAACAAACAGCTCAGGTTCTTAATCCTATTTTGGCAAAATATTTATTTGCTTACGATGGAAATCCATACGTTTCTATTGCTGAAGCTTTACGTTTAGCAAAAAACCAAATGAACAGTAATGTCGTAGTTTATGTTGGTGACCCAGCGTTGTTTTTAGCAATTCCAAAGCCCAAAGTCATTTTAACTCAAGTGAATGATATGCCAATTACTGGAACTTTTGACGATTTTAAATCTTTGGGAGTAATGAAAGTTGCTGGACAAGTTGTGGATGAGAACAATACCGTTCTGGATAATTATAATGGAGCTCTTGCAGTTACAATTTTTGATAAAAATATAAATGTAAATACGCTTCGAAATGATTTTACAGATGCATTGGTAGACGATAGCCCTTATACAACGGCTTTAACAATGCCTTTTGTAAAGTTAGGTGAAACTATTTTCAGAGGAAATGCAAATGTAACTGACGGTAATTTTGAATTTAATTTTGTAGTGCCTCGTGATATCCGTGTTCCTCTAGGGAATGGGAGAATTAGTTTCTATGCAAAAAAAACAAATCAACTTTTAGATCAAACGGGTGTAAATACCGATATTAAAGTTGGTGGAATTAATGAAAATGCAGCAGCAGATACCACGCCACCAACCGTTAAATTATACATGAACGATGAGTCTTTTATTTCTGGTGGAATTACAAACGAATCGCCAAATTTATTAGCAATATTAGAGGATGAAAACGGAATGAATACTGCAAGCGGAATCGGACACGATATGGTTGCAATTTTAGATGGAGATGAAAGTAACCCTTATTTAGTTACCGATTATTACGAAACAGATTTAGATAATTATAAGAAAGGAAGATTAAAATTTCCTTTTAGAAATCTTGAAAAAGGTTTGCATACGTTAACTTTCAAAGCTTGGGACGTTTATAATAATCCTATTTCAGCGGATATTCAATTTATAGTTGTGGGTGATGAAACTTTAACACTGAAAAATGTATTGAATTATCCCAACCCTTTTGTAAGTTACACACAATTTTGGTTCACTCATAATCGTCCATTTGAACCTTTGGAAGTGCAAGTTCAGGTAATGACCGTTACCGGAAAAGTAGTTTGGACTAAAAATCAGCTGGTTAATACTGATGGATTTTTGTCTAGGGAAATAACTTGGGATGGACGAGATGATTTTGGTGACAAAATAGGTAAAGGAGTTTACATCTATAAACTGACCGTTAAGTCATCATTGACAAATAAAAAGACGGAAAAGTTCGAGAAACTTGTTATACTTTAATAATATATTATATTTGTTTAATTATTTTTTTTAAAAACATAGAATGAAGAAAAGTTTAATAGTAGCAATCAGTTTGCTTTTTATACAACAATCTTGGGCACAAGATTACAGCAAAACAATTAGTGTAGGAGTTCCTTTCTTAATGGTTGCAGCTGACGCTCGTTCCGCAGGTATGGCAGATCAAGGTGTAGCAACTTCAGCCGATGCCTATTCGCAACAATACAACCCTGCAAAATATGCGTTTTCGTTAGACAAACAAGGTTTTTCAATTAGTTATACGCCTTATTTAACTGGTTTGGTGAATGATATTTCGTTAGGTCAGGTTACTTATTTTAATAGAATTAATGAAAAAAGTGCTTTTGCAGGAAGTTTGCGATTTTTTGGTCTAGGTGATATTGAATTACGTCAAACAGATAGTCCAGATGAGGTTCCGAATGTGGTAAGTCCAAATGAATTTGCAATTGATGGATCCTATGCTTTGAAGTTAAGTGAGCGATTTTCAATGTCTGTTGCAGGTCGTTATATTCGTTCTTCTTTAAAAATCGCAAGCGAAACGACTGATTCTACACCGGGAAGTTCATTTGCAGTTGATGTTGCTGGTTTTTATCAGTCAGAAGAAATTGCTTACGACAGCTTTAATGGTCGTTGGAGAGCTGGATTTAATATTCAAAATGTTGGTCCTAAAATAAGTTACGATGAAGATGAATTTAGTACAAATTTTCTACCTGCAAATTTACGTTTAGGTACCGGTTTCGATTTTATTTTAGACGATTACAATAAAGTGTCTGTAAATTTAGAAGTAGCTAAATTATTAGTTCCTACTCCACAAAATCCAGATATTAATGGTGATGGAGAAGTTACTGCTGAAGAGCGTATTCAAACGAATGACGATTACAGACAAATCGGTTGGTTTCCTGGAATTTTTAAATCATTTGGTGATGCTCCAGGCGGTTTTAGTGAGGAATTACAAGAATTAACCTATTCAATTGGTTCAGAATACTTATATCAAGATTCCTTTGCACTTCGTGCGGGTTATTTCCACGAAAATAAAGATAAAGGAGCTCGACAGTTTTTCTCACTTGGTGCTGGATTTAAATACAATGTCGTAAAAATTGATGTTTCTTATTTGTTCTCTGCTTCAAAAGTAAAAAGTCCATTAGAAAACACATTAAGGTTTTCCTTGTCATTTGCGTTCGGAGATAAATATGATGAATATTAACAACAGTTTATAAAGTTATTCAAATCCAAATTTCAATTTAGAAATTTGGATTTTTTTTCCCATAAATTCAACGATTTAATTAAAAGTTGCTATGAAAAAAATCACAATAAATACCACTTTCTCAGTTTTTGAAGGTGAAAGTGACTTACCACAGGAAGTGCAGTCCTTGATGGCACAAGCTGTTGCTATTCGAAAAAATGCATATGCTCCATACTCGAAATTTAGAGTAGGATGTGCGATTTTGCTTGACAATGGAAAAATTGTTTTAGGTTCTAATCAAGAAAATGCCGCTTATCCCTCCGGACTTTGTGCAGAACGTGTAGCAATTTTTCAAGCGGGAAGTTTATATCCTGATGCTAAAATACTAAAGATGGCAATTTCGGCAACAGGTGATGAAAAACCAGTTCTCGAACCAATTCCTCCTTGTGGTTCTTGCAGACAATCGATAGCTGAGTATGAAATCAAACAAGAATCACCGATAGAGATTTTTTTCATGGGCGAAAGTGGAGCTATTTATCAGTCAGAATCCTTAAGAAACTTATTGCCATTCATGTTTGATAAGAAGTTCTTGTAAAAAAAAGTAAAAAGGCTAGTTTTAATTTTACTTCTTAGTAGGAATGTCTTATTTTTGCGTGCAAAATACTTCGAGACAAATAAGTGTGAGGAAACTATTACGAAGTAGTTGAAAAAAATTACAGCATTAATAAGCAAAAGTTAAATTCAAATGAAAGAAATCACAAAAGAAGTTTATTTAAAATGGTATGAAGACATGCTGCTTTGGAGAAAATTTGAGGATAAATTAGCGGCACTTTACATTCAGCAAAAAGTCAGAGGATTTCTTCACTTATATAATGGTCAAGAAGCGGTTTTAGCAGGTGCTTTACATGCTATGGACTTAGGGAATGATAAAATGATAACTGCTTATAGGAATCACGTTCAGCCTATAGGTATGGGTGTTGATCCAAGAGCCGTTATGGCTGAATTGTTAGGAAAAGTAACAGGAACATCCAAAGGTATGGGTGGTTCTATGCACATATTTTCAAAAGATAAAGGATTTTATGGTGGTCACGGAATCGTAGGAGCTCAAATTCCTGTTGGTGCCGGAATTGCTTTTGCTGATAAATATTTTGAAACAGGCGGTGTTACCTTAACTTATTTTGGTGATGGTGCGGCTCGTCAAGGTTCATTACACGAAGCATTCAATATGGCAATGTTGTGGAAACTACCAGTTGTTTTTATTGTTGAAAACAACGGTTACGCAATGGGTACTTCGGTAGAGCGTTCTGCAAATCACACGGATATTTGGAAACTTGGTTTAGGATATGAAATGCCTTGTGGACCTGTAGATGGAATGAATCCGGTGAAAGTTGCTGAAGCAATGGATGAAGCAATTAGTAGAGCAAGAAGAGGTGACGGACCAACATTTTTAGAAATGAAAACCTACCGTTACAGAGGTCACTCCATGTCTGATGCTCAATTGTATCGTACAAAAGACGAAGTGGAGGAATACAAGAAAATTGACCCGATTACACAAGTTCTAGACATTATTAAAGAAGAAAATTATGCTACTGAAGCAGAAATTGAAGCTATTGATGCACGTGTAAAAGAATTAGTTGAAGAGTGTGTTACATTTGCGGAAGAATCGGATTTCCCAGAAGTACAGCAATTGTACGATGTAGTTTACGAACAAGAAAATTATCCGTTCATCCCTCATAAATTATAATCAATATGGCAACAGTAGTAAACATGCCTCGCTTAAGCGATACAATGACAGAAGGAACTGTGGCAACTTGGCTTAAAAAAGTGGGCGACAAAATAAATGAAGGCGATATTTTAGCTGAAATTGAAACTGATAAAGCAACAATGGAATTTGAATCATTCAATTCAGGGACTTTATTGCATATTGGAATTCAAGAAGGGGAAACTGCAAATGTGGACTCATTATTAGCAATTATCGGTGAAGAAGGTGAAGATATTTCAGAATTATTAAAAGAGAAACCTTCATCAGAAACTAAATCGGAAGATAAAGAGGCTTCTTCAGAGTCTGAAAAAAAAGCAGAAGAAAAATCTGGAGACGAATCAAAATCAACTGATTTGCCTAAAGGAGTTGTTGTGGTTACAATGCCTCGTTTAAGTGATACGATGACGGATGGAACTGTGGCAACATGGTTGAAAAAAGTAGGTGATAAAATAAGTGAAGGCGATATTTTAGCTGAAATTGAAACTGATAAAGCAACAATGGAATTTGAATCTTTTAATGCAGGAACTTTATTGTTTATTGGTATTCAAGAAGGCGAAACCGCTCCTGTTGATAGTCTTTTAGCAATCATCGGGCCTGAAGGAACAGATGTTTCTGGAATAGCAGAAGGTGTGTCAAACGGAGGTTCAAAACCAACTGAAGATTCAAAAGAAGATAAATCTGTTGAAGCAAAACAAGAAAAAACGGAATCAGCAGAAACCGTTTCTGAAAATAAATCATCTAATGGTCGAATTTTTGCTTCGCCTTTAGCTAAAAAAATTGCTGAAGAGAAAGGAATTAATTTGAACAATGTAAAAGGTTCAGGTGAAAATGGTCGTATTGTGAAAAGCGATGTGGAACAATTTACTCCTGCAAAACAGGAGGAAGCAAAAGTAGAATCCACTCCAGCAACGTCTGCACCAACTCAAACCCAAGCATCTGCTCCAAGAATAGCAACTCCTTCAGGAGAAGTTTCGGTAGAGGAAGTGAAAAATTCGCAAATGCGTAAAATCATTGCAAAACGTTTGTCTGAATCTAAATTCACGGCTCCTCATTATTACTTGAAAATTGAAGTAACAATGGATGCTGCAATGGATTCAAGAAGTGTGATTAATTCTATACCAGACACGAAAGTTTCGTTCAATGATTTAGTGATTAAAGCTTCAGCGATGGCGTTGAAAAAACATCCAAAAGTAAATTCACAATGGAAAGACGAAGCAACTATTATTAATCACCATGTAAATATTGGGGTTGCTGTAGCTGTGGAAGACGGATTAGTAGTTCCTGTTCTTAAATTTACTGATTTGATGTCATTGACTCAAATTGGCGGAAGCGTAAAAGATTTAGCGGGAAGAGCTAAAAACAAAAAATTACAACCTGCAGAAATGGAAGGAAGTACGTTTACGGTTTCTAATTTAGGAATGTTTGGAATTGTTGAATTTACATCGATTATCAATCAACCGAATTCTGCGATTTTATCTGTTGGAGCAATTGTTGAAAAACCAGTTGTAAAAAATGGACAAATCGTTGTAGGAAACACAATGATGCTAACTTTAGCTTGTGACCACAGAACGGTTGACGGTGCTACAGGTGCTCAATTCTTGCAAACCTTAAAACAATACATGGAAAATCCAGTTACGATGCTTGCATAAGTGACTAAGTGATTTTTACTATACAAATCCCGCTTTTTTGCGGGATTTTTTGTTTATTTTAGCCTACAAATTTTAATAATATGAGGTATTTTTACTTTTTAATTGTTTTTATCTTAGTAGCTTGTAAATCGGCTTTAGTTTCGGATGTATCCAAAAACAGCGATGCAATTTTTACCTATAAAGTGGATGAATCGAGTGTAAATGAAACTTTAAAAACACTTTCTTCAAATGAAATGCAAGGTCGCGAAGCCGGAACTGCAGGAATCAATAAGGCTGCGGATTACTTAATCGAACGATTGAAAGAATATAATGTAAAGCCCTATTTTAAAACGTATCGCGATACGTTGACAAATTTCAAAGGAACTACTTTCAATATTGTGGGTGTAATTGAAGGAAATGACCCAATTTTAAAAGAGGAGTTCATTATTTTAGGTGCTCATTACGACCATATCGGAATTGCAAAAGAAGGTATTGATGGCGATTTTATCAATAACGGTGCAAATGACGATGCTTCGGGAGTTACGGCTGTAGCAGAATTGGCAAAGTATTTTGGAACACATAAAACAAATAAACGAAGTGTTTTAATCGCCTTTTTTACTGCGGAAGAAACTGGTTTGCTAGGTTCATTTCATTTGGCTGATAAATTAAAAAAATCAAATTTCAATTTGTATACTATGTTGAATTTTGAAATGATTGGTGTTCCAATGACAGCTGATTATACGGCTTACATTACAGGTTTTAGTAAGTCAAATATGGCTGCGAAAATTAACGAATATTCTGGTACAAAATTAGTTGGGTATTTACCGATGGAATTTCAATACCAGTTATTTTTACGTTCTGATAATTATCCGTTTTACCAAGAATTTAATGTACCAAGTCAAACCGTTTGTACATTTGATTTTACCAATTTTGATTATTACCACCATGTTAAAGATGAATTTGAAGTGATGGATATTCCACACATGACGAATTTTATTCAAGATATTTTACCCGTTGTTGAAAAAATGACAAATTCAAAATCGAAGGAAATTAAGTTGAAATAAAATATTGAACATAGGAAGTCGTCTCAAGAAAGAAAATCGAAAAGACAAAATGAATACCGAAGATTTTAGAATAGCCCCGATAGTAGTGGTATTGCCGCCTTTTTTCGGGCGGGAATAGGAACGGATAGCGGGACAATGGATTAAAAAGTGCCTGATGTGGTGCTCCAAAAAACATAAAATTTTACAAATGAAAAATATTATTATTACCGGAACGAGTCGAGGTATTGGAAATGAACTGGCGTTGAAATTTGCAAATGAAGGTCATAATGTTCTCGCAATTTCGCGAAAAGTGTGTTCTACCCTGGCAAAGCATGAAACTGTAACCTGCTTATCAGTTGATTTGTCGAATGAAGTGGAGTTGAAAAATATCGCAAACTTTTTAACTTCAACTTGGAAACAAGTCGATGTAGTCATTCACAATGCTGGAGCGATTGCGTTAAAACCTTTTGCAGAAACTACAGTGGAAGATTTTAGAAAAATTTATGAAGTGAATGTTTTCGGTATCGTTTCATTGACGCAAATTGCCCTTCCGTATTTGAAGAAAGGAAGTCACGTAGTAACAATCAGCTCCATGGGAGGAATTCAGGGAAGTATGAAATTTGCTGGACTTTCGGCTTATAGTTCAAGTAAAGGAGCTGTGATTACATTGGCAGAATTACTGTCTGAAGAATATAAAGAACGAGGCATATCGTTTAATGTTTTGGCATTAGGTTCGGTTCAAACAGAAATGTTGGCAGAAGCTTTTCCCGGTTATCAAGCACCATTATCTGCTTCAGAAATGGCAGATTATATTAAGGATTTTTCGTTGACTGGAAATAAGTTTTTTAATGGAAAAGTATTGCAGGTTTCGAGTTCTACGCCATAAAAAGTTTAATGAATGAATGAAACCTTAGCAAAATATATTCCCGAACACGCTGTAAAACCCATTTTTGAGTTGATTGTTGAAAATCAAGTCCACTTAAAAATTGTAAACGAACGCGTTACACGTCATGGAGATTACCGTCGAGCACTTTCGGGTAAACACGAAATCACGGTTAATTCTAACTTAAATCAATACAAGTTTCTGATTACGTTGGTGCATGAAATTGCTCATTTGGTTGCTTTTGAGAAATTTGGCAGAAGTATAAAACCGCATGGTCACGAATGGAAGTATAGTTTTCAACGCTTAATGATTTCCTTTATTCGTCCTGAGATCTTTCCGCAACAACTGTTGCCGCTTTTGGCTCGTCATTTTAAAAATCCGACGGCAAGTAGCGATACAGATGCTCGATTGGCTTTGGCACTCAAATATTTTGATCAACCGAACGATAAAAACTTTGTTTTTGACATTCCTGTTGGAAGTATTTTTAGAATTCACAACGGAAAAATTTTCAAAAAAGGAAAACTTCGAATCAAGCGATACGAATGTACGGAGGTGAGTTCAGGACGTGTTTTTCTTTTCAATCCAAATGCGGAAGTAGAGTTGTTGAAAACCTAGAAATAAAGCAAAGAATACCTATATTTGTTTTATAAGAATATAAAAACTCAAAAAATTAGAGAGTATAATTTTAAAATTTTACAATGAACAGTAATTATTATGCAATAATTATGGCAGGAGGCGTTGGTTCGCGATTTTGGCCAGTTAGTACAGCCGAATTTCCGAAGCAATTTCACGATATGCTGGGTTGTGGAGAAACCTTAATTCAAAAAACATTCGCAAGATTATCAAAATTGACTCCTACTGAAAACATTTTGATTTTGACCAATGAAGCATACAATGATTTGGTTTTAGAACAATTACCGATGGTACATCCTAATCAAATTTTGCTTGAACCTGCGATGCGAAATACCGCACCCTGTATTTTATACGCGACGTTGAAAATTCAAAAGTTGAACCCAAATGCAGTTGTGGTAGTCGCTCCAAGTGATCACTGGATTGAGGATGAAAAAGTTTTTAGGGAAGATTTGCAAATTGCTTTTGATTTCTGTGAAAAAGAAGATGCTTTGATGACGTTAGGTATTCAACCTACTTTTCCGAATACTGGTTTTGGTTATATTGAATTTGACAAAGAAGATACTAATCAAATTAAAAAAGTAAAACAATTTAGAGAAAAACCGAATTACGAAACTGCAAAAAAGTTTTTAGATAGTGGGAATTTCCTATGGAACGGTGGAATTTTTATTTGGAGTATTCAATCCGTTTTAAAGGCTTTTGAGAGTTTTCAACCGCAATTATTAGCTTTATTTTCAGAGGGAATTCCAACCTACAATACGGATGCTGAAAATGAATTTATAGCTCAAAATTACGCGTTAGCCGAAAACATTTCGATTGATTTTGCAGTGATGGAAGACGCTGATAATGTATTTGTTTTACCAGCTCGTTTTGATTGGAACGATTTAGGAACATGGGGTTCGCTTCACGAAAAACTACCTAAAGATTCGCAGGAAAACGCAATTGTAAACTCTAAAGTAATTTTAGAAAATGCTTCTAATAATATCATTCGTAGTGACGCTAAAAAAATAATTATTGTGGATGGCTTGAGTGATTATATTATCGTTGACCACGAAGATGTTTTATTGATTTATCCAAAATCAAAGGAACAAGAAATAAAAACATTGATTGAAAAGGTAAAAAGCGTAAATTAGAAGATTGTTTGTACATCAAATTAGATAGCAATGCAGCAAATCATAAAACGAGAGATTTTTAATAAAATATGCATTTTATTTTTTATTCTATTTTGTTCTGTATCCCTAGCTCAACTACCAGACTTTACTTTTTCTGTTATCAAGACTAATGAAACTTGTGAGTCCAATGGAACATTGGCTTTTTCAGTTCAAAATACCGCGCCAGGTTCGGTCATTACTTATTCAATTTATTTATTACCCAATAGCGTCAACCCCATAACAGTTACCACGCAAAACAGTTATACAGGTTTAAATTCAGGTAATTATTTAATTGTAGCTGCGCAAAATTTATCTGGACAAACCAATTCCCAACAACAATCGGTTAGTATTTTAGACCAAGTCGTTTCGCTGGAGTATCAATTGCAGGGACAAAATGCGGTTTGCATTAACAATGGAGAAATAACTGTTTTAGTCACTCAGGGTCAAGCAGCAAATTATGAAATTATTTCGGGTCCGATATTAAAACCATTGCAACAGTCTAACATTTTTACAGGCTTGTCTGCTGGAATTTACCTCGTTCGTGTTTACGATAACTGCGGAAATGGAGTGGTGCAGACCTACACTTTGTTTGAATCACCAAGTTCCATTGATATATCACCCGTCAATACAATTACAATTATTGATTGCGATCATGCCATCATTAATCAGACTATTTCCGCTGGAGACGGGGTCATTTTTTATCCACTTAATTTAGTTTATACGGTTACTTTGCCAAGTGGGGAAATCAATGCAGTAACGCAAACTTTGACAAGTGGTAACGATAACTTCATTACTATTGCTCAAAATATCCCTATTACGATTGGCGAAACCGTAACTTATACATTAAATATTGTTGATGGTTGTGGTACGGTTTTTAATGGCTCAGGTTCTCTTTCCGTCCCTTTAAGTACGCCTAGTTTTTCTACGGTTCCAAATGGATGTGGGAATAATAATTATTCGGTCAAAAATGCTTCAAATGTTCTGGTAATTGAAGCTCCTGCACTTTTTATCTTTACCTTACCATATAGCGTTCCCACATCAGGAAACAATACTTACCCCATGAATAATTATCCTCCAGGAAATTACAAGTTAGAAATAACGGATTTATGTGGATTAGTAACCTTTGTTGAATTCGCTGTTACCGCTTCCACTGTTTCGCCACCCGTAATTTCTGTTCGTTTGGGTTGCGAAAACGGATTGGGTTCAATCAAAATTGCAGGTCAAGTGAATATAATTTCAGCACAATTGATTCAAGCTCCTAATAATGCTGGTTTTTCTGTTCCGATGGATGTCTCGTCCCTTCTATACGGAAGTCCTCAAGGCCTACACATGAATAATTTAATTTCGGGAGTTTACAGTTTTTTAGTTGTTGATGAATGTGGAAACTCGCATAATTTGAGTGCCACGATTCAAAGTTATCAGGAAGTAAAAACCGTTATTGTCTTTGAAAATTGTGGTTCATTTGATTTGTTTTTGAACCAAATAACCACGCCAAATATTTCAATGTCCTATCAATTGCAGAAGTTTTATACCAATGGAAATTTTTGGGGCGAACCAATAACAGGTGCCCAAGAACAAGGATTGACACTTACTAACAATACGACAAAGTACAATATTGCCAGTTCTGGACATTTTAGAATTATTGGAAAAAACTTCATTTATGGAAATGGAGGGCCTTCAGTAAATTGTATTCTGGTTATTGACGAATTTGATTTTTATTCCTTACCCAAAATCAATTCGGTATTTAGTTTTGCTTGTGATGCAGGAGGTTTTGACGTTTTCGTGGACGCTGTTGGAGTGAGTGATTTGAAATATAGAATTGTTGCGAAAAATGGAGTTCCACTATTCATCAATAATTTGATAGACCCTCTTTTTACAAATCTGGCTGCGGCAACATATACTTTTCAAGTAGAAGATGGTTGTAATAATATTTTAATTGCTGATTTCGAAGTGGGAAGTACACAGAACTTTCCCATTTTAAAAGAAAACCTCTGTCCTCAACAAAATGCTACTTTATCGGTGGATAATTTTTATTTTCTAAGTTACCAATGGTGGAAGGGAAGTGACGCTTCAACTATTTTAAGTACTACAAATAGTTTGAGTATGCCGAATTTTAATCCCACGGCAGATTCTGGAATGTATCATGTCCGAATTTACTATACCGCTTCGCCAAATTCCTGTATTGATATACAGCAGGAGTACTTAATTGAAGTTAGCGATTATGTTTTAAATGCGGGCGAAAACACTACTAAGTCCTACTGTGGAAGCCCCGGAATTATTGATTTATTCTCAGTTTTAAATGGAAATCCCGATGCAAATGGAATTTGGACAGACTTGTCAAATACGGGTTTCTTATCAGATTCAACTTGGAATGCTACATCAGTTAACCAAGGGATTTACAACTTTAAATATTCGCTGACGGGACTTTGTAACGAAATGGATTCTGCACTAGTTCAAATCACTATCAATACCATTCCAGATACTATTTCAATAACGGTAAACCCAATAATTTGTGCGGGTGAAACCATTGTTCTAAATACTGATTTTGTTGCAAATACAAGCTATTTTTGGCAAGGGCCAAATGGTTTTAGTTCGTCATTACAAAATCCAACTATTGAAAACGCTAACTCTTTAAATTCTGGAAATTATTCTCTAAATATGACGGTAAATAATTGTGAATTAGAACCAGTTGAGATAAGTATTGAAGTAAAATCTGTTCCTGACTTTTACGTGACAGGAAGTTGTGTTCGTGACGATTCGGATTACGAATTAAAGGCAGAACCTGTGGGTTTAAACATAAATTCTGATGAGTTTACTTATTCGTGGAATGGACCGTCAGGTTATTTAGGGAGTGAAAATCCAATTTCTATTTTAGGTAAAGAAGGCGGGATGTACACGTTAATTATAGCGGATAGTGATGGTTGTTCAATTAAGAAGTCTTATGAAGTGAAAGGAACGATTTGCAGGATTCCCAAAGGAATTTCGCCTAATAATGACGGCGACAATGATAGTTTTGATTTAGCGGGATTTGATGTCAAAAATATTGTTATTTATTCACGCTACGGCAGAATTGTATTTCAAAAGAAAAACTACCTGAACGAGTGGCACGGTCAAGATTATAAAGAACGAAATTTACCTGCTGCAACATATTACTACCATATTGAAACCTTCTCAGGAGAAGAATTTGTGGGATGGGTTTATGTAATTCGCTAATAATTACTTTAAATCTTTCAAGTAAGCTTCTCGAACTTTTTTAAATAAATTGGAAGAATATACAAATTCAACAACAGCTTCATTTTCGGTTACAAACATTTCGTCCTTGTTTCCTTGCCACGCTTTCACACCATTTTTTAGGAATAAAATGTTATCGCCAATTTCCATCACCGAATTCATATCATGCGTGTTAATCACCGTCGTAATGTCGTATTCTTCTGTAATTTCTTTAATTAAATTATCGATAAGTGTAGAAGTGTTCGGGTCCAAACCGGAGTTGGGTTCATCGCAAAACAAGTATTTTGGTTTGTTTACAATCGCTCTCGCAATGGCAACTCTTTTCTGCATTCCACCCGAAATTTCAGAAGGCAACTTATGATGAGCATCAGTCAAATTTACCCTTTTTAATACAAAATCCACACGTTCTTTGATTTCCGCCCTACTATTTTTAGTAAACATCTTCAATGGAAAAGCTACATTTTCAGCCACTGTCATGGAGTCAAAAAGTGCACTTCCTTGAAAAACCATACCGATTTCTGTTCGCAAAGCTCTTTTTTCATCTCGAGTAAGATTCGAATAATCTCTGCCGTCAAAATGAATTGTTCCAGCAGAAGGTTCGTGAATTCCCAAAAGCGTTTTTAGTAAAACTGTTTTACCAGAACCACTTTGACCAATAATTAAATTCGTCTTTCCGGTTTCGAAAACAGATGAAATCCCTTTCAAAACTTTGTGGTCTCCAAACGATTTTTCTAAATTTTTAATTTCTATCATTAGGCTAAAAGTAATTGTGTGATGATATAATTAACTAAAATTATGGTAACCGAAGTCCAAACAAAAGCTACAGTACTTGCTTTACCAACTTCGAGAGCACCGCCTTTCATGTAAAAACCGTGAAATGATGGGATAGTTGCTAGAATTAACGCAAATAAAAATGTTTTTATAAAAGCATAGGCAATATGAAAAGGTTGAAAGTCACTTTGCAAACCGGCTATAAAATTGTCGCTACTTGTAAATCCACCGTAAACGCCAGCCATCCATCCGCCAGCCATTCCTAAAAACATGGCAATTCCTATGACAAAAGGGTAGAGTAAAAGCGCCATTAATTTTGGGAAAACCAAATAATTTACAGCATTTACACCCATTACTTCTAAGGCGTCAATTTGCTCAGTAACCCGCATCGTTCCAATACTTGAGGTAATAAACGAACCCATTTTTCCAGCCATTACAACGGAAATAAAGGTTGGTGCAAATTCCAATAAAACGGATTGACGTGTTGCAAAGCCAATTAATGTTTTAGGAATCAACGGATTATTTAAGTTTAAAGCCGTTTGGATTGCAACTACGCCTCCCACAAAAAATGAAATGAATGCAACAATTCCTAAGGAATCAATGATTAAATCGTCAATTTCCTTAATAACCAAGCCTTTCATGACCTTCCACTTGGTTGGTTTTCTAAAAATTTCTTTCCACATCAGGAAGTATTTCCCAATTTGTGACAAATATCGAACTAACATCATAACTCTAAATATGGGCTAATTTATAAAGAACTTCCGAACTTTCTGTTATGAAATTTCAGTTATTTTTTTGGGCGTTCCGTCTGTCCTGAAAAAAATCAGGACAAACGTCGGGCTTTCCGCTGTATCTTTGATTCCCTTTCAGTACATCAAAGGATGCCGCTGCAATCCCTAACGCAACGTTTCGTTTTCAGCAGAAAAACTTGTTTATAATAAGCGATTTAAAACAATTTCTCTTTTATTTTTTTCCAACGGTAATTTCGGATGAAAACGGCTTGTTGTTCAGTAACTAATAATGTTTTATTGGAACGTTTTGCTTTCCAAAAACCATTCATGTAGTCAATGAAAAGGACTGGTTTCTTTTTGCGTAAAGCTAATTTTGCTGAAGCAATTGAAGTTATCCAAAAACCATAACCCAACGTATAAAAAGCTTCTCCTTGTTTATAACGAGCGGCTTTATTGTAGTTGACTCCCGTAGGTTTTAAGTGTTTTACATGTAACGTTTCGTCTGTTTTTATCTTCCAATTGTAAAACTTACAGAGCAATTCGTCTACAGTATCCCAACCCATCGCTGGTTTTAAACCGCCGATTTCTTTAAAAGTTTCTTTTCTATACGCTTTTAAAGCACCACGAATATGGTCTTTATCGGTTAAGTTTTCTAAAATCCAGTTGCCGTTTTTTTCGATGTAACAAAATCCCCCAACCATTCCTATTCGGTCGTCTGAATTGAAGTGTTGGATTAAGGTTTCAAAGTAATTTGGAGGAAAAATTAAATCGGCATCTGCTTTTACTATAAAATCATAATTTTCATCGATAGATTCCAATCCTTTTTGAAAGGCTTGAATGACCTTACTTCCTGGTAAATGAATGGCATCGGAAATTTTATTGACCAACGAAATAAATGGATATTCTTTGGCGAAAGCTAAAACAATTTCCGCCGTTTTATCGGTTGAATTATCATTTACAATCACGACTTTTGAAGGTAGAACGGTTTGTTCTGTCAACGATTTAAGTGTTAATGCAATAAATGGCGCTTCGTTATAGGCAGGAATGATGATGTAATAGTTCATTGCACTTTTTATTTAGTTTAAAAATTGACCTTCCGTAGCATCAAAATTACTTTCCGCATATAGAAATTGAGCTTCCGCATACCTTAAACTTGCTGCCGTAGGGCAGAAATGACTTTCCGCAAGTCTTATATTAGTTTCCTTCGAAGAGAAATAATCTTCCGTATAAGAGAATTACATTTCCGTATGTCAAAATTGAATTGCCGTCTATCTAAAAGGAATTTCCGTATGATTGAATTTAGTTTCCGTAGGGCAAATTGCAGTTTCTGTCTATTAAAATTGACTTTTGCTGAAGCTAAGTTCTACTATTAACTTCTTTATTCTTTTCTCTATATTCTTTTCATTCTCTCGGCATAAACCAAATAATATCTTGGAGTAAAAAAACGTAATATTGGACGGAAGCCAATTTTCTTTACGGGATGTGTAAATTGTAAAGAATCGATAATTTTGAACCCGGTTTTTTCTAAAAGCCAATCCAATTGCCAGTCTTCAAATTCATGGTAATGCCGGTCCCATTTATCCGTTTTACTTTTGTAAGCCGATTGAAACCAAAGTCGCATTGGAATGGAAATCAAAACTTTGTTACATTTTACATTTTGTAGAACTGTATACGGATTTAGTAAATGTTCAAAAATTTCGAACGCAGTAAAGACGTCGTAATTTTCAGTTTTCAACGTTGTTTGGTCGTTGTCTAAATCTTCTCCTTTCGTATTGAAAACTTGATATCCATTTTCTTCCATTATTTTTGAAAAAGGATTTGGAACCCCTAAATCAAAAATAGTTTTAGAAGTTGGAATGTGTTTTTTTAAAAAATCTAACGTGATATCAAATCGTTTATTGGGAAATGATTTTTCGTACATAGAACAAAGAATTGGTTTTTAAAGGCACAAAAATTTACTGTAAAAGCGAATCTAAACGATGATAAAACGGAAATTATATTTGATAAACCATTGCATTGATATTCATTCCGGCACCAACGGAAGCAAAAAGGACAATATCTCCTTTGTTCAGCGACTGATTTTCGATTTCTCCTTTAATGAGTAAGTCATATAAAGTAGGAATTGTAGCTACACTAGAATTTCCTAACCTGTGAATACTCATGGGCATGATTCCTTCAGGGACAGATAGTTTGTAAAGCTTATAAAAACGTTGCAAAATAGCTTCGTCCATTTTTTCATTGGCTTGGTGAATCAGAATTTTTTTGACTTGCCCTATTTCAACTCCGCTATTTTCTATACAAGTTGCCATTGCTTTTGGGACTTCGATTAAAGCAAATTCATAGATTTTTCGGCCGTGCATTTTAATGTAACGGATGTCTGGGTTGTGCGTCTTATTGTATGATTTTCCAAAAAACAAATAATTAGCTTCGTCGTACGTAAATGAAGCCGATTCGTGCGCTAAAATCCCGCCTTTTTCTTCTGTAGCTTCGATAATTGTGGCACCCGCTCCGTCAGAATAAATCATGGAGTCCCGGTCATGTGGGTCTACAACGCGAGATAATGCTTCGGCACCAATCACCAAACATTTTTTTGCCATTCCTGCCTTTATAAATGCTTGTGCTTGAATAAAAGATTCCAACCAGCCTGGGCATCCAAAAAGCATGTCATAAGCGACGCACTTTGGGTTTTTAATCCGTAAATTATATTTCACTTTTGAAGCTAAACTTGGTATCATGTCACCTTGAATGGCTCCTTTTTTTACGTCACCAAAATTGTGTGCTACAATGATATAATCTAATGTTTCAGGGTCAATCTTGGAATTACTTATGGCTTCCTGAGCTGCAATTGTAGCAATGTCAGATGTAAGTAAATCATCATTTATGTATCTTCTTTCCTTAATTCCTGTAATTTCCGCGAATTTTTTTGCCACAATTTCATTAGAATGTGGGAAAAGAGTTCCGTCCTCGTTAAGGAAAACGTGATTAGCAAAGTCTGTGTTGGGTACAACTTGGGTGGGAATATAACTTCCTGACCCCGTTATTTTTATATTCATCGGTCTTTTTTATAAAAGATAAAGGTACTATTTTAAAATGTATTGACAATAAAAAAATACTATGCATGCATATATTTTTATTTTACAACAAAAAGAAAAGGTTTGAATTTTATACTAACTTTCTTTCGTTATGAATTTTAATTTGCATTACCGTAGCAATACTTAAAGCTTGAGTTTTTATTTTTTCTGCGTTTAAACCTTCAAAAGTTTCATCAACAGCATTATTAAAATGAGTAAGCCAAATTTTAAATAACTTTGGTGACAAATATTCTTTCGTGTTGATGTCCAGATGGATATTAGTCAAATTTTTGAAATATCCACCTGTATTAAAAATGGCTTGTGACCAGAACGTAACTAAAATCGGCAAATGTTCTTCTAGTTTTATTTTGACAACATCCGTAAAAATGTATGCAATGGAAGTGTCACTTAGTAATTTTTTGTAGAATTCATCTACCAATACGTATAAATCGTCGTTATTTTCTAGGTCCTTCATCGTTGAAATTTTTCACAAAAGGAAAGAGGTTTTAAATGTGAAATTAAAACCTCTTTCTTTACTTAATACGGTGTACGTTATTTTAACATTAATTACATGTAAGCTTCAATTGGAGCACAACTGCAAATTAAATTTCTGTCACCATACGTTTCATCAACACGACGAACGCTAGGCCAGAATTTATTCTCAGCAATATAATCCAACGGATAGGCAGCCGTTTCTCTTGAATAGGGGAATGTCCAGGTATCAGCAGTTAACATTGCTAACGTATGTGGTGCGTTTTTCAACATATTGTTTTCATCTTCCTTAGTTGCCGCTTCAATTTCTTGACGAATTGAAATCATGGCGTCACAAAAACGGTCTAACTCAGCCACATCTTCTGATTCTGTAGGTTCAATCATCAACGTTCCAGCCACTGGGAAAGAAACCGTTGGTGCGTGAAATCCATAATCCATCAATCGTTTTGCGATATCGGTTACTTTGATTCCTTTTGCTTCAAAACCTCTGCAATCCAAAATCATTTCGTGAGCGGCACGTCCTTTTTCTCCAGAATATAAAACAGGATAGTGATTTTCTAAACGCGCTTTCATATAATTTGCATTCAAAATGGCATATTTTGTAGCATTTGTAATTCCTTCAGAACCCAACATACAAATGTATCCGTAAGATATCAAACATACTAAAGCAGAACCGTAAGGGGCTCCAGAAATAGCCGTAATTGCCTGTTCTCCACCTACTTTTACAAGTGGATTACTTGGTAGGAACGGAACTAGTTTTTCGTTTACACAAATTGGTCCAACACCTGGTCCACCACCTCCGTGAGGAATGGCGAATGTTTTGTGTAAATTTAAGTGACACACGTCAGCTCCAATTGTAGCCGGATTTGTTAGTCCTACTTGAGCGTTCATATTTGCACCATCCATATAAACTAAACCACCATTATCATGGATGATTTGCGTAATTTCTCTAATTGCACTTTCAAAAACTCCGTGAGTTGATGGGTAAGTTACCATTAAACAAGAAAGTGTATCTTTATATTTTAACGCTTTTTCGCGAACATCTTCTACGTCAATATTACCATTTTCCATGGTTTTTGTAACGATTATTTGCATTCCTGCCATCGCTGCCGAAGCTGGATTAGTTCCGTGAGCCGAAGCTGGAATCAAGCAAACCGTTCGTTTGTTATCACCTCTTGACTGATGATACGCACGAATAGTCATTAATCCAGCATATTCACCTTGAGCTCCTGAATTTGGTTGTAATGTTGTTCCTGCAAAGCCAGTAATTACATTCAGTTGATGCTCTAATTTTTTTAGCATCGTAGTATAACCTTGAACTTGGTCCAATGGTGCAAAAGGGTGAATAGTGTTCCAGTAGGGCATACTTAAAGGTAACATTTCTGCTGCAGCATTCAGTTTCATTGTGCAAGAACCCAATGCAATCATCGAATGTGTTAGCGATAAATCTTTACGCTCTAATTTTTTGATGTAACGCATTAAACTCGTTTCTGAATGGTATTTATTAAATACCTCGTGTGTCAAAAAAGAAGATGTTCTTTTTAAATGAGTTGGATAATTTTTTTCTGTTACAAATTCAGTAACTTCAAAAGCTTCTTTTCCTACCGCTTCCGCAAAAACAGCAATTACTTCATTTACGTCTGTAAATAAAATTGTTTCGTTTAACGAGATTGAAATAGTTTCATCGTCAATGTAGAAGAAGTTAATTTCATTTTTCTCAGCAATTACACGTACTTTTTTAGCGTCTGCTTTAACTACAATAGTGTCAAAGAAAGCAGTATTGGTTTGGTAAACCCCTAATTTATTTAAAGCATCTGCAAGCGTTGAAGCCATCGAGTGGACTTTGTGTGCAATGTATTTAAGGCCTTTTGGTCCGTGATAAACAGCAAACATTCCAGCCATAACTGACAATAAAACTTGTGCCGTACAGATGTTAGAGGTTGCTTTTTCACGTTTGATGTGTTGTTCACGCGTTTGCAAAGCCATACGTAAAGCACGGTTTCCATCAGCATCTTGCGAAACACCGATAATTCTTCCCGGCATTGAGCGTTTGTATTCGTCTTTTGTTGCAAAATAGGCAGCATGTGGACCACCATAACCCATCGGAATTCCGAAGCGTTGTGTAGTTCCTACAACCACTGCAGCTCCCATTTCTCCTGGAGGCGTTAATTTTACTAGTGATAAAATATCTGCAGCAACCGCTACTTTTATTTCATTATCACTTGCTGTTTTGATGAAATCAGCATAATCGTAAACTTGTCCGTATTTTCCTGGATATTGTAAAATTGCACCAAAAAACTCTGATGAAAAATCAAATTCTTGGTGGTTTCCAATCACTAATTCAACTCCAACTGGTATAGAACGTGTTTGTAAAACAGATAAAGTTTGTGGCAAGATTTCTTCAGAAACGAAGAATTTACATACATTATTTTTCTTTTGGTCTCTTGTTCGAACGTCAAATAATAACGCCATTGCTTCAGCAGCAGCGGTACTTTCGTCTAATAAAGAGGCATTGGCAATTTCCATTCCTGTCAGTTCAATAACGGTAGTTTGGAAATTCAAGATAGCTTCTAGACGACCTTGCGCAATTTCTGCTTGATAAGGTGTATAAGCCGTATACCATCCTGGATTTTCAAAAATATTTCTTTGGATTGCCGGAGGGACAATTGTAGGGTGATACCCCAATCCAATATAGGATTTGAAAACTTTATTGGTACGACCTAAAAGACGAATGTGGTTTGCATACTCGTATTCGGTCATGATGTGTTCCAATTCTAACGGTTTTTTCAAACGAATGTCAGACGGAATGGTCTCGTGTATTAATTGGTCTAATGTTTCAACTCCGATGGTTTCTAACATTTTAGGCAAATCGTTTTCTCTTGGTCCTAAATGTCTTAAAGCAAATGAATCTGTTTTCATAATGTGTGGGTAGTGGGTTGTTTTCGTGGTGCAAAAGTACTACTAATCTTAAAAATAATTTGATTTTTGGCAACGAATTTCACGATTTTGTAAAAGCATTATATTTTGTATAAGTAGTTTGTTTATTTTTGTCAATATGCAACCGCTCAAAAGATTATTCAACTTCTATATTCACTCAAGTATTCACGTTTCAATAGCAGTTTTAGCATTGGTTTTATTGACCAACCACATGTTTCAACAACCTTTTGATTTATCGATGGCGGGTTTTGCGTTTTTTGGAACTTTATTTGGGTATAATTTTATCAAGTACGAAGTGTATTTTAGGAAAAAACTGCCGCTTCGAAAAGAATTAGTAGCGACTTTAACTTTGAGTTTATTTGCTTTAATAGCTTCGGCTTATTTCTTTTTTTGTTTAAAATTTGAAACGCAAATAACAGCACTTGTTTTCTTTGGATTAACCTTTTTATATACGGTTCCTGTTTTTTCCGCAAGGAAAAATATGCGCAATTGGACGGGAATTAAAATTTATATAGTTGCTTTTTGTTGGGCAGGAGTAACCACTTTATTACCAATGATTAATTTTGGAGCTGAGCTTTGCCATGATGTAGTTGTCAAATTTAGCCAGCGTTTCTTGCTGGTAATTGTCTTAATATTAATTTTTGAAATTATTGATTTAAAGGATGATGACCCGACCTTATTTACAGTTCCGCAAAAAATAGGTATTCAAAAAACCAAATGGTTGGGTTATTTGCTTCTAATTCCTTTTTACTTTTTAGAATTTTTAAAAATTACGGTTGACACAAATCAGCTGATTGTTAATCTGATTCTAGTTTTGGTAACGGCAAGCTTTTTATTTTTTGCGAATGAAAGCAGAAATCGGTATTACACTACATTTTGGGTGGAAAGTATACCGATATTTTGGTTAGGATTAGTCGTTGGAATGCAATTGTTATAATTAAATAACTTGTATAAACAAGTTTACCATTCTTTTAAAAAATAGAAAGAATGGTACTTATTTGATTGTTTTGCTTCTGCACATGTAATGAAACAATTCAGAAATTCTAATTAGGCTTCATCTTTTGTAGTTCGAACTAAACTAATCCCTGCAAAGAAGAATACAAAACCTAAAACACCGTATATAATCAAAGACCTAATGTCTTGGTTTCCGCCTCCTGTATTTGCAAATAAAACGGCGGTATAAATTAATCCACCAATCCCCAACGCGGTAAGAATTGCTCCAAAGATTCTTTTAAGATTCATAATGTCTATTTTTAAAGTTGTTACTTCAAAAATAGTTCTAAATCTTAGTAAATAAATTATATGATTTTTAGTAAATGTTTAAGATTTCACATCAGTGTTTTTCCGCTATTTGCTTGATGAAATTATTTCGCTCTGTTATAAAATTCGTCAGGTGTTTTTTGAGTATTATAGTGTTAAATATCTTTCCTGCTAGTCCAAAAGGCGTTTCATACTCAATTGTGTCGGACATAATTGTCCCGCCGTTTTTCTGCTGAAAAGTATGGGTGTGTTTGAATCTTTTAAAACGACCTTCCAGCATTTCATCTACAAAATAAATGGGAATTTCCATTTCGGGGATGGTACTTTTATGCGTAAGATAAATTCCAAAATGTTTTCCACGCCAAGTGACGGTTTCGCCTTTGCTGATTAATCCCGAAACGACTCCGTCAATTGCAGTTTCCTTTGACTTTGAAGTGGATTGTTTATGGATGTCAATGTTTCTATTCAAATCGAAAACTGTTTTAATTGGAGCATTTATTTCTGTTTGTAATTTAATTGTAGTCATTTCACGAGGTTTTTTAAGGCTTCTTCTAGCGTTTTAAATTGAAATTCAAAACCGTTTTTAATTAATCGTTCCGGAATCACATTTCTACTTTTTAAAACTAATTCTGGTTCGGTTCCTATGATTTTTGCACCAAGGTTTAATAATGATTTTGGCGTGGGAATTCCGATGGAAACATGTAAGTTCTTTCTCAAATTGGACATGAAATATTTATTTCTAATCGGTTGAGGTGAAACGATATTTACTTCTCCAGTCATTTCTTTTTGTATTACAAATTCAATGGCTCTTGCAAAATCATGTTCATGAATCCAACTTATAAATTGATTTCCACTACCTTGTTTTCCGCCAAAACCCAATTGGGTTAATTTTTTTAAAGGAATAAAAGCGCCACCATTTTTACCCAAAACGATTGAAGTTCGTAAAGCGGTTTTAAAAGTTTGCGGCGTTTCAATCTCAAAAAATGCTTTTTCCCACGCTTTCGCAACATTCATTGAGAAGTCATCGCCAATTTCTCCATTTTCCTCCGTCATTCGCTTGTCTTCAGAGTGGCGGTAAATGGTCGAAGTGGAAGAATTTAACCAATGTCTCGGTGGATTTTGGCATCGTAAAACAGCTTCGTTCAGAATTTTGGTACTGTCAATCCTGGAAGATAGAATTTCTTTTTTGTTGGATTCCGTATACCTACAATCTACAGATTTCCCTGCAAGGTTGATTAGAACGGCGGCATTTTCCAATTCGTTTTCCCAGCCTGAAAGTGTTTTTGCATCCCAGTTTATATACTTAATAGTATTCAAAACACGAGATTTTCCTCTTGTCAAAATAATAATTTCATCATATTTATTTTCAAAATGGTTCACGAGAACTTGACCTAAAAATCCAGTTCCGGCGGCAATTACTAATTTTTTCATGATTTATAAATTTAAGATGAGAAGTAGGGCAACCATTCGGTATAAAACCCAAGTGAATGTGAGGGTTTTTGGCAGCTGTAACATTTTAATTCTGCGAAAATGTTCATATATCATTAGATTCACTGTTATGCCAAACCAACCTAAAATGAGGTATTCGTTTAGATGTACAAATTGACTTAAAACCAATACAGGTGTTAAAATTAAACTTCCAATTACAGAAACGGTGACCAAATTCCCAATGTATTCTAATTGACTTTGTTTACTTAATTTTTGTATGAAGAGATATTGAAAGGCAATTTGTCCCACAGCTAAAAGCAATTCCCTGACGAAAGTAGCTTTTGGTAAAAGCATAATTATCTGTGAATATTGAAGTAAGATAATTGCCGTAAACAAAGTGGCAAAAACAATGTAGGACAATCTGTATTTTATATTGAAAGTTGGAATGCATTCTAAGCCCTTTTCTGATACAATTTTACTTGGTGCGATAACTTTTCTGTTATATGAAATAAACTTATATAGCTGTTTCAGCAGAAAATTTACGGGTTTTAAATTTCCGATGCTTTCCATCCAAGGATAAGAATTTCCAATTACTTTTAGAAGACTTTCTATTCCGTAAAATACTTTTTTATTTTCGTTATCCACTAAAGCGATTTCGTTTTTAGCTCGTTCAACATCAATAAAAACTTGTTCTGAACTTGTTATCGTTGTGAAAGATTTTCTTCCGTTCGAATCCAACATTTTCGTTTTTATAAATCCAGAAGTGTACAGATTGCACATTGGACAATCTTCATCGTATAGTAATGTGTGATTTTCTAGCGTTTTCATTAGAATACTCGTTTACTTTCAATACTAATTTTAGAACCTTTTGCAACAAAACAAGAATCAGCTTTTAAGTCTTGCAGAAAGGCAAATTCCTTTCCATAAGTCAATTCAAAATCAACAGTTATAGCATAATCAATTACTTTATACTGTTGCCATCTCGGATGTTTCACTTCATATTCAACTGTTTTTTGTCGGGGTGAAATAGTATAACCATAATAATGTTCCGAAATGAATTCTGCTTCAGAATTTTCTTCAATTGGTAGTAATTTTTTCTCTGTTTCTACGGAAATCGAATTTCTGAAGTTTTCTTTAAGCCATTCGTATTTAAAAAATCGCGAAGTTGTAGAAACTGTTCGCTCGTGACGCATCGGTAATGTTTGATATTGTTCATTATACAAAGTATTTGCAACAAAAGTGATGGCGTGTTTTGGAACGATTTCTTTTATAAAAACAACGCCTCGCTTCCAGTTTCCATCTTCAAATCGCTTGACGTAAAATCGTAGATTGACTTCTTCAAAGTTGACGTGAAACGGGATTTTCATACCTAGAACCTTTACATTTTCAAACATAAAACCAATTAAGCTTATGTAACATTTGCCATTCCATAAATCTAATTCTGTGCCTTTTGGAACATATTTTTTAAGAAAACTTGGATTTATTTCGTAATTTATAAATAGTAAATCGTTCCATTCTGCTTTCATGAAACTATTTTCATTTTGCGTATGAATAATATAGGTAAGGAATAAAATCAAAAAAACTGGAATTGAAAAGAGCCAAGTGAAATTGCCATTCCATAAACAAAAGAATATAATTACTAAAGTAAAATAGATGTAGATTGATTTGTTTTTTGGCCTAAAAATTAAAAATACAATGGCAATAATTAATTGCAGTAATCCAGTTACAGGAAGGCCATAGGCACCACCAAAAAGAAATAATAGTGCGATACTATTTAAAATTTTTAATGCTCTCATAATTTCAACATATTAAACTTTCAGAAAAAAATGAAAGTTTTAATTAAAAAAAAGCCGATTAACGCATGATTTTCATCACCAATCGACCAATCCAATTGTCTTTAATTTCTGTTACTTTGTCAATCATATTGTCAGCTTTGAGAACAAAATCATATAAATTATTGGTTTGTTCTACAAAATGTTTAGTCTCCAAAGATGTTGCAGGATTAATCGAAGAAACATCTTTCAATACTTTTAACGCTGGTTTAATCTCACGTTTACTTCTTTCTTTGGCAATTTTCACAGCCAATTCATCTAAATCTTTTTCGGCGGTAAAAAACTCTTTACGTTCACCCGACTTGTATTCTTTGTATACAATTCCCCAATCCATCAAAGCTCGTAAATTCATACTCGCATTTCCACGAGAAATCAATAATTCGTCCATTACGTCCTCCATTGAAAGAGGTTCGGCAGAAACCATCAACAACGCATGAATTTGTGCCATCGTTTTATTGATTCCCCATTGTGAACCTAAAGCGCCCCATGTTTGAATGAATTTATTTTTTGCTTCTGCGAATTCCATGAGACAAATGTACGACTTTATTTTTAAAGTTTCAATAATATTTGAAAGTTTGTTTTAGAATTGTAAAAATGTTGATTTTGGTGAATAAAGATAATTTTAGGGAGTTTTTGAAGTAATATTAAATTAGTAGATTTAAGATGTACTAATTTTAATTTTTTCTTCGATAGTCACAATAATGCTATTTCTCCTATAAACCGAAAGGGTTTTTAGGAGAAAAATTAATTTGTCTCGCTCTATATTTTTAACCACAAAATCAGCTATTTCATGAACCAGTTTTGCCTCTGCATTTGAAAATAAGGAAATTTCGCTTAACAAGCTAATCAATTTAACTTCACTTAATTTAAGTGCAATCTCTTTATATTCATTTACAAAATTTAGGTTGTAAGCATTTTGCAACATCTCAAACAAATCATTTCTTTTGTCGTCCAATTTCTTTATTTCGAAATAGAAATTAAAAGCCTCTATATTTCCATTTTGATAACTGTACCTAGAATTGGTTAAAACAGCCTGTCGGTATTTTTTAAATTTTTCAAGCGTTGCGTGTTTTTTAAATGAACAAATAGTCGTCAATGTCAAAAATGTATTTCCCGTATTCACTTAAAACATCGGCTAGCTTATGTTTATTTGTATTTTTATAAATTAAAATCAAGAATTTTACATAAGGCAAATCATAATCTGATTTCGAGTTGTGTTCTATTTGTTCCAAACAATATTTCTCGGCAGTTGCTATTTCATTGATTTTAATTAATTCAGAAATCAGTAATAAATTATGCTCGTTTTGAAATCTTCTAGGTTTAAATTTGGATACATGTTTCTCAAACAATTCATTTTCAGAAAAAACAGTTAATAAAAAATGCTCCAATTCGAAAGCAATTAACCAAAAGGATTCTTTATAGTCGTCGAAAAGTGTGTTGAAATTTTGTTCTAAAGTAGTGACTACAAAAGGGCTTTGAATATCATTTATTTTTGAAAATTCATATATTTTTTTAACTAGGTTCAACTCCAAAATTAGAAATTTTTCTTGAAATACTAATTTGCAATAAAATTGCACCGCATTTTGCCAAGCTGCAACATCTTTGAGGTTAAAAATAGATTTGAGTTGCTGTTCTGTGACATTTTTGATAAGTGTTTTAATTCGACTACCCGAGGTATAAAACTGATAATTTATGCCTTCGATTTCGGTAATTAATGTTGTAAATAATTCGTGATTTTCGTTAGAAACTTTGGCAAAAATAAAATCAAAAGCTGGCTTTAATGCAATAGTTAAGATATCAACAATTTTCTTAACTTCATTGGTTTCAATAGTTTTTCTTCTACCAATAATAGAGGTTATGCTTTCATTTATTGTTTTTTTAATAAAAGAAGCATCAATTTCAATGGTTTGTGATACAAAGTTGTTCTTAAATAAAAAAGCTAATTCTTTGTTTTTATTTAAGGTTTCAGAAATCCAAAGTCGCAAAGTTTCGTTATCTACTGTTTCTAAAACTTGGTCAATTTCAGAAAGTTTACGTTTGACGGGTTTTTTAATACCCGTTTTTTCTTTTTTATTTTCAGCAAGAAATTGTGCCAATGCAATAATGTGATTACAAGTTCCTCCATTTTCGCAATCGCAACTGCTTTCTTTGATGTTTTTTTAGGAATCCAAAATCAATTGGACATCATAACTTTTAGCATTTTCGTCTACATAGGCAACAAAAACGTTTTTACTTGTTTCGTCTAAATCTCGAACAACCAATTTTTGAGTAGTTTTTAGTTTGGCTTGATGTTCCTTTAAGAAAGTAGTAAGCGTCATTTTTCTTGAGAGTTATAAATTTGAAATTATTTTTTTAAAAAGGTTATCAAATTTTATCTGATAACCCTTTTACAATTAATTATTAAAATTTTAAATCAACCCCGCCCGTTTCAACAAAGCCTCCGGTTTAGGTTCTTGACCTCGAAATCGTTTATATAAAACCATCGGATGTTCGGTTCCGCCTTTTGACAATACGTTTTCTTTAAATTTTGTTGCCACTTCTTTGTCGAAAATTCCTTTTTCTTGGAAATAAGCAAATGCATCAGCATCCAAAACTTCAGCCCATTTGTAACTGTAATACCCCGAAGAATAGCCGCCTTGGAAAATATGAGAAAATGCGGGACTCATTGCGTTTTCTGCAACGTCTGGAAATAAATTCGTTCCGGCGAATGCCTCTTTTTCAAATGCTTTCACGTCTTTGATAAGTTGTGCTTTTCCATGATAAGCCATGTCTAGAAGTCCGAAACTAATTTGTCGCATGGTTGCCATTCCTTCTTGAAAACTGGCACTTTCTTTGATTTTTTCAACAAATTCTTGCGGAATAATTTCTCCGGTTTCATAATGTTTGGCAAACAAAGCCAGCGCTTCCGGTTCGTAACACCAATTTTCCATTACTTGACTTGGCAATTCTACAAAATCCCAATAAACCGAAGTTCCAGACAAACTCGGATAAACCGTATTAGCCAGCATTCCGTGTAAACCATGACCAAATTCGTGAAACAAAGTAGTCACTTCATTAAAGGTTAGGAGCGAAGGTTTAGTTGCTGTTGGAGGTGTGAAATTGCAAACATTGGAGATATGTGGACGATCGTTTTTACCGTTCCGCTTCGATTGTGATTTATACGAAGTCATCCAAGCGCCGTTTCTTTTTCCTTTTCTTGGGAAAAAATCGGCATAAAAAACAGCTACTAATTCGTTGTTTGCATCTGTGGCTTCGTAAGTTGTAACATCTTTGTGGTATTTTTCTATATCAAAAACTTCTGTAAAATTTAATCCGTATAATTTTTTAGCAATGGTAAAAGCGCCATTTAAAACGTTTTCTAATTTGAAATACGGTTTTAATTTCTCATCATCTAAATTGAATAATTTCTGTTTCAATTTTTCAGAATAATAACTTCCGTCCCATTTTTCTAAATGTTCAATTCTATCTAGTTCTTTTGCGAAAGCGGTTAATTCTGCAAATTCTTTTTCGGCAGCTGGTTTTGCTTTTTCCAATAAATCATTCAAAAATGAAATTACTTTGTCTGGGTTTTGAGCCATTCGCTCTTCTAAAACAAAATGAGCATGTGAAGCATAACCTAACAATTGAGCTCGTTCGTGACGCAAACGAACAATGTTTTTTATATTTTCTTGGTTGTCAAACTCGTTGTTTTGAAATGCTTTTTTTCCTGCTGCAATAGCCAATTCTTTTCGTAATTCGCGGTTGTCAGCATACGTCATAAACGGAATATAACTTGGATAATCTAGTGTGAAAACCCAGCCTTCTTCGTTTTTACTTTCTGCTTCTGCTTTCGCGGCTTCAATGACACCTTCGGGCAAACCTTTTAAATCGGCCACATTGGTAATACGCAAGTGATAATTATTGGTTTCTGCTAAAACATTTTCGCCGAAAGTCAATTTTAGTTTTGACAACTGGGTATCAATTTCTCGCAGTTTCGTTTTTTGTTCTTCATTTAACAAAGCACCATTTCGAACAAAACCTTTGTATTTTTTGTCTAATAAAGTGTGCTGTTCTGTTGTTAAATCTAAACTATCTTTTTGGTCGTGAATCATTTTAATTCGTTTGAATAAATCTTGATTCAAAGTGATGTCATTGCTGAATTCCGTTAACAATGGAGAAACTTCTTGAGCAATTTTTTGCATCTCATCCGAAGTTTCAGCCGAATTCAAGTTGAAGAAAATAGACGATAATCGGTCTAATGGGTTTCCTGCAAAATCCAATGCTTCAAGCGTGTTTTCAATTGTAGGAGTTTCTGGGTTATTGATTATTGCGTCAATCTCTGCTTTTGCATTTTTGATATTTTCTTCAAAAGCAGGTTTGCAATCCTCCATTTTAATTTGAGAAAATGGAGCGGTTTCGTATTTGGTAGTGAATTGTTTTGTGAGTAATGTCATGTTTGTTTTTAAATTTAACCGCGAAATTCGCAAGGAGTTACGCAAGGTTCGCAAAGTTTTTAAATTAAGATTTGCCAATTGATTCAAGATAAACCATTAATGATGGTTTAGCCCAGATAGCAATGAAAATCCTTTTATTTTTTTCTTTAAAAAATAAAAGATTGAAATGGATAGCTGGAAATAGCTCCTGAGAATTATTATTTTACTTTGTTAAATTCTCCGAAGCTTTTAAAACCGCTTGTTTCAAACCTTCCTTATAAGAAATCATTTTTTCCAAAATTTCAGGATTTGAACTTCCGATAATTTGGGCAGCAAGAATTCCAGCATTTTTTGCGCCATTTAAAGCAACAGTTGCGACGGGAACGCCACCAGGCATTTGTAAAATGGATAAAACAGAATCCCAACCGTCAATAGAATTACTCGATTTTACAGGAACTCCAATAATTGGCAACGGCGACATGGAAGCCACCATTCCAGGTAAATGTGCCGCTCCACCAGCTCCAGCAATTATTACAGAAATATCTCTTTTGTGAGCATTTTGACTAAAATCAAATAATTTTTCAGGTGTTCTGTGAGCGGAAACAATATCAACTTCTGTTTCGATTCCGAAGTCTTTTAAGATGTCGATGGCATCTTGCATCACCGGCATGTCGGAAATGGAACCCATTACTATAGCTACTTTCATAATTTTATTTTTTAATTTGTCACTAAATGATTGATGAGATAAAACATTGCCACAATTAAACAAATATAACAGATGATTAATAGTAGTAACGAAAAAAGGGCCTTAATTCTTTCTCCTAAATATTCTTCTTTATCAAGTAAAGTTTCAAAATTCACTTTCAAAAGACTGGAAGAATCAGTTACTCGGAAGAAATTGACAAGAGTATCTAAAATATCCATAAAATTAAATTTAGAACCGTTTTTATTTGAAAAAATTTTCACAAATTAAATCTGTGAAAATTGGTGAAATCTGTGTTGTTTTTATTGACTTATTACCCGAATTGTTTTCTTAACTTCTTCCGCCACTTTTCTAGCTTTATCCATATCCGCATTTACAATCGTAACATGACCCATTTTTCTAAAAGGCCTCGTTTCACGTTTGCCATAAATATGTGGAGTAACGCCGTCAATAGCTAATATTTTTTCAATATTTTCATAAATTACATCGCCAGAAAAACCTTCTTCACCAACTAAATTTACCATGATACCGTTGATTTTACTTTCAGTACTTCCCAAAGGCAAATTTAAAATAGCTCTTAAATGATTTTCGAATTGTGAAGTATAACTGGCTTCAATGGAATAATGTCCCGAATTATGTGGTCTTGGAGCGACTTCATTAATTAAAATTTCATCGTTTTCGGTTTGGAATAATTCCACAGCTAAAAGTCCGACGTGACCAAAAGCTTCCGAAACTTGCAAAGCTAAATTTCTAGCTTTTAATGCAACAGCATCGTCAATTCGTGCAGGGCAAATTACGTATTCTACTTGATTGGCTTCTGGATGAAATTCCATTTCCACCACTGGATAGGTTTTGATTTCGCCTTTCGGATTTCGAACTACGATTACGGCCAATTCATTTTTGAACGGTACCATATCTTCAGCTATACATTCTACATCGGGAAGATTTTCTAAATCAGAGGCATGACGAACGATTTTCACTCCATTTCCGTCGTAACCAAATTCGGTGCTTTTCCAAACGAATGGAATTTTTAATTTTCCATCTAAAAAAGCAACCATCAACTCTTTCAATGAACTAAAAGTTGAAAAATCAGAAGTAGGCAAATTATTTTCTTTATAAAATGCTTTTTGACGTCCTTTATTTTGAATTCCTCGAAGTGTTTTTGGCGAAGGATATACTTTTAAGCCTTCCATTTCAAGTTGTTCTAAAGCTTCCAAATTGACCAATTCGATTTCAAAAGTCAACACATCTACTTTCTTTCCAAAATTATAAACGGTGTCATAATCCATCAAACTACCTTGGAAAAATTGGTTGCATGCCATTCTACTTGGTGCTTCGGGACTTGGGTCTAAAACGTAGGTTTGAATATCAAATTTCCGAGTTTCGGACAAAAGCATTTTTCCTAATTGGCCTCCGCCTAAAATTCCGAGTTTAAAATCGGATGAAAAGTAGTTCATGATGTTGTGTTGTTGTTTACGCAAAGATACTTATACCATTAGAAATTGACAATTGATACGCTATAAATTCTCACTGGTTAAACTTCTTGATTGCAGTACGACTTGCAATTTGGTAAGAAGGCAATTGTGATGCATATTCTTTTTCAATTAAATCACGCAAAGTGTCTTTTAACCATGGAAATTCGTCCGAAAAATGCGTCATAATTTTTAAAGCATTTACTTTACAAGCTACTTTTTCATTGCCGATAAACCAGTCCAAAGACGCTTCAATAAGTGCTTCTTTTTGAAAATCATTTAACTTTATCTCTGGTGTCAATACCACAAAATACAGAATTCTCGATATTCCTCTCACGGCTGAACATTTTTTATAGTGTGAGGCTTGCTCAATTAATTTAGGAATATAATTTTCAATAAAAATCGGATTGTCTTCGGTCATGAGTTCTACAATTCGCAAAGCTTTCGGATGGTTATTATAATTCAAATCTGTTGCCATATTAATTAATTCATCCAGCAAATCCGTATTTCGTAAGACTGCATCTTTAATTTTTACTAAATCAATTTTGGTTGAATTGCATTTTTCTAGTGTTGCTTGTAGAGATAAATCCATACGGTAAATATAGTTGAAAGATGCGCATTTTGCCTTTTGAATTAGTTGAATTGAAACCTTGGAAATACAGAATGAGAATGAACTAATTAGTATCTTTGCCACAAATGAAGACCTTATAAAATGATTTATACAAAAAATGACGACAGCCCTTTTCAAGTTCATATTTCCTTTCATAAAGTGGTGGAACGCTTGGAGGAAATTGCGTCATTTGATATTGATTACCGAGCCAATTATGCCAAAGGTTTACTTAATGAAGTAAAAAAAACGCCTGAATTAATTAGTGGTAATTCCGATTTTTCCAAATTAGAAGAGCATAAAGTATTGATTCGTCATTTGCTAGCAGACTTGTTTCCAGCTGCTTTAAGTGGAAATGAAATTAAAGCAGCTGCGATTCCTTTTCATAATATTTTGTTTAATTATTCCAACCGTTTTGAGGCAATCCTTGAAAATGCAGGTGCAAACTTTGACATGAATATTCGTGAATTTGACGACCAGCAAATTTATGTCATGAGTTGTTGCTTGATTTTACTCAAATATTACAACTATAAAATTGATGTGGTAAAGTCACTTTTTTATGATATTCCAGACCAAAATGGTGTTATTTGTCATTACCGAGTTTTATATAATGTTGATTTTGTAGAGGTTATTCCTACTGAAAAAGCGCACCAACTTTCAATGGAAGAAATTGAAGAATTGATGGACAATTTTGACAATTTTGCTTTATGGTGTGAAAAATTTCCGCCAAAAAGTTGGATTCTAAAAGGTTTCGGAATCATGAATTTATATGACGCAACAATTGAAAGCGCCATTTCAAATTTAAAAACCAACCTTCTGGGAAAGAAAGAAAATCAAGATTATATTTCTGAAAATATTGAAACCATTTTCAGGTCGATTTTTAAAGTCGCTGATTTAGAAACCGGTTACACAGCCGTAAATGCAGAAGAAAATCGGTTTGTTAAAGCGCCATTTGACGATAGTTTAAAAAGTTTTATTCTGCAAGAAACAGAAACGCGTCATCCGAGTGATTTAATTTGTGATAATTTGTTTGATTGTGTCATCAAAAAACACCAGTATTTTAGCGTTTCGAATCTTGATAAATTTTTAAAAGAAAATCCGAACAATAATTTATTAAAGCATTTTTCGAATTTGGGAATTAAAAGTTTTCTACTCGTTCCATTGATGTCGAATACTAAATTATTAGGGGTGATGGAATTGGTTTCGTACCAAAAACATCAGTTGAATAGCATGAATGCACATAAAATGGATGTTGTAATGCCGTATTTACAGGAAGCGATGGAGCGCTTTTACAACGATATTGAGTTGGAGATTGAGGCAGTGATTCAAAAAGAATATACTGCCATTCATCCAAGTGTGTACTGGAAATTTAAAGAGGAAGTTTCTTCACATATTACCGATAAAAATAAGCGTGATTTACCTTACAAGGAAATTGTTTTTGAAGATGTTTGGCCTTTGTACGGTCAAATTGATGTCAAAGATTCATCTAAATACAGAAATCAAGCTATTTTAGATGATTTGGAAACACAAATCGACTTGCTTATTTCTCTATTTGAGAAAATTTCTCTGACTAATTCGACAGGAATTATAGCAGCAAATGTATTTGAATTGCAAAATTTTAAAAACAATTTAAACAATACTTTGCAGGCTGATTCAGAAGTGTTGATTCATACCTTTATTTTAAATGAGTGCCATCCTTTATTGGAACAGCTCCGAAATTCTGCTACAGATGTAGCGCAATGGGTTTCCGATTATTATGAAAAATTAAATCCGCAAACCAAGTTGGTTTATAACTGTAGAAAAGATTATGACTATACACTTTCGTTAATTAATAAAAAATTAGCAGCTATAATGGATGCGGAACAAGAGAAAGTGCAAGCCTTATTTCCCCATTATTATGAACGTTTTAAAACAGATGGCGTAGAACATAATCTATATATTGGCGCGTCTATAAATCCTAAAATCCCATACAAATCTATTTATTTACAGCAGTTGAGGTTGTGGCAGCTTTATGTAATGTGTGAGATGGAACATGAATATTTCCAACTTCGAAAAGAGCTTCCCTACAGTTTAGATGTTACTTCGCTCATTTTAGTTTTTAACGCACCTATTTCCATACGTTTCAGAATGGATGAAAAACATTTTGATGTTGATGGCACTTATAATGCAAGATATGAGGTGGTTAAAAAAAGAATTGACAAAGCAAATATCAAAGGAACGACAGAGCGAATCACCAAATGTGGACATCTTGTTATTGTGTATTCTCAAAAAGAAGAAGCTTTTGAATATAAGAACTACATCCATTTTCTGCAAAACCAAGGGTTTTTAAATCCAGATATTGAAGAATTTGATGTGGAAGACCTTCAAGGTGTTACAGGTTTGAAAGCAATTCGAGTTGCCGTCAATTACCAAAAAAACAGAGATAATCTATCCTACAATCAACTGTTGGAATCGTATGTGTAATTAAAAATGAAAGTTACAAATTCTTGAATGCAAATACAAAAGCAGCAACAGAAATAAGAATACCTATCATGAAAACGGTGTAGGTAACTCGAAGTAATTTATATTTTCGGTTTAAAACCAATCCCAAGAAATACAAATCTTTAATCATTGTGTCGTAAAGATATTCGCCATCTTTCATCATTTCTTTCATTGCCCAAGTGTATTCTTCTAGAGGCATTTTGTAGAAATTCCCAAAAAACAAGAGGTTAACTTCTTTGTTTTCAATTTGTTTTCGGGTAAAAGAACCTCCGCTAATTTTCGGTCTTGTGGATAAAATCGCAAAAATAATAGACAATACGCTAAAGAAAAGCATTATAAAAGTGGGAACTATCAAATGCGAGTTACTAGGACTGTCTAATTTTGGAATCAAAGTCGATAAAGCAATGGAAATGATAATCGCATTTACGGAAAGTAAAATATTGGCTTTACTATCGGCAATTTGACTCAATTGAGTGTGATTGTTAAGCGTTACCCGAAACATCGTTTCAATACCACGTTCTGGAGAATCGATTTTTGCTAATTTTTTCTTAGTCAGTAAATCCTTTGGCTTTTTCTTCGCTTTGGCTTTTTTGGCTAATGTTTCAATTTTTTCATTAAGTATTTTCGCATTTGCATCCTTAATAGGTTGCCAGTTGGCTTTTGCATAGGCAGTATAAAATACATGGACATTGTTAAAAACTTTCTGATTTTCAGTGGACCATTCTAAATCACTGAACTTCATTTTTCTCGTCAAGCTGAATTCATAACGCAATAAGTTGCAGAATTGAAAGTAATTGGGATTACCAAAATGCGACCAATCTGCATCGCGAATTATTTTTTCTAATTGTGTTACAGGAATTTCGTCAATTTTTGTCTTCTGAATAAGTTGACTTATTACGCTTATTTTTGACGAGTCGTAATTATGTTCTTCAAGAAAATCACGTGCAATTTTAATACTTACTTCTTCATGATTTTCAAAACCTTTGATGTAACCGGTGTCATGGAACCATGCAGCAAGAAGTAATACTTCCGCATCATCATCACTTATTCCTTCAGCTCGAAGAAGTAAGCGTGTATTTTGCACCACACCTAAAGTATGATTAAAGTTATGGTAGATATAATCCAAAGATAAATTATCTTTGAATAATTGATTTACAAATTTTTCTGCATTTTCAACAATAGTCATAAAGAAAGAATATCCCGCAAATTATGAAATTATTTCATTCCAATTATAGTTTTAAGTTTTTTAAAGTTTTATTTATACTCCCGTTAACACTAATAACGTTGGTGGGTTGTGCCGTTAAGGAACCTAAATACGGAAAAAACGCACAGCAGTATGTAATTTCATCTGCAGAAAAACCTGAAATTCAACACACGTTCTACTTAATTGGAGATGCTGGTAATGCTGATAAAGAAGCGGGTGAAAACACTTTAGGCTTTTTGAAAGACAAATTAAAATCAGCAGATGAAAACAGTACGTTGCTTTTTTTAGGAGATAACATCTATCCAGATGGTTTGCCTAAAAAAGACGATGAAAACCGAAAATTAGCGGAGAAAAAGTTAGACAATCAACTGGATTTAGCTAAAGATTTTTTAGGTAAAACAATTTTCATTCCTGGAAATCACGATTGGTATAACAATGGATTGAAAGGACTAAAAAGGCAAGAGGATTATATAAATGAAGCACTTAAAGAAAAAAAGTCCTTTATGCCAAGAGAAAGTTGTGCGATTGATAAACTATCTATTTCTGATAATTTAGAGCTGATTACAATAGATTCACAATGGTTTTTAGAAGATTGGAACGATAGTCCAACTATTAACGAAGGTTGCGATGTAAAATCGCGCGAAGAATTTTTTACAGAACTGGAAAGTGTACTCAATAAAAATCAGTCAAAAACGATGGTAATTGCAATACATCACCCCTTAATGACTAATGGAACACACGGAGGTCAGTTTTCGCTTGAAAAACAATTGTTTCCTTTGGAATCTAAAATTCCATTACCAATAATTGGTTCGCTGGTCAATTTTTTAAGAAAAACGAGTGGTATCAGTCCACAAGATTTGCAAAATAAAAAATATTCAGAATTGGCCAATCGCATAAAAGCGTTGATTCAATCGTATGATAATGTGGTGGTGGTTTCCGGTCACGACCATAATTTGCAGTACATTGAAAAGAATAATGTTAAACAAATTATCAGTGGTTCGGGTTCAAAATTGGAAGCAGCAAGAGCGATTAATGAAAAGGATTTTTCAGCAGGAATGAACGGTTATGCGGTTTTAGAAATTGGTAAAAATGGGGATGCTTTTGTTTCTTTTTATGGTGTGAATCAAAAAAAAGAGCAACTTCTGTATAGCTATAAAGTTTTGTCTGAAAAGAAAGTAACGGAGTTGACATTTAATGCATCGGTTCCGGAATTTATAGAGGCATCTATTTATTCAAAAAAACGGACTTCGAAGAGTGCTTTTTATAAATTGCTTTGGGGAAATCATTACCGCGACGTTTATAGTCAAAACATTAAAGCGCCAACAGTGCATTTAGATACTTTATTTGGCGGGCTCAAACCTTTAAAAGCGGGTGGTGGACATCAATCAAAATCGTTGCGACTGGAAGACAGTACGGGTAAAGAACTTGTAATGAGAGGTTTGAAAAAAAGTGCCACACGATTTATTCAGGCATTGGCTTTTAAAGACCAATCCATTGAAAATGAATTTAATAATACCTATACGGAGGATTTTCTGTTGGATTTTTACACTTCGTCCCATCCTTATACGCCTTTTGCTGTAGGGAATTTAGCAGAAGCCGTTGGAGTAAGTCATACGAATCCAATATTGTTTTATGTTCCAAAACAAAAAACGTTAATGGATTTTAACGCAGAATATGGCGATGAATTGTACATGATTGAAGAGCGTCCGATGGAGGCATTTAAAGGCTACGAAAGTTTTGGAAGTCCAGAAAACATTGTGAGTACGGATGATGTTTTAGCCAATCTGATTAAGGATGAAAAGTATGAAATTGATGAAGCATCCTATATTAGAGCACGTCTTTTTGATATGTTAATAGGCGATTGGGACCGTCACTCTGACCAATGGCGTTGGGGCGAATTTCGTGAACATGAAAAGGTAATTTACAAACCCATTCCTCGCGATCGCGACCAAGCTTTTCCAAAATATGGTGGTGTCGCGTTGACTATAGTTTTAACTGCACCAGAGTTGCGACACATGCAGGAATTTGCTTCGGATATTAGAAATGTGAAGTGGTTCAATATGGAACCGTATCCGATGGACCTAAAATTCTTGAAAACTGCAGATGCAAAAGCTTGGAAGGAACAAGCTGATTTTATTATGCAAAATCTTACAGATGCGGTAATTGACACTGCTTTTAATGTTCTTCCTCAAGAAGTTCAAGATGCAACAATTGATGAAATTAAAAACACGTTACGACTTCGGAAAGAAAAGCTGAATGATTTTGCACAAGATTATTTTAAAGTTTTACAACGTACAGCAGTGCTTGTCGGGACCAATAAAAAAGATAAATTCATCATCACTCGATTGCCAGAAGGCAAAACGGAAGTGCAAGTTTTTAGATTGAAAAAAGACGGTGAAGAATTTCAATATACGCGTCTTTTTGACAAGAACGAAACCAAGCAAATTTGGATTTACGGCTTGGAAGACGACGATGTTTTTGAAGTGAAAGGAAAGGAATCGGGTGTCATTCGATTGAAAATTAGTGGTGGAGCAAACAATGATTTATATGAAATTGAAGACGGTAAAAGAGTAACCTTATTTGATTATAAGACTAAAAATAATGTATTTCAAATTGATAGAAAAACACGCAAAATACTTAGTGATAGTTATGAACTCAATAAATACGATTATAAAAAACCAAAGTACAATGCATTTGCTGGCTATCCTGACGTAGGTTATAATCCTGATGATGGAGTTAAAGTGGGTGTTTCTTTGACTTATAAAGTGAATTCATTTATACGAAATCCATTTTCGCAAAAGCACAACTTAAAAGCGAATTATTATTTTGCTACTGAAGGTTATGAATTTAAATACAATGGCGTTTTCCCAAATAGCATCAATAATTGGCGATTAGAAATGGATGCCACAGTTACGACTCCTAATTTTAGTGCGAACTTCTTTGGCTACGGAAATGAAACTCAAAATTTGGATGACGATTTGGGAATGAATTACAATCGTATAAAGATGCAAACGTTGGGTTTTGCGCCATCAATTCATTGGCAAGGTGATTTTGGCGCTCATTTTTCTGCAAAATTAAATTTCAGGTCTGTGGAAGTGGACCGAACTGCAAATCGCTTTATTGTGGATAATTTCGCAATTGATGAAGAAGTGTTCAAGACACAAAATTTCCTAGCAGCTCAAGTGCGGTATGGTTTTGAAAATTACGACAATGCCTCAATTCCATCAATGGGAATGAAATTTTACGTTGAAGGCGGTTATGAAATAAATCTCAACGAATCTAATAAAGCGGTGCCTTATGCTGAAACGGCTTTAGGCTTTAGTCATAAAATCACCAAGGATGACCAACTTGTTTTTGGAACTTTGGCGAAAGCTAAAATGTTATTCAGCAATGATTATTTATTTTACCAAATGGCAGAACTTGGTGGAGATGCAGATTTAAGAGCTTTTCGTTTTCAACGGTTTTCTGGAAAACAATCATTTTTTATATCATCCGATTTAAGGTATAAAATAGGTAAATTTAAAAACAGCTTGATTCCGGCTCAATACGGCGTATTTGCAGGTTATGATAGCGGTAGAGTTTGGCTTGCCGATACGAATTCAAACAAATGGCACAATTCATTTGGTGGTGGGATTTGGTTAAATGGTGCGAAAATTTTTACTGGAAAAGTCTCTTATTTTCATGGTGAAGACGGCGGTCGATTTTCAGTGGGATTGGGCTTTGGATTTTGATAAATTCAGTTGGTATAATTTTCCTCCCGTATGTTTGTCTTTTTCTTCAGTGATGTAAAGCGTACTTTCATTAATGAAACAGATGCCTTCTTTTTGTGTTAATGTGGGAAGCGAAATATTTTGCATTGTACCTTTAAAGAAGGAATCTCCGGTAAAATCAGTAAAAAGCCAAACTTGATTTGAGCTCAATAAAGCGATTGTTTTGCCATTCGGACTAATATCAGCACTCGTAATTGCACAGCTGCTGAATTTCTCACAGGTTTTAAAAGACGCGATTAAGGTGGCTTTATGATTCCCTGATTCATTTGGAACACGATATAAATGAGTCGTGCCATCAAATTTGGAACTTCTGTTTTTGGTAAACAAAAAAAAGTTATTTTGGAACACAAAAAAAGATTCTACATCAAAATTCCGTTCTGATTTCTTGGGTGGAAATGCTTTTTGTTCGGGATAATAAAAGGAAATAGTACGGACTGGTGTTGCCTCATTTTTGGTTAAATCTGTTGCTGAAATTTTATAAATGGCTAAATCTTTACGTTCATTATCATTATTTCCAAAGTCACCAATGTATAAGTTTCCTTCATTATCAGAAGTCAAGTCTTCCCAATCGTTATTTTTTACATTTTGAATAGAAATATTTTGAACGATTTTACCTTCCAAATCTAATCCAAATAATTCGGGTTTATTTCCACTGTCTTCAAGTGTCCAAATTAATTTAGAATTAGTAGCGACTTCAACAGCAGATGATTCCTTGATTTTTTTGGGCATTGTAAAAATTTCTTTGAAATCAACATCAGAAACAGTGCTGCTGCAAAATGTGAGCATAAAGAAACTAAGAAAAAAGGGAAGTGTTTTTGGTAACATTTTTATTTTTTTATAAAAGTATAAATAAAAATTTAAGTCAAATTTGAATTTAACATTGATAATTGGTTTTTAAATTTTAAAATACAACTAAATAAAGATGAAATCCTTCCATTTGTTCTATGAATTATGAAGATTGAAAAAGATTAAATTTTGCAATTAAGATAAAAACGTAAAAAAATAAAAATACCTTAGTATGAATAGCTAATACTTTGTAAATTTGTCGTTTATTTTAAAAAGCACACTACTTATGATACAACTTCACGATAAACATTTTGTTCCATTCATTTCTGCTGAAGAAATCGACTTTGCAATCAAAAATATGGCAAAGCAAATGGACGACGATTTTTTTGACGAACAGCCCATTTTTATTGGCGTTTTAAACGGTTCCTTCATGGTTTTGTCTGATTTGATGAAACAATATCGAGGAATGTGCGAAGTTAGTTTTGTTAAAATGGCTTCGTATGAAGGCATGGAAACTACTAATAAAGTCAACGAATTGATTGGTTTGAGCCAAGATTTAACAGGAAGAACAGTTATTGTTGTGGAAGATATTGTAGACACAGGAAACACAATTGAAGTTTTGAAAGAGATTTTAAAATCTAAAAATGTCAAACACTTCAAAATAGCTACCTTGTTTTTTAAACCCGAAGCTTACAAAAAGGACATCAAGTTGGATTATATTGGAATTCGAATTCCAAATAAATTCATTGTTGGTTTTGGATTAGATTACGACGGTTTAGGTCGGAATTTACCTGAAGTTTATCAATTACAAGAATAATTTTTCAAAAAAACAACAACACAATACACTCAACAACACAATGATTAATATCGTTTTATTCGGGAAACCTGGAGCTGGAAAAGGAACACAAGCTGAATTTTTAAAAACAAAATACAATCTGACACATCTTTCGACTGGAGATATCTTCAGGTTCAATATTAAGGGAGATACGGAATTAGGGAAGTTAGCGAAAACGTATATGGATAAGGGCGAGCTGGTTCCGGATGCAGTAACTATTAAAATGTTGGAAAGCGAATGCGATAATAATCCAGATTCAAGTGGTTTTTTATTCGATGGTTTTCCAAGAACAATTTCACAAGCGAAAGCTTTGGATGCGTTCTTAGAATCTAAAGATGATAAAATTATAGCTACAATTGCCTTAGAAGCAGATGATGAAATTTTGGTAAAAAGACTTTTAGAACGCGGAAAAACTTCAGGAAGACCGGACGACCAAGATGAAGAAAAAATCAGGAATCGCTACCAAGAATATAATGAAAAAACAGCACCTTTAATTGATTATTATAAAGGTCAAAATAAATTTTACAGCGTAAATGGAATCGGTTCAATCAACGAAATTACCGAACGTTTAAGTCTTGTGATTGATAGTTTAACTTAGTTGTTTTAGATTTTGGCAGTAATGTCGAAATTCTAAAACCTTAAAATTAGTAATGGAAATACTTATTGTTCTCTTTTTAATTATTCTGAATGGTGTCTTTTCCATGTCAGAAATTTCGCTGATTTCAGCTCGAAAAAACAGGCTCGAAAATGCCGCTAAAAAAGGCAATAATAGTGCAAAAGTAGCATTGGAATTAGCAAATGCTCCAAATAAGTTTTTATCTACAGTTCAAATAGGAATTACCTTAATTGGTATTTTAACAGGTATTTTTAGTGGAGATAAAATAACGGCTGATGCCAAAGTATTGATTGAAGGTTTTGAAATATTAAAACCTTATGCCGATTCGCTTTCTGTTGGTTTAGTGGTTGTAGTTTTAACTTTTTTCTCTTTAGTTTTAGGTGAATTATTGCCAAAACGTATTGGACTAAATCATCCAGAAAAGATTGCAAAAGCAGTTGCCGTTCCAATGAAAGTAATTTCGGTAGTAACTGCACCATTTATTTGGTTGTTAACCATTTCAACTGAATTTCTTTTGAAAGTTTTGATGATAAAACCTTCGGCTGACGGAAAAGTCACCGAGGAAGAAATCAAAGCCATAATTAAAGAAGGAACGGAAGGTGGCGAAGTGCAAGAAATTGAACAAGATATTGTGGAACGGGTTTTTCACATTGGTGATAGAAAAGTTAATTCTTTAATGACACACAGGAAGTCGGTTGTGTTCTTGCCTATTGGTGCCAATAAAACAGAAGTAACAGAGTTGATGCTAAAAGAATTGCATTCGGTTTATCCAGTTTATGGCGAAAATTACGACGACATTGTAGGCTGTGTGAATTTAAAAAATATATTTGCAAATATTAATAAAAACTCCTTCAATTTGCCTGATATTGTTACGGATGCTCCATTTATGATGGAACAAACAACAGCATATAAAGCATTGGAAACCTTCAAAAAGAGTGGAATTCATTATGCTTTTGTCTCTGATGAATACGGTGTTTTCCAGGGAATTATTACATTAAATGACATTTTGGAAGCTTTAGTTGGTAATGCTTCCGACTTTTATAAAGAAGATTTTCAACTTATCGAACGCGAAGATGGAACTTGGTTAGTCGACGGACATTATTCGCTACACGATTTTCTAACTTATTTTGAGTTAGACGAGTTGACAAATGATTACGACGTTACCACTGTTAGTGGATTAATAATGACCGAACTTTCTTACATTCCGAAACAAGGACAAAAATTGATTTGGCAGAATTACGAACTAGAAGTGATTGATATGGATGGTGTGAAAATCGACAAAGTGTTGGTTAAAACATTAAAAGAGTAAAATTTTGTTTACAGTTTAAGGTTTAAAGTTGGTAGGAATTCTATCCACTTTAAACCTTAAACCTTAAACTTTTAAACAAAAAAAATGACAGAAGGAAATTTTGTAGATTACGTAAAAATATATGTGACATCGGGTAAAGGAGGAAAAGGTTCTACCCATTTACACCGTGAAAAATTTATTGAAAAAGGTGGTCCAGATGGTGGTGATGGTGGTCGAGGTGGTCACATTTATTTAGTTGGAAATAAAAGTTTGTGGACTTTATTTCACCTTAAATTTGCCCGACATATAAAAGGAGGTCACGGAGGCGATGGTGGTGGTGATAGAAGTTCAGGTAGTAATGGAGATGATAAGTTTATTGAAGTTCCATTAGGTACTGTGGTTCGCGACAAGGAAACGAACGAAATTATGTTCGAAATTACTGACGATGGTGAGAAAAGAATCATTGCTCAAGGTGGAAAAGGTGGCTTAGGAAACTGGCATTTTAGAAGTTCTACAAATCAAACGCCAAGATATGCCCAACCTGGTTTGCCTGCTGAAGAAAAAGACATCGTTTTAGAACTTAAAGTTTTGGCTGATGTTGGTTTAGTTGGTTTTCCAAATGCAGGAAAATCTACTTTACTTTCTGTGTTGACTTCGGCTAAGCCAAAGATTGCTGATTATCCGTTTACAACCTTAAAACCAAACTTAGGAATTGTAGCATATCGTGATTATCAATCGTTTGTGATTGCTGATATTCCTGGAATTATTGAAGGTGCTGCAGAAGGAAAAGGTCTGGGGCATTACTTTTTACGTCACATCGAAAGAAATTCGACTTTACTATTTTTAGTTCCGGTTGACACGGAAGATATCAAAGCTGAATATGATATTTTAGTGAATGAATTGACTAAGTACAATCCTGAAATGTTGGACAAAGAGCGAATGTTGGTTATCTCAAAATGCGACATGCTTGATGACGAATTGAAGGCGGAATTGAAAGAACAATTGGATAAAGAATTAAAAATTCCTTATATGTTAATCTCATCTGTTGCTCAACAAGGACTTGTGGAGTTAAAAGATAAGTTGTGGGAAATGTTAAATCAAGAACAAGAATAAAACGTTATAAACAGTACAATCAAGTCGGCTTAAGAGCTGGCTTTTTTTGTGAAAAAAAATTAAATAAAAATGAAATTTCAAATCAAAAATCAATTTTTAGAAGCAACTTTCGATAGTCTAGGTGCTGAACTTGTTTCTTTAAAATCAAATGACAAAGAATACATTTGGGAAGGAAATTCAGAATTTTGGGACAAACAATCACCTATTTTATTTCCTACAATTGGTTCTTTGAAAGACGATACTTATTTTTTTGAAGAAAAAGTTTATCATTTGCCAAGACATGGTTTTGCTAGGGAAAAAGAATTTCAGGTCGTAGAAAAAAGCAACGATAGCATTGTACTTTCATTGAAAAATGATTCGGAAACGCTTAAAGTTTATCCTTTTCAGTTTGAATTACAAATTGAATACCGACTTGTAGAAAATAGTTTAGAAGTACATTATAAAGTTCAGAATCATTCAGAAGATAAAATGTATTTTTCAATTGGTGGTCATCCTGGATTTGCACTTTCAGAACATTTTGAAGACTATTCTTTGTTTTTTGAAACCGATGATGTACCAAATTATTCCTTACTAGAAAATCACCTTTTAGCAGATGAAACGAATAACTTGGAAACTAAAGAAAATCATTTGCCATTGAATTATACACTCTTTGAGAACGATGCTTTGGTATTTAAAAACCATAAGGTACAATCGGTAACTATTCAAAAGAAAGGAATTAATTTTGTGAAAGTTAAATTTGAAAACTTTCCTGATTTAGGAATCTGGACAAAAGTAAATGCGCGATTTATTTGTATCGAGCCTTGGTTTGGTCATGCCGATGAGGTGAAAACAAATCAAAAATTAGAAGAAAAAGCAGGAATTCAGACTTTAGAAGAACATGAAATTTTTACATCGGTTTTTACAATTGAAATCTTTTAAGAAACTAAATGTAAAATAATTTTCAATTACAAAGCAACCAATCCATTTTAATTGCATCTATAAATAAAAAGACATAATTCATTTTGGTTCGGATCAAGCCTCCTAATTTTTTATTAGTAAGTAAGCAGAACCAAATGAAACATCAGGTTAGAATACACTAACTAACTTATTTTAGCCTTGAAAAATCCCGAATTTATTCGGGATTTTTTTGTTAAAATCGAAATGATAAGAGATATAATTTTAAACTTTACCAATTAATTTAGGAAGCGTTTTTAAATACAATTCTTCAACTTTTTCGCGAGCCCAAGGTGTTTTTCTTAGAAAAGTTAAACTCGATTTCAGACTTGGGTTATCTGTAAAACATTTGATTTTTATCAATTCACCTAAAGTATCAAAGCCGTAAAACGGAATTAAATCTTCGAGCATTTTTTTTAAAGTAATGCCGTGAAGAGGGTTTTTAGGGTTTGGATTTTGCATATTTTATTATTTCGAGATTTAGATTCAGCAAAAATGCGGAATAATGGTTAATAATGCCTTAAAAATTTCATCAAATTTCAAAACAGATTGACGAATTAAAGGAATGTTAGTACATTTGCAATCCTATGCTAAAAACTATCTCTATATTAAATAAACGCGCTCGTTTTGATTTTGAATTAATCGAAAAGTTCACGGCTGGAATTATGTTAACCGGAACGGAAATCAAATCCATTCGTTTGGGGAAAGCAAATATTACCGAAAGCTTTTGTGAATTCAACGAAAGAAACGAACTTTTTGTAATCAATATGTATATTGAAGAATATGCTTTTGGAAACCAGTTCAACCACAATGCAAGAAGTGAACGAAAGCTTTTACTGAATAAACGGGAATTGAAAAGTTTGGCTAAAAGTGTTCAAGCAAAAGGTTTGACGATTGTTCCTTTGAAACTTTTTACTAACGAAAAAGGAATGGCAAAGCTCGAGATTTCTTTAGCTCGAGGTAAAAAGACGTATGATAAACGCGAATCGTTGAAAGAGCAGGATACGAAACGTGATTTGGATCGGATTAAGAAGATTTATAAGTAAGTTTTAATTAAGACTTCATTTCGGCAGCTTAAAACTTAGAGAAGCTGAAATAAATATAGCTTGACAAAAATCACGAATGTTTCTATCTCCGACGGTTTTTGCGTTAAGGATGGAAGTGGAGCTCTTTATTGCTTTCTTCAAAGTAATAAAAGCGGGAACGGACAGCCTGACCCGGAGTTTTTACGGAGGGGAACGCCCAAATTACCTTCAAGAACTAAAGTAGTAAAACAAAAAAAATCCCAACTTTCGTCAGGATTTTTCTTCGCACTAATAAACTAAGATTATAGTTTTATCTCAATCGATCCACAGATTTTACGAGATCTTCGTCCTTCTTGATGGCTTTATTGGCCAAGACCAAAAAAACGATAGCAACAATAGGAAGAAACATCCCAATACCTTTCTCTGAAACCGAAGTTTCTCCAGATACCGTTAGTAACCGATAAACAAATAATACTAATAAAATTAAATTCAATATGATGTTCAATCTGCCCATGACAAATTGATTTTGTCTCTTTTTAAAAGTCATTATGCTAACAATGGATAAGGTTGTACTTAGCCCAAACAAAGCCACGTAGCTCATTTCTTGCATGAAATAAAAATCTACGGTAGCCGCTCCAATTACTTGTTTCCAAAGTGGAAATACAAAAGGCAAAACTCCAGTAACAACTGCAGCAAGAATGAGGTAAATTGTTTGTATCCGTTGTAGCATTTTCTATAAAATTCTAACGCAAAAATATATTTTCTTTTTCGAAAATACTATTGTAACCTAGAAATTTATTCGTATTATTGCAGTATAAACCTATAAGTACTTCATCTTTTAGGGTTTGCAAGACAAATAAATTTGCACAACAATTCTCATTACAACTCCCGAACTAATTAATTCAAATAAACATCGATGTTTGAACTTTCTGCATTAAAACAGATGAAGCTAGCTGAGCTTCAGGACATAGCCAAGTTGGCACAAATCAAACCAGCAGGTCTTAAAAAAGAACTTCTTGTTCAACAAATTTTAGAAAAACAAAATGCATCGAACGCTACTGATGCTGCTGATGACGTTGAGCCGAAAGTAGATGCTGCTTCAAAAAGAGCACGAATCATTCCTAATAAAAAACAAGAGGAATCTTCAGATTCTAATTTGTTTTCAAAAGAGTCAGAAAAAACGGAAACTTCAGATGAAGTTGACGTAAAAACAGGTCCTGAACGGAAAGTGATTAAGTTCAATAAAGCCAAATACGAAAGTAAAATTAGTGCTAGTGCTGAAAAGCAATCTACTAATGAAGTTGAAAAAGAGGAAGCTGATTCCACTAACAATTCTCAAGATGATACTGCTTCTGAAGAAAACAAACCTAAGAAACCGGTTCATCAGCAGAAAATTAATCCGAATGCTAAAGTAAATCAAAACCCAAACCAAAAGAACAAGAAAAATAATTTTCGCGATTCAGACTTTGAATTTGACGGAATTATTGAAAGTGAAGGTGTCTTGGAAATGATGGCAGACGGTTACGGATTTTTACGATCTTCGGATTACAACTATTTAGCTTCGCCTGATGATATTTATTTATCCAACTCGCAAGTTCGCCTTTTTGGTCTTAAAACCGGAGACACTGTAAAAGGTGTGGTTCGTCCTCCAAAAGAAGGAGAGAAGTTTTTTCCTTTAGTTCGTGTATTGAAAATTAATGGACACGATCCGCAAGTAGTTCGTGATCGGGTTTCTTTTGAACATTTAACTCCGGTTTTCCCAGACGAAAAATTCAGATTAGCGGAGAAAGAAAGCACGATTTCGACTCGAATTATTGATTTGTTTTCACCAATAGGAAAAGGACAACGTGGAATGATCGTTGCACAACCTAAAACAGGTAAAACGATGTTGCTGAAAGATATTGCAAATGCAATTGCAGCAAACCATCCGGAAGTTTATTTAATAGTGCTGCTTATAGACGAACGTCCTGAGGAGGTTACGGATATGCAACGGAACGTTCGTGGGGAAGTGGTTGCTTCAACCTTTGACCGTGAACCACAAGAACACGTGAAAATTGCAAATATCGTTTTAGAAAAAGCCAAACGTTTAGTAGAATGTGGTCATGACGTAGTGATTCTTTTAGATTCGATTACGCGTTTAGCACGAGCTTACAACACCGTTCAACCGGCTTCTGGTAAAGTCTTAAGTGGTGGAGTAGATGCCAATGCTTTGCAAAAACCAAAACGTTTCTTTGGTGCTGCTCGAAATGTTGAAAATGGGGGTTCGTTAAGTATTATTGCAACCGCTTTAACTGAAACAGGTTCTAAAATGGACGAAGTTATCTTTGAAGAATTTAAAGGAACAGGAAATATGGAATTGCAGTTGGATCGTAAAATTGCCAACAAACGTATTTTCCCTGCAATCGACTTAACTTCTTCAAGTACACGTCGTGACGACATGTTATTGGATGAAAAAACATTGCAACGTATGTGGATCATGCGAAAATACCTTTCAGACATGAATCCAGTAGAAGCGATGGACTTTATCAACGATCGCTTTAAGAAAACCAGAAATAATGAGGAGTTCTTGATTTCAATGAATCAAGGTTAAATTTCTCTTTTGTAAATATAAAACTCCAATACTGAATTACAGTATTGGAGTTTTTTTATGTTTTTTATTGAGAATAAATTGTTGCAGGGCCGTCGGCAATGATAATTCTTACGGCTGCAATGTTGCAGATTGCACCTGCAACGTTGTAGTTGGCATCTGCAATGTTTCTGGAGGGGTCAACAACATTATAATTGGCAGCTGCAACGTTGTATTTGGCATCTACAATGTTTCTGGAGGGGTCAACAACATAATAATTGGCACCTGCAACATTATATTTGACCTCGGCAATGTTTTAGGCTGATTTTTTAAAGTATAACTGCAGCATAAAACCTTTAAATTGTACGCTGCTATTTGCAAATTACTTATCAATATTTGCTACATCCCTAATTCATAATCACTTTTTTGACAACCGTCTGTTCGTTTGCAGTTATGCGTAAAATATAAAATCCTTGCGGAATATTTTCCACGGAATAACTGTTGTTGAAATTAGCAGGATTCTTTATTTGCTGCATAATTTGACCATTTATTGTAATTAACTGAATTTCATCTACTGGAATTTCTGTTGAAATGAGTACTCTATGGTCATTTGATGGGTTCGGATAAACGGTAAGATTATCTGCTAAGTTGAATGTTGGTGTTGAAAGATAAACGTTTGGCCAACGGTTTTCGGCAATTGGTCCGCCCCAAATTAATGTTGCCAAATAAGGATTGTCAATAAAGGGATTGCGATTTCCTTGACCGTAATAGTTGGAAGCGTTTCCTAAATAAGTGTTTCGATTGTCTTCATATTGCGAAACAGGATCTTCGGCATTCCATTGCAGTAATAGGTTGATCATGTTTGAATCGGAGGCATTTATAACTCCTGTCGCAACATTTATAGGCAAGCACTGATTTCCGTATCTCAAATACATATACATCATCATTCGTGCGATGTCGCCTTTCCATTCGTCTCCAGGATACCAATTGTTCCCTGAAGCTAGCGAATCACCAAAACCTGAGCCGAACTTTTTATTACCTCTGTCATAATTTCGTTGAACATCGCTAGCTCTCAAATGATGCACGTCAGCATTTGGTTCAGGATAATTTTCCAAGTTAGGAGTGCCCAATGACTTTGCATACGTATGTTCTCTGTTCCATTCGCAAAGAGTGCCAGCGCCATCGTCGTTTTTATTTCTCCTTCTGTGGTCGTTGTCGTCCGCTTGCGAACTGGGACAGATGTTGTCACTAAAACCATAAATCAATAAAAGATTGGTGTTGGTTAAATCTTCTGGGTCCAAATCAGTATAGCGAATTGCGTTTTCAGCTTGACCATACGTCAATATTTTTGTATGGGTAGTTGTGATTTTAACACTCAATGCATTTTTTAACGCAGTTGCAGATTGGTTCCAATTAAAGCCATTGTAATACGCAGCGGGAGCTCCTTGTTGGGCTAACAAAAACAGGGAATTTAATAAGAGAAGTAACGTAATTTTATTTTTCATGTAAAAAATTTAAGGGAAACAAATATAGTAGATTATTTGAGGCCTAAAGTTTATTTAACATTTGTTGATTATTTTATATAAAAAAAAACCAACGCGCGAACGTTGGTTTAAATACTTATATTATTTGCTGATTTAGTTTACAATAATTTTTTTGACTACCGATTGACTATCGTTTGTCACTCTCAAAAAGTAAAATCCAGAAGGAATGTTATCTAAAGTATACGTGCTGTTTTGAGAAGCTGGATTGTATACTTGCTGGATAATTTGCCCATTTACATTGATTAATTGAATTTCGTCAATGGTGTTTTCGTAGTTGATTCTAATTAAATGCTCGTTTGATGGATTTGGATAAACCGTCATTGAAGCTAGAGAATTGAAGTATTCTGTTTTCAAATTATTTACAGTAGTACATTGTGTATCCCAAATTTGACAAACATATCCTGGGTTGTCAATATACGGGTTTCTGTTGCCTTGGTAGGCATAAATTGCATTGTTTTTGGCAATTTCATAAGAGGAAACCGGGTCGTCAAGATGCCACTTAATTAGTACTAAAATAAAATCGTCTGAAAAAACTTTGTTTGTAGATCCGTCAAACATTGCTTTTGCTTGACATGAGGTTGAACTTGCCGCATTGTAAAAACTACCCATCGAAGTTTCGTAACGCGTTGCAAAATAAAAGTAGGCTCTAGCAACGTCACCTTTAAATGCATCAATTGGTTCGAAAACAGTTCCTGTAAAACTAGAGTAAGCACCAGCTGACATGTTTCCGCGTTTAGAACCATTTTGTGAAGTATAAGTAGGAGTTCCTACAATTCCAAAACCGTAATTTCCTCGGTCTCCATTCACTTTTCCATCGGAAGGGAACACATGAAAAGGGTCGTTTTTCATTGGGTTAGTTGCAAATTCATCAAAATAAGATTGAGGAACCAAGTGCTCTCGATTGTAACAAACGCCTTCTGCATTGTAATTACCACACTGTTGATTACTAGAAGTGTAATTATAAGGATCAGCCGCGGTTGGATTCTCTGAATATAAATCCAGTAAAGAACCGTCATTTTCATAAAAGTTGTCTCTAAATGCAGTAGTGCTATAAAGAGACCACAACGAATTATAACCTTGGTCATTATGACCGTTGGAAATAATTGTTTTTAATTGTGTTTTTAATGCATATCCTGTACCCGTTGCATTATTGTAATAGTTTGCTGGAGCTTGTGCAATTGTAGCAAGCGAAAGCATTAAAACTAAAAAAGTGTAATATTTTTTCATTATAATTTCAAATTAAGGATGACAAATGTAAACGATATTTTTGTACCCATGCTTATTTTTGCAACATATTTTAAGTAAGTTGTTAAAATAATTTGCTACTACTAGTTATTGTTTTCGTTCTAATAGAGCCATATAGAAACCATCAAATCCCGATTCGGATGCTAATATTTTCTGGTCCTTTATAAATGTAAATTTCTTTCCATTTTCCGTTTTCAAAAACTTTTCTACTTGCTCCTGATTTTCAGAAGGTAGAACAGAACATGTTGCATAAACCAACTTTCCGCCTGGTTTTACAATTCGTGAGTAACTTTCTAAAACTTCAGCTTGCACTTTTTTAATGTTCTCGATAAATTCAGGTTGCAATTTCCATTTTGCATCTGGATTTCTTTTCAAAACACCTAAACCACTACAAGGTGCGTCAATCAATACTCGGTCTGCTTTTTCTTGTAATTTTTTGATGACTTTCGTCGAATCAATGATTTTATATTCAATGTTGAAAGCGCCATTTCTTTTGGCTCTAATTTTCAATTGCTTCAATTTACTTTCGTACAAATCCATAGCAATCAACTGACCTTTGTTTTCCATTAATGAAGCCATGTGAAGTGCTTTTCCTCCAGCACCAGCACAAGTATCTACCACTCTCATTCCTGGTTTAACATCTAGAAATCGAGCAACAAGTTGAGAATTGGCATCTTGAACTTCAAAGAATCCAGCTTTAAAAGCATCTGTCAAAAATACATTGGCACGTTCTTTCAATACCAAAGCATCCGGTTGGTCTTGTAAAGCTTCGGTGTCAATATCTAAATCCATTAAAATCGCACGAAGTTTTTCTCTAGTCGTTTTCAATGTATTTACTCTCAAAATTACTTTTGCAGGTTGGTTTTGTGCGGCAATTTCTTTGGTCCACTTTTCCTCTCCTAACTCTTTTACGCAAAGTTCGTCCATCCAATCTGGAATAGATTCTCTGTATACTCTATTTTTTGAAAGTTCGTCAAAACGCCCTTTTATTTTTCGTTCTGGAGTTCCTTCTAGTTGACGCCAATCCGGAATTGGATAACCTCTTAAAACCGCCCAAACTGCAAAAAGTCGCCACAAATCTTCACGATCAAATGGCTCTTTTACCTCTGCAATTTCTGAATATAATCGTTTCCAACGCACAATTTCGTAAATCGTTTCGGCAACAAATTTACGATCGTGGCTTCCCCAACGTTTGTCTTTTTTTAAAGCTCTTGCAACAACTTTATCTGCATATTCTCCTTCATTAAAAATTGCATTCAATGAATCAATAGTTGTGTAAACTAAATTTCTGTGTAATCTCATTCTATGTATTTGAGCGGCAAAGGTACTGTTTTTTTTTGCTTGCTGAATTTTATAAATTAATCATGCTTTCCATCAAAATAAATATTCCATTTTCCCTGTACTTTCATGACTTGCTCAATCACTTCTCGAACGGCACCACGTCCGCCATTTATGTGTGAAATATACTTAGAAATGGCTTTGATTTCTGAAACTGCATCTTGTGGACAAGTCGGTAAGCCAACTAGTTTCATCACATGATAATCAGGAATATCATCTCCCATGTACAAAACGTGTTCTGGATTAATGTTGTGTTTTTCAGTATATTCATTAAATGTATTCACTTTGTCAGACGAGCCCAAATGAATTTCTGAAACCCCTAAATTCTTCAATCGGATTCGAACGCCTTCATTGGAGCCGCCCGAAATAATGCAAACATTATAACCGCTTTCAATAGCTGCTTTCATGGCAAATCCATCGCGAATATTCATGATACGAAGCATTTCTCCATTTTGAGATACATGAACGGAACTGTCAGTGAGAACGCCGTCAATGTCGAATACAAAAGTGGTAATGTCGTTTAAAATTTCTTTATAGCTCTTGCTCATTTTTTTGTATGGATTGCGTTAATAATTTGTAAATGTTTTGATGCATTTCATTCGATTCTAAAAATGCGACATGAGTTGCAATAGTTCGCTGGTCGTCTCGTTTTGCAGGACCGGTTTGTGCTTCTTTTGGTGAAAGATTCGTAATTTTTGAAGCTGTTTCGGCAATTAACGATTCTAATATTGAAAAAGGAATTTGATTTTCTTGACAAATTTCACTGCCAATTTGATACATATGGTTTACAAAATTATTTACAAAAACGGCAGCCACATGCAAGGCTTTTCGCTGTTGCGAATTGATAATATACGTCTTTTCAGAAATTGCAACGGCTAAATTTTTTAGAATTTCTAAATCGGCACTGAATTCACTTTCTATACAAATGGGAATAGTTGTAAAATCTACCGTTTTATTTTTTGTAAACGTTTGCAGCGGATAAAAAACACCTCTTCGATTGTGATTGCTAATTTGTTCTAACTCCACACTACCGGAAGTGTGAACTACAAATTGATTTTTTAAAGGTAAACTAGAAGAAACTTCCGCAATTGCATCATCTGAAACCGCTATAATAAAAATATCAGAGGGAAGTAATTGACTCCAGTCTGACGTGACCTTTATGGACGGATGAAGATAAGAAACCTTTTCGGGCTTTCGTACGAATACTTGTTCAATTTGAATTGTAGGATTCTGCATAAAAGCATGAATCAGATGCTGTGCAACATTTCCATAACCAATGATACTGATTTTAATCATGAGACAAAATTATTCAAAAAAAAGGGATTTAAAGAAAATATTATTAATTCGTCAATTTTCGTAAGATAACTAAGAAGGTAAATTAAATCTTTTGCACTGTTGTCGAATCTAATTTGCAGCGATTAAATTTAAGGATTTTTTAAGGTTTAGTGGCTATTTGCGTTATAATTATGCTAACAATTTTGCGTACTTTTGCACGACTTTATAAAAATCTAATTTCCAATCAAATGGATAATAAAATACTATCGGTTCTCGGTTCGATTTTTTTCTCAACACGTTTAATGGCTGTTTTATTTATTTCTTTTGCCGTAGCAATGGCAACTGGGACGTTCATAGAAAGCAAATACAATACAGATACTGCTCGAATAATGATTTATAATGCGTGGTGGTTTGAGGCTATCATGTTTGTTTTTGTTATAAATTTTTTAGGAAATATCAAGCGGTACCAGCTGTGGAAGAAAGAGAAATGGGCTACATTAATTCTCCACTTGTCCTTTATCCTTATTTTAGTTGGTGCTTTTGTAACGAGATATATTAGCCATGAAGGCATGATGCCAATCCGAGAAGGAGAAACCGCTAATGAATTTTTCTCTGACAAAACTTTTCTAACTGTTTTTGTCGATGGAGAATACCAAGGAGGGATGAAGCGGAAGACGCATGAAAACCCACTTTTGATGTCTCCGGCTACAAATAATAGTTTTTCAATTGACAGTAAATTTGACCAAACACCTTACGAGATTGAATACCAAGATTTCATTATGGGTGCTACCGAACAAATTGTAAAAGATGAAAACGGTATTGAATTCTTGAAAATGGTTGAATCAGGAGGCGGAGAACGTCACGATCATTACTTGAAATCTGGAGAAGTTGTCAATTTTCACAACGTTTTGTTTGCCTTTAATAAATTTACGCAAGGTGCTATTAACATCGATACCCAAGTCGATACGTTTACAATTCAAGCGCCTTTTGAAGGAGATTTCATGCGAATGGCCGATCAGCTGAAAGGTAAAGTTACAATGAATGAAGTACAACCTTTAATGATGCGGTCACTTTATAATCTAGGTGGTGCACAATTTGTTTTTCCTGATCCACCCATGAAAGGTCGTGTTGATTTCATTTCAAACACTGATTATAAAGACAAGGTTACAGATGACGCTTTGGTATTAAAAGTTTCTTCTGGAAATGAAGAAAAAACGATAACTCTTATAGGTTCAAAAGGAAAAATGGGAGTGCCTAACACTGTAAAAGTAGGTGATCTAGAATTTACATTTATGTATGGAAGCAAGATTTACAAAACGCCATTTGATGTGAAGTTAAATGATTTTATCGCTGCGAAATATCCTGGTACAGAAAAAAGCTATTCCTCCTTTGAAAGTAAAGTCGAGGTAATTGATGGTTCTGAAAAATTTGACTACCACATTTACATGAATCACGTATTGGATTATCGCGGTTATCGCTTTTTTCAAGCTCAGTTTGATGAAGACGAAAAGGGAACCATTCTTTCTGTAAGTCACGATTTTTGGGGAACTTGGATTACATATATTGGATACTTTTTACTCTATTTTGCTATGATGGCTATTATGTTTACCAAATATTCACGATTTGCAGATTTGAAAAGAAAATTAGAGAAAGTGAAGATGAAAAAAGCAAGATTAACAGCAATTGCTTTGTTTTTAAGTATAAGTGGCTTTGCACAAAATCACCAAAGCGGACCTGTAGATATGAAAGTGGTCGACTCCTTGATTCAAAAATATCAAGTTTCCGAAGAACATGCGGAGCGATTTGGAAAATTGGTAATTCAGGATATTGGCGGAAGAATGAAGCCGGTAAATACGTTTTCATCAGAGTTATTGCGAAAAGTAAGCCATGAAAATTCATTCAAAGGATTAAATCCAGACCAAGTATTTTTATCCATGACACAGTTTCCAAGTGCTTGGTATCAGATGCAGATGGTTTATATAAGTACGGGGAATGATAGTATCAGAAAAATTATTGGTATACCTGCCAATCAAAAATTAGCCTCTTTTATCAATTTCTTTGATGATAAGGGGAATTATAAATTGTCGAAATATTTAGATGCAGCTTACAAAACGGCAAATCCGAATAAATTTGAGAAAGATTTCGTGGAAACGGACAAAAAAGTAAACTTATTAAGTTCCGCTCTGTTTGGGAGCATTTTGAAAATTTTTCCAATTCCTGGCGATGCAAATAACAAGTGGGTTTCTTATCCTGAACTGGGCGAAACCAACATTAAAGGAATGGATTCCACATTTACGAAACAAATTATACCTATATATTTGGCGTCATTAGCAAACGCCTCTGAAACCAAAGAGTATAAAGAAGCTAACTTCTACTTGGATGGAATTCAAAAATATCAGAAAAAATATGGAGCGGCAGTAATTCCAAGTGACGATAGAATTTCATCAGAAATCTTTTACAATAAAATAAATATTTTTAAGAATTTATTCTACCTCTACATGTTTGGCGGAATAATCATGATTTTATTAGTCGTTGGAAAAATTTTCAATGAAAAGAATAAAATTCTTAATTTCTCTGTCAATTTTATGCATATTTTCATTGCATTATTGTTCGTGGCACATACGCTTGGATTAATTGTGCGATGGTACATTTCTGGACATGCTCCATGGAGTAATGCTTATGAATCTATTATATATGTAGCCTGGGCTACCATGTTTTTTGGGCTTGCATTTGATATGAGGTCAAAATTAACAGTGGCTTCTTCTGCATTTGTAACCTCAATGATTTTGATGGCGGCTTATGCCAATTGGGTTGACCCAGAAATTGCAACATTGCAACCGGTTTTAGATTCGTATTGGTTAATGATTCACGTTGCAGTAATTGTGGCAAGTTACGGTCCATTTGCTTTGGGAATGATTTTAGGAACAGTTTCATTACTGCTGATTTTATTCACAACTGAAAAAAACAAAGTAAGAATGGAGTTGAACATTCGGGAAATCACGTACATCAACGAAATGGCGTTAACTATTGGGTTAATTTTATTATCGATTGGTAACTTTTTAGGTGGTCAGTGGGCCAACGAAAGTTGGGGAAGATATTGGGGTTGGGACCCAAAAGAAACTTGGGCATTAATTAGTATTATGGTTTATGCCTTTGTAATTCACATGCGATACGTTCCAGGTTTGAGAGGAAAATGGGTTTTTAGCGTTATGAGTATGGTAGCTTTTATTTCCATATTATTCACCTATTATGGTGTGAATTTTCACTTAGTAGGTTTGCATTCATATGCAACTGGTGAAGCAAAATCGTTGAGTTGGATATGGGAAACTGCAATTGCAATTGCAATTTTAGGAGCTATTAGTTATCCAAAATACAGGAAGTATTACAAGAATAAATAATTTTTTTTCAGATAAAAAAAAGGGATTCAGTTTTTAATTGAATCCCTTTTTTAGTTATTTAAAGTAACGAATTTTACACTTTTCCCAAAGTATACAATTGTTCCAAAGTTGGAGAAATACTTCCGCCAGCCGGTTCTAAAGTAATTCCGAATGCCTCTGCTTCAATTGCATTGTTAACTGCAAAAAGTCGAGAATCGTTTCCTTTAAAGTCGTCTAGTAATCCAATGCTTGTTGGTGTCAATGGATTTAATTTCAATGCCCAAACTTGATAAACAAAGCCTTCTGGAGGTTGTGGCAATCCAGATGCATCTACATAAACTGTTTGTGTCCCTTGATTCCAATACACTTTTGCCTTAGATTCTGGCGAAACCGCTTGTCCTCCAAGTGGCACAACAGTATTGTTTTGGTCTCGAACAACAGCCAACATACTTTCCGTCTGTGTTTGAGTTAATTTTGTTTGAATTAACTCTTTTTGTAACGTGTCATTTTCAGTTTCTACCGTTGCAATTTGGTTTTTCGCAGAGTCTAATTGGGTATATTGCCAACCAATTCCAATCATTAATACCACTGCTGCAGCCCAACCTATAAATAAAGCCACATTGCTTTTAGGTTTCATTTCAACTACTTTACCATGTTTTTCAATTAATTTTTCACGAATTCGGTCGTAATTAGCTGCCGAAAGATACGGAGCCATACTGTACGACAAACTAATCACCGCTTTTTCAATTGAAATAATTTCTTCCTGAACTTCAGGATTTTTCCCAGCCATTTCTGCAACCTCTGCTGTTTCTGATTCGCTTAGCGTCCCAAAAACGTAGAGTTCTAAAATACCGGATTCGATATATGCTCTAACTTCCATCATACTCGTAAAAAGTTTCTTAAATCGTTAATACAGTTCCTGTTTTGTGTTTTAACTGTTCCCAATGGTATTTCTAGCTCGTCCGAAGCTTCTTGTTGTGTATATCCTTTAAAAAATAAAAGATTTATTATTTGAATACACTTAGGTTTTAATTTCTTTACAAATTCTTGAATTCCAATGGAGTCAATCTTATTAGACAATCGGTTACTGTCTTCCAATAGATGTACGAAATTATCAGCAGATAAGTTTTTTCGGCTATTGTTAAATCCTTTAGAACGAAGTTTATCTATCGTCGTATTTCGAGCAATATTGATAATCCATGTAAAAAATCGCCCTTTAGTGTCGTTATACGATTCTATGTTTTTCCATATTTTCACAAAAACTTCTTGTAAAACGTCTTCTGCTTCTTCGCGGTCGTTGATTAAATTATAAATTACACCATAAAGATTCTTAGAATACATATCATACATCAGCGTGAAAGCCTTGTCGTCTTTTTTTAAGATTAAAGGTAATAGTTCTTCTTGTGTCATGATTTTGAGTTTGTTTGTTTCATAAACTTTTTTTTAAAGATAATTTAAAGTTAGATAAATACAAATAAAAAAATGACTAGCTCCCTTTATTTTCAACTTAAACTTAGGGTTTTAACTATTGTTGAAGATAAAATTTAAGTTTTATTTGACACAAACACTAAGCTGTTTGTTTACTTTTATAAAAAAATAAAACTCAATGAAAAATCTATACTTTTTTGCATTTACCGCACTTTCGCTAGTTAGTTGTATGGAAAACAATGCTCAAAATAAAAATCAATCATCAGATAAAACTGAAAAAACAATGGAAAAACAAGACATTTATCAATTTAAAGTAACCGATTTGTTGGGTAAAGAATTTGATTTTGCTTCTTTGAAAGGGAAGAAAATTTTGATTGTCAATACGGCTTCAAAATGCGGATTAACGCCACAATATGAAAACTTACAGACAATTTACGACCAGTATAAAGATAAAAATCTCGTAATTGTAGGATTTCCAGCGAACAATTTTGCATCGCAAGAACCAGGAACTAGCGAGGAAATCGCTACTTTTTGTCAAAAAAATTACGGAGTTACGTTCCCAATGATGGACAAAATTTCTGTAAAAGGTGACGATATGGCGCCACTTTATCAATTTCTTACACAAAAAAGTAAAAACGGTTTGGAAGACTCCGAAGTGCAATGGAATTTCCAGAAATACTTAATCGACGAAAACGGACATTTAGCAAAAGTGGTTAGTCCAAAAACATTACCAACAGATGCTGAAATTGTTGATTGGATAAAAGCGTAACAAGAATATAGAACGAAGAATATAGAAAAAAGAGATTATAACATAGATTAAAAAAAAAACAGAAAATAAAGATGAATTATCGTTGTTTTCTGTTTTTTTATGCTCCAACGTGGCATAAACTTAGAATATACAACCTACATTCTGTAATTAAAGCTTCAATTGCATCAAATTCGCATCCAGCCATCGGTCAAATTTAAAACCAACCTCCTTCAAAATTCCCATAGATTGAAATCCAAAACGCTCGTGGAAGCAAATACTGTTTTCATTAGATGCATCAATAACACCAATCATAACGTGGTAATTTTCTTCTTTTGCAGTGTCAATTAATTTTTGCAATAAAAGCGCTCCAAGTCCTTTTCCCGAAAAACCATCTTTTATATAAACGGAATGTTCTACGGTAAACCGGTAACCAATTTTGGTTCGGAATGAATCATACGTACCAAATCCTACAACTTCATTATTATAATTTGCCACAAAAGTAGGGAAGTTTCGAGATTGCTTACTTTCAAAAATAATGGTTTGCTCTTCCAAAGTCCGTACATCATAATCGTAAATAGCAGTGGTATTTAAAATAGCATGATTTACGATTTCTAAAATAGAAGAAAGGTCAGATGAGGTTGCTTTTCGAACAATGGATTCCATCGGGTAAAATTATTTTGTGTAAGCAAATTTACTATTTTTAGCTATATAAAGTTGCTAATCGGTAAGTAATACCTTCATGTTTAAATCATAATTTGGAATCTTCTTCCAAATGTTCTCTACTGTTTTGGTAAAATAAAATGCATTTTCAACTCCTTTATTAGCTCCTATTGAAGGATTGTAAAAATACCAATCTTTTAGGTCATTGTTTACACCATATTGCTTGTTTTCCTCAGTCAATAACATTTGTAAAGAGACGAAAAAACCATTTTTAGGCAATGGTATTATATTTTCTTCAAAAGCGTAAGTAGTTATCGTAGATCCTTTTTCAATATTTAAGATAATATTTTCGGTTGATAATAATTGGTCAGGCTCTTCATTTTCATTTAATGAATATATTTTTAAACCCATGATTCGACCATGTTGATAAGTAGATGTTTTAAATTTTACCTCTTTTAAATAGAGTTGTTTTTCATTATTTAATTTAAAAGATTTTCCAATTTCTGATATAGTTAAATCGTAGGTTGCTGTAAGTAATACGTTTGTTGGATTTGTTTTTCCAAGTTTTATTTTTTGTTTTCTTTTAGGAACAACAACCACTACTTCCTCTAAATTTATTTTATCTTTTTCCAAACGAATTGTATTTAAATCCAAGTTGAAAGGTTTAGTAATATATCCAACACAGCTTATTGTAAATGTACCGTTTAGATCAACTGCTTTTACGCAAAATTCTCCATTTGCATCAGAATTTGCATAAATTTTATTGTTGTGCCAAATATTAGCATATGATATTGAAGTCGAAGTAATGCTATCTTGAATGGTGAAACATTTATTTTGTCCAAAAACAGATGTAGATAAAATTAGAATTATAAAATTAATGTAAAGTTTATTTTTCATAGTAAGCTCTTGGATGATTATATTATAAAACGGGTTTCTTAATTAACGAATATATTTCTACCATTGTATAAAATATTATTTTTAATAAATAGGAGGGTTTTATAGTGATTAGATTATCAGAGGGATATACTTTCAGTTGAAATCAAAAATACTATTTAACCCTCAAAACCAACCGTTCAACACTGTTAAAATTACTCCTAAATCCTATTAAATTTTAGTGGTATATTTACTAACTTTGTGTTTCAAATCTAATAGCATGATTTATCCGAAAATTCCTTTGGCACAAAGTATAATCGAAATTTTTACTGCTCGAGGAATCCATCAAATTATCATTTCACCCGGTTCTCGAAACGCACCTTTAACTATTGGTTTTGCAAGTAACAATACCTTCGAATGTTTCAGTATTGCTGATGAACGTTCGGCTGCTTTTTTCGCTTTGGGAATCGCACAACAAACTCAAAAACCAGTCGTTCTTTTGTGTACTTCTGGTTCGGCATTGTTGAATTATTATCCCGCTTTCGCGGAAGCTTTTTACAGTCAAATTCCATTAATTGTTGTTTCTGCAGACCGTCCTCATGATAAAATTGATATTGGCGACGGCCAAACCATTCGACAAGAAAATGTTTTTGCTAATCACAGTTTGTTCAATGCTAATTTACAAGAAAACGTTTCATTAGAAAACGACCAACTCATTAACGAAGCGATTTCAAAAGCTATTTTAGAAAAAGGACCAGTTCATATTAACGTTCCTTTCGAAGAACCTTTGTATGAAACGACCGAAGAATTGATAGTGAAAAGTAAAATCATTCCTGAAATTCAGACCGTTTTGGAGTCGGAAAATTTGACTGAATTTGCAAAAAAATGGAACGCTTCCACTAAAAAATTAGTTTTAGTGGGTGTGAATTTCCCAAACGCAATCCAGCAAAATATAATTGATTGGATGGCAAATGACCCTTCAATTGTTGTTTTGACAGAAACTACTTCGAATTTACACGATGCAACATTTATCAACAACATCGATACGATAATTACACCATTCACCGTTCAAGATTTCGAGCATTTTAAACCTGAAATACTACTCACTTTCGGAGGATTGGTGGTTTCAAAACGGATTAAAGCATTTTTACGAAAGTACAAACCAAACGAACATTGGCATATTGACCCGTTTCGAGCGTATGATACTTTTGGTGCTTTGACGCATCATTTTATAACAGAACCCAATATGTTTTTTGAGCAATTTATACCGCTTTCGCAAAATGTAGAAAGCAATTATAAATTCGAAATTGAAGCAATAAAAAAACTTCGAAAAGAAAAACAAGAAAACTATCTTTCTAAAATTCCATTCTCAGATTTCAAAGCGTTTGATTTGATAATGCCGCATTTGCCTGAGCATTCGATGTTGCAAGTTGGTAATAGTTCACCCATTCGATATGCCCAATTGATTGACATTCATCCTTCAATTAGTGTTTTTAGTAATCGCGGAACAAGCGGAATTGACGGCTCGAGCTCAACGGCAATTGGAGCTGCTTTTGCTTCAAATCAGCAAACGGTTTTAATAACTGGTGACATCAGTTTTCTATACGACAGTAATGCTTTGTGGAATCAATATATTCCTAAAAATTTTAAAATAATTCTTGTGAATAACGGTGGTGGGGGAATATTTAGAATTTTACCAGGTCACGAAGAAACACCAGTTTTCAATCGGTATTTTGAAACTTCGCATTGTTTTACTGGCGAACATCTCGCTAAAATGTTTCAATTTAATTATTACACAGCTTCCAACGAAACTAATTTAATAGAGAATTTACATACATTCTTTTCAGCAAATGAGAAACCTGCTATTTTGGAAGTTTTTACGCCAACTTTATTAAACGATGGGATTTTACTTCAGTTTTTTAAGGAGTTAACATAATTAGTTTTACTGTAAATTCGCAAATTGTTTTTTATAATTAATGGAAATTCGTGCAATTCGCGGCCAAATTTTTACACAAATTCCTTTTAAACAAAAGCGAATAAAGTTTGTACCTTTGCACTTTAGAAAATAAGTTTATGATTGAGATAGGAAAATACAATACGCTACAAATATTACGGGATACGAAAGTCGGACTCTTTTTAGGAAATCCAGAAGAAGACCCAGATGGAATTCACGATATTTTGTTGCCCAATAAATATGTACCGCATGAATTTGAATTTGGTCAAGACCTGACCGTTTTCATTTACCTTGACCATGAAGAACGTCCGGTGGCGACACTTTTAGAGCCGTATATTTTGTTAAATGAATTTGCACTTCTGCGTGTAAATTATACCAATCAAGTAGGTGCTTTTATGGATTGGGGAATGGAGAAAGACATTCTCGTTCCTTTTAAAGAGCAAGCACGTCCGATGGAAAAAGGAAAACGCTACTTAGTTTATCTTTACATGGATGAAAAAACCAATCGTTTGGTGGCTTCCAGTAAAACCAATCAGTTTTTGAACAACGACAATATTTCCCTTGAAAGAGGTGAGGAAGTAGAATTAATCGTTTCGCACATTACCGATCTTGGAATAAATGTAATTATCAACGAGCAACATAAAGGACTACTCTATAAAGATGAGGTATTTGACGATTCAATTCGAACAGGAGACCGTTTAAGAGGATACATCAAGTTGGTACGACCTGATAATAAGATTGACGTTTCGCTGGAAAAAATTGGTTACGAACGCATCGAGCCAAATTCCGAAAGAATCATGGATGAACTTCGTGCAAGTCGCGGATTTTTACGCTTGAACGACAACAGTCACCCAGAAGACATCAAGACGGTGTTGCAAATGAGTAAGAAAACCTTCAAAAAAGCGATTGGTGCTTTGTACAGAGACAAACTCATTGAGATTAAAGACGATGGAATTTACTTAGTGAAAGAGTAACTGTTCAATTTAGAAAATAAGAAAGCCGTTTTTAGTGATAAAAACGGCTTTTTCTATTTCTGTATTGCGATAAAACATCTCGTCAAATAACTTCTATATCTGGATTAATTTCGCGTAAAGCGGTAATAAATGCTTCCCTGTTTTTAGGAGAAGTATAGATGTCATCAAATTTATCATAGTGAATGATTAGTCCGTCATTTCCTAAAGCGGGTTTGAGAAAACTTGTTACATGCCATTTATTCCAACGCTCGACTTTACGAATATTTGTAATTTTAATACTTCCACGAATTGGTCCTGAACAATAGAAAAGTTTACTTTCTTTGATATGGTATTTGGTGTCTAGCAAAATCCAAATCAACATTCCTGTAATTCCGTAAAGAATAAATACCCCAATTATTGCGGTACTGTCATCAGCCTGATTTTTTTCAGGTATAAAAGGAATAGCTATTAAAAAAATAATGATAAGCCAAAGAAGACTTATCATTATATAATTTTTTGAAGATTTGAAAACCGTCATTACAAACTCAATTCTTTCTTAGTGTTCTTTAGTAACGCATCTTTGTGTACTAAAACCGAAATCGCTTTCAATTTTAAATAAGGAACACTCATGTAAATGTAACCGTCGTGGCCAATATACTTTTGGTCATTTCCCCAAGAATTTTTCACCTTATAATAGGTCGTTCCTTTTTGGTCTTTTACTTTACCTATAATATGCATCAAATGGTCGTCTGTCGTATTAAAGTTTTCAAACTCTTGCTGACGAAATTCAGGAGTGATTTTCTTTTCGCTTTTAATTTCGGTCAAAATAGTTTTCTCGTCACTTTCATTTTGAGGAACAACTGCAATTCCGTATTTGCTTGAAAATGTTTTTTCACTAACATCAGCATCTAAAGCCAAAGTATAGCCTTTTTCCAATGCGTTATCGATATTATTTACAAACTCATCCAAGGGCAAGTTGTAAAAAGAACCATTAGAAAAGTTATCTGGAATATCTAGGATAAAGGTTTTGTAGAAAGGTTCGTTTGTAAAAGAAGTAATGGTAACATAATCATCCAACTTCAGTTTCGTCATCTCCAAGAAACTCTTTGGGGTATATTTCTTACCTTCAAATGTAAATTCAGCTACTTCTTTTCCCATGTATTGGTCTAAAATAACATTTACTTCAGTTTTCCATTTCGGGTCTAATTTAACTTCAGGGTTTGCGTATTTTTTTAGTAAAACTTCCAATTCTGAAACCATTTTAGAATGGTCGTATTTCGTAGTAGCACCCACTAATCCAGAATAAACCTCTTGTGGAACAATTCCAGCAACTCTCGCACTATTAATTACATCGTGATTCAGTCCGCCTTCGCCAAACTGTGCTTTTCCTTGTCGCATCACGTAATTCCACGCTTTCTTAGGATACGTATGCCGCACATTGTACATCTCTGACAAGTCAATTTTCTTTCCTGTAATACGAATAATCTCTGCTTCTAAGAATGATGTAGAAGAAAAACTCCAACACGTTCCAGTACTTCCTTGTGAAATTACAGGTTCCGCATCGATATCCTTAACGGTTTGGAATTCATATTTTTGTGCAGAAACAGAGAAGGCAAAAGAGAGTAAAGCTATAGTAATGAAATTGGTTTTCATACGGTTTTTAATTTTTAGTAAGAAGTAAATGTATTATTTTTACGCTAAAATAAGATAAATATGGCAACTATAAATTGGAAAACTGTTAAAGATTTCGAAGACATAACCTATAAAAAGTGCGACGGTGTAGCTCGAATCGCGTTCAATCGCCCGGATGTGAGAAATGCATTCCGACCAAAAACGACGGCTGAATTGATTCAAGCATTTCATGATGCTCAAGAAGATACCTCAATTGGAGTAGTTTTACTTTCGGCTGAAGGACCAAGTTCTAAAGATGGAATATATTCGTTTTGTAGTGGTGGTGACCAAAAAGCAAGAGGTGCTCAAGGTTACGTTGGTGAAGACGGTTACCACAGACTAAATATTTTAGACGTTCAGAGAATGATTCGATTCATGCCAAAGGCCGTGATTTGTGTTGTTCCCGGTTGGGCTGTTGGTGGCGGACACAGTTTGCACGTTGTATGCGATTTAACTTTAGCGAGTAAAGAACACGCTATTTTTAAACAAACAGATGCCGATGTAACGAGCTTTGATGGTGGTTACGGTTCAGCTTATTTGGCAAAAATGGTAGGGCAGAAAAAAGCCCGTGAGATTTTCTTTTTAGGAAGAAATTATTCGGCTCAAGAAGCTTTTGAAATGGGAATGGTAAATGCCGTAATTCCTCATGATGAATTAGAAGACACTGCTTTTGAATGGGCTCAAGAAATTTTAGAGAAATCGCCAACATCCATCAAAATGCTAAAATTCGCGATGAACTTAACTGATGACGGAATGGTAGGTCAACAAGTTTTTGCTGGTGAAGCTACTCGTTTGGCTTACATGACTGAGGAAGCAAAAGAAGGTAGAAACGCCTTTTTAGAGAAAAGAAAACCAAATTTTGAAAAGAAATATTTGCCTTAAATATAAGATTAAGTAATTAGTATGTAAAAAGCCATCGTTAAAATTCATTTTTAACTTTATCGATGGCTTTTATATTTTTAAACTTTTGGGTTTTAATTCGAGCGATTCAATGGAAATCCTACTCCAAAGAAGATACGAACCTTATTCACATCATTAACCCAAGTAAAGTCGAACGTTACTGGTCCTAGGATAGAGTCATATCCCAATGTTACGCCAGATGAAAACAAGAGGCTCACGTCATTAAAGTCGCGCCACTGTCCTTTGGCAGGAATAGCATTTTCAATGAAATCAGTAAAGTCTCCATATCCTATAATCGCCATATCTGCATGAGGTACTACATATAACTTGGATTTAAAATTATACTGAAGTCCCACATTTAGTTTTGTAAATTGAGAAGCAAAAACTTCTCCTTGTATAAGACCTGGAAAAATAAAACTATCTCTTCGCGGGTCCATTTGATTGCCGCCAAGTATATATTTAGCTCCTACACCAAATTCCGAAAAGGACACGTCCTTACTGTCTTCTTCATCTACTATAATGAAGTTTGCAGATGCTCCAATTATACCTGATGTTTTATTATTAAACGGTATTCTTCTTTCATAATCAACACCAAACTTGGTAAAATTACTTAGCGAACCTTTTTCGTTAGGCAAGTTATTAGTTGAAAATTCCATCTCTACATTGTTGTTCAACGACCTGCTTATATTGGCTTTAAATGAAGTTCCATCGGTGGCAAATGAGCTCGTGTTAAAGGTGTTGTATACATAATGAGCGCCTAACTGAATTACATTAAGATTGTAAGAATTTAGTTTCACGATGTCATTTCCATCCTCAGCCTTTAATCTTGGTGTAAGGTAAGTGTTTTGATAATTCAAATTAAGTCCCACATAACTTGCTAAGGAGGTAATATTTCGGTTTACTTGATTGTCAAATTCAAAATAGCGGTACCTAACTTCATCTTCAGTTCGTCCGTTTACTCGAACTTGATGCGTCAAGCGTTGTCCCAGTGCCTCAGTCCTCCACCACCAATCTCTATCTCTACCAAAGTTCTTTTGATTTTGAACTCTAAATCTTGGCTGTTCGGCTACATCAAACGTAATTAAAGTGCGTGAAGCTGCTCCTAAAACATTTCGACCGGTATAATTAAAGAGAATTCCTACGCCATTAAAACTGTCATAATGCAACGAACCTTTTACTTGGTGTTTCGATCGTTCAAAGCCATTAAACTGCAAACCTAGTTTTCCAGATTTAGATAAAGGTTCAAAGGTAATTTGGCTAAAAATAGTAGTTCCCATCGCACGATTAATTCCTTCAATAAGTTCTTGTCTCGTATAAATTTCACCACTAGTTATATTAGTTCTAGCTCTAACTAACTGCATGTTTGTTTTGCTAATGCCTTTATAAACAATAGTGTCTAGTCGCATTTGTTCCCTTACAAAAGGGATTTTTACTTTATCTTGATGGTATATTTTTAAACGTTCTGATAAAGCAATTAGCGCTGCACGATTGTCCTTAATGCCTAATTTCCCTTCATTGTATATTTCTTGATTCCTTTGAAAATCAGTGGTGCCATACGTTAAATGTTCGGTATGGTTGATTAAAATATCACAAAGCGCACGGTTTTTACCATTCTTTAAATGACTACTCAACATTCCTGCTTGAAATAATAAGGAAGAAATACTTTCTAGTTTATCTTTTCCCATCAATCCATCACCCACATCGCTACCAATAATAATATCAGCGCCTAAATCCTTAGCAACATCTACCGGAAAATTATTTAAAATAGCACCATCTACCAGCAGCGTTTCTTTATAAGGAACTGCCGAAAAAACCCCTGGTAATGACATACTAGCACGCATTGCTAAGGCAAGAGAGCCACTTTTAATCACTACTACTTTACCATGCACGATGTCTGTGGCAACTGCTCTAAAGGAAATAGGTAACTTGTCAAAATCTTCAATATTGTAGCTTGGAAAGGTGAGGTTTGTTATAAATTGACGCAAATTTTGGTCGTTAAGTAAAAACTTACCGATGTTGACTTTTCCTTTTGCATAATCCAGTTCTACCAAATAGCGGTTAAACTCTGTTTTTTCCTCAACACTCACGTTTTTTAAGGAAACGCGTCCGCCAATAAGTTCTTCCCAGTTGGCTTGTTTTACAATATTGGCAATACTATCGCCCGAATAACCCATTGCATAAAGTCCGCCTACTACACTACCCATGCTGTTTCCCACTATTAAGTCGGGTACGATTTTTAAAGAGTCCAAGGTTTGCAAAAGCGGAATATGTGCAATTCCCTTTGCGCCACCACCGCTCAAAACTAAGGCTACTTTGGGCTTTTTTTGTTGTGAATATCCCTCAAAAGAGAAAAGCATCAAGCACAGTAAAAGCACAGGTAGGAACGTATTTTTTGAGGTAAAGCCTTTTTGCATAGTAAATGTTTTATTCGTGAGACACGCAATTCTAAAATTTTTTAGAAGGAATGAAAGATACTACATTATACTAAATAATGATTCCAATATTTTATAATAACATTGTAGTATACCGTGCGTATTTTTTTTGTGAAACAACAAAAGTACTACACCTTCTTCTTTTTTTAACCTCTTAAAACCTTTTTTGTTACCGCATTACTTTCAATAATTGAGGTCTGATGCTGTTTTTTCAACAACAGAAGTTCTTAATGCAAACAGGGATTGCTTTGCGTCATTTGGTCGTTTAGTTGTACTACACGGGCACAGCATTTTACTCATTTTAGCTTGTAAATGGTTTCAAGCTGCATGCATTAGTATAGCATTGCATTTTATAAATTTCAAATGGAATAACGTTGTACTGCAAGTTGCTTTTATTTCAATTAAATGCGATTTGTTTTGAGGTAAATCTGTTTTTGTTTTTATCGAATGGAATTTTATTGTAGGAGTGCCTGATGTCATTTTAATTGCAAGAAATGCCATTACAGTTGCGTGGGATGTTATTTGATGGCAATCAAACCTCATTTTACTTTATTGTAATTTTATTTTAGTAGTTCCTGATGGCATTTTAATTAAAAAAGACATCATTGCAGTTGCTGGTGATTTTATTTGATGGCAATCAAAACTCATTTTACTTCATTGTGATTTTATTTTAGTAGTATCTGATGGTATTTTAATTAAAAAAGACATCATTGCAGTTGCATGGGATTTTATTTGATTGCAATCAAACCTCATTTTACTTCTTTGAGATTTTATTTTAGTACTGCCTGATGTCATTTTAATTACAAGAAATGCCATTGCAGTTGTGTGTGATATTATTTGATGAAAATCAAACTTTATTTTACTTCATTGTGATTTAATTTCATTGGTGTCCAATTAATTTTTAATGACATCTGATTCATTTTTAATGGCATCAAGCCCAATTGTAAGCGTTTGAGAGGCTGTTGAAGTGCCCTCTGATGCTATTGTAATAGTCAGATTGAATCAAGTGTGAATTAGATTGCATCAGGAGTGAGTAAAATTGAATCAGAGGTGAGTCAGATTGCATCAGGGGTGAGTCAGATTGCATCAGGGGTGAGTCAGATTGAATCAGAGGTGAGTTAGATTGAATCAGAAGTGCGTCAGATTGCATCAGGAGTGCGTCAGATTGAGTCAGGAGTGAGTTAGATTGAATCAGGGGTGAATAAAACGAAATTTGGGGGTAGTTTTTCTGTATTTGAATGCAAAAAAGGCGAGTTAGAGACTGTTGCATAAGAAACAGGGAAGGGCAATTGGGTTTCCAAGGTAAAATTTACTAAGTCCAGGATAAAATTTATCTAGAAAGAACCTTGTCAAATGCCCTGAATGTTTTTAAAAAAGCAATTAATTTGTACCGCAATTTTTTTTGTACTTTTACCTTTCGAAATTCGCAGTGCTGTACTGCAAAAGCATATTCACCAAAACAAAATAAAGCCACTTACCCCTTACTAACGCATGGAACCATTTACTAACAACGTTATCGACCTTAGCACACTACCAAGATTTGAGACAGTAGCTTTTGAGAAATTAAAACCCAGTTATTGGAAAGTGGTCTTAATCAATCAATTTATAGTAGCCCTTATTTTTGCAGCAGCACTAGGTGTTATTTATTTTTTAGTACCCGAATTTAGACCTCATGTAGTGTATCCTGCCATTGGATTGGTGGTGCTTATAGTACTTATAGTAGTGTTTTCAAGGATTGCATTTGTCAAAAAAGGCTTTGCATTTAGAGAACAAGACGTGCTGTTTCGCGATGGAATTATTGCCACGAATACTACAATTATCCCGTATAACAGAGTGCAGCACGTAGCGTTGCATGAGGGCTGGTTGTCGCGCTATTATGGTCTGGCAACGGTGGAAATTTTTACGGCAGGAGGCAGTTCAAGCGACATCAAAATCCCTGGAATTGAGAAAGAACAGGCCGAAAATATCAAACAATTGCTTATGGGTAAAATTCAACAGCAATTATAATGGAAACATCTTTCAACAAGCCCCAAAGACAGTCGAAAATAGGGATTTTGGTTGTGTTTTTTTACACCTTACAAAAGTTTGGACGGGCCTTTTTTCCTATTATTTTAATCTTTTATTTAAAAATAGAAGACCTCAGTATGGTATATGTCATTCCGGGAGTCTTAGTTACGTTACTTGTGTTGGGTATCTTTGCTTATTTTAGTTATTTAAACTTCACCTTTTATATCGATGATGAAAACGAGGAGTTTATCATAAACGAGGGGATTTTTAATAAGACGAACACCGCTATTAAGTTGGACAAAATCCAGCAAGTTAACATCAACCAGTCCTTTATTCAAAAGATAATAGGGGTATATGCCCTTGAAGTTGATACGGCGGGAAGTGCGAAGAAGGAAGGAGCTATCAGGGCTATTTCGCATCAATTGGCATTGGCTTTAAAGTCACGCCTTTTAGATAATGAAAAGAAAGCGGTGGCTGAAAACGCTGCTGATGTTGCTGCAACCGCGTCAGTTACTGATGAACCGAAACCGTTTATTAAAATAGGGTTGCTAACGTTGCTAAAAATTGGAATAACGTCTAATTATATCAGAAGCATTGGTCTTTTATTTCTGTTTTACAGTTATGTACAGGAAAACCTTCGCAACTTTTCTCAAACAGATTATTTAGACGGCAGTGAACTGGACGATTTTTTTGCAACACAAAGCGTTTTAAGAGGCATCTTAGTGTTAGGAATTGTGCTTATAGTGATTGTTTTGATTGTCAATATTGTTCGAACGGTGGTTAAGTTTTATGATTTTACCATCTCCAAGCAAAAAGGTTCGTTGCTGTTGAGTTATGGTTTGTTCAATTCAAAAAGTACCATCATCAAGCCCGAAAAAGTACAGATAACTACCGTTACGAGGAACTACTTTCAACGAAAAATGGACATACTGGAGATAAAAATTCAGCAAGCCACTAGTGGAGATTCGGAAGCTAAAAAGGATATTACAGAAATTCCCGGTTGTAATGAAGTGGAGAAGGATGCAATCTTGAGACTTATCTTTGAAACGGTTCCAGAGAAGGGTGTAATGCTCAAACCCAACTGGCGGAAGCTTGTATTCTCCTTATTTTTAGGAATTATTATCCCTATTTCTTTGTATCTTGGTTTTGGATATTTCATCGAACCTTTAGCGTTTGATTATGCGTTTGTAGGAGTGGGATATACTATCTTTGTGGCGGTACTTTTGTTCTTTGGGTACCGCAACAACCGACTATTTGTGAACGATGATTACATTATTATTCAAAGCGGGGCTTGGGATGTGGACAACCGTATTATTGAAATAGGGAAAATTCAGGCATTAACCACGTCGCAATTATTTTGGCACAAATTGCCTGACATTGGTTCGCTCACCGTTCATACCGCAGGAGGCGATGTGCATTTTGAATTGGGAAACTTTACGACTGTTAAGAAATATGTAAATTTGTGGTTGTATACTGTGGAGACTAAAAACATTAATTGGATGTAAATCCAGAAAGAAATAATTTTAAATATAAAAAATACCATGAGACATTGGATTGAAGCCGCTCGAGTGAGAACATTACCATTATCTGTTTCGGGAATTATTCTGGGAAGTATGTATGCTTTGGCGTACCCTACGGATGCTATCTTGACGCCAACAGAGGTTTTTAACTGGCAATTGTTTGGTTTTGCCTTATTGACGACTTTAGGGTTGCAAATATTATCCAACTTTGCCAATGATTATGGCGACGGTATTAAAGGAACAGATAATGAGCATCGAGTAGGGCCCAAACGTGCGATTCAAAGCGGTGTGATTTCGGCTCCAGCGATGAAAAGAGCGATTGTTATTACGTCAGTGCTTACTTTTATTTCGGCCGTTTCATTAATTTATTTTGCCTTTGGAGTTGATTATATTTGGTATTCACTTATATTTTTAATTCTTGGTATTCTAGCCATTGTATCTGCCATTCGTTACACGGTAGGAAACACTGCATACGGATACTCGGGTTATGGCGACTTGTTTGTATTTATTTTCTTCGGATTAGTAAGTACATTAGGGGTAAACTTTTTATATTCAAAACAACTGGATTGGATTTTAGTTTTGCCAGCCGTTGCCATAGGTTTTTTAAGCGTTGGTGTTTTGAACTTAAACAACATGCGGGACATTGAATCCGATAAAATGTCGAACAAAAACACGGTTGTAGTGAAAATAGGAATTGCCGCAGCTAAGAAATACCATTACTTTTTAGTGGTATCAGCGATGGTTTTGGTACTTGCATTTGCCATTTACATTGATTTCAACAAAGATGTAGAACCAGAAAAGTTTAATTTTGACACCTACTTCTTTATTGTGGCGTTCTTTCCATTAATTAGTCATTTAATCACAGTTTACAAGAATAAAGATTCTAAATTATTAGACCCAGAGTTGAAAAAATTAGCCATTAGTACCTTTCTTTTGTCCATACTATTGTCCTTAAGTCTCATTTATTTACTCTCAGATTTAGTTGTCGATAACGTTTAAATAGCAATAACATGAAAATCACATTCTACGGTCATGCCTCTTTAGGCATTGAGGTTGGCGGAAAAAACATCATCGTTGACCCTTACATTTCACCAAATCCAAAAGCAGCTCATATTGATTTAAATGCTTTGAAAGCCGATTATATTTTTCTCACGCATGCTCATGGAGACCACATTGCTGATGTAGAAACCCTTGCAAAAAACACCAATGCAACCATCGTTTCCAATGCTGAAATTGCGGGCTGTTATGCTGATAAAGGTTTCAAAACACACCCAATGAACCACGGCGGAAGTTGGAATTTTGATTTTGGAAAAGTAAAATTCGTTCAGGCCATTCACTCCAGTAGTTTCCCAGATGGAAGTTATGGCGGGAATCCTGGAGGTTTTGTCATCGAAGGCGAACACAAGAATATTTACATCGCAGGCGATACAGCACTGACGTTCGACATGCAATTGATTCCACTAAGAACGAGTCTTGATTTGGCCATCTTACCCATAGGAAATAACTTTACAATGGATGTAGAAGATGCCATCATCGCTTCTGATTTCGTGGAATGCGATAAGATTTTAGGGTATCACTTCGATACCTTCGGATTCATCGAAATCAACCACCAAGAAGCCGTAAAAAAGTTTTTTGATGCAGGAAAAGATTTGATGTTACTGGACATTGGTACTTCAATCGAGCTTTAAAATTTTAAGGAGCGAATGGCTTGGGCTTTGTCAGGCCTCCATTTTCCCGCTTTCCTTCCAAATCTCCCGTAGATTGCATCGCGCCTCGCAATGACTTCGGGACGATTTTCCCTCCAATCGGGGCTATGAAGTAATTCATAGTACTTTTGGTTTCTTTCAATGTTTAAAATCTATAATCTTTTCAATATCTTTGAAAGATGAACATTGAATCACAAATAGAAAAAATATCCAGTTTTCAGCATTTAGAACTTTTGGCGAATCAAGTAGTCGAAGGATTTATATCTGGAATGCACAAAAGTCCCTTCCACGGATTTTCAGCAGAGTTTGCCGAACACAAGACTTATAATGCCGGCGAAAGCACGAAACACATCGATTGGAAGTTATTCGCTAAAACCGACCGTTTATACACCAAGCGTTACGAAGAGGAAACCAACTTGCGTTGTCACTTAATTATTGACAACTCTTCTTCCATGCAATACCCCGTTTTGAAATCCGGTGAGGCATTTTATCACAGTAAAATAGGTTTTTCCGTTTTGGCTTCAGCCGTATTGATGAATTTGCTCAAAAAACAGCGCGATGCGGTAGGTTTAAGCATTTATTCCGACACGTATGAATATTATGCTCCAGAGAAGGGAAGCGACCGCCACCATCGCATGCTATTGAACCAGCTTGAAAACTTAGTCCAAAATAAAAAAGAAACCAAACACACCGACACGGTAACTTTCCTGCATCAAATTGCGGAAAAAATCCACCGTCGTTCGATGATTGTTCTTTTTACAGATATGTTTCAAAACGGCAATGAGGAAGCGCTCTTCAATGCTTTACAGCATTTAAAACACAACAAGCACAAAGTAGTCCTCTTTCACGTCATCGATAAGCAAACGGAAGTCAATTTCGATTTCGATAATGGTCCAAGGAAGTTTATTGATGTGGAAACAAATGAAGAAGTGAACATTTTTGCAGACAATATTAAAGAATTATACGAGAAAGAAGTGCAAACGTACTTCAAGAAAATAGAAATGATTTGCATGCAAAACAGAATTAGATACGTTTCAGTAAATGTGGGCGATAATTTCGAAAAAATTTTAACCACTTATTTAGTTGAAAAACAATCTTTTGCTTGATACCATTGAAAAAAGTTGAATTTTTTTTTCAAAAAGGCTTGCAGAACTCAAAATGAGTTGTATATTTGCAACCGCAATAGAGCAGAGGTTTGGTAGTTCAGTTGGTTAGAATACATGCCTGTCACGCATGGGGTCGCGGGTTCGAGTCCCGTCCAGACCGCTAGATTGGGAAAAGCACTTCAGAGATGAGGTGCTTTTTTGCCCAATAAAAGCATCGAAAATAGTTGTGTTGTTTTGCCCGAGAGGGTAGGTTTAGTAGTTAGACCAATGAAAAGCTTTCCACCTAGTGGATGGCTTTTTTGTTTTTAAGTCACTTCCGGTACTAAGGGAATTAAATGCTAAGATTTCCCGAAATCCTACATTTCTTCTTTCTCCTCTTTTGTTTTTAACGCAAAAAAAAAACAGTCACAAGAAAGTTCTTGCAACTGTTTTTGAGAAAACAAATCTAATTTCCAACTTTGCTTCTAAACTATTATTGTTTAATCACCTTAACGGTCTTAATGCTGCTGTTTGCGGTTATTTTTGCAATATACGTTCCTGCTGATAAAGCCGACATATCTATTTTTACTTCATGGCCTTCAATATTATTCGTAGTCACTTTTTGTCCAAGTAAGTTGTACAAAACAATCGAAGTAATGTTATTGTTACTCGAAATAGTTAAATAATCAGTAACAGGGTTTGGATAAAAGCTCAGCTGATTGTAATCATTCGTATTAGTTGATAAGTTTTCTTGAATAACGATATCGTCTAAAAACACAGAACTGGCATTGGCAGGAGAATAAACATTAAAGCTAAAATAGTATACGCCTGTTTCGGAAACGGTGAATGGGATAGTTTCGAATACTCCAGGTCCGTAAAAATCAGTGTGATTTGCTATGATTGTTGTCATTGCTGTAGAATAGGGAGAAGTGCCGTACATTACCTTTAAGTTACATCCCATCCAGGAAAAATTTGAATTAGATCCTTTTTTATAAGAAATCGTATAGTTTTGACCTTGAACTAAATTTATAGCTCTCGTAAAAAACCACGCATTGGCATTTTCCATAGAGTCATAATAACGTAAAGCTTTTGATGGAAATCCAAAATTTGTTGCACCAGTATGTGTAACCCAGTTATTACTTCCTACAGACGCGATTTCAGATGATGTACATTCTGGTAAATTTGGTGGTGATGCGGTTTGGAAATTTTCAGTATAAGGAACATCAACAGCAATACAAGGAGTTAAAAATAATACAGGACCTATCCAAGCGCCATTGTCATTTGTGCATATAGAACGTACCCATACTTTATAATTTGTAGCTGCAATTAATCCTGTAACTGATAGAGTTGTAGCTGATGCGGATTGAGCGCTTAAAGTATTTGGATCAGCGACAGTCGCTTCGCCAACTGCAACTTGCCAAGATTGTTCAGTTCCTCCAGTAGTCCAATTAAATGTAGCACCCGTCTGACTAGTACTTGCAACTGAAATTTGCGTAACGTCGGGACATGCAGGAATTGGTTCCCATGTAATATTATCTAAATTTATGGAAGGAAAAGTGTTTGGGTCAGGAATTACTCGAATTCCAATATAAGTGTCTGAACCTGTATAAGAAGTAAAATTAATTACTTGAGAAGAGCCTGTAAAACCTCCTGATTCTACTGTTTGTAAAGGTGTAAATACTGCCGTGGCGGTATTTCCATTCAATGTTCCTACTTGAATTGAACCTGGATAATAGGTGTCAAACTTTAGACGATGTGTTCCCAAAGAAAGCGTAGATACTTTTGGAGAAACCAATACTATTTCTGCAGTGGGTTGAGAACCTTGTGGATTCAAGTTCACATAATTTGGAGCAGTAAAATTAGGAAACGACGCTACATTTGAAGAATATGTGTCAATAAAAGCAAATTGCGATAAGCTTGGACCTCTTAATATTTTTGACCAACAAAGCGGTAAATTAGGAAGGGCCACACTATCAAAATTTTCAATAAATGTAGCTACTGGCGGACATTCTGTTGTGAATTGTATCGGGCCAATCCAAACACCGTTACTGTTTTCGCAAACAGCTCTAACCCAAACTTTATAGGTAGTTGAGGCTGAAAGACCGGTCAAATCATAGGGTATATTTGAAGTGGGTATGGGTGTTAAAGTATTTGGGTCTGTAACACTAGTAGCACTATAAACGATTTCCCATGAAGTTTCAATAGGTGTACTGTTCCAGTTTATTTCAGCACTTTCAGTGGTTACGGAAGGAACATTTATATTCGTAATTTCAGGACAGTCAGGAATGGCTTCCCAAACCATATTGTCTAAGGTTACAAACGTGTAACTAGGTTCATTATCTCTCAGTCGTATTCCAATATATTGATCAGTTCCTGTATAACTGGAAAAATCAACAATATATTCTGCTAAACCATTTACAGTTGTAACGGTTTCAAAAAGAGTAAAAACTGCTGCATTTGTATTACTATTTAAAGTTCCGACTTCAAAAGTGCTAGCAAACTTTGCGAAAAAGCGTAAATGATGATCTGCCATAGATATATTCGAAACTTGAGGAGAAACCAAGATAACATCGTAATTACCCGTTGAAGTATGATTGGATAAGCTTACAGATTTAGCTTCAAATATTGGATTATTGGCTACTTCAACTTTTGCATTAGCAGAGAGTCCAGTACCTCTTAAAATTTTAGACCAACAAGTAGGTAAAAAAGTATTAGCTGTTGTATCGAAATTTTCATTAAAATCAGTCATTGGAGGACAATTCGTTGTAAAAATTACAGGACCTATCCAAGCACCATTTCCTTCTCCGACACAAACAGCACGAACCCACATTTTATATGTAGTAAGCGATTCTAAATTAGTTGCGTTAAAATAACTCGCGCTTGTAATGTTTTCATATAAAACAGTTTGGTACGGCAAAGTATAGGGATCTGTAACTGTTGCAGCCCCAATTGCGACATCCCAAGAAGTTTCTACTCCTGGAGTCCAAATAAAATTAGCGCTATTGGCTGTCGTTGAAGTAGCAACAACGTTTGTCACGTCGTCACAGGACGGAATGGCTTCCCAAACTAAGTTATCCAGAAAAATATAATTATTTGGTGCCGAAGCTGCTAATCGAATACCGACAAATGTATCCGAACCAGTATAGGAGTCAAAGCTAATTACATGTTCTGTCGTTATTGAAGTAGATATAACTTCATCAATTGCTGAAAAAACACCTGAATTCGTATTTGCATCCAACGTTCCAATTTCTAAAGTCGCAACGCCTTTGGTTGTAAATCGTAAACGATGTGTTCCATTTGATAAATTGGCTAAATTTGGACTTACAAGAATTAAATCATATTCTCCTGTAGAAGCCCAATTTGTAATTTCAACTGCATTTGGTGTTGAAGATGCATTGTAAGAAGCTGTTTGTATTTTTGCACCAACAGAAACGTTATCACCACGAATAATTTTGCTCCAACACAAAGGCAAACTAGGAGTTACGGTAGTGTCAAAACTTTCATAAAAAGTAGAAACAGGCAAACAATTGGTGGTAAATAAAACTGGTCCAACCCAATTTCCAGTTCCTCCAACATCACAATTTGATCTTACCCAAACCTTGTAAGTTGCACCTGCAGTTAAATTATCTACAAGAAGTGAAGGAGTTGTAGCGTTAGTAAAAGCTAAAATATTTGGATCGAATACAGTAGCTAATCCTACAACAACATCCCAAGAGTTCCCAGTTGTTCCGGAAACCCAATTTATCGTAGCACTGTTCAAAGATAGTATTGGAACAGTAATTTGTGTAACATCATCACAAGTGATGAGGCTTTTAGAAATAGTAGCTTGCAGTTTTAAACTATTGAATAAACAAGTAAAGCTTAAAAAAAGTAATAGTAAAAAGTAGTTTTTTATTCTCATTTTTAATTTTGTAAAATGTTAATTTAAAAAAATGGTAGTTAATGAAGTTATCAAAAATAAAGAATTAAACTAATTTCAAATGTAATGTTAACGATACAAAAAAGCTACAGCATTAAATTTGATGCAAACATTAATACTACATTTATATTTAAAGCTTTTTAAGTCAGAATTTTAAAGCAATCTTATTTAGTGTATATGATTCGGGTTTATAGTAAGTTCAGGTTATAATTGTAGTATGGATTGGATGCAAAAATTCAATTATATAAAATTGAGTGATAAAAATCTAGTTGTATTTATTAATATAATTATATTTGAGAAGAATATTTGTAATTATTTACCTTATTATATGAGATTTATTTTATTTATAGTTCTTTTTTCCACTTATGCTGTTGCACAAGAAAGCAGAAAAGATAGTATTTTAAGAAAATTAGAAGCTCCTGAACTCAATAGCGACAAGTCTTCGTTGTATTTTGATTTGGCAAAAGAATATAAATCCACTCAAATTGATTCCGCGATTTATTTTGCAAAAAAAGGGTATGAAATATCAAAAAAAGCTAATAATCAGGAATTTAAGCTAAAAAATGCAGCGGCATTAGGTGATTTTTATATTGAAAAAAATGAGTTTTCCAAAGCAAAATTATATTACACCATTTATACAGAAGGCATAGATAGGGAAAAAAATATTGCCGATTATTGTGAAACGAAAATGATTATTGCAAATATTGAAATGTTGCAAAATAATTATACGAAAGCATTAAAAGGGTATTATGAATGTCTTGATATTGCAAAAGAGCACAAGCTCACTAACATAATTCCTCATTTGTATAACAATTTAGGAAATTTGTATTTTGACATCGAAGATTATAAAGATGCAAGAGAATATTTCAATACTGCTCATAAAAAATTCATAAAAAACAAGGACGAATACAATGCTGCTATAGTGCTTACGAACATATCTAATATTCACAATAAATATGGTGAGAATGAGCAAGCAATTAAAGGATATCTTCAAATAGTTCGTATTTTTTCAGCCAATGGAAATTGGGAAAATTTAGTTTCTACGTACCATTCGCTTGCGGAAATTTACATCACTCAAAAGCAATTTATAAAAGCACAAGAATATATTGATGAAGCATTAAAGTTAATTGCTAAAAATGAAAATAAAGAAAGCAAATACCTCGGTCCGATTTCATTTTATAAAGCAGAGGTTTATTTTACCGCTGCCGAATTAGCCTACAATGAGAACAAAATGAATGAAGCGATAAATTATGCTCATAAATCGCTCCAATTATCTTATGCAAATGAATATAAGAAATCGCTTTCAGAAAATGCACGGATTTTAAGTAAGATATTTGATAAAAAAAACAGGATTGATTCCGCATTTTATTACAGCAAAATTTATATCAAATTCAGTGAAGAATACAATGTAGAATACGATTTAAAAAAAATTGTTCAATCTAAAATGCAATATCAATTTGACGATATTTTGAAAGCAAAAGCTGTTGAAGAAGTCAAAAAGCAAGCTAAAAATAATAGAACTAAACTCATTTATTTGGGTATTTCAATTTTTACTATTTTAGGAATTATAATTGTTCTTTTATTGTATCGCAATCAGAAAATTAAAACAACAAAGGTTATTCTGACGAAAGAGAAACTAGAATTAGAAAAAGTTACATTGGATCATGATTTAGATTATAAAAAGAAGGAATTAACGTCCAAAATGATTTATGTTTTGGAAAAAAACGAGTTTATTATCTCAATTGCTAAAAAATTATTGGATTTAAAACCGGATTTAAGTAAAGCCAATCAAGTGCTGATTCAGCAAATTATTTATGAATTGAATCAGAATTCTTCAAATAAAATTTGGGATGAATTTGAAATTAGATTTAAAGAAGTCCATTCAGAATTCTACGATAACTTGAATCGCTTATATCCAGATTTGACTCCTAATGAAATTAAAATTTGTGCTTTTTTACGACTGAATATGTCTACCAAAGAAATTTCAGCCATAACCCACCAATCTATAAAAAGCATTAATATGGCTCGTTTTCGTCTTCGTAAAAAGTTAAATATTGAAACAGAAGATAATCTGATAAGCTATTTAATTCATTTGTAATGATTTGTTGATGTGTGTGGTTATTAATGTCTTAAGCGGTTTTGTAATAGTTTTATTCCACTAGATGTATACGTTGTAGATTGTTTGTGTTTAGGAAGTATAATTTGTTTTTGAAATAACAATTTACTTTTGGATTGATAATAACTAAACCGAAAATCATGAAACAAAATTTCTTTCTTATTTTATTTCTAACTGCAATTAATTGTTTGTTTGCACAAAGCAATGCTACAATTACAGTCACAGAAATCACTTCTGGTAATCCGATTCAAGGAGCCTCTGTCACTTTGAATAATGTTGCCGTTCAAACAGACGCTGTTGGACAAGCAATATTTTCAAATTTAGCAAATGGGAGTTATTCATACACGATTTCAAAAACTTGTTACCTTCCCACTAATGACAATGTCGTTATTGCTGGTGCAAATGTTGCAGTAAATAAAACAATTACAGCTGTAACTACGAACGATGTAAATATTTCGATGAGTAATTTTGGATTCAATCCATCAGGATTCAGCATAAATTTGACAAACGGAACTTTTAACCAAACGATTACTTCCGGAAATCCATTAGGCGATTTCTTTGCATCAGTACCATTTGGAACGTATACGTATACGATTTCTAAAAACTGTTTTCAAACGGCAACCGGACAAGTTATTGTAAATTGTAATGCAGGTGACCCGAATTTTGTTTCTTCAATTCCAGTGGCACAAAACACTAACGATGTCAATATTTCAATGAGTAATTTTGGATTCAATCCATCGGGATTCAGCATAAATTTGACAAACGGAACTTTTAACCAAACGATTACTTCCGGAAATCCGTTAGGAGATTTCTTTGCATCAGTACCATTTGGAACGTATACGTATACGATTTCTAAAAACTGTTTTCAAACGGCAACCGGACAAGTTATTGTAAATTGTAATGCAGGTGACCCGAATTTTGTTTCGTCAATTCCAGTAGCTTTAACTACAAACGATGTAAATATTTCAATGAGTAATTTTGGCTTTAATCCATCGGGATTCAGTATAAATTTGACCAACGGAACTTTTAACCAAACGATAACTTCCGGAAATCCATTAGGCGATTTCTTTGCAGCGGTACCATTTGGAACGTATACGTATACGATTTCGAAAAACTGTTTTCAAACGGCAACCGGACAAGTTATTGTAAACTGTAATGCAGGTGACCCGAATTTTATTTCGTCAATTCCAGTAGCTGTAACTACAAACGATGTCAATATTTCGATGAGTAATTTTGGATTTAATCCATCAGGATTCAGCATAAATTTGACCAACGGAACTTTTAACCAAACGATTACTTCCGGAAATCCACTAGGCGATTTCTTTGCAGCGGTACCATTTGGAACGTATACGTATACAATTTCAAAAAATTGTTTTCAAACGGCAACCGGACAAATTATTGTAAATTGTAATGCAGGTGACCCGAATTTTGTTTCGTCAATTCCTATGGCTGTAACTACAAACGATGTAAATATCTCGATGAGTAATTTTGGCTTTAATCCATCAGGATTCAGCATCACTTTGAGTAGTGGAACTTTTAACCAAACGATTACTTCCGGAAATCCACTTGGCGATTTCTTTGCAGCAGTGCCTTTTGGAACGTATACGTATACGATTTCAAAAAATTGTTTTCAAACGGCAACCGGACAAGTTATTGTAAACTGTAATGCAGGCGACCCGAATTTTGTTTCTTCAATTCCAGTGGCTGTAACTACAAACGATGTAAATATCTCGATGAGTAATTTTGGATTCAATCCATCAGGATTCAGCATAAATTTGACAAATGGGACTTTTAATCAAACCATCACTTCAGGAAATCCACTTGGCGATTTCTTTGCAGCAGTACCTTTTGGAACGTATACTTATACAATTTCAAAAAACTGTTTCCAAACGGCAACTGGACAAGTTATTGTAAACTGTAATGCAGGCGACCCGAATTTTGTTTCTTCAATTCCAGTGGCTGTAACTACGAACGATGTAAATATTTCGATGAGTAATTTTGGATTTAATCCATCAGGATTTAGTATTAATTTGACAAATGGGACTTTTAATCAAACCATCACTTCAGGAAATCCACTTGGCGATTTCTTTGCAGCAGTACCTTTTGGAACGTATACTTATACAATTTCAAAAAACTGTTTTCAAACGGCAACCGGACAAGTTATTGTAAACTGTAATGCAGGCGACCCGAATTTTGTTTCTTCAATTCCAGTGGCTGTAACTACGAACGATGTAAATATTTCGATGAGTAATTTTGGATTTAATCCGTCGGGATTCAGTATTAATTTGACAAATGGGACTTTTAACCAAACGATTACTTCCGGAGATCCATTAGGCGATTTCTTTGCAGCGGTACCTTTTGGAACGTATACGTATACGATTTCAAAAAATTGTTTTCAAACGGCAACCGGACAAGTTGTTGTAAACTGTAATGCAGGTGACCCGAATTTTGTTTCGTCAATTCCTGTGGCTACAGTTTTAGATAATACAGTGGTGCAAAACGAAAATATTCTAACTGCTAACGCGACCGGAGTCACATACCAATGGTTAGATTGCAACAACAATAATGAGCCAATCGCAAATGCTACAACTCAGATTTTTACAGCAACTGTAGACGGAAGTTATGCAGTAGAAATTTCAAGTGAAAATTGTTCTGTTATCTCTACTTGTTTTATTGTTTCAAATTTATCAACTGCTGATATTCAAAAAACAACTACAATGACCGTTTTTCCAAATCCAGCGAGTGATAATATCACAGTTAAATTTGAGAGAAACTTTGAAATGCTTACTGTAGAAATTATCAGTATGACGGGACAAGTGGTAAAAAGAACTGCAGCAACTCAGCATAATATGGTTACTATAAATATTTCGGAACTTGCCTCAGGCGTTTATATTTTAAGAACGGATGACAAGCAAAATACAACGACTTCAAGAATCGTGAAAAAATAAATTAATTTTATCCTTCTATTTTAAACAGGGACTTTTTTTAAAGTCCCTGTTTTTTTTGGTAACTAGTAGCATTAAATAGGTTACGAATTTAGGAGGAGATTTTGAATATTGTGCCCTAATTGGATTCAAAATAAATTTATCAATTGTGAATATCTATTTCAAAAAAACGATTGCTTTTTTCAGTTTAAATCTATCTTTGACTTCCTAAAAAAGATAAAAGATGAGTGCAATTTGGTATGAATGTAAAGTAAAATATAGAAAAACGGATGATACCGGAGTTCAAAAAGTAGTAACAGAAGCTTATTTGGTTGACGCCGTATCTTATACAGAAGCGGAAAAAAGAATCAACGAAGAAATGGCGGCTTATGTTAGCGAGGAATTTAAAATCACAACTATTAAAGTGGCAAACTTTTCCGAAATACATCCTTTTGAAAACTCGGATCGTTGGTTCAAATCAAAAATTGCATTAGTGGCTTATGATGAAGAAAGCGGAAAAGAACGCAAAACCAATATTCACATTTTACTTCAAGCGAATGACGTTAAAGAAGCATTCGACAATACGGTTGAGGTGATGAAAAACACGATGGGTGATTATACGATTCCGATGATTTCAGAATCACCAATTATGGATGTTTTTCCTTATTTCAGTGGCGAAGAAGGCGACTTAGAACAAGTGGAACGTTTCAATGCGACTAAAGGTTCAAAACCTGCTTTAGTTGCTGCTGGAGAAACGGACGATGATGTTGTAGAAGTAGAAGAAAAGGAATTAGCTGAAAATCTTTAGTTGAAATAGGCTTTTCATAAATTAAAAACTATCCCGTGAGATTACTTTTTATACGAAAGTAATTTAGCGGGATTTTTTTATTGGAAACGCTCGTAGTTTTTCCAAAACAAATAAATGAAAATACCTAAATACATCAAACTAAGAATTACACTAATAAAAGTGCTAGCGAGAAATCCTAAAAACGAACCAACGGCTGCCTTGAAAGCTCCTTTTGGGTTTTTGAAATTATTGATGAGTTCACCTATAAAAGCTCCGATAAAAGGACCCATAATAACCCCGAAAGGAATCGGGACAATCAAACCCACTACGATTCCGATATTGGTTCCCCAAATTCCATATTTACTTCCGCCAAAATACTTCGTACCTTTAGCAGGAATGTAATATTCTAAAAAAGTAACCACTAACATTATGATTCCCGTGACGGACAACAACCAATAATTGTTAGGCACTGCCGAAGTGAAACTAATTACAACAAGACCAAGCCAACTCAGCGGAGTTCCTGGTAAAACGGGAAGAAAACTTCCAATAATTCCAACAATCATACAAATCAAACCAATCGTCAATAAGATGTAATCCATAAAAATTAATTTTAGTACATTTGAAAATTATAAAATGCTTGGGCACAAATGCAATTTAAACAATTCGTAGCTTTACTTATTCTTCTCGTTTGTGGAACGTCGTGTGATTATCTTCACAAGCCCGTTCCGTCCAAAGAGGTCTTGCTTGAAAAAGAGCTAAACGCGATTGATTGGAACCAAGTGGACCAGTATCCGTCCATTGCGGAATGCGAAAACATCGACGATAAAACCGAACGTCAACATTGTTTTTTTGAATATTTAACGAACGTGATTCAACAAAAACTAAGCCAAGACACGTTGCCTTTTACTGGAATTGATGTGGATACCATTATTGTAAAAGTAACGGTGTATCCAAACGCTACCATCGATTTTGAGCCACAATTCCCAGAAGATTCTGTAGCCTATAACCGTATTAAAATTGACAGTTTGCTTACTGAAAAACTGAAAAATTTCCCTAGAATTAATCCTGCATTGAAACGAGGAATACCGGTTAAAACTCAATTTATTCTTCCTGTGATTTTAAAACAAGAGTAGCTTAGTGTTTCCTGTTTTTCCATTCGTATGTTCCCCCAAAAGAACGTAAAGCAACTCCAGCGCTAAAGAATGGATAAAGTAAAGTACTCAATAAATAGAATCGAATTTGTCGCGGTTGAATGAATTTTCCCGTATGGTATTGCAAAATAAAATCGACTGCTATTTTTAATGCAAATAATAAATACCAATCCCAAAACGGTATTATTCCAACAAGGCAAAATAGCAGTCCAACGGCAATAGCGAAATTTCCCGAGAAAACAGATAGCGCTAAAGTTTTTGCGAAAGCACTTTTGTAAGCCGTCGCCTTTGAAGCCCATCGAATCCTTTGCTGGATTAATTCCTTGAATGTGAAACAAGGATAGGTCAAAACTAAGAAATCATGACTTTTTAAGTAACCTATTTTAGAACTTCCAAATTGATTTGAATTTAATGCTTTTTGTAACAAAAAAACATCATCACCACTGGCAATATGGTTAGAATCTGCAAAGCCATTCAAAGTCTGAAATAGATTTTTACTATAAGCGAAATTGGCTCCATTACACATGAATGGTTTGTTAATTCCAAAACTTCCAATTGTCGCACCTTGCAAACTCATCAGTTCTAATAGTTGAAAATGCTGCAGAAAATCAGCAGTAGTGAGGTAACTTACAGCACCGGCAACCATTTCATAATCATGTTCTCTTATAAAAGCATCCAGTGTTTTGAGCCAGTTTTCAGGAACCAGACAATCCGCGTCTGTCGTGATAATCCATGAATTTTTGGATTGCTGAACAGCAGTTTCAATCGCATCTTTTTTAGGTGAACTCGATTTTCGGATGTTTTGTAAAACGCAAACGTCAAAATTATAAGTATCGATTTTGAATCCATCATCAGAAGCATCATCAACTAAAATTACTTCAAACAAATCTTTCGGGTAATTCAATTGAGAAATGGTTGACAACAATTCAGGAAGTAATTTAGCTTCATTTCGAAAAGGAATAATAATGGTAAAAGTAGTGGCTGGACTTTGGTATTGACTACTGAAATAAGGCACTTTTTTTATTCCAAAAGAAAGTCTAAGGATGAAAAACCCATAAACGATTATGACGAAAAATAAAATAAGACTAACAATCATGGCATTTTATTTTTAAAGCGATTCGGTTTTTAGTAATTGAGGTTTGAATCTAAAAACGTAAACACTTCCAATCAAAACAGGGAGGACAATATTTAAAAACCACATCAACATGCTGATGAAAACCACAATCCATTCGTTTATTCCTAAAAGTCCGAAGAAGTAAACAGCGACACCTCCTTTAACGGCAAAATCAAAAAACTGAAATGTTGGTAGAGAGGAAGCGATAAAGTAAACCGCAGCTATGGTTCCCATTAAAGTAAAGTAAGGTAAATCAACGTCAAAGGCGATGAATAAGAAATAGTATTGGTGTGAAAAAGTCAAATAGCGCAAAATGGCCAGAAAGATGTTTTTGCGGTGCATTTCTTTGGGCAAGGCATTGATTTTAGTAAAAAATTGCGAAAGCGAATAGCCTTTTATCGTGATTTTCTTAAGCAAATATAAAGTCAAACTAATGGCTGAAACTACCAAAAGTAAAATACCCATTTCAAACCAATAACCTAAAATCAGCAAACCAATTATACCAAAAAGAACACTCAAAATCATCTGAATGCCGTTGCAGATTAGGTTAAGAAATACAACTTCTCCAGTGTCTTTTTTAGGGAAATAAAGTGCTTTTCCGGCATATTCACCAATGCCATTTGGCGTAAAAAGTCCAGCGGTTAAAGCCGCTAAAACTTGTTCAGTAGCTTTTGATAACGAAATAGGTTGGAGTTTTTGAGCTAAATTCTGCCACTTTAATATTTCTAAAAAGCGGTTTTGAAAACTCAAGTAAAGTATAAAGGCAATACCAACAATTGATTTCTTCCGTTCCAATAAGTCCAGAAACTGGTTCCAATCGAGCTTCTCGTTATGAACGAGTTGGTTGTAAATAAAATATAAAGCACCACCAACGATTAAAAGTTTGGCGAGAAACACGAGGAATTGTTTAGCTTTGTAGGAAATTGAAATCATTGCCGCAAAGGAACAAAACTTTTGAACTTTAAACGGTTAACTTTAAAATAAAATATTGAGTACCGAACGCATCATATTAGGAATTGACCCCGGAACGACCATCATGGGTTTTGGCCTCATAAAAGTAGTCAATAAAAAGATGGAGTTTCTGCAATTGAACGAGTTAATTCTCAATAAATACGACGACCATTATATGAAATTGAAAGTCATATTTGAACGTACGATTGAATTAATTGACACCCATCATCCCGATGAAATTGCGATTGAAGCTCCTTTTTTTGGTAAAAACGTACAATCGATGTTGAAGTTGGGAAGAGCCCAAGGTGTTGCAATGGCGGCTGGACTTTCGCGTCAAATTCCGATTACAGAATACGAACCTAAAAAGATTAAGATGGCGATTACTGGAAACGGAAATGCTTCGAAAGAGCAAGTGGCCAAAATGTTGCAACAACTTTTAGGATTGAAAACCTTGCCCAAGAATTTAGATTCAACAGATGGATTAGCGGCTGCGGTTTGTCACTTTTTTAATAGTGGGAAAGTAGTGGGAACTAAGAGTTATTCGGGTTGGGATGCTTTTGTGAAGAGTAATGAAGACAGGATTAAGAAATAATTTTTTGCCACAAAGGCACTAAGAAACAAAGGTCACTTAGTAGGCATAAATAAGTTTTTACTTTTAATGTTTTAGGTATCTACTACTATAAATACTAATTGATACTTATCTAAAACGAAATTGAATAAATGGCAGGAATTTACATCCACATCCCTTTTTGCAAACAAGCCTGTCACTACTGCGACTTTCATTTTTCGACTTCGATGAAGAAGAAAGACGACATGGTTTTGGCTTTAGCCAAAGAAATTCAATTACAAAAGCACGAGATTGCTGAAAAAGTCGAAACAATATACTTTGGAGGAGGAACGCCTTCTGTCCTGACGAATGCCGAAATTGAGTTTTTGATAAAAGAAGTATATCAAAACTTTGAAGTTATTGATAATCCCGAAATAACGTTAGAAGCAAACCCTGACGATTTATCGGAAGAACGGATTATCGCACTATCAAAAACACCCATCAACCGCCTTTCCATTGGTATTCAGTCTTTTTTTGAAGCAGATTTGAAACTGATGAATCGAGCACATAATTCGGAAGAAGCTAAAAAGTCGCTAGAAATTGCTGCGATATATTTTGACAACATTTCGGTGGATTTGATTTACGGGATTCCGGGCTTGACCAATGCAATGTGGAAACAGAATATCGAAACTGCTTTATCTTTTGGCATTCCGCATATTTCGAGTTATGCTTTGACGGTGGAACCTAAAACAGCTTTGCATAAATTGATTCAAACGGGAAAGATTGTAGCACCAAAGGATGATGTGGCTCAGGAGCATTTTGAAATTCTTGTACACACATTGACCGATGGCGGTTTTATACATTATGAATTGTCCAATTTTGGCAAGCCGGGTTATTTTTCACAAAATAATTCAAGCTATTGGTTGGGTAAGAAGTATTTGGGCATAGGTCCGTCGGCACATAGTTTTGATGGGAAGTCGAGAAGCTGGAATGTTTCTAATAATATGCTGTATCTTAAAAGCATATTGGACAATAAAGTGCCACAGGAAGTTGAAATTCTTACGGAACAAGACCGCTATAACGAATATGTGATGACGGGATTGCGAACGATTTGGGGCATTTCGTTGGAACGCATTGAAAGTGATTTCGGAGAAAAGTACTTGCACTATTTGCTGAAACAAGCGGATAAGTTTTTGAAGGACGAATTGCTTGCGATAGAAGAAGGTGTCTTGACAGCCACTGCAAAAGGGAAGTTTTTGGTGGACGGGATTGCATCAGACTTATTTATAATAAATGATGGCGACTAAAATTTACCAAAAATAGTGTTCAATACGCCTGAGAGAACTGCAGAACCAAAATCGGAAGCCCCGTTTGGGTTAAAAGAATCTATTTTAGGGGTAAACATGGTATTCTGCGGAACAAAAACAGATTTCTGGTAATAGAAAGTGTCCTTTTTTACATAGTAAAAATCATTAAGTTTGGTCGTCGGGTTGTAAATGGAGAAGTCGGTTTCAGGGTTGAAACCAAGGACACTCAACTGGAACGTGTAGTCTTTCAAGCTGAAGAGCGGTTGTTTTGAAACTACTGATGCGGTGTGAAATGTTTTTGGGGAAAAGACTTGAAAACGGGTTTGACCAAATATAAAAATCGGAAAAAGAAGCACCGCTAAAACGATTGATTTTTTCATATTTATAAGTATATTCGATTACTGAATAAAGGTACGAACTTATTTTAGAACAATTTTAAAACTTTTTTATTTGAAAGCGAAACTATTTCTACAAAATAACGAAATTAACGTTGATTTTTCCAGACCACTCGATATTTCACTCCCACTTTCTAACACTGCAGAAAATCCGATTGCTTGGTATCAGGAGATTCCGGAGATTGAGCCTGTGAAGTTGGGCGATTGGATTGGGAAAGTTTCGGAAGGAAAATCAGCGACGAATTTTAATAATATCTTTTTTAATCCGCATGCTCATGGGACGCATACGGAGTGTTTGGGACATATTACGAACGACTTTTATAGTGTGAATGAGGCGCTGAAAACCTTCTTTTTTACGGCTGAATTGATTTCGATAACCCCAGAAGCTGTAGGGGAAGATTTGGTTATTTCGAAAGTGCAAGTAGAATTGGCTTTGCAAAATAAAACTCCGGAGGCAATTGTGATTCGGACGTTGCCGAACATAGAAGAGAAGAAACATCTGAATTATTCCAACACCAATCCGCCTTATTTGTCTGAAGAAGCGGCGGTTTTTATTCGCGAAAGCGGGATTAAACACTTGCTGGTTGACTTGCCGAGTGTGGATAAAGAGCACGATGAGGGTAAATTAGTGGCACATAAAGCATTTTGGAATGTGAAAGATGTCAAGGTATTAAATTCAGACGCCCGAATGGATTGTACGATTACGGAACTGATTTTTGTACCAAATAAAATTGTAGATGGAAGTTATTTATTAAATTTGCAACTTGCTTCTTTTGTGAACGATGCGAGTCCGAGTAAACCAATTTTATATGTTTTGGAGTAATACCATACGATAGTTAGAGCGGTTTTAAAGTTTGCAGTAACCAAGACAAGGAAAGTTTTAAATTAGAGCATGTAGATTTAGATAAAAACAGAGATGGATTATAACGATTTATTAGGGTATAAAAAATCATTTGCGGTAGCGATGTTGATTTTTGAGGTTTCAAAAGAGTTTCCGGTGGAGGAGAAGTATTCATTGACCGACCAAATGCGACGTACTTCACGGAGCGTTTCGGCAACGATTGCGGAAGCGTACAAGAAGCGTATATACCCCCGAAATTTCTTGAATGCACTTATAGATGCGGAGGCTGAGAACGCCGAAACGCAGGTATGGCTTGACTTTGCATTGGAATGTGGTTATCTAAAGGAGTCCAAACATTCTGAACTTTCGGAGATGAATGATGAGCTGGCAAAATTGATATGCTACATGAGGGAAAACCCTGAAAAATATGGTTCTAACAAGCTGTAAACGTTTGTTGTTGAATGGTAATTGCTAAATTTTAACTCCCACCTTATTATGAATATTGAACAATTTTATGAATTTTGCTTGGCGAAAAAAGGAGTGACGGAACATTTTCCTTTTGACGAAGAGACACTAGTGCTCAAAGTAGGAGGTAAGATGTTTGCTTTGTCGTCTTTAAAAGGATGGGAAAAGGGAACACCTGCCGTCAATGTAAAGTGTAATCCTGAACGTGCCTTACAACTCAGAGAACAATATCAATCTGTAAAACCAGGCTACCACATGAGTAAAGTGCATTGGAACACGGTGACTTTTCATGGCGATGTGGCGGATAAATTGATTTGTGAGCTGATTACCGACTCGTATGACTTGGTGTTTAAGAGTTTGAGTAAGAAGGTGCAGGAGGAAATTGCATAGGGTGGTTGAAAAACGAAGGTTGGAGGTTGTGGGTGCATTGGGGAACATTGGCAGACGACGGGGGTAGGCGGACATACCTTCGGGAACGTTGCCAGACGGCCGGGGTAGACAGGCAGACGACCGGGGTAGACCAACAGACGACTGGGGAAGGCTGACAGACCTTCGGGAATGTTGCCAGACGGGTGGGGAAGATTGACAGACGACCGGGGAAGAGTGACAGACCTTCGGGAATGGTGCCAGACGAGTGGGGACGATTTCGGGTAAAGTGAGGTGTGATGGATTTGTATATAAGTTTAGGAATTGGCACGAGCGGGAAAAGATTCTTTCTTACTGGCTGTATTAGTTGGAGCAATTGATGGGATTGCTTCGTTCCTCGCAATGACAATGTTGGGGAGGTGGAATTGTTGGGGACTAATACTCCTCTTTTTTTATGTCATAAAGTGTGGTAAAGATTCTTTCTTACTGGCTGTATGAGGTGGAGCAATTGATGGGATTGCTTCGTTCCTCGCAATGACAATGTTGGGGGCTGGAATTGTTGGGGACTAATACTCCTCTTTTTTTATGTCATAAAGTGTGGTAAAGATTCTTTCTTATTGGGCTGTATTAGTTGGAGCAATTGATGGGATTGCTTCGTTCCTCGCAATGACAATGTTGAGGGGGTGGAATTGTTGGGGACTAATACTCCTCTTTTTTTATGCCATAAAGTGTGGTAAAGATTCTTTCTTATTGGGCTGTATGAGGTGGAGCAATTGATGGGATTGCTTCGTTCCTCGCAATGACAAATAGGAGGCTAAAGTTTTAGTGGATTTGGACAACGAATTCGGGTGGTTTAAATTATTTTTAGTTGTTTGTAAAATTTTTTAAGAATGTAATTGTTTTTTTATTATTTTTACAATAAGCTTAGGTTTAGTACGGTAGGCTTTTTTTAGATTTGTCTTTGTGGCGTGGGTCTTTGGGGTTTTGGATTTGAAAAAGGTACGATCTGTGCTGGTTTTTGATACTTAATTATTTTGTGGTTTTATAAATTTAGTATTCATTTTTAAACTTTTTAATTATGGCATTTAGTGTTAGATTTGAGGAGTATGTTCCTCTTGGTAGTTTTTTGATGGTGAGTTTCTCCCGGGATCAACGGGAGATTGAAGGGAAATTTCCGAAACTGAATGTTGCTTATATGGGGGATTTTCAGGGTCAGATTGATAAGGTGAAGCAGCTGGAAGGTAAGTTGCATTTGACGGAGAAACAAAAGGCGGCTACGCAATCTTTGTATGCAAAGGCGGATGAATTGAACGGTAATTTGAACTTTTTGAGTTCGTATATGCGGGATGCTGAGCTGAGTACTACGGTTGTTTCTGAGGTTAAGGAAGAGTTGCATAGAGATGATATTGAAGCGGCAGTTTTGGGATTACGGAATTTGAAGCCGTATGTGGTTGCTCATCAGGCGGCGTTAGAGGCGAATGGAATGGCTACTAATTTTTTGACTTACTTAGATGATACGATTGTAATTTTAGAGGATTTAAATACGTTGCAGAATAGTGTGATGAATGCTCGAAAAGAATTAGTGCGTGCTAACATTTTGCAATATAAAGACTTGTATTCGTATATTTCGACTGTGGCAGAAAAGGGGAAGTTGGTTTTTAAGGGGTCTGGGAAGGAAGACGAGTATATTATTACTAACATCATCGCTCGAATGCGGGCTCCTGAACGTAAGGATAAGGAATAAGGAAAATAGAATTTGATTGGTTTATTTTGTAAATCCCAGTAGGCTTAAGTACTATTGGGATTTTTTTTTGTGATTTGGCGAAAGCCTTAAAAATGTTAAGGAAGGTATTAATTTAGAAAATTAGGTAGTATTTTTGCAGGGCGAAATGCAAGAGTAAGTGGACTGTTACGTATAAATTATTAGACTATGAACGAGCACATCAAAAAGTTCTTGAATGAAGAACAAGACCCAAAAGCGATAGAGAAAATCACCAATAAGTTGGCCGATTTGTTAATGAAAAATGAAGAGGTGGGTTATATAGGTGTTCAGAAGAAACCGGTAACCGTTTTTCCAGACAGTATTGTATTGACAAACAAGCGGATTATTATTTGCAAGCCTAAGAATTTGGGTTTCTCGATGGATTTTACCGATTATAATTGGGAAGCTGTTTCGCACACTTTTGTGAATGAAAGTTTGTTGGGTTCGGAATTTTCGTTTACGACGCTAACTGATTTGACGGTTTCGATTGATTATTTGCCGAAAATTCAGGCACGGAAGATTTATACGTATGCGAAAGAGCAGTTGGAACTTTTGAAGATGAGTGGTGCTGCCCCTGCTGCAATTGTTTTGCAACCGGAGGTAATTGCAACCGTACCGGAAGAAAGTTTTAAAGAACCAGCAGAAGTGATTGAAGAGATGGAAACGGAGGAAGTGACTGATTTTACTACCCTAATTCCGGTTGAGCAGTCAGGGTATCGGGATGAAAAGCAATTTCCAGACCCTATTCCGGATTCAAAAGAAAGTGACTTGCTTGAACTTTCGCAAGATGAATTATTTGCTAAATTACAGAATTATAAAAAGTTACTGGACAACGGACTGATTTTGCAAGGTGAATATGATGCTTTCAAAAAAGATATTTTGAGTAAAATGTAGTTAGGTGTGAATCCAAAAAAGGATTCGTAATAATTCTAAAAGTTACTATTTTTTGGTAACTTAGCTAAAAAATTTATGGAAAGAAATACTTCTATATCGCTTGGTAGTCATTTCGAAAGTTTTATTGAACACAGCGTGAATGATGGAAGATTCAATAATGCAAGTGAAGTTGTCAGAGCCGGTCTTCGTCTTTTAGAAGATGAGGAAAATAAAATTGTAGCTTTAAGAAAAGCGATAAATGATGGAATTGAAAGTGGACGTGCAGTAGATTTTGATGCTAAAAAACATCTAGACGTTTTAAAAGCAAGAAAAACATCAAATGGCTAACTATTATTTAACACATAAAGCTGTTGATGACTTATCTGAAATTTAGGATTATACAATGGAAACTTGGTCTGAAATACAAGCTGAAAAGTATTATGATTTACTTATGGCGTCATGCGATTATTTAGCTAATAATCCAGGACTTGGTAGAAACTATGATGTAGTATCGAAAGGAATATTAGGTTTTAAATCAGGTGAACATATAATCTTCTACTCAATTATATCAAAGAACGAAATAGAAATTGCAAGAATTCTTCATGGAATGATGGATTTAAAAAGTAGACTTTAAGAAGCCTCACCTTTGGGCTGTAGTACCAGAACATTCCTACTAATTGCTATAAAACAAAAATCCATTCGTTACTGAATGGATTTTTTTATGTTGTGTTACTTCATTTGCAAGCTATCCGGCCATTTGGCGACATTTGACTTGAAGGTTCTTAAAATTTCTTTATCATTGATGATGTTCCAGTTTAGTACTTGGAGTGTGGTGGTATTATCAGCATCAAAATGAAATATCAGTAATGATTTTACCAGCGGATATTTGATAGGGATGTCTCTCAGGGCATCGTTGTACCATTTATTACGATCGCCACCATACGCCAAACTGGCAAACTCGGTTAGCATCATTGGTTTTTTGAAAGCGGCCAATTCTTCGTAGTGGTTTCCGAGAATTTCATCAAAAGACCACCATTTTCCCCAATTGACAACAGGTCCATAATTTAAGGTACCTGTCCCTACATAATCTACATATTCTGGACCCGGATAATAATCGTTGAAGTAGCCGTAAGCGGGATGGGGAGCCCAAACCCAGATGATATTAGTTACTCCTTGGTTTTTAAAGAGGTCGTGAATGTGTTTCCAAGCGAGCACAAATTCTTTTGGTTTATTGTTTTGTGGTCCCCAAGGGTACCGATAGGGGTCGTTCATTTCATGCGCTAAACGAATGATGATGGGCGTTCGTACTTTTTTCGCTTCAAGTGCCCAAGTTTTTAGGTAAAAGTCATAAACGCCGTTTGCCACATCCGTCATTCCTTTTTTATCTCTCGTTGCCGTAGGTCGTAGTTCTGGATGTTCCGCTTGGTCAAAGTCGGTGAGCCAAGGTTCCCACGTTATTACAGGTATTGACCCTAAATCTTTAATGTCCATTACCTGCTTTTTTGGGAATTCTTGATCTCTCTTATTTCCCCAAGCCGTGTAAATGTGAATTAAAGGAAATGTCATGCTTAGCGAATCCTCTAGATTTAAAATAGGCTTGAAATTCGTAATTGCGTTGTTGTCAAATGCACCAATAAATAGCAGTTTTGGGTTTTTTAATTCGTTAATATTGTAGATGTATTTTTTCAACCATTTCAGTTTTTCACTTCTGGTTTGTTCGCGCTCTTTTATAATTCCTTTTTGTTCGATTGCATGAACGGTATTCTGCATTGAATTTAATAACTGCTCAATAGGCCCCACTGAATTATTGCCCAATTTACTCAAGCCAAAAACGATTGCGATACCTATTAACAATGACGTTACCGTCATAAATATTCTACTATTTTTAAGTGCCATAGCTATTGATTTAAAGTTTGTAAATTAGAATGGCTTTCGGTTTTGATTTGCTTTAAATCCACGAAATCCCAACAATCCTCGGCCTTCATACGTTTTGATTCAGATGCAGCATAAATGCCAATCACACTCATGATGAATGACACACTTGCAAAACCTACCATTGACCAGACGGCTTCTCGTGTTTCTAACAAATCATATTCCGTCATGTGGTATCTTCGATAAAAGAAAAGTGAAACTAGTGTTGCTATATAGAAGAACACGATGAGGTATAAAGGTCTTGCAAAGGGACTGATGCTTCCGATGCTCGCTTTTTTTGCCGTTGGAATATATGGGATATCTGCATTTACAACGCTTAATAGAAACCCTAGAAAAAATACAGGCCAACATGAAAATTTTAAAATCATTCCTTTAAAATGCAATCCGCGTTCACTTCGGGTGTCACTCATCCATTTCTGAACGTATAAATAGATGGCAACGGCAATGATGACAATCATACCGCCTCTTGAAATGAATTCGGCAAAAGGAATATTAGTAGGTGTAATTCCCGTCATAAAATAAAAGAACGGAAACAGGGTAAAGAAACACGTAATAACTCCGTTGAGGTAATAGGTGCCAATGGTGAAGTAGGAAATTCGTTGCCATCCCGTGAGCTTTTTGAATAACTTGGGAAGCTCTACAAAAGTCACTTCAAAAACACCACGAGCCCACTTTAATTGTTGTTTGCAAAACGAGCCAAAATCTTCAGGTACTAAACCCCGACTGACCACTACAGGATTGTAAATTGATTTCCAACCTGCGGCATGAATCCGAATGGAAGTAATTAAATCTTCGGCTAAGCCAATGCCATGTCCTCCGGCACTTTCTAATGCTTTCCTTCTAAATGTACAGTTGGCGCCAATTGCTACAGCACCACCTAGTCCAAATAAACCCATTTGAGTAGGCCCATAGAATGTATAGGTTTGTTCCGCTGCAGCAGCAGCTGTAAAGGAACGGTATTGGTTGTAATAGGCTTGAGCAACTTGCACAAAACCCACTTTTTGATCGTTGAAAAATCCTAAAGTATGATCAAAAAAGTTGGGAAACGGAATGTGGTCTGGATCCATAATTAAGATGAAATCTTCGGTCGTTCTTTGTAAAGCCGCGTTCACTTTTCCTGCTTTCGCACCCGGAAGTCCTACGAGTTCTAGCCAAACGGCACCATGTCTTTCGGCACATTCTTTAAACCGAATATCCTGTGTATCGTCTAGCAAATAAGTGGTATGTGGATAGGTAATATTTTTGCAAGCCTCTAGCGTTTTTTCGAACATCTCTAAAGGTTCGCCGGGACTGCTTGTTGTAAATAGTGCTACTTTTAGATTAGGTGGAGCAGGAATTGCTTTGGGTTTCGTTATTTTTAGGTAGTTAATCCAAATCAGTACTAAACGAATAATGCTGTACCACAGGCAAAAACTAAGCAGGATATACATCCAAAAACTACTGATGTGAACGCTTCTAAACCACCAATCGGCAAAAGATAAAATAGAGATGCATCCCGCAATTACCAACGAAAGCAATACTATTTTGTCAAAAACAGTTGCGTCTTTGGCTTCAGAAAAAGTAAATAAATTACTATAAGAAAATTTATTTTTCACTTATGATTTTATAATTTAAATTAAGCATAAATGTATTTGCGGTATAAAAGGCGGTCTTGAAATATTCGTATTTCATTCCGACAGATATTTTTCTATTCAGTTCATAGTTCAAATCCGCTTTATAATTTGCTGGATTAAAGTTGTCCGAATAAAAGCCTTTATCTATAAAAAGTTGATTAGAACTATCTTCATTTAAAAATAAATAAGGGTTGTCCCATTTTGCATTAAAACCATAACTGCCTCGTAAATTGACTACTAATTTAGGACTCAAATTTAATTCTATGTTTAATAAAGCACTATGAATTTTTTGATTTTGTGGTGTGAAATAGGACATGTAAACCCCGTCAACAGTAGTTGTTGTTCCAAAATCTTCCACAATTTGTGCAATCGATTTTATAGCAGTAAAATTGTCGCTTTCCGAATCCATTGCTTCGTAGGAATATCCAAATTTAGCATTAATTGTTTTCGTTCCAATTGCGGGAGACAATAACCATAATGAAGTTGCCGCAATGACATTGTCATCATTAAATTTTTGATTTTGAAATTGAATATTTCCCGAAAACTTTTCGATGTCGCTTATGGAAAGCGCGACGCCAACATTATCTTGTAATACAAAATGGGTTGTACTAGGTAACGAATAATAATACGGATTGCGTGAAAACTCAGCAAGTAAATCCACTCCTTTTGTTACTTTTTTTGATAAAAGTAAACCACCGATTAAGGCACTTTCTTCTGCAGTAGGCAACATGGTAGTTCCAACAAATACATCCGCTTTTAGTTTAAGAGAATTGAAATCAAATTTGTTTCCAATCTTAAATGTTTGCGAACTGCTGTTTAAAGTATCGTTAGAAAATTTATTAAAAGCCCCTTCAAAATACCAATTTAGGTAAGAACTTTGCATTTTTGAAATTCTAAGTTTGGGAATTAATGTCTGCATTGGCTGATTATCATCAATGTAACTTACTCCTAAGTTGATATTTGTTGCTTTATACGACGCGATTTCTCTTTTTAAATAATATAAATCTACATTGGATTGCAAGCTTTCAGGTAATTCTTTGAATAAACGCATCGCTCTATTGAGTTTATTATCATAGTAATAGCTTTTAACACTGTATCCCCAAAGTTCAGGAGAATTCGGGTCATTTTTCCTTAATTGAGCAAATACAACAGCAGCTTCGTCATAATCGCCAATCGCAAAAAGCATTTTGGCGTAATCATTTTTTACTAAAACATTTTTTTCGTCTAACGCTAATGTTTCTAAGTAATACCGTTTCGCATTGTCAATATCCCAAGTCCAATAAGCCAGCTGTGCTGTTTTCCAGGTGGTCATAAAATCATTTGGGTAGGAAACCTGATAGGTTTTCATTAATTTATAAGCTTCTTCTAGTTTGTTTTCTCTAATTAATTGGTCCGTTTGTTCAAATGAAGGACTGTATGTAGTTTGAGCAATAGAATTAACACTAATCAATAAAATAGTAATAAAGAAGATTTTGGAAAAAATCAAATTTGGATTTATAAACTGGAAATCAAAAGTTTTGTGTGAGTTGGTTTTTTGCAAAATAGGTTTCTTCGTTTTTAATGTGATTGCCGGTATACTTTTTAAATAAAAGAATAATTCCCGATTCGTTTGATTATAGTGATTCACTCGTACGAGTTGACAAAAAACATCAACCCTTATCTGATTCGCTACGGTGTTAAAATGAATCCGGTAACTTTAGTTTTGTTAACAACATTAAAATGGATTGTAGCTTTTAAAAATCTAAATGTGTTTACCAATATTTTTAATATTAAAATCAAAAATTCAAATTCATTTTGACAAAATTAATAAAATTTTATAACAAAGCTTGGTATTACGCTACTCTTTTAGATGCGGATTTGTAGAAATATATGTACACAGCTAGTTTGGATTAACAAAAAAATCCACTTCGAAAAGTGGATTTAAGTCATTAATTTTTGATGCTTATCGGTAAAGAATACAATACACGAACTTTTTTTCCATCTTGTTCGCCCGGAATCCATTTGGGCGAAAGTTTTAAAACCCGGATGGCTTCTTCACCTGTACCGTGACCGATGTCTCGCATTGATTTGATATTGGTTAGACGTCCATCAGGTTCAACAATGAACTGGATGTAAATTCTCCCATTTAAATCTTTAACATTGGGCGTTTTATAATTTTCTCCTACAAAATTGTAGAAAGCTTGTATTCCACCTGGGAAGTCAGGCCTTTTATCTACCATATTGTAAATTGTATTTGAATCATTTGGGTCAACTTTATCTTCCATATATACAGTTTGGACCGGTACTTCGTTGTGTTCTAAAGGTTTTTCTAAAATTTTTTGAGTAACTATTTCTTTCTGAAAATTTTCAAAAATCTCTACTTTATCTCCACCATATTTAGTGGGTTGTTTTCCGATTTTATTTTTGTCAAAATAGGGATGCGTATAAAACCAAAACTGAAAAGGTTGTGGATGTTGTTTAGTTCTCGCATTTTTTAAAACTGAACTTCCCGAAAAAGACGCAATATCATCAGGATTGTATTTATTCAGTTCTGAATTAGGTACATTTTTTCCATCAATCCAAATTGCATATTTTTTACTGTTTTTATAATCTTCCAATTCGGCTTTTGTTGGAGATTTTTTAACCCTTGCTTTAGGTACTTGTAGCCATACTTTATATTTGATTTTATCCTCTGTGGTTAATTCTTCATATAATTTGTCCATTATTAAATCCTTTCCAACAGTTTCAATTTTGGTACTGTAACCCTTTTTATATACTTTGAACCGTACTCCTGCAAAATAAATATCTCTTAATTTATCATCTGATAGTTTAGTTTGTTCAGTTGTTGCTTTTAAAGTTTCATTCCTTTGTTGTGCAACAGTTTCAATACAAAATAAATAAATCATTGCCGAAAGAATAGGAGCTAAAGCTAATTTCCGTAAAAACAGCATTTTGCTCGATGTGCTTTTTGTCATCATAATTAATCGTTTTTTTGTTACTAAATAATTTAAATTACTGGCCAAGTAAAAGTTTGTGTTCGTGGATGCTTTTTGCAAAAGTAAATTTTGGTAAAACGGAACATTATCATAAGAAGTCACGACTTTTTCGTCTGCGAGAAATTCGTGGTTGAGTTGTATAGCACGTTTATACAAGATAAATAAAGGGTTAAACCAAAAAATGGTTTTTAAAAACTCAATAAATAAGATGTCAAAAGTGTGTTTTTGATTTACATGAGTAAGTTCGTGGGTAAACAATTCATCTTCAATTTTTCGGTTTTCAAAATCGTCTTTATTGATGAAAATATAATGGAGAAAAGTGTGAGGTAAGACCTTTTCATTCAGTAAAATTAAAGTAGAATTTTCAATTTTATCTTTAGTATTCGAATTGATTTTTCTTTTAATTTCAATCAAATTAATTAAAAAACGTGTTGCTAAAATGGCTGTAATTAAGGCATAAAAACTCCACAAAATCATTGGTAAATAATTTGATTCTTCTTCCACAATTACCGCTGTAAATGGCATTGCTTGAATAGTATTTTGTCTGACAATAGCAGTATTTTCGACATAAATTTCAAAAGTAATAAATGGAATTAGAAATGAAAAAGCAAGACCAAACAATAGATAAAACCGGTTGAACTGATGCATTTTTTCTTTTTCCAACAAGAAAATATAGACGGCATAAAGCGCTCCAAGCGAAAGGGTTGATTTGATGAGAAAGTCTATCATTGTTGTTTCTTTTTAAGTTGTACGTCAATAATTTGTTGAAGTTCTTGTAGTTCAGAAGCCGATAAATCAGTTTGTGTGGTAAAAAACGAGGCAAATTGTGAAGCAGAATCATTAAAGAAATTTTTAATCAATCCGTTCACGTGTTTTGAGAAATAATCATCTTTGGAAACCAAAGGCACATATTCCCGATTGTTTGCGATTGTTTTATAACCCACAAATTTCTTGTCAATCATCCGTTTTAATAACGTTGCAACTGTAGTTGAAGCTGGTTTCGGTTCTGGGAAACACTCTAAAAGGTCTTTCATAAATCCTTTTTTGATGCTCCACAAATATTGCATTAATTGTTCTTCTGAATTGGATAATTGCATTTTATTTATTTTTTAATCGGTGTACGTTTCTAATATTGGCTCGCCTTTTTCATAAATTTTTGTTCCTAAAAGAACGCCTTCTGAGTCATAAAATTTCCATTCTCCGGACAAGAACCAATGAAGATGTTCGTCCTCAATAATCATTTTTGAAATGCCGATTGCTCTAATTTGGCCATTGTTGTGGTAATTGGTTGTATAACATATACTGTCTTTGTACTTTCGTTTTGTTACTAGCCTTTGGTCAATATAATCTTTCCAAGTTCCAACTTCAAAATCTTTTTTATAACGTCCTTTTGACTTTGATGTGACGCTCATAAAAGTATCTTTATAAACCCATCTACCGACTTTCTCACCGTTTTTCCGTTGATTGATTTTGCAACTTGAAAAGAAACAAGTACAAAAAATAACTACGGACATTAATTGGATAATTTTCATTTTTTAAATTCTTGCTCTACAAATGTAGAAAACTTTTTCTTATTCTACAAATGTAGAGTATAAATTTTTATTGTGTAGAAAATGAAGTGTTTGAGGAAGTTTAAATTATGAAAGAACTTTTTTCGACTGATTAAGTAATTGTAAATGTCTTTTTTTACAAACAAAAACACTCAGAAAAAACCACTTATATAGGTGATTTTTTGAAATTATTCTGCAATTCAAAGTAGTTTTAAAGTCACTTTAGTACTACCACGTTTTTTTTTGTTTCTTTATAAACTTTGAAGCTTGTTCTTCGAGTAATTCTTTTGTCTTTTGGTAGTGCGACTTCAGTAATTCGGCATCAGAGGAGAGGTCGTTATGTGTTTTATCGTGTATTTCCGCACTCGTTTTCACTAATAATTCCCGTTGGTACTTATCTTGGCTTATGGTGGCTTGCAAAGCCATTTCAGCATCTCGTAATTTCAAATCGTATTCGCCTTTTGGAGCTAATAATTTGGCAATAATCGGCGAAGTTTCGATAGCTAAAAATAAAAGCATAATGAAAAATGAAGGCAACCATGGCAGTTTGTCTAAAGCATTAATCCGTGCCATGAGTCCGTCAAAACCGTCGATAATGGGTTGGGTTTCGGAAATTTTTTTGTCTAAATCCTCTTGAAGGGTTTTTGCTTTTAATTCTAAGTCAGTAATTTTTTTCTGATTGGTAGTCTTTAAAAGAATTAAATCTTGCAATCCAGCGTCGTGTTTTTCTCTTTTTTCTTTGTAAACTGGACCTTTGCCGAGTTTTTTAGTTCCGGAAGTTCCTTCGGCTTCAGTAATGTAAACGGCATATAAATCGTTCACTTCTTTTTCTTTTTTGTAAATGTCGGATTTTAAACTGTCAATCTGGGCTTGGTTTTTATCTAAGTCACCTTGAAAGTAATTGGCCACTTCTTTTTTATTGGTCAATGCCATTGCATTCTTTTCTTGCAATAGAACGGTATTGATTTCTTTTTGGAAAATCTTTATTTCTAACGGTTTAGAAATTACGATGGCGATGATAATTGCCAAAACAATTCGAGGCGTAGCTTGAATGAATTCGCTTTTAAAACTGTCTCTCTTTTTGATGGTGGAAACGATAAATCGGTCGAGGTTGAAGATGAGTAATCCCCAAATAAATCCAAAAAAAGTAGCGGTATAATAATTATCAAAAACAGTGTATAAAGCATACGAACCCGCTATAAAAGCCATTACTGCAGTGAAGAATACGGTGGCGCCAATACCGATAAATTTGGTCTTTTCTCCGTCCGAACAGGTTTTTAGTACGTCTTTGTCAGCTCCTGAACAAGAAATAAAAAATGATTGTAACATGATGATTGAATTTGATTGATGATACTGATTAGTCTAATTTAAACGAATTATGTTACTAAGTGTTGTAGGTTGTTCATAACTAAATGGCTAGAAATAGAAAATCCGTTTATTCAATGAAGAATAAACGGATTTCATTTCAGGAACGTGTCCTTCAAATTTATATCCAAAAATTTAATACTGATAATTAATAGGTTCGTCCCCACTTTCTAAATTTATCGAGACGCTGTTCGGTCCTGAAATTTGGTAGGGAGTCAAATCAAAAACAACCGTTTTTACAAATGCTGCAGCACATAGTTCATTCATAACCAGCTGAATTTTAGCCGTACGTTGTAGCGGAAAAACATCAAAAAAGGCGTCGGTTGAAAATAAATTTAGCGTCCAGTTATTCGGGTCGCAACCACTAGCGCCAATAGTTACTGACAAACAATTTCCGCTTAAAGTAACATTAGTACTAATGTAATAATCCGTTTCAACAGCGTCATATTGCTCTTCAGCTAAAACAAAGGCATTTTGACCACACGATACAATTGCTTTTGATTTATCATCTGAAGTACAGGATGAAAAAAGAAGTAAGCTAACTGAAAGAAAGACAATTATATTTTTCATAATAATTTGATTTTGTTGTTAATAAGATGTAAAAAACAGATATGGTTGCTTTGCTTTTTATAGAAAATTATTGGAAGGTTTGATTTTTCTGAAATATTTTTTTAGCTTGTACGTAGTTGTTTTTATCAAAAAATCCGTTTACTCATTGAAGAATAAACGGATTTGAATATGATTATATTGAAAAAATTCTATTTCGAAAGCTCTACAAAATATTTATAAAACAAAGGAATCGTTTCAATACCTTTTAAATAATTAAAAATTCCGAAATGTTCATTTGGCGAGTGAATTGCGTCTGAATCTAAGCCAAATCCCATCAAAATAGTTTTTGATTTTAACTCTTTTTCAAACAAAGCTACGATTGGAATACTTCCTCCAGAACGAACCGGAATTGGTTTTACACCAAAACTTTCTGAATACGCTTTGTCAGCCGCTTGATAGCCGATGCTGTCAATTGGTGTTACATAACCTTGACCTCCGTGATGTGGTTTTACTTTTACAGTCACGCCACTTGGAGCGATGCTTTCAAAATGTTTGGCGAATAAATCCGTGATTTCATGCCAATCCTGATTTGGAACCAATCGCATGGATATTTTGGCGAAAGCCTGACTTGCAATAACCGTTTTAGCACCTTCACCTTGATAACCTCCCCAAATTCCATTTACGTCCAATGTTGGTCGGATAGAGTTTCGCTCGTTAGTGGTATAGCCTTTTTCACCGTAAACATCGTTTAGTTTCAACGCATTTTTATACGCTTCTAAGGAGAAAGGCGCTTTTGCCATTTCAGCACGTTCCGCATCCGAAAGATCTTCTACCTTATCATAAAAACCTGGAATGGTAATGTGATTGTTTTCGTCGTGCAATGAAGCAATCATTTTTGCCAAAATATTGATTGGATTTGCAACGGCTCCTCCATATAGTCCAGAATGTAAATCCCGGTTTGGACCTGTAACTTCTACTTCTACGTAACTCAAACCTCTCAAGCCGGTGGTGATGGAAGGTTGTGTATTGGAAATCATCCCTGTGTCAGAAATTAAAATCACATCGTTTTTAAGTTTTTCTTGATTGCGTTCTACGAACCAGCTCAAACTTGACGAACCTACTTCCTCTTCACCTTCAATCATGAATTTCACGTTACAAGGAAGGTTATTGGTTTTTACCATATATTCCATGGCTTTAACGTGCATGTACATTTGGCCTTTATCGTCACAAGCACCACGTGCGAAAATAGCTCCTTCCGGATGAATATCCGTTTTTTTAATAACGGGTTCAAATGGAGGTGAAGTCCATAATTCCACTGGATCTGGCGGTTGCACATCATAATGACCGTAAACCAAAACCGTTGGTAATTTAGGATCAATCATTTTTTCAGCGTAAACAATAGGATAGCCTGGAGTATCGCAAATTTCTACTTTATCGCAACCCGCTTCTTCTAGTCGCATTTTTACTGCATCTGCGGTATCAATCACGTCTTGAGAATAAGCAGAATCGGCACTGACCGAAGGTATTTTTAACAATTCAATCAGTTCATCGATGAACCGCTGTTTGTTTTCTTGTACGTATTTTTTAATATCGTTCATAAGGTGTTGTAATTGTTTGTAACGTCAAATATACAAATTGAAAATGCATTTTCCCATAATTTTTGTATTTCTTAAAGGTTGATTAAAATGCATGTACTGATGTACGAATGTGATGTCGTTTAAAGTTAATTGTAATGAATAAATAACGGTCATTTTAATAATTGTAATTTGGAACTCATGAATTATAAAACGGATAAAGATTTTGTTAAAAAAGTTGCAGATGTAACGGTACTTTTTTGGGTTATGAAAATTAGCGCTACCACTTTGGGCGAAACTGCAGGTGATATGTTATCGATGACTTTCAATTGGGGTTATGGAATTAGTTCTGTATTCTTATTGACGTTTTTTCTGGTAACATTTCTAATTCAGTTATTTGCAAAAAAGTATAATCCTATTGTATATTGGTTGGTAATTATTTCGACAAGTACGGCCGGAACAACTATTTCAGATTATATGGATAGAAGTTTGGGATTGGGCTATCTGACTGGCTCATTGATTTTATTTTCGATGTTAATGGTGATGCTATCGATTTGGTATTTTTCTGAAAAATCGCTTTCGGTTACCCATGTTCATTCTCGAAAAGCAGAATTATTTTATTGGTTGACAATATTAATTTCAAATACGCTGGGAACTGCTTTAGGTGATTTTCTAGCCGATGATTCTGGACTTGGATTTATGGGTGGAGCACTTATTATTGGTAGTTTGCTGCTGGTTTTGGGAGTATTATTTTTCTTTACGAAAATTTCAAAAGTGCTTTTGTTTTGGATTGCTTTTGTTTTAACCAGACCCTTTGGAGCGACATTCGGAGATTTATTGACCAAATCGGTTGATAAAGGTGGACTTAATTTGGGAACAATTGGTTCTTCACTTGTATTAGGAAGTGTTTTAGTCGTTTTAATTGGAAATGAATGGTTTAAAGAACAAAACCGATTTTCAGCGTAAATAATTAAATTTTTTTACTTCTAGATGTTTGTAGTTTCATAGTAATGCTTATATTTGCACTCACAATTTCGCGGATATGGTGAAATTGGTAGACATGCCAGACTTAGGATCTGGTGCCGCAAGGCGTGTAGGTTCGAGTCCTATTATCCGCACTTTCATAAATTATAAAACCCTTAAGGCAAACGCTTTAAGGGTTTTTTGTTCTATTTTTTGTCGAAAAATTGTCGAAAATCGGTTTGTTAAAGGTTTTTTTTGAATTTTTATTTATTCGGGGATTCATTTATATAAGAATGCAAATAGCAAGTAATTTCATTCACTTATACAAAAACTTCTACATTACCTGCTTTTAATGCTTTTGTAAACGTTCATAAAGATATTTATTTATATAGAATTTATTTTTTGTGATAGTTTCAGAGAATGTTAGAAGTCGAAATTTATAATAAATAATTTTTATGACCTTGCTTGTTTTTTTAGAGGCATTTTCTATATAATTGTAAATTTTTTTTATATTTGGAAGTAATAAGATGGAGGTTTTCAGAGAATTACATTGTATTAAATTTCAAATGACTATATAGAATATGACTTTAATTGTTGGGTACATCCATTCAGATTCATCAATCCATATATTTGCTGATTCAGCAGAGACTATTGATTCTATAAACAAAGAGAAAACTGACTATAATCATGAGACATTTAACTCTTTTGGTGAAATTCTTCATTCTGATAATGACAGCATAACTATTGAAAGCGCTCAAAAAATATTTAATTTCAATGACACAATAATAATTACATTTTCTGGACAAGTTTATGAGGGAGATCAAGTTCTGAGAGATTTGAAATTTGAAATTGAAAATTACAAAGGCAATAATATTTCCAATATTATCTCGGATTATTTTCTTAAAAGAAAACCTTCATTATCTGAATATATAATTGGATTTAGAGAAGATAATAATCCGAAAATATATTATTATAGAAATAAAGGTGGATTTCTTACGAAAAATGGAGCATCTATTTTATTGGGTAGTGGAAGTCAAAATGAATTACTAAGTTTACCTTTAGTTTACACATTAGAAATTTTAAATAAAAGCCGGACAACTTCTGATAATTTATCAATTTTATTAATTTCTATCATACAATGTTGTGCTATCAATGCTTTAACTTTTAAAAGTGGCGTTGGTGGTTTTTTTAATGGAGCATACATTAATTCTAAAGGTGTTGTTCAATGGGCAAAAGACACGAGCTGTTCAATGTACTCAAGTAAACATTTTGAACAAGGAGAACGATTTCTTATTAATAAATTCAATAGAGATAATGTTACTTACATAACCTCTCCGAAAATTGAAAAAACAGCTTTTTTCCCTAATACCTTTATTAATAAAATATCACCAAATGAATGGGTTCAAAAATGGAGTACGGAATTAGATAATTTAAATACAAATTGTATTTGCGACTATTATTCTTTTATTTGTTATGATCGAAGAATAGTAACTTTAGTTAATCGAAATAATGACCGCTTTGAAAAATATCTAAAAATAAAACCATTAAATGACAATATAATGGAATTGATTATGAGTGAATTACTTCTTAAAAACCTTTTGTCGTATTCAGTTGACCCATTAACAAATAAAGAGTTTATAAATGGTTTTGGTGTTCAATTAAACTACTTGTAAAAAAGTGTTACAACTACGGTTTTCCAAAATTGTGATTTTTCAAGCTGCAAACCTTTTTTCAGCTTGCAGGCGACTAATAGGTAAGCAAAAAAGCAGTAAAAAATAAATATTATATTTTTTCTTGCAAAACTACTTACACTCCTTACACTTCTTACATTTTCCCATATTTAGAAGTACTTAACAAAGGTTTTATATTCTTGCACTAACTTACATTATCAAATTTCAACTTACACAAATTCAATTCTTGGATTTTTTTAATAGTGTAAGTTAGTGTAAGTTAGTGTAAGATGATTTTATTTTTTTTTCTGCTTTTAAGTATTGGTTTTATTAGAAAAGTGTAAGGAGTGTAAGTAGTGTAAGTAGTTTTGCAACATTTCAAATTTGATTGAATTATTCAACACTATCTTTATATTTTACTGCATATTTTGTAGTAGAAGCACTTCTTTTTTTCTCAAATTTTAAACTTGTTAATGCTTTGCCTATAGTGACATTGTTTAGTTTGATACTAGGTGCAAAGCCAGCTAAATAATGCTGTATTTCGGTGCTCGTTAAAATTTTTGTTTCCTCAACTGTTTTTGGAATTTCTAAATATCTACAAATCAAATCTTTTTCGGGTGACTGAATTTGAAATTTTGCATTTCTCATTTCGTTGAGACTCATATCTGCCGATGTAATTGTTTCATCAAAATTTTCGTCATTCGAAAGGGTAAACGCTTGTCCCCACAATTTATCCATATCAAAGTTGTTTTTGTAGCTAAAATCTATTGTGTCGGCCACAAAACACAACCAACGAACAGAACCCGTTTCATCGTGTAAGAATGTGCTTAAATTAGTAGAACCAATGAAGTTCGCAACCCTCCTAACTACTGAATCTTTTTTGTCATAAGGGAATCTAACTTTTATTTTATCAGCACTAAAAAGTGATTTTAATGTGTTTATTTCTTGTCTAGATAACGATGCTAATTCGTCAAGGTTGACGATGAAGTTTTGCGTTAAGGAAATTTTTGCATCTTTTTCATCCTTTGGTAAATCATCTTTTATATAGTTAGATAATGCTTTTGGGCAAAGATTCCTGATCCAAGTTGTTTTACCAATATTTTGACCTTTTCCCTCATCTGAGATAACAAAAGCATTTTTATTGAAGTAATTGTCAATAGTTGCGCATTTTACAGCACGTACGCACCACTTTTTAAAATGATAATTATACTGTTCTTTGTCTTCATCGGGAGATAGTTTTACATAATCGGCATATTGAGTAATGTAGTCCGTTGCTTTATCCCAAGTTGGTAGTGCTTTAAAGTAGTCAATAAAAGGATTGAATTTGGGCACGAAATCGCTTTTTAAAATTTTTTCAAGTGTTGATGCTGGGACTTTAATACTTTTCTTTTGCATTTCAATCCATAGGGTATTTTCATTTAAATCAGTCCAGTCATTCGCATTTATCTTGCTAATTTCAATTTCGTTTGAAATTATATTGTGTCTAATTTCGTAGTTTTCGTTAAGGTAGTCTTCTGTAATGTGAATTATTGTAGTAAGTACTTTTTCGGGAGTGGTATCAACTATACTTTTATTTTTTACTGCTAAATCAATTATTTTTTGAAAATCTTTAGCGGTGTGGCCCTGGAAATAATCAGTTACATCATAACCTTTAATTTTATTGTCAGAAGGCAGTTGCAAAGAAATTATTTCACTGTGTTTTTTTATGATATTATTTCGCCCAATTTCTCCACTTTCATCATTGTCATAGCAAATAAGCAAATTTGTGCAAAGGCTTTGCAACATTGCAATATTTTCAGCTTTAGGCGTATTTGTAGCACTTCCAAAAGTAACAGCATAAAAACCCCTAGAATGTGCTACAATAACATCTTTTTCGCCCTCTAAAATAATTAAGTTTTCTATTTTTCCTGTTGGCAATTGTTTTAATCCAAACACAACATTATTCAAATGTGGTATGAGGGTTTTTTTGATATTAAATTTGGGTTGTTCGGGAGTGTATTTTTTATAAAGGCCATCTATTTCATAAGCGAAGGAAACTGTTTTGTCTTTTGTCTTAAATGGTTTATTTGGATCAAAATAATGTTCCGCAATTGAAAACACATCATATTTTTCTAAAATAGTTTTATCAACTCCCAGTTTGTTCCAGTAATCAAGGTCTAAATTTGTAAACGGTCTTTTTACAACTTGCAATTTACTTTTTGCAACTTCAACCTTTGCATCTTTGCAACTCGCTTGCAAAGGTTCATCTGTACCAGCAATTACCTTATTTGTAGCGGTTTTAACAGGGTTTTTGTTTTCGTAATTGCTTTGCAAAGGAATATTCATCGTATTTGCAATATCCTGCAAAACATTTGAAAATTCAGTTTTGCAATCTTTATTTATTACGTACGCCACAAATTGCCAAACATCGCCTTGACGTCCTGTACTACCGCATTTGAATGAACCATTGGAATATACTTTGAGAGAAGGGTTTTTATCTGGTGCAAATGGACTTGAAATGTTGCCTTTAGGAAAATCATTTAGTCCTAAATAGGTTGTGTAAATTGCATTACTATTGGTATGCAATAAAATTATATCTTTGCTTAATGAATTTGCGTTCATGATAGAATAATTTAATTAACCATTGCAATACTACTGCAATGGTTTTTTTTGTTAATGTATAGTTATTTTTTAGAGTGATTAAAATAACTGTGGAAATAGTTTTTGAGCGTATTTGCTATGAGAAACATCGTTACCGTAATCTGCAATCCAATTTATTGTTTCGTTACTGAAAGTCGCATTTCCAATAAGGTGTGGAGCTTCGATAATTGCGAAAATTTTTTCTTTCGCTACATGTTCCCATTCCCACGCAACATACGCCTGAAAATGTCCGTCTTTAGGTACTAATACCAATCCAGCAATTGCTTTACCATTTACTAAGGAGTAGTTTTTGGATTTTGTTTTTAATGAGTTCATAATATTGTTTTTATTTTTGTTGGTGTTTTATACCTAAAAAGTTAGGATTTGCAGTACATAACCCTTGCATTTATGATTGATTACCTTTGATGGATGGTATTGCAAATGCTTTGCACCAACATTGCAATGGTTTTTTCGGTTTAAAACAAGGTTTTTTTGATTGTATTGCTGTTTTATTCAGCATTTGCAAGGGTTTTGCAAAACCTTTGCAGTAATTAATTGCATAAGTTTTGCATGCATCCAGCTTGCATTTTGCAGTAAATTTTACAGTTTTTGCTTATTCTGTAAGACTTGCAAATTCAAAGTTGTTCTTTGATTTGTAGGTACAACAAGTTTTTAGGATTTTTTTCAATAGTTCTGTTGAGTTCCAAACATCGTATCGCACTGGTGTGGCATTTGCAAAATCCCCAATCATAAATTCGAGATGCAATCGCTTAAATACTTTTTTGATTTCTATGTATGGAAGTTCAAATAAAGGAAGTTCTGAAAGTACAGCAATTGAATTTTCTGCGTGGAAATTGTCTTTTTGCAAATCAAGTTGATTCAAAAACGCATCAAGTTCAACGTAAAATTCAAAGTATTTAGTTTTGCCATTTGCATCCAAGCAAGGTAAATAATCGCTACAAACGAACGAATTGAATAAAATTTTGGTGTTTTTCTTGAAATATTCAATATCTGAATAACTGAAAATTTCTTCTTTTGCGTTACCGAATAAGATTGCAAGTGTTTGTTGAGTAATCTCTGTGTTAAGAGAATCTCTTTTGTTTGATTGTCGCATAATAAAAAGGGTTAATAAGATTTAAAAAAAAGGAGTAATCACTGCGACAATCATGTAAAATACAAAGTTGTACGGACTTGCACCGATATGCTACTCCAAGAAGTTTTTCTAAATGTGAAAACAGATAAATTTTCATTTTATTGTATTTTAATTTTAATTGTCGCACTGCAAAGATTGTAAAAAAAACGTTGCAAATAACCTTTGCACTATTTTTTTTCTGTTTTCTGGACTTGAATTACTATGATTTAAGTTTATTCATTTTTTGAAGTGATTCAAGGACGTCTGATTTCTTATATCTGACCTTGTTTCCGATGCGAAAAGCGGGTATTATGTCTTTTCGTGTCCAATCCCACAAAGAAACCAAGCTAACGCCCAATAAGTCGGCTGTTTGCTGTCGTGTAAGTAAAGTGTCTTTGTCGGGGTTTTGCAATGAGTTTGCAAAAGCTTGCAATGCTCCAGTAAATTCAGAAAGAATTTCTTTCTTGAAATCAGATGCATTGATGTTTTCGATTTGTAAAATTTCTTTAGCCATATCATAAATTATTAAAATTTGATACGGCAAACTTAACTTCACTTAATGAAATAGTTTATTCAGTTTTTATGCATTTTTACTTCAGAAATTATTTAGAGTATGATTTTAATAACTCTTCAAAGATAACTTCCATTATATATTTTTTTCCTTGGCTTTTTGATTGGCTTTGCTGAATTTTAATAAAGTCGGGTAAGTATTCACGATTTACTACAAAGTCTCTATAAGGGTCGCTGTCTCCCTTGTTAATTAGTATTTTAGATTTACTTTGCAGAAAAAAATATAAGTAGCTAAAAAAGGCTCTTGTTTTTGTTTCTTGATATTTTGACACAATATGTTCAAATATTTTCAAACCATCATCTTTGAAAATTTTTTGTGCAAGTGCGTCTTGACTTTCTTTGAGGTCAATGTCAGTATTTAGTTGTCGTAACTCTTTCATTTTGGTAAGGCAAAATTGACAAACTTCTCGAACCAAGTACATTTTTTCCCACTCTTGGCGAAATTCTACATTATAAAATCTATCAATTCCATTCAGGTAATCACCAACACCTGTATAATCTTCATTTGCGTTAAAATCCTCTACATAATAGTCATAAAAATCATTACAAGTAACTCCGCAAGTTTCATAAGTATTTATGCCTTGATACAACAAAAACAAGTCTATATTTTCAATTTTATCCTGATAAAGTTTGTAATATTTTTCTAAAATAGAATATTTTGGGCCCACATATTCTTCCGAATCTACCTCATAATCAATTTTATCAATATGATACGGAAGTTCGCTTTGTGTCTTGATTTTTTCAGCATCTAAAAAATAAATTTCTTTATAAACTTCGTGGTGCAATTGATAACCTTTTCCATTCTGAATGTATAAATCTGTAAAATTCATTTTATAGTCATCATCCGGGAAGTAATCATCATCATCTTTATATTTGTCCGAAAATTGTCTGCAATAAAACACCTTGAGTTCGACTAATAAATTCAAATCACCTAGACTGATTTCATTAAAATCAAAATTTGGTAAAATTCCAAAATATTTCTTTTTCATAATGAGGGTTTTGTTTGTTTATCCCAGTAAGCTTGAAGTTTTTCTGCATTTTCTGTTGGTGTCATCTTAACATATTTTATAAATTCACTTTCAGTTTTATGCCCCGTAATAGCCATAATTGTCAGATTGCTTACATCTGGTTTTCCGTATAAACTTGTTACAAACGACCTCCTACAACAATGGGAACTGATTAGTTCATACTTCGGATAAACTCCAAATTCCTTTCTCATTTTGTTTTTAACCTGAATTTTACTATTTGTAAAAAAATTATCTTCATCTTTTTTATTTACCATTTTCTCTCCTTCAATCATTTCTGTAAAGCCTACTATTTCACAAACCTCCTTTACATATTTGTTGAATTTTGGGTCTGAAATCTGTTTTGGTAAACTTCCATTCCTTTTATTCAGAATTTTTTTAACTTGTGAATGTAAAGGAATTACAATTGGGTGTGCAGTTTTAGTAGTTTCGATGTGAATCTTGCCGTCTATGAAATCGAATTTTTTGAGCGTTAAAAAATCGGAAATCCTTAACCCTGTTCTTAATCCAATTATGAAATTATCCCTTACATTATCTAGTCTTTCAGAATAACTAAAGTCAAAATTAAACACTTGGTCAATTTCAGTTTCGTTTAAATAAACGTCTTTCGTTTTGTTTGAAATGGTACTAAATTCGGAATGTCGGTATTGTGGGTTAATTGGTAGTCCTTCTATGTCAATTTCTTTGCACCATTTTTTTACATTAGTTACATATCCGCTGGTGGTATTGTTATTGAGTTTTTCTATGGTTTTGCAGTAAAATAAAAAGTTTCTGTAAAAATCTAAACCAATATCTTGAAATCTTAATTTTGTATCAAAATGAAGTTCGTAATTTTTTAATTTATGGATTGTGGTTTGGTAATGTTGTACGGTTCTTTTTGAAATGGGTTTGCCTTTGTACAGTCTAAATTTGCAATCGTCAATGAATTTTTGCACCCAATCTACAAAGTAAGTTTTGTGCAGCTCGTTTAAATTTGCTCGGCCAAAGAAATTTGCAATTTGATCTTTGAGCCAATTGTCACCGATGAATTTTTGAGAATTATAATCTTCATTGTATCTTAGTAAAATATAGTCTTCAATTTCACGTAATTTATGATTGATAAAATCTTTTTGAACATTAGCGGAAGTTAGTTTAACTTTTTGCTTTGCATTGCTCCAGTCTTGAAATTTAACCGAAAGTCCTGTTTTGGTTTTTTTGTCAAATCTTTTGCTATCTGCAAAGCGAACATAAATACTTACCGTATCGTTTTTTCCTCTTACTGTTAAAAAAGTGACTTTCATAGTTTTGATATTGAATACCAAAGATAATATTTTGTCGAAATTTTGTCGAAAATATCTTAATTTTAACTAATTCAGCCTAATTTTGCTTAATTGAAATGTAATTTAAAAACGTTGTAAAGCCTTAATTCTACAGGGGTTTTGCAATGTTTTGGTGTGTTTTTTTAGGTGCAAAATTAAGAGGGTTGTCAAACTATTATCCGCACAAAAAGTTCAAACGAAAGTTTGGACTTTTTTTTTGGACATAAATGCTTATTTGTTACATTTTCAATATTAGCAGAAGCCATTTCAAAAAAAACCTCAATTATCTAATTATAGACAATTGAGGTTTTTACTTATAAAAAGAAAGTTGTTATCTTTATACTTCAGGATTCCCTTTTTCTATTTTCATAGCTTGGATTGAAGACTCTTTCACGTACGGCTGTATATCAATTCCTGCTTCATAAAATTCAAACTTCAAGTTTTGTAATACATCGGAATACATATCCCAAAAATCGGCATTTGTAGCCCATGGACGAACCGCCATTGTAACTCCGTTATCTACCAATCCAGTTACTACAACTCCTGGCTTTGGTTCTTTCAAAATTCGTTCGTCTTTTTCAAGAATGGTATGACAAATTTCTTTCACTTTTTTCAAATCTGCATCATACGAAACTGTAAAAGTTAAATTTGCGCGACGCGTTCCCGCTTCAGAATAATTCATAATATTTCCGTTAGACAAGGCTCCGTTTGGCACAAAAATGATTTGATTATTGGTAGTCATCAGTTTGGTTACGAAAATTTGAATTTCTGTAACCGTTCCTGAAACGCCTTGAGCTTCAATGAAATCGCCTAATTTAAATGGTTTGAACATGATAATTAACATACCACCTGCAAAATTGGACAGGGAACCTTGCAGTGACAATCCAATTGCTAAACCCATCGCTCCTAAAATGGCAACGAACGAAGAGGTTCCAATCCCCAGCTGACCAATGACGGCAACGAAAAGTATTATTCGCATCGTCCAAAGTAAAATATCGGCTAAAAACTTACTTAGTGTAGGGTCGTAATCCCTTTTAATCATTATTCTTCTGACGAAACGATTGATTAGACGCACAAGATATAAGCCTACGAATAAAAGGATGAAAGCTGAAATTAAACTAGGTGCATAACTTACTAAAGCAGATATGAATTGTTCCGTATATCGTTGAATGTCTTCGGGCGTGAAACTGATGGCTAAAAATGGACTCATTAAAAAGTATAAATTTTTGTTTTTGAATATAATTTCTACAAAACTACTTAAATTCAGTAGTAATCTTCTTTAAATTGAAGTTAAAGTATAGATTTTAGCACATTCTCGAACGTGTGAGTTGGTGCTTGACACGCTTTGTTTTCACATAAATAAAATAAAGTTTCATCTTTTTGAAATCGATTTGATAAAAAAGGAAGCGAACTGTTTTTTGTGCTTCCCGAAATCAAAATATGAGGCAAATAATGGGAATTAAATTCTTGCAGTTCACCTAGTGCTTTTGGTCCAACAATCGCTAACTCCTTTGCATCCGAAAAATCTAAAGCTAGATTGAGCCAATTTGAAAATGCAGACGGATAATCTATATTTGGTAGTACTTGATTAAGCATTTCTTGAGCGGTCTTTTCATAAAAAGAGTTGCCGAAATGAACGGATAAAAGGTGTAAGTTTCTTGCCATCATGGAGTTTGAAGCAGGAATCACGTTGTCTTCGATATCATAATGTTTAGCAATCAAATCACTATCTAAGGTAGAAGTATAGTTGAATAATTTTTTCTCTGGCTCAAAGAAATGTTCCAAGCTGTAATCCATTAATTGTTTGGCATTATTCAACCATTTTTCATCGAAAGTTACTTCAAACAAAGCGATGAAACTCTGAATCACGCAAGCGTAATCCTCTAGAAATGCATTAATTTTGGCTTTTTTGTTTTTGTAACTTCGGAATAAGTTCCCGTCAGCCGACCATAATTTTTCAGAAATAAAATCACCATTTTTTAAAGCTAGTTCGAGATGTAATGGATTTTTCAACGCTTTATAACTGTCGACGAAACCAGTTAATGCTGAGGCATTCCAGGAAGTCAAACATTTGTCGTCAAGTCGTGGTGCGTTTCTTTTTTGGCGTTCAAAAAATAAAAGTTTTTCCCAGTTTTTCTTTTTTTGATGGAGTTCAGAAGTGGTAATTTTAAACAATTGTGCAATTTCTTCTAAAGATTCACTTTGAATGAGGACATAATTTCCGTGTTCCCAATGTCCAAATTGATTTATGTTGAAAACCGTGCTGAATAGTTCAAAATCATCCTTGATTAATCGCTGTAATTCGCTCTTTTTCCAAACATAGAAAGCGCCTTCTTCTAAAATGTTGTTTTCATTTAAACTATCAGCGTCTAAAGCGGAATAAAATCCACCTTCATTGTTGTCTAAATTCGTTAGCAGAAAAGAAATGGTTTTCTCAATAATTTCCTGGTATAAAGGGTTCTTAGTTCTTTTGAATGCATTTGCATAAAGTGAAAGAAGTTGGCCGTTGTCGTACAACATTTTTTCAAAATGAGGAACGTGCCATTTCATGTCTACAGAATAACGAGAAAAACCGCCTTCAATGGTGTCAAATAATCCTCCGTAAGCCATTTTGGTTAACGTTAAGTCTACGAATTTTAATAAATTTTCATCTTTATTTTGATAACCATATCTCATTAAAAAGTCATAATTATTCGGCATCATGAATTTTGGAACACGTGCCATACCGCCAAAATCGTGGTCAAAACTTTTGGTCCATTTTGCTACTAATTCTTCTAACAAAATAGCAGTTGGCATTTCCGTTTTTTCGTTTGGAAGATGTTGAAGCGAAGAAATTGCTTCTTGCAACTTATCTGCGTATTCGAGTAATTTTTCTGGTTTTGAAATGTATAATTTCTGTAACTGTTCTAAGGTTTCAGTCCATTCGTCTAACTTGAAATACGTTCCGCCCCAAATTGGTCTTCCATCTGGCAAACAAACTACATTGAGTGGCCAACCGCCTCTTTGGGTCATGATTTGAACGGCTTTCATATAAACGGCATCAATGTCGGGACGTTCTTCCCGGTCTACTTTTATGGAAGTGAAATGAGCATTCATCGTTTTTGCAGCATCGTCATTCTCAAAAGTTTCGTGTTCCATAACGTGGCACCAATGACAGGCTGAATAACCAATACTTACAATAATAAGTCGTTCCTGATTTAAAGCTTCATTAATTGTTTTTTCATTCCATGCTTTCCAATACACAGGATTTTGAGCGTGTTGGAGTAGGTAAGGACTGGATTCTTTAGCAAGTTCGTTCATGGTGTGATTTTAATTTTGTACTAGCGTGAAGGTATTTTTTGTTTCAAAAACGAAAATTACTTTTTAGCGGTATAAAGTTATAAAAAGGGAATGGTAAGACAATTTTAATCTTGCATTGAAACTGACACTTCGCGCTACATTTTTATTTTTTCAGAATTACTGACTTGTGTTTAAAAGAGATATTGAATAGTAAAAAGCATAAAATTCAAGAAACGGTGTTCTTTTTTTGTGTTCAAAAAAGACTTATCTTTGTGTAAACTTTAGAGTTATGGATACCATTATCATACAAGCGGAACCGAAGAAGAAAAAGGCTTTATTAGCGATTTTAAAAGCTTTTGACATTCCTTATGAGGTAAAAAAAGCAGCGGATGAACCTTATGACCCTGCATTTGTCAAGATGGTTTTAAAACGAAGAGAAAGCGCAAAAGAAGGCAACACAACCTTGATTAATCCAAATGACTTATGGGGAAGTTTAGGCTTAAAATAGAGCGTTCAGCCGAAGAAGATTTGATTAAGATTTACAGATCTGGCGACAAGTGTACTATCAAAAAATTACAAAAAATCATAGTTGAACTTGCTGATCATCCAACTACTGGAATCGGTAATCCTGAACTTTTAAAGCATAGTCTTTCGGGTTTATGGAGTAGAACGTCTCAATAAAAAAGACCGCCTTATTTATGAAATTATTGAAGCTCCAGAAGGGTTGGTTGTGGTAATTTCTGCATTAGGTCATTATTGATTTTTCAGGAGTATTAGCTCTTTAATATATAAAAAAAAGCACCCTTGATGAAAGGTGCTTTCTGAATTGCAATTTTGAAGACTAGTTTATTCGTTCAATGCTTCTACCTTAATATCTTCGTCTTTCAACATATCCTTCAACATGTTTTCAATACCGCTTTTTAGGGTAAAAGTAGAAGAAGGGCAGCCGTTACAAGCACCTTGTAATACTACTTTAACTCGTTTTTCAATTGGGTCATACGAGTCAAAAAGAATGTTTCCACCATCAGCTGCAACTGCTGGTTTTACATATTCTTCTAAAATATTGATGATTTTCTGTGAAGTGGTATCAAGATTGTCGAAATTTTCAATTTTTTGTTTCTCTACTTTTGGGTGACTTACAATTTTGCTTTCATCGATTGCTATTCCGCCATTTTCGATAAATTCTTTTATGAATGTTCGCAACTCCAATGTGATTTCTGACCAATCACTGATGTCATATTTCGTTACTGAAACATAATTTTCGTCGATAAAAACTTCTTTTACAAACGGAAATTTGAATAATTCTTTTGCCAATGGAGAAGCAGCGGTGTCGTCAATACTTTTAAATTCCAATGCAGTTTTAGTCAAACGTCGGCTAACTACAAATTTTAGCACACTCGGGTTTGGCGTCGTTTCGCCATAAACAGAAGCTGGCATTTTTTGCGAAGCTTGTTCGGGAGCATTCAACACTTTTCCGCCGGTATTTACAAATTCGTTAATTTGTTCGGCAACAGCGTCCTGAACACCTTCCCATTCCACAATATTATAGCGTTCGATGGCGATAAAATTTCCAGAAATATAAATGGATTTCACAAAGGGCAGGTGAAATAATTTTTGGGCGAGTGGAGAAGAGGAAGCCTCGTCAATATTTTTAAACTCGTAATTCACGTGGTTGGCAATAAAATCAGGGAATTCGAATTTTAATATGATGGGATTTTGCGTTTCTCTAATTATAACATTTATCATGATATTTGTATTTTTTGCAAATTTAACAAAGTAATTTTGTTCGAATAGCTATATTTGAATTTTAATACATTAATTAACATAAGTTTATTGTGTTGTTAATCTGTAAATCTGATAATTTAATTAAATACGTATGAAAAGATTTTTACTTTTACTTTTATTTTTAATCTCCAGTTGTTTTGGTTTTGCCCAAGCCGACATAAAAGTGCTGAATACAAATTTTCAGACAAAATACGTGCCAGGTACTGAGGTAGTTTACACCATATCTGTTGTGAATCTAGGGCCAGCGGTTGCGACAAATATAAATGTGAGTTCTCTAATTTCCAATGGAATTTCACAAAAAGACTGGACTGGACCTGTAATTGCTCCTTCAACGATGAATGCGAATGGTAGCGGAGAAATTAATCACACTATTCCTACTTTGGCTTCAGGCCAAATGTTGAGCTATATTATGACTATTAAAGTTCCACTAGGATTTACTGGAAACTTAAACTGTACGGTTACCGCTACTTCAGCAACCGCTGATCCTAATGCAGCAAATAATGTGGTTAGTGATACAGATAGTAGAGGAACAGACGCTGATATTTCAGTTACGAATACCAATAATCAAATAGTTTATACGCCTGGAACGACGACTACCTATATAATAAAAGTAAAAAATAACGGGCCGTTAAATGCGGGTGGCGTTGTGGTAAGTAACACTATTCCTGCGGGAATAACCGATTATTCTTGGACAGGTAGTAATAGTTCTTCTGGTACAAATACACCGTTAAATGATAATATCGGAAGTTTAATTGTAGGGAAGACCATTACCTACACGGTAACGGCTCAAATACCTGCAGGATTTGTTGGAAATTTAACCAATACCGTGTCAATTGCCTCCATAACAACTGATGGCACTCCTGCAAACAATACGGCGACGGATACCGATGTTGCCAATTCGGGTGCTGACTTGGTTGTTGTGAATACTGACGGTGTAGGAGTAACTACTTATCAAACAGGAACCCAAAAAGTGTATACTGTTACGGTAACTAATAATGGACCAAGTGCTGCGGTAAACGTAGTTGTAAACAATGCGATTCCAGCGGGAATCACTTCGTTTTCATGGACAGGAAGTAATGGTTCGTCAGGAACAAATGTACCGCTAAACAATACTATTCCTTCGCTGGCTAGTGGAGCGACAGTGACGTATACGGTAACTTTAGATATTCCAACTAGTTTTACGGGAAATCTTACTAATGAAGCAAGTGCAACCAGCGATACAGTTGATTTATATCCGGAATGTCCACAATGTATTGACATAGATACTTTGCAAAGCGTAGCTGATATTATGATTACGAATACCAATAATCAAGTAACTTACATACCTGGAGGAACATCCATTTATACCGTTACGGTAACAAATAACGGTACTCAAGCTGCTACAAATATTTTAGTAAACAATCCAATTCCAGCAGGAATAACTAATTTTTCATGGTCTGGAAATGGCGCTAACGGAACGAATGTTAATTTAAGTAATACCATTTCAAATTTAGCTCCAGGACAAAGTGTTGTCTATACGATTACGATGCAAATCCCGAGTACCTTAACGGGTAATTTGATAAGTATTGCTACGGCAAATAGTGCTGTACTTGATAATGATACAGCAAATAACACGGCAACGGACACGGATACATTAGGTTCAGGTGCCGATATTGTTGTTACTAACACCAATAATCAAACTTATTTCACAGCGGGGTCAAATTCCGTTTACACACTTACGGTAACTAATAATGGGCCTGTAGATGCGGTAAATGTGGCAGTTAATAATCCAATTCCAGCAGGAGTGACTACATCGTCATGGACGGGTGATAATGGTTCGTCAGGAACGAATGTTAATCTTTCAAATACAATACCACTTTTAACCGTTGGTAGTTCTGTTGTGTACACTTTTACAGTACTAGTACCGGCTACACAAACGACAAATTTTGTAAGTACAGCAACTGCTTTAAGTATTACTCCAGACCCAAACCCCAATTGTGTAGCTTGTACAGATACAGATTTACCACCGGTAGGATTGGCAGATATTGTTACTGTAATTTCAGATGGTTCAGCTTGGTATAGAGCAGGACAAGGTCAAACTTATACAATAACAATAACTAATAATGGTCCCTCAGATGCCCAGAATGTAGTTGTTCAAGGCAATGTGTCGGCCGGAATTAATGCTTCTACCATTTCGTGGTCTGGTAACGGAAATCCTGATACACCTGGATATTTGAATACTACAATTCCAACATTAGCCAATGGCGCTTCGGTGACTTACACTGTTTTCGTGCCGGTTCCGGCTAATTACAGTCAGACCGAAAACTTGATTACAAGCGTAATTGTAACTTCAGATACAACAGACCCAAATCCAAACTGCTTCACCTGTACGGATGTTGACACGCCAAACCCAAATGCCGATATCGTAGTTTATAAAACCAATAATCAAACTCAATTTTTATTAAGTGATGATGTAGTTTATGTAATTACTGTGCGAAATGACGGAGTTAGTGATGCTATTAATGTAGTAGTTAATGATGCGCTTCCGCCGGGAATTGCAGCATCAAACATGACATGGATTAGTAGCACCGGAAGTAGCGGTACAGGAGCTCTTACCGAAACTATTCCTGTTTTAGAAGTAGGCGGTATAGTGATTTATAAAGTTACAGTTAGAGTTCCTGCATTTTTCTCTTCAATGACCGGTAATTTAGTAAATATCGTAAACGTAACTAGTGGAACTCCTGAGTTCAATATTAATAATAATAATTCTTCGGACGTAGATGCTCCAAGGTCTGATTTTGTTACCGTAGATAGTACTACATATACAACTACACAATTAATTAAAGACGTATTGATTAATGAACCATGTGTTCAGCTAAACAATTTTTCGTCTTCTTCGGCAGCAAGTTTTGGATATTTTCACCGAAATAACTCCAACTTTCCATTTAAAGAAGGAATTATAATTCGTTCTGGAACGGCGGCATTTACTCAGGGTAAATATAACGGTTCAAATATAAGCACTGTTGGTTCAAACCAAGCTGATCCCGATTTGAATATCATTAATGGAAATACAGGGTCACGTGATCGATCTTTTGTGAAATTTGATTTTGTGCCTACAGTAGATGAGTTTAGTTTTAATTTTCTTTTTGCTTCACAGGAATATGGAACTTATCAGTGTACTTTTGCTGATACCTTTGCATTTATATTAACTAATTTAAACGATCCAACCGATGTTCAAAATTTAGCAGTTGTGCCAGGAACATCAACTCCTACTTCCAATGGAACAAGGGTTTCAGTGGTTACAGTTAGAAACAATGCCTATAATGCAGGTTGCTTCAGCGTAAATGCTCAATATTTCGGCAGATTTAATGAAACAGGAACGGGGCCAGATGCAGGTCCAGCTAGTTCTTCAATTAATATGAGAGGACAAACGGTTTCTATGATAGCTTCCGCAAATGTTATTCCAAATACACCTTATAGCATAAAATTAGTTATTGCTGATCATAATGATACAGCATTTGATAGTGCAGTATTTTTAGAAGCGGGAAGTTTTAATATTGGCGGTCCAAAAATCACAGGTACAGGTGCTCAATACGCAGGTAGTGATGACTTTAGTGGAAGTAATGCTTTCTGTGAAGGAACACCAAGAGTACTTCAAGCGGGTACAGCACCCAATCCAAACGTAACTTATTCTTGGAAAAAAGACGATGTTTTAATCCCTGGAGCAAACAGCTATCAGTTAGAAGTAAATGAGGGAGGAACTTATACGGTTATTTTCTCTTATGGTACCAATGGATGTCAACAAAGTGACGATATTGTTGTCGAGTTTAACCCTACAGCTTATCCAATGGAAGAAGCAGAAGATTTATATGTATGTAACGATGCTACACCTACATTTAACTTAACGCTGAATGCACCTATTGTAATGGCAAATTACGATCAATTTGAATTTGACACTTATTACTACACCAGTTTAGAAGCAGCTCAGGATCCAGTTGGAGTAGCAATCCCGTCAGCGGATATAACAGATTTTGCAGGGACGAATGGGCAAGAAATTTGGATGAAAATGGTTAATATTTTTGACGGAGGTTTTTGTGATCCTATTGAATCTTTCAAATTGTATCTTACTACAGCACCTTCTGGAACATTCTCCTATGATGAAGACGGTGGAGAACCTGGTTTTTGTTCGGGTTCAATTGCGACAATAAATGCAGTTCTTCTAGATTTAACAGTTGGAGGCACTTATTCTGCAGAACCCGCTGGATTAACCATTGATTCTGATACAGGAGCTATTGATTTATCAACGAGTTTAGTAGGAACCTATACGGTTACTTATGAGTATTCAGTTCAAGGATGTGGTCCAATTTTCCCTACAACTGAAGTTGAAATTATATTTTGTGGTGGTACCGAAGCTTCGAATAATGGCCCCGTTTGTGAAGGAACGCCAACATTTAATTTATCTACTACTGATGCAGGAACGGGTTCAACTTATGAATGGAAAGATTACAACGGTGTCGCTTTTTCTACGGATCAATATCCAGTTGGAGTAGCTGTGCCAACCGCTGCTGGAAGTTATATTTATAGTGTCGTAGCAACTATTAATGGTGTGCCAACTCCTGCTTCTACAACTACTTTAATTGTTCATCCAACACCAACGGCTAGTTTTGTTTCTAGTTCAACAACAATTTGTACAAATTCTTCGACCACTATAACTTTCACAGGAACCGCAGGAGCGACCGTTAACTTTACTAATGGAGCAGATAATTATAGTGTGCTTCTAGATGGAACAGGAAATGGAGAATTTATTACTCCAAATTTACCAGTTGATACTACTTATACTTTAGTAGATGTTACAGGCACTACTGTTCCGGCTTGTTCAGCATTGTTAAATGATTCTATAACCATTACAGTTGGCGTACCAACGGCGTCTATTGTTCAATTTACCAATGCCGTAATTTGTTCAGGAACAGCAACAGGTTTACAAATTCAAGGAACACCAAATGCCATTGTTAGTTATACCAAAGATGGAGTAACTCAACCAGATGCGACACTTTCAAATGCAGGAACATTTACAATTGATACAGGAATTCAAACAGTAACAGCTACAACAACCTACACTTATGCATTGACAAATGTGGTGAGTAATTCTACACCGCCTTGCTCAAATGCAATTACGGGACAAACGGCGAACTTAACAGTAAATGCATTGCCAACTGCCACAATTACAGCAGTAAATCCATCTGTTTGTGAAGGAACAGCAGCTACCTTAAATTTTGCAGGTACGCCAAATGCTACGATTACTTATAGCAATGGAGGTGTCAATTTAACTACGATTTTAAATAATGCAGGAACATCGGTGGTAACTACCGCGTTACTTTCTGCAGCAACCACCTTTACGTTAGTAAGTGCCGAAGTAACCAATACGATACTTTGTTCAAACACATTAACAGGAAGTGTAATTATTACAATTGATGAAAATCCAGTAATTACCGCACAGCCTACGGGAGCTACAATTTGCATAAACGGAACACATACTTTTACAGTAGTTGCAACAGGAGCTAATTTAACGTACCAATGGTATAAAAATGGAGCAGGAAATCCAATTGCAACAGCAACAAACGCAAGTTATACAGTTGCAAATGCAACAGCTGCAAGTGCAGGAAATTATACAGTAGTTGTAACAGGAAGCTGCGGAACGCCCGTTACTTCAAGTGCAGCCACATTAATAATTACACAGGAAACACTTATTGCGACTCAACCACAACCTTCAACAACCGTTTGTGTAGGTCAACCGATTAGTTTAAGTGTAGCGGCAACAGGAACAGGATTAACGTACCAATGGTTTTTAGGAACAACTTCTTTAATAGGAGAAACAAGTACAATGTTAAATATAGGTTCAGCTACAACAGCTAATGCAGGAACGTATAGCGTTGTAATTACAAATCCATGTCAAACAGTAACAAGTGCAAATGCAGTGGTTATTGTAAATGAGTTACCTGTTATTGTAACTCAGCCGGTAGGAACAACCATTTGTGAAGGACAAGGAATTAGTTTAAGTGTATCTGCAACAGGAACAGGTTTAACGTACCAATGGTTTAGAAATGGAACTACAATACCAAGTGCAACTTCATCAACTTATACAGATGCAACAGTTACTTTGGCGGAAGCCGGAAACTATACAGTGCGAGTTTATGGTGTTTGTACACCAGCAGGAGTACTTTCAGCAATTGCAGTAATCAACGTGAACCAAGGAGTCACTTTTACGCAACAACCAGAAGCAAATACAATCGTTTGTTCAGGAGAACCAGTATCTTTATCAATAGCCACTACAGGTGGAACAGGAGTAAGTTACCAATGGTTTAAAGGAAGTACAGCAATCGCAGGAGCGACCGGAACAACTTACACGATGAGTTCAACAGTTGTAGCCGATTCAGGAAGTTATACCTGTGTAGTCACAGTTGCTTCTTGCGGAACAAAAACATCAAATGCAGCGGTAGTTGTAGTTAATCAAGCGCCAGCGATTACGACACAACCACAAGGTAAAGAAATTTGTGTGGGAGAAAATGTTACTTTCGAAGTAGTAGCTACCGGAACTAATTTGACCTACCAATGGTACAAAGGAACAACAGCGATTTCAGGAGCAACAACAAGCAACTACACGATTTCAAATACAGTAGAGGCTGATAGTGGCAATTACTACTGTACCATAAAAAGTGCTTCTTGTCCAGATATCAATACCAATGTAGTCGCTTTATTAGTAAAACCATTACCATTTGCAACCATTTCTCAAGGAAATCCATCCACAATTTGTCAAGGACAAAGTACCCAAGTGATTTTCAATGGAACAGCAGGAGCGGTGGTGATTTATACCATCAACGGCGGAACACCAGAAACCATTACTTTGAATGCAAACGTACCAACCATTTTACCAACTGGAATTTTAGATGAGACAACGGTGTATGAATTAGTAAGTGTTACTTATACAGGAGCCAACGCTTGTTCGCAAAACTTAACAGGTTCAGCAACAGTGACGGTTAATCCATTGCCAAGTGTAATTTTAGAAGATGGATTTATTTGTATCGACCCGGTAACATTAGCAACGACAAGAATTTACAGATTGGATACGGAATTAAACGAAGCTGATTTTACATTCGCGTGGTTTGATGAAAACGGACCAATAGCAGGTCAAACGTACAGTTACTACGACGTAGATACTGTAGGACAATACGGCGTTACCATCACTGATATTGTAACAGGATGTCAATCATCGGCATTTGCCAATGTAGATTCTTCATCACCACCAACAGACTTCACTTATACCGTAAGCGGATTCTTTGCAGATAATCCAACAGTGGTTATTATAGCAACACCAATGGGAGATTATGAGTATCAATTAGATTACGGACCATTTCAAGAAAGTAATGTTTTTGACAACATTTCGGCAGGACAACATACCATTACTGTACGTGACCCACAAGCTTGTGATGTACTTACAAAAAGCGTGTTGATAATAGATTATCCAAAATATTTCACACCAAATGGAGATGGGATAAATGATACATGGAATATTCCAAGAATTAACACAATTTCTATTTCAAAAATTTATATATTTGACCGATTTGGAAAATTAATCAAAGAATTGAGCGGTTCAGGAGCGTGGGACGGAACTTACAACGGACAAGAACTTCCTGCAACGGATTACTGGTTCACGATTAACTACCAAGAGTCAACAATCAACAAAGAGTTTAGAGCACATTTTTCATTAAAACGTTAACCCCAATGCATTTTAAAAAAGTATACTTAGTACTAATATTGTTTTTATCACAAGTTTCATTTTCACAAGAAGGAATAGCAGTTTACTCCGATTATCTATCTGATAATTTATATTTAATCCATCCTTCAATGGCTGGAGCTGCAAATTGTGCGAAAGTTCGATTAACGGCAAGACAACAATGGTTTGGAAATGATCAAGCACCCGCATTACAAACCGCTAGTTTCAACGGTAGAATTGGTGATCAATCTGGAGCAGGAATTATATTGTTCAACGACGAAAACGGATTTCATTCTCAAAAAGGTTTTAAATTAACCTATGCTCATCATATCATGTTTTCAAGATCAGATGTGGATTTGAATCAGCTTTCTTTCGGTATTAATGCTGGAGTGGTTCAAAGTCAATTGGACCAATCAGAATTTGAAGGATTTGACCCAATTGTAGATCAAACGATTCAGAAAGATGCTTATTTTAATGTTGATATTGGAGCTTCGTATAACTATTTAGAATTCTCTACTCATTTTACAGTTAAAAATGTTTTAGCGAGTAAAAGAGATATTTACACAGAAGTAGAATCAGACAACTTGAGAAAATATTTATTTAGTGCTGCGTATGTTTTTGGTGATAGCGACAGGTTGCAGTGGGAACCTTCGGTTTTGTTTCAATTAACAGATCAAACTAAAGAAAAACTAATTGATTTGAACGTTAAGTTATACAAAGATTTTGATTTCGGTAAAGTGTGGGGAGGTTTGTCTTATAGAAGAAGCTTTGATGCTACACAATATACGGATGGTGGAAGTGTAAAAACGCAACGCTTGCAATATCTTACTCCTATCGTAGGTTTGACATTTAATAATTTGGTTGTCGCATATACGTACTCTCATTTAGTTGGTGATGTAAAATTTGATCAAGGTGGTTTTCACCAAATCACGTTAGGTATCAATTTATTCTGTAAACGAGACAAATGGGATTGTAATTGTCCTGCTATTAACTAAGAAATTAATGTATTATAATTTAAAGTCCCGATTTTTGTCGGGACTTTTTTTAATATAAAAAAGTATGATTATAAAATCAGTAAACGGGAAGGCCCCGTTAATTCCCGAAGATTGTTTTGTAGCCGAAAATGCTACAATTGTAGGCGATGTTACTTTTGGTTCAAACTGTAGCGTTTGGTTTAACGCAGTAATACGTGGTGATGTAAACCAAATTCGCATTGGAAACAAAGTCAATATTCAAGACGGTGCCGTTATTCATTGTACTTACCAGAAGCACGCTACAATCATTGGGAATAATGTTTCTATAGGACATAATGCCATAGTTCACGGCTGCACAATTGAAGACAATGTTCTGGTAGGAATGGGTGCGATTGTAATGGACAATTGTCTGGTAAAAAGCAACTCAATTATTGCTGCAGGAGCGGTGGTTACTCAAAATACAATTGTAGAATCGGGAGTAATATTTGCAGGAGTTCCAGCCAAGAAGGTTAAGGAAATCAATGAATCTAATTTTGCCGGAGAAATTGACCGAATAGCAACGAATTATGTAATGTATTCGAGCTGGTTTAAGGAAGAGGAGAACTAGAATATTAAAAATCTAGTTCAATTACCTCATATCGTTGTTTTAAAACATCGTTCAAGACTTTAGAATCACTATTTGTGTAAAAGGTGTGAAAATGTTCCTCAGAAGCGTTAAAGCCCACCTCGTGTTCTAAAACATGTTTAGTTTGTCTTGCTACCGCTTCACCAGAATCAATAATTTGAATAGTAGGCGGTAAGATATTCTTTATTTGTGGAATTAAATAGGGGTAATGACTGCAACCTAAAACTAAGTAATCGATGTTGGCTTCAATCATCGGTTGTAGATAAGTGTGGAGCAGGATATGCATTTCTGCCGAATTAATAGCACCATTTTCAATGAGCTGAACCAAGCCGTGTCCTACTTGCTCTACAATTTTAATGTCTTGGTATTTGTCTAAAGTTTTATTAAATAAGTCACTATTAAGTGTGCCTTTCGTAGCTAAGATTCCAATGGTTTGTGTTTTTGAATGTAATGCTGCAGGTTTAATCGCTGGTTCAATTCCAATAAAAGGGACGTTATATAGCTCTCGCAATTCTTTGATTGCATTTGTTGTGGCGGTATTACAAGCGATAACAATTAATTTGCAGTTTTGTTCCAATAAAATCTCGACATTCTTGCGACTTAAAGCGACTATTTCCGCTTTGGATTTCAAGCCATAAGGAGCATTTTTGCTATCAGCTAAGTAAATACTACTTTCATTTGGTAACAATTGATGAATCGCATTCCAGATAGAAGTGCCGCCAATACCTGAATCAAATAGTCCAATTGGATTGTTGTTTATCATAAAGCAAATATAAAAAAAAACTGCTCAAGCTTTTTGAAAACTTGAGCAGTAATTATATAACTTAATTAGAATATTAAAATCCCAAATCTTTCTTTACATCAGCAGTTAAATCTGTTCCGTCTGCATAAATAAAACTTGCAGCATCTGCTACATATTGGAATCCTTTTGCACGACCTACTTTTTCAATAGAAGTTTTAATTTTCAATTGAATTGGTTTCATCAAGTCTACTTGCTTTTGTTGCAATTCTTTTTGTGCAGTTTGACCGAATTCTTGGATTCTTTTTTCCATGTCCTCCACTTCTTTCTGACGATCTTTATTAATTGCCTCAGAAACCGTTTCTGCTTCTTGAGAATATTTTTGCAAACGTGTTTGCAATTCATTTCGCATTGTTGTAAAATCAGTTTCATAAGTTTTACTGATTTTCTCAATTTGTTTTTGAGCTTCTAGTACCGCTGGCATTTTAGTCATTATCTCCTCCACATTCACGTGGGCTATTTTTGACTGAGCATTTATTTGGTTAGCTCCAAAAAATAAAACCGCAGCAATTAGTAAGGTTTTGAATTGTTTCATCATTATAAATATTAAGTAATTAATTAATTTTTGTTTCTATTCTTGTTTGTAAATTATTTTGTAGTTGGCTTCGGGTCCGTTTCCTTTTCAGGCGAAGTTGCATCTTCAGGTTTTGTTGCTGGGCTAGATGGAGTAACTCCATTTCGCTTGTCAATAATTGCCTGGCGCTTTGCAGCTGCTGCTTCACGTTTGGCATCCGCTGCCGCTTTTCTGTCCGCTATGATTTTTTCTCTAGCCACTTTTCTTGCATCATTGATGCTGTCTCTAGCTGCTTTCTTATCATCTAACATTTTCTTGCGAATTGCATAATCTGAATTCGCATCTTGAACATCTTCTTGGTACTCTTTCTTTGCTTGTTCTTTTAATTCGCTTTTACTTAACTGGCTTCTTTTAGAAATACGAGTTAATTGACGAATTATAATTTCACTGATGTCAAATTGCTTTGCTGCAAAAATCATCGTTAAATCTGAAGATTTGTCAAACACAAAATCATATCTTTTTTGTTCAGCAATATCTTGTACAGCTGTAAAAACTTGATCTTGAGTAGGCTTAACCAAAACAGCTTTCTGTACCATTAAATCACCATTTGGACCAAAACGTTTTTCTTGATAATCCATCAATTCTTTCTCTTGGAAAGCGATTTCCTCTTCACGTTCTTCAATTAGTTCTTTAGTTAAAAGAACACGTTCTGTTTTTAAAGACTCTTTAAGCTTGGTAATATCATTATTTTTTGCACTAATTTCTTGTTTCCACTTTTGTGCTTTTTGTTCTAATTGATTATTAGCTTCTGTAAAATCAGGAACATTTTGCAAAATATATTCCATATCGATGTATCCAATGCGAAGTCCACGAACTACTTGGGCTTGTATGCTGCAAGTGAATGCAAATAAAATCAGTAAAATAAGATGTTTCTTCATAATTTATTAATTTATTAGAAAATACCGTGCCAAAAATATTTCTAGAATTGTTGACCTATAATAAAATGTACTTCAGCTCCATTAGGTTTAGTCTGTCCAGGCAATGGGTCAAAACCATGGGCAAAGTCGATACCTAACAACCCAAAAGCTGGCATGAATACTCTTAATCCCATTCCTGCCGAACGTTTTAACTCAAATGGGTTGTAGCTCTTAAAGCTGTTATATGCAGCTCCAGCTTCGGCAAAAGCTAAGACATAAATGGATGCTTGTGGCTTTAATGTAATTGGGTAGCGTAGCTCTAACGAGAATTTGTTGTAAATTGTTGCTCCATCTTGATCTCTTTCTTTCGTGTCTATGTTTGTAATGTATGGTGTTAAAGACTGATTTGGATACCCTCTTAATTGAATTGTTTCTCTACCATCCATTGCAAAATTAGCTAAACCATCTCCTCCTAAAAAGAAACGCTCAAAAGGAACATCTCCTCGCTCACTGTTATAATTTCCAAGATAACCAAATTCTCCTAAAGATCGCAAGACTAATTTATCATATATTTTTGTATACCAATCGGCTTTCATTTTTATTTTATAATATTCAAGCCATTTAAATTTTTCCTGATCTACTTTCGCGTCATCGGCAGAAGCATCTTGATAATTAGCCTCATCTACTTTGGTATATGTTTCATTACCAAATTCATCGTAGTTCACTTTAATGTAATCGCCTACTTGTGGAGAATATTGATTGTTGGTGACTCCGTAATTGTCATTAATCCCATAGCGTTTTTTATACTCTTTTTGGTTCCCCAAATCGCCATAATTCACGCCGTTAAATAATGAATAAGGTGGTGTAACCTTTGCACTAATGCTAAATTCTGAACCGTATGTTGGATAAATTGGATTACTTCCTTTATTTGAGTGAGTAAAACCAATGGTATAAGCGAAGTTTCTTACCGCTCCATCTCCAAAAGGTATTAATCCTGTATTATAGTTGTTTAAATCATAAAATTGGAAGCTTAAAGCCTGTGATAAAAACGAGTCATTATCTGGAACAGTCAAACGTTTTGATAGACCTACTGACAAAGAGATGATGTTAAAGCTTCGGCTTCTGTCAACGCTATTAGTCGTATAATTGTTGGAATATTGCTTACTGTAAGACAATGATGAATTAAAACTTATTGGTTTTTTTCCACCAAACCATGGTTCAGAAAAATTGATACTGTAGGTTTGAAAATAACTGCTACCTTGTAATCTCAAAGCTACTTTTTGTCCGTCACCCATAGGTACAGGTTTATACGCATCTTTATTGAAAATATTTCTCATAGAAAAATTATTAAACGAAAGACCTAAGGTTCCTATAAAACCACCACCACCATAACCACCTTGAAGTTCAATTTGGCTAGAGCCTTTTTCTACTAAATTCCATTCAATATCTACAGTTCCTGCAGATGGATCTACGTTTTTAAATTTTGGCTCAATTGCTTCTGGGTCAAAAAAGCCTAACGTTCCAAGTTCACGTACCGTACGAACCAAATCTTCCTTGCTGTATTTTTCTCCTGGTTTAGTTCGCAACTCACGGTAAATTACTTTATCGTTCGTTTTGTCATTCCCAACTACAGTAATTTTGTTAAAATAAGCTAGAGGTCCTTCCATAATACGGATTTCAAAATCAATCGTATCATTTGCAGTTCTAACTTCTACGGCATTAATTTGTGAAAATAAATAGCCATTATTTTGGTACAAGTTGGTAATGTCTTCACCATCAGGTTTTGATTTGTCGGCAATTCTTTTTTCTAACAAGACACCATTATAAACATCGCCTTTTTTAATACCTAATAAGTTACGCAAACCTTGGTCCGGATAAACGGAATTTCCTAAAAACTTAATATCACCAAAATAATATTTCTTACCTTCAACTAAATTGATTTTAATAGCAAGTTTATTTGTTTCTTTATTGTAAATTACGGTATCCGATATAATTCGGGCATCACGATATCCCTTTTCTTTGTATTTATTTACAACAGATTTTAAATCTTCTTCGTACTTAACTTTAATATATTTGGATCGCTTTAAAATACGAAAGAAATTTTTCTGTTTTGTATTCGACATTGCTTTGCGCAATTTTTTGTCTGAAAACTTCTCATTTCCTTCAAAATCGATTGAAGTAACTTTTACTTTATCTCCGCGGTCAATAGAAACTAACATCTTTACTTCATTTCCACTAGTAGTGTCTGGTATTGTTACAACATTAACTTTAGTGCTGTAGTAACCGTCTTTCTTATATTTATTTTCAATATAATTTTTGGTAGTTGTGATTAAGTTTTCATTGACAATTTTTCCTTTTATCAATCCATTGTCTTTTATCAATCCTTCTTTCTTAGATTTCTTAACACCTGTAATTTTAACGTCGCTAAGTTTTGGCAATTCAATTAGATTAAGTTCTAAATAAATGCTGTCTCCTTCAATACGGTTGATGTAGAAATCAATTTCACTAAACAATTCTACTTCTCCTAATTTTTTGATAGCGTTACTAATTTCCTCTCCAGGAACGGTAACATTTTGTCCTTTTTCTAAACCAGAATAAAGGATGACATTTTGTTTATTAAAAGTTACCTTTCCAGTAACATCAATATCAGCTAAAATATACGTTTTACCTTGGTCAAACGGAATTCTGTCTTGTGCTTTTGCCTGAAAAATACTTCCGAAGAAAAGTACCGACAAGAATAGGGGAATGCTTTTATATAACACTAAAAAATTATTTAATTTGTTCACTTGTTTTTCCGAATCGTCGCTCTCGCTTTTGGTAGCTAATAATTGCTTCATATAAATGCTCTTCTGTAAAGTCCGGCCATAGCACATCTGTAAAATATAATTCTGCATAAGCTATTTGCCACAACAGAAAGTTACTGATTCGATGTTCACCACTGGTTCGTATTAATAAATCTACGTCAGGTAAATTTTGCGTGTAAAGATGCTCATTTATAATTGCTTCATCAATAGCGTCTATTGAAATTATATTATTTTTAACTTTACTTGTAATTTTTTTAACCGCCGAAATTAATTCTTCCCTTGACCCATAGCTCAATGCAACGGTCAAGGTCATTCGCGTATTATCTTTGGTTTTTTCTATAACTTCTGCAAGTTCTTTTTGAATGGATTTTGGGAGTTTGTCAATATTTCCAATTGTATTCATGCGAATATTATTGTCAATAAGGCTTTTAAGTTCTCTTCGAAGCGAAGAAACCAATAACTTCATCAGCGTGTCTATTTCTAATTTTGGACGGTTCCAATTTTCAGTAGAAAAAGCATAAAGTGTAAGGTTTTTCACTCCCAAACGAGCACAAGTTTCTACAGTAACTTTTACCGATTTGGCACCATTTTCATGTCCAAAAGCTCGTAGCATTCCCTGCTTTTTAGCCCAACGGCCATTTCCATCCATTATGATAGCGATGTGTTGGGGTAAATTCTCTTCGTTTATTTCCTTCTTTAAATCCATTAATTAATCACAAAAACAGGGTTTTCTTCCAAAGGTATATGTCAACGTAAATCCTGTAAACACATACCAATCGTTACTATTTATATTTCCAAAGCTTAAAGCTTTTAAATCGTCATTTTTTGAAAAACTTCCATCAATATCATCTGCAAAGGTATATCGTGGCGCTATTTCAAAACCAATAATCAGGTCTTTTGTCATACTTGTTTTTACACCAAAGGCAAAAGGTACGGAAAGCGTTCCACGATTTGAATCTATTACAGGATTATTTGGCGTTGCATAAAATAAACCATCGTAATTTGTATAAGCCAAACCTAAAAACACATACGGAGTAAATTGTCGGTTCAATTGATGCAAGTCAAATTCAAAAAAATTGAATTCTAACCCTAAAGAGACTTCTTTTACAGTGTTCTCAAAATCGTAATCACGAACTTTGCGTGAAGTCATTTCTGAACGGTCGTCGTCTGCCGTAATTTTTGCAATAGTGGCTGAAAACCTCCAAGAATGACGTGTGCTGCGATTCCATTTATAAATAAACCCAAAAGCATATTCATTAGGTTTAATGTAGGAAGTTTCTCCCACATCACCGATGAAATTACTTCCCCCGGCAAAAACTCCAATTTCATGAATTTGAGCAGAAGCGGAAACGGTAACTAATAATAAAAAGGAATAAATCAGTCTATTCATATAATTGAAAATAGCGTGCAAATATAATAAATCTGAATACTAAATGGTTATGATTTTAGTTTAATTGATAATTATATTCAAACGGTTTTAAGTTAAGTTGAAATAAGAGTAAAACGAAAAGATTGCTGATTAAGTATGAATTGTCCTGGATTTCCAGAATTAATTTCGCTTGTCCTCTCCCCAAAGAAGTTTGTTTCGCAAGGTTTTGAAAAAAGTTTCATTTGGAATTTCTACCATATTAATCTGAAAAGAAGATTTTTTGATGGTAATAATGGAGTCATTTCCGACAGATGTAATACGAGAGTCCATCGAAACCAGGTATTGTTCTTCTCGACCTGACACGCGAAGTTTAATTTCAGTATGATCAGGAATTACCAGGGGTCGTGCATTCAAATTATGTGGGGCAATTGGAGTAATTACCAAACTTTTTACTTCAGGAGTTAAAATAGGTCCACCGCAACTCAACGAATATCCCGTAGAACCTGTTGGTGTAGCGATAATTAAGCCATCTGCCCAGTAGGAAGTAAGTAATTCTCCGTCTAAATACGTTTCAATAGTAATCATCGATGTCGTATCTTTTCGACTTACAGAAATTTCATTCATAGCGAAATTGATATCCATCAAATCTTTGTTTTTTGGAAAAACAGTCGCTTTTAGTAAGGTTCGTTTTGAAATCTTATAATTTTTATCAACTACCATCTGCAAAAATGTGGCAATATCTTCTTTTTGAACGGAGGCTAAAAAACCGAGTCGTCCTGCATTAATTCCCAATATGGGAATGCCGGAATTTCGAACTAAGGTTGCCGCTCTCAAAATTGTTCCGTCACCTCCAATACTCAACATTAAGTCAAAGCTTTTGTCAAGTTCTTTGTAAGATTTAAATGTTTTGTAGTCTTTCTTGACCAATTCTTTCTCATACAGCATTTTCAAAAAATCATCCTCAATTACCATTTCTATGTTTTTTGTATTAAAAAAAACAAATATGTCTCGAATAATCGGTTCGGTACTATTTTGATAATATTGTCCGTAAATGGCAACTTTCATAGTTTTCTGTATTGGTAAACGAAGTGGTTTCTGAAATAAAATGACGCTGTTAAATATTCAGATATTTATCTAAATAGTCCGAGCGTTCTTTTAGATTCGTTAAATAACTGTCTTCCTGGTTTTCAGAAATAATGGCATAGCCGTAGCGTCTAAAGGTTTGAATAATTTCATTAATGCTTCCAGATGCAATTTTCAAAGTTATTTGTACATTTTGGGAGGTAGAACTAGATAAGAAACTCCCAAGAAGTGTCGCTCCAGTACTTTCAATAATCTGAGCTACTTCTGACATTGAGTACTCTAGCACTGGTTTTTCAACAACAACAATTTCACCATGTTCTTTCAAAAATGGAGTGTCGTTAAAAAAACGCATAATGTCTTGAATTTCATAATAACCTACATAAGCGTTTTCGGGTGTCAAAACGGGTAATATATTGGATTGGTTTTGAGCAAAGATTTCCAAAACATCTAGCCATACCATTGTTGTTCTGACAAAAAAACCTTCTAAATTAAATCGGTAATCGCTGATTTTTTTATCAAAATCAAAAGTTTCGGCATCTTCTGCATTTATGCTTCCGACATAGACACGCTCTTCAATTACTGGAAAATGCGTAAAATTTGCATTAGCAAAAAAATCCTGAACACTTGAGATGGAATCTTCAATTTGTAAAGGCTTGTAATCGTTGTTGATATAGTCTGTTATTTCAGTCATAGTTAATGTATAGTTATACGTCTGCAAAATAATCAAATTTTAGAACAATTAGCCTCGTTTAACTTTGTATTTTTGTATTTCATAAATTATGTGTAATGTTTGAAAAAGTATTTCTATGACAAAATTAAGTGTAAATATCAATAAAATAGCCACTTTACGAAATGCACGAGGTGGAAATGTGCCAGATTTGATTCAAGTTGCCAAAGATATCGAACGTTTTGGAGCGCAAGGAATCACGATTCATCCTCGTCCGGACGAACGTCACATTCGTTATCAAGACGCGAGAGATTTAAAAAAAATTGTTACTACTGAATACAATATTGAAGGAAATCCAGAAAAGTCTTTCATGGATTTAGTGCTTGAAGTAAAACCTACGCAAGTTACTTTAGTTCCTGATGCTGTTGATGCGATAACGTCAAATGCAGGTTGGGACACGATGAAACATGCAGATTATTTAAAAGAAATCATCCAAGAATTACAACGAAATGACATTCGAGTTTCTGTTTTTGTCGACCCGGTTTTGAAAATGATTGAAGGTGCAAAATTGATAAATACGGATCGAATTGAATTATACACCGAAGCGTTCGCCCATGATTTTTCGCAAGGAAATAAAAACGGAATTCTTCCTTATGTTGAAGCGGCAAAATTAGCCAATTCATTAGATTTAGGAATCAATGCAGGACATGATTTAAGTTTAGATAATATTCATTTTTTTAAACAAAACATTCCAAATCTTTTAGAGGTTTCGATTGGTCATGCTTTAATTGCAGAAGCTATATACCTAGGTTTAGACAATGTGGTGAATATGTATTTAAACAAATTAAAATAGACTTTAATAAATAAATGTATGCTTTATTCAAAAATAGAAGGTTCGGGGAAACCATTTGTTATTCTACATGGTTTTTTAGGGATGTCGGATAATTGGAAAACATTAGGAACACAATTTGGCGAAAATGGATTTGAAGTTCACATGCTCGATTTGAGAAATCACGGACGTAGTATGCAATCGGATGAATTTAATTATCAGTTGATGGTTAATGATATTGTGGAATATTGTAAGGATAAAAATTTAACTTCTATCTATTTACTTGGTCATTCCATGGGTGGGAAAGTGGCAATGTTTACGGCTACACAATTTCCGGAGTTAGTTAAAAAACTAGTTGTAGCGGATATTGGTTTGAAATATTACAAACCGCACCACGAAGAAATTTTAAAAGGACTTTCCGCAGTCGATTTTTCTGAAAAACCAAGCAGGAGTGATGTTGAAGAAATTCTTACACCGTATATTTCCGATTTCGGCACACGCCAATTCTTAATGAAAAGTTTATATTGGAAAGAGTCAGGACAACTTGATTTCCGATTTAATTTGCAGTCTTTTATAGCTAATAAAGATGCTATCGGTGATGCTTTGCCTGAAAATGCTATTTTTGACAAACCCACATTATTTTTAAAAGGAGCAAATTCAAACTATATTTTAGATTCGGATACGGAAGAAATTAAAAGACATTTTCCAAAAGCTGAAATAGAAACCATTTCAAATGCAGGACACTGGCTCCATGCCGAAAATCCAAAAGATTTTTATGATATAACAATTCAATTCTTAGAGTTGTAAGAAATAAAAAAAGGAGTTTTCAAATTTTGAAAACTCCTTTTTTTATGAGTAATAAAAAAATCTAAATGTTAGTTTTTCATAAACTTAACTGTAGAAACTGTACCGTTTGCATCAGCAGCTTGAACTAAATACATACCACTTTTCAAATTAGAAATATCAGTAGAATTAGTACCTGTGATAGAAAAATTTTGTGCTAGTACTTGTTTTCCTAAAATATCAAAGATTTTTACGCTTGCAACATCTACGCCAGTAAACTGAATCGTGTTTTGAGCTGGATTTGGCCAAACTGCTAATTTAGTTGTAGCATTAAATAATTCTGTTCCTAATTGTGTTCCTGTAAATTTATAAACGCCGCCTTCAGTTGCTGAAGTAGTAAATCCACCACCAAAACCAAGCGTAGCATCTTTAAATTTTAAAGTGGTTACTTGCGTGTCGGCCATTTCTACAGTCCAAGTCAGTCCATTGTCATTACTGTAAGAGGTAAAAGAAATTGGATCTTCAGTAGTACCTACAGTAACCACCGAATTAGTTCCAGGGATATAAGCTAAATCACGACCTCCCATAACTCCTGTAAAAGTAACAGCAGTCCAAGTTGTTCCTCCATTAATAGTTTTGTATAATAAAGGAGTTGTCCCCGACTTTACAAGTAATCCATTATTTGCATCTTTGAAACTATATGACCCGGAAGAAGCCGTTCCTCCAAAGTCAGTGATTGGAGATTGGAAAACCGTCCAATTCAATCCCATATCTGTAGATTTAAAAATTCTACCTTTATTAGTTCCATACCAAATTGTGTTTCCAACCACTTCATAATTATGAACATAGCCATATTCGCCTTCTAGTGGTACTGGAATATTTGCACTTGGAACGCGTGTCCAGTTAGTTCCCCCATTGGTTGTAGTATACAATTCAAAATATCCTCCTGCAGGATCACCTTGACAAAAACCATTGTTAGCATCCCAAAAATAAACAAGATTCGTAAAAGAATCTACTGTATTATTAAATAAAGCAGTTGTCTGCTTTACCCAGTTAGTACCAGAATTTGTTGTTTTCCAAACGCCTCCTAAAACTGCAGCTGGGTTATCAGAATAGGCAGTTACCCAAGCCGTAGTTGCAGAAATAGCGTGAATAGAAGAAACGTTTAAAGAGGTTTGAGTAAGTCCTAGATTAATATTGCCAGAAACCCAAGTGTTCCCGCCGTCAATACTTCGAGTATATTGTCTAACATTTGTTGGAGTTTCACTTGCTCCATCATAGGCTTTAGCCCAAATAACGTTGTTGTCGACAATGCTAATGTCGTCTAAGCCACGACTAATTTGTGTAAATGTAGTAGCTTTAGCTGTCCAGAAATTTTGACTGAAGGCGCTAAAAGCGGTAAGACAAAGAGATAAGAGTAAAATTTTTTTCATAATTTAGCGGATTAATTAAAGTAATTATTATCCAAATTTAGAAAAAAAAATCGGATATTTTTTAAATAACTCAAATAAAATAGTAATAAAATAAATTTTTTCTATGTTTTTAATTATAAGATTATTGGTTACAGCAATTTTAGTTACGCTAATTTCAAATTTTATGGGAGGTGTTGCTGTAGATAGTTTTTCGACTTCCATCGTGGTTGCGATTGTCCTTGGTTTACTAAATTTATTTGTGAAACCAATTTTAGTTCTATTCACCTTACCAGTTACGATTTTAACTTTTGGGTTGTTCTTACTTGTGATAAATGCCCTCATAATAATGTTATGTAATAGTTTGGTTGATGGATTTTCGGTTGCAAATTTTTGGTATGCTTTGTTGTTCAGTATTCTATTATCAATTGGACAAACACTTGTATTCTCTTTTTCTGGAGAGCGAAAATAATCGTTGCAGTAAGATAATTCGCTGTTAATTGTTTGGTAATACAAGTAGTAAAAGCTTGGTAGGCTTGCAAAAATGTTTTAATTTTGCCACCCAATTTTAGCACGTAAAACAATGAATGTTACAAGAAAAAATACCGATGATTTAAATGCAGTACTTACTGTGTCAATTTATAAATCGCACTTTACTCATAAGATAGAGACGCTTTTAAAAGAATATCAGAAGAAAGCAGATCTTCCGGGTTTCAGACAAGGTGAAGTTCCAATGGGAATTATTGAAAAAAAATACCGTCAGCCTCTATTGTTAGAAGAAGTAAATAAAAAAATTCAAGAAGAGTTAAACAAATATTTACAAGCAGAAAAACTTGACTTGTTAGGTAATCCGCTTGCTGTGAAATCTGAAAACAGAGATTGGGATGCTGATAAGTTTGAATTTGAATTCGAAATAGGTCTTGCACCAACTTTTGAAATCGATTTAGAAGGTTTGAAAGAAATCACCGAGTATAAAATTATTGCTGACGATAAAATGTTGAACGAGCAATTGGTTCGTATGCAAAAGCAATACGGAAAAATGTCTGCTAAAGATACATTTGAAAAAGGAGACGATGTTGCAGGAACTTTCAGAAATGAGACGATGGAAATCGACAGTCCAGCTCAACTTTCTTTTGATGTTTTCAAAGATGCTTCAACGGAAGATTTGTTTGTAGGTAAAAAAGTAGGCGATGTAGTGACTTTAAATACTAAAGGTCTTTTCGCTGACGACCATCAATTGATGGATTATCTGAAAGTAAGCCACGAACAAGTTCACGGCTTAGACATTGATGTAGCATATACAATCGAAGAAATCAATTCAACTGAACCAGCTGAATTAAATCAAGAATTGTTTGATAAGTTATTCGGAGAAGGTAATGTTTCTTCTATTGATGAAGTAAAAGCGAAAATTAAGCAAGACGCTGAAAAGCAATTTGAAGGTCAGTCGAACCAGCAATTTTTAAATGATGTGACTGAAGGTTTGTTACACAACACGAAATTTGACTTACCAGCTGAATTCCTAACAAAATGGATTCAAACAGTAGGTGAAAAACAATTAACACCAGAAGAAGCGGAAGCGGAATTTGCACGTTCAGAAAATGGTTTGCGTTACCAACTGATTGAAGGAAAAGTAATGTCAAGCAATAATTTGCAAATTAACTTTGAAGAATTGAAAGCTTATGCCGCTGAAATGATTAAAATGCAAATGGCACAATTCGGACAAATGGATCCTACAACTGCAGACGTAGATGGAATTGTAGCTCGTGTTTTAGGAAACCAAGAAGAGGCGAAACGCCTTTCTGATCAAGTAATGAGCGAAAAAATGTTGGCACTCTACAAATCAAAAGTAAAATCAACCGTTAAAGAATTAACGTACCAAGAATTTGTTGCAGCATCTTACGGCGAATAATTTCTAGGAAAATGATTATATTTGAGCGTCAGAATTTATTTTGGCGCTTTTTGTTTTTCTCTGTTTAAGGACTTCGTGCAAAATCGAGCAACCTTAAACCTTAAACTTTAAACTAAAAATATGAACTACGGTAAAGAATTTAAAAAATTTGCAACAAAGCACCAAGGGGTGAATGCAATGTATTACGATAAAATTGTTGGTGCAATGACGCCTACAAGCATGACTCCTTATATTATAGAGGAACGTCAGTTGAATATTTCACAATTAGATGTGTTTTCACGTTTGATGATGGATAGAATTATTTTCCTTGGAACAGGAATTGACGACCAGATAGCGAACATCGTTCAAGCACAATTGCTTTTCTTGGAAAGTGCCGATGCTGCGAAAGACATTCAAATCTACATTAACTCTCCGGGTGGAAGCGTTTACGCAGGTTTAGGTATTTACGACACGATGCAGTACATCAAACCTGATGTAGCAACAATTTGTACAGGTATGGCAGCTTCTATGGGGGCGGTTTTACTTTGTGCAGGTGCTAACGGAAAACGTTCGGCATTGCCGCATTCACGTGTTATGATTCACCAACCATCAGGAGGAGCTCAAGGGGTTGCTACAGATATGGAAATCAATTTGCGTGAAATGTTGAAATTGAAAGATGAATTGTACAAAATCATATCTGACCATTCCGGACAAACTTTCGATAGAGTGCACAAAGACAGCGAACGCGACTACTGGATGAAAGCCGATGAAGCTAAAGAATACGGAATGATTGATGAAGTGTTGAGAAGAGAGATTAAATAGTTATCAGTTGTCGGTTGTCAGTTTCCAGTTTAGAATGAAACCGACAACCGATAACCGGCAACAGACAACAAAAATATAATGGCAAAACAAACTTTAGAATGTTCATTTTGTGGTCGGAAGAAACCCGAAACCGACTTGCTTATTGCAGGAATTGACGCACATATATGCGACAAATGCATTGAGCAGGCTCACGGAATCGTGCTGGAAGAACTCAAAGCGAACAAAGGCAGTAAAAAGAATGTAGGTGATTTGATTTTGAAAAAGCCGAAGGAAATTCGTGCCTTTTTAGATCAGTATGTAATCGGTCAAGACCAAACTAAAAAGGTGATGTCGGTGGCGGTGTATAACCACTACAAGCGTTTGATGCAGTTGCAAACTGAAGACGATGTTGAAATTGAAAAGAGCAACATCATCATGGTGGGGCAAACGGGTACTGGGAAAACGCTAGTGGCAAAGACGATTGCAAGAATGTTAGACGTTCCTTTAGCTATTGTAGATGCTACAGTTTTAACTGAAGCCGGGTATGTTGGTGAGGACGTAGAAAGCATCTTAACACGACTACTTCAAGCTGCCGATTATGATTTGGCGAAAGCCGAAAGAGGAATCGTTTTCATTGATGAGATTGATAAGATTGCTCGTAAAAGCGACAATCCGTCGATTACGAGGGATGTTTCTGGAGAAGGAGTTCAGCAAGCGTTGTTGAAATTACTGGAAGGAACGGTTGTAAATGTACCGCCAAAAGGAGGTAGAAAACACCCTGACCAGAAGTTTGTGGAAGTAAACACACAGAACATCTTGTTTATCGCAGGTGGTGCTTTTGATGGCGTGGAGAAAATTATCTCTAAACGTTTGAACCGTCAAGCAGTGGGTTACAGTACTTCGAAGAATGTAGACAATATCGATAAAGACAATTTATTGCAATACATCATCCCGAAAGACATCAAAGACTTTGGTTTGATTCCGGAAATCATCGGGCGACTGCCTGTTTTGACACACATGGACCCGTTGGATAGAGAGACGTTGAGAGCGATTTTGACAGAGCCTAAGAACGCGTTGATTAAGCAATACAAGAAACTGTTTTCTATTGACGACGTTGCTTTTACCATCACGGACGAAGCTTTGGACTTCATTGTAGACAAAGCCTTGGAATACAAGCTTGGTGCTCGTGGATTGCGTTCCCTTTGTGAAGCCATCCTTACCGATGCCATGTACGACTTGCCAAGTTCGGATGAAACGGAATTGAAGATTGACAGAGAATACGCAGAACATACGTTAAACAAGAACTTGTTGAAGCGTCTGGAGATTGCTTCTTAATAATAGGTTTCAACCTTTATAAATTAAATCCCGAGTTATGCTTGGGATTTTTTTATGTTTAATAATAAGGTAGGAATTTTTACCGCAAAGGTCGCAAAGTTTTATGGCTAGAATTAGTGATGGGTGTGGGTTTTTAAGTTTGCAAAGGCGTTTCACTTTGTTGGAATTTGAAACATGGCAAAGGTCTATAATGAGAGTTTGCCGTTTATAGGATTGCTTCGTACCTTACGAAGATAATAACGAACAAGGATAAACACTGCGTCATCGCGAAGAACGAAGCAATCCAATGTAATCGGTGCGTGGCACGGGAGTCTTAATGGGTATTACGTGATGCTAGGAATTGCATGTAGTCGTCGATGTTAGTAGAGCTCATTTATAGGATTGCTTCGTGCCTTGCAATGACAGGACAAAAATTCCATTCCCTTTCAAGGAAGCAACTTCAATTATTTTCGTTATTTTTACGGCACTAAATCAAGACACATGACATTTCAGAACACCCGAGAATATGCCCAACAACTGGATGCAGCCGATACGTTAAGCAAATACCGTGACGAATTTAACTTCCCTAAAGTGAATGGTAAACAAGTCATTTACTTTACTGGAAACTCGTTAGGGCTACAGCCCAAATCGGCAAAGTCGTATGTAGATGAAGTCATGAACGACTGGGCGGAACTCGCTGTAGAAGGTCACTTTTATGCCGACAAGCCTTGGTGGGACTACCACGAAAGGTTTGCTAATCCGTTGAGTAAAATAGTGGGTGCCTTGCCAAGCGAAGTGACTGTGATGAACACATTGACGGTTAACTTACACCTACTTATGGTGTCGTTTTATCAGCCTACTGCCAAGCGCTACAAGATTCTTTGTGAAGCAAAAGCGTTTCCAAGTGACCAATACATGATTCAAAGTCAGGTGCATTTCCATGCCCAACATCTAGGCATGAATCCTAGTGATATGATTGTCGAGATAGAACGCCGCGAGGGCGAACACAACATTCGCCTAGAAGATGTTCTGGCAAAGATTGACGAAGTAGGAGATGAGCTGGCACTTGTTCTTATAGGTGGTGTCAATTATTATACGGGACAAGTTTTCGACATGAAAACTATTACCGAAGCAGGCCACAAAGCCGGTGCTTATGTAGGTTGGGACTTGGCACACGCTGCCGGAAACATACACCTTGAGCTACACGACTGGGAAGCAGATTTTGCCGCATGGTGTAGTTACAAATACATGAACTCAGGACCAGGAAACGCGTCCGGTTGTTTCGTGCATTGCAAGCACCACAAAGATTCTGATTTACCGAGATTCGCCGGATGGTGGGGACACAACAAAGAACGACGTTTCAAAATGGAACCTCAATTTGACCCTGTGGAAGGTGCCGACGGTTGGCAAATAAGTAACTTGCCTATCTTATCCTTAGCGCCCTACCTTGCCTCCGTTGAGATGTTTGCCGAAATAGGCATGCCCGCCCTTATCAAAAAGCGCGACCACATCACATCGTACCTCGAATTCGTTTTACACGAAATCGACAAAGAAGTAGACAGCACTTTCGAAATCATCACCCCTTCCAACCCCGAAGAACGCGCTTCGCAACTTTCTGTGTTTCTTCACGGAGAAGGCAGAGCATTGTTCGAATACCTTATGAAACAAGGAGTAATTACCGATTGGCGTGAGCCAAATGTTATAAGGTTAGCACCCGTTCCTCTATACTGTTCATACCAAGATATGTATGAATTCGGACAGATATTGAAAGAAGGAATTCTTTCTATGAAAAGATAAGAGAAAGAACATAGAGTATAGAATATAGAACATAGAGGTTGGAAACTAAATCAGTCGGAAACTTCATTTTCTTTAATAATAAACAACGCTTTGCGTCTTTGCGACTTTGCGAGAGTAAAAACTTAGAAGAAAGAACATAGAGCTTAGAAGAAAGAACATAGAGGTTGGAACCTTAATAAGTAAGTAACTTCATTTTCTTTAAAAACAAACAACGCTTTGCGTCTTTGCGTCTTCGCGAGAATAAAAAGATAGAAGAACGAACATAGAGCATAGAATATAGAACATAGAGGAAGTAATGGTTAAAAAGCCGTTACTTCCTTTTCTCAAACTTAAAAAAAACCTTAGTACCTCCGTGCCTTAGCGGCAAAAAAACGGAACAAGAAATAGAACTTAACACCTTCCTTTTCTTTAAAAAATAAAAAACCTTAGTACCTCCGCGTCTTCGTGGCTAAAAAACTTTCAAAATGAACAAACAAGACATCATAAATAACTTCGACCCCTCTCAACCTGGCCTAGCCGATGAGAGCATTTTTGGGCTACCGTTTTCAGCTGCCCAAAGCGACATCATCATTATTCCCGTGCCGTGGGAAGTAACCGTGAGCTATGGAGCAGGTGCTTCTCAAGGGCCACAAGCTATTCTAGACGCGAGCTTTCAGGTAGACTTGCACCACCAAGAATTCCCAGAACTCTGGAAACTGGGCATGCATCTCGACCTAGGCGAGCATTACAACACCTGGATGCAACAAAGTGCCGACCACAAAGCAATGGCACAGCCTATCATTGAAGCCTTAGAAAAGGGAGAAGCCATACACAACCACCCGCTTTTACAACAAGACTTGGCAAAAATCAATGCCGTATGCCACACCATGAAGGAAACCTTGCGGGAACGCGTACAGCATTGGATGCAGCAGGGCAAAAAGGTTGTACTCTTAGGAGGCGACCATTCCACGCCGTTGGGGTATTACGAAGCGATGGCATCCGTTCACGAGAACTTTGGGATATTGCACCTCGACGCCCACATGGATATGCGAATTGCCTATGAAGGCTTCACCTATTCCCATGCCAGTATCATGTACAATGCCTTGCAGCTACCTCAGATTTCTAAGATAGTGCAAGTAGGAATTCGTGATTTTTGTGAGCAGGAAGTAGAAGTTGTTCAAAGTGATAGAGTGGTAGTGTACACGGATAGAGATTTGAAACACGAGACATTTGAAGGAACAACTTGGAAAAAACAGTGCGAAAACATCATAGCCCAGCTTCCGCAAAAGGTACTCATAAGCTTTGACATTGACGGAATGTACCCTTGGTATGCACCTAATACAGGAACTCCAGTTCCTGGTGGTTTCTCGTTTGAAGAAGCGACATACCTCTTGTCTAAACTTGGCGAAAGCGGTAAGGAAATCATCGGTTTCGACCTAGTGGAGGTAGCTCCCGGCGAAAACGACGACTGGGACGGAAACGTTGGCGCTCGAATGCTGTACCACATGTGCGGTGTTTTGGCTAAAAATAACGGTTTGAACGTAGGAGAAGTGATTAACTTTAAACGATAAATAGCTTTTTTTTCACGCAGATGACGCGGTTGACGCGGATTCAATGAAACTTATCTAATATAATTCGTGTATTCGTGGTAAAGCCTTAATAGGTTAGCCACGAATGCACGATTTTTTTTTTAAACCTATCAAGCATTTAAAATAAAATCCCCGTAAATCTGCGTCATCTGCGTTTTCCGCGTAAAAAATGGTCCTGTTTATTTAAATATTTCCCAAGCATAAAAAATAAAATCCTTTTAAATCTTTTAAATCTGTGGCGATGTAAAACTACCAAGCTTCATTTTGCACTATTCGCAGTCAGCAATTTTAATGAAATTTATGTAAATGTGTGTTTTTTTGGTGCCAAATTCCCTCCGTTTATAACTTCAATATCCTCTTTTTCTTCGAATATCAGCCAAGTAAACGATATGTTTTAATATTTATGAGCCACTGACCCTCAGTTGCTCCACTCTTTTTTATTTGTTATGAAATTGTAAACCCCAATAAATACAAGGCTTTTAAAGCTTTCAAAATTTCACAGAAAATATTTTGCTTCATTATGAAAAATAATTACCTTTTGTAAGTTGTAAATCAATAATCTTTTAGTAGCTTTATCAAAGATTTCGCAGTAATGCAACACGTTCTTTAGGGTATTTACATTTTTTAAATTTGCATGTAGCAGGATGTAGTGTGTTTGAATGGTATTCAACGCAAAAAGTTACTTACTGCAAGACGGAGCAACGTTTCGTACCAAGTAACGTTACTTACTGCAAGACGGAGCAACGTTTCGCACCAAGTAGCGTTACTTACTGCAAGACGGAGCAACGTTTCGCACCAAGTAGCGTTACTTACTGCAAGACGGAGCAACGTTTCGTACCGCGTAACGTTACTTACTACAAGACGGAGCAACGTTTCGTACCGCGTACCGTTACTTACTGCAAGACGGAGCAACGTTTCGTACTGCGTAATAAATGGCATTAAAGTTTATACCTATATATAGCATACCAATATTTCAATGTATATCTATTATTGTTTCACTTTTAATACAATTTATTATGCAAACACGAACATGGCAGTATTTAATGAATCAGTTTGAGAATTCAACTCGAACGAGCTACAAGAAAGCCGTAAAACTGAGCACGTACCACGAGGCCGATTTAAAAAAGAAGGCACTTACAGAATCAAAACTAGTACCCATTCACACCCGTTACTTGCCCTTGCATATCGCATTGGTACAGGAATACAACAACTGGAAAAGTGCAGGGGGCTCGCAAGAAGGGCAAACTTTAAACTTGGAGCAAATGCTTGATGTAGCCTATTCCAATATCAATGATTGGGAGTTGAGTATTCAAGTTGCAGGTCTTAGTTATAGAAAAGGCACCCCGGCATTCAAAGCTATTTTTATGAACGGCAGAAACCCCTTTAGTCGTGGTAGCATAGACGACCGCATCAATGCCTATGATACTTTGGCGCTAAACATGAAGCCTTATAAAGAAATTGAGTCTATAATGGATAGAGTACGAGGTACATATGCAGACTTAGATGCCGCTCGGAATAGTCAGTTGGGGGCAAAGGGAACTGTCAAGTCAATGAGTGGTAATGTCGAAAGGGCCCGCATCAATGCCATGACTATGCAGTGGCGCAACTTGGGCTTTGCGATGGATACGTTTTGGGACAGACTAGAATACATCGAGAGCATGTTTGACCTTCAAACCCTTCGGGACAACAGCCAGAGCATCTTTACAGGAAAACTTGAGCCTAAGGAAAACGAGGCAGTCCTAGTGCACACGTTTCTAGCTGATGATGAGTTGAAATTGAGAAACAAGGGAGCGGCAACCATCCATTTTTACCTTGGCACAATGGCTAATGGCACTGACAGCATGCCCGTGATGCTTGAACCTATGACCGAACTTGTTATTATGATAAGCGCCTTTGGTGTTGCTGATTATAGTCTGCATCGCTTCTTGACTGTTGTTAATCAAAGTGATACAACGGTAACGAAGTATGAGGTAGATGTGTTGTAGTTAAGCAGTAAGCTACCTATACATGTAAGAAAGGGCAAACGCAGGTTGTGCTCTTTTTTTGGTTCCAATAGGAAATCTTAAATCCTGAATCTTAAATCCTAAATAGTTAATGACAAAACCTTCGTAATTTCTGCACTAAAAGCAACGTTCCCTTTCTATATTTCAGTATTTTTGTAAAACGTAATACAACAGTAGCAATACATGCAAACGCCTCATAACATCGCAGTAGTCGGTTCGGGTCTGGTAGGGACTTTACTAGCCATTTATCTAAAAAGAGCGGGTCATACAGTGTCCGTTTTTGACCGAAGTCCTGACATTAGGACCATTGAGTTCTCCGGACGCTCCATTAACTTGGTCATGTCAGACAGGGGATGGAAGGCGTTAAAAGATATTGGTCTTGATGACGAAATCAGGAAAATCGGGATTCCCGTTGATAAAAGGGGGATTCACCTGCAAGATGGCTCGTTAACAAACCAGTTTTACGGCAAAGAGGGCGAAGCTATTTTCTCCTTATCTAGAGGTATCTTAAACAGAAAGATGATTGATTTGGCGGAAGCCGAAGGAGTACATTTCTATTTTGAACATAAAATATGGGACGTCAACTTGGCAACAGCCAGTCTGTTTGAAGGCGAAACCGAACAAGGCGCATGGAAGGAGATAAAGTTTGACAAAGTATTTGGCGCCGATGGTGCTTTTTCTAGAATAAGACACCGCATGCAACGCCAGTCGATGTTTGATTACAGTCAGGAGTTCATGCAAATAGGCTACAAAGAGCTCCACATCCCCGCGAACGCTGACGGGTCGCACAAGCTTGACAAGAATTCCTTACATATATGGCCGCGAGGCAACTTCATGTTGATGGCTTTGGCCAACTTGCAAGGTTCGTTTACCTGCACGTTGTTTATGCCTTTTGAGGGCGAAAACTCCTTTGAAAACATCAAAAGCGAGGACGACCTGACGGCTTTCTTTGCTGAATTTTTCCCAGATACTAAGGAAGTGATTCCTGATTTAGTTAGAGATTATTTCAGAAACCCAACCAGTTATCTTGCCATTATGAAGTGTTATCCTTGGACGTACGAGGATAAAGTAGCTTTAATAGGCGACTCCGCTCACGCGATTGTTCCGTTTTATGGTCAAGGGATGAATGCTGGTTTTGAAGACATTACGATATTACACGAACTCATGCAAGAACACGGCGACGACTGGAAAACCATCTTCTCCGAGTATGAGATTTCACGAAAACCCAATGCAGACGCCATCGCAGAGTTATCCAAAAGAAACTTTGACGAAATGAGCGACAAAACAGCCGACGCCAACTTTCTCCTTCAAAAGAAAATAGAGAAATGGTTCTCAGACAAACACCCCGATAAGTGGTTACCCCTCTACGGACGCGTTACCTTTAGTCTGCAACCCTACGCGGAAGCTTTAGCCATAGGTGATTTTCAAAACGCCATCATGCAAAAAGTCCTCCGCATGGACCACATAGAACAAAACTGGAACTCCCCTCAAGTCGAACAGCGAATTATTGAGTTGCTAGGGTAGGAGGTTTGAGGATTGTTGTTATAAGTTATTGGCATTGTGAGGTGTTGTGCTTTGTTGTGGCTGTATGTTTTTGTCATTGCGAGGCACGAAGCAATCCTATAAACGAATACTCCCACCATCCACGACAACATGCAATTCCTACCATAACCCCTCACTCGTAACTACCCTCGCACCACATACCGATTACATAGGATTGCTTCGTTCCTCGCAATGACGTACTCTTTATTGTTGTATGTTTCTGTCATCGTAAACCCCACTATATCTTTACTAAAACAAAAATAAACCCCACCGTATCAGAATAAAGATTACTTTTGAATTAGAACAAATTAAATTAATAAAATGGAAGGAGTCTTGCTGTTTGTAATATTCATTTTAGTACTGTTGCTTTTCTTGAAAAGTCACTCTAGAGACACTAAGATACATGAGGCGTTGTGGACGTTGCAGAAAAAGATGGATGCGATTCAGAAGGAATTAGCAGCTAAACCGGTAGTTAGTGAGCGTGATACGCAGCAGGCTGATAAGCTTTATGAAGAAATTATATCTAAACCAGTTGTTGATACCATTCACCCACCGATAAAAGAATTTGAACAAGAAAGCGTTACTGAAGAGCCAGTGGTTGCCGTTTCGCCTTCTGTTATACTACCGGATGAGGTAGAAGAGGCGACTTTGCAACCTGCACTATTACCTATTAGCAAACCTAAACCCGTTATCTCCCAAAAATCGTGGCTGGAAACCTTCAAAGAGAACAATCCTGACCTAGAGAAGTTTATTGGTGAAAACCTGATAAACAAACTGGGAATTTTAATCTTAGTTCTTGGTATCAGCTTCTTTGTTAAGTATGCCATCGCTAAAGATTGGATAAATGAGCCTGCCCGAGTGGGTATAGGTGTCTTGTGTGGTGCCTTAGTTATGGCGGTTGCTCATAAACTCAAGAAGAATTATGCGGCGTTTAGCTCGGTTTTAGTGGCGGGTGCCATCAGTATTTTTTACTTTACGATTGCTATTGCATTTCACGAATACCAGCTCTTTAGTCAGACGGTCGCTTTTAGTATAATGACAGTGATTACGGTATTCAGTGTCTTGGTTTCGGTGTCCTATAACCGACAGGAATTGGCTGTTTTGTCTCTTATTGGAGGATTTGCTGTGCCGTTTATGGTAAGTACGGGCGAAGGCAATTATGTTGTTTTGTTTACTTACATAGCTTTGTTAAACACGAGTATATTGGCGATAGCCTATTTCAAGAAGTGGAAGATTGTCAGTATATTGGCGTTTATCTTTACGTCAGTGTTGTTTGCTTCATGGTATACCAGAGAATTGTATGCCAATACGTTGCCGCATTTAGGAGCAATGCTCTTTGCCACTGCGTTCTATTTCATCTTTAGCATTACCATTGTGTTAAGTAACATCAGGAACAAAGGCGTGTTTAGCTTGCCGGAATACTTTATTATGGTTGCCAATACGTTTTTCTTCTTCGGTATAGGGATGGGTATCATTCACAACTGGGGTATTGAGTTCAAAGGACTGTTTTCTCTACTGCTTGCTATCTATAACGTTGTGTATGCTGTCGTGCTCTACAGGAAATTTGGGTTAGACAAAAATGCTATTTACTTATTAATAGGTCTTGCTTTAATCTTTGTTACTTTGACTATCCCGTTGCAATTTGAAGGAAACCAAATCACCTTGTTTTGGGCTGCAGAGGCAGTGCTGTTGTTCTGGTTGTCTCAAAAGAGCGGCATTGACCGTTTTAAATGGGGTGCTTTAGTGGTGCAAGTTTTAACAGTCATAAGTTTACTGATGGACTGGATTAAGTACGAGTACTATGATGAAAATTTGCAAATCGTTTTCAATCCGTTGTTTATCGCGGGTGTCTTTGTAAGTGCGTCGTTATTTATGACTTATTGGTTGCTTAAGAAGGAAAGTGACGATAAGAAAATCATGTTTGTCGCCCTTCCTTTATACCGAACAAGTGTGGGTGCGGTTGCTGTTTTGGTTACCTACTTTACGGGGTTTTTAGAAATTGATTATCAAGCGTTCCAACTCTTAGCTAATTTGGCTTCAGCCAATGCTTTCGTGGTGGTGTATCATTTTGTGTTTGTGGCACTGTTGTTATTTTTGCTTTCAAAGCTGAAAAAGAGTCGTATTCAGGATGTCGTTTTAATTCTCTCGGCACTGTCTATTGTGCTCTATATCGTTACATTCTATAGTTTGCCAAACGATGAGATAGTGCAGAACTTTGTTGGTACTACCACGACACAATATGCGTTATACTTTCATTATATTGTCTTGGGTTGCTTGATATATATGGGATACCAACTGTTTGCACGGGCAAGTAAGGAGCCACGAGTAGCAGTGCTGAACAATAAAATCATGCCTTGGTTATTCGTTTTTGCAACGGTATATATATTGAGTAACGAAATGATGGTACATAGTTTGGTTTTCTCCAAAGGCAGTATCGATGTGACGCAAATTCAGTCAACCCTTCAAAAGAGTGATGTCGAAACCTACGGAATTGATTTCGAAAAACAGTATCTATATGAAGATAAGCTGCACGATATCAAGGCACAGATTATCAAGATTGGGTATCCTATCGTTTGGGGGCTGTTCTCCTTCGTGTTTCTTATCATTGGTATCAAGAAACAATGGAAAAACTTGCGTATCATTTCGCTTTCCTTGTTGGGATTGACCATCGTGAAGCTGTTTGTTTACGACATCAAAAACGTTTCCGAAACAGGCAAGATTGTTGCTTTTATTCTCTTAGGAGTTTTAATATTAATCATATCATTTGTGTATCAAAAGGTCAAAAAACTAGTAGTAGATGATGCACCAAAAACCAGTACTGATGAAGAAATTAAGTAATGTTCTACTCGTTCTTGTGAGTTTTTTTGGCTACAGCCAAAGTTATAAAGGTGTCATTACCGATGTGAAAGAGTCGGGGTTGCATGCAATAACCCTTGCTCCAGAAGTTCGAGCGGCTGCCCAGAACGACTTGCGGTTTTTGCGTATTCTTGACGGCAAAAGCAATCAAGTGCCGTATGTTATTGACATGCGTCAAAACCAATCAGAAAAATACCAGTCTTTTGCTATACTTTCTAAAGAACAATTGCAGGACTCCATAACTTCGCTTGTAATTCAAAACGAGAAACGCAAACAAATAAGTCAATTTTCTTTGCAAATTGAGAACACGTCGTTGACCAAAAGTTATTCCATTAGCGGTAGTAACGACGGAAAACAATGGTTTGGTTTGGTTCAAAACCAAGCCTTGAGCAGTCTTATTGCGGCAAAAGGCACGTCCGTATCCAGAAGTATCGACTTCCCCGCGAACAATTACCCCTTCTTGCGGATTGTTTTCAATGACAGGAAATCACTTCCTTTAAACATCATCGCTGTTGGTATTGCCGAAACGCAACTCATCCCAGAGCAATTTGTTGAGGTAACTGCTTTCACGTATAAAATCGAGGAGGATAAGGTTAAAAAATTGACCAAGATTCACTTTACCGCAAACCAATCGTTTGAGGTAGATGCTTTGTCGTTTACCATCAAGTCCGACTACTTTGATAGAAGAGCAAGTCTGACAGCCACCCGAACAGAAAAGGTAAAAAAGAGAAGTAGAACGTATCAAGAAAGTTTGGCACAATTTAATTTAAATTCCAAGAAGGACCGAAGCATCTATTTCAACGCCATAAACGAACGGGAGTTTACTGTTGAAATTGAGAACCAAGACAATCAACCCTTACTAATTGACGCCATCCGAGTGTTACAGAAGCCTATCGTTGTGCTTTCGAAGCTTACGGAACAGGAAAAGTATGAAGTGATTATTGATACGACGCTTTCCGTACCCGCCTATGATTTAAACAACTTTATTGCTGAAGAAAGCGGCGTATTGCCGAAAGCTAAGATTGCCAACTTTACAAAGCTGGAGTCCAAAAAGACTGCTCCGTTAGAGAAGTCTTTCTGGCAAACCAACCTGTTTATGTGGCTGTGTATTGTAGTGGGAGGTGGTATTGTGGGCTACTTTGCTTTTGGTTTGATAAAAGACATGAACGCGTAAAAACTGGTAGGTGTCTTTGGCAACAAGTTGCGAATTTTATTGGTTATTCTTCGCGGTGTACTTTAGTAAAATCGAAAGCCGGTATGCAAACTGAGATGTAATCGCATGGGGTTTCAAAAGGGTTGGAGTATTGGACGCGGGTATTGGCGTCAATTCTTATCGACTGTCCGGCTTCTAGTACCACTACTTCACCATCAATGATGAATTGTTTCTTACCTGTAATAATGTAGGTGTACTCACTGAATTCCGGCTTTTGAAACGGTTCGCTCCAGTGGGGAGGCGCGACCATGTGTGCGATTGAGATATCCGAGTTGCCATCAGTAGCCTTCCCGAAATGCTCTTCAATTAACTTTCCGTCTGTCGTAGGAACAACGAATGGAGCGGTTTGTAAGGTGTATCTTTTCATAGGATTATTTTTTAAACATTTTACTTAGGATGCCAAAAGCGCCTCTAATAAAGGTAGCACTGGTTAGTACTTTTATAACTGTTTTGGTAGTGTCGCTCATGGGTTCCGCTTTTGTTTTGGCAGCGGGCTTTGCAGTTGCAGCTTTGGTTTCTTCGACTTTAACAGCTTCTTGAATCTTTTTGTTTAAGATTTCATAAGCGCTCTCTCGGTCAATGACTTCGCTGTACTTCTTTACTAGCTTGGAGTTGTTGTTTATCGCTGAGATTTCAGCGTCGTCAAGGATGTTCATTCTGCTCATTGGCGCTCTAAGCATCGTTGCAGCAAGTGGGGTAGGGATTCCTTTCTCGTTTAAAACGGTTACTAAAGCTTCTCCAATTCCTAAACTTGTTAGCACCTCGTCTGTTTTGTAGAACTCCGAGATGGGGTAGTTTTCTGCAGTGCTTTTTATCGCTTTTCTATCGTTAGCTGTAAATGCCCGAAGCGCATGTTGAATTTTCAACCCTAATTGTGCCAATATCCCACTCGGGACGTCCATCGGGTTCTGGGTAATGAAATAAATCCCAACTCCTTTGGACCGTATCAACTTGACGATACTTTCTATTTGGTCGAGCAAAGTCTTACTGGCTTCGTTGAATATCAGGTGGGCTTCGTCAATAAAGAGTACTAATTCCGGTTGTCCCGAGTCGCCTTGTTCTGGCATTTGTTGGTATATTTCAGCAAGCAAGCTCAGCATGAATGTAGAGAATAGCTTCGGTTTGTCTTGAATGTCCGTCAAGCGAAGGATATTTACATAACCTTTCCCTTCCTCGTCAATACGCATTAAATCACTCACATCAAACGACTTCTCGCCAAAGAAAATGTCGCCGCCTTGTTGTTCCAGTTCGATGATTTTTCGCAAAATCGTCCCAGTTGACGAAGTAGATATCTTGCCGTAATGTTCCGTGATTTCCGCTTTGCCTTCATCCGTAATGTAGTTGATGACTTTCTTGAAGTCTTTCAAATCCAGTAACGGCATTTTGTTATCGTCACAATACTTAAAAATAATTGATACAATCCCGGATTGTGTATCGTTCAAATCAAGGATTCTCGAGAACAATACAGGACCAAATTCCGATACCGTAGCACGTAAGCGAACGCCGTTTTGAGCAGAAAGCGTCAGTAGTTCTACAGGAAATTTAGTAGTAGAGTAGGGAAGGTTGATTTTTTTATGACGGTCAATAATAAACGGTAAGGCTTCTCCTGGAGCGGCGATACCACTAAAATCACCTTTGATGTCCATCATCAAAACGGGGATACCCTGTAAAGAAAGTTGCTCCGATAGTACTTGAATGGTCTTAGTTTTACCTGTTCCGGTAGCTCCAGCTATCAAACCGTGACGGTTCAAAGTTTTGAGCGGTACTTTGATAAACGCATCTGGTAGCGCTACTCCGTCGAGCATAGCACCACCTAGAGTGATGGATGGTTCTTTGAAGTTGTAACCGTTGGTAATTGTGTCAATAAATGAGTCCTTTTGATACATCATAAGTCAAATTGTATATAAATTGAAAACTAAAGTACGAACATTTTTGAAAATTTTGCCTGTTTTAACCCTATTCTCGGCCGTAAAATTTTATTTTACTAGTAAAATAGACGTAAAAATGACTGCTTTGGCAATAAAAAGAGTTAGTTTAGAGTTTATGTAAATGTTAGGTTAAGGTTAATGTATTATCAGTGAATCATTGATTAATGACCTATAGAATGCAATATTTTGAACTATTCATGGTAATGTTATGTAATAATTAAAAAAACGGTATCTTTCGCATCACCAATGTAACTTTATTCAATTCAAAATTTATTGTTAATAATTAATAAAATGGTTATTTTTATTTTTTTATATGATGTAAAAATATAAATTTGTCGTTCTGTTAAATTAATTAAATAAATATCGTTGCTTTAAAAAAGTAATTATTAAAATTTTTAAAAACTTAAATTAAAAAAAATGGCAAACGCATCAAATGCTAGTGTAGCGAAAAAAGAAAGTGGTTCAACTGGTGGAAATTTATTTACTGGTATTGCAATTGTTGCATGTATTGGAATTGCAATTCTTATTTGGAGATATGTAATGGGAGACGGTTCTAATTTTGAGAACGGAGATAATACAGGTCATCCCTTGTCTGGTAATTACTTAGGAATGGTTTACAAAGGAGGAAAAGTGGTACCCGTTTTGATTGGATTATTATTAATGGTTGTTGTGTTCTCAATTGAACGTTTCTTTGTTATTTCAAAGGCTGCGGGAACTGGAAGTTTAGACAAATTCATGAAAAGCGTACAGTCAAATATTACAATGGGAAATATTGACGGAGCAATTGAAGACTGCGATAAGCAACAAGGTTCTGTGGCAAATGCTATTAAAGCAGCCTTAATCAAATATAATGAGGTGAAGAAAGAAGGTTTTGACAGTGAAGCTGCTGCAGAAACGATTCAAAAAGAAATTGAAGAAGCTACTTCATTAGAAATGCCGATGTTAGAAAAAAACATGACGGTTATCTCGACGCTAGTTTCTTTAGGAACATTAGCGGGACTTTTAGGAACAGTAATGGGAATGATTACGGCGTTTGGTGCATTGGCAACTTCGGGAGCACCCGATCAAGCAGCATTAGCAAACGGTATTTCTGAAGCCTTGATTAATACAGCTACAGGTATTTCGACTTCAGCTTTAGCAATTATTGCGTATAACTTCTTTACTTCAAAAATTGATACATTGACGTATTCAATTGATGAGGCAGGTGCTACAATTGTAAGTACATACAGACGTTTCAGAGGAAGCTTAAGAGGTTAATAAAAATAATAATTAATAATTATTGCATCAAATTTATTTTGATGCAATATTAAATAAACAATATGGCGAAAGTTAAAATGTCCAAAAAAGCTACCGCAGTCGATATGACGGCGATGTGTGATGTTGCCTTTCTTTTGTTAACGTTCTTTATCTTAACCGCTACGGCAAAACAACCAGAAATTGTTCCAGTTGAAACGCCAGCTTCTACAGTACAAGTAAAATTGCCTGAGAGTGATTTAGCAATCATTACGATTGCAAATGGTGGAAAAGTGTTTTTTGGTGTGAAAGCACCAGATGTGAGAATTAAAACCTTAGAATTGATAAGCGAACAATACAAGCTTTCCTTTACTGAAGAAGAGAAAAAAAGGTTTAGCTTAATGGAAGAATTTGGAGTTCCTGTAAATCAATTAAACGGGTTGATTAAATTGTCTTCAACAGACAGAAATAATGAAGGCGTTCAAATCGGAATTCCACACGATTCTTTAGACAATCAATTGAAAGAATGGGTTCGTGCAGCACGTAATGCAAATGCAGAAGTGAATGAAAAACAGCTAAATTTTGCCATCAAAGGAGATGCAAAAGAGCAGTATCCAGAAATTAAGAAAATAATGGATATTCTTCAGGAACAGAAAGTAAACAAATTCAATTTGGTTACAGGTTTGAGAGGAGAATAATTTAAACAATATAAAAAATGGCTCAATTAGATACTGGCGGGGGAAAAGCAGATAAGGGTGGTAAAGTAAGAAGTAAAAAACAAAATTCTAGTGTCGATTTAACGGCAATGGTAGATTTAGCTTTTTTATTAATTACCTTCTTTATGTTGACGACTTCCTTATCAAAACCGCAATCGATGGATTTGGCTATGCCAGACAAGGATATAGAAATTAAAGAACCTATGCTTATTGATGAGAATAGAACAATGACTATTGTTTTAGGTCCTGAAAGCAAGCTAAAGTACTATATGGGACAAATTGATAAGCCACTTGAAGGGCCAGATGATTTGTCTTATTCTAAAGAAAGTCTTCGTACGAAAATTTTACAGAAAATCAAATCAGTGCCATTGGCTACGAGAAATACAGACAAACCAAATGGTGAACCTTTAATTGTTCTTATAAAAGCAACTAAGGAATCTACATATAAAAATTTGGTAGATGTGTTGGATGAAATGGCTATTACAAAAGTTAAGATTTATGCAATCGATGACATTACTGCGCAAGAAAAGCAATTGTTTGAAGAGTAGTTTTATTCTTTTAATTTAAAAATAATATAGTATGAAACTAGATATATTCAAAGGAAAGTGGATTGATATGGTATTCGAAGGTCGTAACAAAGCTTACGGTGCCTACGTTTTACGTAAGGAAAATCCGAAAGTAACGTTAATAGCTTTATTAATTGGAAGTACTGTTTTTGCAGGTTTATTGGCCTTACCCATGTTAGATTGGAGTTCAGCTGAAGACTTAGTGGAAGAAAAAGTGGTTATGGTTGACATGGCAAATTTGCCACCTCCGGTGGAAGAAGTGAAGCCATTGATTCCGCCACCACCTCCACCCCCTCCTGCTCCAAAAATTGATGAGGTGAAGTTTGTGAAGCCAAAAGTTGTTGAGAAAGAGAAAGTAGTGGAAGAAATCAAAACTATTGAAGAACTGAAAGACAAAAATGTTGGTGCAAAAGATATTAAAGGTCGTGATGATGGAAAAATTGTCATTGATATGCCTTCGGGAGAAGGTGAAAAGGATGTCAAAATTGTAGAAGATAACACGGTGTACAATGCAGTTGAAGTGCGTCCTGATTTTCCAGGAGGTATCCAAAAATTTTACGATTTTGTTGGTAAAAATTACCGTGCTCCAGACGAAGATGTTAAAGGAAGAATTTTCGTGCAATTCGTTGTTGAAAAAGACGGAACGTTGACCGATATAAAAGTAATGCGCGACCTTGGTTATGGTACGGGTGCTGAAGCAATTCGTGTACTTAAAAAATCACCAAGATGGAAACCGGGTATTCAAAATGGTCGTCCAGTTCGTGTATTGTACTCATTACCAATTAGTATTGTTGGTGGATAAACAGTTAGATGATAAACAGTAACAATAGAAATAAAAGAGTTCAGAAATCGCCTAAAGTGCGATTTTTGCTCGTTTTAGGAATAGTCTTTTTTTTAATTTACTTTGTGTTGGGGGTAGTTGTAATTTTCTGGAAAGATTTCCCCATTCAAATGTCCACTACTTATAGAATTGCATTTGGTGTCTTGTTAATTGTATATGCATTCTTTCGATTCATCCGTTTAATCCAAAATAAAAAAGAATGAGAAAGCAATTTATTCCGACCTATCTAAAAGTAATTGCAATGATTATTGTGATAATTACTATTTTCTTAGCTTGTAAAGACAAAGTAGAAGGTCAAAATAAGAATACTATTTTAACAGGGGAAATGAACTTGTATGTAGATCAAACGGTTCAATCGCTAATTGAAGGGCAAGTGGAGGTTTTTGAAAATCAATATGATGCAAAAATTCAATTGACCGCCAAAACAGAATCTGAAATCGTCAATGATTTATTAAGTGGAAAAACCAATATGGCAGTTTTAACTAGAAGGTTGACCAAAGAAGAAGAAAATTATTTTGATAACAAAAAAATTATACCTCGGATTTCACATTTCGCTTCAGACGCTGTAGTTTTTATTCGTAATAAAAGCAACAATGATACATTAATAGATTTGGATGACGTGTATGATTTACTTCACGGAAAATCTAGCAATATAAATAGCTTGGTTTTCGAAAATCCTAATTCTAGTGTGGTAACGTATATGAACCGTTGGGCAAATGTGAAAGCGGGTCCAAAAGAAAGCCTGTATTCATTAAATTCGACTAAAGAAGTTTTGGAATTTGTTGCTAAAAATCCGAATGCCATCGGTGTAATTGGAATGGATGCCGTGGCAGAACCTTACCCAGAATGGCAATCTTTAGTAGAAAACGTAAATGTCTTGGCGGTTAAAAATGTTAAAAACGCTACTAACAATAAAAGTTATTACAAACCGTCTCAAGCCAATCTAGGAGCGGGTTTGTATCCTCTGAAAAGAAGTATATATGTGTTAAATTATCAAGGTTCTGCGGGTTTGGGTACGGGTTTTGCTTCCTTTGTAGTTGGTGACATCGGACAGCGAATTGTTTTGAAGTCAAATTTATTACCCATTACTATTCCACAACGAAATATCAATATTAGAAAAGAGATAAATAAATAATAAAAGAAAATACTATGAACAAATTAAAAATATTCAGCGTCGCGTTTTTAGCCCTTGGTGCCACATCTTTTGCCCAAGACTTAGAGCAAGCTCAAAAAGCTATTGACGCCGAAAAATATGAAAAAGCCAAAACTATTTTAAAGTCACTTACTACTTCTGATGCCGATCAAGGTAAAAATTTCTACATCTTAGGAAATTTATATCTTAAGCAAAAAGTAGAAGATTCTGCTAAATTTTATTTCCAAAAAGGTTTAGGAGCTAAGAAAAATGGTAATTTTAATTATATTGGTTTAGGACAAATTGCATTAGACAGTAAGGATGCAACTAAATCAAACGATTATTTTAACAAAGCTCAAGCCGATATGAGACGTAGAGATTTTGAAGAATTTTTATACATCGGTCGCTCATTTTTAAATGCTGAGTCGCCAAATTATAAATCTGCATTGCTTTTTCTGAATAAAGCAAAAGCAGTTCAATCGAACGATGCTCAAGTTTTATTATCATTGGGAGATGCCTACTATGGAGACGGTAATACCAATGAAGCTTATTCTGCTTATAGAAATGCTTACGACGCCGATAAATCCGTTTTAAGAGCAAAATTGCAATTAGGTTTTATTACTATTGGGTCAAAAGCTTTCCAAGAAGCGAAAACCTCATTTGAAAATATCCTTACATTGGATCCATCATATGGTCCTGCTTATAGAGGTTTGGCAGAAACTTATTATGTGTGGTCGCTGAATGATACAGAGAATTATGCGAGTAAGAATAAAAAAGCACTTGAATATTATGACAAATATTTGTCATTAACTGATTATTCATTAGATTCTAGAATGCGTCATGCAGATTTTTTAATTTTGAATAAAGATTATGCAGCTCTCGAAGTAGAGGCTAATGAAATGAAAAAGTTGAATAATGTAAATCCACGTATTCTGCGTTATCTAGGATATTCTGCCTATGAAAATGCAAATGATACAGAAGCAATCAAAGCTTTGAATGATTTCTTAGTAACTCCAAACGCAAAGGCAATTGGTAGAGATTATCTTTATTTAGGAATGGCTAAAACTAGAATGGCATTGACGACGACAAAAGCCGAAGACGGCTCTGACGTTAATAAAATTGATCAGACATTATTCGATTCAGGTGTAGCTGATTTGTTGAAAGGAGTTCAGATGGATCCAGCAATGGCAAATGAGTTGAACGATATTGGTAAGAAATTCTTTGACATCAAATTGTATAACGAAGCAGCTGCGATTTATGAAGTTGCTACATCTAATCCAAATTCGCGGAACTTCTTATACGATAATTTCTATTTAGGGTATGCGTTGTATTTTGGTAATGTAAATTTACCAGCTGGAGAGAAAATTAATCCAATAGTTGTTGAAAAAGCAAATAAAGCATTTGATAATGTAATAGCTGTTTCCCCTACAACACATGATGGTTACATTTATAAAGCGAGAATCAACAGTTTATTAGAAGAAAATGCTGAAGCTCAAGCTAAAATGGTTAAAAATTACGAAGAGTTCATTAAAGTTCTTACTGAAAAGGGCGAGGTTGAAGTTAGTAAACCAGCAAATAAGACGAAGTTTGTAGAAGCATACACAAATATGGGTACATATTATGTAAAGACAGATAAAGTCAAAGCGAAGGAGTTATTCCAAAAAGCTTTAGCAATTGATCCAACTAACGAAATTGCACTAGCTCGTCTAAAAGCTTTGTAATAGTAAGAACGCATTTTATAATTAATCTTTACTCAGATTTAGCTATTGCTATCCAAGTTAACAATTTGAACTTTTATAACATAGCCTTTAAAATTATACAAACAAAAAATCCGCTTTCGTAAGAGAGCGGATTTTTTTATGTTTCATTTGTAGCAAATCGCTTGGGGCTAAAATTGATTCATTTTCCCGCTATCCGTTGCAATCTCCCGAGAAAAGCGGGAGGATTTCCACTACTATCGGGGCTAAAACAAAATCTTTAGGCTTCTTTTTATCGTTTGCGAAAGGTGAGAAACCTCTGAATTACATCATCAAACTATCTGGATTATAGCCAAAATAAGGCATTTCTTTCTCATGAAAAACTACGCCAAATTCTTCTAATTCTTTCAAAATAGGAAGATAAACTTCCTTTCGAATTGGTAATTGTACTCCTGGAGTTTTGATATTTCCATTCAAAATTTGAAGTGTCGCCATTGCAACCGGCAGTCCAACAGTTTTTGCCATAGCGGTGTAGGTTTGGTCATCACCTAGACAAACCATTGTCGCGTCAATTTGCTTGTGTTCGCCATTAAGTTCGTAACCAAATTTATGATACATCACAATCATGTCTTTGTCTTCTGGGGCGAGTGTCCAGCTATCATTTAAGATGCGTTCTAAAATTTGAGCAGGCGTTCCATTTTTCAAACCCACAATCTTTGTCGAACTAAAAATGTCGAGTTCTAAAAGCTTATCCCATATAACATCATCTTGCTCAATACCCGTACTCATTCTGAACTTTGATTCTACAGAATCAGAAGGATGATAAGGCAAAAATAAATTGGTAAAATCACGGAAACTTATCGTTTCTGAATTGTCAATGACATAAGTGTCGTCAGTCATTCCTAGTTGCACAAAAACATTCCACGCTTTTGAAAACCCAACTCTTCGGATAGTTCCACGATATAAAGTCAACGCATCATCCAATCCGTAAACGCTTTTATATTTCAAAGAATCACGGTTAGCATATCCTTCAAACTTACCATAACCTTCTACATGAAAATATTCGGTTCTGCGAAATAATTTCTGATAAGGAATGTATTTGTATTTTCCCTCTTGAATAAACTTTGCGGTTCCGCCTTGTCCTGCCAAAACCACGTTTCTTGGAGCCCAAGTAAATTTGTAATTCCATAAGTTGTTGTCTGACTCGGGAGCGACTAGTCCTCCACAGAACGATTCAAATAAAATAATTTTCCCGCCTTGGTCTTTTATTTCATCAATCACTTTCATAGCACTCATGTGGTCAATTCCGGGGTCAAGACCTACTTCATTCATAAGAATAAGTCCTTTGGCAACTGCTTCAGCATTCAAAGCTTCCATTTCTGGGCTAATATAAGATGCTGTTACCATGCTTTTATCAAATTTCACACAATCCCTTGCAACTTCAATATGCAAATGAGCGGGTAACATTGAAATAACAATATCCGCTTGTTGAATTTCAATTTGTCTTTGATCTGCATTGAAAATGTCTAATGCTAAAGCACTTGCATTGGGATGATTTTGGGTTTTCTTTTGTGCTAATTCTAAAGATAAATCAGCAATTGTAATGTGTAATCGTTCTACTTCTGATTTGTTCAATAAGTAACGAATAAGCGATGATGCTGAACGTCCAGCACCAATAATAAGTATTTTTCTCATAGTTAAGTTGTGTCACACAAAGGTATTGAATTGTTATATTTTTAACCAACGAAAACGTTATAATCTTTCTTGCATCAAAAGATTGAGTATCTTTGTGCAAATTTTCAAATAATGAATAGAAAAATAATTTTGACGGCATTACTATTAGGAGTCATTTCAATCATTTTTGGAGCCTTTGGAGCACATGCTTTGAAGAAGTTAATTGACGAAAATGCTTTAGTAACTTTCGAAACAGGTGTTCGTTATCAAATGTTTCATGCATTATTTCTACTGTTTCTGGGGTCAAACACTATGATTCAAGAAAAAACCAAAAAAGCCGTACTTATTTTAGTCATCTTTGGCGTAATTTTGTTTTCAGGATCAATATATTTCTTAGCAACGAATGCAATAACCGCGTTTGATTTTAAAGTTATCGGATTCATCACACCCATTGGTGGATTATTATTAATACTTGCATGGACTATATTATTTGTTTCGATTTTTAGAAGCAAATCAAAATTTTAATATAAAGTTCAACTATCTAAAATATAATTTTTACTTTTACACTCTGTTATAAACACACACAACATTCAAATTTATGGATAATAACGCTTTAATTACGAAATCGATTTCGTTAGACGAATTAGGAATTAAAAATTCAAATGTTCATTACCAATTAACGCCGGATCAACTACATGATATCACTATCAAGTCTGGCCAAGGAGTTGAAAATTCAACTGGAGCTCTCGCCATTAACACAGGAGAATTTACAGGAAGGTCGCCACAAGACCGTTTTATTGTTCAGGACGCCATTACAGAAGACAAAGTGTGGTGGGGAAAAGTGAACATACCCTTTTCATCAGAAAATTTTGACAAACTTTATACTAAAGTAGCCAACTATCTTTCCGAGCAAAAAGAAGTTTTTGTACGAGATAGTTACGTTTGTGCAGATGCAAATTACCGTTTAAACGTTCGCGTTGTAACTGAATTGGCTTCTTCAAACCTGTTTTGCTACAATATGTTTCTTCGTCCAGAAGAATCAGAATTGGCAAACTTTGCACCAGATTGGAAATTAGTTTGTGCACCAGGTTTCATGGCTGACCCAGCTGTAGATGGAACACGTCAACATAATTTTGCTATTTTAAATTTCAAACGGAAAATTGTTTTAATTGGTGGGACAGGTTATACGGGTGAAATGAAGAAAGGAATATTTTCTGCATTGAACTTTATTTTACCAGTAGATAAAAATGCATTGCCAATGCATTGTAGTGCTAACGTTGGTGATGATGGTGATACTGCTATTTTCTTCGGACTATCAGGAACAGGAAAAACAACATTATCAGCAGATCCAAAACGTAAATTAATCGGCGACGATGAACACGGTTGGACAAGTGAAAATACGGTTTTCAACTTTGAAGGAGGTTGCTATGCTAAAGTGGTTAATTTGACAGAAGAGCAAGAGCCCGATATTTTCAGAGCTATCAAAAAAGGAGCTATTTTGGAAAATGTAGTTTTCAAAGAAGGAACTAACATTGTAGATTTTGAAGATGTGTCAATCACTCCAAATACACGTGTAAGTTACCCAATTTACCATATTGATAATATTCAACCAGGTTCTATCGGGAAAAATCCAAAGAATATTTTCTTCTTAACAGCAGATTCTTTTGGAATTTTGCCTCCAATATCAAAATTGACTCCAGGTCAAGCGGCTTACCACTTTATTTCTGGATATACAGCGAAAGTTGCCGGAACTGAAGCAGGAGTCACAGAGCCACAGCCTAATTTTTCTGCTTGTTTTGGTGGACCATTTATGCCATTGCATCCCACAAAGTATGCTGAAATGTTAAGCCAGAAATTGAAAGATACCGGTGTACAGGTTTGGTTGATTAACACAGGTTGGACTGGTGGCCCTTATGGAACAGGAAGCCGAATGAAATTGAAATATACACGTGAAATGATTACCGCTGCATTAAATGGGGATTTAGATAATGTAACATTTGAGAAACATGAGGTTTTTGGTATTGAAAAACCACAGACTTGTCCAAATGTTCCTTCTGAAATTTTAAACCCTAGAAATACTTGGGCAGACAAAGATTTATATGATAAAAAAGCAATAGAGTTAGGGAAGAAATTCAAAGATAACTTTGCTAAATTTGAGGAGTTTGCCAACGAAGAAATTTTAGCAGGTGGACCATTAGTTTAACAGACTACACAAGTTACAAGTCCAAAAATGAAACCCGATTATGTAAATAATCGGGTTTTTTTGTGCTAAAAAAATCCTGAAAACTTGTGAAGTAATCAGGATTTATGTTCTATAAAATCGGTTGTATTATTTGAAAGCGGCGATTCCTGTGATGTCCATTCCTGTAATTAACAAGTGAATGTCATGGGTTCCTTCATAAGTAATCACAGATTCTAAATTCATCATGTGTCGCATGATTGAATATTCACCAGTGATTCCCATTCCTCCAAGAATTTGACGTGCTTCTCTTGCGATATGAATTGCCATATCCACATTGTTTCTCTTTGCCATCGAAATTTGAGCAGACGTTGCTTTTCCTTCGTTTCTCAAAACACCTAAACGCCAAGTTAATAATTGTGCTTTTGTGATTTCAGTAATCATTTCGGCTAACTTCTTTTGTTGCAACTGTGTTCCGGCGATTGGTTTATCAAATTGAATTCTTTCCTTTGCGTAACGCAAAGCTGTATCGTAACAATCCATTGCAGCACCAATAGCACCCCAAGCAATTCCGTATCTTGCTGAATCTAAGCAACCAAGTGGTGCGCCTAAACCCGATTTATTTGGTAATAAATTTTCTTTAGGCACTTTTACGTTATCAAAAATCAATTCGCCTGTGGCAGATGCACGAAGAGACCATTTGTTATGTGTTTCTGGAGTAGTGAAACCTTCCATTCCTCTTTCAACAACTAATCCGTGGATTCTTCCTGACTCGTCTTTTGCCCAAACAACAGCGATATCTGCAAATGGAGCGTTTGAGATCCACATTTTTGCACCATTCAATAAATAATGGTCGCCCATATCTTTGAAGTTGGTAATCATACTTCCAGGATCTGAACCGTAATCAGGTTCCGTAAGTCCAAAACATCCGATGAATTCACCTGATGCTAACTTTGGTAACCATTTCATTCTTTGTTCTTCGTTACCGTATTTCCAAATTGGATACATCACTAAGGAAGATTGAACAGAAGCTGTGGAACGAACGCCCGAATCTCCTCTTTCAATTTCTTGCATGATTAAACCGTAGGAAATTTGGTCTAATCCAGCACCACCGTATTCTTCTGGAATATAAGGACCAAAAGCACCAATATCTGCTAAACCTTTGATGATTTGTTTTGGAAATTCTGCTTTTTGGGCATAGTCTTCGATAATTGGTGATACTTCGCGTTTTACCCATTCACGGGCTGCATCGCGAACCATTTTATGTTCGTCTGACAATAAATCGTCTACTAAGTAGTAATCTGGAGCTTGAAAAAGATCTGGTTTCATTGTTGTGAAATTTTAAGTCTTCGCAAAAATAATGAAAGATACTTAACAAATCAACAAACAGAAGTTATAATTTATGAATCTTCCCCCAACCCCTCCAAAGGAGGTGAGTTAGAAGTGAGGATTAAGGATTTTTGAATTAGGATTTAATGCAGGAAGTGAATGTTAATAACTTATTAGTGGGCTTAAATGAATTTATTAAAGCTTTACACTTTTGGCGAAAGCCTAAAAATGAGTGGCTAAAGGGACGAAACTTTTGGCTAAAGGCACTAAATGAGTGGCTAAAGGCCGGATGTGATTTCCTAAAGGGCATAAAGCTTTGGCTAAAGGCAGAAAATGAGTGGCTAAAAGGCAGAAATGATTTGCTAAAGCACATAAACCTTTGGCTAAAGGTATTAAATGAGTGGCTAAAGGCCGGATGTGATTTCCTAAAGGGCATAAAGCTTTGGCTAAAGGCAGAAAATGAGTGGCTAAAAGACATAAATGATTTGCTAAAGGGCAGAAATCTTTGGCTAAAGGCATTAAATGAGTGGATAAAAGAGAGAAATGAATTTCTAAAGACCGTTTATCTTTGGATAAACCCATAAAAAAAACTTATTGAGTGAAGTTTTTTTTATGGGTTTATGGTGTTAAGTGATAAGGCTGAAGGTTTAGGGCTTTGGTTTGGTGTTGTTTAGGTTGTTTTTTACTTTATTGAAGCTGAATAATTCTTTTATTGTTGGGCGGTCTTTGAAGAAGGTGGCTGAAATTTTGGCTACGGCAATTACCTTGTCGTAGATGGTGTTGAGGGCAATTATTGCTTCTTCGGTGGTTTCTTTTTTAGTGCCTTTTTTGCCTTCTTGTAGAACGTTTTTGTTTTTTAGTTCGTCGGCATAGGAGGTGATTTTGTCGAGCTGTTCTTCGGCAGTTCCTTTGGTGACGATTTCTGTTTTTAGTTCGGGAGTTAAGTTGGTTTTATATTGGTAGAGCAGGCTTATTAGTGCTTCTTGGTCTTTGTTTTTTGTTTTTGCGTAAAAAGGAGTGAAGCCTAGGGTGTTGAGGATTTCTTTTCTTTGGGTTGGGTTGTCGTTGAAATCGGTATCGATTTGAACTTTTAGTTCTGCGAGGTCTTTAAGGGCCGGGATTTGTATGGCGCGTACTTGTAGGGTTGCTGTTCTTAATTCTTTTGCGTTGTCTAGACCTAGATAATTTTGCACTATATTATCGGTTTCTGCTTTAAGATCTTGAAAAAAGGGGTCTTTCCAAGTATTACGTTTGGATTGTAGGAAATCTTTATTGGCGATGGCTGCGTCTAGAATGGTGTCGATTGTGATTAGCATTTCGACGTCTTTGCAGTTGTAATGTCTTTCAGTTTTCATGGTTTAAGATATTGGTTGTTAGGTGTTACGAAGTAATGGAATAAATTGATATGTTGTATATGGGGGGTGAATTAAAGTTTTGTTAAAGTTTTAGGTTAGTTGATTCATGGGTTTTTTTTGAAATGTGAATAGGAAAATAAAATTTATTTAAGTTATTTTGAAATAAGAAAACAGTTGACTGTCAGGCATCAAGAAATTTAGTACACAAATAAGTAAGGGTGTAGATTGTTGATTTGTTTTAAAAATTAATATTTAATTATTAAATTTAAAAATTATGAATTAAGAAAGCTTAAAAGAGAATAAGTTTTAAGATGCTGTTCTGAAAAAAGAGCAAATGTTTAAATTGAACGGAGGAGGAACTAAAACTCCTGCAGGACATGGGTGGTACAGGAACTTCAGCATCTAACCCCAATGTGAATTTGGAATATGATTTTGGATACGATGTAGACCGTGGAGGCGGATATATTACTTATCATGAATGATTAAATGTTAAAATAATTGCTACTTGCCCATGATAGTTTTTATCGGCTAATTTTGAACAATGTGAGATTTATGCTATACAATTAAAAGAAGATCTTGTTAAAAATGTAAGACTGAGTTAGCTTAAATTTAATTTAGGCTTATTTTTGTTGTTTTAATAGATGAAGTCAACAACGTTTACAATCAAATACCACATATCATTACAAAATATGGAAAAAACAATTCTTCACTTATTAATTTTCATTTTAAATATTTTTTTAACTTTTTCCGTCTTTGGACAAAGCATCCGACATAAAAATAGCTACCATCAAAAAAATTTTGAAAGAAACAAAATTTATGATCAAACTTATGCTTTATGGAAATATAATAACAAATGGGTTCTCAGAAAAAACGATACGCTTTCATTTCCCTATTTCGTAGACGATAGGAATTACCAAGGTTTAATCAATTACGGGGTAAGTTTTAGGAGTAAGGATTATAGAACTTTTACTTATTTAGAAGGGCATCATATGCATTTTTTGAAAGTTGATTTTGAAAAAGCTATTTTCAGCCCTAAAGATAGCATTATAGAAATTGAAGGATATGTATCTGGCGGTTGGGGAGATTTAGTCAAGAAAGAACTTATAGAAAAAGGTATTGAAAATAGAATAGATGTTTTTCTCGGAGAAAAAACAGATACTATTAAAAACTTATTTTACAGAAAAGTTGTCAATGATGAACTAATTGAAGTAAAATTAAAGGGAGTGGAGGTTAATGAAAATACAATTTTAGATACATTTCCTGCTTTTTATTTTAAAAATTATTCTCATTATAGAACTTTAACTAAAGGTAAACGTTATTTTAAAATTAAAGGTAAGGTTGCAAACAACACTTTGCTGGCTTTCGGAGGACATAATTGTTATTCAGAAGTTTTTGATTTGGGAGCGATGGTTTATTATCCAGAAAAAAATAAAAATAATAAAATAAAACGTCGAGAGGAATTATCGTATAATACACTTATACAGAATAATGAGTTATTGTCAGAAATTGGAAAAGAAAAAACGAAAGAAGTAAGGTACTACACTTATACTGAAAAGGCCGAAGACCATATTTTAAAAAGGCAGTATGGTTTTGGCAAAGAAAGCTATCTGCTTTTAGATAAAGAATATAAAACAATTTTTGCTAGGGATATTCACAATGCTATTCGATGTGCCGTTTTATCCAGAGATTATAAAAACGCATTTTATTTTGGAAAAAAATTAGCTCAAAAAGGAATTGAAAAAAAATATTTTAATGCGAAAATATTTAATGCCTTAAAGAAAAATAGCGAATGGCCTCAATTTATATCCGATTATGATTCCATTTATAAAGACAATCAGACCAAGAGAAATATTTCTCTAAAACAACAAATGGAAAACTTGGTTGACGAAGACCAGGCTGATTATGGGTTAAAAAGCCGGAAAGAACCTAAACTATTATATGAAACTACGGAAAGGGTTACCGATAAATTGATTGATTTGTTAAAAACAGAAGGCTTTCCATCCGAAGAAAAGATAGGTGTTTATACAAAAAATGACACTATTTTAATCTCTTTTCCAGAATATAATGTTTTAATTAGACATGCGGTTCAACAAAGCCCAAAAAATCTAGCAATTCTTAATGAAATTCTGGATAAGAGTAATGATGCTCTTGAGTATGACAAAAAGAGAAGCCCAAACCATCGGGGATTTATCAATTCTTGTTTTCAAGTTTATAAAGGCAATCTATACAATAATAAATCATGTGGTACTAATGATTTAATGGTGAGGAAAATGAAGTTTATGTTTAGCAATTCAAACAATTTTATTGTTGATCAAGGGGATTATATAATTACTGAGTATAACAAAGAGAATCCCGAAGAATATGATAACTATTATAAAAAAAACTTCAATTTGATAATGAAACTAACAGATGATTGGGAATTTTATGAAGACTAATTGTAAAAAAAATGATTTTAATTTACAGTAAAGATGTTGATGATTTTGTAAATCAAGTTATCGATTGTTTAGATGAAGATTTTATTAGATTTAGTGAGTCCGATAAAATAAAGATTGGTGAAATGAATTTCAGCAATTTAAATAGTTCTTACATTTTTAAAAATGATTATTTTGATTGTATAAATCTTGAATGTGTCAAAAGCATTTGGTTCAATGGTGGAGGAACAGCCGATATAGTAACCGAAGATTTACGTTTAATTGAACGTTTGTTGTATCAGTTTCGGGATGTTTTTAGGAGATAAAAGCTACATTTTCAAATAAAATTCCTTCGTCAATGCAATATATTCCGCAGTATAAACATGTCTTTCGGTTTCAATAATCAACTCGTCAATTTCGATTTCATTACTTTCGATTCGCTGAAAAGCCAATAAGCTTCTTTTTATTTCAGAAGTTGGAGTTCCTTTTACACGAGTTATTTTTATTGGAAATAGTTCATATTCTTTTGCTAAAGTTAGAAAATGCTCTTCTTCTTTAAAAGGAATTATTGCAGAAAAAATACCATTTTCTGAAAGTAACAAATCTGCAGCTTCAATTAGTATTTCAAAAGGCATTGCATCTTCGAAACGAGCTAAATCCCTTTGTTCGTCTTCTGTTTTGTAATTTTCGGTATAAAAAGGGGGATTGGAAATAATTAAGTCATATTCATCTTCGGGTTCATCGATTAACTCATCTAAACCTGCATGGAAACAGAACAAGCGATCATCCCAAGGGGAATTTTCAAAATTTTTGGTGGCTTGTTCGTAAGCGTTTTCGTCAATTTCTAAAGCGTCAATTTGTTCGGCAGTGCTTCGTTGAGCAATCATCAAGGCGATAATTCCAGTTCCAGTTCCAATATCTAAAACGCTATAGCAGTTTTTAGGAATAGGTGACCAAGCACCAAGTAAAACGCCGTCGGTTCCAATTTTCATTGCCGTGCGATCTTGTTCTACTGAAAATTGCTTGAAATTAAATGTTGCCATTTTTTAAAATATAGCTAATGAAGGAAATAAGAAAACCGTGTAATATGAAAATGTTATAAATACATTTCAATTAATCCTTCTGGTAAATCCATAATAACTTTTTTATTCTCTCGGTCAATTTTTACAAGAAAATGATCAATCATGGGAATGAGAATTTTAACATCGCCATTCAAAACTTCAAAGAGTGGCTGAGCCGAACTGTCGTTAATTGATTGTATTTCGCCAACAAAACCTAAGCGTTTGTCTTCAACTTCAAAACCAATAACTTCATGAAAGTAAAATTTGTTACCCGTAAGTTTTGGCAACATTTTTAAAGGAAGATAAACGTGATTGCCTAATAATGCATCTGCTTCTTCTTCATCTTTTACGTCTTCAAAGCGAACACGTAGAAAGTCATTTTTGTGTAACGAACTATTTTCAATAAAAAAAGGAACCAAATGTTTGCCGCATTCGACAAACATTGATTCCAAGTTTTCGTATAACTCAGGTTCGTCTGTATCTAAATAGATTAGGACTTCCCCTTTAAAGCTGAATTTTTTCGCGATTTTACCTAAATAGAAACAATCTTCTTTACGCATTCCCGCTACTTAAAATTATGCTTGAGTTTCTTCGTTGTTTTCTTCTGTTGCTGCTTCTTCATTAGCAACTTCTGCTTCAGCGTTTTCAGCCTCAGATGCAGCAATTGCATCAGCGTCTGCTTTTTTAGCAGCAGCTACACGATTTTCATTTACTTTTTTCTCAGCTGCAAGTGCTTTCGTTCTTGCATCCGCTTTAGAAGTAGATAAACCATCTTTTTTAGCATCAACTTTACTGTCTTTTGCTTCTAACCAAGTAGCTAATTTTGCATCAGCTTGTTCTTGAGTCAAAGCTCCTTTACGAATACCTCCATCAAGGTGGTGTTTCAATAAAGCACCTTTGTAAGAAAGAATTGCTTTTGCAGTATCAGTTGGTTGAGCACCATTGTGCAACCATCTAACAGCGCTATCTACATCTAATTCAATAGTTGCAGGGTTAGTGTTTGGATTGTAAGTACCAATTTTTTCTAGGTATTTACCATCTCTTTTTGAACGAGCATCAGCCGCTACAACCCAGTAAAAAGGTTTTCCTTTTTTACCGTGTCTTTGTAATCTAATTTTTACAGACATAATCTAAGATTAAATTTTGAGGTACACGACCTCGATTAATTAAGGGTGCAAATATACATATTTTTTTAAAAGCACAGAACTTTCTAGTTCATTTTTAATTTTAAACTTTGAAAATCGGTAACTTAACGATTGAATTTTGTTAATAATACAACGTCCACATTATTTTATAAAAAATAATTTAGCATATTTGGTTTTAAAAACTATTTTTGTAATCTATAATATAAATTCCCAATCTGTAAATTAAACACATAAATGAAAAAAATTGTCGCATTATTAATGATTATAACCGTTTTGTCTTCATGTGAAGAAGATGTTAGTTTTAATACTCCTGCTTTTCAGGCTAGAAAAGATAATTTTTCGTGGAGAGCTCAGGATTATTCAGCGGTATATACTGCTTCAGATAGTACTTTAGTTTTAACAGCGTTTAAGGGTTTTGAGAAAGTGACGATGACAGCTTACCCTGTATTAATTACAGGAGAAGGAACTTCTTCCTTTTTTCAAGACAACATTTTTGACCTTGCAAATAACCCAAATGCAATTGCCACTTATTCTAATGTTAATAATGGTCAAACGTATTTGTATTCAACCGATGTTGAAGATCAAGCAAATGGTGAGCTAGTTTTGGAAAACGGAGCTATTCAAAAACCAGGGACTATTTCAGGTAAATTTAGATTCGACGCTCCATATATAGGAGAAATTCAGAACGCTCCAGAACGGATTAATTTTCAAGAAGGTGTTTTTTACGAAATCCCAATAACATTTGGGCCAGCATTATAAAAATAAAGTACATCAAAGCCATTCAATAACAGAGTGGCTTTTTTTATACTTAAATGATAGATAAATGAAAACTCCAGAAATACCTTTAAATGAAAATTTTAGACTTAAAGCGCTAAAAGAGTATTCTATTTTGGATACGCTTCCGGAAAAAGAATACGACGACATCACTCAATTAGCATCACAAATTTGTGGTACTTCAATTTCTACCATTAGTTTAATTGACGAAAGGAGGCAATGGTTTAAATCAAAAATAGGATTAGAGGTTGATGAGACAATTAAAGAGGTTTCGTTTTGTGGTCATGCGATAATGGAGCCCGATAAAATTTTCACCGTTAAAGATTCTCGTTTAGACAAAAGATTTCAAAACAATCCGTTAGTTGTCGGTGAGCCGCACGTAATTTTCTACACAGGCGTTCCTCTTGTGAGTCCTGAGGGATTTGCTTTAGGAACTTTATGTGTTATTGATGATCAGCCGAAAGAATTGAATCAAAAGCAATTAATGGCATTGAAAGCGTTATCAAATCAAGTAGTTAGTTTGTTCGAGCTACGGAAAAGCAAAATGATGCTGGAGCGTTTGACAAATGACTTGGAAAATCGGAACAAGGAGTTGGAAAAGTTTGCGAGAGTTGCAGCCCATGATATTAAATCTCCTTTGAATAATATATCTAGTCTCACTGAAATTTTATTACATCAGTATTCCGCAGAACTGGATGATGATGGTAAGATGATGATGCAGATGTTAGATACTTCCTCTCAAACTTTAAGAGAATTAGTGGATGGGATTTTAGAACACAGTAAAAGTGATTTTATTTTAACCGAAAACCGAAGGATATTTAATTTAAATAAATTGGTGCAGCAATGCATCGAGTTATTGGATAATCGGAAAGAATATTTGTTCATAATTGATTTTGATGAATCCTTAATAGCAGTAAATAAAGTGGCATTACAGCAAATTTTACTTAATTTGATGAGCAATGCAATAAAATATAATGATAAAGCACAAGTTCAAATCAAAATTGATTTTGCAGAAGATACAAATTTTTACAAATTCAAAATTCAAGACAATGGATTAGGTATCGATGAAAAGTACCAAAGTAAAATTTTTGATATTTTTGAAGTTGTAAGTAATGAAGATCGTTTTGGAAAAAAAGGAACTGGAATCGGACTTTCTACGGTAAAAAAATTAGTAGAAGGGCTTGGCGGAACAATCGTAGTGAATTCCGTAGTTGGAGAAAGTACAACTATAGAATTTTCGATTGCAAAGCAAGATTTTTTATAAATTAAGACCAGAAATTTCCTAATGTATTCACAAATATTAAAATAGATTGTAAAATGAAAAGAAAATAGATTACATTTGTTTGAATTATAATAATTGTATATATGAATATTTTCGTAGGAAGCCTTCCTTTCAGCATTGAGGAAGCAGATTTAAGAGAGTCTTTTGAGGCTTATGGTACTGTAGATTCTGTAAAAATCATTACAGATAAATTTACAGGTAGAAGTAAAGGATTTGGTTTTGTTGAGATGCCAAATGATGACGATGCACAAAAAGCGATTGACGAATTGAACGGAGCTACTGTTCAAGGACGTGCAATTGTAGTAAATAAATCAGAACCGAAACCAGAAGGAGAAAGAAGAAGCTTCAATGGTGGTGGAAACCGTGGTGGTGGTGGTCAAGGTGGTTACAGAGGTGGAAACGATCGCAATAGCGGTGGTGGATACGGAGGTAATAGCCGTGGTGGAGACAACCGTGGTGGTGGAGACAGAGGTGGTTACTAAACCAATCTTTCTTCAACATATCGGACGAAAATAGAATAATGTACTTTTAGTAGATGTAACTGTTTTTATCAAATATATAGAGAACCATTTTAAGATTGATTTATCAATTTTGAAATGGTTTTTTGTTGCTTCTAATTTTGTGATTAATTTTGAAAAAAAAGCTGTAATTTTGAATCCTTCGCTTTTTTTTAAAGGCGATTTTTAATATATTAAAAATCAGCTATGTACTTAATATTTGATACAGAAACTACCGGATTACCTAAACGTTGGGATGCGCCAATTACCGATTCAGGCAACTGGCCTCGGTGTATTCAAATCGCGTGGCAATTACATGATGATTTGGGTCAACTCATCGAACATCAAGATTATTTAGTTAAACCAGAAGGCTTTAATATTCCTTATGATGCCGAGCGAATTCACGGAATTTCCACAGAATTAGCCGAAGCACAAGGAGCTACATTAGCAGAGGTTTTAGCGAAATTCAATATTGCTTTATCCAAAACGAAGTTTATTGTCGGTCAAAATTTAGGTTTTGATATCAATATTATGGGAGCGGAATTTCATCGAGCTGGGGTTGATTCCCAAATGAGTTCCATGAAAATTTTAGATACTTGTACCGAAGTTACGGCGTCTTTACTTAAATTACCAGGAGGTCGTGGTGGTAGGTTCAAATTACCAACCTTAACCGAATTACACCAATATTTATTCAATAAACCTTTTTCGGAAGCACACAATGCCACTGCCGATGTGGAAGCTACGACGCGTTGTTTTTTCGAATTAATTCGACGTGAAATTTTCACAAAGGAAGAATTGGATGTGCCGCTTTCTTATTTCAAGGAGTTTCAAGAGCGAAACAATCACGAAATTCAGTTAATTGGTTTAAAACACATCAATTTAAAACTTGCTTCGGATAAAATTCGGCAGCAAATCCAAGCGCTTCAAGGTGGTGGAACTAAAACTACAGTTTCTGAGTCGGCTAAAAAAGATTTAAAAGAAGCTCGATTTGCTCATTTGCATAATCATACGCAGTTTTCGGTTTTGCAATCTACTATTGGAATTCCTAATATGGTCTCGGCTGCAGCCAAATTTAAGATGCCTGCCGTTGCAATGACGGATACGGGTAACATGATGGGTGCATTTCACTTTGTGAGTGCCGTGATGAATTACAATAAAGGAGCAAAATCTAAAATTGAAGCTTCCCTTGCAGCAGGCGAAGAGCCAACGGATGTTGAAATTAAACCTATTGTAGGTTGTGAATTTAATGTGTGTGAAAATCACGAAGACAAGTCCAAAAAAGACAATGGATACCAGATTGTTTTGATGGCAAAAAATAAAAAAGGATATCATAATTTGGTTAAAATGGCTTCGTTGGCATTTACCAAAGGATTTTATTATGTACCTAGAATTGACCGAAAAATCATCGAACAATACAAAGAAGACATCATGGTTTTGTCTGGGAATTTGTACGGAGAAATTTCAAGTAAGATTTTGAATGTTGGTGAAAATCAAGCGGAAGATGCATTAATTTGGTGGAAACAACAATTTGGTGAAGATTTCTATCTTGAAATCATGCGTCACAACCAGGAAGATGAAAATCGTGTAAATAAAACGCTGATTGAGTTTTCAAAAAAACATGAAGTCAAACTTATTGCGACAAATAATACATTCTATTTAAATAAGGAAGACGCAAATGCCCACGATATTTTGTTGTGTGTAAAAGATGGTGAAAAACAAGCCACGCCAATTGGTCGTGGAAGAGGCTATCGTTACGGTTTGCCAAATTCAGAATACTATTTCAAGTCGGAAGAAGAGATGAAACAATTGTTTTCTGATTTACCAGAGGCAATTATTAACATCCAAGAAATTGTAGATAAAGTCGAAATTTACTCATTGTACCGAGATGTTTTGCTTCCTAAATATGATATTCCACAAGAATTTGTCGTTGCAGAAGATGAAGCGGACGGTGGAGTTCGAGGTGAAAACTCTTATTTGCGTCACCTAACAATGGTTGGTGCTCAAAAAAGATACGGTACTATTACTCCAGAAATTCAAGAACGACTGGATTTTGAATTATTAACCATTTCCAATTCGGGTTATCCCGGTTATTTCTTGATTGTTCAGGATTTCATTGCCGAAGCAAGAAGAATGGATGTTTCAGTTGGTCCAGGTCGTGGATCAGCAGCAGGTTCGGCGGTTGCATATTGCTTATGGATTACAAATATTGACCCGATTAAGTACGATTTGCTTTTTGAGCGTTTCTTAAATCCCGACCGTGTATCCATGCCCGATATTGACATCGATTTTGATGATGAAGGTCGAGGTCGTGTTATGGATTATGTAATCAATAAATACGGGCAAAAGCAAGTTGCGCAAATTATCACTTATGGTAAGATGGCAACAAAGTCTGCGATTCGTGATACGGCTCGAGTATTAGATTTGCCTCTTTTTGAAGCAGATAGAATTGCCAAGTTAATTCCAGCAATGATGCCGTCCAAATGGAATTTGGCGCGTTTTATTTCAGAAAAAGAAGAAGATGTTAAGAAAGCCTTACGGTCGGATGAATTTGACGCGGTTAAGGAATTAATAGCAATTGCAAACGAGGGTGAATTAGCAGGAGAAACCATTCAGCAAGCTAAAATTCTTGAAGGTTCGATGCGAAACACGGGGATTCACGCCTGTGGAGTTATCATTACGCCATCGGATATTACTAATTATGTTCCTGTAACGCTTGCAAAGGATTCAGAGTTATTTGTAACGCAATTTGACAACTCCGTTGCTGAAAGTGCCGGTTTACTAAAGATGGACTTCTTGGGTTTAAAAACCCTAACTTTAATTAAAGACACGGTCAAATTAGTCAAGTATAGAAATAATATCGACCTGGATCCGGATGAATTTCCTATTGATGATAAAGAAACATATGAGCTCTTTCAACGTGGAGAAACGGTAGGAATTTTTCAATATGAGTCGCCCGGAATGCAGAAATACATGAAGGATTTGAAACCAACGGTTTTTGGTGATTTAATTGCGATGAATGCGTTGTATCGACCGGGTCCAATTGAATATATTCCATCTTTTGTTCGCAGAAAAAATGGAGAAGAAGAAATCAAATACGATTTAGATGCTTGTGAAGAGTATCTCGGAGAAACCTACGGAATTACAGTTTATCAAGAGCAAGTAATGCTTCTGTCTCAGTCTTTGGCTGGATTTTCAAAAGGTGATGCCGATGTTTTGCGTAAAGCAATGGGTAAAAAGCAGAAAGATGTTTTGGATAAAATGAAGCCAAAATTCGTTGAGCAAGCTTCTGCAAAAGGACATGACGCGAAGGTTTTGGAGAAAATTTGGAAAGACTGGGAAGCCTTTGCAAGTTATGCATTTAATAAATCACACTCCACGTGTTATGCCTGGATTGCTTATCAAACTGCTTATTTAAAAGCGCATTTTCCAGCGGAATATATGGCGGCAGTTTTGTCCAATAATATGAATGATATCAAGCAAGTTTCCTTCTTTATGGAGGAATGTAAGCGAATGGGATTGAACGTTCTTGGACCTTGTGTAAACGAATCCTATTATAAATTTACCGTAAATAATGATTATGCCGTTCGTTTCGGAATGGGTGCGATTAAGGGCGTTGGTGCTGGAGCTGTACAAGCTATTATTGACAGCCGAAAAGACGGAAAATACAAATCGATTTTTGATTTAGCCAAACGAATTGACCTTCGAGCTGCGAATAAAAAAGCAATCGAGAATTTAGCTTTGGCTGGAGGTTTTGATACGTTTGAAGGTACGACGAGAGCTCAATATTTTCACCATGATGATGGCGATAATGTGACATTTTACGAAAAAGCCATTCGCTACGGAGCTAAATTTCAAGAGAATGAAAATTCATCGCAAGTAAGTTTATTTGGCGAAGCAAGTGATGTTCAAATCGCCGAACCAATTGTTCCACCGTGTGAAGATTGGAGTACGATGGAGAAATTAGCTAAAGAAAAAGAAGTTGTAGGAATCTATATTTCTGGACATCCATTAGATGATTTTAGATTTGAAATGAAATATTTCTGTAATTCCAATCTGGATGCGTTGCGAAATTTAGACCAGCATTTAGGCAAGAGTTTGACGTTTGCCGGAATCATTAATAATGTACAACACCGCGTTGCTAAAAATGGAAAAGGTTGGGCTACCTTCAATCTGGAAGGTTACGATGAAAGCTTTGAATTCAAGATTTTTGGAGAAGAATACCTAAAATTTCGTCATTTTTTAATTCAAAATAATTTTACATATTTCAAAGTATTGGTGAAAGAAGGTTGGATTAATAAGGAAACGGGAAAGAAATCTGAACCTCGAATCCAATTTACAGAAGCAAAACAACTTCAAGATGTGTTGACTAACTTTTCGAAAAAAATTATAATTGATTTAGATATTAAAAAGCTTAAATCGGAATTAATTGAAAATCTGAATTCTGTCTTTAAAGAGCATCAAGGTGATCATCAAGTAAGTTTTGAAATTCTCGAAACTGAAACGGCTTTGGTTAAAAAGAATATTCAAACGGTTCAAACAGCTGTTTCTGACGATGAGAATGAAATAGAAGAAGAACTTGAATTAGAAAATGCCGAAGATATAGAAGTTGAAATTCCTATCGATATTTCAAGTGAAATAGAAGAAATTCGAGTGTTGACAAAACTTTCAATGAACAGCCGAAAGCTGAAGGTGAATATTTGTCACGAACTTTTGCAGGAACTTGAAAAGTGCGATTTGAGTTTCAAACTCAACTAACCACATCAATTTTAACAATTCGAAAATAGCCAAAACTAATTTAAAATGGTTTTTAAACTCAATTAAATAATGTAAATTTGTCTATTAATAAATTAAAAAAGAACATTATGGCATTAGTTATAACAGATGAGACTTTTGACGAAGTAGTATTGAAATCAGATAAACCAGTAGTAGTAGATTTTTGGGCAGCTTGGTGTGGACCATGTCGTATGGTTGGACCAGTTATCGACGAAGTTGCTACTGAATACGAAGGTAAAGCAATTGTAGGAAAAGTAGATGTTGATGCTAATCAAGAATTTGCTGCAAAATACGGTGTTAGAAATATTCCAACTGTTTTAGTGTTTCAAAACGGTGAAGTAGTAGGTCGTCAAGTTGGCGTTTCTCCTAAAAAAGCGTACACAGATGCACTTGATGCATTGTTGTAATTAGAGAAAATCTATTATAAAAAAAGGTTTGGCATTAGTCAAGCCTTTTTTCTTGGAGCCAAATGTTTGACGGTTTCGGCTGATTTTATTTGTTTTCTTCCATTGCTGAATAAAAATTTTGAATCTCGTGATAGGGACTTTTATCGGGACTATTTAATACTCTTTTCGAATACTATGAAAGCAAATTTTTTTATCTATTTTTTCTTTTTCTGCTTTTCACTTTCCGCTCAACAAACCGGATATTGGGACAAAGCCCGTATTACTACTAAAGAAATTTCTTTAGGAGCCGGAAATCGAATCACGGTCAAATCTGAAGATTTCCCAAAAGGAACGACTGAAATCATTTACCGAATTACTTTATTAGATGATAACCAACAATTAGCAACAAGTCTGGTTTCGTTATTGAAATCCGTTCCGGATCCCTCAGGAGTTAGTCAAGGCTCAGCTGGTGCTGTTTTTTTAATGTCTAAAATATCTGGTGACGATAAGTGTACCTACGCTTTGTTTTCTTCCGAAGAAAATGCGATTAAATATAAAGATTCAGGAAAAACAGAGAATTCTTGCTACGTTCAAAACACACCTTTAAGCAAGGAAGCAAAGCTGTTTTCTGTTGAAAATTCAAAATGTCTAAAAACGAATGATCAAAACATCTGGTTTGCTTTTGAAAGTCAGAATTGGATTATGAAGCAAAAAATTGTTTTAGAAGTAGTGCCGTGGGTCGACTATAAACTAAGTAAAGGCTGGAGTCAGGAAAATAAAAAGTCTATATTAGATTTGTGTAAAACTTCTGATTTAGCTGAGTTAATGGGAAATTCGAATGATTTCTGTGTTTGTATTTTGGAGCAATTCGTTCAGAAATATACAGTAACGGAATACCAAAAATTATTAGCAGTAGAGAAATCAAAAGCATATCGCGATTTTGGTGCAAAATGCCTTGCGAATAAGCCAGAGAATCAAACTATTTTAAACAGTGTTCGCATCAACTCTTTTCAACACTTCAAGAATAAAAGATACGAAAAAGCCATTCGTTTATTGCATGTTGGATTAATTGACAATGGAAACGGAAAAGTAATGGATTACAATGCTTTGGGGACTTATTACATTTATTCCAAACAATACGGCAAAGCAATTAAATATTTGAAAGAAGCGGAAATTATGGACGGTTCTGAGTTATTGGTACAGTTGAATCTAGCACATGCTTATTTATTAAATGACCAGTATAGTGAAGCGAAAGCCTTACATAAAAAATACAGAAAGCAAAATGTTTCAGCAACTGAAGATTGGAACAGCCGTACTGAAAATGATTTTGAAGAGATGAAAAAGACAGGAATTCAATCCGATAATTTCGAACGAATTTTAAAAGTAATAGAAGAGTAAGTTATGCTTAATGCCTATTATCAAAAATATGTGTTAGATTTTAAACGTGCTGCAGGAACTTCTCGTGGTATTTTGACACAAAAAGAAACGTGGTTTTTGGTACTTGAATTGAATGGAAAAAAAGGTATCGGCGAATGTGGAATCCTTCGAACGTTAAGTATTGACGATCGTCCCGATTATGAACAAAAATTACAATGGGTTTGTGAAAATATTGCGTTAGGAAAACAAGTTTTATACGATTCATTAACCGAGTTTCCTTCGATTCAATTTGGCGTAGAAATGGCTTTTCTGTCTTTAGAAAGCGAACACCCACTGCAATTATTTCCTTCAAAATTTACTGCAAACCAAAAAAGTATTCCTATAAACGGTTTAGTTTGGATGGGCGAACCTTCGTACATGAAGGAACAAATCGAACAGAAAATTGCAGAAAATTTTAATTGCATCAAGCTCAAAATTGGAGCAATCGATTTTGATAAAGAACTCGAATTATTGCAATTCATCAGGACGCATTTCGATTCAAAAACTATAGAAATTCGGGTAGATGCAAACGGAGGTTTTACGCCAGAAGAAGCACTTTCAAAATTAAATCAATTGCATCAATTCGATTTACACAGTATTGAACAACCTATAAAGCAGCATCAAATCGCTGAAATGGCAAAATTATGTGCTAAAACTCCGTTTCCAATTGCATTAGATGAGGAGCTAATCGGAGTTTTTTCGCTTGCCGACAAAGAACAATTATTGAAGAATATAAAACCACAATATATTATTTTAAAACCAAGTTTGCTTGGCGGTTTTCAAGGCACTCAAGAATGGATTACGCTTGCTGAAAAACTCAACATCGGTTGGTGGATTACTTCTGCTTTAGAAAGTAATATCGGTTTGAATGCGATTGCCCAATTTACGTTTACGCTGCAATCACCACTTCCGCAAGGTTTGGGAACAGGTGGTTTATACACTAATAACTTCGATTCACCTTTAGAAGTGAATGAAGGTCAATTGTGGTACAACACAGATTTGAAATGGGCTATAAATCTTCAAAACTTCCACTTTTAGATTATCAATTCTAAAAGAAAAGTTAAAAACCATGTAAACAAGTTAGTTTGCAAACGATAAAGCAAAGCAACTTATTTAGAAGTTATATATTAGCACCGCAAAAAACAAGGTAATTTATTTTTGCAAATGACTAACTATTTAATTAACTCACACATGTTTAAAAAAATTATTTTATTCGTTACCCTTTCGATAATGGTAATTCCGGCAACTGTAAAAGCCGACGAAGGAATGTGGTTTTTGATGTTCATTGAACGTTTGAACCATAGAGATATGCAGAAAATGGGACTCCAATTAACTGCTGAAGAAATTTACAGCGTAAACAACAGCAGTTTGAAAGATGCAATTGTGCAATTCAACGGAGGTTGTACGGCTGAAATCGTTTCTTCTCAAGGTTTGGTTTTGACAAATCACCACTGTGGATATGATGCAATTGCTGAATTGTCAAGTGAAGAACAAAACTATTTAAAAAACGGTTTTTGGGCAGCAACTCGCAAAGAGGAGATGAAACCAAAATCATTATACGTTCGTTTTTTCGTACGTATGGACGATGTTTCTAAACGAATTTTAGACGTAGTAAACGATAAAATGACCGAATTAGAAAGAGAAAAAGCAATCAATCAAGAAATTGCAAAAATCCAAAAAGAAAACGACGAAGGTGGAAAGTATACGGTTTCTGTTCGTCCCTTTTTTCAAGGAAATGAATATTACTATTTTGTTTACCAAGATTATACTGACGTTCGTTTAGTAGGAACACCTCCAGAAAGTGTTGGAAAATTTGGTGGAGATACAGACAATTGGGAATGGCCTCGTCATACAGGAGATTTTTCTATGTTTAGAGTTTATGCTGATAAAGACGGAAATCCAGCAGATTATTCTACAGATAATGTGCCTTTGCAACCAAAACACCATTTACCAGTAAGTTTAAAAGGTGTTCAAGAAAATGATTTTGCAATGATTTTGGGTTACCCAGGAAGAACAAATCGTTGGATGCCGGCTGGAGGAATTGATCAAAATGTTAAGTATGCTTATCCTGCATGGGTTGAAGGTGCGAAAACAGGAATGGATAATATGAAAAAATACATGACAAAAGATGAAAAAGTCAATTTAATGTATGCTTCAAAATATGCTTCTACTGCAAATTACTGGAAGAATCGTCAAGGAATGATTGACGCTTTAACAAAATTCGGAACTGCAAAAACGAAAGCGGGTCAAGAAGAAAAGTTCAATAAATGGGCTAATAAATCAGTAAACAAAGCAAAATACGGAACCGTAATTGCTACAATAAATAAATATTATGACGCTACAAATGTGAAAGCAAGTCATGATAGTTATTTGATGCAATTATTAAGAACTACAACTTACGGTGCTATGCCAGCTAGTTTTGGAAATGGTTTGATACAATATGCAGGAGAAAATGAAGCGAAAAGAGCAGAAATGTTGCCTCGTTTTGCTGATGGAATTGAGAATACATATTCTGAATTTTATGCTCCTTTAGAGAAAGATGTTTTGACTGCGCAATTGAATTTATATGCTGCTAAAGGTGCTGCTTATGGATTACCTACAATGATTGGGAAAGTGAAAGCTGAAAATGGCGGAGATTTTACCAAGTTTGTAAATGAAGCGGCTGAAAAAAGCATTTTTACAAGCAAAGAAAAAATGCAAAACTATTTGCAAAATCCAAATGCTGAAGTAATTAAAAATGATCCATTGTATCAGATTTCTTTAGATTTAATGACACAATACCGTGCAAAATCAGAAGAATTAGAAGCGATGGACAATGATTTCCAAAAATCATTTAGACTTTTAGTGGAAGGTTTAAGAGAATCGAAAATGAATGCAATTCAGTATCCTGATGCAAATTCTACACTTCGTTTGACTTATGGAAAAGTACGTGCTTTACCAGCAGATAAACGTAATGACGCGAAAATTAACAACTACACGACAATGGACGGAATGGTAAAAAAATACAAAAAAGGCGATGCCGAATTTGATATGCCAACCAAAATTATCGAAATGAATAAAGCAAAAGATTATGGTCAATATGCAGATAAAGATGGTTTCATGCCAATCAATTTCTTGACAGATAACGACATTACGGGAGGAAATTCAGGTTCGCCGGTTTTGAACGGAAAAGGAGAATTAATCGGTCTTGCTTTTGATGGAAATATTGAAGCTATGGCTGGAGACGTTATCTTTGACCCTAAATTACAAAGAACAATTAATGTAGATATTCGTTATGTACTTTGGATTATCGACAAATATGCAGGTGCGAAACACATTGTAGATGAAATGACGATTGTGAAGTAATTTACATACCTTTTATAAATTAAAAAACCCGAAAGTTGATGCTTTCGGGTTTTTTGGTTATTACTCAATCCTGATTTTCCTACTTTCAGAATGAGCCGTAAATTCGGGAGCATACATACTTTGTAAAGTGGAAATTCCATTATTAAAATCACCTTTGTTGGTTATTCGTAAATCGTATTCTAAAACATAGGTTCCTTTCTTCAATCGGTCGAAAAAGAAGTTGGTTGAAACATCTTTGGTGCTTTTATAATAACTAAAATTGCCTTTCCACTCCTAACCCGAAACCACGTCAACAGGCTCTAAACAGGAAGCTTTTAAATCTTTTAAATGCACAAATTCTAAGTCTGTTTCGGTTTTAATAATAATTCTGACGGTTAGTAAATCGCCCACTTTTACATTATCATTTTTTAATTCAATTAGTTCAACAGCTTTAGCAGTATTCATTGTCATTGTGTAAACAGTATTATTAGTTGTTTTGTAAAATTTCAATGGCTTTTTTACTGCCTCTTGATTGACTGATTTCAGTATTCAAATTAGCAATAACAATTTCTTGATAATTCTCTTCACTAACTTGCAAAAATTTAGATTGATAGAAAAAACATTTAATAATTTGGTATTCAATGTCTTTTCGTTTTGCTTTTTTATAAATGGCGTCTACTTTTTCATGAGCTGATTTTATTTTTCCGTCTAGTTCAAACTGAATCACTTTACGCCATTCGTTTTTCAAATCTTGCGAAAATCCAATTGCAAAAGTGTACAGTAAGAGGAAAAGTATATATTTTTTAATGTTAGTAGTTTGTATTAATATAGAGGACAAAAATGAGCTAATGGTTGGGAAGTTATTTAGGGAAGTTAAATAAAATTATTGATGAAAATTGTCTTTGTTTCAAAATTAGGGTAATTGATTTTTATTCTAATTTTAAAATCAATAAACATTTCCTAAAACAAAATGATATTCAAACGCAATTTAGTATTTTTGAAAATTAAAATGTACAAATGCGGTATCTTGTAATCTTAGCTTTTTTTATCACTTTTCAAACCTTTGCATCTGATTTTAATCGGGCTGAGATGCTTTTTCAGCAGGAAAAATTTGCCTTAGCCAAACCCATTTTTGAAAAAATCATCACAGAAGAACCAAAAAACTATAAAGCAATTGAATATTTAGGAGATATCGCTGGACATGCTAAAAATTGGAATGAAGCCTTAGGTTATTATGAAAAACTAAAAAAAGCAGACCCAAAAAATGCAGATTATCAATATAAATTTGGTGGGGCTTTAGGAATGAAAGCTAAAGAAGGAAGTAAATTTGCCGCTTTAGGAATGTTAGGTGATGTGGAAAATGCTTTTTTAACGGCTGCTAAACTAGACTCAAAACACATTGAAACGCGTTGGGCTTTGGTCGAATTCTATTTGCAAATTCCGGGAATTTTGGGCGGAAGCGAAAAGAAAGCACAGAAATTTTCCAATGAATTACTTTCAATCTCGCCCGTTGACGGCTATTTAGCTCGCGGACACATTCAAGAATATTTCAGCAGATATTTAAAAGCAGAACCCGAGTATAAAAAAGCTTTTGAAATCGGTCAGTCAAAAACTACTTATCAAAAATTATATAATTTATACAAGAATAAATTAAACCAATCTAAAAAAGCAGAAGCACTCAAAAATGCTTTTGAAAATAAAAACACAAAGAAATGAGAACTCATTTTATAGCAATTGGCGGAAGTGCCATGCACAATTTAGCTTTGGCTTTACACCAAAAGGGAGATAATGTAACTGGAAGCGACGACGCTGTTTTTGAACCTTCAAAAACACGTTTGGCGAAAAAAGGTTTGTTGCCTGTTGAAATGGGTTGGTTTCCCGAAAAAGTCACATCGGATATTGATGCCATTATTTTAGGCATGCATGCCAAAGCCGATAATCCTGAATTGTTAAAAGCCCAAGAATTAGGCTTGAAAATCTATTCATACCCGGAATTTTTATACGAACAATCTAAAAATAAAACGCGTGTCGTAATTGGTGGTTCGCATGGAAAAACAACGATTACTTCGATGATTTTGCATGTGATGCATTATCATAATATCGAAGTCGATTACATGGTTGGAGCTCAACTCGAAGGTTTTGATACGATGGTGCATTTGACCAAAGAAAATGACTTTATAGTTTTAGAAGGTGATGAATATTTGTCTTCACCAATTGATAGACGTCCCAAATTTCATTTGTATAAACCCAATATTGCTTTGATTTCAGGAATCGCTTGGGACCATATTAATGTGTTTCCAACTTATGATTTTTATGTGGAACAGTTTGAAATTTTTATTCAAAAAATCACAAATGGTGGAATTTTAGTTTACAATGAAGACGACGCTGAAGTAAAAAGAGTGGCTGAAAATGCTACGAATCCAATTCGGAAAATAGCTTACAAAACACCTGAATATTCAGTTGAAGACGGGAAAACTTTATTAGAAACACCTGAAGGTCCGATGCCAATTGAAGTTTTTGGAGCACACAATTTGAATAATTTGGCTGGAGCCAAATGGATTTGCCAAAACATGGGAGTCGATGAAGCCGATTTCTTTGAAGCAATTGCCACATTCAAAGGAGCTTCCAAACGTTTAGAGAAAATTGCTGAAACTAAGACAGCTGTCGCTTATAAAGATTTCGCTCATTCGCCAAGCAAAGTAAAAGCGACTACTGAAGCCGTAAAAGCACAGTTTCCCAATAGAAAATTAGTCGCTTGTTTAGAATTGCATACTTACAGCAGTTTGAATGCTGAATTTTTAAAAGAATATGAAGGAGCCTTAGATGCCGCTGACGTTGCAGTTGTTTTTTATTCGCCTGATGCTGTAAAAATCAAACAATTGGAAGAAGTGACTTACGACCAAATTTCAGAAGCATTTAAAAGGAACGATTTAATAATCTACACCAATGCCGAAGAATTTAAAGGCTTCTTATATGAACATCATTTAAAAGAAAGTGCTTTGTTATTAATGAGTTCGGGAAATTATGGAGGTTTGAATTTTGATGAAATTCAAGGATTGCTTTAAAGTAAAAAGTGAAAATCGCTCTCGAAATAATAGATTCGTACGGACCCGAAAGCTGTACTCGAACGTGCGAAGCAGGGACAAATGAATTTGAAGATGTTTGTAAATAAGAATAACACACAAATTTGTCACTCCGTAGGAGTCTAATACAAAGTTGCTCTCGAAATAGTCGATTCCTATCTAAGTTTTTAGTGCCGGATAAATTTCAAAATAATAGATTCCTACGGAATGACAAATAAGCGTAAAAATGTTTGTGTATTAAAATCATACACAACTTTGTCACTCCGTAGGAGTCTAAGACAATGTTGCTCTCGAAATATTAGATTCCTACGGAATGACGAATAAGCGTGAAGATTTTTGTAAATAGAATGTACTAAAGAGAGTTCTTTGAAGCAGAAGTGTGTGCATCAATAATTGACTTTGTCCAAAATTTGATTAACTTTATGTTTAATTAAACTCATAAAACATGTTTGAACACACTGAAGGTATTTATACTTTTTACGTATATATTTTAACAAACATAAAAAAAAACTGTTTTATATGTTGGTGTAACAAACAATTTGAAACGAAGATTAAACGAGCATAAATCAAATGTTAATCCCAATAGTTTTACTTCGCGTTACAATGTTCATCATTTGCTTTATTACGAAAAATTCACTTGGATTCAACTAGCCATTGAAAGGGAAAAAGAGATTAAAAATTGGACAAGAGCGAAAAAAGACAATCTTATAAATGAATTTAATCCTGAAACCTTATTCTTAAATAAATATTTTGAAGATTGACTCTCCTTTTAAAATTTCTAAATATTACTTCTTAAATTTATAATGCCCCACAATTTCATATTTGAAAAGGCAATCTTCTAAAACTTGTCCACCGCCAACATTATGCACAATCAAAGGACGTTTTCCATCTCGCGATTTTACATGTGTAATAATCCCAATGTGCGGCATTTTACCACCAATCATCCAAGTTACCATTTCAGCCGTTTTATAATCTGCTGGATTTTTTGTTACAATTAATTTCTGCCCTTTTCGAGTAAAAAAAGTTTCTAAATTCGGTACACGTCTATGGTCAATGTTAGTGTCTGGCTTTTTTAATCCCCAAATTTTCGGATATTTTGAAAAATTCACTTTCATATCTTCATGCACTTCTTTTTGTAAATCAATTCCTAATTTGCGATAAGCTCTAATAATTACATCGGTACAAACTCCTTGACTTGCTGGAACATCACCATCGGGATACGGAATAGAAACGTAAGCGCCATTGTAAACTACTTTATCTTTTGTTAACATAATTGCCGCTTCGGACAATTTCTGATGGAAACTCTTTTGTTGCGGGAACGATGAAAGTAGTAATAGTAAACCTAAACTATAAAGTATTTTCATTGCATTACTATTTGCATTACCTCTTATAAACGAGTGCTTTTTAATTTTCGTATCAATTTAAAATTGTAATTAGGGGTCATTCTTTTAAATAGGGAATTTTGAGAATTAAATTGTCACCTAATAATTGATTATTCTTCTTTGACTAAATTTTTTTTTACCCAATTTCTCATTACATTTGCTAACTTTAGTAAATGTAATGAGGAAATTTTTTTTATTTTGGTTCGTAATTTGTTCAATCAGTGCTTTTTCTCAACGTCGACTAATTAACACCGGTGGAGGTAGAACAGATAATCCTGACGGGGAAGAAAAAAAGAAAGAAAAAGTAGTATATGAAAAAGCTAAAATAGACCAGTATCGAATTGTCACTATTCAAAAAGACACTACTTACTTAGATACTTCCTTAACAATCCGTAAAGAATACATTTTTAATTACCTTCGAAAAGATAATTTTGGACTGCTTCCGTTTGCCAATGAAGGACAAACCTATCAAACCTTAGACTTTGGACTCAACGATTTTGCCTCATTTCCCGAAATAGGATTTAAGGGAAAACATTTTAATTTTCTCCAAGCGAATGATATAAAATACTATTCCGTTGCAACGCCATTAACTGAGTTGTATTTTAAAACAGTGATGGAACAAGGGCAAAATCTAGATGCTTTTATCGCGGTAAATACCTCCAAAAATTTCAATTTTTCTGTAGCTTATAAAGGATTACGGTCGTTAGGAAAGTATGTCAATCAACTTTCAAGTACGGGAAACCTTAGATTTACAACCAATTACCACACAAATAGCCTGCGTTATCAAATTAAAGCACATTTTACAGCGCAGGATATTTCTAATGGGGAAAATGGCGGAATCGTTTATCCTTCTAATTTCGAAAGTGATGACGCAGCCTTTAGCGACCGAGCACGTTTATCTGTTTATAATGAAGACGCCACTTCATTACTTGAAGGTAATCGGTATTTTATAGACCACCATTTCCGAATTAATAAAGAGCAAAGTGCAAACAATCTTTATATCGACCATCAATTCAATTTTGAAAATAAATTTTTTCAATTTACTCAAGGAACAGTTGCTTCAACAATCCTTAATTCAGTAGATGGCGTCAGCTCAACGTTCAATCGTTATGGCGACTCCTATGTTACTGATAATATTGACGACAAAACCCGTTACAACCGAATGTATAATAAAGTGGGTGCGACGTATGAAAACATTCTTTTAGGTAAATTTCAGTTTTTCATCGAGGGTTTTAATTACAATTATTATTACAAACGAATCATTGTTTATGCAGATGGTTCAGTAATTCCAAACGCTATAAACGACCGGATAAATACATTAGGTGGAAGTTATACCTATCAAAAAGGACGTTGGAATGGTACAGCCACTTTTTCAAATTCCATTTCAAATCAACCCATGCGGAACTTAGATGTTAAAGCTAATTTTCAAATCGATGAAGAAAATTCCATCGGTTTCAAAGTGCAAAATAATTCTAAAATCCCAGACCACGTCTACAATTTATACCAAAGTAGTTATAAACAATACAACTGGTTCAATAATTTTAAAAACGAAAAAAGCAACAATATCGAAGCGATGGCGCAAACCAAATGGCTGTCAGCATCTGCTCAAATATCAACTTTAGAAGATAAATTGTATTACGAAAATACAAGTACAGATGCAAATCAAATTATAATTTCGCCACAACAATACGGAGGAACAATTAAGTATTTTTCGCTAAAATTGAGTCGAGAATTTCGTGTAGGCAAGTTTGCATTAGATAATACTATTCTTTATCAGCAAGTGGAGCAAAATGACCCAATCGTAAATGTTCCCAAATTCACAACCCGAAACACACTCTATTATTCAGACCATTTATTCAAGCGAGCTTTGTTTTTACAAACCGGATTTACGTTCAACTATTTCACGAAGTTTTATGCCAACGATTATAATCCCGTTGTTGGTGATTTTTATATTCAAAACCAAAAACAAATTGGAAAGTTCCCAATGTTTGATTTTTTCATAAATGCAAAAGTACGTCAAACCCGCATCTACCTTAAAGCCGAACATTTCAACTCGTCTTTCACAGGAAATGATTTTTACAGTGCCCCAAGTTACCCGTACCGTGATTTTATTATCCGTTTTGGTTTAGTTTGGAACTTTTTTCAATAATAATCAGGAACGAATCAGTAGGCTTATCAGGATTTCTTGTTCCCGCTTTCCGCTACAATACATGTCAAAAAAAGACATGTATTTCCACTATAATCGGGGTTAATCGGGTTTCCATAGCATTTTTGAAATCTCTTTTTTTATCAATACCTTTGTACCCGTTTTAATTTCGTGCAACAAAAGTTTGCAATTCAAAAAAAATCCATGAAATACGCAAAAAATATTTTAGAAACTATTGGAAATACGCCATTAGTAAAACTCAATAAAGTAGTAGAAGGAATTGACGCATTGGTTTTGGCCAAGGTAGAAACCTTTAATCCAGGAAACTCTGTTAAAGATAGAATGGCTGTAAAAATGGTCGAAGACGCAGAAGCGGATGGTCGCTTAAAACCAGGAGGAACCATTATTGAAGGAACTTCAGGAAACACAGGAATGGGATTAGCATTAGTGGCGATTGTAAAAGGTTACAAATGCATTTTTGTAATTTCGGATAAACAATCAAAGGAAAAAATGGACATTCTTCGTGCCGTTGGTGCCGAAGTAATTGTTTGTCCAACAGATGTTGAACCAACTGACCCACGTTCATATTACTCCGTTTCCAAACGTTTAGCTACTGAAATTCCAAATTCCTGGTACGTAAATCAATACGACAATCCATCAAATGCATTGGCTCACTACGAACAAACAGGTCCAGAAATTTGGGAACAAACCGAAGGAAAAATCACTCATTTTGTGGTTGGAGTAGGAACTGGAGGAACAATTTCGGGAGTAGGTAGATATTTAAAAGAAAAAAATCCAAATATCAAAATCTGGGGAATTGACACTTACGGTTCGGTTTTCAAAAAGTATCATGAAACTGGTATTTTTGATGAAAACGAAATTTATTCCTACATCACTGAAGGAATTGGAGAAGATATTCTTCCTGAAAATGTAAACTTCTCGCTTATCGATGGATTTACAAAAGTAACGGATAAAGATGCTGCCGTTTATACGCGTAAAATTGCTTTGGAAGAAGGGATTTTCGTAGGTAATTCAGCCGGTTCGTGCATCAAAGGATTGCATCAGCTAAAAGAGCATTTCAAACCGGAAGATGTTGTGGTAGTTTTATTTCACGACAGTGGAAGCCGTTATGTTGGTAAAATGTTCAACGACGATTGGATGCGTCAACAAGGTTTTTTAGAGGATAAAATCACGAACGCTCACGATTTAATTAAAAATAAAATCGACCAGCCTTTAATCATCGCTCGAACAGAAGAGTTGGTTTCTCATGCTATTGCACGTTTCAATAAACACAATATTGCTCAACTTCCAGTGATTGATATTAACGGATTTGTGGGAAGTATCGATGAAGCCGATTTATTAAAAAGTTATGCGTCAGATAAGAATACTGCCGATAAAACGATTAAAGAATTGATGGGAAAACCCTTTCCAATCGTAAATGCTAATACGACTGTTGCCGAGATTTCAAAATTAATTACCAAAGACAATCAAGCAGTTTTAGTGGCATTGGAAAATGGAAAGCACCAAATTGTAACAAAACATGATATAATAAGTACTATAAAATAGTAAATTTATCTAAGTCATTTTTTAATAGGTGGAGAATTTTGTTCTCCACCTTTTTTATTTCTAAATCAAACAACAATTACTGGATAGAAATTCTTGAAACGTTTTCATATCTGAAAATACTAACGTAGTTTTTGCATTTATTTTTTGAGTGAAAATACTTGATAATGTTGCTAAGAAAATTGAAACACGAAAATTTTTAATAATTGTGTTGATTAATAGATAAATATAAGTTTTGTGTATTAAAAAATTTACTACTTTTATTAAATGATTTAAATAAACTATAAGCCATAATTAAATTAATTTCGATGAAAGAAGATTTTTTACATTATATATGGAGGTTTAAAAAATTCGATTTTAATTCGTTGCAAACTTCACGCGGCGAAAATCTCACAATTGAAAATGTGGGAAGCTATTTAGAAAATGCAGGTCCTGATTTCTTTAATGGACAAATTACGATTGGCGGTCAAAAATGGGCGGGAAATATTGAATTACATCTCAAGTCTTCTGATTGGTATTTGCACCACCACGAACAAGATGTAGCTTATGAAAATGTTATTTTACACGTAGTTTGGGAACACGATGTGGATGTTTTTAGAAAAAACAACGTCGAAATTCCCGTGTTAGTTCTGAAACAATATGTATCACAAGGTTTTATTGATAATTTTCAAAAATTAACTGCGCCAAAATCTTGGATTTACTGTGAAAACCAAATTCAAAAGATTGATGAATTTACGTATTCAAATTGGCTTGAACGTCTTTTTATTGAACGCCTGGAACGAAAACAAAAACCAATAGATGAATTGTTTTTAAAATTAAATAAAGATTGGGAAGCTGTTTTGTTTTGTCTACTTGCGAAGAATTTTGGATTAAATACTAATGGAATGGCTTTTTTAGATATGGCAGAAAACATTCCTTTTTCAATTGTTCGTAAAGAAGCTGCCGATGTTTTAAATTTGGAAGCCTTGTTTTTTGGATTCTGCGGTTTGCTCGATATTGAAAAAGAAGATTTGTATTATAAGGAGTTGCAAAATCGCTTTGGGTATCTTGTTTTAAAACACCAACTAGATTTCAAGCGAACGGTTCCATTGCAATTTTTTAAATTACGTCCTGATAATTTTCCGAATATCCGTTTGTCACAATTCGCTCAAGTTTTTTCTAAAAACCACCACCTTTTTTCCAATTGTATTGCGGTTAAATCGATGCAAGAAGTAGTTAAAATTTTCGACGTAGCGGTTTCAGAGTATTGGAAAACACATTATACTTTTGATAAAGAAAGTCCGAGACAAATGAAGAAGCTTTCAGTGAAATTTATCGAACTGGTGATGATTAATACTATTATTCCAATGCAATTTGCCTACTTCAAAAGTAGAGATGAGGAAGTTCAGGAACGATTGATGGCAATGATGCATGAAATTAAGCCAGAATCTAATGCGATTATTGATAAGTTTAAACACCTTGGGCTTTCTGTTACGAATGCTTTTGAAACGCAATCCTTGCTGCAATTGAAGAATGAATATTGCAACATGAAAAAATGTTTGTCGTGTAGTATTGGAATCCATTTACTGAATTCAACAAAAGAAATTAAAAATGATTAAATTTGTTTAAAATTAAATGTTATGTCAATTGTCCTGCAACTAAAATATTTTTTTGAAAAACACGGTTTTAATGCGTCGTCCCGTTTGGCAGATAAGTTAGGAATGAGAGCTAGTAGCGTTCGGTTATTTTTCATCTATATTTCATTCGTGACGGCTGGACTTTGGTTTGGGGTGTATCTAACCTTGGCATTTTGGATTAAGTTGAAAGATTTGATTCGAGCAAAACGAACTTCAGTTTTTGATTTATAAAAATGAAAAAAGAGTCTAAATATTTCTTTCAGAAATTTTCTCCATCCCAACGTATTGGGTTGTTGACTTTATTTGTTTTAATTATAGGTTTTCAATTATTCTATCATTTTAGTCCTTCAAGTGTTCAAGATGAGCCTCTGAAAGAAAAAGAAGAATGGTTGGCGTTTCAAACCAAAATGGACTCCCTAAAAGAATTCAAAACTGAATATAAATATAAAGTTTATCCGTACAATCCCAATTTCATTACAGACTACAAAGGAAGTAAATTAGGAATGTCCGTTGCAGAGCTTGATAGATTGTTTGCTTTTCGAAAAGAGAATAAATACGTCAATTCTGCAAAGGAATTTCAGCAAGTCACAAAAGTATCTGATTCTTTGTTGAAAGAAATGGCAGTTTATTTCAAATTTCCTGATTGGGTCAATCAAAAAAGGGAGTATTCCTCAAAGTACACGCCTTTCGCAAAAAAAGAGAAGGAAGTAATTGTAGTCAAGGATATTAATCACGCTACCGCTGAAGATTTAATCAAGATTCGCGGTATTGGAGAAGCAATTTCGGCAAGAATACTTAAAGAACGAGATAAATTTGGTGCTTTTGCCTCGATGGAACAAATGCAATTTATCTGGGGATTGTCGCCTGAAGTGATTGATTATTTGAATCAGTATTTTAAAGTGGTTGATGTTTCTCAAATGAAGAAGATTAACATCAACGATGCGACTTTAAAACAGTTGTCGGCGTTTCCATTTTTTAATTATACACTTTCAAGAGAAATTTTAATTTACCGTTCGATGAATACTAAAATAAAGGATGCTGAGGATTTAACAAAAATTAAGGGCTTTCCTGTTGAAAAGGTTAGCGTAATTGCCTTATATTTGGAATTCTAAAAAAAGAATATAAACTGTTACATATATGAATTCTATCTACTTTACAGAAGAGCATGAATCCTTTAGGAAAAGCTTGCAAGATTTTTTGCAAAAAGAAGTTGTACCACACATTGAAAAATGGGAGAAAACAGGTACAATTGAACGATTTATCTGGAAAAAATTCGGCGAAATGGGCTTTTTTGGAATAAATTATCCTGAGGCTTACGGCGGAATGAATCTTGATTTGTTTTACACGGTAGTGTTTCTGGAAGAGTTGCAAAAGATAAATTCGTCAGGTTTTGCCGCTGCCATGTGGGCACATTCTTATTTGGCCATGACGCATTTGAATGCAGAAGGTGACGAGCGAATTAAACAAGATTATTTAGCGCCAAGTATTTTGGGTGATAAAATTGGTGGCTTGTGTATCTCTGAACCTTTTGGTGGAAGTGATGTGGCAGGAATGCGAACGACTGCTGTAAAACAAGGTGATAAGTACATTATCAACGGATCCAAGACTTTTATAACAAACGGAATTTATGCTGATTATTATATAGTTGCTGCAAAAACAAGCCCTGAACTTGGAAACAAAGGAATTAGTATTTTCTTAATGGATACTGGTTTAAAAGGAATTACAGCTACTAAATTAGATAAATTAGGCTGGAGAGCTTCAGACACGGCAGAAATTGCTTTTGATAATGTAGAGATTCCTGCAGAAAATTTGATGGGTGAAGAAGGAAAAGGATTTCCTTATATCATGCAGCATTTTGCTTTAGAGCGATTAATTATGGCTATCAATGCACATGCAAGAGCAGAATATGCAATTGAATATGCAATTGACTACATGTCGAAACGGGAAGCATTCGGAACTACGATTGATAAGTTTCAAGCCTTACGCCATACGATTGTAGAACACGCTACTGATGTGGAGCACTGTAAAATATTCAATTATGCTGCTGTTGCACGATTAGATAAGAAAGAATATGTGGTTAAGGAAGCTACGATGGCGAAATTGAAATCTACAAAAGTGGCGGATGAAACTATTTATAGTTGTTTGCAAATGCTAGGAGGATATGGTTATATGGAAGAATATCCAATGGCTCGCTTGTTTAGAGATAGTCGTTTAGGGCCAATTGGTGGCGGAACTTCTGAAATTTTGAAAGAGATTTTGTCAAAAATGATAATTGATAATCAAAATTATAAGCCAGCGGTTAAGTAATTTTTTATCGAATATTGGGAATAGAAAGAGTCAAGAAGCAAGAAATTGTTTCTTGGCTTTTTTATTATATTTATTCGTTATATTATAAATTCATGATTTATTAGAGTTCAATTTTCTTTTTCAATAGGAGTCACTTGGTAAGTGCTGTACTTTTTTAGAGCTGTTGTAAAGTTTTACTTGTTGAAAAATAAGTCACAGTGCAAATAAGAGTTAATAGGCTATTTCGTGTGGTAAAGAAGTTTTAATTCAAAAGTTTATATTCTCTGAATAGGTCATTTTAGTTGTACTAAAATTCTTTTCAAATTAAGTCGTATTTCATAGCTTGTAAGTCATATTTTTGTTTACTTTTGCACACTTAAAGAAAGGGGGTGTCTATATTATGTTAATTATACCAATTAAAGACGGAGAAAATATCGATAGAGCATTAAAGCGCTATAAGAGAAAATTTGATAAAACAGGAACTGTTCGTCAGTTACGTTCACGTCAAGCTTTTCACAAACCTTCTGTTGTAAACAGAATCAAAATCCAAAAAGCGGCCTACATTCAAAATATGAAGGACAATTTAGAAAACTAAATTCTAAGCTTTTTTAAAATAAGTACCGTTAGTGGTCAAAGTTTAATATCTTTGATACTAACGGTTTTTTTATGGGAAAAAGTCAAATGGCCTTTATGCATTATTTACGACAAGAAAAGCATTATTCAGTTCACACGCTAATTGCGTATGAAAAGGATTTGAGTGATTTTGCTGAATTTGTTTTGGGTAATTTTGATCAAGAAGATGTGACGGAAGTAAATTACAGTCAAATTCGAAATTGGATTGTGTTTTTGATAGATGGTGGCTTGAGTCCGATATCTATTAATAGAAAGATAGCTTCTCTGAAAGCGTTTTATAAATTCCTTTTAAAGTCGAAGCAAATAGTTAGTTCGCCATTTATAAAGCACAAAAGTTTAAAAATGGGGAAGAAGTTGCAAATTCCATTTTCGGAGAAGGAAGTTAATTTAGTGCTCAATGAAAGTATTTTTGAGGATGATTTTGAAGGGAAGCGAAACAAACTAATAGTAGATTTGCTTTATACCACCGGAATGCGAAGGATGGAATTGATTGAATTAAAAATGGAGGGCATTGATTTATATTCAAAAACCTTGAAGGTTTTGGGAAAAAGGAATAAGGAGCGAATTATTCCAATTTTGCCAAAAGTTTGTGATCAGATTAAAATGTATCTAGACGAACGATCTGGTTTAGAAGTCATTCAACATCCTGAGTTGTTTTTTGTCACAAAAACAGGAAAAAAATTAAATATTTCACTTGTGTATCGGTTAATAAATGGCTACTTTAGTGGTGTTACTGAGAAAGTCAAAAAGAGTCCACACATTATGAGGCATTCGTTTGCAACGCATCTTTTGAACAACGGTGCAGATATTAATTCAGTAAAAGAGTTGTTGGGGCATGCTACTTTAGCATCTACGCAAGTTTATACACATAACAGTCTGGCTGAATTGAAAAAAGTGCATGGAGCTTCTCATCCAAGGCGAAAAAAATAAATGTTTAATCAAAAAACGGAATAATTATGAAGGTAAATGTTCACGCAGTAAATTTTACAGTTGACGGTAAATTAGTAGATTTCATTCAAGAGCGAATGAATAAATTAGAAAAGTATTATGACAAGGTCGTCGATTCGGATGTTTACTTAAAGGTAGAGAAGACGAGTGACAAAGAAAATAAAATTGTCGAGATGAAAGTAAATGTTCCTGGCGATGATTTTATGGTAAAGAAGCAGTGCAAAACTTTTGAAGAGGCTGTAGAAAATGCATCGGAATCGTTGGAAAGATTATTGGTAAAACGCAAGGAAAAGTTGAGAGCGTATATTTAATAAAAAAAAAGTTATAAAAGTTTTGTTTAAAAAACAAAAAGATATACATTTGCAGTCCGTTAGAAATAGCGGACTTTTTTATTATTGCCAGCGTAGCTCAGTTGGCTAGAGCAGCTGATTTGTAATCAGCAGGTCGTGGGTTCGAGTCCCTCCGCCGGCTCTGTTCTTTAAGAGATTGGAAATAAAATGGTTAGGGGAGATACTCAAGCGGCCAACGAGGGCAGACTGTAAATCTGCTGTGTAAACTTCGCAGGTTCGAATCCTGCTCTCCCCACGAAAAAAGTTTTAAGATTTTTTAAATTAAAAATCATGAGCGAAAACTTTACCGCCGGTGTAGCTCAGGGGTAGAGTGCTTCCTTGGTAAGGAAGAGGTCACGGGTTCAATTCCCGTCATTGGCTCCACTAAATAAGAATTTGAACACTAATATATAACTAAGATTAAAAATTAAGTAACATGGCAAAGGAGAATTTTGACCGTTCCAAACCGCACTTAAATATAGGTACAATTGGACACGTAGATCACGGAAAAACAACTTTAACTGCAGCAATCTCTAAAGTATTAACTGAGGCAGGTTTCTCTAAAAATGCAGCAAAATCTTTCGACCAGATTGATAATGCTCCAGAGGAGAAAGAAAGAGGTATTACTATTAATACATCACACGTAGAGTATGAAACGGCTAACCGTCATTATGCTCACGTAGACTGTCCAGGTCACGCGGATTATGTAAAAAACATGGTTACGGGTGCTGCTCAAATGGACGGTGCTATCTTGGTAGTTGCTGCTACAGATGGTCCAATGCCACAAACTCGTGAACACATCCTTTTAGGTCGCCAAGTAGGTATTCCTAGAATTGTTGTATTCATGAATAAAGTGGATATGGTTGATGATGAGGAGTTACTTGAATTAGTTGAAATGGAAATTAGAGACTTATTGTCTTTCTACGACTATGATGGTGATAATGGTCCTGTTATTCAAGGTTCTGCTTTAGGTGGATTGAATGCAGATCCAAAATGGGTTCCAAAAATTCTTGAATTGATGGAAGCTGTTGATATGTGGATTGAAGAGCCAGAAAGAGATACTGCAAAACCTTTCTTGATGCCAATTGAGGATGTATTTACAATTACAGGTCGTGGAACTGTTGCTACAGGTCGTATCGAAACGGGAATTTGTAATACAGGAGATCCAGTTGAAATCATCGGTATGGGTGCTGAAAAATTAACTTCTACTATTACTGGTATTGAAATGTTCCGTCAAATCCTTGATAGAGGTGAGGCTGGAGATAATGCAGGTATCTTGTTAAGAGGTGTTGCTAAAGAAGATATCAAAAGAGGAATGGTAATTGTTAAGCCAGGATCTGTGAAACCACACGCTAATTTTAAAGCTGAAGTTTATATCTTGAAAAAAGAAGAAGGTGGTCGTCATACACCATTTCATAATAACTACCGTCCACAGTTTTACGCACGTACTACTGATGTAACAGGTGTTATTACTCTTCCAGAAGGAGTAGAGATGGTAATGCCAGGAGATAATTTAACTATTAATGTAGCTTTGTTGAGCCCAATCGCAATGAGCGTTGGTTTACGTTTCGCTATCCGTGAGGGTGGTAGAACTGTAGGTGCAGGTCAGGTTACTGAAATTCTAGCATAATTATTTTATAAATTATATAAAAGCCAGTGTCTTTTCTTAAATGAAATCACTGGCTTTAATTACGGGCGTAGTTCAAGGGTAGAATAGCGGTCTCCAAAACCGTTGATGGGGGTTCGAATCCCTCCGCCCGTGCAATAAAAAATAAATTACAATGTCAAAAGTTGGTACTTATATATCTGAAGCATTCGAGGAATTAAGATTGAATGTGACTTGGCCGGAATGGGCTGAGGTGCAACGTCTAACGATTGTAGTAGCTGTTTTTTCAATCTTATTTTCATTAGCAACTTGGGGTGTAGATGAGTTTTTCGCAGAAGCATTAACTATGTTTTTTAATTGGATAAAAGCATAATTATGACTGATAGTAATGTGAAGAAATGGTATGTTGTTAGAGCGGTAAGCGGACAGGAAAACAAAGTAAAAGCATATATCGAGACTGAAATTAGCCGTTTAGGAATGGGTGATTATATCTCTCAAGTATTAGTTCCTACTGAAAAAGTAGTTCAAATGCGTGAAGGAAAAAAAATCATCAAAGACCGTGTATATTTTCCAGGCTATGTTATGGTGGAAGCTAATCTTACAGGCGAAATACCCCACATTATTAAGTCAATTACAGGCGTAATTGGGTTTTTGGGTGAAGTCAAAAATGGTGACCCGGTTCCATTAAGAACGTCAGAAGTTAATCGTATGTTAGGTAAAGTAGATGAGTTAGCAGTTAAAACTGATACGCATACTATTCCTTTCAATATCGGGGAAACGATAAAAGTTGTTGATGGACCTTTCAACGGGTTTAATGGCGTTGTTGAAAAAATCAATGAAGAAAAGCGTAAACTTGAAGTAATGGTGAAAATTTTCGGAAGAAAAACACCACTAGAACTGAGTTTTATGCAAGTTGAAAAAGTATAATTTTTTGTTACAAATATAATAAACCGTTTCTATCGCTTCCAATGATAGAGATGTTAAATTCAAAACAATGGCTAAAGAGATTAGTAAAGTAGTTAAACTACAAGTTAAGGGAGGTGCAGCGAATCCATCGCCACCGGTTGGACCTGCTTTAGGTGCTGCTGGTGTTAATATCATGGAGTTCTGTAAGCAATTTAATGCGAGAACACAAGATAAAGCCGGCAAAATTTGCCCTGTGCAAATTACAGTGTATAAAGACAAATCATTTGATTTTGTTGTAAAAACACCACCTGCTGCTATTCAACTGTTAGAAGCTGCAAAATTGAAATCAGGATCTGGAGAGCCTAATCGTAAAAAAGTAGCGAAAGTTACTATGGAGCAGATTAAAGCAATCGCTGAGGACAAAATGGCAGATTTAAATGCATTCACAATTGAGTCTGCAATGAGTATGATTGCTGGAACAGCTAGATCTATGGGTATAACTGTAACGGGAGACGCTCCTTCTAATTAAGAAAAGACAATGGCAAAATTGACAAAAAAACAAAAAGAAGCTGCTTCAAAAATTGAAAAAAACAAGCTTTATTCTTTAAAAGATGCTGCGGCGTTAATTAAAGATGTTGCAAGTGCAAAATTTGATGAATCAGTAGATATTGCTGTAAAATTGGGTGTAGATCCAAGAAAAGCAAATCAAATGGTTAGAGGAGTTGTAACGTTACCTCATGGTACTGGTAAGGATGTAAGAGTTCTTGCTTTAGTTACTCCAGACAAAGAAGAAGAAGCTAAAGCTGCTGGTGCAGACTACGTAGGTTTAGATGATTATTTACAAAAAATTAAAGACGGTTGGACAGATGTTGATGTAATTATCACTATGCCTGCTGTTATGGGTAAGTTAGGTCCATTGGGTCGTATTTTAGGACCACGTGGATTAATGCCAAACCCTAAAACAGGTACTGTTACTATGGACGTTGCGAAAGCAGTTGCTGAAGTAAAAGCAGGTAAAATCGACTTTAAAGTAGATAAAACAGGTATTGTTCATGCTGGAATTGGAAGAGTTTCTTTCAGTGCAGAGCAGATTGTAGACAATGCTCACGAAATTATTCAAACATTAATCAAAATGAAACCAACTGCAGCGAAAGGTACTTATGTAAAAAGTGTCTATATCTCATCAACAATGAGTCCTGCTATAGCTTTAGATATTAAAGCTGTATAATTGGTAGTTAAAAATTTTTAGGATGACTAGAGAAGAAAAATCAATCGCGATTAAAGATTTAACTGCACAGTTAGCTGATTCAAACATTTTATATGTTGCAGATATTTCGGGATTAAATGCAGATGCTACTTCAAATTTAAGAAGAGCTTGTTACAAAGCAGACATTAAATTAGCAGTGGTAAAAAATACGTTGCTTGTAAAAGCAATGGAAGCTTCTGAAAATAATTATGGTGAATTACCAGAAACATTAAAAGGAAATAGTGCTATTTTCTTTTCTGAAACTGCAAATGCTCCAGCTAAAATTATGAAGGAGTTTCGTAAAAAATCAGCTAAGCCTGTTCTTAAAGGAGCATACATTAATGCTGAGATTTACATTGGAGACGAACTTTTAGATTCATTAGCTTCGCTAAAATCGAAAGAGGAAGTTATTGGAGAAATCATTGGTTTACTTCAATCTCCAGCACAGAGAGTTATTTCAGCTCTTTTAAACCAATTCAAAGACGAAGAGGTTTCAGAATAACGCGCACAATAAATAAATTATATTTTACAAATCATTTTAAACGATAGAAAAAATGGCAGATTTGAAACAATTCGCAGAACAATTAGTTAACTTAACAGTTAAAGAAGTTAACGATTTAGCAACAATATTAAAAGACGAGTACGGTATCGAACCTGCTGCTGCAGCTGTTATGGTTTCAGGTGGTGGAGAAGCTGCTGCTGAAGAAGCTCAAACTGAATTTACAGTTGTTCTTAAAGAAGCTGGTGCTTCTAAATTAGCAGTAGTTAAAGCGGTTAAAGAATTAACTGGTTTAGGTCTTAAAGAAGCTAAAGATTTAGTTGATAGTGCGCCATCTAACATTAAAGAGGGAGTTACTAAAGATGAGGCTGAAGGTCTTAAAAAATCATTAGAAGAAGCTGGAGCTGTAGTTGAACTTAAATAGTTTTACTAAGTTTTAAGAATTAGGTTTAGGTCTTGGAGTCACTTCCAATGGCCTAAACCATTTTTCGTATAATAAAATTATATCCAGTTTTATTAGTCATTGAGTTGAATACGAAAAGCTTTTAATTGCTACGAAGAAAAAAAAGAGCTTCAACTTGGTTCTTTTTATAGATGTACCGATTTAAAAAAGAAAGTATGGATTTACATAGTGTTTAAACACAAAAAATCACTTTTTTTTAATCAAAATTTTGTCCATAGATGATAACAAATCAGACTGAAAGATTGAATTTTGCCTCTACTAAAAATATACCTAATTATCCAGATTTCTTGGATATTCAGGTTAAATCTTTTAAAGATTTTTTCCAATTGGAAACTAAATCTGATGAAAGAGGCGACGAAGGGCTTTACAATACCTTCATGGAAAACTTTCCAATCACTGACACTAGAAACCAATTCGTTTTAGAGTTCCTTGATTATTTTGTGGATCCACCACGTTACTCCATTCAAGAATGTATCGAAAGAGGTCTTACTTATAGTGTGCCTTTAAAAGCGCGCTTAAAACTGTACTGTACCGATCCTGAACACGAAGATTTTGAAACAATCGTACAAGACGTTTATTTAGGAACTATTCCTTACATGACGCCAAGTGGTACTTTTGTAATCAATGGTGCTGAACGTGTTGTTGTATCGCAATTACACCGTTCACCAGGTGTATTCTTTGGACAATCATTCCATGCTAATGGTACTAAATTATATTCTGCTCGTGTAATTCCTTTCAAAGGTTCTTGGATAGAATTTGCTACCGATATTAATAGTGTTATGTACGCTTATATCGATAGAAAGAAAAAATTACCTGTTACAACTTTATTTAGAGCTATTGGTTTCGAACGTGATAAAGATATCCTTGAGATATTTGACCTTGCAGAAGAAATCAAAGTTTCTAAAACAAGTTTAAAGAAATATATTGGTAGAAAACTAGCTGCAAGAGTATTGAACACGTGGCACGAAGATTTCGTGGATGAGGATACAGGAGAAGTAGTTTCTATTGAACGTAACGAAATCATCTTGGACCGTGATACAATTATCGACAAAGATAATGTGGAAGAAATCCTTGATGCAAACGTTAAAGTTATTTTGTTGCACAAAGAAGATGCTAATCAAGCTGATTATGCCATCATTCATAATACGCTTCAAAAAGATCCAACAAATTCTGAAAAAGAAGCCGTTGAGCATATCTACAGACAATTGCGTAATGCTGAACCGCCTGATGAGGAAACTGCTCGTGGAATTATCGATAAATTATTCTTTTCTGACCAACGTTACAATTTAGGTGAAGTAGGTCGTTATAGAATGAACAAAAAGTTAGGATTGGATATCCCTATGGAAAAGCAAGTCTTGACCAAAGAAGATATCATTACTATCGTTAAATATTTAATCGAATTGATCAACTCTAAAGCAGAGATTGATGATATCGATCACTTATCAAACCGTCGTGTTAGAACTGTTGGTGAACAACTTTCAGCTCAATTCGGTGTTGGTTTGGCTCGTATGGCTAGAACCATTCGTGAGCGAATGAACGTTAGAGATAACGAGGTGTTTACACCTATTGATTTGATTAATGCTAAAACATTATCATCAGTAATTAACTCATTTTTTGGAACGAACCAGTTGTCTCAATTTATGGATCAAACCAATCCATTAGCTGAAATAACACACAAGCGACGTTTGTCAGCCCTAGGACCTGGAGGTTTATCTAGAGAAAGAGCTGGATTTGAGGTACGTGATGTTCACTACACTCATTATGGTCGTTTATGTCCTATTGAAACTCCAGAGGGACCAAACATTGGACTTATCTCTTCACTTGGTGTTTATGCAAAAGTGAATGGAATGGGATTCATTGAAACGCCTTACCGTAAAGTTACAAACGGTCGATTGGTACTAGAAACAGAGCCTGTATATTTAAGTGCGGAGGAAGAAGAAGGTATGCTGATTGCTCAAGCCAATATCGAAATTGACAAGGATGGTAACATCACTGCTGAAAACGTTATTGCTAAGCAAGATGCCGATTTTCCAGTTGTAACGCCAAGTCAATTGGATTACGCTGATGTAGCTCCAAACCAAATTGCTTCAATTTCGGCTTCGTTAATTCCTTTCTTGGAACATGATGATGCGAATAGAGCGTTGATGGGGTCTAATATGATGCGTCAAGCCGTGCCATTATTACGTCCGGAAGCTCCGATTGTAGGTACAGGTTTGGAACGTCAAGTGGCTTCTGATTCTAGAGTATTGATTAATGCCGAAGGACCTGGAGTTGTTGAATATGTAGATGCAAATATCATCACTATTAAATACGACCGTACGGATGAAGAACGTATGGTAAGTTTTGATTCTGACGAAAAAACATACAATCTAATTAAATTTAGAAAAACCAATCAAAGTACTTCAATCAACTTGAAGCCTATCGTAAGAAAAGGGGACAGAGTTATAAAAGGACAAGTACTTTCTGAGGGTTATGCAACTCAAAATGGTGAGTTAGCTTTAGGTAGAAACTTAAAGGTAGCGTTTATGCCATGGAAAGGGTATAACTTTGAGGATGCGATTGTAATTTCTGAAAAAGTAGTTCGCGACGATATCTTTACTTCTATCCACATTGATGATTATTCATTAGATGTTCGTGATACGAAATTAGGTAACGAAGAGTTGACGAATGATATTCCTAACGTTTCTGAAGAGGCTACTAAAGACTTAGATGAAAACGGTATGATTAGAGTAGGTGCCGAGGTGAAACCTGGTGATATTTTAATTGGAAAAATTACTCCAAAAGGGGAATCAGATCCTACTCCAGAAGAGAAATTGCTTCGTGCAATCTTCGGAGACAAAGCAGGTGATGTAAAAGATGCTTCATTAAAAGCGTCTCCATCTTTACACGGTGTGGTTTTAGGTAAAAAATTATTCGCAAGAGCGGTTAAAGATAAACGAAAACGTTCTCAAGACAAAGACGCATTAGAAGGTCTAGAGTTGAGCTTTGAAGTTAAATTTAACGAGCTTAAAGATAAATTAATTGAAAAATTATTCAACATTGTTAATGGAAAAACTTCGCAAGGGGTAACCAACGATTTAGGAGAAGAAGTTTTACCAAAAGGTAAAAAATACACTCAGAAAATGTTGAATTCTGTTGAAGATTTTGCCCATTTAAGTAAAGGGAATTGGGTTTCTGATGACGAAACAAATAAGTTAGTTAATGATTTGATTCACAATTATAAAATCAAATTAAACGACTTACAAGGAGCGTTGAGAAGAGAGAAATTCACGATTACGGTTGGAGATGAACTTCCAGCTGGAATTTTGAAATTGGCAAAAGTATACATCGCTAAAAAACGTAAGTTGAAAGTGGGTGATAAAATGGCAGGACGTCACGGTAACAAAGGTATTGTTGCAAGAATCGTTCGTCATGAAGATATGCCTTTCTTGGAAGACGGAACTCCTGTTGATATCGTATTGAATCCACTTGGTGTACCATCTCGTATGAACATCGGACAGATTTACGAAACGGTTTTAGGTTGGGCTGGACAAAAGTTGGATCGTACATTTGCTACGCCAATTTTTGACGGAGCTTCTCTTGACCAAATCAATGAGTTAACAGATGAAGCTGGAATTCCACGATTCGGTCATACGTATTTGTATGATGGAGGAACTGGAGAGCGTTTCCATCAAAGAGCAACTGTTGGAGTGATCTACATGTTGAAACTTGGACATATGGTTGATGATAAAATGCACGCGCGTTCAATAGGGCCGTACTCATTAATCACACAACAACCATTAGGTGGTAAAGCACAATTTGGAGGTCAGCGTTTTGGAGAGATGGAAGTTTGGGCGCTTGAAGCTTATGGAGCGTCAAGTACTTTACGTGAAATCTTAACGGTAAAATCGGATGACGTTATTGGTAGAGCCAAAACTTACGAGGCAATCGTAAAAGGGGAATCAATGCCAGAACCAGGTTTGCCAGAATCATTCAACGTATTGATGCACGAATTGAAAGGTCTTGGACTTGACATTCGTTTAGAAGAATAAATAGTTAGTTTTCAGTGTTCCGTTTTTTAGTATTCAGTTATGAACTGCCTATTAAAAAGCTGAGCACTGAACACTTTTTTTAATTAGTTTTGGGATTTATACCCGTAAATCGTTCCGATTTTTTATTAAATTCTTTGAGAATTTATAATTAGCACTTCAATCAAAAGTTGGAGTTTAGAGAAGTAATTCGAGGTACTGGTTTAAGGTTTGGTGTTTTTGATAGCACTGGATTAGGAATCAAAATCAATTTTTTAATTGCACATAAATCAATAGTAAAAACTATGATGAATAATAGAAATAACAACAATTATAATAACAATAGAGATAAAACCCTAATCAAGAGGTTTAGCAAAATCTCTATCGGTTTAGCTTCTCCAGAATCTATTTTGGCAGAATCTCGTGGTGAAGTTTTAAAACCAGAAACCATCAACTATCGTACGCACAAACCAGAACGTGACGGTTTATTCTGCGAAAGAATTTTCGGACCTGTAAAGGACTTCGAATGTGCTTGTGGAAAATACAAACGTATCCGTTACAAAGGAATTGTTTGTGATAGATGTGGTGTAGAAGTTACAGAGAAAAAAGTACGTAGAGATAGAGTAGGACACATCAACTTGGTGGTTCCTGTAGCTCATATTTGGTACTTCCGTTCTTTGCCAAACAAAATTGGATACATCCTAGGATTGCCTTCTAAGAAATTAGACATGATTATCTACTACGAAAGATATGTAGTTATTCAAGCAGGTATTGCCACAAATCCAGAAGGTGAATCTGTAAAAAGATTAGACTTTTTGACAGAAGAAGAGTATTTGAATATTTTAGATACCCTTCCAGCTGATAACCAATATTTAGATGATTTTGACCCTAATAAATTCGTAGCCAAAATGGGTGCTGAATGTATTATGGACTTGCTAGCTCGTATTGATTTAGATACATTGTCTTATGATTTAAGACACGCGGCTAACAATGAAACGTCTAAACAACGTAAAACAGAAGCATTAAAAAGATTACAAGTTGTTGAGTCGTTCCGTGAGTCTAACTTAAACCGCGAAAACCGTCCAGAATGGATGATTATGAAAGTGGTTCCTGTTATTCCGCCAGAATTACGTCCGCTTGTGCCTCTTGATGGTGGTCGTTTTGCAACTTCGGATTTGAATGACTTATACCGTCGTGTGATTATCCGTAACAACCGTTTGAAAAGATTAATGGAGATTAAAGCTCCAGAAGTAATCTTGAGAAACGAAAAACGTATGTTGCAAGAATCGGTAGATTCATTATTTGACAACACACGTAAAGCGTCTGCTGTTAAAACAGAATCGAACAGACCATTGAAGTCGCTTTCTGATTCATTGAAAGGTAAACAAGGTCGTTTCCGTCAAAACTTACTTGGAAAACGTGTGGATTATTCTGCTCGTTCGGTAATTGTTGTTGGACCAGAATTAAAATTGTTCGAATGTGGTATCCCAAAAGATATGGCTGCCGAATTGTACAAGCCTTTCGTAATCCGTAAATTGATTGAAAGAGGAATTGTAAAAACAGTGAAATCTGCAAAGAAAATCATTGACAAAAAAGAACCAGTAGTTTGGGATATTCTAGAAAATGTAATTAAAGGGCATCCGGTATTATTAAACCGTGCTCCAACGTTACACAGACTTGGTATTCAGGCATTCCAGCCAAAATTAATTGAAGGAAAAGCAATTCAACTTCACCCATTAGTATGTACGGCATTTAACGCCGATTTTGATGGGGATCAAATGGCAGTTCACTTGCCACTTGGACCAGAAGCAATTCTTGAAGCACAATTATTGATGTTGGCTTCTCACAATATTTTGAATCCAGCGAATGGAGCACCGATTACGGTTCCTTCTCAGGATATGGTCTTGGGTCTGTATTACATGACCAAAGAGCGTTTGTCTGTTCCAGAACACAAAATTTTAGGTGAAGGATTAACTTTCTATTCTGCGGAAGAGGTAAATATCGCTTTGAATGAAGGAAGAGTTGAACTAAACGCTCGTGTTCGAATTAGAGCAAAAGATTTCAATGAAAATGGCGAATTGGTTTATAAAATTATTCAAACTACGGCAGGTCGTGTTTTGTTTAACGAAGTAGTGCCAGAAGCTGCAGGATACATCAATGATGTATTGACTAAGAAAAACTTAAGAGATATTATCGGTCACGTTTTAAGTGTTACCAATGTACCTACTACAGCGGCTTTCTTGGACAATATGAAAGATATGGGTTACAAATTTGCATTTAAAGGAGGCCTTTCGTTCTCATTAGGTGATATTCGTATTCCAGAACAAAAACAACAATTAATTGCAGATGCTCGAGTACAAGTAGAAGGAATTTCTGCGAATTACAACATGGGTCTTATTACCAATAACGAACGTTACAACCAAGTTATTGATATCTGGACTTCTGCAAATGCTCAGTTGACTGAATTAGCTATGAAAAATATCCGTGAAGACCAACAAGGTTTCAACTCGGTATACATGATGCTTGATTCAGGAGCGAGGGGTTCTAAGGAACAAATTCGTCAGTTAACAGGTATGCGTGGTTTGATGGCTAAGCCAAAAAAATCAACAGCCGGTGGTGGTGAAATTATTGAAAATCCAATTCTTTCAAACTTTAAGGAAGGACTTTCAATCTTAGAATACTTTATCTCAACGCACGGTGCTCGTAAAGGTCTTGCCGATACTGCACTTAAAACGGCGGATGCTGGATACTTAACTCGTAGATTGCACGATGTTTCTCAAGATGTTATTGTAAACATCGAAGATTGTGGAACCTTACGAGGAGTAGAAGTTTCTGCTTTGAAAAAGAATGAAGAAATAGTTGAAACTTTAGGAGAACGAATTTTAGGACGTGTTGCATTGCAAGATGTTATCAATCCTATGAATTCTGAAGTTCTTGTAGAGGCTGGAGTTCAAATTACTGAAGCAATTATGAAAGCTATTACGGCTGCACCAATTGAAAAGGTAGAAGTACGTTCGCCATTAACTTGTGAAGCTTTAAAAGGTATTTGTGCTAAATGTTACGGTAGAAATTTAGCTACTGGAAAAATGACACAAAGAGGAGAAGCTGTTGGTGTAATTGCCGCACAATCTATTGGAGAGCCTGGAACACAGTTAACACTTCGAACGTTCCACGTTGGAGGGGTTGCAGGAGGTTTGTCTGAAGAGTCAAGTATCGTTACTCGTTTTACAGGTCGTTTAGAAATAGAAGATTTGAAAACGGTAAAAGGTGAAGATTCTGAAGGGAAAATGACTGACATTGTGGTTTCTCGTTCAACAGAATTGAAATTAGTAGATTCTAAAACAGGAATTGTTCTAAATACACATAACTTACCATACGGATCAAGTATCTTCGTTAAAGACGGTGATTTAGTTGAAAAAGGAACAACAATCTGTAAGTGGGATCCTTATAATGGAGTAATTATTTCTGAATTTACAGGAAAAATTGCTTATGAAGATTTAGAGCAAGGTAGTTCGTTCATGGTTGAAGTTGATGAGCAAACTGGTTTCCAAGAGAAAGTAATTTCGGAAGGAAGAAATAAAAAATTAATTCCTACTTTATTGATTTATGGTAAAGACGGTGAATTGATTCGTTCGTATAACTTACCAGTTGGAGCCCACTTGATGGTTGAAGATGGTGAGAAAATTAAAGCAGGTAAGATTTTAGTAAAAATTCCACGTCGTTCGTCAAAATCAAGCGATATTACAGGAGGTTTACCAAGAATTACAGAGTTGTTAGAAGCTCGTAATCCTTCAAACCCAGCGGTAGTTTCAGAAATAGACGGTGTAGTTTCTTTTGGAAAAATCAAGAGAGGTAACCGTGAAATTATTATCGAATCTAAATTTGGTGAAATCAAGAAATACCTTGTGAAACTTTCAAGCCAGATTCTTGTTCAAGAAAATGACTTTGTAAGAGCGGGAGTGCCTTTGTCTGATGGAGCAATTACTCCAGATGACATCTTGAGAATTCAAGGACCAGCAGCTGTTCAGCAGTATTTGGTTAATGAAATTCAAGAAGTATACCGTTTGCAAGGGGTAAAAATCAACGACAAGCACTTTGAAGTAGTGATTCGTCAGATGATGCGTAAAGTTAGAGTGCAAGATCCAGGAGATACGTTGTTTCTAGAAGATCAATTGATTCACACGAAAGACTTTATCGTTGAAAATGATAAATTATACGGAATGAAAGTGGTCGAAGACGCTGGTGATTCAGATTCATTGAAACCAGGTCAGATTATTACTACACGTGACTTGCGTGATGAAAATTCACAATTAAAACGTTTAGACAAGAATTTAGTAGTAGCTCGTGAAGTAATTACAGCTACAGCTACACCAATCTTGCAAGGTATTACAAGAGCTTCGCTTCAAACGAAATCATTTATTTCTGCAGCATCGTTCCAAGAAACTACGAAAGTATTAAATGAAGCAGCAGTCGCTGGTAAAATAGATACATTAGAAGGATTGAAAGAGAATGTTATTGTTGGACACAGAATTCCAGCAGGAACAGGAATGAGAGAATACGACAATACGCTTGTAGGATCTAAAGATGATTTTAATGAATTATTAATTAACAAAGAAGAGTATAATTACTAAGAATTTATTTTCTAATTATATTATTCCTATATTTACTAAACCTAACAGTTCGCTGTTAGGTTTTTTTATAAAGTGAAAATAATATTCCAAAACCATTTAATCTTATAACCCATAACCTTAAACCCAAAAACATGAGCGATCAGAATCAAAATCAACCACAAGGACAAATAAACATTGAATTGGACGAAAAAACAGCAGAAGGCATTTATTCAAATCTTGCTATTATTAATCATTCTGCTTCAGAGTTTGTTGTCGACTATGTGTGTATTATGCCGGGAACACCAAAAGCAAAAGTGAAGTCAAGAGTTATCCTAACACCTCAACATGCCAGGCGTTTACTTAAAGCACTGGGTGAAAATATCCACCGCTACGAAATGGCACACGGTGAAATTAAGGATACAGAACAACCTGCAATTCCATTAAGTTTTGGACCTGCGGGTCAAGCCTAAAAAATGCAAAGCCTTTCGAAAGAGAGGCTTTTTTCTTATGTGTATTTATAAATTATAACGTTTTTCAAGTTAAAAACGTAGTGCAAATTTTACAATTGTTTATATTTCTACCGTTAAATGGCTATACGCCATGTTATTTAACATTTTGGGAAGATATATTTATATAATTTATTTTTAATAAATTTCATAAAATTTATCTTTTATAGCAGAAGTAGGTTGTTTTAAAAGCTATTTTTTGCTTTAATCGTAATTGTTTAAAAAATTAGTGTCTTTTTTGTAGTAAGTGTAATTAATGACTTATTTTTTTGCTAATTTAGTATCCTAATTTTTAACAATTATATTTATGAAAAAAAGTTACAATCAGAATTCAGCTAATAGAAGCTTGATTCTAAGACGAAAAGGAAAAGAACATTGGCTCGGATGGCTAACATTTTGTATGGCGCTTATAGGACTGAATTATTCAGCTCAAGCTCAGTTAGCTATTAAATATACTTTTGAAGCCAGTAATGGTACGTATTCTTCCATTAGTAGTACAGGTACTAGTATTCTTGCAATGGCTGCAGATAACAATCAGCAAAATCTAACGGGATTGCCTGGTTTTACGGTAAATGGAACAGCTTATACTAATGCCAGAGTGAGTTCAAATGGTTGGCTCATATTGTATGGGGCAACAGCGCCAACCAATACTACAGAATCAACGATACTATCTACAGCGGCAACTAATGGATCCGTTATTTTTGCTCCTATGAATGCTGACTTACACATATCAACTATAGGTAGTACGGGTTTTTATTACCAAACAATCGGTAATGAAAATATATTTGAATGGACGGATTATAGTCGTTATAGTTCTGGTGGCGGTGGTGATGTTTTGAATTTTCAGATTAGAATGAATACAGTTACAGGTGCAGTATCTTATGTATATGGTACATGTACACAAGGTTCGGGTCTTACATCTTCTTTTCAAATAGGTTGGAAAACTAATGGAACAACTTCTTCAAACTGGGCAACAGATATTAATAATTTAATGATAGATGCAACTGGTTCGTCTAATTCTTGTACTTGGCAAAATGCCGTAACAGGTAATTCTAATACTAGTACAATGTATTTTAACACTGCTAATCCTACGGTAAAACCATCAAGTGGTCTTACTTATACGTGGACTTCTCAAGCAGTAGTAAATCCTGTAAGAACATTTGCATCAGTTTCAATTATTACGGATAATGGCGCTACATTGTCATGGACTGCTCCTACAGGTGCTACACAATATAATGTACGCTACCGTGCTGTGGGTTCATGTTCTTGGACTAACTGGAGTGGAAACCCTGCAAACACTAATACTGCTATACTTACAGGGCTTAATGACAGCACTAATTATCAAATACAAGTTCAAGCCTCTGATGGAGTTAACAACAGTATTTGGTCGCATATACCATCGAGTAGTTCAGGTGCAGGAACTAATGGATATGTGGTAGCAGGTACATTTAAAACACTTATTCCCTCTTGTGCGGGAACTCCGCTTGCGGGAACAATATCTGGAGCTACTGTTAGACCAACTTGTGGGGGGGCTACCCCAAGTCCAAGTACTGTTACAGTTACAGGACAGTCTGTAAGTGGCCCGGGAATTACTTATCAGTGGGAAAAATCTACTGATAATCTCACTTGGGCAAATGCAACTGGCACTGGAAACGCTTCTGTTACTTATACGCTTCCAGCACATATTGCAGCTCAAACAGAATATTACCGATTGAAAGTTATGTGTGCAAATTCATCAGAATTTGCTTACAGTAATGTTTTACAAGTAACAGATCCGGTTGCTCCAACAACATTTGCAACAAATGTGACTACTTCTGTTTTACAAAATATTACAGCAACTGTTACTTGGACAAATGGTAATGGTACTCGAAGATTTGTAAAAATAAACACAACTAACAACTTTATTGATCCTGTTGATGCTCCAGGTCCTGCTTTAACAGCAAATACTGCTTATGCCGGTTCAGGAGAACAAATTATTTTTGACGGTACAGGAACTTCAGTTGCGGTTACAGGATTATCACCGTCTACTACTTATTATGTTCGTGTATATGAATATATGAGATGTGGTAGTACAGCACCTTTTTCGTATCTTTATCAAGCGGATACAGAGGATGATGGCTTAGGAAGCTTTATAACAACAAATCAGTACTGTACGCCTTCTTCAACAGGTACTGCGACTTATATTAATGAGTTCTCAACTAGTTTGGGAACTACAAATATTTCTAATTTAGCATCTGGATATACAACTGGGGGTTATCAAGACAATACGGCAACAACTGCTGTTACAAGCTTTGCAACTGGGGGGTTTAATTTTAATTTAGCCGTAGCTGGAGGAACTCTTGGAGCAGCAATTTGGATTGATTGGAACAATAATAAAACATTTGAAACTAGCGAAAGAGTGTTTGTGACAACAGGATATGGCGATGGTCCGTACTCAGGAACCATTACAGTTCCAGGTGGCACTGCTACGGGCGACTATAGAATGAGAGTAATGGTTGATTTTAATTCTTCAGCTCCGTCAAATCCTTGCATGACAGCTAATTTAAGAACAGAAACAGAAGATTATAAAGTTGTTGTTGCGGCAATTCCTTCTTGTTTAGCTCCGACGGCTTTAGCATCATCAAACATTGCTTCAACTACAGCAACATTGAGCTGGACAGCTTCTGCTTCAACTCCAACAAATGGATATGATGTTTATTACAATACTACAAATACAGCTCCAACAACGGGAACGGCACCAACTATTAATAATCATGCAGCATCTCCATACAATGCAACTGGTTTAACGGCTTCAACTACTTATTACTGGTGGGTTCGTTCAGACTGTGGAGATACAAGTACATGGGCTACTGGTGGAAGTTTTGTAACACCATGTGCTAGCATTGCTACTTTCCCATTTGTAGAATCATTTGATGCTACAAGTACAACATTAGCTTGTTGGGGCGTTTCTGCAGGTGCAGGTGCAACTTATAATTGGGAAGTAACTACAGCTGACGCAACTAATGGAGCGGCTACACCAGCTTCAACAGCTCGTTTTGCATTTTTAAATGTTTATAATGCTCAAACTACTTACAATACTTATAATATTTTTACACCTACATTTGAATTAGACGCTACAGCTAAAAGATTAACGTATAATTACTTTTTAGGTAGTGGTGGATATACAACAACTCCAATTCCATTATCTGTATTCATTAGTGTTAATGGAGGTGCATTTACAAGTATTTATGGCCACACAACGGCCAACTCCACTTTTGCTACGGCAACAGGTTCACCATGGCAGTTAAATGTTATTGATTTAAGTACGTATGTGGGACAAACAATACAATTGGCTTTTGTATCTAATTCTAACTATGGCTCAGGGATCACTAATCAGGGAATTGATCAAGTAACTATTGAGAATATTCCATCTTGTTTAGCGCCAACGGCTCTAGCTAGTTCTGCGATTACAACAACAACAGCCACACTTTCTTGGACTGCATCTGCATCAACTCCTGCAAATGGATATGATATTTATTACAGTACAACAAATACAGCTCCATTAGCTGGAACGACACCAACTGCTGATAATCACACAGCATCGCCTCTAAATGCGACAGGATTAGCAGAATCAAGTACCTATTATTGGTGGGTTCGTTCAGACTGTGGTGTTGAAACGAGTACTTGGGCTTCAGGTGGTAGTTTTAATACAATCACTCCACCACCAACTAATGAAAATTGTGCTGGAGCAATAGCTTTGGTTTGTAATGCTACAGCAGCAACCTATTCCTCAGTTGGCTCAACTGCGGTTGCTCCAGCTGGTTGTACTATCGCAAGTAAAGGTATTTGGTTCTCATTTGTGGGTACTAGTGGCGATATCACAATTAACTCTACAGCTAGTTTTGATCACAAAATGTCAATACAAACAGGTTCTTGTGCAGAGTTAACATGGATTGACTGTAAAGACGGTTCACTTGGTGCTGAAACGTACACGATTGAAAATTCAGTATTAGGCCAGACATATTACGTATATGTTGCTCATTATAGCAGTTCTTCAACTACTACAGGTAATATAACTATTAGTATTGTTTGCGAAGCAGTGTGTCCAACTGGTGTTTGGGTAGGGACAACAAGTACAGCATGGTCTACAGCAAGTAACTGGGCTGATAATATGGTTCCAGAAACATGTACAGCTGTAACGGTTAATAACGCAGCTCCAATGACTATTTCTTCTGATGTAACAGTTGCTTCACTTACATTAGGAGCTACTGCAAACGTTACTGTAAACGGAACTTTAAACGTAGGAAATATTTCAGTTGCTACAGGTGGAATGATGACAGTTGCAAATAATGCGGTATTATTACAGACTGCTTTAGCAACAAATTCAGGAATGGTAACGGTTAAACGTAATTCATCAGATTTGTTCCGTCAAGATTATACATTGTGGTCATCACCTGTTACAGGTCAAAACTTACGTGCATTTTCAACGCAAACATTATTTAATCGTTTCTCTTCTTATGATAATACAATTGGAGCAAATGGTGATTATGTACAAGAAATAATTACAACAGCAGATGTAACTAATAAGACATTTACAAATGCAAAAGGTTATTTAATTCGTATGCCTAACAATTGGGTAGAAGTAGCTAGCTCAAATCCTGCAATGCCATACCTTGGTAGCTTTACAGGAGTGTTGAACAATGGTGCTGTATCAATTGCACTTTCAGGAGCAAATAACAAATTGAATTTAGTAGGTAATCCTTATGCATCGCCTATTTCTATTGCAGCATTTTTTGCAGCTAATACGAATCTAGATCAAACATTGTATTTCTGGAGAAAGAAAGCGAGTGCTACTCCTGGAAATACTGCAAGTGGTTATGCTACCTATAATACAATGGGATTTGTGAGTGCTGATACGGATATCAATGGAGTAGTTCCAACCAATATTCAAACAGGACAGGGGTTCTTTGTAGTAGCAAATTCTGCTGCTCCAGGCAACTTAGTGTTTAACAATACTATGCGAAATAATGGTGCAGCTACGTTCTACAAAGGAGCTACTGAAACACCAGCTGAATTACACCGTATGTGGTTAAATTTATCTAATGCTACTACTGTGGTAGGTCAAACATTAATTGCATACGCAACTGGAGCAACTCAAGGAGTAGATGCTGGTATTGATGCTGTTTACTTTAATGACAGTGATTTAGCATTGACTACTTTGATAAACAATGCTGAATATATTATTCAAGGAAGAAGCTTACCATTTGTAAACACAGATATTGTTCCTCTAGGATTCAAATCAGATGTTGCAGGAAGTTTTACTATTTCATTGTCTAACTTTGATGGATTGTTTGTAGAAAACCAGGACATCTTCTTGAAAGATAATGTTACAGGTACTGTGCAAAACTTAAAACTGGCGGCTTATACGTTTGCAACTCCAGTAGGAGTTTACAACACACGTTTTGAAGTACAATATACAAACAGTACATTAGGAACGAATAATCCATTACTAGCAGACCAAACGATTTTGATTGGTGTGAAAGACCAAAAAATAAAAATCAATGCGGGTTCAGTTATAATGGATAAAATCGAGCTTATTGATGTTGCGGGAAGAGTTATTTATACGCAAGACGGCGTAAATGCTACTACAGCAACTCTTGAAAACGTAGTTTCAGCAAACCAAATGCTGATAGTACGAATTAGTACTGCAGCCAATGGTGTAGTAAATCAAAAAATAATATTTTAAAGTAGGAACTATGAAATCGCCGTTGACAAGTTTGCAAAAACAAACAAATTTAAGGATGCGGCGATTCCATAATTCAAATTAATAATGATAAATAATTCCATATGAAAATTAATAAAGTATCAAAAGTCTTCTTGACTTTAGTATTCTTCCTTTCAGTAAGTAGTGTATTTGCACAATTTCCTGAAGATCCAGATCCAGTAGTTGATCCGGAAGAAGCGCCTTTAGATCCGGCACCAATTAGTGACTACATCTTTCCAATGTTGGCCTTAGGAGTTGCAGTAGCTTTTATTTTACTAAAAAAGAAAGCGACTGCACAAGTGTAGGACGATTATCAATTTGTTATTTATAGAACCTTCTCAGCAATGAGAAGGTTTTTTTTGTTTCTGCTTTTAATAGCGGTTCGTTTCTTCAGTTAAGAAGATAGCAGTGTTTAGGCTTTTAAAATGATATAAATTATTTCTATAGTGTTGTTTATTTATAAAAGGAACTCTCTACACTTCTTTCTATTAATAGAAAAATAGTGTGTTAGGGTCTTTACGTGCATTTCTTTAGGAGTTTACTATAGAAAAATTGGGTAATAATTTGTAAATAATTTGAATTGCTGGACGTTTAAAAGTAATTTGTTAAGTTTTCTGTTCGAAGTTTAGTAATTGTAATAAAATAGCGTTTTTTGGCAAATTTAAATTTAAATTAAACAAAAAAACAAGTTAAAAGTAGGAATTATCTTGCATTTACCGCCTAAAACGAAACATTTTAATAACTTTTGTTGATTCATGTGCTGCTTAACAAATATTTATGTTAACTTACAGTTCTAATTTTTAACAGAATAAAATATGAAGGAAATTTACAATCGGGATTTGGTCAAAGTTGGCACGAATCTCAACGGGAAAAAAAGAGGGCGATGGCTCGGATGGATGTCTTTGTGCATGTTGCTTTTAGTGGGAACATCAGGATTTGCACAAGAGACGGGAACAATTCAAGTAGGTAGTGGTAGTGAAACTGTATCTGGTAGTATAGCGGCACCAATTAGTAATTACGTATATAATTATAGTCAGCAAATTATTACAGCTTCACAATATGCAATTGGTGGAGGGACTTCTGGTACTATCACTAAAATAAGGTTTAAAGCAACAAGCCTAGGAACTTTGGCCGTTTGGAACAACTGGACTGTTTTTATAGGAAATACTACTAAAACATCATTTGAAACAGACACAGATTGGGTACCAGTCAGTAATTTGACTCAAGTTTTTAGTGGGATATTGTCTCCTGATCCAACTGCAAACAACTGGTTTGAAATTACATTTTCAACTCCCTTTAATTATACAGGGGATAACCTTGTTGTAGCAGTTGATGAAAATACACTTGGATGGCAAACAGCACCAACTTTTAGTTCATTTACTTCTACATCCAATTCATGTATAATGTATAGAAGTGATAGTGCAAATCCTGACCCTGCAAGTCCACCAACGGCGTTTCAAAGAACTGCTGTATTGTCGCAAATGCAGTTTGAAGGAACTTTAGCTTCATGTTTAGTACCGACAAATTTTACGGCTTCAAATTTAACAGTAGCTTCAGCAACACTTTCTTGGGATGGGTCTTCCAGTGCTCCAACAAGTGGTTATGATGTATATTATAGTGCAACTAACACAGCTCCAGCAGCCGAGACATTGCCTACATTAGATAATCAAATGGGGATTAGTGCTCAGGCAACAGGTTTAAGTGCAGCCACAACTTATTACTGGTGGGTTCGATCTGACTGTGGTTCAGGTCAAAGTTCGTGGGTATCAGGCGGAAGTTTTACAACATTATGTAACGCTACTACTATTCCTTATGTAATGCCAATCGAAGCTGCTGTTATTCCGGCGTTACCCGCTTGCACGAATGTTCATAATGTAAATGCGGATTCAAATACTTGGATTATTCAGCCAAGTAGCTCAGATACTTCTGGGATTACTGGAAAGGTTATGGCATATTTTTACAACAGTTCTAATACAGCAAACGACTGGCTTTTCACTAATAGTTTAGCGTTAACAGCGGGTACATCTTACCAGTTAAAATTCAAATATAAAGACACCTTTTATGTGGAGAAATTAAAAGTAGCTTTAGGTACTTCTGCAATAAATTCTGCAATGACTACTACATTATTTGATGTTGCCACAGGTGATGCAAATGCAACTGTTTCTCAGGTCATCACTTTCAGTGTGCCTGCATCGGGCAACTATAATATTGGGTTTCAATGTTATTCAGATGCGGATATGAATGCTTTATTTTTAGGGGAAATTTCTGTTGCACTTGCACCTGCTTGTGTTGCTCCAACAGTTCTTGCTGCTTCAAATCTAACTTTTGAATCTGCTGATTTGTCTTGGACAAGTGGAGGTACTAACTTTGATATTGAATGGGGGACTCAAGGTTTTGCACAAAGTGAAGGAACAATGATTAATGGAGTTTCAAATAACTATACTTTAAGTGGACTTGATGCGAATATAACTTATAGTTATTTTGTTCGTAATGCGTGTGGAGGTTCTGATGGGAATAGTACTTGGTCTGGACCGTTTAGCTTTTATACGGGTTATTGTGTTCCTACAGGAACTTCAAGCAGTTACAGAATAAGTGGAGTTTCTACAAGTGGAGGTTCTACAAATATTTCTAACTTGACTAATGGAACAACTAGTGCGTACAATGATTATTCTGCAATGAGTGTAGCACAATATCCAGGCGGGTTAATTTCTTACAATGTTGTTGTGCCTTCTTCTACGGGAATTAAAATTTGGATAGATTTAAATAACGATTTGGTTTTTGATGTTTCAGAACTTGTAGTTGAGCACACCGCAACGTCACCAACAGGTGGCGCTTGGACAGGTTCATTAACACTGCCAGAATTGTTGCCTTTAGGTGATTACAGAATGAGAATTCGTTCAAATTATTATGGTTATACTTTTGATGCTTGTGGAGCTGCTCAATTTAACTATGGTGAGGCGGAAGACTACACATTGTCTGTAGTTGCACCTCCATCCTGTTTGCCTGTAACAAATCTTAATGTTTCAAGTATAACTTTAACTTCGGCTGATTTATTATGGGATAGTGAAGGCTCCGTTTTTGATGTGGAGTATGGAATTCCGGAATTTGTACAAGGTGAAGGTGATTTAGTTGAAGGGGTAGATAGTGGGTATACTTTAGGTAGTTTGGAGTCAAACACTTCTTATAGTTTCTATGTACGTCAAAATTGTGATTTGAATGGTTTTAGCACATGGACTGGACCTTTCACTTTTAAAACTTTATGTGGTGCTGTAAGTACGCTTCCCTACGTTGAGAATTTTGATACATACGGTACGGGGTCTGAAGCTTTTCCAGACTGTTGGATAAGACCGGTAACTTATACAAGCGGATCTATTTGGCCATCAATTGTTGCGGCAAACCCTGCTAGTTCTCCAAATACATTAAGGTTTCAATCAGCAGTAGGAACGCCTACATATGGTGTTTCACCTGCATATAGTGAAGATATTCATAATCTTCGCGTTAAATTTATGTTGAAAAGAGAAGGGGCTAGCTCAGGGACTATGGATATAGGCGTAATGAGTGACCCGATGGATATCAGTTCTTTTGAACTTGTACAAACTATTGATCCTAGTGACAATTTAATGACGGAGTATACATTCAATTTGAACGCTACAGTTCTTACAGGTGGTAACATACGTATTGCATTAAGACATAATTCCAATGCAGATAATTATTATTACTGGATGGATGATTTTAAGGTAGAGCTTATACCTACTTGCGTAGAGCCAACTGATTTAATTGCCAACAACCTTGGATTTACAACAGCTGACCTTTCATGGACAAGTGACGGTACTTCATTCGATGTAGAATATGGGGATTTAGGATTCACTCAGGGAGACGGTATTTCAGAAAGTGTTACTTCTAATGACTTAAGTTTAACGGATCTTACTGCAGGAACTACTTACAGTTATTATGTACGTACTATTTGTGGTGAGGCTACAAGTAATTGGTCAGGTCCATATAATTTCAGTACAGTAGGTAAAGCCAGTGTGCCTTGGTCTCAAGGTTTTGCCACAGCTACACTTCCAGCAAGTTGGGTAAACGGTGGATTTACAGTTAGTACAACTACTGCTATAGCCCCAGGTGCAACTACAAATTACATGTATAAAAATTTATGGTCTAGTGGTACTAGCGCTAACTTTCAAACTATTCACGTAGGGGAATTAGGAACGGATAATCACTTAAAGTTCAATTATAAATTAGCAGATTATGATTTTCCTTATGCTACTCCGGAAGCTGGGTCTGGTAATTTTATTGTAGAAATCCAGCAATTCCCATCAGCAACTTGGACGGAATTAGCCACAGTTTCAAATAATGGTTTATCAGGTTGGAAAGAAGTTTCGTATGACCTTGCAGCCTATTCGGGAGAAATTATTAAAGTCCGAATTACGGGTAACTGGATTTCTGGAGATTATTACCTTGCTTTAGATAATTTTAGTATTGCGCCATTATGTCCAACAGGAGTTTGGGTAGGCGCGACTGATACTTCATGGAGTACTGCAAGTAACTGGGCAGATAATATGGTTCCTCAACCTTGTGCAGATGTAACTGTGAATGAAACCAATCCATTGGTTATTTCATCTGACGTAGAAGTAGCATCTATCTCTGTTGGAGCTAACGCAAATGTTACTGTAAACGGAACTTTAAATGTAGGTGACGTAACAGTTGCTGAAGGAGGAATGCTAACAGTTGCAAATGATGCAGTGGTCTTACAAACAGCTTTAGCCACAAATTCAGGAATGGTAACGGTAAAACGTAATTCAATACCATTGTTCCGTCAAGATTATACATTATGGTCATCACCTGTTTCAGGTCAAAACTTACGTGCATTTTCTACGCAAACCTTATACAACCGTTTCTCATCTTATGACCCAACGTTAGGAACTAATGGTAACTATGTACAAGAAATTGTAACTGTAGCAGACATGAACACAAAAACGTTTGGAACGGCAAAAGGATACTTAATTCGTATGCCAAATAATTGGGTGGAAATTGGAAGTTCAAATCCAGCTCAACCTCATTTAGGTTCATTTACAGGTGCATTTAATAATGGAGTTGTGTCTATTGCACTTTCAGGAGCTAATAACAAACTAAACTTGGTAGGAAATCCTTATGCATCTCCTATTTCAATTGCGGCTTTCTTTGCAGCAAACACCAACATTGATGAAACTTTGTATTTCTGGAGAAAAAAAGGAAGTGAGTTTTCTATTGCAAGTGGTTATGCTACTTATACAGCAATGGGAATAGCAAGTGCGGATACAGATATTGACGGTACGATGCCAATGAATATTGAAACTGGGCAAGGATTCTTCGTAGTAGCTAATTCAGTTGCTCCAGGAAACTTAGTGTTCAATAACACGATGCGTAATAATGGTACAGCTACTTTTTATAAAGGAGCTAATGAAAGTACTACAGAAATGCACCGTTTCTGGTTGAACTTATCCGATGCAACAAATGTAGTAGGACAAACATTAATTGGTTATAGAAGTGGAGCAACAGAAACTGTTGATGCAGGAGTTGATGCTTTGTATTTCAATGACAGCCCAACAGCCTTGACCTCTATCATTAATGATGCTGAATACATCATTCAAGGTAGAAGCGTTCCTTTTGTAAACACAGATATTGTTCCTCTAGGATTCAAATCAGATGTTGCAGGAGACTTTACTATTGCATTGTCTAACTTTGACGGATTGTTTGCAGAAAACCAAGACATTTTCTTGAAAGATAATGTTGCAGGTATCGTACACGATTTGAAATTAGAAGACTATACATTTGCTACTCCAGTTGGAATATTCAACGAGCGTTTTGAAGTACAATACATAAACAGTACTTTAGGAACAGATAATCCAATTGCAGCAGGTCATGCTATTTTGATTGGTGTTAAAGACCAAAAAATCAAAATCAATGCAGGTTCAATTGTGATGGAAAAAATCGAGTTGATTGATGTAGCTGGAAGAGTGATTTATACGCAAGATGGCGTTAATGCTACTACAGCAACTCTTGAAAATGTAGTTTCAGCTAACCAAATGCTGATCGTACGAATTAGTACTGCAGCCAATGGCGTAGTAAATCAAAAAATAATATTTTAAATGTAAGAACTATGAAATCGCCGTTGACAAGTTTGCAAAAGCAAACAAATTAAGGAAGCGGCGATTTTATATTACAAATTAATAACAATAAATTATTCGATATGAAAATAAATAAAGTATCAAAAGTCCTCTTAACTTTAGTGTTCTTTCTTTCAGTAAGTAGTGTATTTGCACAATTTCCTGAGGATCCAGATCCAGTAGTTGATCCAGAAGAAGCACCTTTAGATCCAGCACCAATTAGTGACTACCTCCTGCCAATGTTGGTCTTAGGAGTTGCAACTGCTTTTTTATTATTAAAAAAGAAAGCCACTGCAAAAGTGTAGAACTAATAATTAATCTGTTTTTTATAAAACCTTCTCAGCAATGAGAAGGTTTTTTTGTGTTTGATTCAAGCCAAAAGAGAGAGCATTAAATAGTCGAAGATTTAAATTTTTTAGTAACGGTATAACTGTTGGTTTAGAGCTATTTAATGATAGGCGGAATCGATTTCAAGCTAATTTCGATTTCTGCGGAAAGGTAACAAAGCACTTATGTAGCCACGTAAATGTTTTTATTTAAATTAACATCATAATTTTGCCGGAGAAATTGTATTGGTTTCTTACGTCACGTGATTCCTTCTGCGAAAAGACACAGCTGAAATTAAATAAAACTCTAATTTAATGACAATGAATGCACCAATCCTTTGTTGTAATTTAATAATAGAGAAAGAAAAACTGCCCTATAATAAAAACCAAGATGCTTAAGGGATACTTAAGGGGTACTTAAGGGATAGTGTTGGTGTGGCTTCCAAGAAAGCTCGTTTGTAAAGAGTGCTAAATCATAGCACAGGATAAATAATATAACAATAACGCTTTTGACTATGGTATTTTGCACTGTTAGTGGAGTAGGATCTCCAGGCCCATAACTTCCAGAAGAAAAGCGAAGAAACAGGAGTTTTAGATACAGCACCAATTAATGATTATTTAATACCTATGTTGGTATTAGGAGTTGTAACGGCTTTTGTTTTGTTAAAAAAGAAAGCACCTGCAAGAGTTTAGAAATAGTAATTAATCTGTTTTTTTTTATAAAACATTTTCCGAAATAAGGAGATTTTATTTGTAAAAAAAAGAGATTTCATAGTTTTTGGGTGTTCTATTTTCTATTTTGTTAAATATCAGCTAAATTACAGCTCTGTTTTTTCTACAAAATCATTTAATAATGTTATAAATTTTGCTAAATCTTTAAATAAAAAATATTTGATTGAACTGTAATCGCTTTTTCTTTTCTTTATTCGCAATTATTATAATGTGCGTTTTAATTTGTGATTGCAATTTAACTGCGAAAAGTAATTTTAGTTAATTTAGTTGCCTAATTTTTAACAAAACTATTTATGAACAAATTTTACTCTGGCTATTTAAATCGCTTAGATTTATTTGGCAAAACAGATTTGTGCTCCAATTCTCCAAACCGTTGGCGAATAAGTGGCACAGGTAATTTGGTTTTTGCACTACTACTGTTCGGTATGCTTTTAAGTACTGGATTTAGTTTTGCACAATCCATTTCCAATTATGCATTTACTTCTGGTACTACAGGAAGTTTGAAAGATCTTTCTGCTGAAGGTACTAGTTACCTAATTGGTGTTAATGATGATGCGGCAGGAACCGTACAGCCTTTAGGCTTTGATTTCATATTTATGGGTATGAAATACACACATTTTAGTGCCAACTCAAATGGACAGATGATGTTGCACACCTCTTCGACTGCTACAGCGATAGGTACAAACGTTTCTACCGCTTTAAATGCTGCTATCTTAGCTCCGTTTACAGGAGATAATGAAGTAGGAAACGGTATGAGGTTTAAAGTTATTGGAACCGCACCTAATCGTACTTTTGTTCTAGAATGGAATCAATTCTACGTAAACTACCAGAATCTTAGTAATGCGGGTAATATGCAAGCTTGGTTAGAAGAAACTACAGGTAAAATCACCTATATGTATGGTGAAATTTATAATTCTGCTGTTTCAACACAATCACGATCCATCTCTTTGGCTTCAAGTAATACCGCTACAACTGTAGGTTCAGTAACTATTGGAGCAGTTCCTGTATTTACTACAGGAACTACGTTAACAGTAAATACTATTGCTATTGGAACAAATCCAATCGGATCACCTTTGATCGCTAATATAGGTTCATCATCTAATGGTAATCGCGTTTTTTACACATTTACTGCTACAACTACTCTAAGTGGAGATGTAACCTCTTTGACCTTTAGTGATATAAGCGGTATCGGAACCACTTTAAATTGGACGGATAACGCTACTAATGAAGTTGGGTTTTTCGTTACACGTGCAACGGATGCGGCTTTTACACAAAATGTTTCAACATCTTTCGTAGCTTCTACAACAACTGTCGGAACAGGAACATCTTATACTTCAGCTCAAACCAGTTTAAGCGCTGGAACTTCTTATTATTATAAAGTTGTTGCAGTGGTAGAGGCTAGAGCTTCAATTGGTATTACTGGAAGTCAAGCAACATTAAATGGGGCTAACTATTATTGGACAGGTGCTACAGGTGGCGCTTGGAACACTTATAGCAATTGGAATACTTCAGCAGATGGTTCAGGTACTGTACCAACAGCTTGGGCAACCTCGGATGTGCATATTATTGATGGCGCAGGTAGTGCTTCTGGTGGTGAATTAACGATCTCTGTGGACAGAACAAATTTTACAGTAGGACAAATAAAAATTATAAGCAATACCAATCTTACTTTAGAATCAAGTGCTACCACAACCAGAACAATTACAGTTTCCGGTGGTCCAAATGATGATTTTGTACTTGAAACGGGAAGTGCTTTAAATTTAAATTCTGCAACTAAAGCTATCGCACTTGCCTTTACAGGAGTTGGAAATACCGGACTTATAGCAGGTGCTTATACGGCAAGTGGTTCTACCTCTAACCTTATCACTTCAAGTGGAGGGACAGGGACTTTAGTTAAAGTTACAAGTACAGGTTCAGTTACAAGTACATTAAACTCAAGTTCAGCTGCTTTAGTAGGAAGTATCACAACTTTGTTATTTGAAAATGGGAGTAACTACACCCATTCTAATTCTACAACTACAAATTATATTCCAACTGCAACGTGGCAGGCAAATGCTACCGCTACTTTAAATGGAAATACGACTGGAACGAGTTTGACCTCTAATTCTACCAGTTTAGGTAATTTAGTTATTAATATGACTGCATCAACTGCAACATTTAGTCCATTTACTTCCAATGTAAGAACAATTTTAGGGAATCTTACAATAAACAGCACTGGAACAACAGGTAAATTCAGAGCTATTACTTCTGGAGTATTAACAATTAAAGGAAACTTAGCTATTAATGCAGGTACTTTTGAAGTAGGAAGTTTGGGTACAGGTGGTGTAATAGTTGAAGGGAACACTAGCGTTGCTAACGGAGCTATTTTAGATATTAGTCAGTCGACACTACAAAACGGAGGAAATATGATTAACAATGGTTCTGTTTTAAGTTCAGAAACTACAACATCTACTTCGAAAATTAATTTCATTGGAACTACGGTTCCTCAGACGTTTTCTGGAAATGGAACTTTTACAGGAAGAATTTCTAGTTTTGGGGTTTCTAATCCAATGGGTTTGACACTTTCAACTCCAGTTCTTACTCAGAGAGTGAATTTGTTTTCAGGAACTATTACGGGTTCTTCAAACATTACTATTGGAAATGGTCTGGCGTTATCAGCTGCGGTACAAATTGGTGTAGCTGATAATACTACATCAGGAGGTGTTTTTGATGTAGCTCCTGCTTTTAATATAGGAACTGGTGCTTTTACACTTATCTATTCTGGTGAAACAACTCCTCGAACTACTGGTTTTGAGGTTCCTCCAACAAGAAGCGTAACTAATTTATCAGTAGATAATGTGAATGGGTTAACCTTAGCGGGTGGAACTATTGAAGTTTCAGGCACATTAGCATTGACTAATGGAATTGTTAATTCAAGTGCAGCGAATCATATATTACATGGATCTGCTTCGGCAGAAGGAATTTTGACAGGTGGGTCTTCCGCTTCTTATATTAATGGTCCAATTGTGAGAACGGTTGCCGATGCTAATACAGGATTCGTTTTGTTTCCAGTTGGAAAATCAACGTATTCACCTGTTTCTTTGTCACCTGCTACAACCTCGGTAGCTGCTTTTAAAGCAGAAGCATTTGGGGTTAATACAGGAACAGCCAATCCAGCAATTATCAACTTATCAGCAAATAGAAGATGGGAAACTAGTTTGGTTTCAGGAACATTTACCACTACTAAAGTGCTTTTAGGAGATGCATTAATTGGAAGTACAAACATTCCCGTTCAGGGCGCTTCAGCTTCCGGAATTTATACAAGTTCTTATGGAAGTACAGCTTCATTTATAGCAGGAACTCCAAATACAATCGAATCGGTTAATGCGGTTAATTCATCTGATTTTACAGGGTTCTTCTCTTTCGCACAAGCAAATGTTTGTAACGGAACACCTAATCCTGGAAACACACTATCTTCTGTAGCTACCATCTGCTTAGGTGAAAGTGTAAATTTAAGTTTGCAAAATGATACTCCAGGTTCAGGAGTTACTTATCAGTGGAAAAGTTCTACAGATAATGTAACGTATTCGAACATTGTAGGAGCTATAAGTTCTACACTTACAGTTGTTCCTACTGCTGCAACTTATTATTTAGCTGAGGTAACATGTACAGCAAGTAGTTCAACAACTGCTTCTACAGCGGTTCAAATTGCTTTTACAAATACGGTTACAAATATTACTGCAGCAGCTCGTTGCGGTGAAGGTACCGTTACTTTAGGGGCAACTCCAAGTGCAGGATCTTCCATTAGCTGGTATGCAAATGCTACCGGTGGAACTCCATTAGCGTCTGGTTCAACATTTACAACACCTGTAATTTCTGAAACTACTACTTATTATGCAAGTGCCAATACAGGCGGGACGGTTAACGCTCAGGTAGGTACTGCAGCAACAATCGGCATTAACAACTCTTTGTCGCCTTTCAATAATTATTGGTCAAATGCTAAATACCAGATAATTTATACCGCAAGTGAGTTGAATAGTTTAGGTGTCGTTGCCGGAACTATAAATTCTATGGGTTATACTACAACCACATTAGGGTCTGCAGGTACTAACTCCAATTATACGGTAAAAATTGCTACTACAAATTTAACTTCATTTGCAACCTCTGCATTTGTAACGGGAGCTTTTACTACTTGTTATGGTCCTTCTACTTATACACATACAGCAGCAGGATTACAAACAATTACTTTTGATACTCCTTTTATTTGGGACGGAAACTCTAATATTATTGTTGAAGTGTCAATGTCAGGTGCCAATGCATCTGCTAGTGCTAATACGCTTTACACCGAAACAGCAGACAATACAGTAGTGTATAGTTATAATGCCAACACAACAATTAGTTTGTCAAAATTGAGATTCAATACCCTTTTTGGAACAGAAGCTATTTGTTCTTCGCCAAGAAAGGCTATCACTGCAACTGTAGCTTCGGCACCTGCCTTAACACTTAGTGCTGCTACAACTAATACTTGTTCTGGAATTGAATCAAGTTCAATTACGCTTACATCAAATGCTGCAAATTATGACACTTATGTTTGGACGCCTGCAACAGGAGTTTCAGGAAACAGTACAATAGGTTGGACTTTTGCACCTGCAGAGAATACTACCTATACATTAGCTGCTTCGCAGGCTTCTGGAGCTATGTGTGCTGCATCAGCTAGTTTGGACGTAATGGTGTCGCCTGTACCTTCTCAATTGGTTATAACTCCACTACCAGACGCGGTATGTTTGAATACTGTGCAAAGTTTAGGAATTACAGGAGGAAGCTTATCTAACCTTGTTATTTTAAATGAGAATTTTAATAATCCTACTAATAACTGGACGACTATTAATAATTCTACTGGAGGTACTATTACTGCAGCAGCTTGGACTTTAAGAAATAGTCCGTTTTCTGCTGGATTTCAGGATATATCATCAAATGATGCCTCGCAGTTTTTTCTAACGGATAGTGATGCACAAGGAAGTGGCGGAACTACGGAGACTTATTTAGTATCACCAAGTTTTTCTACTTTAAATTATACCGAAGCAAGTTTAAACTTTTACCATTATTTTAGAAGTTACCTAACCTCTTTTGGTAAAGCACAATACAGTTTGGACGGGACGGTTTGGACTGATTTAACTTCCTATAGTACAACCACAGGAACTCAAACTGCATTTGTATTGGGTACGGTTGCTTTACCAGCGGCTGCGATGAATCAAGCGAATGTAAAAGTTCGTTTTTACTTTAGTGGTTCTTATGCTTATTTTTGGGCTATAGATAATGTTACGATTAAAGGTACACAAGCCACCGATATCACATGGTCACCAATTGCGAACTTGTATACCGATGCAGCAGCTACAGTGGCTTATGTAGATGGTGCGTCTGCCTCAACAGTTTATTACAAGTCTACTGTTGCTGGAACCACTAATTATACTGCTGTTGTTACCTCTCAAGCAGGTTGTACATCTAGTGCGACCGTTGCTTTGAACGCTGTTGATTGTGCGATCACTTATGCCAATTTACAATATCCAGGAAATACAACTGTTGAAACTTGTACTTCTCCTACTTATTATGCACAAGTGTATAAGGTAGGCGTTACGGAAGCTGCAGGACAAGGCGCTGGTATTCAGGCTTGGATTGGTAAAAACGCAGCGAATACTGACCCTGCAACATGGGCTGAATCTAGCTGGCAATTGGCTACTTTCAATGTTCAATTGGGAAATAATGATGAGTATCAAGTTACTTTTGCCCCTTCTGCTGCTGGAACTTATTACATAGCAAGTAGATTTCAATATGCTCCAGGCGCTTTTGTTTATGGAGGTTATACGGCTTCAGGTGGTGGAATTTGGGATGCTATCAACAACGTTAGTTCGGTGTTAACCGTTCAAGCTGTTGCTGCTCCAGCTGCTGCTTCACAAACGTTTTGTGCTTCTGGAACTGTTGCTGATTTAGTAGCTACAGGAATGGGTACTATTAACTGGTATGCTGCTTCAACAGGCGGAACTGCTTTAGAAGCTACATCTGCATTGGCTACAGGAGACTATTATGTTTCTCAAACTGTTGCTGGATGCGAAAGTGCTAGAACTATGGTTGCTGTAACGGTTTCTGTTACTGCTGTACCAACTGCTTCTGCACAAACGTTCTGTACTTCTGGAACTGTTGCTGAATTAGTAGCAACTGGAACAGGAATTATTCAATGGTATGCTGGTCCAACGGGTGGAACTGCTTTAGCGGGTACAACTGATTTGACTTCTGGAAACTATTACGTTTCTCAAACTATTGCTGGATGCGAAAGTGTACGAACTATGGTTGCTGTAACGATTTCAATTACTGCTGCACCAACTGCTGCCGCACAGTCGTTCTGTACTTCTGGAACTGTTGCTAATTTAGTGGCAACTGGAACAGGAACTATTCAATGGTATGCTGGTTTAACGGGTGGAACTGCTTTAGCGGGAACAACGGCTTTGGCTTCTGGGAACTATTATGTTTCTCAAACTATCGCTGGATGTGAAAGTGCACGAACTATGGTGGCTGTTACGGTTAATGTTACTGCTGCACCAACTGCTTCTGCACAATCTTTTTGTAATGGTTTATCTACTGCAACAGTTGCTAATTTAGTAGCAACTGGAACAGGAACTATTCAATGGTATGCTGCTTCAACAGGTGGAACTGCTTTAATGGGAACAACTGCTTTGGCTTCTGGAAACTATTATGTTTCTCAAACTATTGCTGGATGTGAAAGTGCACGAACTATGGTTGCTGTAACGGTTAATGTTACTGCTGCACCAACTGCTACGGCACAAACGTTCTGTGCTGGCGCCACAATTGCTGATTTAATGGCAACTGGAACAGGTTTACAGTGGTACAACTTTGGATTTGGAGGAGATGCATTAGCAAGTTCAACTGTTTTAGCTTCTGGAGACTATTATGTTTCTCAAACAATTGCTGGTTGTGAAAGTGCTAGAACAATGGTCGCTGTAATGGTAGATAATAATTTACCTGTATTTACAGCTCAACCATTTGGCACAACTGTTTGCGTAGGAGAAGTAATAAACTTGAGCGTCTCTGCTATAGGTACAAACTTGACGTACCAATGGTTTAAAGGTACAGCCGTGATTAGTGGGGCAACTACCTCAACTTATGCCATTTTCAATGCCTCATCATCAGATGCCGGCAACTATACTATTACTGTAACTGGATCATGTGGTATTCCTGTAACTTCAGCTGTTGCAACAGTATCAGTAAATGTAACTGCTGCACCAACAGGGGTTGCTACACAAGATTTCACTACGGGTCAAACATTAGCTAATTTTGTAGTTGATGGTCAAAACATTATTTGGTACAGTGATGCTACCGGTACAACTGTATTGCCTTCTACAACGGTATTGGTTTCAGGAGTTACTTATTATGCTTCACAAACACTTAATGGATGTGAAAGTACAAGTCGTTTGGCTGTTACTGCGGGAGTAGATTTGAAAACACCTGCGTTTGAAGTTAGTAACTTACGTTACTATCCTAACCCCGTTATTGACGTCTTAACGGTTTCATATTCTGAAACTATAGAAGGTGTTCAAATGTACAATATGCTAGGTCAAATGGTTTATAGTAGAGCTACTAATGCTACGCTACTAACTATTGATATGGCAAGTATGGCTACGGGAACTTACCTAATGCAAGTAACTGTTAACGGAATAACTAAGAATGTAAAAGTGATTAAGAAATAAGTGATTTCTTTATTTGTTTTAGAACCCGATTGTCGAAAGATAATCGGGTTTTTTTGTGGGAATTGGGAAGGAGAATTTGGTGAGGAGGAATAGAGCAAAGTACGATTGGAATTTGTGATTGAGGGAGGATTTAATGATTTAGGAATTGGGAATTTGGAATTGGGATTTCGAGGATTCTTTTTTTAAAGCAAATGAACGGTTCTTATCTAGAGATGCTTCCTTGATCAACATGGCAAAGGAGGGTTGGGATTTATTTCTGCAGTTCATTTTGTCTAATTAGTTTTGCTATAATTTTATTATCTTTGTCTGATTTTACTTCTTAAGTCACTACTTTCTTATTATTTTCCCTTTTACTTTTTTCTGCCTAAATTGAATAATTTAGAAAATATTCCTGCGTTTTGCCTTTTTTGCCGAATACTGGTTTCATACACTATCTATACTTCATCTATACTTGAAGTAGGGCTTTGCCATACTGTTGCTATTTAGATTATTTTTCGGTTTGGATTCGGGGTTGTTTTTTAGGTTTAAAGTTTAAACTTGTTAGAGGTTTTTGGTCTTATTGGATTTTTCTAACAAATAATTCATGTGCAATTATGTCGTTGCGAGGTACGAAGCAATCCTATTTACGAGCGCTACATAGGTGATTTTAGTGGTTATAAAGTATGGAATAGGGCACAAGGAGGGAACGGATTTCACAGATTTGTGCGGATGTAAAATGGAGTTGGGATAAGATGTTCGTGCAGAGTTACTAAGCCGCAAAGGTTTTACAATAAATGAAAATTATGGGTAAGGATTTTTGAGATTTAAATTCTATATTTGGAAGTTATTGTTGCGTCCCTTGTATCTGCCTTTTTGGGTTTTGCAGCTGCTAGGAATTGAGCAATTAATTGGCTTATGGCCCAATCAAAAACCAAGATTGATGAAAAAACACATTGTAGTATTTGCATTCCTTTCCATTTGTAATAGTGTGATCGGTCAAACAATGGAGAAGGAGGATTTGTATGGCATCTGGCAGGTTGAAAAAAATTTGACAGAGACCACAGATCCTAATTTTAAAGAACTCATTGAAGGTTTTCTAGTCTCCACTTTTAGATTTGAGGAGAATGGAACTTTTGAGATGAATTCGCCAAATAAAAGTAAGTTATTTTTGATGACGCTGGAAATGATTAAAAACAAGAAATGGAAATTTGACCACTATCGACAGTTAATTAAAATTGGAAGTGAAAAAGATTCTTTCTCAATTATGGGAATATTTGTAAAAGAAAAGAGCGGTAAAATAATTTTTCAAGTTAGTGAAAGTAATCTTGAATTTGAAATGGTTAAAATATAAACGCAATTATTCCCGGATACACCCGTTTGCTGTACCCTTATAAACGCTAGTGGTAAAAAAGGCTAAAATGAAATTAAAGGATGATTCTAAGTTTGCTATAGCAGCCACGTCACTGATTGTAGGCATTGTATTATCTGCTGAAATAACATCATTCCTAATTTTTAAGCAATCGGAATATGATTATTTTTCGCCCACTCTTGGATTAGTTTCTTGGTTTTGTATTTACATGGCTTCACAAGATTGCATCAATAAGAAGTCTTTTAAGGAAATAACTTTAATTGGCATACTGATCGTAATTATATGTTTTTTTAAGCAATCACTAACTCAATTTAATTATTTTACATTGGCTATTTCGGCCGTTTCTTTATTGTTTGCGGCCTATTTCAGGTTGATTTTATTCTTGTTTTATAACAACTATGCCAGACAAAAACCAGTAGTTATGTTTTTTTCAAGAAGTAGTGTGGATTACGAAGGCAAAGACAAGGGTTACAAGCCAACGGTAAAAGATAAAATTTTCTCGGTACTTCTGATTTTTGGGTTTATTTATTTATGTGTGGGTGTATTGGCTTGTATGAAATAGCGTATAGAAAAAAGATCGGAAAAATGTGGGATGTAGGGTGTGTTTTAGGTTTAAAGTTTAAATTTGTTGGAGGTTGTTGGTCTTATTGGGTTTTTGTATACAATTATGTACTATGATGTCATTCCGAGGTACGAAGCGCTATTATTTTGCTTATTGCATTTGATTGTAGAGGTGTAAAGCCCTGTATGAAAATTTAAAATAAGCTGTTTTGAAATCCAGCAGGAGGACTTTCTTTCTTAGCAGTTAAGCTTACGGAATAGGGAAATGCATATTGTTCAATTGGTGTGTTGGAAAGCCATTTAAGTTCGTCTTCTGCACGTAGGATTATGGGCATTCTTTTTTTAATGTTGTGTATTTCTGCCATTAGTGGGTTGGCTTCTGTGGTAACAATGGTGTAGGTGTTTCTAATTTCGCCCGTATTTATATCGGTCCATTTTGAAAATAGCCCTGCGAAAGTAAATAGATTTTGGTCATTAATACCTATTTCGTATTTGATTTTATTTTTTCCTTTGCTGTCTTGCCACTGCCATTCGTAAAATCCATTAGCGATTACTAAGCATCTATTGCTTATGGCATCACGAAAAGAGGGTTTTTCTTCTAAAGTTTCTATTTTGGCGTTTAGTGTCATTGCTTTTATTTTATCCTCTTTCGCCCAAGTAGGAATTAGGCCCCAGTTGTAATGTTCGATTATATCCGGATTTTCATTTGTAATAATGGGAGTTTTAGGAAAATCAAAACCATTAATGTGGGTTTGTGGTTGGAACAGATGAGGTTCGCGGATTTTAGCGTTGAATCGTCTCTCGATTTGTTTGGCTAGTTTGGACTGAATGGTGTGAAAACACATTGCTTATCTTTTTAATTAAGACCATTTTATTGAGGTAAATGGTTTTTTTATTTTACTCTATTTCATTTTCAAAATTACGCATTTTGAATACCTACTTGTCCGACTAATGGCTTGCTTTATAAAACACAAATTTATAAAAAGGATTACAATTGGAGTTGTAATCCTTTTTTTTAAATGATGTTCCTTACACTAGTTTTTCTCGTTGCCAAAAACGGTGCGTACCTAGTTTTTTAATGAAGTCCTTACTCAAATTGGCGCTATCCGTTAGGACTCCCATATCTGTATTGGGTTTAGCGTCCGTATTTTTAAGGACTTCTTTGGCTCTATTGTCCGCTGCAATGAATTTACAGTGCTTGAAAGAATCGTTAATGAATTCTCTTACTTCCGGCATTTGAGCGAGGTCTTTACTGTTTTTTCCGTCTGGTATAAATGTGCCATCGAAGAGTACTGATGCGGCAATAAGATAGCTTTGGTCTACGGTTAAATTTTTACCTTTTTCTGTTTTAATAGTTCCTAAATGTGGTGCAATAATTTTCACAGTCGCCCCCGCTGTTTCCAATGCATTCCTCATATTTTCGACTGATTCATCGTTTACGCCCTCGTTACAAAGGAAGGCAATCTGACGGGTTGCAATAGTGTTGGAAAGCGTTGGGTTTTTGATCATGCTAAGCGCATCTGAGCTTTTCACCTTTTGGTTTTTTTGTATTGGCTCTTGGCTTTCATCTGCATCTGCACCGACGCCTTTATTCATTGGTTTTTCAGGTTGCGGTACCTCTAAACCTAATCCCTCGGCTACTTTAGTAGCCAATTTATTGTCTATTTGTGCCAATAGCCCTAAGGTTCGTAAGCGAATGGCCACCGTTTCGACTTTACCTAATTCAAAGCGAAGAGCTTTTATGATGTGGTTTTGTTCGGTAGGGGTTTGACTGTCGAAGAATAACCGCGCTTGACTGAAATGGTCGGCAAAGCTGGTACTTCTTTCTCTTACTTTTCGTGCTTCGATGCGTTCGTCGTAACTGGTAAAACCACCGTCGGCTATCTTTGATTGAAAAGGACATCCACCGCCTAATGAATTAGGGAAATACGCTACTTTACCCGTGTTGATTTCTTGTCGCATGCTGGCATCCCTTTGGTTATTGTGCACGGGGGCAATCGAACGGTTAATAGGAATTTCATGAAAATTAGGGCTTCCTAATCTTGATAGTTGCGTATCTGTATAAGAAAACAACCTGCCTTGTAGTAATGGGTCATTGGTAAAATCAATTCCAGGTACAATATGGCCGGGATGAAATGCAATTTGTTCTGTTTCTGCAAAAAAGTTATCTGGATTTCTATTGAGTACTATTTTTCCTATTGGTGTAACCGGTACTACTTCTTCAGGTACTAATTTTGTGGGGTCTAGTAAATCAAAATCAAATTTATGTTCGTCGGCTTCGGGAATTATTTGAACGCCTAGTTCCCATTCTGGAAAATTGCCTTGGTCGATGGCTTCCCACAAATCCAATTTGTGAAAATCGGAGTTTTTTCCTGAAATTTTCTGTGCTTCATCCCAAAGTACGGCATGGGTTCCTAATTTAGGTTTCCAATGAAATTTGACGAAGTGGGATTCGTTTTTGTCGTTAATGAATCGAAAGGTATGCACGCCAAAACCTTCCATCATTCGCAAGCTTCTAGGAATGGCGCGGTCGCTCATAGCCCACATAATCATGTGCATGGATTCGGGCATCAGAGAGATAAAATCCCAGAAAGTATCGTGAGCGGAAGCGGCTTGAGGGATTTCGTTGTGCGGTTCGCCTTTTACGGCGTGTATTAAGTCGGGAAATTTCATGGCATCTTGAATGAAAAATACGGGCATGTTGTTTCCCACTAAGTCATAAATCCCCTCTTGTGTATAAAATTTAAGCGCAAAACCTCTTACGTCTCTTGGTAAATCTGTAGACCCTCTAGAACCCGCTACTGTTGAAATTCTTGCAAAAATAGGGGTGTTGACCGTTGTGTCATTAAGGAACTTGGCTTTAGTATATTTGTTTAGCGGTTTATAGAGTTTAAAATAACCGTGTGCTCCTGAACCTCTTGCATGGACCACCCGTTCTGGAATTCTTTCGTGGTCAAAATGGGTAATTTTTTCTCTTAGAATGAAATCTTCCAGTAATGCCGAACCTCTATCGCCTGCTTTAAGAGAATTGTTATCGTCGTTTATTTTCAATCCTTGATCCGTAGTCATGGCTCGGTTGTCGCTGTAGCTTCTGTTTTTTTCTAAGTCTTGCTGTTTTGCATCTGAAAGCTCTTTTATTGGAGTGGGTTTTTCTTTCATATTACTATTTTTTAATTAATTAAGGTGGTGTTTATTAGTTGATGGTATTGGTCTATCAAAATTAAAACATCTACCGTATTGGCTTTTATAGGATTAACATCAAATGTTATGGAATTTTGAGTGCTTATTTCGAATTAAGAAGTGCCGCTGGAGTGGAACGAATTTTGGAATTTAGAATTTAAATTATAGGGGTATTAGTGTGTACAATTTGATGGAATTTTTGTTGGTAAGACTTTTGGGAAGTTGGAGGTGGGACTTTAATGTGATCCTTCTCTTTGCTTACATTACTTTGTTTATTATCGTGCGTTCGATACTCTTTTCGTTTAGCGTAAAGTTTGGAAAGAGGTGTACTGTTACAGTCCACTTTTAGGGATCAGCATGGACTGTTCTTCGCAATCAGTACTATACGATTATTGTTTTAAAAAAAGGTTTCAGCCGGTTATGCTGGAATATAAATATCAAAAAGGGCCCCTTGATTTAGTACACCTGATGCAGCAATGAAACCATTGTGGTTGTCAATGATTTTCTTAACGATGGCAAGGCCTATACCTGTTCCAGCAAATTGTTCTTTGGCATGCAAACGCTGAAAAACCTCAAATATTTTCTCATTATATTCTTGTGAAAATCCTATGCCATTGTCCTTGATAGAAATATGACAATACTTTTTATCTGGCGCTAACATTTTGTTTTCAAAATCGGAGCCATTACCCATTTCAGCATTCACAATTATGATTGGAGGTGTGTTTTCTCTTGTGAATTTCAACGAGTTGCTGATCAAATTAAAAATCAATTGTCTGAACTGTAAGGTAATTATGTTCAGTTCACACGAATGAAGTACCTGTAGTGTAGCCTTTTTTTGAATGATTTCCTCGCTTAAATCTTCGCTTACTTCTGCAATAATTGCGTCAAGTGTTGTTTTTTCTAAAATTCGTTCTTGAAAGCTGGAGCGTGAATAAACCAATAAATCTTGAATTAAAGTCTGCATTCGATTCGCTGCGTTTTGTATTCTCTCAAATTTCTCGAGCCCATTTTTAGATAAATGAGCCGCCTCTTTAGATTTGATTTGAGAGGCAAATATCTGAATTTTACGCAAAGGTTCTTGCAAATCATGGCTTGATATATAGGCAAAGGATTGTAATTCCTTGTTCATTTTTTCAAGAGCGCTGTTTTTCTGATTGATTTCGCTTGTTCGTTCCGTCACTTGCTTTTCAAGTTCGTAGGTAAACATTTTTTGGTCTTGAACATCCGTACTGGTTCCTACCCACATCATAATTTTGCCGTTTTCATCTCTTTGAGGAACTGCTCGACTCAACTGCCAACGGTAAGTACCGTCTTTTCTTCTAAAACGGTGTTCGTATAAAAAGTCTTTTCCTGTAGCAACAGAATCCACCCAAAGCCTTACGTTTTCATCACAATCATCGGGATGTACAATTTGCATCCATCCTGCTTTTTGAAGTGCAGCTAAAGTCAAGCCTGAATAGGAAAAAACAAATTGGTTAAAGTAGAAAATGTTACCTTGAGGATCTGCGGTCCAGATGTGTTGTGGAATGGAATCGGCTAATAATCGAAACTTGGCTTCGCTTTCCATCAAAACTTGTTGGAATTTCTTTTCGTCGTTGATATCCCTAGAGGTTCCAATTATTTTAAAAGGTTCATTTTTGTCATTGAAATATACTTTTCCCTGCGTTCTGATCCATATAACACTTCCGTCTACTTTTATAATTCGGGCTTCATAACTGTAAATTCCTTTTTCTCTGGCTATTTTTCGGGCTTGCGCTACAATTTCGAAGTCCTCTGGGTAGACTTGACTACTGATTTTTTTATGGCAAAGTGCTGTTGATTTTTCATATCCAAATAGCTCAGCAAGACTAGGCGAGTGGATGATGGTTTGATTTACTAAATCTAAATCCCAAGTGGCGATTCCTGTAGCTTCTGTGGCCAATCGCAAACGCTCTTCTGTGTTTTCTACTTTTTTACGAGCGGTTACTTTGTCCGTAACATCGCTTACCGTAATCATAATACCGCTAATTAATCCATCGGTTTCAAATAAAGGCGCATATTCAAAATCAAGGTAAAACTCTTTTGTACCGTCTTCACCCGCTATTAAGGCTAACGACTCTTTTTCGCTATGGGTGGTACCCGACTTGTAAACGGAGTTTAAAAGCTCGGCATACTTTTGTTCTTTCAATTCTGGAAAGACATCTAGTATCGGTCGTCCAATTACGTCCTCTTGTTTCTTTCTCCAAATGTCTTGATACATGGCTTTATTGGCTGATTCAATGACATAATCGTTTCCTCTTAAAATGGTCATCGGAATGGGCGATTGCATTACCATATTGCGAAAATGGGCTTCACTTTGTTGTAATAAATGTTTCGCTTTCACCGTGTTTGTTACTTCTGTAGCCACGACCATTATTCCGGAAATTTCTCCATTTTCTTCCACTAAGGGATGGAAAACAAGATTGAAGTAATTAAGCGCTACTCTTCCGTGTCGCTTTAAATTAGCGGGAAGTTCATTGGAGTAGAAGGGTTGACCTGTTTTTAGGACATCATTAAAAAGCGGTTCGACCAACTCTTTCACTTCTGGTAATGCTTCGAAAAGGGGGATTCCAATAAGCGTTTCTTCCGTTTTATCGACTAAAGCTAAATAGTTATTGTTTGCAATTTCAGTTATAAAATCAGGCCCTCGGAAAATGGCAATGCCTAAAGGTGCTTGATAGACCGAGTCGCGGAACCGTTTTTCACTTTCTTCCACTTTTTGTTGTGCTTGGTGCAAGGCGGTTACTTCAGCTGCTGTATTCATTACGCCGTAAATTTTGCCAGTAGCATCCAATAGAGGTGTGAAGCTATAGTTGAAGTAATGTGCTTTTAAAACCGAATTGTGTTCCAAATCCACCCTTTGGTTTATGGCATGAAAAGGTTTGCCTGTGCGAAAAACATCTTCAATTTGCTTAAAAATCTTTTGTTCTTTTAATTCCGGTAAAATATCTGTATAGCGTTTACCCACTACTTCATTTCCTTTGCCCCAAGCATCCATAATGGATTGATTGGCCAAAGTAATTTCCATCTCTTTGCCTTTGTAAACGCCAATAGGAAAAGGAGCACTTTCAACTAATGCACGAATGTTTTCTTCGCTTTCTTCGGCTTTTTGTCGGGCATACACCTGCTGGCTGACGTCAAAACCGATGGCCATAATCCCTGTAATTTTGTTATCCGCATCATACAAAGGTTCATAAGAAAAATTGATATAAACGATTTCAGGAATGTCATTTTTAATAAATTCTATGGCAAGTTCATTGGTCGAAAAACGTATGCCCGTAGCTACAACTTCGTCTAATAATTCTTTTATACCTTGCGTTTTTAGCTCAGGCATCGATTCAAAAATGGATTTATGAAGTACTTCTTCTTTGGTTCGACCCCAAAGAGCTAACGTATTTTTGTTTACGATTTCAACCACATAATCAGCACCCCGAAAAATAGAAATAGCAATTGGAGCCTGTAAAATCATGAGTTTTAATTTCTCTTCACTTTCAGCAATTTTATTTCTAGCGCTAACTTGTTGTGTGTGATCAATTACCCAAACGGCTACCTTTACCACTCTTCCTTCCTCATTTTTTAAAGGAGCATAGACAAAAGTGATGAAGAGGGGTTCTAATTTTCCATGTCTGATTAAGAAAACTTCTACTTCATTGAGATGAAAAGGATTTCCAGTTTCAATGACTTTTTGAAGCTCTTTCTCATAAATAATCTTGGCTTGTGCAAAAGTATCCCAGTAATACTTCCCGTACACTTCGTCATATTTTTTGCCGACAATTTCAATAAAACGGTCGTTTACGTTTTCTGTAATTAAGGTTTCAGCATTTATAACACAAATGCCAATCGGAGCTTCCAAAACCATATTTTTGGTAATCTCCTCATTCAATGCGGTACGTCTTCGGGCGTTTGTTTGGGCTGTTACATCTTCTAAAGTACCGTTAAATCGGTAGGCAACTTTATCATTAGTAAACCAAGCCTTTCCTTTGGCGTGCAAACAAATTTCTTTTTTCGTAAGCGGATTAGTAATGCTGTATTCAATATCATATCGACCACCAGAGTTGAATTCCAAGACGGTTTGTATGGCATTTGTTACTTTTAATTTATCACGTTCCACGATGATGTCTAGGGCATTCGATAAATCAATTTCTTCGTTTTCGGATAGACCAAACCAATTTCTCAACCTGTGATTTGCTGAAAATTTATTGGTAAAAGGACTGTAATCAAAAGTGCCTAATTGAGCCGCTTCAATTGCAAATTCTAATTCTATTTTGCTTTCGGACAAGGCCTCTTCTGTTTCTTTTTGGATGGTCATGTCTGTATTGGTACCAAACCATCCTATAATTTGCCCTTTCTCATTTTTTACGGGTAAAGCACGGGATAGAAATGATTTATATTGGCCATTAGCCCCTAATAATGGATAGATGAGTTCAAAAGAAGTTCCAGAATTCAAGGCCGCTTTCCATTCTTTTAGTACTATAGAAAGATAATCAGGGTGAATTACTTGTTGCCAATCCCATCCCATAACTTTATCAGGAGTTGTTCCGGTATATTCATACCATTTTTGATTGTACCAATAAAGAGCTCCTTCTTTCGTGGTCATCCATGCAAGATTCGGAATGTTATCCGCTAAGGTTTTGAAGCGTTCCTCACTGGCTTTTAGTTGGTCGTCTACTTTCTTTTTACTAGTAGTTTCAATTACGGTCACTAAAACACCACCTACTTCACCATTTTCTAATTGGATCGGACTATAAGCAAAGTCAAAATAACATTCTTCTACATACCCATTTCTGTTCAGTGGAAGCATAAAATCGGGAAAACCGACAGGTTCACCGTTCATAACGCCATCAAACATCGATTCGATGATGTGCCAAATTTCAGAAAATGTTGCTCTGGCACTTGTTCCTAATGCTTCCGGATGTTTTGTGCTGCCGAGTATGGGACGGTACCCGTCATTATAAATTTGTGTGTATTCTTTTCCCCATGCAATATACATTCCAAAAGGATTGTTCAGCATCACGGATACCATAGTACGCAAGCTTTGAGGCCAATTTTCAGGACTACCTAGTGGGGTAGCACTCCAGTCTTTGGCACGAATCAGCGTGCCCATTTCGCCACCACCTTGCAAAAAATAAGTATTGTTACTCGGGATACTCACTAGTTAATAGTTAAGGTTGGATTATAAAATTACTGCGGTTGGGTTGTGTAAAATTAGGGGTGTCCACAAGACTGATTGCTTCATTAATTACTTTTTTCAAAGTATCGAATTCCCCTGGTTTTCTTATGTAATAACTTGCGCCATTTGCGTACAATGAGTCAATTACCTTGGTGTCAAAAGAGGTTGAGAAAATAATTACAGGCAACTGTTTTAAATTTTCAATTAATTTAATTTCTGATAAACATTCAAAACCTGATTTCAACGGCATATTTAAATCCAAAAAAAGAGCTTTAGGTAATTTCGACCTAGTTTGTGTCAAATACGCCATCAACTCTACACCATCATTAACAGTAGTTAGTATGGATTGTATAGGCAGCTCATCTAAAGCTTCTTGAAAAAAAAGACAGTCGTCACTATCATCATCGGCTAGCAAAAGGTTGTGCATCATTGTTTGCATTTTTACTGGTTAGGTGGTCCTTCTTTATGTTTAAATGTAAAGTACTGTGTTTTTTACTCGTTTTATAGATAAAAACCGTTTCAAAAATACAGAAAAAAATCATATCTTTTCTATGTACGTACATTATTAGATAATTTAGGTACTAACAAATTTTAACGCGCACGCTCTATTTTGAACTTCATTTAGACCTCATTTAAAAAATAGGAAGTGCCTTATGATTAGACTCCCCATGGTGATAAGGTTTTGTACCAGTAGCATTTTTGTTACCAAAAAAAAGCCGAATGAAAATAAATCATTCGGCTGCTTCGTGTTTACTTAAAGTAGATTAGCGGTAAATATCTTTTGCCTGATTGGTTCTCCAATTGTTTTCAAAATAGTCCGCATCTTCTTCATTTCTTGGGTGTACCCCTAAAACTACGTGACCGTCTTTGATACCGCTCTCGTACACTTTGGCTCTGTCTTCGGGAATTCCTGACCCTACAAGTGCGCCAATGATTCCGCCGGTAATTCCACCTGCTCCTGCACCTGCAAGTCCGGCTGCTAATGGACCTGCTACGATAATACCTAGTCCTGGAATTACTACGCTTGTACCTATGGCAGCAATTACGCCGACAATGGCCCCGATGGTTCCTCCAATAGCGGAACCTGTACCCGCAGTCTCCGCCGCTTTTGTACCTAAATCCGAGTGGTCGTTTTTATCAGAATAATACTTTTCTCTGGTATCATCTGACATTAATAAATTGATTTCGTCATTCGTATAGCCTCGCTCTGATAAGGAACTATAGGCTCTTTCTGTACTGTCCCGATCGGCAAACATTCCTGTAAGCATCGGTCTTTTTGTTCCATCTGGGTTGTGTGCACTTTCCATAATTGTGTTTTTTAAAATTATTAGTATTCCAAAATTAGCACTACTTCCCCTGAAATTATTTATACTATTTCATTTGATTGTTTCGTTTTTTAAATGACTGCTAGTCAGTTGCTAGTGTGTTTAATTATAACTTATTCGTCATAGAATGTAATAATCAGTACGCTATGGAATCGTATATTTATGTAGCCTTGCCTCGTGCACAAAAAAGTAGGTAATGTACTTTTCAAAAAGAGCAAATCCAACTTTATGCTGTTGCGTACGGCTTTGTGTTTCAAGATCTAAATAAAAAAAATGTATAATTTAAGAAGGGTACTTTGTAACTGTAGCATTCTTATCCTTTTATATTTCACTTGATTGTTTTAAAAATTAATGCTTTTAATCTATGGACTTAATTCATCGTTTACTTCTTTCTGCCTTTTTTGCCATGGTCACGATGACGGGGTTTAGTTATGCCGTCTCTAGCGCTTTTAGAAAACTGTATAAGGAACCTGTATTGCTTACTTATTTTTTGAAAGAACTGCACTTGACTGTTTCTAAACCGCTACAGCATCTCTTAGCATGGACACTCCACTATTTGATTGGATTGGGTTTTGTGATTGGCTATCATTTACTGTGGCAGTACCGTCTGCTTCCCCTCACTTGGGGAGTTGGGTTTCTTTTGGGAACGGTAAGTGGTATCGTTGGAATTATAGGATGGATTTTTATTTTTAGTTATACCAAACACGAACCTAAAATAGATTTCAAGGGGTATTATATCCAACTTTTACTGGCCCATATCATTTTCGGAGTAACGGCTTACGTCGCTTATGTTTACCTGTACTAACAGTCTTATTTATGTCATTAGCAAAATACAATCAAAAGCGCAATTTTGAACAGACGGATGAGCCTAAAGGAACAAAAGGGAAGTCTGCAAATGAGTTTGTATTTGTAGTCCAAAAGCATGCAGCCTCTCATTTGCATTACGATTTTCGGATACAAGTAGGTGGTGTTTTAAAAAGTTGGGCGGTGCCTAAAGGGCCTTCTATGGATCCCAATGATAAGAGGTTGGCCATGTTAGTGGAAGATCATCCCTACGATTATAAAGATTTTGAAGGTACAATACCTAAAGGAAATTATGGCGCGGGAACGGTAATTGTATGGGACAAAGGGAGGTATGAATTGGTAAACGAAGGAGAATCAGCACAAAACCGGCTGCGAGAAGATTTAGAGAAAGGAAAAATAAGTTTTGTATTAAAAGGGGAAAAACTCAAAGGGGAATTTTCACTGGTTAAATTAAAAGGCAAACAAGAAAATGCGTGGTTGCTTCTGAAAAAAAAGGATGCCTATGCTACTGACAAAGATATATTGAAAAAGGACAAATCTGTACTAACGAACCGCACACTTGAAGCATTAGCCAGTGCTTCTCAAAAAAAAACTGCGCAAAGGAAAGCTAAAAAAAAGGAAGTACAATTGGGTTTCGTTGCTCCGATGTTAGCCGGAGGTAAAAAGGGCACTGCCTTTTCAAATGCAGATTATCTGTTTGAAAATAAATACGATGGCTATCGTTGCGTTGCTGTTGTCCAAGAGGATCAGGTTAGTCTGTGGAGCAGAAATGAACATTCCTTTACTGCGCAATTCGAAGCAGTTGCAGACGAATTAAAAAATATAAAACATGCTGCTGTTTTAGATGGAGAACTAGTTGTTGCGGATGCAAATGGCAAAGCCAGTTTTCAATTGCTTCAGAATTATATGCAAACGGGTGAAGGGACTTTACACTATTATGTATTTGATTTATTGAATCTCGATGGCAACGATACCACCTTACTTAGCCTACTGGAGCGAAAAGAATTATTGAAAAGATTGTTGCAAAAATATGCGTTTGAAAGGGTACGTTATTCCGAGCATGTCCTTGAAAACGGCCGGGATTTATTTGAAGAAGCTGTTAGAAACAAGACTGAAGGCATACTAGCAAAACGGATTGATGGAAATTATTTGGTAGGTAGGCGTTCTGCTGATTGGATTAAAATAAAAATAATTCAACAAGTTGCAGCTGTGATAATTGGTATAACTTCCCCTAAGCATTCCAGAAGTTATTTTGGTGCTTTATTACTGGGGCACTATAAAAACGGTACACTCGAGTACATTGGAAAATGTGGAACAGGTTTTACTGAAGCAGCTTTACAAGAGTTGCATCAAAAACTAACGCCGTACTTTGTTTCAGAACGTCCAATTTCTAAAAAAGTTTCTTTAAAAAATGATATTCAGTGGGTACAACCTGAGTTGGTTTGTCAAGTAAAATTCACCGAATGGACCCGTGGTGGACATTTGCGTCACCCTGTTTATTTGGGATTAAGAGTGGATAAAAAACCCAAAGAGGTAGTGCACCAGGAGCAAGATTCTGAAGAGCAGAAATCGGCTGTATTGGATGCTGTATCGGCTGAAACCGCGCCAAATTATGATTTAAAATTAGGAAAAAAAACACTGCATTTAACCAACCAAAACAAAATTTATTTCCCAGAAAGTGGCCTCACTAAAGGTGCAGTGCTGGAGTATTATAAAGCAGTCGCCGGTTCTATTTTGCCCTATTTAAAAAACCGCCCCCAATCCATGCACCGGTTTCCCAACGGAATTACTGGTTCGAGCTTCTATCAAAAAGACGTTGATTTAGCAGCCGTTCCTAAATGGTTAAAAACGGTACCTATACCTTCCGCATCAACTGATAAGGAGTTGAATTATCTGATTTGCAACGATACGGCCACTTTACTCTATATGGCTAATTTGGGTTGTATCGATTTTAATCCATGGAATTCCACTACAAAAAAATTAGATAATCCGGACTGGATGGTTATAGACATCGATCCCGAAAAGGATGATTTTAAACTAGTAGTAGAAGTAGCACTGATGGTAAAAACAGTAATGGACGAGCTCGATACCCCCTGTTATTGCAAGACATCGGGTGCGTCAGGACTACATGTTTATGTGCCTTTAGCCGCAAAATATAGGTACGAATCCGTGCTCCTTTTTGCTGAGCTGATTGCGAGGGAAGTACACTTTCGCTTACCACAGACGACAACCTTAGAACGCAGTATTAAAAAGAGAAATCACAAAATCTATATTGATTATTTACAAAATAGAAAAGGACAAACCCTTGCGGCTCCGTATAGTATTCGGCCTAGAATTGGTGCTACAGTTTCTACGCCTTTACAATGGGAGGAAGTAACGAAAGAACTGCATCCCTCACAGTTTACGCTAAAAAATGTGCTCGAACGTTTTGCTGAGAAAGGGGATTTATGGAAACCCGTCTTGGAAACAGGTGCTACTATTGAAGAGCTGCTAGCCAAACTAGAAGCCTTGAAAAAAACCTAAGAGGACTTTTTATTTTCTAAACTGGCTTTTAGCATTTCCATCAAGTCGTCACTTTGATTATGTACTACTTTTAGTTTTGCTTTACTCGTTTTCTTTCCACTTGCTTTGTTTTTAATAATTTTCAGTAGCTTGGCTGTGTATTCGTCTTTATAATTGGTAATATCAAATTTTTCGGTTAGCTGATCGATTAATTTGTGCGCCATATCCCTTTCTTTTTTGCTGCTTGCTGCGGTTTTCGGGATTTTTATTTCTCCAGTGGTCCGGATTTCTTGAGCAAATCGAATTTTATGCAATAGAATAATATTTTTATAGGGTTTCAATAGGGCTAAGCTGTCCTTGTTTCGCATCACAAAATTAGCCACCCCTACTTTTGCTGACGATTCAAGTGCATCTCGCAAAAGGCCATATGCTTTTAAGGCACTTTTTTCAGGTTGGAGGTAATAGGGTTGTTCATAATAAATACTGTCAATTTCCTCTTCTAAAGCAAAACTTTGTATGTCGATGGTCTTGGTTTTAATGGCGTCTGCCGCTTCAAAGTCTTCTTCCTCCAGAATTACATATTTATCCTCAATTTTATATCCTTTTACAATATTGGCATACGGAACTTCCTTTCCTGTATTTTCATTGACCCGTTTGAATTTGATATTGGCGTGGTCTTTTTGATCTAGCATGTCCAAGTCCAAATTGCTGCTTTCCACTGCAGATAAAATTTTTACGGGAATGTTTATCAAACCAAAACTAATTGCTCCTGTCCATATTGCTCTCATACTGTTTGCTTTTAATTGCTGACTGTTGATTTTGTAGGTGGTATAAATGTAAACTATCCTATTGACGTAGGAATTATAGCATTCACTTCTAAAATTGTGTTATTACTCTATATAGATGGGAGTTGACCACCCCTGTCAGTTGTAAAATTTTAAAAACTTTCCTTTAAATTCTATAAAAGTATTTGAAATTATTATCTAGAAATTTAACTTGTTAATATTAAACACTTTATTATGAAAGCAGCAGTAATTCATGGTGCAGGTTCTATAACTTATGACACCGTCGCAGATCCGATTTTAAAAGAAGCGGATGATATTATTTTGAAAGTAACCTCAACCGCTATCTGTGGATCCGATTTGCACATCTATTCTGGAGGTATTCCGCAACCACGCCCTATGGTGTTGGGTCATGAATTTATGGGAATTGTCGAAGATGTAGGAAAAGGCGTCACCCATTTGAAGCGAGGGGATCGTGTCATCGTTCCTTTTCCAATAGCCTGTGGTGGGTGTTTTTTTTGCAATCACGATTTACCGGGTCACTGCGAAAATAGTAATGAGGAACATTATGGACCGGAAGGTGGTGTATTGACCCAGAAGGGTGGAGGTATGTTTGGTTATACGGATTTATATGGAGGTTATGATGGAGGTCAGGCGGAGTACGTGCGAGTCCCTTATGCCAATCATGGTCCTCGATTGGTACCTGAAGGTTTGACAGATGAACAAGTTTTATTTTTAACGGATATTTTTCCGACGGGATACACGGGAGTGGACTGGGCGGAAATTAAGGGCGGAGAAACGGTTGCCATTTTTGGAGCGGGTCCAGTAGGACTAATGGCTGCCAAGAGTGCTTACTTACGTGGTGCAGCTATGGTCATCATTATTGACACCTTGTCCTACCGTTTAGAGAAAGCGGCAGCTACTACAGGTAGTGCTACTATTTTATGGGAAGGCAATGTGGATGATGTTGTTAAGCAAATTCGCAATCTGACGCAAGGAAGAGGAGCAGATGCGTGTATTGACGCAGTAGGATTTGAGCCCGACCGCTCTTTGTTGGATAAAGCGAAAGCCGTAGTGCATTTCGAAAAAGGTTCAGTAAAAGTACTGGAAGCTTGTATGAGTGCTGTGCGTCGTGGGGGAATTGTATCCGTATTAGGGGTCTATCCTTACTTGTATGATAATTTCCCAATCGGACAATTTTTTGATAAAGGCTTGCAGTTGCGAGGCGGTCAAGCTCCGGTACATAAGCATATCGATAAATTGTTGCAGTATGTAGTGGATGGTAAAGTAAAATTAGATGATATTATTACCCATCGTATGCCTCTTTCAAAAATTGAACATGCGTATACAATTTTTAGTAATCGCACAGAGGGCTGCGTGAAAGTCATATTGGATCCTTGGATTTAATTGTTTTTGTTACTTAGTTAAAAAAAAGCGGCCTTTTGGTCGCTTTTGATTTTTTATATCCTTTCCCTACTTATTTTATAGCGTGCTGTAAGTATTGCCCCCTTCTTTATTTAATTTTTTATGATTTAACCCTTTCCTCCTAATATTAGGGTGTTTTCTTTGACTATCGTGCAAGTTCCAGCTGAAATAAATGCTCCATTCTCTATGGGTCGATGGTATCGAACATCCTTTTAAAGTCAAGAAAAAAATAGTTGCGTTTGCAACGCGATTCATTAAAACAGTATATAATTTATGAACTTGGCCTTTATATAAATGTTTTTATAAATAGCAGTATATTGGGTAGATGACTTTTAAGGAGTCGCGTGTCAAACGCTTTGTTTCGTTTTCAAAAAGGTAATGGGGTACGCGATGCAATCGAGTAGCAGGGGTATCAATAAAGTGAGGATATACAGAGAAGCTCAATGCATTTACTTCACTTCAATAAATATTGAAATGCAGAAAGTAGCACTATACGACCTCCGCGGAAGTTTACTACCAGTCTTGGAAGATGTAAATGGGAAAACGGATACATTTAGCAAGTTGAACATTGCCAATCAGGTAGTTTTGGTTAAAATAACAACGATAGACCCTAAGGTAACTAGTAGGAAGATTGCGTTTTAAATAGCGGTTGCGCTATTTGTGTTGAATACAGAAGCCCCAACTTTTTATAAGATTGGGGCTTCTACCTTTAGACTTACCTTCTATCTAAAAACATTATTTTCTAAATTAAGCGTATAAAAACAGCTTTTTTAAGTCCTCTTTTACCATTCACATACAAAGTTCTGCATTTCGCACCATTTTTTTGTGGTTTACTACTTTCAGACTTAGATTTGCTTGTAAATCCTAAATTTATCCTTATGAAACAAAAGTTCTGCTTTTTTCTATTATTAGTATTAACACAATTAAATGTCTTTTCCCAATCGGGAACACATTTAAATTTTGATGGAGTCAATGACTACATTAATATTCCAAATAGTAGTACATTTCAGTTTGGCACAAACCACCTGACCATAGAGGCTATGGTTAAAATGAGCGATTCTCAAATTGCTTATGCCGGAATATTTGCAAAATTACCAACTTCTGTTAAACCAAAAGGAATACAGTTTGTTATTGTTGGAAATAAAATTGCAGTAGAATATGGTGGCTTTAATCTTATTAATATGGCGGGTACCACCCTTCTAAACGATGACCAATGGCATCACGTTGCCTGCGTCTTAAATAGAACAGATAAGACTTTAAAGTTATATGTGGATGGTGTTATGGAGGCAAACACTTATTCAGAACAGCTGGGTATTGATAATATTTCAAACTCAAATTCAGTTTATGTTGGATTAGACAGAACAGGTGCGGCAAAATACAAGGGAAATATAGATGAAATAAGAGTTTGGAACGTGCCTAGAACGCCAGAACAATTAAACGGTAGTACAAATTGTGAATTATTAGGAACTGAAACCGGTTTATTAGCTTATTATAAATTTAATCAAGGAAATGGAGGGCAAAATAATACGAGTATTTCAATATTAAATGGAGCTACTACAACTCCAAATAATGGGACATTAATGAATTTTGCAAAAACAGGCACAGCAAGCAACTGGTTATCAGGTTCTGCTGTTGTAACGGGTTCAATAATTCCTTCTGTACCCACAGTTACAGCAACATCGATAACTTATGTTCAGGGAGAATCATCATCACCTTTGGCGGCAACCGTAGGTGCAAATGGCACGGGCTTGCTTTGGTACACATCGGCTAGTAGTATAAGTGGAACTCCAGCACTTATACCAAGTACTTTATACGCGGGAGTGACTTCATACTGGGTCGCTAGTACTAACGCTTACGGTTGTGAAGGTCCAAGAGCAGAAGTGCAGGTAACTGTTACAGCTTTACCGGTTCCTACAGCGCTAAATCCGCAAGTTTACGCTGGGTCGGGGACCATTGCTGATTTAACAGCTACTTTATCTAATTTGCGTTGGTATACTTCTACTACAGGAGGTACCGCTCTTCTATCAACTACTGTTTTAGTTGACGGTGCTACTTATCATGTAGCACATTCCTCTGGAGAGGCAGAAAGTATTAGAACTGCTGTTAAAGTAAGAAAGATTAGTGCAGCAAGTCAATTATTCTGTAATAGTGCAACAATAGCAAATTTTGTTACTACGCCTTCACCAAGTGCAACGGCAAAATGGTATGACGTGGCAACAGGCGGAACAGCGCTCTTAGAAACAACTCTAGTAACTACGGGTAATTATTATGTAGAGCAAACAGAGACTGAAACGAGTAACCGTGTTCTTGTACCTATTACAGTAGAAGAGGTATCAATGCCAACTAATCCTCCTACAATTGTACATTATTATAAAGGAGCTACAGCAACAGCTTTAACAGCGACAATTGGTACTAACGGAACAAGTCTGTTATGGTATACAGTTGCTTCTGGCGGAACAGGTACTGCGACCGCTCCTGTACCAAGTACTGCGACAACGGGATATACCTCTTATTGGGTTTCTAGTAAGAATGATAATGGTTGTGAAAGCGCAAGAACAGAAGTTGTGGTACTTGTAACTATTTTATCAGCTCCATCAGCAAAAAATCCACAAGTGTATTCAGGTACAGCAACAGTTGCAAATTTAACTGCATTCGGAGGTAACTTACTTTGGTATGCAGCGAATGAAGGAGGTACTGCTCTCTTATCAACTGCTGTTTTGGTTGATGGTACCACCTATTATGTTGCTACAACCTATGGAAATGTAGAAAGTAGTAGAACAGCCGTTAAAGTAAGAAAGATTAGTGCAGCAAGTCAATTACTCTGTAGTGGCGCTACAATAGCAAGTTTAGTGACGACTCCATCACCAAGTGCAACAGCAAAATGGTATTACTATGCAACAGGTGGATTATCGCTTTCAGGAACAACGCAATTGATAACGTGGAACTACTATGTAGAGCAACAAGGAACTGAAACTAGTAATCGTGTTCTTGTACCTGTGACCGTTGAAGCGGTAGCAGTACCTATTGTAGCACCCCTTTTGTCCTATAGTAAAGATGCGGTAGCAAGTCCTTTAACAGCTACTTCTAGCGCAACTGGTTTGTTGTGGTATACTGTAGCAAGTGGCGGAACAGGTTCTACTACAGCACCAATTCCTAGTACAACAACTTTTGGCAGTACTACTTATTGGGTTTCTAGTACAAATGCTAATGGATGCGAAGGTCCAAGAGTAGCCATTCAGGTTAAAATAGTTGGACCCGCTACCAATTTGAATTTTGACGGGGTTAACGATTATGTTTCAATACCAACAATAATAGCAACAGGCTCTTCCTATACAAAGGAAGCCATGATAAAACCAAATGCGATTACTGGAGTGTATAATATAATATCAGCAGAAGGAAGTGCATTTTGGATTCATAATGGTTATATTAAAGCGGGTCATACAACGGCTCTTTCAGATGTGTTTGCAGCTGCGAGTTCGTTGTTAAGCTCTTGGAACCATGTTGCTGTAACTTATGATGCGCCTTCTACTACTATGAAATTGTATGTAAACGGCGTAATGGTAAGTCAAAACGCAAGTGTTCCATCCTCAACGGGAAATAGTATTCAAATAGGAGCCTACACTGCTACTTCTGTTTTTGACGGAGGTATGGACGAGGTTCGTATTTGGAATAAAGTACTAACAGGTTCGGAAATTAATAGAAGAAAAAATTGTGAGCTTCAAGGTTCAGAGTCGGGTTTGATAGCTTATTATAAGTTCAATCAAGGAAATGCTAATTTGGATAATCCAACTCAAACGTCCTTAACAAATTCAGCTTTATCTGGAACTGCAGGTACATTAATTAATTTTGAATTAAACAATGTTATCTCCAATTTTTCTGTTGGTTCAACTGTTACAACTGGTATAGCTGTTCCGTTAAGTCCAACAGTTACTACGCCAGTAAATTATGTTCAAGGTGCCACGCCAACAAGCTTGACGGCCACCGGAAGCGGATTATTATGGTATTCAGTTGCTACGGGAGGAACAAGTTCTGCAACAGCCTTAACACCTAGTGCGGCAAACGCTGGTACTACTTCTTATTGGGTTTCTAGTTCAAATGCTAATGGCTGCGAAAGCGATAGAGCAGAAATTAAGGTTATTGTTGTAGCGCCAGCACCTCCAACAGCAAAAAGCCCACAAATTTATGCAGGTACGGGTACTATTGCAAATTTAAACGCTATAGGTAATAACATAAAATGGTACAGTACACCAACGCCTGGTACTGCTTTGGAACTAACAACGCCTTTAGTTGATGGAACTACTTATTATGTAAGTCAATTTTCTGGAGTAGTTGAAAGTGCAACTACTCCCGTAACAGTAAGAAGGATAAGTGAGTCAAGCCAAACGGTTTGTAGTGGGGCTACTTTAGCTACTTTAGCGGCAACTCCTTCCGCAGGTGCCACAGAAAAATGGTTCAATGTTGCAACTGGTGGAACTCAACTGTTAGGAACAACCGTTTTAACTACAGGTAATTATTATGTAGAGCAACTTGGAATTGAAACAAGTAATCGTATTTTGATTACTGTTGTTTTAGAGTATTCGCAAGTGCCTACAATCACAACTCCAGTTACATATAGTAGCGGAGCGGTTACAATTCCTTTAACAGCTGCTTCAGGTGAAGTAGGGTTATTATGGTACACGGTCGCCTCGGGCGGAGTTGGCACTGCAACAGCACCGACTCCAAATTCTACAGTTTTAGGAAACACCTCTTATTGGGTTTCAAGTACAAAAGCCAATGGCTGTGAGAGTCCAAGAGTTGAAATGGTTGTGAGAGTAGAAGGTCCAGCCACAAACTTAAATTTTGACGGTATTGATGATTTTGTTACTATAGGTTCTATTATTGCTCCTGCAGCTTCCTATACTAAGGAAGCGATGATTAAACCCAATGCGGTTACGGGAAGTTATAATATTTTATCTTCAGCAGGAGACGTGTTTTGGATTACTAATTTTGGAATTAGAGCAGGTCATGCCAATAACTTTTCGCTTGTATCGGCATCCGCTGTTCCACTATTTAATACTTGGAACCATGTGGCTGTCACGTATGATGCACCATCTACTACCATGAAATTGTACGTAAATGGGGTAATGGTAAGCGAAAATACAACTGTTCCCGCTTCTGCTGGAAATACGATTCAATTAGGGGCTTACGCCAATGCCGTATTATTTAATGGTGGTATGGATGAGGTTCGTATTTGGAATAAAGCACTAACAGCAGACGAAATCAATAGAAGAAAAAATTGCGAGTTGCAAGGTTCAGAAAGTGGTTTGTTAGCCTATTATAAGTTTAACCAAGGACAAGCAAACCTTAGTAATGCAGGTTTAACTTCATTAACTGACAGTTCTCCTAATTCTAAAACGGGTACTTTAAGCGGTTTTGCACTAAACAATTCAACTTCGAACTTTTCAGTAGGTTCGCCTATTACAACAGGTGTTGCAGTACCTTCTGTACCGACGGTTGCAACTCCAGTAATTTATGATGCAGGAAGTACAGCATCGCCGCTAACCACTAATAGTGGAACGGGATTGTTATGGTATACGGTTGCTTCGGGAGGAACAAGTTCTGAAACGGCTATTACACCTGCTACAACAACCGTAGGAAATACTTCATACTGGGTTTCCTCTTCAAATGCAAACGGTTGTGAAAGTGAAAGAGCAGAAATTGTAGTTACGATTGATGCTGTTCAAGTAACAATTACAACTCAACCTTCTAATTCAACCCTAATAGGAGGTACTAACGCTGATTTTGCTGTAGTAGCAGACGGTACTGTTTTAGACTACCAATGGCAAGTAAGTTATGATGACGGAAGTACATTTAGCGATATAAGTAACGAGGGTTTATTCAGTGGCGCAACCACAGCAAACCTTGCCATCAGTACAGTGCCTATTTCTATGAGCGGGACACAATATAGAGCAAAGATTAACGGTTCAGCAGTGATTTCCAATCCCGCAGCTTTAACAGTTACAGTCCCTGCATTTGATAATACACGTGTTTGGAATACTACGGGTGCCGCTGGTTTTTCTGCCGGTGCTTCCGATCAAACAGTACTATTTTCAGATAATAATGGAATGCCTTATGTAGCTTTTAATGATCATGCCAATGCTAATAAAGTAACGGTTATGAAGTTTAACGGAACTGCATGGATTAATGTTGGTTCGGCAGGATTTTCAGAAGTAAGCAACGTCTTTAATCTAAATTTAGCTTTTGATACTTCTAATACACCCTACATTGGTTACGTGGGAGGAGTAGCTGGAAGCACTGTAGTCCAAGTCAAGAAATTTACAGGCACTACTTGGGAAAATGTAGGAGGAACAGCATTAACTTATCAAGGTGAAGAACTTACACTTGCTATTGACGGTTTAAATCAACCTTTTATTGCATATAGCGATGCTAATGCAGCTAATAAAATGACGGTAAGAAAGTTTAATGGAACAGCTTGGACGCTTGTAGGTACAGCTGGATTTACAGCAATGGAAGCTTATGATGCTTCACTTGCCATTGACTTTAGCGGAACTCCTTATGTATTTTATCGAGATGAAAATGAAGGAAAACCAGCAGTAATGAAATACGACGGAAGTGCTTGGGTACCTGTTGGTCCAGCATCTGGTTTCTATAATGGAGTAGCATTTTATAACGCTATTATTATTGACCGTGCAGGAACTCCTTATGTAACGTTTGTCGATTTTTCTTACGACGAACTTATGGTTATGAAGTTTAATGGTACCGAATGGGTTGCAGTAGGAAATACCAATTTTGCCGCCGGAGTAATAAATAACTATCCAACGGTACTTGATGCAAGCGGAACACCCTTCGTAGTGTATCAAGATTCAAATAATGACTATAAAGCTACCGTTAAAAGGTTTGACGGTACCGCATGGACCACAGTGGGTACCGCAGGATTTTCATCCAGTACTGCTGATTATAGTTCCATAACGATGGATAGCGAAGGCACACCGTATGTAGTTTTTGTTGACGCTTCTGTAGCCAATAAAACAACGGTAATGAAGTTTACAGAAGACCCTGCTTTCCTTACCACATGGATTAATCAAATTTGGGATAACGGAGTGCCGAATCTTACAATGAAGGCAGTCATTAAAGATGCCTTAACACTTACTACTGATTTAGATGTTAAAGAATTAATCGTAACGCAACTAGGTAGTATTGTGGTTGCTTCAGGAACCACACTTACTGTGGATGAGAAAATTACCAATCATGGTGCTGCAGCTCACTTTTTAGTTGAGAACAATGGTACATTGTTACAAAATACCGCATCGACTAACATTGGTACAGGTGTCGTAAAACGCAACTCGGCTGAATTGTTCCGTCAAGATTATTCTTTATGGTCATCTCCAGTAGGAGGACAGAATTTAAGAGCGTTTTCACTACAAACATTGTACAATCGCTTCTCTTCGTATGATGCAGCAGTAGGTACAAATGGAGATTATGTACAGGAAATATTCACAACTAATGACATGAACACTAAACTGTTTAGCTTAGCTAAAGGATATTTAATTCGTGTACCAAACAACTGGGTTACTTGGGACAACATAGATGGCGATGATGCGCAATCTTATGAAGGTACATTTGCAGGGACATTAACTAATGGTGACGTGAATGTGGCACTTTCAGGTGCAAACAGCAAACTGAACTTAGTAGGAAATCCTTACCCATCACGTATTTCAATTGCTGACTTCTTTGCAGCAAACTCGGATATAAATGAAACTTTATATTTCTGGAGAAAGAAAGCAAGTGCAAGTTATTCGGGTGTGAGTCCATCAGGTTATGCTACATATACGCCACTTATGGGGTTAACAAGTCCTGATGCAAGTATTGTGGGAAGTCCTACACATATTGAAACAGGTCAAGGGTTCTTCGTAGTAGCTAATTCGGCTACACCAGGAAACTTAACGTTTACGAACTCAATGCGAACCAATGGAACAGCTACTTTTTATAGAGGAGCTACTGATACGACAAATGAACTACACCGTATGTGGTTAAACTTATCTACTGCTAACGTTGTAGTAGGGCAAACTTTAATTGGCTATGCAACAGGTGCTTCACAAGGAATTGACAATGGTTACGACGCGGCGTATCTTAACGACAGTCCAATGGCGCTAACATCACTTATCAATGGTGTAGAATATGCTATCCAAGGTTTAGGAGTACCGTTTGACCATACAAGTTCAGTGGCTTTAGGTTTCAAAACCAATGCAGCAACAACGTACAGTATTTCGCTTGCTAACTTTGACGGATTGTTTATTGGAAACCAAAACATCTACATCAAAGATAACCTTACTGGACTTGTTCACAACGTGAAAGAATCGGCTTATAGCTTTACAGCAAATGAGGGAATCGCGAACGACCGTTTTGAAGTGGTGTACCAAAATTCAACCCTTGGAACAAACAATCCCGACATAGACATCAACAAAGTAATGGTGTACAAAGAAGGACAAGATATCGTTATCAACGCGATTACTATGGAGTTGGAGAAAGTAGAACTATACGACATCCGCGGAAGCTTGATTCAAGTTTTAGAGAATGTAAATGCAACAACTGCTACATTTAGCAAGTTGAACATTGCCAATCAAGTAGTATTGGTTAAAATAACAGCAGTAGACAATCAAGTGACCACTAAGAAGATTGTATTTTAAAAATAGATTGTTACGTTAGTTCACAAAGAAAAACCCCAATTGCCTGTGCAGTTGGGGTTTTTTGATTTCTTGTCCGGTGGCATAGGAAGAGAAGGGTTGTGAGTTATGGAAAAATATTTAACGTTTAAAGTTGTTGGTTTCATTGTGCTTTATGTCAAAAATCACGTGCTATTTCGTCCTTGCGAGGAACGAAGCAATCCCATGTAATCGATACGTATTACGCTGGAACTTGTGTTAAGGGAAATGTTTAATGTTTTAAGTTTAAAGTTTTTGAAGGTTGTCGGTTTCATTGTGGTTTATGCTAAAAATCATGCGCTATTTCGTCCTTGCGAGGAACGAAGCAATCCCATGCAATCGGTACGTATTACGTTGGAGCTTGTGTTAAGAGAAATGTTTAAAGTTTAAAGTTGTTGAAGGTTGTCGGTTTCATTGTGGTTTATGCTAAAAATCACGTGCTATTTCGTCCTTGCGAGGAACGAAGCAATCCCATGCAATCGGTACGTATTACGTTGGAGTTTGTGTTAAGGGAAATGTTTAAAGTTTAAAGTTGTTGAAGGTTGTCGGTTTCATTGTGGTTTATGCTAAAAATCACGTGCTATTTCGTCCCTGCGAGGAACGAAGCAGTCCCAAATAATCGATACGTGTTTCGCTGGAGCTTGTGTTAAGAGAAATGTTTAATGTTTAAAGTTTAAAGTTTAAAGTTGTTGAAGGTTGTCGGTTTCATTGTGGTTTATGCTAAAAATCACGTGCTATTTCGTCCTTGCGAGGAACGAAGCAATCCCATGCAATCGGTACGTATTACGTTGGAGCTTGTGTTAAGAGAAATGTTTAAAGTTTAAAGTTTAAAGTTGTTGAAGGTTGTCGGTTTCATTGTGGTTTATGCTAAAAATCACGTGCTATTTCGTCCTTGCGAGGAACGAAGCAATCCCATGCAATCGGTACGTGTTTCGCTGGAGCTTGTGTTAAGAGAAATGTTTAAAGTTTAAAGTTGTTGAAGGTTGTCGGTTTCATTGTGGTTTATGCTAAAAATCACGTGCTATTTCGTCCTTGCGAGGAACGAAGCAATCCCATGTAATCGGTACGTATTACGTTGGAGCTTGTGTTTGAGGAGCAAGCCGTAATGCTTGAACGATTGAAAAACAAAATGAGGTAGTGCGCACTGTTAACGTCCCGCTAGGGAGGCTGACTTATCGTTCCATAAGCCCTCTACCGTTGTTTTTGAATGTAAAGAAGAGTAACAAGAGTGCGACAATTCCTAGTGTTTCTAAAAAATCCATGTAGTTTGTTATTTATTAAAGTGGGCCGACTGTTGAAGCCTTTTGTTATTTTTATTTGATGCAAGCATTCCTTATTTTAAAAAAAAAGGGGTTTGCTATTTCCCTAATTGCTTGTGTAACACGCTTGCTCGCAGGTCAAAATTACTTTTTTATGCTGGTTTAAAATTATACTTTTCTGTTGACTTATTACAAGGTTTTAGCTTTATCAAATGGTTAGTAAATGGTAAAAAAGGATTGGCATTGAGTTGTCAGTTGTCAGTTGTGAGGGTTGAGTTGTGGGTTGTGAGGTTTTGGGAATGGGAGCTTAGCTATTTGCTGGGAGGGTGGAAGGATTGTGCGATTATGCCATGGAGGCACTAATTTGGACACTTTTAAAATACTTAAACAATAACGTTCAGCTTGAATAGGGAAGGAAATAGCGTCATTTTAGAATAGTATTTCAATGGTGGTACCACTAGAATTTGAGGTAATGGTAAGTGTACCATTAATGCTTTTTACTCTTTGCTGTATGTTTTTTAGCCCGATACCTTGATTCTTCTTTTCTGTTTCAAATCCAATACCATTATCTGTTATTTGAACTGAAATTTTGGATCCTTTTTTGAGTACGAAAACAGAGCATTTGGTTGCTTGTGCATATTTATTCACGTTGTGCAGCGCCTCTTGACCTATGCGATAAATGTGTACCTTGTGCGCGCTTGGCACTGCCGTCCAGTCTATGTAGTTATCAATGCTACAGTCAAACATGGTATGATGCGCATTGGTCTGATTCAATACCAACGACTCCAAAGCTTTTTGAAAACTCGTATCTTCAAATGCTGCATTTTGCTGCAAATCATGCGATACTTTTCTAATTTCTTTTTCCACCAAAAGTAATTCTTGCACCAACTGCTCTTTTTGGTCGCTCGCACCCAATTGCAACAGCGATAAATTAAAACGAGTGGCAAAAACACGGTTTACTATTCCATCATGCAGCTCCAACGCTATGCGGTTTCGCTCTTCAAGTCGGGCCGATTGATTTTCATACTGTTGTTCCAAAATCAGTTGGTATATTTTTTCATTACTCTCTTGCTGATTTTTTATATAGTGCAGTTCTCTGTTTCGAGATTTAAGTCGATATATAATAAAAATAACCGATACTAGTAAAAGCGCACCACTGAACACGAGAACGGTTGAGGTATATTTTTTAATGAGCGTCTCATTTTTCTCTTCGACTTGATCCGTTTCGTAAGCAATACGTGCAAACTTATTTCGGGTATTCCGCTCAATATTTTGCAAACTATCCGTTATGCTAATATATAGTTTTCCATAATAGTCACGCTTTTCTTTGTCGTTTAAACTAAGTAATTTTAATGCATTTTTCACATCATACGTGCTTTCGATTTCTCTTGCTTTTTTATACCCATCCGTTAGCAAATTCAACCCTTTAACCGTATCCTTAGCTGCGATATAATACTCTCCCAAATGAATTACTCCGGTTACAATACCTGATTTTATCTGTAAACTATCTCTAATTTTTGCAGATTCCAAAAGTAAACGTTCCACGTCTTTTAGTGCACCAGATTTCATTTTAGCATTGGCGAGATTATCAAGTAACATGGCGTAAAGCGTAGGTTGGTTTTCTTTAATTTTATGCGAAGCCAAACCTTTTGTGTAATAATCGATAGCGGAAGTAAAATCAGCTTTTTTTTCGAATAGATTGCCTATATTATTATAAATGGATGCCCTAGATTTGATTAATTTATCTTCGGGATAATTATTTTTTTCCATTGCATCCAGTTGTTCCCTTGCTAAATTGAAATAGGGCAATGCTTTTTCATAGTTTCCTAATTCACTGAGATTAAGCCCCATTAAATTGTACGATTCGTAAAGGAGTCTTTGGTTATCATCTTTTTTTAGATAATACATTGCATTGGCTGTCTGCACTTCACTTTCAGTGTAAATGCCAGCATCATATAAAATGCCAGCCTTATATAAAATCAATCTCCCAATTCCTAGACTGTCATTAGCCGTTCGGTATAGCTTTTCCGATTTAGAGTAATACTTAAAAGCACTGTCCAACTGAGTAAATTTTTCGTGATAATCTCCAATATAGCATAGTGGATGTACTAATTTAGCTGGGAGTTTAAGTTAAGAGAAAAAACCTTAATTTTAACTTATGACAAAAGAGAGAAAAATTTATGACGCAGCGTTTAAAATAAAAGCTGTAGAACTAAGCAATGAACGTTCCAACATAACTGAATTAGCCAGAGAATTAGGTATTCGTGTTAGTATGCTTTATAAGTGGCGTAAGGATTACGATAAGTTTGGTGCTGGTAGCTTTCCTGGTAATGGAATTTTAAAACAAACATCAGAACAAAAACTAATTAGCGAATTAGAGGCAAAGTTGAAAGAAGCTGAATTAGAACGAGATATATTAAAAAAAGCAGTGGGCATTTTTTCCAAGAGCGGTCGATGATATTTGATTTTATTAAAAATCATGCAAAAATATTTCCGATTGAAAAAATGTGTAAAGTTTTAAAAGTCAGCCAAAGTGGCTATTACCGGTGGAAAATCGCTGCCATTTCTAAGCGACTTCAGAAAATGAATGTTTTAAAAGAAAAAATTACATCCCTTTATTTTGAATCCAAACAGCGCTATGGTAGTCCACGAATAACAATGGAATTAAATATTTTAGGGTTTCAGATTTCAAGAATTACAGTTGCAAAATATATGAGAGAACTTGGTTTGAAAAGTAAGTTGAGTAAAAAATTTAAGATTACCACTGATTCTAAACATAATTATTTACTTGTTGAGAATGTGTTAAACAGACAATTTTTGGTTTCTCAGCCATCAAAAGCATGGGTTTCAGACATTACATATATTCACACTAAAGAAGGATTTTTGTATTTAACAACGGTAATGGATTTGTATGACAGAAAAATTATCGGCTGGAGCTTAAGTGATGGAATGAGTACAAATGAAACAACTCTAGCATCATGGAAAATGGCAATTAGAAACAGAAATGTGCAAAATGGATTAATTTTTCATTCTGATCGAGGTGTCCAATATGCTAACAACAAATTTGCAAATGTTTTAGACTCATATAAAGTAACTCGAAGCATGAGTAGAACAGGAAATTGTTGGGATAATGCAGTGGCAGAGAGCTTTTTTAAATCTTTAAAAACGGAATTAATCTACGGCAATAAGCTCATTTCAAAAGAACAAATGAAACTTCAAGTTTTTGAATACATTGAACTCTGGTACAATCAAAAAAGAAGACATTCAGCTTTGAAATACATGACAATAAAGGAATTTAACAATCAATCAAATAATTATAAAAATGTCGCTTAACTTAAACTCCATCTTTTATTTGCATATCCAGATTGGTGTTGCAAAGCGCCAGTGCGTGAAGGGTATTGAGGTATGCCCTGTCGTTTTCTTCGCTGTAGTAGTTTAAACACTCGTTAAATAGAGCGATTGCTTCGTCGTAAAACCCAATTTGGTATTTGGTTATTGCTAGCGTGTATTTGATCATGTGTTTTGCATCTAAATCGTCTGTTTTTGCAACGTATTTATCTGCCTTTAAATAATTGTCTAACGCTTTCCGCAGTTCCCTGTTGTTGTAATGCACTATTCCTTTAGTTAAATAGGCATTTCCAATGAGCACGTTATCGGAGGTTTGCATCGCACAGGTCAGCATGCTGTCTGCGTAGTGCAGCCGTTGCTCCCTGTTTGACCTGTAGCTCATGATTCTATATGCTTGAGCCATTTGGTAGTAGTTTTTTTTCTGCTTTGCTTTTTTTAACCACCCCTCTAAATAGATACGGGACTTCAAGCTGTCCGCATTATTTTGCTGGACGGCCTGGTTTAGGTATTCCCAACTTTTTGTACTTAAAGTGTCTTTAGTGTTGAAGGAAGGATGCGGTTCGGCAGCTAAGTGGAGGCTGCATCCGACAAGGAATAGTATTGTAATTTGATTTGTTAGCATGGGGCTATTGTAAATTAAATTAATTAGAATATTAATTAGCAGGATTTAATTATATAAAAATAAGTAATTAATGGCAATTGCGGTTTGCAGAAGAAAAATTGTTAGTTGAACTGCATTGGTTGGGTTACTTTGGACGCTTTTTCTAGGTACAATAGTTATCAATTTTAAAATTCAGCACTTCATTTTAAAATTGAGAAATACTTTGTTTGCATGAACTACCTGACTCCCATAGCTTTGTTCTCGAATTCAAAAGTTTGTTAGGAGCAAACAAAAAAAACTGTTCAAAGTACCCCGGGTTAAATGAACTGATCAACAAATCAGTAACATTTAAAAATTAAAAAAATGAAAAATTTATTATTATGTCTCCTTCTTGTGTTTTTTTGTGCTTCTTGCGAAGTGGAAACGGCAAAATTTGAAAGTACCCACCCTCTGCCTGAAGCTGTAACTTTAGGGCAGCGCAGTCTGACGGACTCTCTTTCTAATAGCAATAATCCGTACGATTATTGTGGTCAATTGTTTTTAGAACTCCATCAAGCCTATTTTGTAGGGGTTCGCGATTCGCTTGCATTAGATGCACTTGTCCTTGCTGTGGAGCGTGTTTCGGAAGAATCGGCTGGGTTTACTGCTATCAAGCCCAGGGTTTATCAGGCTCCACTGCCGGAACGGGTACGTTATTTTGTTACCTCAAAGGACAGTTGTTTGACTACGGTTCTGGATGGTAGTGGCCTTTCAGAAGCGGCTGCTTCAAGTTTTAATGCGTTTGTACTGGAGTATCTCTCGCTCTGTGCTTCCAGCGCTGATTACCCTTCCATTTATAGCTTTGTATATCACTATGAAGCGACCGTATTGGGCGACTTACGGTTCAATGCATTTGATCAGAAAGTACTGCTTATTAGCAGCTCCGTAGCACGCTATAGTGCTGCTGCCAAAAAGAAGCGCCCTAAAAAGAATACGGATCCTGCGTGGGAGTTCTTGATTTGTGGGATTTATGGCAGTCTTGAAGGCGCGGCCTCTAGTCCTGCGGAAGCCGTTACACTGGCCCTAGCAGCTGCAATCGCAGAGAATCAGTAGGGGAATTTTTTACCACTTTCATTAAAAGGTCGCATTATGCGGCCTTTTTTTATTGATCGGTAGCATCCATTCTCGTGATTAATTTATCACGAAGGCCGTTTAAGAACTTTGTTCTTTCCGAAGTTCGGCTTCGAATGTCCAGAAAGGTGCGGTGAAATTGTCCTAAATCGACATCGAATGTGGATTCGAAAAATGCTGTAATGTCTTTCAGGTCGGATGCCCCGTTGTTGAAGACGCCTTCGGAGTGGAGTGCATAGATTAATTCGGTTAAAGCTACTTTGGAAGCGGTCCATTGTAGTGCATTTTTATCCCTGCCTGCGCTCCGTTTTTTTAAGTGCTTATGTAGTGCTGCCCGCCTGTCTTGAATGTACGTTTTCAGTTGCTCATTTGCCAGGATTTTAGCCACTTTAAAATCGTGTGAGGTAGAGAAGCTGTGGTCGGTTTGAAAGTAGCAGCTGTCCCTGTTTAACTTGATATCGAATTTACCTCTTCTAAAATACTTTTTGTCAAAGCAACGGTTTCCTGTTCGGAAGTACTCATAGAACTGGCTATTTTCATCAAAAAAGACGTTCAATTTAGCTAATTCATTATTGTAGTATTTGCGCTGAACTTTAGCAGCGCCAAAGGGTTTCTTGGCTTCTATATTGTAAATTTCATTGTAGTAGATTAGTTTGCTGGCAAATTGTGGTTTGATTTCCCGAAAGAACTGTATTTCCTCTTTTTTATTTTCGAACTTGTACTGGAGGAAGAAGTTTTTCAATTTTTCCAAGATGGAAACGATGTGGATTATCGCATTTTCCGAATATTCCATAGGTTCGGTTGCTGTTGAATGGATTTCTTCCAGTTTGTGATTCAAATCTGTAATGAGTTCTTGTGCATATGTTCTCATGTTGGGTCCGCATTAATTAGACAGGTAGTGCATAATTTCGTGACAAAACTATCATAGCGCCTCATTTGATGCAAATTGTATAGTTATAAATTTTAAACTTGATAACACTGGTTTTAAAATCACACTGTTAAATTACCGAATTGCAATGTTTTTTTTTTGAAGAGGTTGTGGGTTTTGGGTTGTGAGTTTTGGGTAATGGGTTATGGGTTGTAGGTTGTAGGTTGTGTGGTTTAGGCGGTGTTTTTCCTGTAGACTGCGAAGAGCGGGGGATAATTACCGCATTATTTTTTCTTCATAGTTTTTCAACCCATTTGCTAATTTCTGTAAGCACTTCTTCAAAATCAGGTTGACCCTTATAATATAAAGTTGCTGTAGCTTTGTATCTTTGAACGAAACGACTTCTGATACCTTCATCATGTAATAGAAACGCTTCGTTTTCGGCGATTTGAATATCAAAATCTACTTTTGGAAAGCGTTCTATTTTGTGCTCAAAATATGCTGTTGTTCCAATAAATTTTTTGACTTCATCATTGCCTAATAGACTATAGATATCATAATATTGGCGCATTAAGTTTTGACGTTCTACTTTTGTATCTTGTTCTTGTCTGAATTTGGTGGCTACGGTTTGTAATTTTTCGACAAAAGTATAACCCGGATGATAACAGGCTATATCGACTGCTCGATTGTCTATTACAGCAACTCCTTGCTTTACTGCTTTATCGTAAGCCCATGAAGAAATTGTTTTAGTATTGTTTGGAGTAACTTTATCAAATCCAGCTTCCAAAAGTATTCCTTCTTTTATTCCTTCTTTTTCTTCTGTGAATGTTTGGTAATACAATCGGATGCCACCGCTGCGGTAGTATGCTTCATCATCAAATTCGGTATCTCTTTTTACCTCAATGATACCGTTTATTTTTATGGTATCTGCAAGCCAATCATAGAATTTCTTTCGAGATTCCACATTTTTAGGCTTAGTATTCTTTGGATTTTCATTAATATCAAATTCCGGTGGAGGCTTTATATGTATATCAATATCTTCGGAAAAACGGTTGATAATGTTGTAACCTTTAGAAAGAGAAGTACCGCCTTTGAGTTCAAAACTGAAGTTTAGTTGTTTTAATCCATACAAAACATGCATGATCCAATAGTCTTTTTCAACCAGAATGGGTTCAATATTCAATTCGTTACCTACAATACGAAGCAGTGCAGCAAAATCTTTATGGTTGTGTAAGTAATCGGACATTTCAGGTTGTGATTATTGGCTCTAGTAGTTTTTTTGCTTTTATAGTTCCGTATTCTTGTAATGACTTTTTTAGTTTTTTTGGATCCATTGTTTTTGCTCTAGAGCGTACTTTGGAAACCACTTCATTTGGGTCTTCTGCTAGTTGGTCCAGGTTATTTAATAAATCAACTAATAGGAATTCTTGGGTTACTTTGTTTGGAAAATGTGGTTTTACTCTGAATGAAAATGTTTTTCCGCCGAGGTTGAAATCGCCATGGCGTTTATGATTGTAAACGGTTTTCTGATTGTATAATTGCGTAGTTCCAACGCCAAGTGTATTGTAAGCATTGAATGAAGTGAGTAAAAAACGAGAATCTTTTAGAAAGGAACGCACCAATACTTCTTCTTCGGGTGGTGCTTCTCCAAATACTGTTACCTCTGGGTAAAAGTACAGCCCTTGAGCAAGCTTTTGTAGTGTACCTTCTTTAACCAGTTCATCCAGATGACGGTCAACGGAAGTGGACCACTTTGACAAATCTGCCCTGCGGTACACTTTACCTCGTTTTAGGTGTTTTTTTAGTTCTTGTAACTTATTCATGAGGCAAAGGTAGTAAATATCATTTTAATTGCATATTTTTTTATTGAAAATTCATGCAAAATATTTATAATAATACTTATCTTATCAAGTAAATGGCGCAAAATATTTTGCAAATATTTTAAACTGCTATCAACTACACAATGTGTAGTTGATAGCAGTTTTTTTCTTACAGACTTCGTAGAGCCATTCGCCGAGCGGTAAACTTCGTATAGCAGGGACGTTCGCAGAGCGTCAGACTTCGGAGAGCGGGGGTGTTGGCAGCAAGCAGGTAGTAAGTTATTTTGCGCTGTAAGTGTAGCGCCATTCTGAAACTTTAATTTTAGTCACGTTGCAAACGCTTTGTGTCGGTGTTTAAAAAAAGTAGGTACTCGTTGCAAACGAATACCAGATGGAAAGTTGACTCTTTTGACTGCAATCGTGATGCTTCGAGACTAGCGATTATCCAAGATTTTCCGAAATTTATTTATCAAGTTTTGCTCTGCGAATGTCTCCGACTTCGCAGCGTCTTAATTTCCGATTAATACTGATCGTAACGCTGCATGTTATTCAAATTTAAAACAGCTACAATTGGATTGTCTGCTTTTGTGATAGGTAGTAAGCCAGTATCATTGACATAGTTTGAAGCACTTGAATACATATAGTGTGAAGCTTTTTGGACTAAACCGGCACGAATGGGGTTAAGATGTATGTAATCAAGCTTTGACCACATAAATTTATTGGTGTAAATTTCTTCTGGATGATTCCCATATTTCCAGAATTGGTATGTTTTGTTTCTCGAATGACTTTCAGTAGCTAATGCAAATCGCTCCAACATCCATTCTTTTCTGCTTTCTGGTTCGGTTTGAATTTTGTTTAAGATAACTCTAGCTGTAAACTTTTTAAAATCACGAATCAAGTCTGATAATTTACCTTCTTGAGACTGCACAATCATGTGTATAGGATTACTCATAATTACGTAACCGTATAGGTTCATGTTTTTATTTTTAATGCAATAATCCAGACTACTGATTACTTCGTCGCGGTATACTTTTCTGGAAAATACATCTATCCAGTCTACAACCGTTATAGTGATGAAATGTGGTAAGGTTTGGTTTCTAATGGTATATCCTTGCTCCATTTACTTTTTTATCAAATATAGTAAAATTAGCTTTCTTCTATGAATGTCTTTTAATCTAATCTGTGCTTTTAAGAATTAAATGCTGCGAAGTCGGAGACATTCGCAGAGCGTCAGACTTCATAGAGCGTCAGACTTCATAGAGCAGGGAATGCAGTCTGAGACATTCGCAGAGCAGTAGACTTCGCAGAGCGGGTTTTTTTAATAAATATATTAGTAACCTCGGACTGAACTTTGAAGTATTGCACAATGCATATCGCAATATAGAGCATAAATAATACTACTTTTATTTAACTTTAATCCACATTAAAGGATTCGTGCGTTAGCGGGGCAAGTGCATCGGAATATTTTCTCGACACCTAGAATTATAGTGTAGATAAGAAGATAATTTTATGTAAATTTGAGCTCTATTAAATGCATTTATGAGTAAGATAAGAGTAAAAAATTTCGGACCAATAAAAGGAGGTTTTCTAGAAAATGATGGTTGGCTTGAAATTAAGAAAGTCACTGTTTTTATTGGAAATCAAGGATCAGGAAAAAGTACCATTGCCAAGCTTATATCTACGTTAACCTGGATTGAAAAAGCTTTGGTACGTGGTGATTTTAATGGAGAAGCTTTGACAAGTGAAGCATTTAAAATGCATTGTTCTTATCAAAATATAGGCTCCTATTTTAAACCTAATACTAAAATAGATTATGAAGGGAAAGCAGTTACCCTTCGTTTTAGTGCAACTAGTACCTATGTTTTTGTAGAAAAAAATCCAATAAATGCATACTCCTTTCCAAAAATCATGTACGTGCCATCTGAACGTAATCTGGTGGGTTCCGTTAGAAATGTAAGAAATTTGAAAGGACTACCAAGCACTCTTTATACTTTTGCAGATGAATATTTTGATGCTCTAGATGATCTTGGCTCACTTGATGGTTGGGTTGATTTACCTATCAATGGCGCAACATTGGAATACGAGAAGTTTACTAGCAACGTTAAAATTAAAGGAAATGACTATACTGTAAATTTGAGTGAGGCATCTAGCGGCTTTCAGTCGTTTGTGCCTCTATATATGGTTACCGCCTACCTTGCAAGTTCACTATATAAAACGCGTGACCATTCTACCAAACATTTGAGTTTAGAAGAAGAACGGAAATTATTTCTACAGGTTCAGGATATTATGAACGACCCTACGCTTTCTGAAGAAATTAAGAGGGCACAGATGCAGTTGCTTTCAGCGCAGCGCAGTTACTCTGCATTTGTGAATATTGTTGAGGAACCGGAACAAAATTTGTTTCCAACCTCGCAGCGTGAAGTTCTGAACACCTTGCTTAAATTTAGTAACCAAAATAATAATAAATTAATCATAACTACGCACAGTCCTTATCTTTTAAATTACCTCACCTTGGCAGTGAAAGCATCGTCATTGGTTCAAAGGCTACATAACAATCAAACTGATATGTTGCAAAAAGTGAATCAAATTGTGCCCATCAATTCAGTATTAAATGGAAATGATCTTGTGATATATGAAATGTATGAGGAAGAAGGAACCATTTCGCGGCTCGAAAACTATCATGGGATGCCCTCAGACGACAACAAGCTTAATGAACGACTTGGCGAAACCAACGAGCTTTTTGCAAGGTTATTGGAAATCCAGCAGAAGTTATGAGTATAAATTTTTTAAATACAGGATGTCAAACGTACTCTAGCAGGAAAAAATTTGGACTCTGCGATGACCCTCCACCTGCCAGAAACCCAGCTTACATTGACGAAGCCAATGGGGCAAATTGGATTGCCGTGGTGATTAATGATTATGATTACAATTGTACATTTACTGCTGTTGACAATTGTATCGATGTTAGAAAGCCAAATGGCAAACTGGATAAACGCTGCGAAGGCTTTATATCCTATAATGATACCATCATTTTTGTAGAATTGAAAGAGCGAGGAACACAAGGTGCTGAGTGGGTATGAGATGCAGACGAACAATTGCGTACCACCATCGGTCATTTTGAAAAGACAAATCTTGCTGAAGAATTTGTAGAAAAAAAGGCTTACATAGCAAATGGCGAACATCCAAATTTTAAGGAAAGTCAGATGGGGCGAATGCAAAAGTTTCTTGAAGACACCGGTTATGTTTTGCGAATTCAAGCTCGAATTTATTTGACATAATGCATACATCCCAAAATTTTAAGTTCGCGAAGTGCATACCTGACTGCTTTAAACTTTACTTCGGCTAGGCACTTATTTAAATTCTTCCACTGGATATATAATACGCTAGTTTTCCCAATGTAGAATAGAACAAGCATGACAGCAGGCTGCGGTACTCGCTTATCGTTTCTATAGAAACGTCTGAAAATTCCACCGACATCTATACTCCAATTGCAACTAGAGTTGCGGTAGAAAATTTGGTAAAAGTTTAATAGGCTCAGGTTAGCTACAAATTAAAATTTCACCAAATGCAGTGCAAGTTATGCCTCCAAGACCTAGCTCTTCTGAAAAAGGCACACATCATTCCCAATTTTATGTACAAAGGACTTTTCGTCGGAAAAGGACGCATGGCAAATATCAGTACTAGTGATATTCGAAAGATGACTTTTATGCAGTCAGGATATTACGAGTCAGACATGTTGTGCGCGACTTGCGACAACTCAATTATTTCTAGGCTTGAGCGCTATGCCAGCAAGTTTAATTAGTCGCGTTGCAAACGCTGCCATTTGCTTTTATAACATAAGTAGGTACTCGATGCAATCAAGAACCAGAAAAAAGGGATAAACGAGGACGAGAGGGGAATACTTTCAGTGCCTCTCTATATTCAAAACAAACATTATTCCTACTGTTAAAGTGGGAAAGAATTTTCATTTGACTGCGTTGAAGTGTTTTTATGTTTCATAGTTGATATGAGAGGATAAAACTCACTACAATGATACAAAATATAATAATAAGTTGTTTCTTTTATTGTAAGTTACCTTTTATATGCTAATTGTGAGTTTAAAACTCACAAAAACGATACAAAACACCACTTCGGTTTAAAATTTATTGTTTTTAATCTATTTTTTCACCCACTTATTCACCCACTTTTTATAGTTAAGAATTTATTATCAATGTGTTTTAAAATATATTTAACAGTAAATCAGACACTTAATACATTAATATATATTGTTTGTAAATTATTATTCACCCACTATTTTTTTTCCAAATGGTAAAAAACAAATGGTAAATATATTTCATATTGTGATATGCGATACTGAATTTGATTGAGCAATGGTCTAAATACTTTTACTTTGAATAAAAAAAGATGCCTAAGCATCTTTTTTTTTAATTAGTTATTGTCTTTTTCACATTCAATAAAGAATTGAGATAATGTCATTTCTTCTTTTCGTAAAATTTTTATTAATGTATTTATAGGACCAGAAAAAAGGGATAAACGAGGACGAGAGGGATATTTTTCCTGTAAACTTAGAAGAGCAGGTGTGTGTTTTTCCTGTAGACTTCGGAGAGCGGATTGCTAATTATCCACAACAAATTATTAGTTATTTAATACAATGACAAACAAAAATAATACTTAGCTCATTACTATGAAAAAACAGTATCTATTTTCAAAAGAGCAACGTATTGATTTGTTATTGTATTTTTTTTTAGATAAACACTTGATTTTACTCCACAAAAAAAGAGGACACTAAATCCTCTTGAAATTCATTCAAAAAACCTTTACGATACCTCCATAAATATTGACAGCATGTAATCGGCTTCATCCTATCCTCCAGCAAGTATCTGACACTATTTTCATTTTGCATTCGTGCGGCTAATCCAAAAAGTCTTTTATCTGTTGATAGTATTTTTTAATTTATAATAATTTCTGATATTTTCGTTTTACAGATTTAGAGTTTTTTAAGCAATCAATTAATGAAAAGAAAATGTCAGCTTTCATTTTACCCCATATTTTATAATCAGTATCTTCAATAGGGTAAATCTCTTTTAATGATTCAATTTCATAAACATCAATTTGATGTCCATAAATATGGGTTTTAAAATCAAATTTTTTTCCACAATCTGTTACAACTATAGCATCAGAGATTACAAAGCAATTTAGGTTTATGGAAGGAAGCTCAATACATCCATTTTCAATTTCTTCTTTTTGGGGAATTGAATCTGTTCGTGTAGGAAGAGATGCTAAAATATTTTGATCAGCGTGATTTTTTAAAACAACAAAATACTTTGGTTTCGCTGTATTTCCATTTTTAAAATAAAAGGGGTCAAAGTATATTATCGTTCCTTCTTCAAACATTTTAATTTGCTTCTAGAAAATCCATATAAACAACTTTTTTTCTTTCATCGTGATTTATTAAAGACCCCATATCAATTAATAACTCAGTATTATTGATTAATTCTTGTTCTAATAAATCTAAAACAGAATTATCTTTGGCGGTATTATACCAAGGTGAATTTTTACGATGTGTGTAGTAAATTAAATCTTTAGCACTTTTATCACCAAATTTTTCAGCCACAAAATCTAATAAATCAATATCATTATCAGAAAACTCATCATCATTAAAAGCAACAATTGGTTTAATTACTGTAACACCTCCTATCGAAGTTCTTTCTAAGTAATTTTTAAATAGCGATATTTCTGACGATAAGTCAACGAATATTTCTTCCGAAACAGGACCGAATTTCCAAACCTTATATTTCAGATTAAAAAAAGGTATTCCGCTTTTCTTAATTGATAACTCATCTAAAATATAAATTAGTTTTAAGGCTTTGGTTTTGGACAATTCACCAATTTTTCCGGAAAGATAAATAATTGCATTTCCAACTTTATCTATTTGGTTGTCAGATAATTTTATGTAAGACATTTTTTCCACAATGCAAAAGTACAACAAATAAAATTATAAACAATCTGTTGAAAACTATATTTTAATTATGACTTATTGTACTCAATATTATAATGAAAGTGGTATAAAAACTACCCTCAGCCTCATAAATAATCGATTTTTTGCCAAAAAACAGAATCCTGAATCCTCCTTTTAATACATCTCAACAACTTATCGATAACTCCATAAGTATTAACGGTTGTAATCGGTTCCTTCCAACAGCCACTTCATTGTTGGCTTTTCAAGCCCAACGAATCCTTATATGTTAGCGATTGAATCTATTGAATCGTATTTTGCGCCCTAGAATAGCGGTTTTGCTGCAATCACTGCTTTTTAGAAATAAATGCTGCGAAGTCGAAGACGTTCAGAGCTTCAGACTTCGGAGAGCGGGTAAACCTGACAATACAACTATAAAGCATCATCTAATACCAAACTAAAGGATTACTCTATCGAATTGTATTTAGTGCCCTAAAGGTGGGGGTTTTGATGCAATCCCTGCTTTTAAGAAATAAGTGCTGCGAAGTCGGAGACATTCGCAGAGCGGTGTTCACTTTCATCGGAATAGTCAATGGAGTACTTATCTGCAATCCAATGCTAAAATCATAAAAGACTATGCCTATTGGAACCTCGCCATATTTCTTCAAACCCGAAACCCAAGCGTTCCAGACATCCCAAATAAATTGATAAAACCCGCAGTTCGCAATGGGTTGACCAAGCAAACCAATGAATATTGGAAATTAGTTTTTCAAGAATTAGGCACAATAAACTGCATTTTTACAGATACCCAATTGTATTTCGAGCGAAAAAAATACACAGTACATCTATAAAACATTTCATGCCACATGAAAGGATGGATTCCGTCGAAGTTCTTTTCGAATGGTAGTGGTGGGTGGATGCAGTCCCTGATTTTTAAATCTAAATGCTGCGCAGTCGGAGACATTCGCAGAGCTGTCGTATTTTTACAGTAAACTTAGTAGAGCGGGGCTTTAGACTTCGCAGAGCAGGTGTTGTTCTGGAAATTTAGTTGCTGCGAAGTCGGAGACGTTCGCAGAGCGTGAGACTTCGGAGAGCGGGGATTGCAAGATGAATAAAAAATCTAATTTAAAACAACCTTCCTGTAATCAAACATTAAATGGTAAACGGAAAAAGGATGTTTGCCATGATTTCTCTTATGTGATGACATATAAGTTCCACCCATTTTCTTATGAAGTTTATCAGGGGTTAAAAATAAATCTGTCTCAATAGATAAGGTTGTTTTTAAAATTGAATTTATTTTATCCGAAACAATAATATGATCTAATTTGTCATTTTCAATAAATGCAATTTGCCCCTCGAAAGGAAGTCTCGTGTTGATATGAGTCCTGTTTACAAACTTATTTTGGATATCTAAAACGTAGTCTTTTGAATCGGATAGAATTTGAATTCTTTTACATTCAATAGCAAAATAAATGTTTTCATCTTCTTCCTTTGCAAAAATATTTTTTAAACCTAATTTATTAATGTAAATATCAATTTTATCAGGTTTGATTTTACCATCTACAGCATCCATATATCTTTGCTGGGTTTCGCAAGCAAAATTGATTTCTTCTAAATCAGAAATCTTCCCCTTCAAAAGCGATTTGTTTTTAACTAAATAATTTTCTTTAAATTCAAATTTTAAATGATCTTCAAACATAACTGTACCCATAGAAGCAATTCCACTTTTAGAGTAAGTGATTCCATCTACTAAAAATATAGAATGACATTCCATTACGTAGGAAAGAATTTGCCTAATCCTTTGCTGCGTTACCGAATTACTTCTTGCCTGAACAAATGTTGCAACATTAGAACCCATCAAAATTGCTGTTTAAATTGTTCAATTCTGATTCCTCTATGGCCTCTTTAAATTCAGCTACATCATACCAAGCCATAGCTCTGTGCCAACATTTATATTCATCGGGTTTAATGATATAAAAAGAATTCTTTTCAAATCCTTTTATGTCCTTTTGAATAAATAAATTATGTTCTGCATCTTTTGCATTTGTAATTTGCGAAATGCTCAATGTATTGGCTAAACTTTCTAATACTTGTTTCTCGTCTTTCTTCTCTGAATAGATAATTTTCTCAGAAGGCTTTTCGTCTAAGAAAACAAAATTCATCGCAATGAAAAAGTCTAAACTATAAATTTCAACTTGAATAAATTCAGTGTCGTATATTCTTTCAAACTCCTGAAGATAAACTTCAACATATCTTTCTAATACAAATTTCTTGTTTCGATGGTCATCCGTATTAAATTTGGAAACTAAATGTTGTTTGCTTTCTTGAAATTGGTAACGGGAAACATTCAAAACATAATCAATCAAATCTTTTTCATAACCCGTAATTTGGTATATTTCTTCAATTACTGAATTGATTTTATCTAATATTAATGCATTCGGTTCTCGTGGATAAATACTATCTGGATACTCCTTGTAAAATTCTTTGTAGGGATTTAATAATTCTTCAACTAGAAAAGCAAGATTATTTTTTTGGGTTTCATTTGCTTGAATGAATGGAAAAGAAAGATATTCATCGTCGAACCTAATTTGCGGTCTTGTTGATGTTCCCCAAGAACCTGAAATCAAATAAATATAGTACGTGTAAAGATCTGACAACAAATATAAAAACATTTGTTTTATAAGAGCTTTATTTTTAGAACAAATACCCCAAATACCATTCTTATATACACAATTTTCTTCTAGATATGAAATAACTAATTTACTCTCATCTTTTGCTTGTTCCTTTATTAAAATTTTACTTCCAAAAAACAACTCTTTAATTCTTCCACTTTCATAATGGACGTCGGAAGCTTTTAAGATTAAGTTATTTTCATTGATATTTGAAGTTATAAAATCCACACTACTATTTTCAATTAATGGTAAACCAATTAAAAAATCTGCAAAATCCTTCCCTTTATTCGATTTAATACCAGCTCCTTTAAAAATTTCACTCTTGTCAAATAGATCAAGCACTTTATTTTTATTTTGTTGTAATCTTTTTAATAAAACGTGGTCTAAAGTATTTCCATACAATGCTACTTTAAACATCCAGTGATTTTCAACAAAATGCTTTTGAAGAATTTTTTTATAATCAAATTTTTCTATGACAAGTGTTTTAGTGAATTTATTAAAAAATTTACTTTGCTTTATAGATTTAAAATGAATTGGATAGTTGTCTGAATATTCTTTATCAAACTGTTTAAACTGAATATTTAATGCTGGACTTATAATTTTTTGATTTTTATACAAAACATTTCCATTCTTGTCTAAAATCAAATTTTTATTTTTGTCTTTTCTAGGAATACGCTTTTCACCATCAAATACTAATTTTCTCACTGGTGATAAATCTAGAACTGATTGAATTGAATTATTTTTAAAAAAATTACTTTTAACATATCGAATAGTATCTGATACGTTATAAAATATTGTGCTTGTAACAATTAAAGAACAAATTGTATCTTTGGTCATAAAATCATTAGCACGCATCAAATAGGACAAAGCAATCTCTTTTTCTCCCTGTTCCTTTTTTAAGTAAACATTGTTTTCATTCAACCATGCAATGTGATAATCTGACTTATCTCTTTTCCAAGGTGGATTTCCAACAATAAAATCAGGTTTTTTTGATTTTATTAATTCTAAATTTTTTGAATAGGTACTGATTTCAAGCTTTTTTGTTTCTAAATCATTTTCTTTAATATCTCTAACAAAAAAGTTGGTTTTAAAAAAATTATTATCTTTTAAATTCGGAAATTTATAAACATCAATATTCCCCGGTTCTTGGTAATCTAATAAGGCTACATATATAGAAAAACAAGCTACATTTATAGCCTCTTCGTTAATATCAATCCCAAAAAGATTTTGTTCAGCAATTTCTTTAATTTTTTCTCCAAAAGTTTGATTATCATCATTAGGGTTAAGTTCTTTTTCCCTCTCAATCATTCTCCTTAGTCCTTGAACTAAGAAAATACCAGAGCCCATGGCAGGATCAAAAATTTTACACGCACTGGTTGATTTATTTTCTTCAAAATAGGTGTCAACTGTTTCAGTTAAAATATAATCTACTAAAAAAGGGGGAGTATATACAGCAGAAGTTGCATTTTTGGTTTCTTCATCTAAAAGCGTCTCATAAATACCACTAATCAATTCCACGGGGATAATCCCAAAATCAAAAATTTCAAACTGAAAATCAAAATCAGAAAACAAGTTTATTTTGTCTTCTACCTCAACGCCATCAGGACTAAAAAGTTTCGATAAAATGTTGGACTGCTCAACACTCAATTCAATGTTAGAGTCCTTAAAAAGAACCCCATTAAATCGTGTGTTTAAATAAGCAAAAAAGGCAACTAAACGTTTTGGATTTGCAATTAACTCACTTAAAGACCTTCTTCTTGAAATAACATTTTCTTCATGTCCTTCAATAAATGAAACATCAATTTTTATTTTCCTATCGATAAGATAGCGAATAAAAATCAATCTCAAAACCAGTATTTTAGCCAGACTTTCCTCTAAGTTATAAACCTCTTTTAAAAGTAAAATAGTTTGTTTTATATTTTCAAAAAGCTGTTGGTTGACCCTCTTCTTAAGTACCGTCTTTTTATGTTTTTCATAAAACCACTCAAAAGCGGCACCACTTTGTAAATTCCAAAATGAAAACCTCTTATTTCTTTCCTCTTTAGAGAGGATAATTTCTTCTAACCCTTTGTGTTTCTCAAAGTGTAAGGCATTATATACTTTTACATCAGCATCTTTGATAACAAAAATGATTGGAGCATGATCAAAAGACCAAACCTTCTTATGAATTTCATTTTCCTTTTGTAAGTCAGTAGCAGTAGTTAAATCAAAAAATAAAACAAAAGGCTGCTTGTTAAAAACATAGTAAGCATCGGGTTGTATGTCTTGTAACTTTTTAAAAATATCAGACGAAAAGCCATTAAAAACAGCTCCGTCCTCTTCCTTCCGGAAGTAAACAGCATCATTCTCAACTAGGTCTAATTGATTTAGAAGTATTTTAAGATGTTTTTTCAAAATCTACAAGCAATTTATTTTACAAATCTAATACATTAAAATAATTTTTAATCAAGAAAAGGTAAATAGGTGGAAAAATATTTGATTCCAGTACTATGAAAAATCTATCGAGCTGCAACAACCTTAAGTTCTTGGAATGCGTTTGGATTGAAAGATCGAAATGCGGGTAGGGACAATGATAAAACTATGGAGGTTCTGAGTTTTGGAGAACGAGTGATAGTGGTTTTAGTTGGGAGGAATTATAGGTGTGGGAAAGTATCGGTTTTGTGTGCTTCGAGTTAAAGTCCATTGAAGAGCGGGATGATACTGTTAATTGCTTTGTAACTTTTCTGACATAGTTTTTTATCTTATATAGCTCTATTTATGGTAAAAACTGATTTGAGAAAAAACAGCATTTTCATCAAAATACTACTTTACTTAACCGCGCTGGAAACTCTACCTTTTGTTTTTTATGTCATAATTATATAATATGCGCAATCGTACCAGAGAATAAGGCAAACGAGGACGAGAAAGGGCGGGGTTAATTCTACTTAAAAGCTTAAATAACCTACAATTAAATAGGTTTCGTCTACCAAATTTAATTTTCATTCGCAAATTAAATGTTTAATATAATGAGATTTTGGAGAAAGAAAAACATTTTTTAATAAATCATTCATTTCTGTATATTTATTCTGTTCTATAAATTCATTTTCGAGAATCGGAATAAATATTAATCCATATTTTTCAAGATTTGATATTGCAGTTCTCAAGGCAGAAATACTCTCTAAATTAATATTTTTATAATCTGTATTCGTAATTAACTCGGTTTCTCGCAAAGAAAGTATTTTAAGTAATTTAATTTCACTATCTTTTAGAACATTTTTTATAGCATCAAACTCTAAATTTTTATCCTCCTCAAACCATTCTTCAAATGCTATATTTTTATTCTCCTGTGAATATGGTTCTTCTTTATCCAACTCATATATATGTAAATAAAAAGCAGAAAGTCTTTTGAAAACTTCTCTTAAATTACCATTCAACGATTCGAAAAGTTTTATAAAATCGGTGTCTAAAATAGGACAGTACGGCTTGTTGTCAACGTGATTTTGATATGAGTTAATCCTTGAATTTAAAATTGAAGGAACGTTAATGCTATGTATATGCGAAATCTTTATAGGATTGTTTATAAAACCCGACAATCTAGGAGTGCTAATAAAAGTGCGAAATATATTATGTGAACCGGAAAAAAACCATTTTATTTCTGGCATATTTAATAGTTCGTCTCTTAAATATTCGAGAATTCTCTTTGCATCGTCTGAAGTTTCAAGAAGTTCTAAATTATCAATTACACAAATTATACCTCCAGATTCTGAATTTGGAAAAATGTTTGAAAGAAGAGATTTAATTTGTTTTTTGAACCCACTTTTCATAAATCCATTAGACTCATTCGGAGTCTGATTATAAGTCCCGCCAAAACCTGCAATTTGTGCCTCGATATTCGTTACTATAGTAGAATTAAGCCATTTATTTAAATTATCTGTTTTTAAATTTTTATAACCATTTTCTTTTATTTCTTTCTTTTTATCGATTATTGTCTGCGCTATAGTAAAGTAAAATTCATCAATAAAATCGCCTAAATTTTTCGTTGGAGAAATTTGAAATATTTGATTGCAAGGTAAGTATAGAGCCTGGTCGTCTTTTGAAAGCAGACTTTCTTCATAGAGTTCAAATATGCTACCATTAATAACACTTGTTTTACCTATGCCATTTTCACCCTCGATTGTAATTATCCCAGAATCATTCTTTAGCCTATTTTTTAATTTCTTTTTTTCCTTTTCTCTTCCTACTAATAATTCAATTCCTCTTATCGTAGGTTCAATGGGTGTTGGCCTAAAAGGATTTGAAGTGTAACCCCAATCTTTATATAGTGACATAATATTCTATTTTTCATGTATAAATTTTTTCTTGATATTTATACTAATTATTAAGACTAAAAGGTGATAAAGGCTCAAGCAGCTTTACTATTATAATTCTTTGTCTAAATCTAATTCGAAATCTAATAATTCTCTAGGATGTTTATTCATCCCCTTTGCAAGATCAATTAAAGTTGTAAAAGATAAATTGCGTTTTCCATTTTCAACATCACTAACTGTTGCTTTAATAAGACGGTTACTATTAGCTACAACATGATCCTGACTTAAGCCAGCATCCTTTCTAAGTTTTTTGACGTGCTTTCCAAAATCAATTAATATTTTTTCGTTGTGATCCTCCATTTATAAGCCTTTAACACAAAAGGCGTGATTTTTTTTAAAATATTTGTTATAAGAACTTATAACAAAAAGAAATAATTAGTACATTTGTATTTCGATTACATCAATTAATGTAATTTTGCGATTCTTCATATAAAATATTTGAAGCGTTCGCTTTGAAACTCGTATCAGAAAACTGGTAATTTTAAGTACACGAGATGATAAGTATGATGCTCACGTCCCTAGGCGTGGGCTCTCTTATTCGTGTACCCGGTATACCAGTACCTCTGATACAGTAAGTTGAGTTCCACGCTTTTTTTATTCAAAGGCAACTCTCCTTAAATTCTTAGCACTGCTTTCTTTTTTATTCGTTTCGCAATTTGAACCGTTGTCCGTTATCAGATGTCGGTTATCCGTTATCTGTTATCGGTTGTCTGTTTGAGCAACATTGGTATTTGGTAATATACGAATTGTATGCGTTATGAGATCCTGAAATAAATTCAGTATGACAAAATATACTTTAAGGTTGACAAAAGAGATTCCTACGGAATGACAAATAGAGATCCCGAAATAAATTCAGGATGACAAAAGCGTGGGATGACAAAGATAGGTTTAGTTTGGTTTAGTTAGCTGGAAGCTGCCTGAGTTTGTGCAAACAGGTAAAGGCAGTTTTCTTTAAAGCCCCCTAGCCCCCAAAGGGAGAGGATTGTATATTGTATAATGTATTGAAAAAAGAACATAGAATATAGAAAAGAGATCCTGAAATGAATTCCGGATAACAAAAACAAGAATGCCTATGACATAAACAAAAGAACCAACCCCAACACTTTAGTACTCAAAAGTACTACTGAATAAAAAACTTAGTGCCTTAGTGCCTTCGTGGCAAGAAAAACTTAGCACCTTAAGAAAAAAAAGGCCCTCTAACTGTCTGGACAACTGTTATAGAGGACCGAGAGAAAAACAAAACCGAAGTTTCATTTAAAATCTTTTCAAAAGTATGAAAATAAATCTACTTTTCAGAGCCAGGGCGGGGTATGTCCCGTTTGCTCTACTGCAAATGTTGTTACTGTTCTGGGTGGCAACGGGTTCTGCTCAAAACGTTACTGTAACAGGAACGGTGAGCGATGCACAGGGCGTCTTGCCGGGTGTGAATGTACAAGTTAAAAATAAGTCGGTAGGTACTACCAGTGATGCCAATGGGGCGTTTGCAATTAATGCCGTTCCAGAAGACAAGCTAGTGTTTTCTTTTATAGGTTATGTGACGCAAGAAGTACTTGTAGGCTCGCAAACCAAGTATACAATTGTATTACAACCCGACGAAACCGCACTGGATGAGGTGCTGGTCAATGCGGGTTATTATAAAGTCAAGGACAAAGAAAGAACGGGAAGTATTGCTAAGATTACGGCTAAAGATATTGAAACGCAACCCGTATCGAATGTATTAGCTACGATGCAAGGTAGGATGGCAGGTGTGCATATTACGCAACAGTCGGGAACAGCGGGAACGGGATTTAATATTCAAATCCGAGGGCAGAATAGTGTTCGACGTGACGGAAATACTCCGTTGTACATCATTGATGGTGTGCCTTTTTCAAGTGATGCTATTGGAAATGGGGACTCGATGGCCTCCTTTTCAGTACCAAATAATCCTTTGAGTAGTATCAATCCCTCTGATATAGAAAGTTTAGAAGTTTTGAAAGATGCTGATGCTACCGCTATTTATGGTTCTCGTGGTGCGAATGGGGTGGTGCTGATAACAACTAAACGAGGAAAAGCAGGTAAAACCCAATTTACCGCTTCAATGGCCTCAGGATTTGGGAGTGTTGCTCATTTTATGAAGCTTATGAATACCGAGCAGTATCTAGCCATGCGAGCGGAAGGCTATGCCAATGATGGTATTACAGAATATCCCGCTACGGCTTATGATATTAATGGTACATGGGATCAAAGTAGGTACACCGACTGGCAAAAGGAATTGGTGGGTGGTACCTCTACGATTACTAATGCGAACGTATCGGTTTCGGGAGGTTCGGAACAAACCCAGTTTATGGTATCGGGGACGTATGGTAGCGAGGGTACGGTTTTGCCAGGTAATTTTGGTTATTCGCGCATTAGTGTGCGTCCAAGCTTTAACCACACCTCAAAAAACCAGCGTTTTAAAATGGCTTTTACGGGAGGTTATAATCTGCAAAAAAACGACCAACCCTCTACCGATATTACTTTGGAAGGCAGTAGGTTGGCTCCCAATGCACCCGCCCTATATGATGCAGAAGGCAATTTGAATTGGGAAGACGGCACCTTTGAGAATCCCCTTGCTTTGCTGAGAGGACTTTCCACCTCTAAGACGCACGACTTGGTTGCCAATAGCACATTGTCCTATAGTCTTTTTAAAAATTTAGAGTTTAAAACGAGTTTTGGCTATACCCATTTGACGCATCATGAGAGTAGTACGTACCCCTCCACTATGTATAACCCAAAAGAAGAAGCGGGAAGTGCTTTCTCACGAATCACCTATACGGATTCGGGTAGGGAATCATGGAATGTAGAGCCGCAGTTGAACTGGAAAGCTATTTTTCATGCTTTAAGAGTTGACGTTCTAATTGGTGGCACGTTTCAACAGCAGCACAATGAAAGCTTGACTGTTGATGCTAGTGGTTTTTCTAGCAACAGCTTGATTTACAATCCCGCTGCTGCTTCGCGTCTTACGCTTTCGCGTTTTGATAATTCGGAGTACAAGTACCAGTCGTTTTTTGGTCGGGCTAATTTTAATTTGCTAGAGAAGTATATTCTGAATTTTACGGGACGTAGAGATGGGTCGAGCCGTTTTGGAGCGGATAAAAGATTTGGCTGGTTTGGAGCTATTGGTGGTGCCTGGTTATTTTCAAAAGAAAAATTATTTGCCAACAGCAAGTTACTGAGTTTTGGGAAGCTTCGTGGGAGTTATGGTACAACGGGAAATGACCAAATTGGTAATTACCAATATTTGAATAGTTATACTTCTTCTGGTGCTAACTATGATGAAGTTACGGGCTTACAACCCTCTCGATTGTTCAACCCTGACTTTGGTTGGGAGAGCAATACAAAATTAGAGATGGCACTGGAAACAGGCTTTTTAAACGACCGTATTTTTCTAACGGCTGCATGGTACCGCAACCGTTCTTCCAATCAGTTGGTAGGTGTGCCATTACCGGGCACGACTGGTTTTACTCAAATTCAGTCTAACCTCAATGCAGAAGTGGAAAACAAAGGCATTGAACTGACTTTGGAGACAGTAAATTTTAAAAATGAAAACTTTCGTTGGACTACTTCCTTTAATTTATCCCAGTCTAAAAACAAGTTGCTGTCGTTTCCGAACTTGGAAAGTTCGACTTACAAAAACACTTATATTATTGGTGCTCCTTTGAACATTGTAAAACTTTTTCATTATACGGGTCTAGATCCAGATACAGGACTTTATACTTTTGAAGATGTGAATGGCGACGGTGTGCTTACTAATTTGGAGGATAAAAAGACCGTTAGGGATTTGAATCCGTCTTATTACGGAGGCATTCACAACCAGCTGGTTTATAAAAACTGGCAGTTGGATTTTTTGTTTCAATTCGTAAAACAACAGAATTATAACCTTCCTCGCGTCTTTGGTATTCCTGGAAGTAGTGGAAACAAAAGTAGTCTTGTCCTTGATCACTGGCAGGCCCCAGGCGATACAGGACCTACGCAAGTTTACACTTCGGGGTTGAACGGAGAGGCTGTTAACGCTAGTGGTCGATTTGGTGCTAGTGATGGAGGTATTACCGACACTTCCTTTCTCCGTTTAAAGAATGTTGCTTTGTATTATACTTTACCTGAGCAATGGATGCGCAATGTATATTGCAAACTTAGCCTTGAGGGTCAAAACCTGTTGACTTTTACTCCTTATAAGGGAGCTGACCCTGAGTTTGCAGGCATAGGCTATCTGCCTCCTTTGCGGGTTGTTACTGCAGGGGTTCAATTTCAATTTTAATTAAAAACTACTTTATTATGAAAACATTAATCCCTTTTCGTTTTTTTAAAGAGCAAGCATTTAAAAGCTACCGCTTGATTTTCATATGTGCTTTAGTGGGTCTTGCACCTTCACTTAAAAGTTGTGATGACTTTACTGAAACCCCAATGCCTATTATGGAACTTAGTACGGTTGCGGTTTTTGAGGACTTGACTACTGCAACTGCCGCAGTGGCGAACATTTATGCGCAAATTCGTGACAATGGTATGCTAACGGGTAAAACAACAGGTCTCAGCAAAGAGATGGGGCTTTATGCCGATGAACTGACTTGGTATGGAAATACTACACAGGCTTCGGCTAACTTTTATAACAATACTTTGATGTCAACACACGCCACTGTTGGGACATGGTGGAACAATGCCTACAGTCAAATTTACGCAGCTAACGCAGTTATCGAAGGCGTCGATAAGTCTGATAAATTATTAGCAGTTGATAAAGAACGGCTTATTGGGCAAGCTATATTTGCCCGAGCCTTGGTGCATCTTTATTTAGTTCAGTTGTACGGTGCAGTTCCTTATGTTACCGTGACGGATTACACAATCAATAAAACGGTCAAACGGCTGCCCGAAGCGGAGGTGTACGATAAGATTATTGCAGACCTCGAATCAGCTGCTGCACTGTTGCCTACTGAATATACGAATCCCAACCGTGTTTTACCGAATTCGTATGTAGCTCATGCACTTTTAGCCCGTACTTATTTGTATGCGGGTAAGTGGGCAGAAGCATCCAATAGCGCTTCTGCAGTTCTCAACAATACGGAACTTTACGTTTGGGACGAAGAACTGAACAATGTGTTCTTGAAAGGAAGTACTACTACCATCTGGCAGTATGGGGCACGGACTTCTACAAGAAACACCGATGATGGAAGTACTTTTATTTTTAATGCGGCACCACCCAATTCCGTTGCGTTGACTAGTCAACAAATGGTTGCTTTTGAATCTGGTGACCAACGTAAGTCGAAATGGACACGTGCACGAATTAAAGAGGATTTGACTTTCTATCATGCTTATAAATATAAGAAAGCAGGAGGAGATACACCCCAAACAGAATGTACGGTCGTTTTACGAATGGCAGAGCAATATTTGATTCGGGCGGAAGCACGGGCACGACAAGGGGAGTTGATAGGTGCAATTGAAGATTTGAATAAAGTAAGAAGTAGAGCAGGACTTGCCAATACCACTGCAGTTACTGCCCCCGCACTATTACAAGCCATCTTGCACGAGCGTCAAGTGGAATTGTTTACCGAGTTTGGTCATCGTTTTATGGACTTGAAACGTTTTGGTGCATTAGATACTGCCTTGGAGTATAAAGGCGATTGGAGTGCTACGGAACAATACTTGCCTTTGCCACAAACAGAACTTAATTTAAATCCGAACTTAGGTTCACAAAACCAAGGTTACTAATGAAACAATCGAATTATCTAACTTGGTCTATTTATGGACGGTTTTGTCTACTCTTCGCCTTTATAATAAATGTTGCTACTACGGACTTTTGTAGTGCTCAGGATTCGGCAAAGCGTAATTTGACGCAAGCTGATTATAACCTTTGGCATAATTTGCAACTGGAGGCTATTTCCGACGATGGGGATTGGGTGAGTTACCGTCATTATTATTCGGAAACAGATACCTTGTTTGTACAAAACAGGAAGAGCAAAAAGGTTTTGTCTTTTTCAAAGGTTCTTTCTGGATTTTTTAAAAAGGATTATTATGTTTGTGGGACACCAGATGGATTACTGCATATTGTCTCGCTTAAAACGGGTAAAGTCAAAGTATTAAAAGGTGTTCAGCAGTTTAATGTGTATGACGCCTTTATTGCAACTGCGCAGCAAATTGAAAATGAAAAAGCACTAATTCTCTTCGATTATGAAGGCAAAGAAATGTTTAGGGCATTGCAACTCTCTGAATATAAGGTAAGTCCTGACGAAAATTATGTTGGTGTCTTACAACGTAAGCTTAGTTTGACCACTTTTAGTCTTGTTTCCACCAAAGGATTTGTAGTTACGGAACTCCTTAAACAACCTATTGAAAAAGGACTTTTTTCGTTAATTGCATGGAATTCAGAGAGTACCGCGGTTGCTTTTTATGATACACTTGGATCTGATTCAACAATTCATTATTACCATCTTGGTCGCCGAGAATTACACACTTTTGACTCTTCCTTTGCGGGATTTCCTCCCTCTATGCATTTTTATGTGCGGGCTGAACTAAACTTATCGGCAGATGGTAATCGGGTTTTCTTTAAAATCCGACAAAAACCTGAACTCAATGTTGTGCGACCACCCAATGGTGTGCAAGTTTGGAATGCCAATGCGCCAGAAATTTATCCTTCCTTTATTGCAACAGAGGGCTATACTCAAAATTCGAGATGTGCGATGTGGGAACCCAAAAATCAACGTTTTATGGAAATTACTGATACTGCGTTTCCTGTGGGTGGTAGTGGAGGTAATTCTACAGTTGCATTGGTTTATAATCCGCTAACGCTAAGTGCAGCCGACAAATTTACTCAAGATACTGAAATGTATATTACTACTCTTGCAACGGGTCAACGAAGACTATTGGCAAAAGAAATAATAGGTGGTTCAACAAATGCATTCATTTCGCCCACTGGTAAGTACGTATCATATCTTGAAAAAGGGCAATGGAAGGTCTATTTCGTTGACACGGGACTTACGACAGTTGTAACGAAAAATATAGCTGTATCATTTAGTAGTGAGAGTCTCACAGAGGAAGGTGAAAACAGTTATGGAAATCCGGGGTGGAGTGTAAATGATTCGTACATCCTTTTGTATGATGAATTTGACATTTGGAGAATCAAGCCCGATGGAAGTAGTTCCGAACGTTTGACTCGTGGTCGTGAAGAGGGTATTAAGTATCGAATTTTGGCTCAAAAAAATAAGGGTCAGACGAAAACTAATGACGGTCGAATAACAACGGTAGGTACTTTTGATTTGGATGCTACACTGTTACTTAGAAGTCGCAGTGTTTCTAACGATTATAATGGGTTTGCGGTATGGCGTCCTGGCAATAGACTACAGACTATATGTTATGTACCAAAAGCATTGAGTGGAATTGCACAATCTGAAAATGGTACTTTTGTTTGGAGCGAAGAAGATGTGTCGCAACCCCCTACCTTGATGGTTCGCAAAGGTACTTCCGAGGCGCAAGTGATGCACAAAAGTAATAAGCACCAAGAGCGTTTCAAGTGGACTAAATCGGAGCTTTTAGACTATCAAAACAGCGATGGCATTCCTTTACAAGGTATTTTATACTATCCTGCGGGTTATGTGTCTGGTAAATTGTATCCAATGGTAGTTCATATCTACCAAAAACAATCCCATTTGTTGCATAAATACACGCTACCTACTTTGAATAATAGTGATGGTTTTAATACTACTAATTTGACTGCCAAAGGTTATTTTGTGTTGCTTCCCGATATTACATACACTGTGGGAGCCATTGGTTTTTCTGCTGTGGATTGTGTAACAGCGGCTGTGAGAAAAGCATTGGAAAATACTTCGATTGATTCTAGAAATGTAGGGCTTATTGGGCACTCCTTTGGGGGTACTCAAACTGATTTTATCATTACGCAAAGTACGCTTTTCAAATGTGCCGTTGCGGGAGCGGCTACTACCGATTTTATAAGTTCTCATCTGTCGGTTACTCCGAACTATCAGATACCCAATTTTTATAAAATAGAACGAGGGCAGGCAAGGATGATGGTTTCACCTTTTGAAAACTGGGAACGTTATTTGAAAAACTCTGCACTCTATTATGCTGCTAACGTTACTACTCCTTTGCTATCGTGGACAGGGCTGCAAGATGGACAAGTGGATTATACGCAAAGTTTTGAATTTTACTTGGCCCTTCGCAGGTTAAAAAAGGAGCATACCATGTTGGTTTACCCTGATGTGGAACACGATATGTCAGGCATGAAGGAAGCTGTGGATCTTACACAAAAAATAGAGGACTGGTTGGACTATTATTTGAAAAACAGTGCCAAACCTAGCTGGCTATAAATGCAAATGCAGTCCCTTGGGACTGCATTTTTTTTAAAAATTAGTTACTCAGGTCGATATCCTTTTTTCAAACACTCTCCGTTCGTATTCATAATCCATAATTGTGTTTGAGCTGAATCTTGATTGATGTAACACAAAGTTCCCGTGTCAATATCCGAGCAATCGTCTTCTTGTTCACAGTTGGTACCTGGTACATTATGTTTAACGAATCCTGGTACTACTGCCAATTTTTTGGAGGTATCTCCAGTTGAAAATGCACTTGTAACCGCCATTACGATTACAACTGCTGGTACAATTAATTTTTTCATAATCTTAAAAATTATAATTACGACTTACTCTTTTTTACAGGTTTTCAGTCTTCCCCTGATACCGGCCGGGTATAATTTCTGATTGTATCATTCATTCTTTTTGGTATGCTTCTGTAATTTTATCGCTTATAGTAACTACTGCTAAGTAGCTTCCGTATAATCCATATAATTTATTTTGAATTATTTTGAAATTTCTAAGTTTAGCTTTTTCGATATCGTAAATGTATTGGCTTCCTACATAGGTGTTGTTGTTTAAATTATACACGTCGATAATTGATGCTTCATTAATCATGTTTTTGTCTTCAAATTTTCCTATGCGGTCTGATTTTATAAAAAGCAGGTTTTTGTACACACTAGTTGTTTTATTAATAACTAGTGGGGGAGTAGCTATTTCTTTGCCGCCATTGGTCATTTTGGACACTTTTATTTTAGCTATTGCTACCGTATCTATTGTTTTTCCTTCACTAACTAGTTTTAAATTTCTATTAGATGTTATAAATTGATTTCTGTAATAGAAAATGTAGTGTAGTTGTTGGTTCTGCTGGTTGTATAGTAACATGCCGTCTGCATCAAAAATTCCGTCTATTTGTTTTTTAAGAAGTGTTGTGTTTTGCACAAGCAGTTTTTGTTTTTCGAGGTTGTACACTGCTAAGGTATGCCGCATTTTTTTGAGGCTTGTTAGTCGCAGAGCAATGCTTAGGCTGTCCATAGCTGCAAGTGCTGTAAAATAAGGAATTTGGCCTGTTTGTCTTGTGGCTTTCCAATCTGAAGTATTCCCTTTAAATATTGCTGGAATTGTACCATCTGTTATAAAAAAATGGGGAGGAACGACGCTTAATTTTATATCTTTGAATGGTAGGTTGGGTTGGTCGGGTTGAATTCTTAAGCTGTCTTTTGTTTTTAAACTGGTATCGACAATGGCTACGTAAGCGGGTGCTTTATAGTTGCCGAGGTATATTGTTTTATCGTCGTTTCCTGCAAAGTAATAGGAATTAAGACCTAAGTCTAGCTTTTTGTATTCCGGTTCTGCATGCGTTGGAAAACGTCGTACAAAGTTATTTCGTTTGTGCATGATGTGTTCTGAAATCAAGAAAAGGGATATTATCGATAACGCACTTATGGTAATGCCTGAAATAACCGTAACTGTAAAAGGCAATGGTTTTTTGCTGCTGATCCAGTCGCTGGCGTGGTTTTCGCTCAAAATCAAGCCAATAATTGCAAGGACTACAAATACTAGATTAAAAATAAGATGTTCGGTCCAACCTAGTTTTTCTAAGATTCCTCCACAGGAACAAGGAACAAAAGAACTGAAGTTTAGAATGATGAAGATGTACACTGTAAAAGCCGTCATCAGACATAGGGCTGCAAAAAGGGAAATGATTCTCCAATTTGGTATAAGCAAGCCTACAGCAATAATCAGTTCTATTACAGGAACTCCAATTGCCACATATCCTGCAAAAGGACTTAATAAGGGCGATTGTCCTATTTTGATACTGAAATCATTGTAATCTAATAGCTTGCTTATTGCTGCATAGATAAACAGAAAGACAAATAAATAGCTGATAATAGCTATGACGGTTGTGTTAAATTTTGCAGTGGTTTTCATGTCTCATTTATTTTCTACTGTAAAATTGTAAAAAATAAATTTATAATAATATGCAAATCAGGCATTTCGTTATCCCTGACCTTGTTTTTTATTTTTACGTCTTTCGCAATAGGTCGCTTGGCGCGTATTTGTATTTTTTCTTAAAGGATTTATAGAAATTTAGATAAGATTTAAAACCACATAGATAGGCTATTTCTTTGAGCGGAATTGCGGTCTGCTGGATGAGTACTTCTGCTCTTTTTAGTCTTTCGTCTTGGTAAAGCTGGTAAACACTTGTTTTGTAGTATTTCTTAAAACCTGTTTTTAGTAGGTGCTCTTCCGTACCTAATTCTCTGGCTATGGTTTGAAGTGATGGTAATTGTTGGTTTAAACGTTCCATAATGTAGTCGTACAATTTTATGCTGAAGTTTTTCTGAATTATGTCTTTGTTGGTTAGTTCAAACCATTGCTCATGAAGCTTTGCTGTAGATTCTTTTTCAGTAATAATCGATGTTACGATGATTTCATAGTTTGGAGCCATATTGGTAATAGAGCAATAGGTCGGGAAGAGCTTGCCTTCTGTTGTTATAAAGGTTAATTTGGCATAATTGGGTGTCCACAGTTGTGGTTTTCTTTTCTTCACTATTTGCCTCCATACTTCCCGAAACTCTAATGCTATTAATTGTTCAAACTGAATGTTGATTAACTCTTCGGAATTGTAATGGAGTAAAAGGAGTACTTCTTGATTAAAATTTACCACCTCTTGTTGCTTGTTGAGTACAAAGATTAATTGCGTTAAATTTTCATGAGCAACACTCGGCACATATAAATTATTTGCTTTCATAAATACTTGTAATTTTTCATCAAAATCAATCAGTTCATTATAAATTTTCTCTAGTTCTGATTGGTTTTCCAATTTACGTGCTTGCGTGGTTCGTGTTCCTGTAGCAATTTCAAATAGTAATTTAAAAATATCTACTATTTGTTGTAGTTCTTTTTGATTTTTCATTGTGTTCGATTTGTATTAGAATTGCAGTAGCAGTAGTTGCTAGTAATCTGCAAACGTATCTAATAAAATGATTTGGAACTAAAAGTATAGTGTTAGATTCTGGAATCTAATACTATAGTTTGGTTTTTTTGCTAACTTGAGGTGTCATTTATATAGAGAAGTGCTAATCTGTTTTAGATTCTTGCTAAGAAACGAAAGTGATGTGGGGTCTGTATAGTCGATACGTATTACGTTGGAGTTTGTGTTTGAGGAAATGTTTAAAGTTTAAAGTTTAAAGTTTAAAGTTGTTGAAGGTTGGTACTTTAATCTGGCATTTATGTCAAAAATCATTCATTATTTCGTCCTTGCGAGGAACGAAGCAATCCTAGCTACGAGAGAGCAATTTATGAAGTGGTTATTGCTAATTATTACCGCTATTTAGTATGTCTACAGTTTTGCTTGAAACGGCATGGATTAATTAGAAGTACCTGTTGAGCTTTCAATTGCTCAAACTGTCGTTCTTTAAACTATTTTTGTACATTTTTGCATTTCAATTCAATAAAAATCCGATATTTGTCAATAAAACATAAAATTTCGCTTAAAACTGTTTCATATTTATTAATACATTCATTTTTCCTTTTTTTTCGGCATTCTTTTTAATGTATTTTTTAAAATCAGTTTATATGCTCTGAGTGATGGCTTGACAGTCTTCTATTTTTATTTAACTAAATTAATTTACCTTTGTCTTATCTAATTAGAAGTTTTAGAAATAGATGTTGATTTAATAAAGTATCTTTTTAGGTGATACTGCTTGGTTAATTTTTTCGATAAGCTTTTTTCTATTCATTTATAATTTCTAAACAAAAAATATATTTTTAAACTGCATTTTTGTGAAACATAAAATAACTAAATGGATTTCCATTTTATTACCCCTTTTTCTAGGTATTTTTTTGATTATTTATCAATATCGTCAATTTTCTTCAGAACAATTGATGGAAATGAGAGGGTATTTTAAAAATGCGGATTATTTTTATATTTATTTGTCCCTTCTAATTTCGATACTGGGATTTGTATCGAGGGCCTACCGATGGAAATTTAGCCTCGAACACTTGGGGTATACTTCAAAATTCAGCACTAATTTTATGGCAGTTAGCACCGGGTATTTTATGAACCTAACGATTCCTAGATCAGGTGAAATTACTCGGGCGGTTATCGTAAAGAAATATGAAAATATTCCTTTTGATAAAGCCTTCGGGACCATTGTAGCGGAACGTATTGTAGATTTAATTTTGTTTTTTCTATTTGTTGTTACTGCTTTTGTTTTGCAATTTAGTGTTTTGAAACGTTTTGTTTTTGAAAAAATACCTATTGAACGATTGATTATTCTAGCTGCAATAGGTTTTGTGAGTTTTATTATCTTTCTTTTATTGTGGATTTACTCTAAATGGAAATTTATTTTATTTGTAAAAGGAAAATTAGCGGGCTTAACGGAAGGTATGATGAGTATAGTAAAAATGGAAAAAAAATGGGCTTTTCTATTTCATTCTTTATTTATATGGTTTACTTATGTTTGGATGTTTTATGTAGCTGTTTTTGCATTAAAAGAGACCAGTATGATTAGTTTAGGTGCTGTTATAACTGCCTTTGTTATTGGAAGTCTTGCTATTGGTTTTACTAATAGTGGTTTTGGGGCATTTCCGCTCTTGATAGCCCAGATTTTTTTATTATACAATGTTCCTGAAACTGTTGGTACTGCGTTTGGGTGGTTGGTTTGGACTTCACAAACTGTTTTGACCATTTTCTTGGGCGGTATTTCTTTTTTATTACTTCCTGTTTTAAATAAAAAGTAATTCCGCTTTTGTTTTCAAATGATTCAATAAATATCCGATATTTGTTAACAAAATTATAAAATAAAAAACGCAACGGTACGCCATGCTATTTAACTCCATTGATTTTGCGGTTTTTTTACCGCTTGTTTTTATACTCTACTGGTTCGTTACCAATAAAAACTTAAAGCTACAGAATTTTTTAATTGTGCTAGCCAGTTATGTTTTTTATGGCTGGTGGGATTGGCGGTTTTTGTCGTTGATTTTTTTTAGTACGCTAGTAGATTATACGATTGGAGTCTTGTTGTTGAAGGAACATAATGAAACAAAACGTAAAATTTTATTGTGGGTCAGCATCTTGGTCAACCTTGGTTTTTTAGGCTTTTTCAAGTATTATAACTTCTTTTTAGATAATTTTGTTGCCGCTTTTAGCTTTTTTGGAAATCCCATTTCAGCTTCGGGATTGAATGTCATTTTACCGGTAGGAATTAGTTTTTATACATTTCAAACGTTGAGTTACTCAATAGATGTTTACAAGAGGAAGCTAGAGCCAACTACCGATTTTATCGCTTTTTCTGCTTTTGTGTGCTTTTTTCCGCAACTGGTAGCGGGGCCTATTGAACGGGCGACGCATTTATTGCCTCAATTTTACAGTAAACGGCGGTTTGATTACGGTCAGTCTGTTGAGGGTGTAAAACTGATTATTTGGGGTTTGTTTAAAAAAGTGGTTATTGCAGATAATGCTTCTTATTTTGTCAATAAAATTTTCGAAAATCCGGAGCTGTATTCGTCTGGCGAATTGTTTACGGGAATGCTATTGTTTGCGTTTCAAATTTATTGTGACTTCTCGGGTTATTCAGATATTGCCATAGGACTATCGAAGCTTTTTGGTTTTGACTTGATGGTTAATTTTAAGTTTCCTTATTTTTCTCGAGATATTGCGGAATTTTGGAGGCGTTGGCACATTTCATTATCCACTTGGTTTCGCGATTATATTTACATCCCTTTGGGAGGTTCCCATGGTACGCAATTCGCTAAAATTAGAAATGTACTGATTATATTCTTAGTGAGTGGCTTTTGGCACGGTGCCAACTGGACGTACGTTTTCTGGGGTCTTTTTCACGGGTTGTTGTTTTTACCCTTGTTGGTCTTTAGTTTGAATCGAAACAATACGATGACCAAATCCTACGGTTGGTTGGATTTTGCTAAAATTGGACTAACCTTTTTGTTGGTTTGTATCGGTTGGGTATTTTTTAGGGCTGCTAGTTTACCCGATGCGTTTCAGTACTTGGGACGGATGATGGAGTTCGGTAGTTTTGGTATGCAGCTCTTTTGCAAGTCGAATGCCAATCTGATGATTTTTATTTTATCGATGGCAGGAATTGGGATTTTGGTTCTTCAAGAATTAATGTGGGTCATTCAGAAAAGAGAAGTGCCGAGAATCACTACCTTTAAGGCTGTTATTCTGGTGCTACTTATCTTTTTGATGGGTACCTTTAAAAATCAAATGGATTTTATTTATTTTCAATTTTAATGAAAAAATTTATCACTAAAATAATAGTTTATACGGCAATCATTCTAATCATAGCGAATGGAATTGCTTGGTTGTCGTTGTATTTTTTAGGACAATCGCAATTGTATAAACCGCAGTTCGTAAAAAATGGGGTTAAGGAAAAGCATTTTGATTATGTGGTTTTAGGTTCGAGCACGGGATTAACCACTTTGGATACAAAACAAATTGATTCCACTATAAATACAACGGGTTTAAATATCAGCATGGACGATACGGCATTAAATACCCATTATTTAATGTTGCAGTACTTTTATGCTCAAAATAAAACCACCGACTATTTGGTTTTGGCTGTTACCCCATGGGATTTAGCGAACAAAGAACCGGTTTTGAGTGATAATGACTATCGTTTCTTCTCAGAACAATATACGGATGTAGTCCATGCTTATTATCAAAGTATTCCCTATAAAGGTTTCCCTGTTTTGAAGTACAGCGCTTATGTACCTATTTTAGGGGTGAGTTATTACAATACGGAGTTGTTTTACCCTTCTTTATTGACCATTGTGCAACCTAAAAAACGGAATCGTTTTGACGACCGAGGAAATTATAGTTATCCTAGCACAGGAGTACCGAAAGAAACCGCTCCAAATGTTGTTACTGCGGTGATTAAAAATCCTTATTTTGAAAAGATAGAGGCGCTTTGTAAGGAAAAAGGGATTCAATTGATTGTGTACCAATCGCCGTTGTATAAAACGAAAGTGGACTTAAGTGGGCAGAAATTTGTGATTAATCATTCTGATTTTCTTAAAGACAAGAGTTTGTTTTATGATAATTTGCATGTGAATAAGGAGGGACGTACGTCTTGTTCTGCTAATTTTGCATTGAAATTTCAAAGTATAAAGGAAAAACCGTAGCTTTTAGAATGGATATTTATTTTTAAATTTCGATATTGAATTGTTTATCGTTTGAGTTTTTGAAAAGAAATTTTTTTTTAGTTACGAAGGCTACCTATTTGTGCAGTCAAAGTACTATTTAAAAAAAATAAAGACTTTAAAGTTTCTTAAATAGTGTTAAAAATCAGTACATTTGTGGCTTCGTTAAGAGATTCAACTTTGTATATTTATACTTCTTGAAACTAGTATTTGTCACATTGGTCATGAGCCAAAACTAATTTTAATCCAATTAATTTTTCATCACTATAGAATTAATGCAGACGTTTAAAAAGTTTATAAAAAAATATTTCGCTTCATTTGCGTACTTCTACACTATATTGAAGTCGAAGATTTTCGTAGTAATTGTATTGAGTATTTTAGTGGGGCTTTTAGACAGTCTAGGGCTTACAATGTTTCTTCCTTTGCTGCAACTAGCTGATGGAGGTGGTGCTGTAGATATGGGTAATTTGAATTTTATTACCAATGCATTAAATGGTGCGGGTGTTGAATTAACAGTTAATAAAGCACTGTTTTTTTTAGTGGTTATATTTTTAGTCAAGGGGTTAGTTGTTTATAAGTCAAGTGTTTATAAGATTTTGACACAGCAACAACTTACAAAGCAGGTTCGAATGAGTATAGTGGATTTGTTTCCTGTTTTTGCTTATAACCAATTTGTAAAAACAGATATTGGTAAAATTCAAAATATATTTTTAGGAGAAATAGGGCGTTTGTCAAATACTTATGTTAACTATATTTCAATGATTCAGGGGGCTATTATGATTATAGTCTATATGATTTTTTCATTTATGGTGGATTGGCAGTTTGCACTGTTGGTTTGTATAGGAGGGCTTTTGTCAAATTTAATCTTCAGTCGTATCAACAAGCTTACCAAAGAAAAATCTAAAAACATTTCGAAGGTAGGGAATGCCTTCTCAAACATACTTAATCAGTATGTAAATAACTTTAAATATTTGAAAGCTACAGGTAAGGTAGTAGATTATCGTGAAAAAGTAGAGAAATCTATTGATCATGTACAATATGAAAGCTTGCAGATGGGGATGTTGAATTCCAAGGTCACGGCTTTTAGAGAGCCATTACTTATTTGTATTGTAGTACTGGTTATTTTTATACAGATAACTTTTTTTAATGCCCGTATTTCTGCCATTATGATTAGTTTGTTGTTTTTTTACCGTGCTTTGACAGCAGTAGTTTCTGTTCAGAACAATTATAATAATGCACTTGCCAATCAAGGCGCAATTGATAATATTCAAGGATTTCTAGCCGAATTAAGAAAGTATAAAGAGCAAGTAGGCTCGCTTGTTTTTGGAGGACTGCGCCATTCAATAGAAATCAAAGATGTGGTTTTTAAATACGGAGAAACAACTATATTGAACCAGATTAATCTCAGTATTTCTAAAAATAAGACTGTAGCTTTTGTGGGAGAAAGCGGAAGCGGAAAAACTACTTTGGTAAATTCAATTATTAAATTATTGAATGTGGAAAGTGGTTCCATCGTTATTGACGGGATTAATATAAATGAATATAATCAATTTACGTATCAGAAGAGAATAGGTTATATCTCTCAGGAAGCAACTATTTTTAATGATACGGTATTTAATAATATTACTTTTTGGGCGGAGCCTACAACGAAAAACAAAGCACGTTTTGCTGCAGCTGTAGAAATGGCTTCTATTACAGACTTTATTCATGGTCTCGCTCTAAAAGAAGCAAGTTTGTTAGGGAATAATGGTGTCAATTTGAGTGGTGGACAGCGACAACGTATTTCTATAGCACGAGAATTGTATAAAGAAGTAGATATTTTAATTTTGGATGAAGCCACATCTGCTTTAGATTCGGAGACAGAAAGTGAAATTCAGCAGAATATTGAGGGTCTTAAAGGTAAATATACTGTAATAATTATAGCTCATCGTCTGGCAACGATTAAAAATGCCGATACTATTTATTTAATGGACAAAGGTCAAATTACTTTTCAGGGAAATTTTGAAGAATTGGTTAGCTCTTCGTCACGATTTAAACGAATGGTCGAGTTGCAGGAGATATAGGGGGAATATTAAGATTGAGTATTAATACTTGCGATTGGTTGTAGTTTGAAGGATAGAATGGAGAGTATAGAAAATACAGAAAAGAATATAATGCGTAGAATCAATAGTATTTGATTCTTGCTATGAAATACGATAAGAATATAATGATACCAATAACGAAATGTTTTTTACCGCCGATTGAGTTATACACCGAATGGGTACAAAAAGCGTATGACAAGCAATGGCTGACGAATAGAGGCGAACTAGTGCAACTTTTGGAGGAACGTCTGAAGGGGTATTTGGATGTGGATTGGATGACGGTTACCAATAACGGGACGATTCCGCTGCAGATTGCGCTTAAATTACTGGGTAAAGGAGGTGAAATTATCACTACGCCTTTTAGTTACGTGGCGACTACGGCTGCTATTGTTTGGGAAAATTGCACGCCTGTTTTTGTGGATATTCATCCGGAATATTTGACGATTGATGAAACGAAAATAGAAGCCGCTATTACCAATAAAACTACTTGTATTTTAGCGACACATGTGTTCGGGAACCCTTGTGCGGTGGAAGCAATTGAAGCCATTGCGAAAAAACATAATTTGTACGTGATTTACGATGCGGCTCACGCGTTTGGAGTTAGGCACGACGAGCAAAGCATTTTTAATTATGGGGATGTGAGTACGTGTAGTTTTCATGCCACGAAATTATTCCACACGGGAGAAGGAGGGGCGATGTTTGCCAAGGACGCGCAGTTGCAGCAGCAAATGTATTACAGTCACAATTTTGGACATAAGGGACCGTTGGACTTTCATGGTTTGGGTATTAATGGTAAAATTTCCGAACTGCATGCAGCTATGGGATTGGCTGTTTTTGAGTCGATGGATGTTATTATAGCGGCAAGGAAAGTAGTAGTGGACGGGTATGATGCTTTGCTTGATTTTACGAAAATTGAAAAAATGAAACTCCGAGCGGGTACCGAATGGAACTACAGTTATTATCCTGTTCTTTTTCGAACAGAGGCAGATTTGTTGGACACCTTAGAGCGACTCAAAGCGAATGCTATTTATCCGAGACGGTATTTTAATCCTTCCCTTAATACCGTACCGTATGTTCAAGGGGCAGTTATGCCTGTCTCGGAAAGTGTTGCTCGTCGAGTTTTGTGTTTGCCTTTGTATGTGGGGTTAGAACATATCGACCTAGAAAATATAAGTAAAATAATAAATAGTTACAAATAAAGAGGCATTATGTTGGATTCTTATTTTTTTGTACCTGGCGATAAGCAAAAGTATCTGGATAAGGTAGCCACTTTAGAGGCCGATTTTATCGTAATAGATTTGGAAGACGCAGTGGCGTTGCAAAACAAGCAAGCAGCCCTTGCTTTGGTTCTGTCTTTAACTCCTGAAAAAAAGCATTTTGTACGCATTCCTTTTTTAGAGGATTGCTATTCCAAGGAGCAGGTGTCCCAACTTATAATTCAGTATGAAGGACGCATTGTACTTCCTAAAGTTTCATGTTTAGAAGAGGTGCAGAGCGTTGTTGCTTTAGTGCCTACTATTTCCTTGCAATTGATTGTATTAGTTGAAAACCCTACTTGCTTTATTCATTTACCAGCCATTTTAAATACCTACTCGTCTCAAATACATGCAGTTGGATTTGGAAGTCATGATTTTTGTTCTATTACAGGAATAAAGCATACCTTAGCCCATCTAGCCTTTTATAAAAGACAATTGATTTTGATTACTAAAGCTTATAAAACTTCTTACTTGGATGGGGTTGATTTGAATCTTACTGATTTCGCCGCTTTTAATGAAGAAGCTCTTTTTGCATTTGAAATAGGGGCTAGTGGTAAGTTTTTAATTCATCCGAAACAGATTGCAGCGCTCAAAAATATTCCATTTATGTCTGAAAGTGAGATGGAGCAATTGACTGCTGTTTATGAAAAAGTGAAAGACATTCCTGAAGAAAATATAGAGGTTCACACCATTGATGGTAAGGTGTATGAAAAACCCCACATTATAAGAATTAAGCATTTGATGCATAAAATACAACAACGTTATTAACTGAAAAAACTAGATATGGAAGCAAATAAAATGGGTAATTATTTTGAGGACTTTGTGGTAGGAGCAACCTTACACCATTGTCAATCCAAAACAATTTTTGAATCGGATAATAATTTATTTTCGATGTTAACGATGAATCATCATCCTGTTCACACGAATATCGACTACTGCAAGGACAATCAGCACGGTCAAGTACTAGTTCCGGGCACTTTGGTTTTTTGTTTGGCGGTGCATTTAACGGTGATGGACATCAGTGGTAAGGCTATTGCCAATTTACTGTACGAAAGCATAGATCATTTGCAACCTACCTTTATTAATGATACTATTTATAGCAAGACAGAGATCTTGGGTAAAACCGCATCCAAATCGAAAAATGACAGAGGTGTGGTGTATGTTGAAACTACAGGGTACAATCAGCACGATGTAGATGTTATTCGCTTTAGAAGAAAAATATTAATCAAAAAAAGAAACCATGAAGAGTAATTTACAACTGTTGCGCAGTATGATGTTCGTACCTGGGCATAATGAGAAATTGATTGAGTCTGCTGTAAAAAGCACTGCCGATGCTTTGATTTTTGATTTGGAGGATAGTGTACAACCGGAATCGAATAAATTGCTTGCTCGAGGCATTATTGTTGAAAAAAGTAAAGGGAAAGAGTTTAATCGTTTTCAAAAATTTGTGCGACTGAATGAAATTGAAACAGAATTTTTTCTACAGGACGTGTTGACGGTAACACAAGGAAATATTGATGGTTTTTTATTGTCTAAAACCAATACGAAAGAGGACGTTCAGTATCTAGATCAGTTGTTGACCTCTATTGAGAAAGACCGCAAATTAGAAGCAGGAAAATTTACTATCATTCCGATATTAGAAAGTGCTTTATCGATTGTGAATATCAATGAAATAGCGCTTTCTTCGAAACGAATTATTGCTTTAGGATTTGGTTCGGAAGATTATGTTTCGGACATACAAGGTATTCGTGATTTTGAGACCAATCAAAGTATTTCATTTCCTAGGCAATTGGTACCCATCGTAGCTCGTGCTCACGGATTGGAAGCAATCGACGCTGCTTATATCAAAGTTCACGACTTAGGAGGTTTAGACCGCCACTTACAAACAGGTAAAGTATTGGGTTATGGCGGTATGTGGATTTTGCACCCTAAGCAAAATGAATTGGCTAATGAAGTTTTTAGTCCAACTGAACAAGAATATCAAGACTCCGTTAATTTTTTGAGACTTTATGAAGAGGCTAAGAAAATCAATAAAGGTGTGGCTATTATCGAAGGCAAATTTGTAGGCCCCCCCTTGATTACTAAATCCAAAGATATTATTGCACGAGTGGAATTGATAGAAAAAAGAAAGAACCATTTTAAAAACTAGATCTGTTCATGGAAAAGATTGTAATTATTGGAGGAAAAAGTTCTGCTACACTTATCGCTGATTATATTTATGATGCGCAACACAAGCACCAAGTCGACATTGAATGTTTGGGATTTGCTTATGATGAAGAGGTTGTAGGAGCCGATATCAATGGATTTCCCGTTTTGTGTAGAGTAAATGAGGCCTACGAAAAATATAGAGATGACCATCAGGTTAAATTTATTTTTCAGATGTACGATATTCAAGATATGCAAAAAACAATTGATTTTAAAGATAGTTTAGGGATACCAAAGGAACGTTATTGCACTTTTATACATCCAAGTTGTATGATTGCTAGAAGTGCCACAATAGGTATTGGAACGCTTATCTTAGCCCATACTGTTGTAAATCCTAAAGCAGTCATCGGAGAATTCAATTCAATTATGAGTGGAGTAACTATTGGGCATGACGCCAGAGTGGGGCACTACAATTTAGTTGCTACACAGGCTATTGTAGCTAATCTGATTATGGGAGACCGTAACTTTATTGGAATCAATGCTACCACAAATAATAAAATAACCATTGGAGACGATTGCATGATTGGTATGGCTTCTAATGTTGTTAAGGATGTTCCCTCTGGAACGAAATGTTTTGGTAATCCTGCTAAGGCTGTAGATACGCCAAAGCGATTAAGATAAATTAGGATGAGTTTAGCTCCTTTAGTTTCAATTTCTTGTATAACCTATAACCATGTTAATTTTATTCGTGAATGCTTGGATGGTTTTTTAATGCAAAAATGTAATTTTGATTTTGAAATTCTAATTCATGATGATGCCTCAACAGATGGTACCTCAGATATTATTAGGGAATATTACGATAAGTATCCAAATATTATAAAACCTATAATACAAGTTGAAAACCAATGGTCCCGTGGGATTAGAAAAATGACACTTACTTTTAACATTCCGCGGGCCCAGGGCAAATATATTGCCATGTGTGAAGGAGATGATTATTGGACGGATCCACTGAAATTGCAAAAACAAGTAAATTTTTTAGAAAATAACACTAATTATGTTTTGGTAGGTAATCTTGCAAGTAAAATATATGAATCGGAGAATTTTAATACTTTACATAAACCTAAGATTGCATTAAATTGCGATTTTGATTTTGACACTAAATATTTAATGTTAAAAAACCCTATTTCAACGCTGACGGTTTGTTTTAGAAATGGTTTAATCAAAGAATTTCCAGAGGTTTATTTTCAAGGAAGTGGAGGTGATAGACGATTGTATATGCTTTTATCTCAGTTTGGTAAATGTCGCTATACTCAGGATGTAAGTGGTGTATATAGAATTCATTCAGGAGGAATAACCAATCAACATAAGGGGTCCTATTTGAAAAGAATAAAGGGATATGAAGAATATATTAAAAACACTGAAAATTGGAATACCTATTTTGATAATAAATATAGTAATGAATTATTGATTGCAAAGCACCATTATTCAGTTAAGATTGTTGAACTATTGTTCAAAAATAAGATGTGGCATAAAACAAAGCCATATCTTTCTCATATTAATTTTACTGACCTTAATTTTAGAACAAAAATTATTTATCTCTTATTAAAAATTAATTCTTTTTTAGGACATTAAAGCATTATTTATAAATGAAAATATTAATCACAGGAATAGCTGGTTTTATAGGCTCGCATACAGCAGAACGCTTAAATTCGCTAGGCCATACGGTAATTGGGATTGATAATTTCTCTCCTTACTATGATGTTCAAATTAAAAGGAATACAGTGCAGGAGCTGGTAGCGAAAGGTATAATTGTAGTTGAGTCAGACTTAAGAAAGGCTACCACTTACGAAAATTTAGACGTCGATTTTGATTATATTTTTCACTTTGCTGCGCAACCTGGTATTTCTTCCGCTGTAACATTTGACGAATATTTTGAGAACAATGTCATTGCAACCCAACAGTTGTTGCATTTTGTAATACATAAAAATAAAAACCTAAAGTTGTTCGTCAACATAGGGACTTCTTCTATTTACGGCAAAGAGGCCTTTTATGGGGAAGAGAAAGTGCCTGAACCCGCTTCTAATTACGGGGTCAGTAAATTGACGGCGGAACAATTGGTTTTATTTCATGCCCGAGAAAAAGCTTTTAAAGCCTGCTCGTTGCGTTTGTTTTCTGTTTTTGGTCCTAGAGAACGTCCGGACAAACTGTATCCGAAATTGATTCACGCCGCGTTTACAGGTAGGGAATTTACTTTGTTTGAAGGAAGCGCTCAACATTTGAGGAGTTTTACTTTTATTGATGATATTGTGGATGGCATTGTTTCTGTAGTTGGTAAAGAAGACGCTGTTGACACGCAAGTCATTAATTTGGGTACTTCCATTGAATCGACCACGCAGCAAGGTATTGATTGTGTGGAGCGACTGACAGGCAAAAAAATAAATATTAAAGTAGTTGATAAAAGAGCGGGTGATCAGTTGCGGACGCAAGCGATTATTGACAAAGCAAGAAAGATTTTGGACTATAATCCTAGTACTACTTTAGAAGCAGGAGTTAAAAAGCATATAGAATGGTATCTTAAACGTTAGATACTTTTAGTAACGAATTGATTATGAATAGAAAGATTAAGATTTTATATACCATTCCTAACTTTGATACCGCCGGAAGCGGTAAAGTATTGTTTGATTTAGCGAAAGGACTGGATAAGGAGCAATTTGATGTTGCAATTGCTTGTTCTAGTACTAAAGGGGCTTTTTTTCAAGAAGTTAAGAACTTGGGATTGCCTGTTTATATTAGAAGCTTGACTAAACCCATTAAACCGTATTACTCGTTGCTTTTTAGAATTCGTGAAAATATAAAGTTTATCAAAACGCATCAAATTGATATCGTTCATTCGTGGCATTGGAGCAGCGATTGGACGGAAGTTGTAGCCAGTCGATTAGGAGGAGCTAAATTTGTTTACACTAAAAAAGCCATGACCTGGGGCAATGTACATTGGAAAATAAGAAGTTATTTAAGCGATTTTATCATTACTATCAATGAAGAAATGAAAAGCTATTTTCCTACTAAAAAAGGCCAGCAGCTCATACCCTTAGGTTTGGATACGGAGTATTACAATCCAGAATTATTTCAAAAAAAGGAAACTGCGGTTTTTAAAATTATTACTGTAGCTAATTTAGTACCTGTAAAAGGGATTGAAGTATTGATTGATGCAATTAAGATTTTAAATAACGCTGATGTCTATTTAGAAATTGTTGGAGATGACCGGACAGAATACGCGTCAGAATTAAGTAAAATAATAAAAGAGTTAGGTTTGCAAAAACAAATTTCTATATTAGGGAAACATAAAGATGTAAGGCCTTTTTTAGGACAAGCGGATTTATATATTATTCCAAGTAAAAAAGAAGGCATGCCCATGGCATTAGTTGAAGCTATGTGCATGGGAGTTCCAGTATTGGGATCTAATATTACAGGTATTAATTTTGTTTTAAAAGAGTTTCCAGAATTATTATTTGAGGTGGGTAATAGTTCAGATTTAGCAGAACGTATAAACGAAGTAATGCGATGGACCACTGAGCAACGAGAAGAAAAAGGAGGCACTCTGCGCAATTATGTAGTGAGTCATTTTTCTTATGCTTCGTTCATCAAAGCGCATGAAGAATTATACACAAAATTAGCACGATAAATGAAAGAAGTAAAAATTCCTATCATACCCTCCAGAGTTACTTTTTCAGGTGAACAAAAAACCTTGGACTTAAAAGCAATTTGTACTTTCTCTGCGCTTGGCTTTTTTTTGGACGAGGATAGTTATTTTCTAGAGCAGAAGGCCTTAAAGCCTGCAACAATATATCATTTAGACCCATTAAACAAAATTATAGCAGAAAAAGAGTACTTTAAATGGAATTATAACCCAAAAGAACGCTCTTTGCAACAAATTACGGAAGAATTTGCCACATTATTTGAACAAATTTTAAAAGAACAATCAGAAAATAAGAAAGTGATACTGCCATTGTCAGGAGGATTAGACAGTCGTACGCAGGCTTGTGGTTTGAAGCACATTGGTGCCGACGTGCATTCGTACAGTTACAGTTTTGCGAACGGCCACGATGAAACGGCTTATTCTAAAAAAATAGCGCAAGCCTGTCAGTTTCCTTTTGAAGCTTTGACTGTTGAACAAGGGTATTTGTGGCCTAAAATAAAAGAGTTATCGGCTATCAACAGTTGTTATTCTGAGTTCACCCATCCCCGACAAATGGCTTTTATTGAAAAGTATGCCGCTATGGGCGATGTGTTCTCCTTAGGGCATTGGGGCGATGTTTTGTTTGACGATATGGGAGTAGCGGATGATTTGTCTTTTGAACAACAGGTTGCTGTTTTGTTTAAAAAAATTGTGAAGAAAGGCGGTATGGAGTTGGCCACTTCTTTATGGACAGCTTGGGAATTGGAAGGAAATTTTAAAGACTACCTATACGATTGCCTGCGTACTTTACTTAAAAAGGTGAACATTCCGGAAAGTGCTAATGCGCAAATACGTGCCTTTAAGAGTTTGTATTGGGCCCCGCGCTGGACGAGCGTTAATCTCTCCGTTTTTGAAAGCCAAAAATCTATAGCTTTGCCGTATTACGACGACCGGATGTGCGAACTTATTTGCACCGTTCCCGAAAAGTATTTAGCCAAACGTCAAATTCAAATTGAATATATGAAAATGCGTAATCCTGCTGTGGCAAAAATTGCTTGGCAAAGCCAAAAGCCTTTTAATTTGTACAATTACCATTTGAATAAAAAACCATTTAATATTCCTTACAAAATAGTGGATAAAGCAAAACGCATGATGACATCGCAAAACTACGTGCAACGCAATTGGGAATTACAGTTTACTGGAAGGACCAATGAAAGGCACTTGCAAGAATACCTTTTTGAAAATGAAAAACTGAACTCATTTGTACCGAAAAGCGTAGTGCAAGATTTTTATCAAAAGTTCCAGAACGAAAACTCGGTTTATTATGCTCATTCTGTGAGTATGTTATTGACGTTGTCTTTATTTTGCAGCAGTGAGAAATAGACTAAAAATAGCGATTTACTCTGGGGAAATTCCAAGTACTACTTTTGTAGAGCGGCTTATTGTGGGGTTGGCTCAAGAAGGGCATTCCATACTGCTGTTTGGTAAACGTAAAAAGAAGATTGCGTATAACAATGGGTGTGTTTATCAAGTCTCCTTTAAGGAAAGTAAATTGAGTAAGCTCCTTTTTTTAGCAAAATACACTTTTTTACTTTTCTTTTTTAGAAAGAGAGATAAGAAGGAATTAGATGCGTTTATTTTAGCGCATTTTAAAAATCAAAGAGTTGCCAAAATTAAATGCTATCCTGTGCTGTGGCATAAGCCTGATGTTTTTCATGTACAGTGGGCGAAAAGTGTTGCAGATTGGGTTTGGGTGCAAAGATTTGGAATTAAGTTAGTAGTAAGTTTAAGAGGCGCACATATTAACTATTCACCTGTTACAGAAATTGGTTTGGCAGCACACTACCGTTTATATTTTCCTAAAGTGGACGGTTTTCATGCCGTATCAAAGGCCATCGCCAAGGAAGCTGTGAAGTATGGCGCTACTCCAGCTAACATTAAAGTAGTGTATAGTGGTTTTCCCCTTTCTAAAACTCTTCCGACTTTCGAATCTACTAGTGCTTCCAGTAAAATCCTACTGTTATCCGTTGGTCGCTCACATTGGAAGAAAGGCTATAATTACGCCTTAGACGCTTGTAGCTTCTTAAAAAGTCAAGGAGTTGCTTTTCATTATACCATTATTGGGGCGAAAGGAGTAGAGGAATTGGAGTACCAGAAAAATGATTTGGGACTTGCGGATTGTGTTACTTTTATAGATAAAGTGCCCTATGCTACCGTTTTGCAGATGATGCACGAAGCTCATGTGGTGCTGTTGCCTAGTGTAGAAGAGGGTATTGCAAATGTTGTACTTGAAGCAATGATGCTACGAAAAATAGTATTGACTACGGATTGTGGCGGTATGGAAGAAATTGTACAAGACGGTACTAATGGATTTGTAATGCCGATTCGGAATCCCCAAGTTATGAGTGAAAAGATTATTGCAATTAGTACGTTGAATGAAGAGGAGAATCAAAGTATTACCTCGAATGCTAGGAACACCATAGAAACAATGAACTCGGAAGAAAAGATGGTAACCGATATGATAGCATTGTATAATTTTGTTTTAAAAACTCCAACGGATGCTTTCACTTCAAAATAAAAAAATAGGCCTTGTTTTGCCTTCCGTACCGGGTTATTCTGAAACTTTTTTCAGAAGTAAAATTAGCGGTTTGCAAGCGAATGGCGCTACCGTAGTTGTTTTTGCTGCGAATTCTGACCGTGGAAAAGAAGCGGTGCCGTTTGACTTACAGTATGCTCCAAAATTAAGTGGCAATAAACTTTTGGTTACTGGTAGGAGTGTATTTGTTTTGGTTAACGCTTTTTTGTTTAATTATAAGGTCTCTTGCCGTTATTTGTCATTAGAGCAGAAGGACGGTGTCCCTATCAAGGAGCGTCTAAAAAAATTAATTGCGAATCATTTTATACTGCAACATCCCGTGGATTGGTTGCATTTTGGTTTTGGGACCATGGCGCTTGGCAGAGAAAATGTGGCTCAGGCTGTAGGAGCAAAAATGGCAGTAAGTTTCAGGGGTTTTGATATTGGCATTTATCCTTTAAAGCATCCGAATTGTTATCAAAAGTTGTTTATAAAAGTTAATCAAATCCATGTGATTTCAGATGATGTCACCGCATTGCTGTATGCACAAGGACTAACGAATCCACAAATAGTCACCAAGATTACACCGGCTATTGATTATTCCTTTTTTAAGGCTACCGCCCCAAAAGAAAATAGTGTACTGCAATTAGTGACTATTGGAAGGCTGCATTGGAAAAAAGGATTGGAATATACTTTGGAAGCTTTGGCGCTTATCAAAAACAAAGGAATTGATTTTCAGTATACTATAATTGGAGATGGACCGGAACGGGAGCGTCTTGTTTTTGCCGCACATCAATTGGGACTAGAAAATAATGTTACCTTTGCGGGGAAGTTACCGCCTTTAGCTGTTAAGAAAAAACTAGAGGGAGCAAAGCTTTATTTACAATACAGCATTCAGGAAGGGTTTTGTAACGCAGTGTTAGAAGCGCAAGCAATGGGCTTACTTTGCGTGGTTTCGGATGCCGAAGGCCTGAGTGAAAACGTATTGCACGGTGCGACAGGCTGGGTGGTGCCTAAGCGGAATCCAGCTGCTTTAGCGTTACAGATGGAAGAGGTGTTGGGATTGGAGGCTCTTTTGCAAAAGCAAATAACGACGAAAGCGGTGCAACGAATAAAAGAAGATTTTAACATTGAAAAACAAACGCAGGCGTTTGTAGACTTTTACAACTTATGATTTTTACTTTTTTAAAATACATTCATCCGACGTGGTATTTCAACTTAACCCCTCAAAAGGATCATGCTTACTTTCCTAGTAAGCAAACCCTTAATGATGCGGGTTTTATTGTGGAAAATGACTTGGGCTACCAAAGTGTAGAAGCGCAGGAGAGAGATGTCGCATGGCGTGCTTTTCAGCAGGGTTTTATAAGTACTGCGCCAAAAGCAGGCTTAGAGGTGTGGCAGGCTGTACAACTGCCTGTAGTAGATGAATACCGTTTTTTTAGGAAAAACTTTCATAAAATGTGGGTACTTTATGTTGTGGTGGTTCGTTTGCTTACCTTTCATAATCCCATTAAGGAGTTGAGCGGTTTTTGGGCGACGCGTTTGGTAAAAAGAGAAAGTCACTCCAAACATCATTTTGCCTATCCTGCTTACGATGATTTTGAAAGTCAACTAATCAAGGCACAACCTTTTGTTTCCGTTGTGATTCCAACTCTAAATCGTTATGAATACCTGAAAGACGTTTTTAAAGATTTAGAGCGGCAAACGTATAAAAATTTTGAAGTTATTGTTGTAGACCAGACGGACGATTTTAAAGCTGATTTCTATTCGGGATGGAAGCTTGATTTAACGTTTTGGTTTCAGGAAGAGAAAGCTTTATGGCGTGCTAGAAATGAAGCGATACAAGCGGCGAAAGGCGCTTATATTTTATTGTACGACGATGATTCATTAGTAGAGGAGGATTGGATTGAGCAACATTTGAAAAGCCTTGATTTTTTTAATGCTGATTTGTCGAGTGGGGTTTCTCTGAGTACGGTTGGGGCTGCCATACCTGAAAATTACAGTTATTTTTGCTGGAGTAGTCAGTTGGACACAGGCAATGTACTGTTGAAAAAAGACATTTTTAAAACCATAGGTTTATTTGATCGGCAATTTGAAAAACAACGCATGGGAGATGGTGAATATGGTTTGCGTGCCTATTTAGCAGGGTATAGAAATATATCTAATCCCAAAGCAAAGCGCATTCACCTTAAAGTAAGTCAGGGCGGATTACGGCAAATGGGCAGTTGGGATGGTTGGAGACCTAAAAAGATGTTTGGACCTCGTCCTGTGCCTAGCGTACTTTATTTGTCTAGGAAATATTTTGGCACTAAAAAATCAATATTCATGATTATGACTGCTGTGATGCCTTCATTAATTCCCTATCGATTTAAAAAGAATAAAGTGTTGAAATTGACGTCGCTCTTTTTACTGCCACTTTTATTTCCCTTGGTGGTTTATCAGGTTATTAAGTCTTGGCAACTGGCTAGTAAAAAGTTAAAACAAGGTAATTTGATTGAATGGATATGAATAAACGCATTTTACTAGTGACTTCTGAGTTTCCCCCTCAACCTGGAGGGATTGGAAATCACGCTTTGCATTTGAGCTTGCAATTGGATCAAAAAGGGTATGAGGTAAGCGTACTGTGCGACCACAGTACTTCAGTAGACGATGAGCAGTCTTTTGACGCAACGCTTCCAATCGCAGTTGTACGTACTAGTAGGACAAAACCTGCTTTTTTTACGTATTTGAAACGAATGAAAAGTGCGTTTTTATTGATAAAAAAAACGGACAAGGTTATAGCTTCTGGTAAATTTTCATTGTGGTTGGTGGGGTTTTATAGTTTGTTTTTTACCTCTAAAAAGTACTTTGCGGTGATTCACGGTTCTGATTTGGGGGCTGGCGGAAAGTGGGGCGTACGGATGACATCGTGGAGCCTAAAACGCTACGATGAATTAATAGCAGTTTCGCAATTCACCAGAGAGTTGGCCTTGCAGCGCGCTCCCGGTAGTGTAGTGAGTGTTATTAATAATGGTTTTTCGCCTAAACAATCTACTTCATTATCAACGTTGAAACACCCTTATTTAAGTATAATAACAGTAGGTAGTGTGACGTCAAGAAAAGGACAACAAAACGTAATTAAAGCATTACCCTTGATAAAAGAATATTATCCTGACGTCCAATATCAAATAGTGGGATTGCCTAAAGAAAAAAAATCCTTTTTAGCGTTAGCGGAAAGTTTAAATGTAGCTTCATCGGTTGTTTTTCATGGAGCGCTATCGGACGAGGCCTTGTACCAGCAATTGGCTGCTTCAAAAGTTTTTCTAATGTTGAGCGACCATTTGTCTAATGGCGATGTCGAGGGATTTGGAATTGCAGTCTTAGAAGCTAATGACTTGTATTTGCCAGCAATCGGCTCTAAACAGTCGGGAATTGAAGACGCTATTGCAGATGGTTATTCAGGTAAATTAGTACATCCACACCATGCGCAAGAAATTGTGGAGGCTTTACGTAGTATATTAGATGATTATCAAAATTATTCTAAGCAAGCTAAGGAATGGTCTCGTAAATTTTACTGGGAAAATGTAATCAATGAATACCTTAAAGTGCTGGAGCGATGATGAGAAAAAAGTTGGTAATTGTATCGCACACCAACCACCATATGGATGTAAGTGGGGTAGTAAAGGGATGGGGGGCTACTATAAATGAAATTAATTATTTAGCAGATTATTGGGAAGAAGTGGTGCATGTAGCATGTTTGCACGAGGGAACTATGCCTGCAAGTTCGTTGCCTTATATTAAACCCAATATAAAATTTGTCGCTATTCCTCCCTATGGGGGAAAGACGCTAGCCTCTAAGCTGGGTATCTTGCTTAGGATTCCAAAAATCATACAGCAAGTAGTGCGACATCAACAAGGCGCTACTGAAGTGCAACTACGCCTTCCTACCAGTATGGGGCTTTTTTTATTGCCGCTGTTTAGTTTTTTTCTACCTAGAAAGTATACTTTATGGATAAAGTATGCTGGGAATTGGAACCAACAAGCACCACCCTTGTCCTACCGTTTGCAACGATGGTGGCTGCAAAAAAATCTAGCAAAATCGGCAGTTACTCTGAATGGTTTTTGGCCGCATCAGGCCGCTCATTGTTATTCTTTTGAGAATCCTTGTTTAACGATAGCTGATGTAGGGAAGGGAGGGCTTATCGCAGCAGGCAAAGACTTTAGTGGTCCTTTTGATTTAGTGTTTATTGGAAGACTTGAAGATGCAAAAGGCGTTTCTAGAATTATCGCGGCGCTACAATCGATTCCTACAGAGAAAATCAATCAAATGCATTTTATTGGCGATGGGCCAAAAACAGAACACTACAAAAAAGAAGCGGCTTTTTTGGGTAGTAAAGCTTTGTTTCACGGATTTTTAGATAAAGAGCAGGTACACGCTCTTTTAGAAAAGGCACACTTTTTTCTATTGCCTTCTGATTCAGAAGGTTTTCCGAAAGTAATTGCCGAAGCGGCCTGCTATGGGGTTATTCCAATAGTTTCGAACGTAGGTAGTATTCCTCACTATATAAACCCAAGCAATGGCTTCGTTTGGGACCTTACAGGCGACAGGCCTTACAATGAAGTTTTAATGGAAACTTTAACTATTTCGAACAGGATTTTGAAAGAAAAGTCCGCTCATGTTCTTGAGGTTGCTAAATTGTTTACTTTTGAAAATTATTATTTTAAATTATCACTTTTAATAGATTCGTAATGGTTGAAAAGTCACTTATTGATAAGGCAGTATCGCACGAGTTAATTGAAAAGTTGTTTCTGAACGCGTTAGAAGTTATTTTAAAAAATAAGATACTGCTCTTTACAGTCTACGGGATTATTGCTTCTTATTTTTATAACCTACCTGTCTTGAAATACAGTATTAAGGGTGATAATGAGTTTCGTCTGTACGATATTCTGGGAGTGGTATTAATGCTATTTTACTACAAATTCTACAATACGGTTGACGTAGTTATTAGGAAGGTGTTTTTCTTGAAAATACTGAGAAGATTTATGATTTGGGCAGGTATCACAATGGTGATGACTTTGTTTTTCCATATTTTGGCGGACAAACTAGTAGGTTTTTTGCAAGTCATCTTGTATATGTACCACTTTTGGGTTTTTTACGTTGCAGCGGTTTTTTTCTACATATTTTGCCTCAACGCCACTATTTTGAAAACAGGTATTTACTTGATACTTTTCTTATCTATTGGGAGCTGTCTGATTATAATCATGCAAAACTTAGGATTAATCAGCTTTCTATGGAGCGATATTTATTTTAAAGGATATCAGGGTTTTCTGTCAGGCACATTGGGACCTAATAAAATAGTTACAGGAATGACCTCGCTATTTGTAGCCAGTTTGTGTTTCGGATTATTGCTCGAAAAGCAATATAGAATCAATATTTTGGTGGTCTACGTAGCTGTGCTACTGAATATTTATATTATTTTTATTTCGGGCTCTCGTACTACATATGTGGCTTTTTTAATCCTGCTTGTATTTTTTGCCGTTAGAAGTCCTTTGCGATTTATATTGGGAGGTTCGGTGTTGCTATTTAGTTTTACAATAATGCTATCTGCTTATCCGAATTTGCAAAAAACATTCGATCAAACGCTGGAGAACCGAATTTTTAGTAAAACCGAGGTGTTTGATGAAGGTAATAATGATGCAGAATATTCCGATGCATATGAGGATTTAGGATCAGGGCGCGAAAATCTTACTAAAAACAACCTAATTTACATTCTAGAGAATCCCCAAATGATTCCTTTTGGGACTGGCTTCGTGAACCACTTAAATAAGACTTTTGGAAAGTCCGCACACAATATGTACTTGCAGTCCATACGGGAAACAGGATTAGTAGGATTCTTTCTGTATTTTGGGTGGCTTTTAAGTTATTTATTTATAAGGTTTGACAAATACAAAGGATTTTCTATAGCTTTGCAGGGATTGGTATTTGCGATGTTAGTCACTTTGTTTTTTGGTGAGCATTTATACATCTATCGACCGTTATTCGGTTTATTAGGTCTTTTTCTGATAATTACTTCTATATTTGTAGCTAGTTTGCATAAAATAGAAATTAAATCCTAGACGATGAGTTTAAAAAATAATAGCATTGCTGTGGTAATACCATATTATAATGCATCAAAGCATATTGTTCATGTTGTTGAAAAACTCCCTGATTTTATCGATGAAGTGATTATAGTGGACGACAAAGGGGGTGAAAAGCTGCCTTTGGATTTGCTTGATGCTGTTTCTAATAGTTTTAATGTTATTGTTGTAGTAAACGAAATTAATTTGGGTGTTGGAGGGGCTACCAAAAAGGGATTTTTACAAGCGATTTTAAACAAACATGATATTGTTATAAAAGTAGATGCCGATGATCAAATGGATACTGCCTATATTGAAAAAATGATTGACTATCTGATAGATAATAGGGCAGAAATGGTAAAAGGTAATCGGTTTATTGATACTAAAGCGTTGATGAAAATGCCTTTTGTTAGACGTTTTGGTAATTTAGGACTGTCTTTCTTAACAAAAGCGGCGACGGGCTATTGGAATAATTTTGATCCGACTAATGGATTTTTAGCAGTGAACACCGCTTCTCTTAAGTTGATTAATTTTGATAAATTATCGAACCGCTATTTTTTTGAAACATCACTGATGTCTGAACTGTATTTCGTCAATGCTCGCATCAAAGACATTTCTATGCCGGCTATTTATGGTGATGAAAAATCATCTATGAACATATGGAAAATGCCGTTACTGTTTGCAAAGAAACTAACAGGCCTTTTTTTTAAACGCATAGTGAAGCAATACTTTCTTTTTGATTTTAATATTTGTTCTTTGTATTTGCTTGTTGGTTTACCCATGTTTTTCTTCGGTATTGGTTATGGTATTTACAATTGGCTGTATTATACGTCAATACATGCTTTTACGCCAACCGGAACCATAATGATAGTGACGATTTCTATCATTTTGGGTTTTCAACTTCTTTTACAAGCCGTGCAGTACGATATTTTTAATGCGCCCAAATCTATTTAGAAATGAGTATAAATCAAAAAATTTTTCTTGTATTATTTAATTTGATTTTAGCACTGGGTTTTTACATTGATAATAAAGACGCGCTTTACACTGATTTGTCTTCCGATTCAGCCAACATCATTCCTGTTTGTAAAAAGAAAGATAATCCCCATTTATATAAAAATGACCTGTATCTTGACAATATAAAAGATGTGGAATATTATACACCTTCTTACGTAGAATCATTAAGATTTTTAAGTAAATTTTCTGACGGAGATTATATACAAGCGCAAAATATTTTGGGTTTTTTGAATCATCTTATTCATGGCTTGTTGTGGTTTTACTTTTTTTATACAATCCGCAACGACTATTGGATGGCACTATTAATGATGCTGTTGACTAAAGGAGTTATATGGCCTCCAGGTGCGGAGCTAATCGGAATAACAGAGTTATGGACAATTATGCCACGTACTGTTTATGCGGCCTTATTACCTCTTCCTTATTTGTTATATGTTTATTTAAAACGCTTTAAATTACCAATTGCCGCATTAGTTTTAGGTCTTATTTTGAACTTTCATCCGCTTAGCGGTATAGGGGGTATTATTGGTTATATTGCATTATATGTTTCCTATTTGTACTTTAATGATAAGCTGACTGTTTCCGTTTTTAGAGATTTAGGGATTGTATTGTTTTTTTGTCTTGTGGGAATGTTTCCGTACTTATTGACTTATCTTACTAGTGTAAAAGCGGAACTTGTGTCTCGTCCTGAACTATATCAATTGGCTTTTGATAAACGAATTAATGGTACTTTTAGTAATCCTATCGCTTTTATTAAAGACTGGCATCGAGGCGCATTTTATTTTTATTTTGGAGGTTTCTTATTGTTTTATTTCTATGATACTTCGGGAGGGAAAAAAGTTTTTAAGATGTTACTAGCTGTAGCATTGTGTATTTTTTTATCGGCGAATCTCAGCGTTTACATAGAGCAGCTGGTCAACAAAATATTTAATTTATCCATAAGGATGTCCTTTCAATTGATTCGTTTTCAGAAATTTATATTGGTTGTTTTTCAAATTGCTACTTTTTTGTTCGTGGTTGCGTTTTTATCAAAATATAAAATACGGGATAGATATAAGATGGTCTTATTTGTCACGTTTTATGTTTTATTGCTATTTGCAGATTTAAAACCGTTAAGTTCCTTGCCTTTACTGGGTGATGATATATGCACTACTACGGTGCCCTACACGCTTAAGTTTAGAGAACAGGAAGTGAGTAAAAGAGAGAAAGATTTTAACTTGATGCTCGATTATATCAAAACTAATACGCCTACAGATGCCGTCTTTTATGGGTCTTACTATATTAGAGCTGGAGCAGAGCGCTCAGTAGTGCTAGATAACAAGGGAGCTTCCATGATTATTGAAGGAAATCCTGAAAAATTTTCACAATGGTATTTAGATAGTATGACGTTCAAATCTCTTACTAACAAAGATAAAATTGACTTTTTAAGAATGAAGAAGGTCACTTATATACTCTCAAAAAAAGACGATTGGAATTTTTTAATACCAGTTAAAGTAATTGGGGATACAAAATTGTATAAACTGTAATTTTTATGAAAACGATTCTATACATAGGGAATAAGCTTTCCAAGCATGGATATACTCCCACATCTATAGAGACTTTAGGGCTTTTTTTTGAGAACGAAGGGTATCATCTGTATTATGCTTCAGAAAAAAAAAATCAATTGTTGCGGTTTTTAGACATGGGATGGAGTGTTTTTCGCTATCGTAAAAAAGCAGATTATGTGGTCATCGACACCTACAGTACATTTAGTTTTTGGTATGCGTTTATGGTTAGTCAACTGTGTCGTTTGTTTTCAATAAAGTACATCCCTATACTTAGGGGGGGTAATTTGCCACACCGTATCGCTACTCATCCTAAATTGTCTGGAATGATTTTTAATCATTCTTATAGAAATGTGGTTCCTTCCGGGTATTTAATGGATGCTTTTCAGAAAAGTAATTTTACAAATTTGCTTTATATTCCTAACACTATAGATTTGGGGAATTATCCATTTTTAAGTACGCGTCAAATGGATGTTCCCAAAATGTTATGGGTGCGTTCTTTTGCTTCATTGTATAATCCTAAAATGGCTGTAGAGGTGCTTAAAACATTGCAGGTGGATTATCCAGCAGCAGAATTGTGTATGGTGGGACCAGACAAGGATGGTTTGTTAGAAGAGACTCGTATTTATGCCAAACAGATGAAAGTGGAAGTGACTTTTACGGGGAGGCTTTCTAAAAAAGGGTGGATTAATTTGTCCAAAAAGTATAATGTTTTTATTAATACCACAAGTTTTGACAATACGCCTGTGAGTGTTATTGAAGCGATGTGTTTGGGACTTCCAGTGGTCACTACTAATGTAGGAGGAATTCCGTTTTTATTAGAAGATTATAACACGGCCTTGTTGGTTGACGATAAAGCAGTTGCGCAAATGACTTTAGCCGTAAAAGCGCTGATAGAAGATGAAGTACTTCGAAGTCGAATAGTTAATAACGGCAGAACGTATGTGGAAGGTTTTGACTGGCAGCGGGTTAAAAAACAATGGAAGGATTTGTTGGTTTAGATAATATTGTACGCCTGCTTAGTAATACTCCTTCTTAAGTCCCTTTGACATGCCGATTTCAGCCTCTCTGCGTAAGAATCCAGTTATCATTTATCTAGACTTTATTAGGTACAATTCCTTCACACAAATCGAGTACTAAATCGTGTCTTAATACTCCAGTCTTAATACTTCCATTGCATAAACGTCTTTTACATAAACCGAGTACTAACGTAGGGATTCTGAAATAAATTCAGAATGACAAAAAGAAAAATTGTAAACTGTACATAGTCTAGTATTGTCATGCTGAACTCGTTTCAGCATCTCTGCGTAAGGAAACGTATTTTCTAATACGACCCCATTTCACACTAACATAAGGATTCTAAAATAAATTCAGAAGGTCAAAAGGAAAAACCGTAGACCTTATATAGTCTTGTATTGTCATGCTGAACTCGTTTCAGCATCTCTTCGTAAGGAAACGAATTTTCTAATACGACCCCATTTTACACTAACATAAGGATTCTAAAATAAATTCAGAATGACAAAAAGAAAAATTGTAGACTGTACATAGTCTAGTATTGTCATGCTGAACTCGTTTCAGCATCTCTACGTAAAAACCCAATCTCTCAATCCCAATTCCTAAATTCCAAATCATTAATCCTCAGTCCCAAATCCACCACCTCCTTGTCATGCTGAACTCGTTTCAGCATCTCTGCGTAAGGAAACGAATTTGCTAATATTGCCATTCATACTAACATAAGGATTCTGAAATAAATTCAGAAGGTCAAAAGGAAAAATTGTAGACTTTATATAGTCTTGTATTGCCATGCTGTCGATGTAAAAAGCGCTGCGTCGCTACATTCATTTGTTGTAAAAAAAGGAATTCTGGAAAGGAGACGCTTCCAGAGCGGCAAGCGTGTAGGTAATGTAACCACAAATAACTCCATAAATAGGTACGAAATGCAATCAGTTCCCAAATCCACCCACAATTTTGTCATGCTGAACTCGTTTCAGCATCTCTGCGTAAGGAAACGAATTTGCTAATATTGCCATTCATAATAAAATAGGGATTCTAAAATAAATTCAGAATGACAAAAGGAAAAACTGTAGACCTTATATAGTCTTGTATTGTCATGCTGTCGATGTAAAAAGCGCTGCGTCGCAACATTCAATTGTTGTAAAAAAAGGAATTCTGGAAAGGAGACGCTTCCAGAGTTTCAAATGTATAGGTAATTTGCGTACAGCTCAACCACAAATAGGTACGAAATGCAATCAATTCCAGCGGCTACACCATAAAGAATTCAACCCCTTTACTCTTCTAACCTTCTAACCTTCTAATCTTTTCACCTTTTCACCTTTTCACCTTCTAACCTTTTCACCTTTCAATTTAACCTTCTTTTCTTCCTTCAACCCCAAATATAAGAGTATGCTGCTAAAAGAAAGACCTGATGAAGTTTCCCTTTAGGGAGTAAGCAGTTTTTCAAGCCTTGCCATCATTTCATCCTTCTCCTTCAACATCCGCTCATACAAGGCAATTTTTTCCTCGTGCAATTTAATCAATTGGTCAATTGGATTAATATTTAAAGTTGCATTATGACCGGTATTTACAAAAGCTCCATTATCAAAGGTATTCGAAATAATATTAACCGCCTGCTCCTCATCAAAATTCTGAAACGCCTCCACAGGAATTTTCAATGAACTGGAGATTTGGTTGAGAATATTAGTGTCAATCACCTCTTTCTGCTCCAACATAGAAACCTTCTTTTGGTTCCAGTCCATTCCCAAATCATAAGCCAAAGCTTCCTGCTTGATGCCCAGCATTTCTCTAAAACGCTTCACATTTCTTCCTTGATGTATTTTTTGTTCCATAACAATGTCCATTTTGTGGAGGCCTAAAAACTAAGCCAGTGGGTTAAAAATTTGCATACCAAAGGTAAAAAAAATATCCTGCAAAACACCTCTTTCTAGCAACTAAAATATCCCCAATTGCAATAGATAATCTGTTGCAAAGACACCAACTTGCGAATCAATCTTAAAAACGCAAAAAAAAGGAGAAAAGCACAAAATAACTTTTGTCAAACCTATTGAAACCGCCTTAAAACAACCTTCGCGCCTCAGCGCCTTCGTGGCAAAAACCCAAACCCCATAACCCATAACCCATAAACCATAAACCCATCGCCCATCACTCATAACTTAAAAAAGTAAAAAAGTAAAACAGTAAAACAAACCTTCGCGCCTCAGCGCCTTCGTGGCAAAAAACCATCACCCATAACTTAAAACAGTAAAACAAACCTTCGCGCCTCAGCGCCTTCGTGGCAAAATCTCATACCCATCACCCATCACAAATAGGATACTACAGCAAGTATAGAGCATATATAAAGCATGTATATAGCGTATATAAAGCGTATATATAGCGTGTATGTAGTGTATAAAATACCTATAAAAAGAATAGGAGAAGCAGTCAAAAACGCTAAATACGATTGGTTAACTCATAGAGACTTCCTAATGACATTAAATACCCCCGCTGATGGTAACAAGAGACAAATAAATAAAAACCCACTAAAACCATAGCGCTGTAAAAGCCTAAAGGGGAAGCACAAATGGTGGTGGGCAGTCCAGTAGCGTGAAGATTCGGGGCAACAGTATAAATACCTTTAAGTAAAGTCATTATTGGGAAAGCCCTAAGAAATTTTGATATAAAACCACTTTTATATGTGTTAAATTTCGTTAATTTGCATTTCAAACAGTTACTACAGCCATGACTAACCGCCAAAAAATGCATTTCGAAGTATCCGAACGCAAGATTTTACTCCGTTTGTTTGATCTTGTTTTTGTTTTTGGAGCGCTTCACCTGCTGGGTCTTTTCTTTCATTTTGACTATTTTATAGTTTCGGCAACTCAAAAAACCAACATTGTGGTTTTGAGTATGTATTTGATGTTATTGGGAACCGTGTTTGAAATGTACAACCTTCAAGTAGCTACGAACCAATATCAAATTGTTAAAAGTACGCTCTTGACCGCCACAACTACGGCGATTTTCTACCTCTTGACCCCAATTTTCACGCCTTTATTGCCGAGCAATCGTATACAAATCATCTATTTTTTCCTAGGCGTATTGCTTGGATTGTTGCTTTGGCGCTTGATTTACCAACGCTTATTCGCTTCCCAACGTTTTGAAAAACGGGCTGTTTTAGTTTGTGATTCCCTAGAGTGCGATGGCTTGGTCCTGGCTTTAGAAGAGAGTAATCCGCATTATAACGTGGCCGCTGTTTTTTTACTCGACGGCACCCGAAAAGTGGATTATGTTTCCAAATCGCTGAAAGAGCAAGACACACAGCTCGATTTAGTGCGGTATGTCCATACCAATTCCATATCCGAAATTGTAGTAGCCTCCAACCACAAAGGCGGTATTACGTCGGGACTCTACCACCAAATCTTAATTTTACTCGAATACGGTTTTAATATTCGAGAGTACACGCAAGTATACGAAAGCAATACGTACCGCATTCCGATACAGCATTTCGACACCGATTTTTACCGTTATTTTCCCTTCAGCCGCAGCAACAGGAACCGCTTGTATTTGTACCTCGTTCGGATATTTGAGGTCGTATTTTCACTAATTGGCATGGCATTCGGTTTAGTGCTAGTGCCCTTTATTCTTCTGGGCAACTTAATTACCAGCAGGGGCCCGCTGTTTTATACACAAACGCGGGTAGGCAGGCATGGGATTCCTTTTGAAATTCATAAGTTCCGTACGATGCGTGTCAATGCCGAAAAAGATGGAGCAGTGATGTCCACCATTGGAGATTCACGTATTACACCAATGGGAAAAATCATGCGTAAAACCCGTATCGATGAGTTTCCGCAGTTTATTAATATTTTAAAAGGAGAGATGGGCTTTATTGGTCCACGACCGGAACGTCCGCATTTTGTAGCTGAATTGGCTGCTGTAATGCCTTTTTACGAAACACGTCACGTCATTAAACCGGGTTTAACGGGCTGGGCTCAGGTGAATTATTCCTACGGTGAAACGTTAGAGGATAGTTTGATTAAGTTGCAATATGATCTGTATTATATCAAGCACCGAAGTATTTTTTTAGATTTTAATATTGTTATTAAGACGTTTAGTACGGTTTTGTTTTATAGGGGGCAGTAGGTTTTTTTGTTGTATTTTGTAGAATGTATAATGTAGAATGTATGGTGTAGAATGTATACTGTATGGTGTAGAACGTATACTGTAAATTGTATGGAGTAGAATGTTTTGTGTAATGTATATTGTAAATTATCTTCCGAATAGCTAATGGGATGAGCATTTGTATCTAAGAATACTTTTTATAATTCTTTATTGGAACTAAAACCGAGATTGGTTCGTCAGTTCGCTGAAAAGCTCGGTTTCTCCTTCGTCGAAATGACAAATTAAATAGGTAATCTGGCTTCCGATTTTTAATAGCCCCTTTTCTGTTTTCTATACTCTTTATTCTTTTCTCTATTTTCTTTGCTTTTCTCTTCCCAAATATAAGATTAGCCCTCTAATCAAAAGCACCGCATTTGCGACCATAAACGGCCAAACGATTACAAGGTGGACTTTATTGATCATGTACAGCAGGTAAATTACTAGTGATGCTAAAGCAATAAAACTGGACCACATAAAAGCAGTACGTTTATGGGTTGCTCTGAAGTAGGCTACTAGTAAAAGCACAGGATTAAAAAGTAAGACGTTGTAGTTCCACGCAATTTCTTTGTGAAAGGAGTAGAAGCCTACGAGGCAAAAGAAAATGCCGAGTATCCCTATGAGTATAAAGTAGCTGTGGGTTACTACGCTGTTGTTGATTACTACAATTAGTGTTAAGAAAAACAGTAGGGTATACATAGAATCCCACCACACTTTTTGCGGAATCCGAGTGGCTTCAAACAATGTTTTTGTTTCGGAAACTAGCGGCTTGTCTTTGTATTCGGTGTGGGCTAAGTTGTTTTTAAGGTCGAAAGGCAGGAATATTTTGGTGGCTTGCTGGTCGGTTTTTGCGCCAAAAATTAGGTTGATGCCTAACTTTTGAAAGAACTGGTTTTCGGCATACGGATACAGAACTTCTCTGTAGGTCAAATCGGAAACGTCGTGTTTGTAGACAACTTCTTTTTGCAGGACGTCGTTGATGACATCGGCTACTTTGGTGGTGCAGTTTCGGTCGATGAATTTATAGGTATAAAATTTATCATCCCCCGAAATGGATTTTTCTAATTCGGTTATCAAGGCCAACTTCTTATAAGTTGAAAGATCCAGCGTCTGCTCATAAATCGAGCGGTTTTCGTAGTGGTAATTGTCTTCAAAATCGGCATACGGGTAGGCTCCGGCAAAGTACTGCATGTCGCCTTTTATAAAACGAAGTATGAAATTGGGTGTTCGGAAATCAAACATTCCGTAATTGTACACGCGGTCTATTCCTCTGAAATCGTCTTTTATCCGAATGGCAGTGTGGCCGTATAAGGAATGCGATTCATCGGCAACCCCTACAGTTAGGACGCTGACTTGGATGGTGTCGTCGGGATTGGCTTGCGCCAAAATATTTTGGATACAAAAGAAGACGAACAGGAGGTATACCTTTTTCATAAGAAGCAGTAAAAGTTTTATCGGAAGATGCCTAAATCAATTTTCAACGAAAAGATATTGGAATACAATGCGGCACTTTGGTCGCCTAAATCGGTTAGTGCATAGTCAATTTGAATGCCTTTGTACTTGAAACCTACACCAATATTGGGTTGGAATCCTACTTGTTGCGAACCGTCTAGTTGCGTGATGTTTTGGAAATTGCCCACTCCAGTTCTAAAAAAAACCAAATCGGTATAACCAACTTCAAAACCCAAAGCAGGGTCAATGCTTACAAAGCTAGTTGAAATTATATCATTGGTTTGTGCAAAACGCATGTTGAGGTTGGTGGCTGCTAAAAGGCTCATGTCGTTGTGAAACTCCCATTTCTTTGCGATTCCCAATTGGGCTTTTGGCAGGGTTATTTCGGTGCTTTCGGGCAGCTCTTGGTTTTCTCCGGGAATGGCGTTGGAAATCTTCGCATATTCGTCTTCGTCGATGTTCCAAATATTGTAGGTTGTAGTGATGTCTCTAAGCATCAATCCAAATTTCCAATCATCGCGTTCAAATTGCAATCCCACATCAAAACCGAAACCCCACGAGTTTGCGAAATCACCAATTACTCTTCGAATGACTTTGGCATTCACACCGTATTGAAATCCAGGAACGGGTAATTTTCGAGCATAAGAAAAGGTAAATGCATAATCGGCTGCTGAAAACAACTTGATACGATTATAGTCGATGTTGCCTTGTCCATCAATTAATTCGGTGGTATTGAGGATGTCATCGACTCCAAAACGGATGAACGAAATGGCATAGGCACTACGGTCGTCAATAGGTTTGGCGTAAGCGGCATAGTCGTACTGGGCAATATTGGCAAAATAGCTGGCATGCATCAGTGCGCCTTGGTGGTCTTCTAAATGCACCAATCCGGCAGGATTCCAGTAGGCAGAATTTACATCGGTTGTACTTGCTACTACGGTATTGGACATTCCCAAAGCGGCAGCGTCCACGCCAATATTCATGAATTCATTAGAATACTTTCGTACCGCCTGACTGTAGGAAGTAATGCTGATCAGTAAAAGGGTGAATAATAAGGGGTTTTTCAAAAGCCTGTATTTAGCAAAATTAATTGAGCGTGTAAAAATATAAAAATTTTTTGGGTTATGAGTTTTTAGTTGTGGGTTATGAGTGATGGGTGATTGGGATTAAAAAGGTTAAACGTTTAGAAGGTTAAAAGTTTAAAAGGGTGTTGGCTCTTAGTACTTTTGCCTTGGCTCTTCTAACTTTTACAAACTAAAATCGTGTTGAATTAAAATCTCTTGTAAAAACGTGTATCTCTTTCAGTTATTGTATTAAATTTGTTTTTCAAAAATGGTAGTACATGAATATTAAAAAACACATTCCGAATCTGATTACGTTGCTGAATTTATTTTCGGGTTGCATTGCCTTGATTTATGCGGTTAATATGAATTTCGAAATGGCCTTCTTCTTTGTCAGTTTGGGTATTTTCTTAGACTTCTTTGACGGTTTTTTTGCTCGTTTGTTTAAAGTTTCCAGTCCGCTGGGCTTGCAATTGGATTCGCTAGCGGATATGGTTACGAGTGGATTGGTTCCGGGTGCTGTGATGTTTTTGATGTTAAATAACTATACGTTGGCGCCGGACAACTGGATTGCCTATTTGGGCTTTATTATCACTTTAGGCTCTTGCTACCGTCTTGCAAATTTTAATATTGACACCCGACAAACGGATTCGTTCATCGGGCTTCCAACACCAGCCAATACGCTTTTAATATTGAGTTTGCCGCTGGTTTTGCAGCATACAAACCAAGACATTATTCGTACATTATTAGAAAACCAATGGTTTTTATTGGCAATCACTGTCTTTAGTGCTTTTATTTTGAATGCTGAAATTCCTTTATTTTCTTTAAAAATAAAAGAATTTAACTTTGCTAAGAATAAATTGCAAATCATTTTTCTGGCTAGTGCAGTAGCGCTTTTGGTTGCTTTTCAGTTTTTAGGGATTCCATTGGTGATTATTTTGTATGTTTTGCTTTCTGTTTTGAATAATAGAGAAGTGAGAAAAAAGAGTATAGAAAAAAGAGTATAGAAGCTGCAGAAAGAAGTAGTAAGTATTAAGATGTGAGGAATGAGTGATGAGTAATGAGTGATGAGTAATGAGTGATGGGTGATGGGTGATGGGTGATGGGTTTGGGAGGAATCTTTACCCACGACCCACAACCCACAACTCACATCCCATAACCCACATTCCATAACTCACAGCCCCCAACTCACAATCCACAACTCACAACCCACAACTCTTGACACCGAACTATAACAATGAAATCTCCACCAAGAAAACGCACTGTTCCTCGGAAATCTAAAAAGAAGTCTTCGTTCATGGGAAAGTTGCGACCGGTTTTGACTGGATTTTTGGTGTTGTTTATTATTTTCGCAGTGGGGTATCATTACCGCAACGGTTTAGCGTATTACTTGGGATACAAATCGGATAAAGTTTTGAAAAAAAATGCGGAAAAACAGCGTCTTTCAGATGTTCGAAATTATCAAATCTTGACTAAGTTTGAATTTAACCCCGTAGGTATTGATGTTTCTGAATACCAAGGAACGATTGTTTGGGATTCTGTTCGGGTAATTGAAAATCGTTTCCCCATTCGATTCGTATTTGTTCGTGCTACTGTTGGCATGGACCGACCTGATAAGAAGTTTGCTGAGAATTGGCATGCGTTACATACGAAAAGTTTTGTCCGGGGTGCTTATCATTATTACCGTCCCAACGAGAATTCTACTCAACAAGCGGAATTGTTTATTAAGAATGTGGTACTTAAAAAAGGCGATTTGCCTCCCGTTCTTGATATCGAACAATTGCCCACAAAACAATCCCTTAAGCAGCTGAAAGTGGGACTTAAAAACTGGTTGCAGTTGGTTGAAGCGCATTACGGTATTAAACCTGTGGTGTATTCTGGTGCAAATTTCTATACTCAATTTCTCAAAGAAGACTTTCAAGGCTATACGTTTTGGATTGCCAATTACAATTTCTTTGTTGAAAATATGCAATCGGATTGGCGGTTTTGGCAATTTACTGAGAAAGCAAGTATTTTGGGAATAGAGGGCTCGGTGGATGTCAATATTTTTAACGGTACGGAAGCTGAGTTGCAATCGCTTACTTTGGGGAGGTAGCGAAGCGTATTTAGACTTGAGGATTGACGGATTGAGATGTGAGTGATGCCAATCCCTGATTAGTGTTGACCGATTTCTATAAATTTATCGTAATCAAAAATAGTAAATATAGGTCTCGAATAATCTTTATTTTCATACCATTTATTTTCAAACTGCACAGGTGATATTTTTCCGATATTATTATGCGGTCTTCTATTATTGTATTGATTTACAGCTTTGTAAAGCTTGTTTTTTAATTCTACATATGTTTTAGGTTTCCAGTGGTTTAAATATTCTTCTTTTATCGTTTTGTTTATTCGCTCTGCATAAGCATTATCTTGTGCAGAAAGCGCCATACTAATTTCGCACCCGCTATCCTTCAAGAGCTTAATATATTGACCATAAATATATTGTCCTCCTCTGTCGGAATGGTGAATCATTGGCGCTTCATTATTAGTTAATGCCATTTGCAAGGCGTTCATATTTGCTGTGGCTCTCATGTGATTTGATACTTCATAACCAACAATTTTCTTGGTATACACGTCTATAATAAATACTGCATAATAAAATTTATCTCCTACATCGATATATGTAATGTCAGATTGCCAAACCATTGATGGAGCATAAATGGACATTGACTGTATTAAATTTGGATAATACACATTTGTTGCAAATGTGGTTCTTCGATAGTTTTTACTTCGCTTTATCCTAAATCCTAATTCCATAAAAGCTTCAACAAATCGATCTCTTCCAATAAAGCCAGGCCTTAATGTATCAAACATTTTTTCAACACCACAGCCAGGATGTTCTTTTCGTAATTCCTCGGCTTCAAGAAGTAAATGGTTCATTTTCTTATCAAAAACTAGTTGACGTTTCTGATGTTGATTTACTGCTTGTTTGCTAATATTTAACACTTTAAACAATTGATTCAAAGGAAAACTTATTTTCTTTTGATTGTTTTTGAACCAGCTGATTGTTGTGTGTTTGAATTTTTTTTTATATCAATTTTTAGCTCGTCATTAGCTATATCAATCATCTTCTCTAAATAATCAATTTTGATTTGTTTTTGACCCACGGCTTGTTCAAGTTCCTTGATCTTGCGTTCAAGCTCTTTCATCTTGTCAACACTACTATCTTTCATTTCTACAATTCTAAACCCTTTTTCGTTAAAAGTAGAAAATTTATAAATCCAATTGTAAACACTATTGTTTTTAACACCGTAAAGTTTTTCTATTTGCAGAACACTTAATTTTCCACTTTCAAAAATGGAGACTATCTCTCTTTTAAATTCTTCCGAGTAGCTTCTTCGTTTGCGTAATTGTTTTAAATTTGCTTTCATATAATTTGACTTTTGTGGTCAACTTATATCAGGGAAGGACATGATGCGTTATACTCATTACCCATAACTCATAACTCATCAATCACCCATTACCATTACTCATCACCCAACACCCCAAAACCCATCACCCAAATTCCTACACTAAGGCAAAAAAAGTTATTGGTTTTTCGTTCAAAATCGTACATTTGCACGAAATAATTAAAAAAGCATGCAAGATAAAATTTGGTTATCCTCGCCTCACATGGGCGGTAACGAACAACAGTTTGTAAAAGAAGCTTTTGATGCCAACTGGGTAGCGCCTTTGGGTCCGAATGTTAATGGTTTTGAAAGTGATTTGAAAAATTATTTAGGCAATGCTGTCGAGGTAGCTGCTTTAAGTTCAGGAACTGCTGCTTTGCATTTAGGCTTAATTATTTTAGGCGTTCAAGCGGGTGATGAGGTACTTTGTCAGAGTATGACTTTTTCTGCTTCTGCCAATCCCATCCGTTATCAAGGCGCAATTCCCGTATTTATTGATAGCGAAAAAGAAACTTGGAATTTATGTCCTCTTGCTTTAGAAAAAGCCATTAAAGACCGTATTGAAAAAGGTAAAAAGCCCAAAGCCATTATTGCGGTACATTTATATGGGATGCCTTATCAAGTTGACGCGGTACACGGGATAGCTGAAAAGTATGGCATTCCTGTTTTAGAAGATAGTGCTGAAGCATTAGGTAGTTTTTATAAAGGCATTCCGTGTGGTACTTTTGGAACCATTGGCGTTTTATCTTTTAATGGAAATAAAATTATTACTACTTCCGGAGGAGGCGCTTTAGTTGCCCATTCTCAAGAAACGAAAGATAAGGCGATATTTTTGTCTACCCAAGCGCGTGATGCCGCTCCCCATTACCAGCATTCAGAAATAGGTTATAATTACCGGATGAGTAACATTTGTGCCGGAATAGGTAGAGGTCAGATGCAAGTTTTGGATAAGCATGTGGGGTACCGTCGTGCGATGCATGATTTTTACAAGCAACTTTTTCAAGACTATCCTGCAGTACGTTTGTTTACTGAGCCCAATGACGCTTATACATCGAATCATTGGTTGTCGGCAATTACTATAGATGCTGATCAGGCAAACGGCAAAACGGCCGAACAATTGCGGTTGTATTTAGATCAATTTAATATTGAAAGTCGGCCTTTATGGAAGCCGATGCATTTGCAGCCTGTATTTGAATCCTTTCCTTATTACGGAGGAACAGTAGCTCAGGATTTATTTGAAAATGGATTGTGTTTGCCTTCCGGTTCCAACTTGACCGATGCGGATCGAAACCGTATCGCTGAGGCTGTTCATCAATTTTTTAAGTAGTTTCGTGTGTTAATTAATGGTTTTAAAAAACTAATTACAAAAAGAATTTATTGATTCTGTACTTTTGTAAAAATCGCTATAATCTCCACCTGTGCCAATACCCGATGCCAATTCGCTTTACTTTAGACTGAAAATACTCAGCAATCGCTTGCGGAATTTTGGAAACTTAAATAACTTAGGTTACTTGCCGCGTTGGATTATTTTAATGATTGACATTACGATAGTGTTTGTAAGTGCATTGCTGGTTTACTGGATGGTGTGGAGTATGGGCTTACAGTTTTTTGATGTTCAGTTCACTAGCTATGTCATTCCTACTTATGTTTTAGTTAATTTATTTTTCTTCTGGTTATTTCGTACCTATTCTGGAATTATTCGGCATTCGTCCTTTATTGATGCAATCAAATTAGGGTTTGCTACCTTTTCGACATTGGTTATTTTGTTACTGATAAATTACACGGTGTTACTTATACACGGCGATAAAATCTTTATGAATACAGGATTGCTTATCAATTTTGTAATTTCATTTGCCACTCTTTTCGTATATAGAATACTAGTAAAACAAACATTTGAACGTTATTTTTCTGAAAACACTAGCGAGGACTTGATGCGAGCGCTTATTTATGGTTCGGATGAAAATGCGATTGCTGTGGCCAATGCTTTAATGGCAGAACGTCCAAAACGGTTTAAAATAGTAGGTTTTGTCGACAAACATCAAGAAAACACGGCCAAGCGAATTTTAAATTTACCTATTATAAGTTTGCGCAAGCGCGTGCCTGTATTGATGCGATCTGTAGATGCGGAAATTCTTATTATTGCTGACAAAAGTTTGACTAAGGAAGAAAAACTAACTATTGTGGATGAATGCTTGGAATTCAACTACAAAGTATATACAGTCCCATTAATATCAGATTGGGAAGATCAACGCAACATTGCTAAACGCATAAAAACGTTCCAGATTCAAGATTTACTTGAACGTCAACCGATTGTATTGGATAGTCAATCTATTTCGGACCAATTGAACGACAAAGTGGTTATGGTAACAGGCGCTGCTGGATCTATTGGTAGCGAAATTGTGCGGCAGATTATTGCTTTTCGTCCTCAACTGGTCTTGATGATTGATCAAGCGGAAACGCCTTTACATAATCTATCTTTAGAGATTGCCAATCTCAATTTAAACGTGGAAGTAATACCGGTAATTTCAGATGTTTGCAAGCGTGATGCTATGCAGCATATATTTGAAAAATACCGTCCAACGGTAGTGTTTCATGCGGCAGCTTATAAGCATGTGCCTTTGATGGAACAAAATCCTGCTCAAGCTGTTTTTGTTAATGTACTTGGAACTAAAAATATTGCTGACTTGGCTTGTCTTTACAATGCAGAATCTTTTGTAATGGTCTCCACTGATAAAGCGGTTAACCCAAGTAATGTTATGGGTGCTAGCAAACGCATTGCTGAGAAATATGTACAAGGTCTGCATCATAAAAACAGAGTGGAACATGGTGGTTGTCCTACTAGATTTATTACTACCCGTTTTGGAAATGTTTTGGGGTCCAATGGTTCTGTAGTTCCTTTATTTACGGAACAAATTGCAAAAGGAGGTCCAATTACGATTACCCACCCTGACATTATTCGTTATTTTATGACCATACCCGAGGCGTGTCAACTCGTTTTGGAGGCTGGAGCGATGGGTAATGGAGGAGAAGTGTATATTTTTGATATGGGGAAACCTGTTAAGATTATTGATCTTGCTCATAAAATGATTCGTCTGGCGGGTTATATTCCCAACGTTGAAATTAAAGTTAAAATTGTAGGCCTACGACCAGGTGAGAAATTATACGAAGAGCTTTTGAACGATACTGCAAAAACATTGCCGACGCATCATGAAAAAATCATGATTGCTCAAGAGCCCATGGATGATTTTGAACAGTTAAATAGTGCTATGGACGATTTAATAGCAGAAGCCAATAATTATTCCGTAAATGAAATTGTAATAAAAATGAAAGAAATAGTACCAGAATTTATTAGTATGAATTCTGATTTTGTACTGTTGGATAAATAAATAACTTTATGTTCAGAAGATAAAGAATACCATCTGAACTTTAAAAAACAACTATGGCAAAAAAAATAGTGCTTTTACTGATAGTGATTTTAGGAATTACATCATGTGTGCCCCGAAAGGAACTGCAATATTATAGAGGTGTCGAAAACCTTTCCAAACAAGAAGCTACTAATTACGAACCGATTTTAAAGCAAGATGATTTGCTGATGATTGTTGTATTGGCACCCACACCTGAACTGGCTGCTGATTTTAATTTGGCAGCTTTCGGAGTAATCGGAGACGGTGGTGCTTTTTTGGGACGTCCTGATTCTGTAAATTCCCAAATGCGATATCAGTCTTACTTAATTGATAACAAAGGTTTTATTGAATTTCCTGTTTTAGGCAGCATTCAGCTGGGAGGTTTGACCCGTACCGAAGCATTGGATTTGTTGAAAACTAAATTGAAAGCCTACATCAATGAGCCTATTGTTAGTTTACGTATACTTAACTTTAAAGTAACAGTACAAGGAGAAGTAGCACGTCCTGGAACATTCACCACTAGTACGGAACGAATCACATTGCCAGAAGCGCTCTCCATGGCCGGTGATTTGACCATTTATGGAAAAAGGGACAATGTATTGATTATTCGGGAAATTGATGGTAAAAAAGAATCTCATTCTATTGATATGACGAAATCGGATTTTATAAACTCCCCTTATTATTATTTATCGCAAAATGATGTTGTGTATGTTGAGCCTAATAAAACTAAGATGAATAGTGCAGCTGTTGGTCCCAATATCAGCATTATCTTAAGTTCCGTATCCTTACTTATTACCATAATCGCCCTTTTAATTCGTTAATACTATGCAAGAAAACAACTGGAACTTACAAACGGATTCGGAAGATAATTTTAATATTAAGCAACAACTTGAGCGGTATATTATCCATTATAAATGGTTTTTACTGAGTGTTATTGTATTTGTTATTGGTGCTTTTCTGTATTTGCGCTACTCCACTCCACAGTACAATATTGTGGCGAGTGTATTGATAAAGGATGATAAAAAGGGAGGATTGGCTTCTGAATTGGGAAGCTTTGCTGATTTAGCGGGTTTAGGAGGTGTGAAAAGTAACGTGGATAATGAGCTTGAAATTTTGAAATCAAGGACATTAGTTGAAAAAACAGTTACTGATTTATCACTAAATATATCTTATTATTTAGAGGGTCGCATTAAGTCCGGTGAATTATATAAGGATAGCTCTATAAAAGTTCAGTTTTATGATAAAGCAGTTGACTTTGACAAGAAGGACACTATTTTTATGGTTCATCCCATTTCGCATTTAAAATTTAATTTGGAAAATTCCGAAGGTGTTGTTTTGGGGCAGTATAAATATGGGTCAAGTATTCAGCTTCCTTATGCTAAAATGATGGTTTTGCAAAATCAAGAGAAAATTAGTCAACGAATGACCCCTGTTTTGATTCGTTTAACGCGAATGGAGCGGATTACTAATCGCTATTTAGCAAAATTACAAGTAAATCCGGTCAATAAGACGTCGAGTGTCTTGACACTTTCAATTGTGGAGCCTGTAAAAGAATTGGGAGAAGATTTCTTAAACAGGTTAATTGAAAATTATAATAATGATGCTCTAAATGATAAAAATTTGGTAGCAAAAAACACGGAAGCTTTTATAAACGAGCGTCTAGTGTTGTTAACAGATGAATTAGAAACAGTAGAAGGCGATATTGAATCCTTCAAAAAGGAAAATCGTGTGACCGATATTGTATCGGAAGCGCAGGCCTTTTTATCCTCTGCTACGGATTATCAGAAAGATTATTTGAAAATACAGACTAAGAAACGAATTGTAGATGATGTGATTACCATGATTGACAAGTCTACCAACACGGACTTAATTCCTGCCAATTTAATTCCAGATGAAGGAAACACGTCCGGATTAATTGAGCAATATAATTTGATGGTGTTGAACAAGAAGCGATTGCTAACCAATGCAACTCCAGCCAATCCTACCATTCAAAACCTTGATCAACAGTTGACAGGATTGCGTCAAAGTATCAAGAAAAGTTTGACTAATTTAGAAAATGCTTTGGTGATTAATGAGCGTGATTTAAAACGGCAAGGTGCTATTTTAGGAGGCAAAATTGGTGAGATTCCTACTCAAGAACGTGAGGCTCGAGTTATTGGTCGTAAACAAGAAGTAAAAGAAGCCTTATACTTATACCTCTTGCAGAAGCGTGAAGAAAATGCGATTGCATTAAAAGTAACTGCTCCAAATTCAAAAATTATAGATCAAGCCTATGCAAACCCTGCTCCTGTGGCACCTAAGTCAAAAATAATTTATTTAGGAGCATTGATTCTAGGGTTATTGGTTCCGTTTGGAATTATTTATATCTATGATTTATTGGATACTAAAATTAAGTCACGTGCTGATGTTGAAGGCAAAATCTCCGTTCCCTTTATTGGTGATGTGCCTCGATCAGAATCAAATGATGAATTAATTAGTGCTAATAGTCGATCGAGTTCTGCGGAAGCCATGCGAATTATTCGCACCAATTTGGACTTTATTGTTAATCAGGTCCCTGACGGTGTAGCTAAGACTATTTTTATGACCTCTACTTTTCCAAAAGAAGGTAAGACATTTGTGTCTGTCAACTTAGCAGGTACGTTTGCTTTGTCCGGTAAAAAAGTATTGTTAATAGGTTTTGACATTAGAAATCCAAAACTGGATGAATATATGAATTTGCCCAACCGTGGAGTTACTAATTACCTATCTACTAAAGACGCCGATTTGCATAATTTTATTTGTAGGCAAGAAGGGTATGAACATTTTGATGTGCTACCTGCAGGTATAATACCACCCAATCCAGCAGAGTTGTTAATGAGTACCAAAATAGAAACGATGTTTGCTATTTTGAAAAAAGAGTACGACTACATTATTGTAGATACTGCCCCTGTAAGTTTAGTTACTGATACTTTATTAATAGCGAAGCACGCCGATGCGTTTATATATGTAATGCGGGCTAATTATCTTGATAAACGAATGCTTCAAGTGCCGGAAAAACTGTATAGAGAGAAAAAATTACCTAATATGACCATTCTTCTTAATGATACGGATGTAACAAAAGGATACGGATATGGTTACGGCTACGGTTATGGTTATGGTGTGGATGTTGTTGAAGAGCCCTGGTATAAAAAGTTGTTTACTTATAAAAAGAAGTCGTAAGACTTCTTTTTTTTTGACCTTTAAAAAATTAATAGTTGTATCTCACACCCATCTGTAAGTCATTTATCCTCTAGAGAAAGTGTATAATGTGGTTTAACCTAAATAAATTATTAACAAATTATTAATTCAACTTCATGCCCTTAGACGGTTGTGAAAAAAATGTCTATCTTTGTTATTGGATGTTATTAATCTGAAAATCAAACTTAAATATAGAAAACATGAATAAAAAAAATTACTCTAGTTTAACGTTTATTAAAAACGTATTCCCGCTGTTCTTGATGCTGCTCTTTGTAAATGTCGGGTGGGGACAGTATTCTGGTACTGGAACATTTAATAAAATTACCAATGTGGCTGACGTTACTGACGGATATTATGTAATTGTAGATGAAACAGATGGTTTTGCGATGAACAACGCGCATAATGGTACTTATTTAGGTAAAACAGAGGTTTCGCCAAGTGCCAATTCCCTTAGTAATCCTACTGCAGATATCGTTTGGAAAATTGAAACTAATGGATTAGGAAAGACTATTTATAATGAAAGTTCTACTAAATATGTGTCCTATACAGGAAGTAGCAATAATGTTCAAATTGTTGACGCTGTTGTTGCTAACAATCAGCGATGGATTATTACGTATGCTTCATCAGTTTTTGAATTTAAAAATAGTGCTTTAACAACAAGGTTTTTACAGTATAATACATCAAGCCCTCGATTTGCCTGTTATACCGGTAGTCAAAAGGATATACTTTTATACAAATTAACAGCCCCGGCAAATACAGTTCCAACAGTTACTGATGTTGCAATCACGGGATTGCCCAATACAGGAGTTGAATTAATGGGTAGTTACGTTTATAGTGATGTTGAAGAAGATGTCGATGCTTCTACTTTTCAATGGTATATGGCAGATGACGCATTAGGTTCTAATCAGTTGGCTATTGCTGGAGCTACAGATGTAAATTATACGTTAACGGCTACTGAATTAGGAAAATATATTCAATTGGGTGTCTTAGCAGGTGCTGCTACAGGAACTACGCCTGGAGTCGAAGTTTATAGTCCATGGATTGGGCCAGTCAATACGGCAGGAACACCCGTTTTGAATGCAGGTTTACTAGAAGATTTTGCTTCAACTTGTTTAAGCACGACCACTTCAGCAAATAGTTTCACTTTGATGGGTAACAATTTAGAAAGTAATGTGGTTGTAAATGCTTTACCAGGATTTACTTTCTCCCTTTCTGAAAACGGGACCTACACAGCAACACTAACAATAGCTCCTTTTTTTGAAGAGCTTTCTGTTGATGTGTATGTGAAATTCACACCTACAGCAGCACAGTCTTATGATGGAATGATTTCAATAACTGGTGGTGGAGCATCTGCATTAGACGTGTCGGTTGTTGCCTCTGGAATTAATACACCAGCAAGTGCTACTACCGATTTACCTTTTGGAATTACTTCTTCGGCAGCTACTGTTACAGGAAGTTTAACAGAAGGCTGTTCTGTAGTAACAGATTATGGCTTTGAGTACAGTACTACCGAAAATTTTGTTGAGGGAACAGGAACAAGTGCTTCTGCAAGTAACCTAAATGCAGGTAATTTTACCGTATCGTTGTCTGGATTACAATCGAACACAACCTACTACTACAAAGCGTATGCAACAGATGGAATAGGAGTGGTTTATGGAGCTCAGAGTTCGTTTATGACTACGTCTATTGAAACGCCTACCGCTAATGCGGGAACTGCTGTCAATGCATCAGGTTTCACAGCAAATTGGGATGCCGTTGCGGGAGCGACTGCTTACGAATTGGATGTTTATGAAGTTGTTCCGGGCACAAATGCTACGAACTTGATTCTATCAGAATACGGTGAAGGAAGTGGAGGAAATAAAAAATATATCGAAATTTTTAATGGAACAGGAGCTGATGTAGATTTGGCAAATTATGAAATTTGGGGAATTTCAAACGGAGGGACTTGGCCTGAGTCGACTATTTCTCTAACAGGGACTTTATTAAATAACGCAACTTATGTAATTGCTAATAATGCAAGCGATGTTTTAGGAGCAACCTTATATACCACCTCTTTAAATTATAATGGAGATGACGCCGTAGGGCTTGCATGGAATGGAGGAACGGGAACAACCTTTACTTTGATCGATGCTGTTGGAGAAGAAGGCCCAGATCCTGGATCAGGATGGAGTGTTGCAGGAACAAATAATGCAACCGTAGATAAGATTTTAATAAGAAAAGCAGATGTTACTTCGCCTACAACCAATTGGGCCACTTCCGCAGGAACTACAGTGGAAGATTCTCAATGGATTGTTTCTTCCTTTACGTATAATAGTACGGCAAACACAACTAATTTAGGTTCTCATTCTTTTTCTGGAGGATCGAGTGCTGCTCTTGTTGTTGACGGACAAAATGTAGGAAATGTGACTTCATATGATGTTACAGGTCTAAATTCAGGTAGTGAATATTTTTACGTAGTTCGTGCAATTGATGCTAACTCCACTTCAGAAAGCTCCACTGAAATTTCTGTAACCACATTAGAAGCGGCTACTACTTATGAAAATGGTGTTTGGTCTAATGGAGTTCCAACAGCGAATATAAATGCTTTTACTGTTTCAAACTTTACTACAACAGTAGATTTGGAGGCAAAATCATTAACCGTTACTTCTGGAATTTTCACTGTTGCGACCGGAACTACTTTAACAGTTACTAATGCAATTGTAAACAACTCTTCTATGGAAGGAGTTGATACTTTTGTAGTACAAAATGATGCATTTGTAGTACAAACTTCTGATGTATCTAATACTGGAATGTTTGTCGTGAAACGCAATTCGTCTAACTTATTCCGTCAAGATTACACTTTATGGTCTTCTCCTGTAACGGGACAAAACTTGCGTAGCTTTTCGCCAGAGACTTTATTCAATCGTTTCTCTTCTTATGATACTGCCGCAGGAACGAACGGTGATTACCAACAAGAATTATTTACTGCAGAGGATGTTACTACTAAACAGTTTGAAATTGGTAAAGGTTACCTGATACGTATGCCTAACAACTGGGTATTGAATGAAAATTCAAATGAAGCACAGTCTTACCTTGGTAGTTTTAGAGGTAATTTAAATAATGGAGATTTAGGTCTTGCGCTTTCTGGAGCAAATACTAAATTTAATTTGGTAGGTAATCCTTACCCTTCGCCTATTTCTATAAGCGCGTTTTTCGCGGGTAATCCAGATATTGAGCAAACTTTATATTTTTGGAGAAAAACAAATGGTGTAGCGGGAAGTGGGTATGCGACTTCTACAGGTTTAGGATTGACAAGTGCTCAGCCAGATGTAAATGGCACAAGCATGGACAATACAATTAAACCAGGTCAAGGATTTTTAATTCAAAACAAAACTGCAACTACATTGAATTTTACTAATTCAATGCGAAGTAACACTAGTGGCACTTTATTCTTAAAATCATCTAATGAAACTCCAGCAGAATTAAACCGTTTTTGGTTGAATTTATCTGATGCAAATAATGTAGTAGGACAAACCTTGGTAGGATACGCTACTGGAGCTACTCAAGGTGTAGATAGTGGTTTGGATGCTGTTTATTTTAACGACAGTCCATTAGCTTTAACCTCTGTAATTGAGAACAATGAGTACGTCATTCAAGGAAGAAGTTTGCCTTTTGTTGACACAGATGTTGTACAATTGGGATTTAAGTCGGATATTGCCGCAGAATTTACGATTGCCTTAGCTAATTTTGACGGATTATTTGCAGCTGATCAAGCTATTTATCTGAAAGATAATTTAACGGGTACTTTGCAGAATTTGAAATTGGCAGGGTACACATTTACTACTCCGATTGGAGTTTTTAATGACCGTTTTGAAGTGCAATTTACCAACAGTACACTAGGAACAGATGTTCCGGTTCTGGCAGAGAATAGTATTTTGATAGGTGTTAAAAACCAACAAATCACAATAAATTCGGGAACTGTAATTATCGAAAAAGTAGAATTAATTGATGTAAGTGGAAGAGTTATTTATACACAAGAAGCCGTAAACGCGTCTAGAACGACTCTTAAAAATGTAGTGTCCACTAATCAAATGCTAATCGTTCGTATAAATACTAAAGAGAATAATATAGTAAATCAGAAAATAATATTTTAAATTAGAAACTATGAAATTAAGTAAATTAACAAAAGCCATTTTAACATTAGTATTTTTCTTCGCCGTAACGGGAGTATCTGCACAATTTCCTGAGGATCCAGATCCTGTGGTAGATCCAGAAGAAGCACCTTTAGATCCAGCACCAATTAGCGACTATCTTTTGCCAATGTTGGTAGTAGGAGTTGCAACTGCTTTTGTTTTATTAAAGAAAAAAGCGCCTGCAACGGTTTAAATATCAAGAATTAATCTATTTATTTTTTATAGCCTTCTCAGTAATGAGAAGGCTTTTTTTACAGGTATATTTTTAGATGCAATGTCAATAGCATTATTTTAACGAAGTTGCCTTAACACTTTATTAACTCTATTAAAAAAGATATATATTTACTTTTTATCTAACACTCAGTAATTAAAATTAAACGAAATCTCAAATGAAAATAAAAGAATCTTTTTATTTACTATGTTCAAGTAAGGTAGTATTGTTGTTTATGCTGCTTGTTTTTACAAATATTTTGGGATATAGCAACAGTAATTTGTCATCAGGATCCAAGTTAAGTAGTAGAAATGGAGTTGCGAATTTAAATTTTACCGAATCACATTCATCCGAACAAGACTTTGAATTGCACCGTTTCTGGTTGAATTTAAAATATGGAAGTACGGCAGTAGGACAGACGCTTATTGGGTATGTTACGGGGGCGACCCAAGGAGTTGATAGTGGTATTGACGCATTGTATTTCAATGACAGTGCACTAGCGTTAACGTCACTCATTAACAACAACGAATACATTATCCAGGGAAGAAGCGTGCCTTTTCTCAATACAGATGTTGTGCGGCTTGGATTTAAAACAGATGTTGCGGGAAGTTTTACGATTGCATTAGCTAACTTTGATGGATTGTTTTTATCCAGTCAAGCTATTTTCTTGAAAGATAAGGTAACAGGAACGCTGCAAAATTTGAAAGTATCCCATTATACTTTTACCTCGCAAATAGGCGTTTTTAACGAGCGTTTTGAAATTCACTTCAAGAATGACATTACCACTTATGAAAACGGTTCGTGGGACAATGGAATTCCCACTATTGAAATGCATGCCGTGATTTTAGACGACTTTATTACTTCTACCGATTTAGTTACGAATTCTTTGACCATCAAACCAGGAACTTTTTTTACCGTAGCTTCAGGAACTACATTAACAGTAGAAAATGCAATAAATAATGAAGCCGGCGTCGATTATTTTGTAATTGAAAATAACGGGACGCTTCTGCAAAACTCTAGTATTCCTAGTACCGCTCTAGCTACCGTAAAGCGCAATTCTTATGATCTGTTTCGGCAAGATTATACGTTGTGGTCGTCACCGGTTTTTGAACCCAATTTGCGAAATTTTTCTCCCGCCACTTTATTCAATCGTTTCTCGACGTATGATTTTGACACTTCCGTGAATGGGTCTTACAAACAAGAAATTTTTACGAATGCGGATGTACTTCACAAGAAGTTTCTTTTGGCAAAAGGGTATCTAATTCGCATGCCAAATAACTCAACTCCATATGCTGTTGATGCAACACCGCAATTTTACCCAGGCGTTTTTAAGGGAATATTAAATAATGGTGCAATTACGATTCCGCTTTATGGAATTGTACCATCTGTTAGTAATGGATTAAATTTGGTAGGAAACCCGTATCCATCTGCTATTTCAATTCCCTCGTTTTTTGCAGCAAATCCTACTCTTGCAACCACCTTATATTTCTGGAGAAAACAAGCAAGTACTGATCCTCTATACACAGGTGTAAGCGGTTATGCCACTTATACTTCTATGGGATTTGTGAGTGCAGATGTAAATATCAATACGATAACTCCAACGGATATTCAAACAGGTCAAGGATTTTTTGTGGTAGCCAATTCTGCCGTTCCTGGAGATTTAATTTTTAATAATGAAATGCGAACGAATGGAGCAGCTACTTTCTTTAAGTCGAGCACTGAAACTGCCGAAATGCACCGTCTCTGGTTGAATTTATCACACGTCACTGAAATTGTAGGACAAACCTTAATTGGCTATAAAATTGGTGCTACAGAAGATGCGGATAATGGAATTGATGCATTATATTTCAACGATGGTGTTATCGCATTGACCTCTTTGATTGGAAATAAGGAATATATCATTCAAGGGCGAAGCCTGCCTTTTGTTGATACAGATGTTGTGCCGTTAGGGTTTAAAACCAATGTTACAGGAAGTTATACGATTTCGCTTGCTGATTTTGATGGATTGTTCGCAGAAAATCAAAACATCTTCTTAAAAGATAATTTAACGGCGGTTTTACATAATTTGAAATTATCAGCTTATACCTTTACTACTCAATTAGGATTATTTAATGAACGTTTTGAAGTGCATTATAGCAGCACGCTAGGTACAACAGATTCAGAATTTGTAAAAAATAGTATTTTAATTGCAGTGCATAATCAAAATATTACCATCAATGCGGGTTCCGTTATTATGGATAAAATTGAACTGATTGACGCTGCCGGAAGAGTTATATATACAGAAGAAGGTGTAAATGATTCTAAGATAACGCTTCAAAATATACTAGCTACTAATCAATTTTTGCTTGTGCGGATTTATACAAAAGACCATACAATCGTACATCAAAAGATATTATTTTAAATGCTTTGTTGTCTAATTACAGAAGTAGAAAATTTCAAATTCACAAAATGCTTTACCTGTGATTAGTGTTTGAAAAAACTACTATTTGCAATACACTCTTGTAAAGGTTTGATGTCTTTCAATAGCACTTTCCCTTCAAAGGAATCAATGTGTTTTTGATGGTGCGTATCTGAGCTTGCAAAATCAATCAGTCCTTGCGCTAATAATTTTTGAGCTGTTTTGGCAACGTTTTCGCCATAATAACCCACCACTGATAATAAATTGAGTTGAAATAGGCAACCGGCTTTTTTTAGTTTTTGATATTCATCAAAATTGTGGTGGTAAAAATTATACCGTTCCGGATGAGCCAAAACGGGCCTGTAGCCTGCTACTTGTAAATCAAATAAAATATCGTACAGCTGAATTGGCGCATTGATATAGGACATTTCTACTAAAACATAATTTTCTTTCAATGTCAATAACTTTTGCTTTTTGAACAATTGCACAAAATTGTCGTCCATCAAGTACTCTGCAGCTGCATGAAATGAAATGTCAATTCCTTCCTCGAGCAAAAGTGCGTTCACCTCGTTTTTACGCTCGATAATACCTTCAGAGGTATTGTCCCAAACATGTTGCATGATGTGCGGCGTCGTGATGATTTGTTTAATTCCAAAGTTCATCAAGGACTTGGTAAGATGAAGCGTTTCTTGAAATGTTTTTGCTCCATCGTCAATTCCAAACAGCAAATGCGAATGGAAATCAACATGATCGCTGGGAATCAAATCTTTTAAAATGTTTTTTTTACTAAAAAATAGCATGGCGTATATGTTTAATTGTGGTTAAATTAATTCAGAAGTAAAATGCAATTTTACGGTCGGATATTTTGCAACCGTCATTTGGATTGTGAAATCGGAATCTGCAAGAAAAACCAACTGACCGTATTTGTCTTTGGCTAAAAACTTCTGTTTGATGCGTTTAAATTCTTTGAATTCATCGTTTTTAGGATCTTGGGGTTGAACCCAACAGGCTTTGTGCACTGGGAAATTTTCATAGTTACACTTCGCGCCATATTCGTGTTCCAAACGGTATTGGATGACCTCGTATTGCAAAGCTCCGACCGTACCAATTACTTTCCGGTTGTTCAGTTCTAAAGTAAATAATTGTGCTACACCTTCGTCCATCAGTTGGTCAATACCTTTATCTAATTGTTTCGCTTTCAGTGGATCTGCATTATTGATGTATCTAAAATGTTCCGGAGAAAAACTTGGAATTCCTTTGAAACTCATTATCTCTCCTTCGGTTAAGGTATCACCAATTTTAAAATTACCGGTATCATGAAGTCCAACGATATCGCCGGGATAGGAAATATCTACAATTTCTTTTTTTTCTGCAAAAAAGGCATTCGGACTGGAGAATTTAAAATTCTTTTTCTGACGCACGTGGTAATACGGTTTGTTTCGTTCAAAAGTTCCCGATACAATCTTCAAAAACGCGAGTCGGTCGCGGTGTTTCGGATCCATGTTGGCATGAATCTTAAAAATAAAACCAGACATTTTTTCTTCGTAGGGGTCAACAAGTCTGGTTTCTGATTCTTTAGGTCGGGGAGAAGGAGCGATTTCTACAAAACAATCTAACAATTCCCGTACACCAAAATTATTTAATGCAGAACCAAAAAATACCGGTTGCAAGTCCCCTTTTAAATATGCATCGTTATCAAAATCAGGGTATACTTCGCGAATAAGTTCTAATTCTTCTCGCAATTTATGGGCAGGTTTTTCGCCAATAATTTTCTCTAATTCAGGATTGTTCACCTCTGAAAAAGCAATGGTGTCTTCGATATTTTTACGACTGTCGCCACTAAATAGATTCAGATTTTTTTCCCAAATATTATAGATTCCCTGGAAATCGTAGCCCATCCCGATAGGGAAACTCATGGGAGTTACCGTTAAACCTAATTTTTGCTCCACTTCGTCCATTAAATCGAAGGCATCTTTACCTTCACGATCTAATTTATTGATAAAAACAATCATTGGAATATTTCGCATTCTACAAACAGAAACTAACTTTTCCGTTTGCTCTTCAACCCCTTTTGCTACGTCAATTACAACAATCACACTATCCACAGCGGTCAATGTTCGAAATGTATCTTCGGCAAAATCCTTGTGACCTGGAGTATCAAGAATGTTTATTTTTTTGTCCTTATAGTTAAAAGCCAATACTGATGTTGAAACTGAAATCCCTCTTTGGCGTTCAATTTCCATAAAATCAGAAGTAGCTCCTTTTTTAATTTTATTATTTTTTACAGCACCCGCTTCTTGAATCGCACCACCAAAAAGCAACAATTTTTCGGTTAATGTAGTCTTTCCCGCATCGGGATGTGAAATGATTCCGAAGGTACGGCGTCTGTCTATCTCTGTAGTAAAACTCATAGTTATTTTTCTTGGTTGCAAAAATAACGATTCTTATGGAATAAATGGCTTTTTGAAAAAATCTAGTTGGACTTTCGTTTTATCCAATCCGAGAGTGCTAAAAAATATAAAAATACTATAAATATTGATTTTTTTGCACTATTTTTGGATTGTTTAGAAATCTATATAGATAGCAGATATGACAAACTTACCTAAGAAGATTCTTTTAGCTGATGACCATAGTGTTGTCAGGCAAGGGATTTCGATGATATTGAAAGAATCGTACGAAGATTTGACTATTCTCCATGCCGCGGATTTTGATGAAGCACTACATATACTAGAGACAAATTTACTTTATTTAATTGTTTTAGATATTTCGATTCCTGAGGGAAAAGGGGTTCAAATGGTGGAATTAATTAAAGCCATCAGTCCTGAAATTAAAATTTTAGTATTTTCCGCGTACGAAGAAGAATTGTATGCAATGCGTTATTTGAAAGCAGGTGCCGATGGATATTTAAATAAATTGAGTTCCGAAAGTGAATTCAGAATTGCATTTAAAGCGATGATTGAAGATGGCACTTACATGAGTGAAGCCATCAAAAAGAAAATTATTAGTGCTTCTTTAAATAAAAAGTCGGATAATCCGCTGGATATTTTGTCCAATCGTGAAATAGAAATTGCACGTTTATTAGTTAAAGGTGAAGGTAATCTAGAAATTGCTAACCGACTTAACTTGCAGAACAGCACCGTAAGTACTTATAAAAACCGAATTTTCGAAAAACTATCCATCAATAACACCGTTGCTTTAGTATCCTTATTGCAAGCTTACGATGATTCTTTTTCGGTTTGATTGCTGAACTGAAGCGTAATTATAGTACCTTTTCCTTCTGTGCTTTGCAATTCAATTTTTCCATTCAAAATCAACATTAATTCAATTACTAAGTGAAAACCCAACTTTTTGTTGGACTTGTTTTTGTTTAAATCAAAATCGGAAATAACAGACTGGTAATAGTGTAAGGTTTCTAAATTCATCCCTTTTCCACCGTCTTTAATTGTTATAAAAACATTATCTTCTTCTTTTTTTGCTGAAAACTCAATAACGGTCATGTTTGTGTGTTTCAATGCATTGTCAAGTAGGTTGTGAATGATAATAGCAAACAACGATCGATTGGTATGCAATAAAAATTCCTTTGGTATTAGATTATTCAGATGCGTTTTCTCAGCATTGGCAATGTTTTTAAAGAATCTAATTTTGTGTTGGATTTCTTCACAAAGCAGAAAATGGTCGTTTTCGAGTTCCCCGTCTGCGGAATTTACTTTTGAATAGGAAAGTACGTTATCTAAGAAGTTATATATTTGAGAAGATGAAGTGTATATGGCTAATATATTTTCTTTCAAATCCGGACTATTAGGATCAAAGTCGTCATACATATATTTGCTTGCCATTGACATAAACTTCAGAGGACTTTTGATGTCATGCGAAATAATCTGAATTAATTTATTGTTTTTGTCCGCTTGTTTTTTCATGTTGTCTTTTGTAGTACGAAGCGTTCCAATGGTGTCTTGTAAATCTTTGGTTTTTTCTGCAATTTTTCGAATAAGTATTTTATTACGACGTCTTACATTATTAGAATATACTTTTATAGCAGTATAAATCAATAAAGCACCTAGTAGCACCATCAATAGAATGAACCATCTTGTTTCGTAAAACAGTGGAGCGATTTCAATTTTCACTTTCTTGTAGGTGTATTCTGAATCGAAACCTGATAATTTCCGTACGGTTAAGGTGTAGGATCCCGGAGAAAGTTTTGTAAAAGAATATTTATTTTCAACAGATAAGGGAGTCCATCCTAAACCAGTTGGTCCTTCCAGTTTGGCTTCGAAATTAGTATTGAACGGATTTCCAAAATAAGGACTGGAAAAACTAAACGTCACCCGTTGGTAATTATTGGGTAAGTTAAATGAATTTGAAACGCCAATTGCTTTGTCATCCACTTTGATTTCATCAATATAAATGGGATTGTTGGGTTCTAATGGTTTGATTTTTTTGGTGTCGAAGGTCACTACTCCATTCATACTGGGCAAGAAAAATTGTGTCCCTAATTTGGCACTAAAAGGCGAGCTTCCACCGTTAAATTCATTGGTAAAAAATCCAGACTCTTTATTGTAGTAGTGGTAATAAATACTTTTATCAGGATTTTTAATGTAGGAACGTAATGCTTCTTTTTTAACTTGAAAAAGTCCTTTGTTAGTGGTAATCCAGAAAAAACCGTTGGTATCTTCCATAATATAATGGGTGGTAGATAAATATCCATTTTTGTCTAATGGGAACTTATGTAGAACTCCATCTTTGTACACATAAAACCCACTTTCATAGGTGCAAATCCACACTTCATTTTGTCCCGTTTGTAAAACACTTCTTATGTCTAGATTTCCTGTTCCCTTAATGTGTTTTAGAATATTTAGACCGTAATCTAGTTCATATAGACCTTTAGAGCCTGCTAACCAAATTTTTCCATCAAGACTTTTTTGCATGTAATTCACGCGAAAATCGAGACTGCAATATGTTTTAAATGTTGGATTTTGATTTGGTTTGAAATAAACTAACCGACTTCTATTCTCAATTCCTTTTACTAAAACAACCCAAATTTTATCAGGATTTTCCTGGAAAATGGTTTGCGTTTTTTCACTAAAAGTATAGGTTTTGAACTTTTTGTATTCATCTGCTTTACTATAATAATAAAGATTATTATGGGATTTTAACCAAAGATTTTTATTTTGATCCAAATGCATAATCGTTTTATCCCTAGTGATAAAATTATAATTATGCACAATAGTATCTTTATTCATCACAAATCCAGAAGCGGATAGAATTGTTTTATCGCTAAATGATTCTATAGCATAGAATACAGAAGAATGTTTGTCATCAAAATAGGATATGGTTTTAAATTTTTGTTTTTTGTGAATTCCCAATCCGCTTGTGCTACTTCCCAAAAAAAGAGTTTGAATGTTTTCGTCGTAATAAACGGCAATAATGCTTTTTAATTTTATTTGCTCATTTTTGATTATTACCTCCAAGGTTAATTTTTCATTTTGAAATTTTATTCTACTTAACAAATTATCGGAAATGATAAAAACTTGGTTGGACGCTTTATTCCATATTAATTGAAAGTCTGTGGAAAAGACATTGTTAAGATAATTCCATTTTATTTTACCTTCAGTAAAAACAGCAAAGTGCTCTGCATTTTTTAGGTAGAATAGTTTTTCTCCAATGCTGAAAAAGTTCTTAGCTTCTGCATTTATAAATGGAGTTGATGCTAAAAGTTTGTTTTTTGAGGAATAATATTTGATTTCATTTTTTGTAATTATGTAATACTTCAACGATGGTAAAGAAACTTTGTACTCATATTCATCTAAGTCTACTGCAAAGGCTCCCACAGCGTTGTGAAATTTGCCGTCTGTATTTAAATATGTTTTCGAATTAGGAATTTTTGAGGAGTCCACCTTAATTGCCTCTCGGTTATGTATTAATACTAAATCTTGAGAAAAATCAGTAGCGACAAACAAACTATCAGAAATTGGATTCCCTTGAATAAAAAGCGTACGGTTGCTTTTTAAATTTAAATTTTGGCTGTTGTAAATCTTATAGTTTTTTCCGTCGTAACGCACTAAACCATTTTCAGTACTCAACCACAGATAGCCGTACTTATCTGGGACAATTGACTTGACACTATTTTGCGGTAATAAATCAGTGTCAGACGTCCAAATAATCTTGTCTGAACCTTGTGCAAAAGTAACTGTACTTAATAAAAAACTGAAAATCCAGGAGTAAGTGACTTTATTGAAATACATAAACAATTTTTACGGCTAATTTAAGATTCAAATATAAAGTATAAGTTTTGATTAACACAAAAATAGTATTGAAAATCAATGCCATTAGAGCGATAAATTAACAGTTTTTGTTCAATATGTGAAAACGCTGTCGCTTTAAAATTATTTTTGTAATTTTCAAGAATCAATTTTGAAGAACAATTCTATATCTGAAATAAAACGCAGAATGAAATCATTTCTAAATCGCTTTCTATTTTTGTATATTTTTCTTTTGGTTTCGCCTGTATTATTGGCACAACAAGATTCGGAATATACCCAATACATGTACAATACCGTGGCAGTAAATCCAGCATATGCGGGTTCGCGTGGCGTAACAAGTTTGTTTTTATTGCACCGAAATCAGTGGGTTGGAATTGACGGAGCTCCGGTTACTAATGTTTTTTCTGTAAATAAACCGGTTTCAAATACCAAATTAGGGTACGGAATTTCACTTGTCAACGACCGGATTGGAGTTTCAGACAACAATACATTTTCGGCTGACGTCTCGTATTACATTCCCACTTCAACTACTGCAAAACTGTCATTTGGCTTGAAAACTTCGCTAAATTGGCTAAGTGTTGATTACAGCCGCTTAACGATTCGTGATCCAAATGATGTGGTTTTGAGTGAACAAAATGAAATTGACAAACAGTTTTCACCTAACGTAGGCGTTGGAATTTATTGGCATTCGGACAAAAATTACCTTGGAATTTCAGTGCCAAATTTTTTGGAAACTAAAAGATACGATGATAATATTAGTTCTACGGCAAGAGATAAAATGCATATTTATTTGATTGCTGGAAAAGTGTTTGATTTAAATACAGACTGGCAATTTAAACCCGCATTGATGACGAAGCTCGTTCAAGGAGCTCCTTTGCAAATGGATTTTTCTGCCAATTTCCTTTTCAATCAAAAATTTACTGCTGGAATAGCTTACCGATTAAATGCGGCTGTAACGGGCTTAGTAGGTTTTCAGGTCAGTGATGCATGGCAAATTGGTTATGCTTATGATGCGGATACAACCCACTTATATAATTATAACTCTGGATCGCATGAAATTTTCCTGAGATTTGAATTGTTCAGCAAATACAATAAAATAATTTCACCTCGTTTTTTCTAAAATCTTATGTAATGAAAACACGCTTCCTTTTTTACGCTTTGTTCTTGATTGTGACGCTTCCGGTTTGGTCGCAAAAATTGGTGCAACAAGGTCATCAACAATTTCAGGATTTGGCGTATAGTGATGCCATTATTAGTTTAGAAAAAGCAGTTGAAAAAGGGTTCAGAACATCTCAAATTTATTCAGAACTAGCCGATTCTTATTATTTTAATGCAAATTACACCGCTTCCGAAAAATGGTATTCCCTTTTGTTTAAAACGAACAAAAAGATTTTGCCAATCCACTATTTTCGATTTTCGCAATCGCTGAAATCTATTGGAAACTATGAAGAGGCAAACGAAATTTTGAATTCAATTCAAGCATTATCTTCTGCTGAAAGTCAAGAGTCACTTAAACGAATTGCTAAAAATTCGGGTCGTTATCAAATAAGTTTATCGTCGTTTAATTCGGCTACTTCTGATTTTGGACCGAGTTATTTTGGAGACCAAATAGTTTTTGCCACAGCTCGGGACACAGGAAGTGTTTTTAAAAGAAAACATTCGTGGACGAATCAAAGTTTTACAGATTTGTTTGTGGTTTATCCTGATTCGGTAACTTCTGAACCCGTACAGTTTTCGGAAAGCATTAAATCAAAATTCAATGAATCGACTGCGATTTTTACTAAGGACGGTTTGACGATGTACTTTACGAGAAATAATTTTGAAAACAATAAACTAGGCACAAATGCTAATCAAACTACTTTGTTAAAAATCTATAAAGCCGTTAAAACGGAAACAGATTGGAACGTGATTGGTGCTTTACCTTTTTGTTCAGACAAGTATAATGTGGCCCATCCAGCTTTAAGTCCAGATGAAAAAACTTTGTATTTTGCCTCAGATATGTCCGGCGGTTATGGATCATCTGATTTATATCAAGTGCATATAAATACGGATGGAACGTTTGCATTGCCCACAAATTTAGGAAGCTCAATCAATACAAGTGCAAGAGAAACGTTTCCATTTGTGAGTCAAAATAACGAATTGTATTTTGCTTCTGACGGACATTATGGTTTGGGAGGTTTGGATGTTTTTGTTTCTAATTTTGACAAAAATGTTTTGTATTCAAAACCGAAGAACGTTGGCGAACCTGTAAATTCGCAAATGGATGATTTTGGGTTCATCATTAACGCTGAAAATAAAACTGGTTATTTTACTTCCAATAGATTGAACGGCATGGGAATGGATGATATTTATGCGTTTCAAGAATTAATTCCGTTGCCTTGCGAAACAGTTTTGACAGGAACTGTTGCTATGCAAATTTTAGAAAATACTGTTTCAGTAGTGGAGCTTTTATTACTTGACACCAATTTAACTTTGATTGAAAAATGTGTGCTTGATGAAAAAGGAACCTATAGTTTTATAATAGATTGTGCGAAAAAATATGTGATTCGAACGACTTCTGCCGATTTTCTTCCACAAGAATTTTATATTGAACCTACAAATTTCCCGTTAATTACGCTTCCTCAGTTCCAATTGAAAAAACAACCGCCTGTTTTTAAAATAGGTGATGATGTTGCTAAAAAATTGTCAATCGCTCCAATATATTTTGATTTAGGAAAATCAAACATCAGATTCGATGCAGCAGTTGAATTGGAGAAAATAAAAAAGGTTTTGATACAAAATCCCACTTTAAAAATTGACATTCGTTCGCATACTGATAGCCGCGATTCTTTTGAAAACAATCAAAGTTTATCAGAAAACCGGGCTACAGCTACCGTAAATTGGTTTGTGGAAAATGGAATTGAAGCCAATCGATTATCAGGAACCGGATTTGGCGAAAGCCAGTTGTTGAATAATTGCAGCGATGGAGTTCCGTGTTCAGAAACCGACCACCAATTGAATCGAAGAAGCGAATTTATCGTCACAGGAATTTAATTTATATGTCTCTTAAAGGTTTCAAAATTCCCTCCGTATAATTTTATGTTAATAGTATTCAACTAACTTGCATAATGTGTTTGAATTGTTAATTTTGTTCGTTGATTAAAATTAGAAAATTGATCAAGTTACATTTGCATTCCACGCATCCACTTCGATGCTTTACATAGTATTAACATAATAGGTTACACGAATGAAATTAAAACAGTTGTTTTTGGGTTTTTTGATTATGGCAACTTGCGTTTCTAAAGCTCAAGACACTCCGAAAAAGGTATTATTCACGATTGATGAAACACCTTATTACACAGATGAATTTAAGAGAGTTTATAATAAAAACATCGATTTGGTTAAGGACGAATCTCAAAAAGACCTCAATCAATACCTCAATTTATATGTAGGTTATAAATTAAAGATTAATAAAGCAAATCAGCTGGGTTTGCAAAATAATCCAAAATATGTAACAGAATTGGCTTCGTACAGAACACAACTTGCCAAAAATTATTTAACCGATGTTAAAGTGACGAATGAACTAGTTCGTGAAGCGTATGATCGTTCGTTAAAGGAAATTAACGGTTCGCATATTTTATTTTTGGTCGATGAAAACGCAAGTTCTGCGGATACATTAATAGGATATAATAAAGCTATTTCAGTTCGGAAAAAAATTCTGGCGGGTGAAGATTTTGGAGCTGCAGCTGTACAATATTCTGAAGATCCTTCCGCAAAAGACAATAAAGGTAATTTGGGTTATTTTTCAACATTTAGAATGGTTTATCCTTTTGAAAACGGAGCTTATAACACCCAAGTTGGTAAAATTTCAGAACCGGTAAGATCTCGTTTTGGATATCATTTAATTAAAGTAAATAGTGTTCGCGACAATCGCGGTGAAGTTTCGGTGTCTCACATTATGTTGATGAAGTCAGATGATATTTTACTGAATGAGAAGAATAAAAGTCGCATTCAGGAGTTGTATCAAAAATTGCAACAAGGAGAACGTTTTGAGGAATTGGCGAAACAATTCTCTGAAGACAAATCATCAGGACCTAATGGAGGTAAACTTGCAACGTTTAGTTCTGGACAATTGAGTTCAGAAGAATTTGAAAATGTAGCTTTTAATTTGACTAAAGAACAACCCCTTTCTGCCCCTTTTGAAAGTAATTTCGGATTTCATATTGTGAAATTAAATGACAAGTTTCCAGTTAAATCTTTTGAGGAAATGGAAGCCGATTTGCAGAATAGAATTAGTCGTGACGAACGTTCGCGCTTAATTCAGAATTCCGTTACGGAACGATTGCGAAAAACCTATACTGTAACTACCGATAAAAAAGTATATGCTGCAATTGAAAAATATTTCACTCCAGATTTTTATAAATCAGCTGAGACCACTAAAGATACTAAGCCGTCTTTCAATCAGAGCTTGCTGACCATCAATCGAATGAAGGTTTCTGGAAACGATTTTTTAACATTTATTGAAAAACGCAAGCAGAAAGCAGTTGAAATTAAACCTTTGTCACAAATGGTGGCTGTTTTATATCAAGATTTCATAGACGATCAATTGAATATTTATCACAACGATAACTTAGAAAATGAATTTCCAGAATTTGCGAATGTAATGAATGAGTATCGCGACGGATTATTGCTGTTTGATTTGATGGAAAAGGAAATTTGGGATAAATCTAAAACGGATACGATAGGATTGCATGCTTTTTATGACAAAAATGTGCAGAAATACAAATGGAACAAACGTTATGACCTACTTGTAGTTTCTTCAACTAAGAAAGAATACATTAAGAAAGCCGAAAAACTTTTGAAGAAAGGAAAAACGGCTGCTGAAATAAAACAAGCTTTGAATTCAGGTAAAGATTTGGAAGTAATAGAAAAAGAAGGTGTTTTTGAAGAAGGAAGTACGCTCTTACCAAAAAATTTGCAAGATAAAAAAGGAGTTACTTCTATTTCTCAAGATGGCGAATATTATTTCGTGAGTAAGATTAAAAATATTATTCCAGCTGGTCAAAAGACTTTTGAAGAATGCGAAGGAAAAGTGATTAACGATTACCAACAATATTTAGAGGAAAATTGGGTTTCTGATTTAAAGAAAGAATTTACAATTAAAGTAAATCAGGCGGTTTTTGAAGATGTAAAGGCTGAAATTAAATTATAAATGCAGAAAAGCTGTTTCCTTATATTCTTATTTGTTTCGCTTGCTTCTTGTACTTATTTCAAGAAAAATGCAAATCCAGAAGCGGTTGCACGAGTAGGTGAAAGTTATTTGTTTGCTCAGGAATTAGACAGTTTAGTTCCTGCAAATACGCCAAAAGACGACAGCATCATGATTATAAAAACCTATATTGATCGTTGGGCAACTCAAAAGATTTTGATGAAAGCGGCTGAACGAAATGTAGATGATGATAAAAAACTGGAATTTAATAACTTGATTAAGCAGTATAAAAATGATTTGTATACTAAAGCGTATATTGAAAAGATAGTTCAAACTACGGTCGATACGGTTGTCACAAATGATGAGCTCCAAAATTATTATAAGGAAAATAAACAAAACTTTAAAACAAATGGAACTTTACTGCAATTGCGTTACATCTATTTGCCTAAAGACCATCCGAAATTTGCGGCAATTAAAAGTAACTTTTTAAATTTCAAGAAATCGGATGCTAAGTTTTGGAAAACGTATCAAATGCAGTTTACAAATTCGGCATTAAATGATTCCGTTTGGGTTTCGCTAAATGAAGTTTATAAGCGAGTGCCGTTTATCACCCCTGAAAATAGAGACAAATATATTAACGAAGGAATGGCTTTTGAGAAGTCAGATACGTTAAATAAGGTTTATTTAGTAAAAATTAAAAAGGTTATTAATCGAAATCAAATTAGTCCATTTGAATATTTAAAACCAACTTTGCAACAAGTAATTTTGAATAGAAGAAAGTTAGAATTAATAAAAAAGTTTGAAAAAGAAATTACAGATGATGCAATCAAAAATAAAGAATATGAAGTTTATAAATAGTAAGAATTTAGTCCTATTGTTGTTGACGTTAGGGTCATTTGGCATGGTTAAAGCTCAGGAAGTTACAACTGATACGGTAAAAAAAGCGCCAGAGACTTCAAAGAATTTCAAAGGACGAATGAAGATTGACGGCATTATTGCTACCGTAGGTGACTATATCATTCTCGATTCGGATATCGACAAGAATTTAATTGAAATAGCGGCAAGTGGTAACGATGTTTCAAAAATAACACGCTGTCAAATGTTAGGGAAATTGATGGAGGAACGCCTTTATGCTCATCAAGCAAAACAAGACAGTATTGTGGTCAGTGATGCCGAAATCAATAGCACGATGGAAGAGAAAATTGACATCATGCTCGAACAAAGTCGGGGTTCAATGGACGATTTAGTGAAGTTTTACAAGAAAAACTCAGAAGATGAGTTTCGTCGTTATTTCTTTGATATTTTAAAGTTGAACAAGTTGACTTCTGCAATGACAAATTCAATTATTGACAAAGTAGAAATCACTCCAGAAGAAGTACGTAACTTTTTTGTAGATATTCCGAAAGAAGAATTGCCTGTTATTGGTGATGAAGTTGAAATTGCACAAATCGTGATTCAACCCAAGATAACGAAAGAGGAGAAGCAGAAAGTCATTGATAAATTAAATGAATTTAAAGTTGACATCGCTAACGGATCGAGTTTTTACAGTAAAGCCGTATTGTATTCTCAAGATCCTGGTTCAAAATCAAATGGTGGTTACATGAAGGTTAACCGAAAATCAGCTTTGGTAAAAGAATTTAAAGAGGTGGCTTTTAGTTTAGACGAAGGTCAAATTTCAGAACCATTTGAAACGGAATATGGTTTTCATATTATTTATATTGAAAAAATTAAAGGACAAGATGTAGAGTTACGTCACATTTTGATTGCTCCAAAAGTTTCTGAAGAAGCATTGAAAGTCGCAAAAGAAGAAATCACAATGATTCGTAAAAAGATTGTAGATGGAGAAATTACTTTTGCTGATGCGGCACGAAGTTCCTCTGACGAAAAAGAAACGAAAGCGAATGGTGGAACTTTGTTAAACCCAAAATCGTTGGACACTAAGTTTGATATGACTAAATTGGATGCCGTTTTATACGGTCAGGTTTCTAATTTGAAAACAGGAGAGATTTCGTTACCTTACGTAGAAGATGATAGAACTAAAGGTAAGTTATACAAGATAATGATGGTGACTAATAGAATTCCATCACATGCAGTGGATTATTCACAGGATTATTTGAAAATTAAAGAATTTGCTTTGCGTGACAAACAAATTAAGGAAGTTGCCAAATGGACTGATGAAAAAATTAAAGAAACGTACATCAAAATTAATAATGAATACCGTAATTGCGATTTTCTAAACAATTGGTTGAAGAAATAAGAAGAAGTTCAAGCCATACTATTTATTTTAAAAACACAATCTATGTCCGATATTACTGCTGTTGAAAATTTAGTTCAGAAGAGAATTGCCTTAAAAGCTGAAATTGCAAAAATAATTGTAGGTCAAGACGTTGTTGTTGACCAGATATTGTTAAGTATTTTTTCTGGAGGACACGCATTGTTGGTTGGAGTTCCCGGATTGGCAAAAACCTTAATGGTTAATACGTTAGCGGAAGCTTTAGGGTTGAATTTTAAACGAATTCAGTTTACACCCGATTTGATGCCTTCGGATATTTTAGGAAGCGAAATTTTAGATGAAAACCGAACCTTTAAATTTATAAAAGGGCCTATTTTCTCGAATATTATTTTAGCCGATGAAATCAATAGAACGCCTCCTAAAACGCAAGCGGCTTTGTTGGAAGCGATGCAGGAACGCTCGGTTACGATTGCAGGACATAATTATAAGTTAGATTTACCGTATTTTGTTTTGGCTACGCAAAATCCAATCGAGCAGGAGGGAACTTATCCTTTGCCGGAAGCCCAGTTGGACCGCTTTATGTTTTCAATCAATTTGGATTATCCTTCGTTTGCGGAAGAAGTTCAGGTTGTGAAAAGCACGACTTCTAATATCAAGCAAACGATAAATCCACTATTTACAGCTCAAGAAATAATTGATTTTCAGCAATTGATTCGTAGAATTCCTGTGGCTGATAATGTGATTGAATATGCCGTAACCTTGGTTTCAAAAACACGTCCTTCAAATGATTTAGCTACAGATTATATCAAAAATTATATCGATTGGGGAGCTGGACCTCGTGCTTCGCAAAATTTAATTTTGGCTGCCAAAGCAAATGCAGCTTTTAATGGGAAATTTTCTCCCGATATTGAAGATGTAAAAGCCGTGGCAATTGGAATTTTACGCCATCGAGTAGTTAAAAATTACAAAGCAGATGCGGAAGGAATTTCAATTGAACAAATTATTAAGCAGCTTTTTTAGCTTATACATTTTGAAATGAATAGAAAAGTCTGGAGTTTTAATCTTCGGACTTTTTTGTTAATTTTTGTTCAACTTTGAAAAAAAGTTAGGTATAAATCATAAATGTTAGAAATTTATTATTTCGCTTATGAAACCTTTATGTTCCAGTAAATAGTATCATTTTTTTAAATTTGATTTGTCACTTAGAAGAATTGCAATTTGAAAATATTTTAATTTTTTTTATCATAATATTATATTAAAATAATTGTTATATTCGTCTTGTCTCAAAGTTGTTTTAATTCATTTAATAAAGTGTATAATATTTAATAGGAGAATATGAAGCTACAAATAAAAAAAATTATTATATTGTTACTTTTAGGTACAGCTTTTGTAAACTGTTCAGTTGAAGAAGATTTCGTTAAAGTTAATAAAAACAGCGCGAGCCCCATTGTTAAGACTATTCAATATGAACAGGCAGGCGAAACTTTCAATCGACTTAAAACCGACTTGAAAATCGAGCGTTATTTAAAAACTAATCTGAAAGGAGATTTTCAAGCAAGAACAACGATGGATACTCTAGGGCTAACTATCATAACTGACATGATAAAACAAGTAACTTTGGGTGATTATACTTCCTATACCATGGAAATCTTAAATCAAAAAGACACTATTGTATTTTATAATTTAACCATCGAGTATAAAAATGGAGAATCAAGTATGTTCGTGACTAAATACATTCCTGATGAAGATTGGCTTATAAATAATCATGACTCTTATAGAGGAGGAGTTATTTCAAAAAAAGTGAATACTTTAACTCAATGTACTGAGCCAGAGGATGTGTTTGATGATGATTTAAATGGTGGTAATAACAACCATGATATAGGAATTGGCGTTGGTGGTGGCTCTTTTGTTCCTCAACCTAATTATCCTTCAAATTGTAATGGGATAATTATAGTTACGATGCAAATGATTCCATTTCAATGTGGTTGTGGACATTTGCCAAATCAAGGATGTAATGGTTGTAATGATAACACCCCTACTTATCCAGGATATAATCTAACGACTTACTATTATTGTCAAGAATACGGGGGTGGTTATACAGATAATCCTTCCAATGGTGGCGGTCCATCTAATCCTTTCGTACCAATTGACACTTCTATTGCAGCAATGATTAAACCAGAAGAGTGCAAAGAACGGATTGTTGGTGATTTAAACAAGGATTGTATGTTAAGTCCTTATGAAATGTGCATGCTTAACGATTATTCTACTGAAGTTTGTGATTGTGTTGAAGCAGGAGGGAATTTGGATGCTTGTATGGAAGATGAAATGTGTAAAGGATTGAATAAAATTTCAAACAGCCCAGATTTTGCAGATAGAATTGCTTTTTTAAAGACAAAGGCTGCGGGTTCTAAGGAACATGCGTGGGTTTATAAATATCTTTCGGCATCTTCTACCAATTTTGGACCACCTACAGTTGCGGGACATAATACTGCTAATCAAAATACTGTAAATTTAGGTGCTTTTAATGGAGCGGAGTGGTTAGGAGCATTTCATAATCATACTAATGGTGAAAAACCAACTATAAAAATGTTTTCTCCAGAAGATATTAGCTGGTTGTTCAGAAAAGCAAAATTAAGAGAGAAGTTTTGTATACAAAATATTAGACCTTTAGACGTGTCTGAAATTTTTTTAGGTCTAGTAAATGTTAATGAAGTCTACTGTTTAAAAGTAAAAGATTGGAATAAATTTTCAGCTTTCGCACCTAATTATATTATGTTTAAAGCAGAATTAGAAAGACTATATCAAGTTAAGGGTGCAAATGCTTCACAAATTGAATATCAAAAAGTTCTCCTTCATTCACTACTAGTATTTGATATGGGGGTTGGGTTATTTGATTTAGATGAAAACGGTATTTGGAAAGAAATTAATTTAGATTTATCAAATACGAACAATACTCCAATTAAAAAACCTTGTAATTAAAAATTATAATCATGAAAAAAATAATTATTATATCCCTTTTTATAGTTAGTGCGTATTGTAGTGCACAAAATCCTATTTTGAATATTCATACGTCGATGCCAGATATAGCAAACGCTTATTACAAAGACATTGAGAATTTTCAAAATCAGTTTGTTGGTACATGGGTCTATTCTGATGCTGTTAAAACTATCCGATTTAAATTTATAAAAAAAGAAATGTTTTATTACCAGGGTTTTTCAAAAAATTATTACGAAGATTATCTGGTAGGTGAGATGCAATATATAGAAAGCAATGTTGAAAAAATAAATTCATTATCAAATTTAGATGTAAATCATACCAGTATATTTAATTATAATTTATTTGGTGCTATTAAAGTTGATAGTGATTGGTATCCAAGATGTATAACATGCCCTTCTAATGTTCAACGAATTGCAATGAGTTATAAAGAACCAACAACTGATGATATAGGATTAAGTGCTGCTTTTGTTATGCGGAGAGAAGATGAAAACGGAGTTCAAAAAATAAAAATTCAGTACATTTTGACTAATGGTCCCTTAGGAGTTAAGGTTGATTTTGAAACCCCATCTACAACTACCGATTTTACGATTCCTTATGGAGATTATACGTTGGTAAAAGAAAACTAAAAGATAGTTTACTTGATTTCCTCTTTGCTGCTTTAGAAACATACCAATTCCTTTAAGAATTTATAAACTTTAAAAAATGCGATAGAAAGTGCTATCGCATTTTTTATGTACTTCAAATTTAATTTAGACAAATTCTACTTTATATTTTTTTATTCTAATTCCGAAATTGATAAAAAAAGTTGCTTAAAATAGCAAATGCATAAAAATTTTATTCATTATTAAAAAGTTTTTAATATTAATCAAGTAATTCGATTATTTAGCACTAATAATGGTTTGAATAGTTGTTTTTGTTGGGTAAATTGCAATTTTGGATTAATTTCACTAAATTCGCATCATTAAAAAACTAACATACAACATTATGGCTTTTGATATTGAAATGATTAAAAAAGTGTATGAAAACATGCCGTCTCGTGTGGATAAAGCACGTGAACTTGTTGGTCGTCCGCTTACTTTAACGGAGAAAATTTTATACAACCACTTATGGGAAGGAACTCCTAACAAAGTTTTTACTAGAGGTAAAGACTATGTAGATTTCGCTCCAGATCGTGTAGCGTGTCAAGATGCGACGGCCCAAATGGCTTTGTTGCAATTTATGCATGCTGGAAAACCTAAAGTTGCAGTTCCTACAACGGTTCATTGTGATCACTTGATTCAAGCGAAAGTAGGTGCTGAAGCAGATTTGAAGCGTGCAAAAAACCAGAGTAACGAAGTGTTTGATTTTCTTTCTTCAGTATCAAATAAATACGGAATTGGTTTTTGGAAACCAGGAGCGGGAATTATTCACCAAGTAGTTTTGGAGAATTATGCTTTTCCAGGTGGAATGATGATTGGTACGGATTCACATACTGTAAATGCAGGTGGATTAGGAATGGTGGCCATTGGAGTAGGTGGTGCCGATGCCGTTGACGTTATGTCAGGAATGGCTTGGGAATTAAAGTTTCCTAAATTAATTGGAGTAAAATTGACTGGTAAATTATCAGGATGGACGGCTCCAAAAGATGTAATATTAAAAGTAGCTGGAATTCTTACTGTAAAAGGTGGAACCGGTGCTATCGTTGAATATTTTGGCGAAGGTGCAACAGCAATGTCGTGTACAGGTAAAGGAACCATTTGTAATATGGGTGCTGAAATTGGAGCAACCACTTCAACTTTTGGTTACGATGCTTCAATGGGACGTTATTTGCGTGCGACAAACAGAGCCGATGTAGCTGATGCAGCAGATAAAATTGCTCCTTATTTAACAGGTGATGATGAAGTGTATGCAAATCCAGAACAATACTTTGACCAAGTTATTGAAATCAACCTTTCAGAATTAGAGCCGCATTTAAACGGTCCTTTTACTCCGGATTTGGCAACGCCAATTTCTAAAATGAGAGAAGAAGCGATTAAAAACAATTGGCCTTTACAAATTCAAGTTGGATTGATTGGTTCTTGTACGAACTCCTCTTACGAGGATATTTCTCGTGCTGCATCTTTGGCTCGACAAGTAGCCGACAAAAAATTGAAAACAAAATCACAATTTGCGATTAATCCAGGATCAGAGACGATTCGTTACACGATTGAACGCGATGGATTTATTGATACGTTTGAAAAAATTGGTGCTACTGTATTTGCAAATGCTTGTGGCCCATGTATCGGAATGTGGGATAGAGAAGGAGCTGAGAAAGAAGAACGCAATACTATCGTTCATTCTTTTAACCGTAACTTCTCAAAAAGAGCTGATGGTAACCCAAATACATTGGCTTTCGTAGGTTCGCCAGAAATGGTAACGGCTTTAGCAATCGCGGGAGATTTAGGATTTAATCCTTTGACCGATACATTAATCAACGAAAATGGCGAAGAGGTTCGATTAGAAGAGCCAACAGGTGACGAATTGCCACCAAATGGTTTTGACGTAGAAGACCCGGGTTTTCAGGCTCCGGCAGAAGACGGATCACATGTTGTAGTTTCTGTTAGCGAAGATTCTGAACGTTTGCAATTATTAGCTCCTTTCTTACCATGGGACGGCAATAATATTACAGGTGCTAAATTGTTAATCAAAGCTTTTGGAAAATGTACAACGGATCACATTTCTATGGCAGGACCATGGTTGCGTTTCAGAGGACATTTAGATAATATTTCTAATAATATGTTGATTGGAGCGATAAACGCTTATACTCAAAAAACAAATTCGGTTAAAAATCAGTTGACTGGAGTTTACGACGCGGTTCCTGCTGTAGCAAGAGCTTATAAAGCAGCTGGAATTCCTTCGATTGTTGTTGGTGATCATAACTACGGTGAAGGATCTTCTCGTGAACATGCCGCTATGGAACCTCGTTTCTTAGGTGTGAAAGCGGTATTGGTAAAATCTTTTGCTAGAATTCACGAAACAAACTTGAAAAAACAAGGAATGTTAGGATTGACTTTTGCAACGGAAAGCGATTACGACAAAATTCAGGAAAACGATACTATCAATTTCCTAGATTTGAAAGACTTTGCTCCAGGGAAAACGTTAAGTTTAGAATTTGTTCACGATGATGGATCGAAAGATATTATCGTAACGAACCATACCTACAACGAAGGACAAATTGGTTGGTTTGTGGCTGGTTCTGCCTTGAATTTGATTGCGGCTGGAAAAGCATAATTTCCAATCTAATTTATATGTAAAACTCCCGAAGAAATTCGGGAGTTTTTTGTTACAAGTATTTTTAGAACGGTTTTTTATTCAAAAACTTTATTAATTTTCAGTTTAAACCTATTTGTTTTTTGCCGAAGAAGGAGGGAAACCAAAATGTTTTTTAAATACTTTACTAAAATAAACGGAATCTTCAAATCCAATTGCCCATGAAACGTCTGCAACATTTGAACCGTCTTTCAGCATTTCGAAAGCTTGTTGTAAACGAATATTTCGGATAAATTCAGCGGGAGTTTTACCAGTAATGGATTTTAATTTTCTAGAAAGCTGACTTACGGACAGGAAAACTGCTTCCGCAAGAATGGTTATTCCGAATTGAGCATTAGAAAGGTTGTCTTCTACAGTTTTCGTCAGCTCATCCACAAATTTTCGGTCACGGCTGTTTAATTCTGGCATCTCTTCTGGAGAAGGAATTACGTTTCCTTCAAATCTTTTGCGATGTAACTCTTTAAAGTTTAAGATGTTTCTAACACGAAGCTTTAGTTCAGCTAAAGAAAACGGCTTGGTTAGATAAGCATCAGCTCCTGTTTCAAGACCAATAATCTTGTCTTTTTGCTCTGCTTTTGCAGTTAGCAATATAATCGGAATGTGTGAAGTAGCTCTATTGTTTTTCAGTATTTTGCATAATTCAATTCCGTCGACGTCAGGCATCATTACATCGCTAATAATCATATCTGGTACTAATTCTTCTGCAAGACTCAAACCGTCTTTACCATTAGACGCTTCTGCATAGCGGTATTCATTTCCTAGATTTTGAACTATAAAACTTCTTAATTCCGGTTGGTCTTCTACAACAAGCACTAGGGGAAGCTCATTGTCTTGAATTTTACTATTTTTAACTTTGTTTTTTTCTCCTAAAGCTAGAACCCTATTTTTTTCCTCAGAAGAAGTATTATCGACATATTCTGCTTTTGAACTTTCAATCCAAAAAGTAAAAACACAACCTCCATTCTCCGGGGATTCGACTTTAATATTACCTCCATGTAATATTGCCAACTCTTTGACCAAAGCTAATCCGATACCAGAACCTGTAAAAGTTCGTTGACCAGGTTCATCCACCTGATAAAAGCGATTAAAAATTTTAGAGAGATGTTCGAGTGCGATACCTCTACCCGAATCGGCAATTGTTACAAACAATTTATTATCTTGATAATCTATTACGACATCAACAATACCTTCCGAAGGTGTATATTTAATGGCATTGGATATCAAATTAGTAATAATTACGGTAAGTGCTTCTGATGAATAAATAAACGCAATTTCAGACAACGATATCTTTGCAAATTCTGTTTGCTGCAATTGTAGTGAAACTTTATGTTGTTCTGCATAAGAATGGAATGATTGAACAAGCATACTCGCTTCGTTGAGTACATTTCCTTTTTTGTATTTGAGTTTGTATTGTCCGCTTTCCATTTTTGACAGGTCAAGCAACTGATTGATTAAAGTAAGAAGTCTTTTCCCGTTTTGTTCCATTTCATCTATATGAAGTAAATCTTCTTTTCTTCCATTTTCTTTCAAGACTTCCAAATGACCATTGATTAAGGTAAGGGGTGTCCTGAACTCGTGTGATATATTTGTAAGAAATCGAGATTTGAATTCTTCCGTTTGTCTAATAGTTTCAACTTCCCTGCGTTGTAATTCAAGATTTTCTTTTTCAACTTTTAATTTTTTACTTCTTAATCTGAAAAAGTAAATAATAAATACTGTTATAACAATCATAAGTCCCAATCCTGCAAACGCAACATTTCGCTGAAAGCTCTTGGTTTTTAGCTCTGCTTTGGTGACGGCCGTCTTTTTCTCGTATTCATAGTTCATGGATATCTCGAGGCTTTTCTTTTCGTTTTCTTGGTTAATCAGGCTGTCGCGGTATATGATGTGCTGCTTGTAGTTTTGATAAGCCTTTTTGTAATTTCCCAAAGCGCTGTCTGCTAGTGAAAAATTGTAGTAAACGTCACCGATAAGTTCTTTTGCACCTGTTTTTTTTGCAAGTACTAAAGCTTTTTCAAAATGTTCATCGGCGGAAGTCGCCTGATTTAATTTTAGTTGGATAGTCCCTATATTGTTGTGTGACTGTGCAATTCCCCATTTATCTCCGATTTCTTCCAATATTTTTAAAGAAGCAGAAAAGTTTTTCAGCGCCTCGAGTTGCTTGTCTTGACTTCTGTAAACAGAGCCGATGTTGTTATAAGTACCTGCAATTCCTCTTTTATCCCCAAATGCTTCTTTTATTTTCAAGGATGCGAAAAAATTTTTCAGCGCTTCAGTATACTTACCTTGATAGTCATAAACAACACCTATATTGTTGTAAGATTGTGCAATTCCCCGTTCATCTCCGATTTCTTTCCATATTTTTAAGGCTGCGAAATAGTTTTTTAGTGCTTGGGGATACTTGATTTGATTTTTATAGACAATTCCGATGGAGTTATATGACATTGCCATTCCAACTTTACTATCAAGTTCTTCATATATTTTTAAGGCTGCGAAGAAATTTTTCAGCGCTTCAGGATATTTCCCTTGAGATTCATAAACATTCCCGATGTGAACGTAAGAAATAGTAACTCCTTTTTTGTACCCGGTTTCTTCCCATTTTTTTAAGCCTATTTTGAGATTATTCAACGCTTCGGTGTAGTCGCCTTTGTACACATTAATAATCCCGATGACGTTGTAAGCGTTTGCTTCGCCATTCTTAAAATTTAACTTTTTCGATATGCTTATTTCTTTCTGAGCATTGTTTAGGGCAAGCTCTAATTGTCTGTCCTGTGCCAAAAGGCGGGATAGCTCATTCATTTGGTTTACCGTCAAGGTATCTGACGTAGATTGTTTACTAATAACAGTCGTGAGCGAATCTATTTTTTTTTGAGGTAATTGCTGATTTGACTGTGCAAAAAGGGCAAGATTAAAGAAAAAAATGAAAAAGAATAGAGGATTGGTTTGCTGAGTAAACATTGTGTAATTTTTTTACAAAAGGTAAAAATAGATAAAAAACGGTAGAGTGCGAGATAAAACGCATCCTACTTTGCTCAAAAACACTCAAAGATAAGTCTGATGATACTAGTACGGAACATCTGAATTCTTCAAGTATTCTAAATAGAGTATTTTTTATTAATCTATGATAATTAGTGGGTTATGTGAAATAATGCTTTAAAAACCATCTAAAGAGTGATTGAAAAACACCAAGTTTATGCGTGATTTTTACCAAAACGAGCAATTAACATACTTGTAAATTTGCAACTAAGCTTTAAGCACAAAGAGGTGTGAATAGATTTAGATTAGAACTAATATACATCGATAAGTCTACAGTAAAAATTAGTAAGACTCTAAAATTTCAGAAGTAAAATAATCAAAACAGATTAAAAACATTTACAAAGTTATGCTCAGAAACCAGCTAAGAATATATTCATCAAGAACCAAATTTTCAAAATTTAAAATTAATTATTAAAACGATTAACCTATGAAAACTATTTTACGCCTTAGACATTTACTATTTCTGTTTTATAGAAATCATTTGTCCTAAACTTTCAACTGTATCAGTGTGTTAAAGTTGAAAATATTAAAAACTGCTAATTGAAAAGTTAGCGACTGAAATCAATTTAAATTTTATTAATATGAAACAATCTATTTTTTACCGTCACATAAACGGTAGTTTTGCTAAAAAGCTATGGCTTTTTTCTGTTTTTTTTCTGTTCTCTTTAGGGTCTAGTGCCCAATGTCCATCCGGCAGTGTTTTTTTAACTTCACAAGCAGAAGTTGATGCTTTCATAACAAGCTACCCGAACTGTACTATAATTACAGAAAGTTTGTTTATTGGGGGAGAAGATATTACCGACCTTTCACCTTTAAACAATATTACCAAAGTAGGGGGAATACTTAATATAAGTAATAATACTTCTTTAACCAACTTAAATGGACTATCCTCTTTGACAACGATCGGGAGGTATTATGGTATGTTTGGATGGGAAGGTGGTCTTCGGATTGATAATAATCCCGTGTTAGCCGATGTAGCCGCACTTTCCAATTTGCAGAGTTTAACAAACGGTAGCACAGGTAGTGTCGGCATTAGAATTACTAACAACCCGTTGCTTTCGGTCTGTAATGTACCATTTTTTTGTACCTATCTAGCTAATACTAACACTAATTATTACCCAAGAAACATATCAGGTAATGCACCAGGTTGTCAAAACGTAAGTGCTATAAACATATCTTGTTCGCCCCCTTGCCCAACGGGAAATTTTACTTTTCAAAATCAGGCACAGATTGATGCTTTTTTAGCAAGCTATCCAAATTGTACAGAATTACCTGGTAGTTTGCAAATTTCTGTTCCTATAGGCGGTCTTACAAGCCTATCTTCATTGAGTAATTTAACTAAAATCGGGGGCAATCTGCTGATTGATGGTAGTGCTTATTTAACCAGTCTGAATGGGTTGGACAACTTGACTGAAGTTGGAGGAAATATGAAGATTGGCGGAAGTCAGTTATCCAATATTCAAGCCTTAAGTAATCTAACCGACATTGGAGGATATCTTGAAATTTCAGGAAATAAATTACCAAATCTTAACGGGTTAGACAATCTGTCCCAAGTAGGTGGAAGACTCCATATTTCGGACAATACGCTATTGACTACTTTTAATGGATTAAATGGATTGACTCAAATAGGCGGTTATTTGCACATTCGCGATAATCCTTTATTAACATCCCTTAACGGATTGGGCAATTTGACACAGGTAAACGGATTTATCCGAATTTTATATAACAATACACTAACGGATATAAGTGCTTTGTCAAATATTGACCCTGATACTATATTAGCAGATTCAGGAAATTATGTGGATCCTTCTGGTATCATAATTACGAATAATCCACAACTTTCAAATTGCAGTATCAGCAGTTTTTGTACGTATCTTTCAGGGACAGGAAAAAGAACTATTTCTCAAAATGGTGCTTCGTGTAATAATGTAAACGCAATAATCGCTGTGTGTAATATTCCTGCTGAAAGCATTTATTTGTATACACAACAAGATGTAGACACTTACGGGGCAAGTAACCCTACTTTAGTTTCGGGTAATTTAATGATTTCTGGGTCGTCAATTACAAGTCTTTCTGCTTTGAACAGTTTGATTAAGATAAATGGGGACCTTACTATTTATAATAATAGTCAATTAGAAAATCTTGATGGGTTAAATAACGTGACCGAAATTGATGGTAAGATTGAAATTATTACAAATGCCGCTCTTCAAAATCTTGACGGATTGGATAGTGTAACGCAAATAGATGGCAATATTGTTATACAAAACAATGCTTCGCTTATTAATGTTTATGGTTTGGAAAATATAGATGCATCAGGTATCAATCAGTTAAAAATATTATCTAATATCAGATTAAGTAGTTGTGATATAGTGAGCTTTTGTGAGTATCTGTCTCTAGGAAATACTGCTGAAGTTTCTGGAAACTCTACTGTTACGGGTTCGACATGTACGGTTGCTGCCATTCAGCAAAGATGTGAGATGACTTGTCCTTCAGGAGATGTATTGTTTATCACTCAAGCTGATATTAATCACTTTGCAAGCCGATTTGCTACTTGCCAGAACGCTTCATTACAAAACCTAAACATTGTAAGTATAGGCAGTGTTCCGTCGGACATTACTGATTTGACTCCATTGGAGGGAATTGTAAGTGAGATTACAGGACAATTTAGATTAGGTAAGTTTAATAGTTCCACTACCCAAATTATACCTCTAACTACTTTAGAAGGTCTCGAAAGCATCACTTCTATCGGCGGTAATTTTTATATTGAAGGAAGCAATTTAGAAAATACTGACGGACTAGATAATCTTAGTGTTGTTGGAGGAGTTTTGCGAATAAGTGACAATCCTTTTTTACAGAACCTCAATGGATTTTCTTCGCTTACAACACTTTCAAAAAATTTAGAAATAACAAATAATGCTGTGTTGTCTGATATTTCCGGGTTTTCAAGTATTTCACAGATTAATCAAACGGCCTACTCCATCGGTGGAGGATCTACCATAGAATATAGAGGATTAACCATTACTAATAACCCTGACCTGGCAATTTGCAACCTTGATATTTTTTGTACATATCTCAATACTACTGGAGCAAGAGCAATATCGGGTAATGCAGAAGGTTGTCAAAATGTAAATACTATAAAAGACCTCTGTTTGGCTACTGCTGATTACTGTTCTGTAGAAGCGTCAGCCAGCAGTTATGAATATATAACTAACGTAACATTTTCGGATATTAATAATACAACAGCAGGCATTAGCGGTTATAATAATTATACCTCTCAGATTGCAGAAGTAACACAAGGAGAAGAAGCTAGTATTGAAGTTACAATAAGTCCTGATAGTAATGATTTCCTAAGTGTATTTATCGATTGGAATCAAGATCAAGTGTTTGATGCCGTTACTGAAACTTATATTTTGGCGGAAGGAACTAGTTTAACTGACCCTTTTACAATGAATATAAATATTCCGAATGATGCAGCTGTAGGACAAACTAGAATGAGAGTAATGCTAAACTGGGGACAAGCACCTAATTCTTGTCAAAATATCTCATATGGAGAAATCGAAGACTATACTATAAATGTAATTGAAGCCGTAACCGAATACTGTTCAGCAGAAGCATCAAACAGTAATTACGATTATATTTCCAATGTGAAATTTTCGGATATTAATAATACAACAACAGGCATTAGCGGTTATAACAATTATACCGCTCAAGTTGCCGAAGTAACAAAAGGAGCAGAATCCATTATTGAAGTTACAATATATCCTGATGGTAATGAATATCTGAGTGTATTTATCGACTGGAATCAAGATTATATATTTGATGAAGTTGCTGAAACTTATATTTTGGCGGAAGATAGCAATCTAGCTGGGCCTTTTACAATGAACATTGCCGTTCCTTCTGATGCAGCTTTAGGGCAAACTAGAATGAGAGTCATGTTGAACTGGAATGCAGCACCAAATTCTTGTCAAAATATTTCATACGGAGAAATTGAAGACTACACTATAAATGTATCTGAAAGTACCGCTTGCGAATCTACTACTTATGCAAATTCTGGCTGGTCAAATGGTTTGCCAAATGCAAATAAGAAAGCAATTGTAGAAGGTAATTTAGCTATAGATACTGACTTAACGGCTTGTGAACTTGAAGTTACTGCTTCAGGAACCGTTGTTGTAGAATCAGGAGGGTCGCTGACGGTAATTGGTAGTATTGCAAATAATAATACCACTGCAAATAGCTTTGTTGTTCAAAACGATGCCATTCTGCTTCAGGTCGATGATGTTGAAAATACAGGAACAATTAAGGTAGAACGCAACTCCTTTGCACTGTTTCGTCAGGATTATGCTTTATGGTCTTCTCCAGTAGCAGGTCAAAATTTGAGAGCGTTTTCAACACAAACTTTGTTTAACCGTTTTTCATCTTATGATACAGCAGCGGGTACAAATGGCGCTTACTTTCAGGAAATTGTAACAACTGCCGATATGAATACTAAAATATTTGCAGAAGCAAAAGGGTATTTAGTTCGTATGCCAAACAACTGGACAGAATGGAATAGCGGAACTTCAGCAAGCCCTTATTTAGGTTTATTCGCAGGAATTTTAAACAATGGAAACATAGCAATTCCTTTATCTGGAGCCAACACGAGATTTAACTTAGTAGGAAATCCTTATCCATCGCCAATTTCAATAGCTGATTTCTTTGCCGCTAATGATAATGTAAATGAAACATTGTATTTCTGGAGAAAACAAGCAAGTGCTGATTCAAATAATGTTTCAAGCGGTTATAGTACTTATACTAGTATGGGTATTGTGAGTGCTGACGCAAGTATTAACGGTACCGAACCCACACATGTTGAAGTGGGACAAGGTTTCTTCGTAGTTGCGAACACTGCTAGTCCAGGAAACTTAGTATTTACAAATGCAATGCGAGGTAATGGCGCTGCTACCTTTTATAAAGGTACTAACAATGCTACAACTGAATTACACCGCTTTTGGCTAAACTTGTCTAATGAAACCAATACGGTAGGACAAACATTAATTGGTTACAAAACAGGAGCGACACCAGATGCAGATGCCGGTATTGATGCCTTGTATTTTAACGACAGTCCAGTAGCACTGACTTCAATTATTAACCAAGCTGAATATATCATTCAAGGTAGAAGTCTTCCTTTTGGAGATTTTGATACAGTTCCTTTAGGGTTCAAAACGAATGTTTCAGGAAGTTATACGATTTCATTGTCTAATTTTGATGGATTGTTCGCAGAAAATCAAAACATCTTCTTGAAAGATAATGCAACAAATACTTTGACGAATTTAAAAACATCTGATTATACTTTTGCAACGGATAGTGGTGTTTTTAATTCCCGTTTTGAAGTACAATATACTAATGCAACTTTAAGTGTTACTGACCCGAATGCAATAGGTAATACGGTTATGATTGCTTCTAAAAACCAAAAAATACAAATTAATTCAGGCTCAATTGTCATGAATACCATCGAGCTAATTGATGTAATGGGAAGAATAATTTATATGCAAGAAGGTGTAAATGCCACAACGGCAACCTTAGAAAATATAGCCGTGAATGACCAAATGCTTATTGTGCGTATTGGAACAAAAGAGAACGGTGTAATCACACAGAAAATAATATTTTAAATTACAAACGATGACAATAAATAAATTGACAAAAATTGCTTTGACAGTAGTACTTTTATTTGGAATGAACAGTGTATTTGCACAGTTTCCAGAAGACCCAGACCCGGATACAGACCCAGAAGATGGAGCATTAGATCCCGCACCAATTTCAGATTATTTAATTCCGATGTTAGTTATTGGAGTAGCAACTGCTTTTATTTTATTAAAGAAAAAAGAGTTAGTAGTTAAAAATAATTAATTAAAAACCCTTTACTTTTTATAGAGTAAAATTTTTGCAAAAAGTTTATTGAAATTCGTTTCAATAAACTTTTTTGCTTTTAGAACACTTGCATTGCAATACGAATCAAAAAAAAATGAGAACCCACAGCCCGACCCATAGCAACACACGCAAAACATTTAATATATACTAACTCCCTTTTCTGTTCAACTGTATCAACAATTCATTTTGAATTTTAAGCACCTTGTTTTCCTCTTGCAGTTGGTCCATATAGCGTTGATTATTGGAGTTCAACTCCGTATTGACGGTAAATTCAGCAGGAAGAAGATTGGCCATGTCCTGAAAAAAATTGTGTTTCAAGGCATAACTGATTTCGGCAATCATATCGCTTCTCATAACTGAGGTAGTCCTGTATTTTGAAATGGTTTGCCCTGTTCTTCCTAGCAAATTAGCGAGTTGTTCGCCACGAACAAAGCGACTTTCCATGTAAAAGCTCAGTAACTCGCCCATATCAATTTTTTTTTGTTCTGTTTTCATGTTTATCTGTTTTTAGGTAAAGCTAATTTATGCATTTGTATGTAAAAATAGAGTTGTAAAAAGAATTTTTATAGGTAGTTTTTATACAAATGCTTATATAAAACATTATTTTGTATTGATTTACTATAGTAATGCTTTTGTATTACATGTAATCAAAAGGTATTATTTTAGTAACACTACTATATTACATGTAATCAAAGGGTATTCCTATAGTAATACTTTTATATTACATGTAATCAATGGATATTCTTATAGCAATGCTACTTAATTACATGTAATCAATGGATATTCTTATAGTAATACTACTTAATTACATGAAATTAGCAGATAATCTGATAGGATAGAACATAAATTTGTGCTGCAAGAGGGGAATTCCAGATGGAATCTTCACAAAAAAAAGTCCGTTTCAATCAAGAAACGGACTTTTTAGTAATACTATAATTTTTATCTCCAACAGCTCCCCTCCTTTGGAGGGGTTGGGGGAGGATTCTACTAGTAGTAATTGTATCTTCTTACTTTAGCAATATATTTTGCCAAACGAATTACTTGGTGGCTGTAACCGTACTCATTATCATACCAAATGTACAATACGATGTTCTTGCCATCTGCCGAAACGATTGTTGCGTTGCTGTCGTAAATCGCGGGAGCCGAAGTACCAATGATGTCTGAAGAAACCAATTCGTTATTCACAGAATATTTAATTTGCTCTACAAGTTCGCCTTCCAAAGCGTATTTACGCATGATGGCGTTGATGTCTTCAACCGAAGTTTCTTTAGTAACTTCTAAGTTTAGCACCACTAATGAACCATTAGGAACAGGAACACGAATTGCGTTAGACGTTAATTTTCCTGCTAATGAAGGCAATGCTTTTGCCACTGCACTTCCGGCACCAGTTTCAGTAATAACCATATTCAAACCTGCAGCTCTACCGCGACGGTATTTTTTGTGCATGTTATCCGTCAAATTCTGGTCGTTTGTATAGGCGTGAATCGTTTCTAAGTGTCCTTTTACAACGCCTAAAGTATCTTCAATAGCTTTCAAAATTGGCGTAATTGCATTTGTAGTACAAGATGCTGCCGAGAAAATGTTTACTTCGTCTGGGTTGTATTCGTTTTGGTTTACACCGTGCACGATATTCGGAACTCCTTTTCCTGGAGCAGTCAATAAAACTTTGTGAGCACCTTTAGAAGTCAAGTGTCTTGCCAATGCTTTTTCATCGGTAAAAGCACCTGTATTGTCAATGATTAGCGCATCTTTAATGCCGTAAGCAGTGTAGTCAATATCTTCTGGAGCGTTTGCAGTAATGATGTGAACGGTAGTTCCGTTAATGATTAACGCGTTGTTTTCCACATCAGCAATTACAGAACCTTGGAAATCTCCGTGAATGGAATCGTGACGTAACAACGAAGCTCTTTTCTCTAAAGTAGTAGCGTCGTTTTTATCTCTTGTCACAATCGCTCTCAAACGCAATTGACTTCCTTTTCCTGTTTTGGACATTAATTCACGTGCCAAAAGACGTCCAATTCGTCCAAAACCGTAAAGAACTACGTTCTTAGGTTGGATTTCCTTGTATTCTTTTGCATCTTTCAACTTAGCGATTACAAATGATTTTGCATCGTTATAACTGTCGTGCTCTAAGTGAAATTCGTAGGCCAGTTTACCAATATCTAATTTAGAAGGCGGCAAATCTAACGAAGCAATTGCTCCAGCAATTTCAACAGAATCAAACACAGAAATCGGTTTACCCACAAAAGCATTTGCATATTCGTGCAAATTAATGATGTCACTCACGTTTCGGTCAATCAACTGATTTCTGAAGAAAACCAATTCAATTGATTTGTCGTACCATAAATCGCTAATGATGTTGATGAATTTTACTCCGGCACGTCTTCGGTCCGCCTGAAAAGAAAGTTCTTTTTCGTAGTTAATGTTTTTTTCCATTGCTGTAATTGTAAAAAAGTTAGTGTTGTTTTTTAAAATTTGGTGCAAAAGTACCTATTTCAAACGTTTTCGTAAAGCATTTTAGGAACAATTTGATAAAACTATTCATTTCCTTTACGAAAACTCCGCTACACTGCATGAACAGGCTACTTTTAGTACTTAAGAAACTGATAGTATTATTTTTACGACTGCAAAGTAGTGTTTTTTGGGCGTTACCCTCCGTAAAAACTCCGGGTCAGGCTGTCCACTCCCGCTTTTTAGGGATTGTTTAAAAAAACAATCCCTAAAAGAGCTCCGTTTCCATCCTTAACGCAAACCTAGGTCAACAGAAAATCCTCTTTTTTGCGACTCCTATTTATCACTAAATGGTGCCAAAATAAGTTCTCTTATGAAGTAATCGCCCTGCCATTTTTGAGAACTCAAAGCTTGCTTGCTATTAGGAACACTTGTTGGAGGATAAATTCTAAAAGCTCTTTTTCCCTCAATCAAAGAAGTGGAAACTATTTTTCTCGAAACCAAAACGCTTTTAGGAAACACAAAATAACCCAACGTAGATTCATGTTCAGCAGCTACGATTAGAAAATCAAAAGTATCATCTGTGTCAAGTGGCGCGATAATGCCACTTGGTATGCGTTTCCAAAAGGTTACAAATTGTCCTTCTTTTTTCGGAGTGATTTTCGCCTTTCTATAGTGAATTTGCATTCCGTTAACTTGAAACCTACAAGCATCATAGTCTTGGCTTTTTGTTTCTAGAGTAAATTCAGAAACAGTTGCTGGAAACGCAGCTTTTATCTTTTCGTAAAGACTCATCTTTTTTGTGCTAAAATAACATTTTTACCCCAAAAAAAAAGAGTCAAACCGAAGCTTGACTCTTTCAACAATAGATGGATGTGAATTAAATAATTATCCGAACAACTTGACCCGAAGTAGTAATTATTTCGAGTTGAACGCCTTCCGCTTCGTCGTTGCCACTTATTAATTTATTCACTTGTTGCAAATCAGTAATTGGAATGTTATTAATTTTTAAAATTACGGCACCACTCAACTCTTTTTTAAACTGAGCCAAACGTGGATTTTCAATAGAAGAAATCTTAACTCCTGAATTGATTTTAAACTTATTCTTATCTGCCGACGATAAATCTTCTAACTCCATGCCTTTAAATTTCGACTGCACAATATCATTTTTAGACAACATCACAGATGAGGTATATTGTTTTTCGTCACGTAAAAAAGTCACTTGAACTTTGTCATTTGGACGTTTGGTATTGATGTATCCATTCAAATCAGCAAAAGTATTGATGGTTTTATCATCAATTTTAATGATTACATCTCCTTTTTTCAATCCTGCTTTTGCAGCTCCTGATTCTTTGGTTACATCGGCAACATAAAATCCTTTTGACGCATTTATCCCTAATTCCTTAGAGATTGTTCCGTTCAACTCAGCTCCTTGAACGCCTAACATTCCTCTTTGAACCATTCCGTATTCTAGAATATCTTCAATGATTTTTCGAGTAATATTAGAAGGAACTGCAAAAGAATAACCTACATAAGAACCTGTTGTTGATGAAATCATGGTATTTATTCCAATCAATTCTCCACGAGTATTTACTAAAGCACCACCACTGTTTCCAGGGTTTACAGCTGCATCGGTTTGAATAAATGATTGCAATCCTGAAGTGTCTAAATTTCTAGCTTTCGCCGAAACAATTCCGGCAGTTACAGTAGAATTTAAGTTATACGGATTTCCAACTGCCAAAACCCATTCGCCCACTTTTACATTGTCAGAATCGGCAAAGGTGGAGTATGCTAGTTTTTCATCGGTATCAATTTTTAGTAACGAAATATCCATTTTATCATCCGTTCCTACTAATTTAGCTTTGTATGCTTTGCCGTTGTTCAAAGTAATTTCAATATTTTGAGCATCTTTAATAACGTGATTATTGGTTACGATATAACCATCTTCTGAAATAATTACCCCAGAACCTGTTCCAATTTGTTCCTGTTGTTGTCCACCTCGGTATCCGTAATAATATTCTAATATTGGATTAGAGACCGTACGGTAAGATACATTTTTTACGTGAACTACAGAATGAACTGCTTTATCTGCCGCATCTACAAAGTCGATGTTTTCGGCACCAAGTCCAACTGTTTTTGTGTAATTAGGAGTTGCCACACTAACTACGTTTTGCGATTTTGAAAATGTTGTATTTTCATCAAAAATCAACTTGTATGCACCAAGTGTTGTGGCTCCACTTAACAATGCTACTACGAAAAGACTACTTAATTTTTTCATTATCATTTAAATATTAAATTATTTAACTACAAAACTAAAGTTTTCATTACTTACCTGAAATTGGTTTAACGCTCGATTAACAATGATTAACTTTTCATTAATAATTGTAACTTTGTGAAACTAAATTCACATTATGGAAATTCAGTTTTTTAAATACCAAGGTACCGGAAATGATTTTGTAATGATTGACAATCGTTTGCAAACCTTTCCTAAAAACACAGCACTTATAGAAAAGTTGTGTGACCGTCGTTTTGGTGTTGGAGGCGACGGTTTGATTTTATTGGAAAACGACTCGAAAACGGATTTCAAAATGGTCTATTACAATTCTGATGGAAATGAAAGTTCAATGTGTGGAAACGGCGGTCGTTGCATTGTGGCCTTCGCCAAAAAATTAGGCATATTTGAAACAGAAACTACTTTTATAGCCGTTGATGGTTTGCATTATGCCAAAATTAATGACGATGGAATTGTTTCTTTGCAAATGAAAGATGTAGATGAGGTCATTATAAAAGAAGATTACGTGTTTATGAATACGGGTTCGCCACATCATGTTCAGATGGTGAATGATGTGAAAAATTTCAACGTAAAAGAGTTAGGTTCAAAAATCCGATACAGTGATTTATATGGAAATCCAGGAAGTAATGTGAATTTTGTCGAGCAAATTAACGAGGCTACTTTTACCGTTCGAACGTACGAAAGGGGAGTTGAAGACGAAACCTTGTCTTGTGGCACGGGAGTTACAGCTGTTGCAATTGCAATGTTCGCCACTGGAAAAACAAAAAGTAAAGAAGTTGCTTTGAATGTTGAAGGAGGTTTATTGAAAGTAAATTTCCAAGGAGAAGAAAATAATTTTACTCATATATTTTTAACAGGACCTGCAACACTGGTTTTTTCAGGAATTATACAAAATTAAACGTTATGATTACTTTAAAAGGACCAAATCTGTTTTTAAGAGCACTCGAACCGGAAGATTTAGAGTTTGTACATTCGATTGAAAATGATGAAACGATTTGGAATGTTAGTAATACACAAACACCTTATAGTAAGTATTTGATTCGTCAATATTTAGAAAATGCCCAGCAAGATATTTATGAAGCCAAACAACTTCGCCTTGCGATTTGCAAAAACAATACGGAAGAAACCATCGGTTTAATTGACTTATTTGACTTCGACCCGAGAAACAATCGGGCAGGAATAGGGATTGTAATTCAAAATTTAGAGGAAAGAGCTAAAGGATATGGCGCTGAAAGTTTGGGATTACTAATCGACTATAGTTTTAAACAACTCAATTTACATCAATTGTATGCAAATATTGGTACAGAAAATGAAACTAGTATCAAGCTTTTTACTACTTTTGGTTTTCAAAAATGTGGTGTCAAAAAAGATTGGAATTTGATAGAAAACAGGTACCAAGACGAAGCACTATTTCAATTAATTAATCCATTTTTATAAATTTACTGTCGTGAAATTCAAACAAATTTTTATTTATATCTCTCTAGTTGTTGTGATTGCCGCTTCTGTTTATGGCTATATGATTTACAAAAACATCTTTTCACCAAATACAAATTTTGCGGAAAAGGAAGTGTATGTTTATATTCCTACCGATGCTAATTACACTGATTTGGCAAAAATAATTACGCCTTATATTAAGGATATGGAGCTTTTTCAAATGACGGCTGAAAAGAAATCATTCGTAGCTAATGTAAAATCAGGTCGGTTTTTGTTCAAAAAAGACATGAATAATAATGATTTGGTGAATGCACTTCGAATCAATGTACCGTTGAATTTGGCATTTAACAACCAAGAGCGGTTGGAAGATTTTGCAGGGAGAATTAGTACGCAAATTGAAGCGGATAGTACGAGTTTAATGCAGAGTTTTACCGATGAAAACTTTTTGAAAGAGCAAAACATGACACGCGAAAATGTGTTAAGTATGTTTATTCCTAATTCCTATGAGTTCTTTTGGAACACGTCTGCAAGTAAATTTCGTGACCGAATGGCGAAGGAATACCGAAAATTTTGGACTCCAGAACGACTTGCAAAAGCAGAAGCACAAAACTTAACACCTTTAGAAGTTTCAACATTGGCTTCAATAGTGCATAAGGAGACTGTAAAATCTGACGAAAGACCTCGAGTAGCAGGAGTTTATTTGAATCGTTTAAATCGTGGAATTAAATTAGAAGCAGACCCAACAGTTATTTATGCTGTTAAAAAAAATGCAGATGATTTTACACTTGAAATAAAACGTGTTTTGCATAAAGATTTGCCTACAATTTCTCCTTATAACACCTATGTAAATCAAGGTTTGCCTCCAGGTCCAATTGCAATGCCGGATGTAACGGCTCTAGATGCAGTTTTAAATCCTGAAAAACACAATTATCTTTTCTTTTGTGCGAGTGTTACGAATTTCGGTTATCATGAATTTGCAGTAACGAATGCACAACACGAAGCAAACAGCAGAAAATACCACGCTTGGATTAATGAACAAGGTATAAAAAGATAGATTTGATTCGATATTATTTTTATACTTTACTTTTTGTTTTTAGCGGATTTAATTCAATTTCTGCTCAAGGCAAAATCGAATCATTTTTAAAACCTTCCGATAGTTTAAATCAGGATAGGCAAACTACTGTTTTTATTATTGAGGCGGCTACAACTTCGGCTACACTTTTAGCTTTAAATCAGTTGTGGTACAAAGATTATCCAAAAAGTAATTTTCATTTCTTAAATGACAATGCTCAATGGCTTCAAATGGACAAAGCAGGTCATTTTTTTTCAGCTTATCATGTCGGACGCGTTGGTGCGGAAATGTTAGAGTGGAGTGGAAGTGATAAAAAAACACAACGGATTTATGGCGCAACATTAGGTTTCGCATTTCTTTCTGTCGTTGAGGTTATGGATGGATTTTCGGCTGAATGGGGAGCTTCGTTAGGTGATGTAGTCGCAAACGCATCTGGAACTGCATTATTTCTTTCCCAGGATTTGCTTTGGAACGAACAACGAATCATTCCTAAATTTTCTTATCACCAAACCGTTTATCCATCGGCTCGTCCCGGAACTTTGGGCGAAAGCTGGAACGAACAAATTCTAAAAGATTATAACGGTCAAACCTATTGGTTATCAGCAAACATTCATTCATTTATTCCAAGTAATAAAATTCCAAAATGGCTAAATTTAGCCGTTGGTTACGGAGCTGAAGGAATGATAACAGGAGATGATGTTTTAGTGAATACTGTATTTCTTCCTGAAACAAAAAGATTTCGACAATTTTACCTGAGTTTGGATGTAGATTTAACCAAAATTGAAACGAAAAGTCACTTTTTAAAGACTATTTTTTCTATTTTTAATACATTAAAAGTTCCGGCACCCACACTTGAACTCAACGGGAATGGGAAGTTGCGGTTTCACTCGCTCTACTTTTAGGTTTTATTAACAGACTGATTATCAGATTTGTATTTTTATTCGTATATTTGCGGGCTGAAATTTCTCAAAGTGACAGGATTTGAGAAGAAATTCAAGTTATGATAAAAAAATGGATATACTACACTAGTATTGCACTTATTACTGCTTTTATTACATTAGGTTTTAAAGCGACTACACACAACAACTATTCGGTTGCGAAAAATGACGAAGCGTCATTTTACTTTCTTCCTTCCTTAGAAGATTTTGACAACGAGACCGAATTCCTCAATTTCAATTTTCCTTATACAGGAAAAACTTTTACTGGTTTTAAAGAAGCTTTAGCTTTTAAGGAATCTCAAGGAAAGTACACTTTGATAAATTCCCTGGGTTATATGGGGAAATACCAGTTTGGTCGTGCGGCACTTCGTGCGATTGGTATTTATGATAATTCGGAATTTTTAAACAATCCACGATTGCAAGAAAAAGCGTTCAAAGCTTTATTAGCAAAAAACAAGTGGATATTACGTAAAGAAATTCAGGAATATGATGGTAAAACGGTTAATGGGATTGAAATTACAGAATCTGGAATTTTAGCGGCAGCTCACTTAGGAGGGGCAGGTTCGGTGAAGAAATTTTTCAGTAATAATGGAAAAAAAACTATTAAAGACAACTACGGAACAAGTTTGAGGAGTTACATGAAAAAGTTTGGAGGATATGATACTTCGTTTATTGAGGCAAATAATAATGCGAAGATAAAGAAGTAATTTCAACCTATATAAAATAAGAAAAGCGACTCATTGAAGTCGCTTTTCTTATAAATTTACATTTTATGAATAATAAAAATACAAGGGCGATTGTGTAAATCAACCTTAATTTTTTTCCATTCGGAAATGCGAAATGTTTTGATGTATTCTGTTGGTAAAGTAATATCGGCAGCCACACAAATATGAGTGGAAGGTTGAAGAATTTGTAGTAAATCTTCTAGCATTTTATTGTTTCGGTAAGGTGTTTCAATAAACAATTGCGACTGGTTTTTATCGGCTGATAATTTTTCTAAACTTTTCAACATTGCTTTTTTTTCATCTTTGTCAATGGGCAAATAACCGTTAAAAGCAAAACTTTGTCCGTTCATTCCGGAAGCCATTACAGCTAATAAAATCGATGAAGGTCCAACTAAGGGAATTACCTGAATGCCGTTTTCGTGTGCCAATTTTACAATTGCAGCTCCAGGATCTGCAACTCCAGGACAACCTGCATCTGACATTAAGCCAATGTTTTCGCCTTGTAAACAAGGTTTAATCATCGCGAAATGTTCTGACTTTTCAGTGCGTTTATTTAAAGAGCTTAACTTTAAGTCGGCTTGAATTTTTTCTGGACAAATACTTTTAATGAATTTTCGAGCATCTTTCTCGTTTTCAACAATGAACGTATCCATGACATCAATCGCTCTTTTTACCGTTTGTGGTAAAACATCCAACGGATTACTATCGCCTAAAGTATTGGGAATTAGATAAAGTTTGCCTTTCGATTGCATTACAAATGTTTCTTTTTGAGGTTTTCGGCGATAGTGTCACAAACTTCTTCCAGCATATCATATAAAATAGGAAAGCCATTTTCTAAACCGAAATAAGGGTCCGGAACATCAACATTTTCACCGTCAAAAAGCTCATTAAGGATAAGTGTGACTTTTTTTTCTGCGGTTCCATTTGGTGCTAAATCAATAATATCTTGATAATTAGTGCCATCCATAGCATATATGTAATCAAAATTTTCAAAATCTTGATTAGAAAATTGCCGTGCTTTTTGTGTAGAAATATCTATACCGTTCAACTTTGCGATAGCTATCGAACGTGGATCTGGATTTTTTCCAATATGATAATCACCCGTTCCAGCGGAATCGACACTAAAATGTTGCGAAGGAAGTTTTGAAGCTAAAATCCCTTCTGCTAATGGAGAGCGACAAATGTTGCCCAAACAAACCATTAAAATTCTCGTTTTCATTTTAGAGTGAAAGTTTATCGTGAATATCCTCGACGTATTTTTTAAAATGTTTATCAGTAGAAACTAAATTGTCAACTGTTTTACAAGCATGCAAAACGGTGGCATGGTCTCTATCGCCAATTTTTGAACCGATATTAGCTAAAGATGATTTCGTAAATTTCTTTGCAAAAAACATCGCTAATTGTCTTGCTTGAACTACGTGACGCTTTCTAGTTTTAGACTGTAAAACCTCAAGATCCAATTGAAAATAATCAGAAACTACTTTTTGAATGTAGTCAATGGAAATTTCTCTTTTTACATTTTTTACAAATTTTTCAACCACTTGTTTGGCCAAATCAATTGTTACTTCTTTTTTGTTAAACGAAGATTGTGCAATTAATGATATAAGCGCTCCTTCTAATTCACGAACGTTCGAAGTGATATTTCGGGCTACATATTCAATGATTTCTTCAGGAATTTCAACACCGTCACGGTACAAGATGTTTTTCAAAATCGAAATTCTTGTTTCGTAATCCGGTTGGTGCAATTCTGCTGATAAGCCCCATTTGAAACGAGACAAAAGTCTTTGCTCAATGTCTTGCATGTCTACCGGAGCTTTGTCTGATGTCAGAATAACCTGCTTACCGTTTTGGTGCAAATAATTAAATATATGAAAAAACACATCTTGTGTTCCTGTTTTTCCGGATAGAAATTGCACGTCATCAATAATCAATACATCAATTAATTGATAGAAGTGAATAAAATCATTTCGGTTATTTTTCTTAACCGAGTCAATATATTGTTGTGTGAAAATTTCGGCTGAAATATATAAAACCGTCTTTTCGGGATATTTATCTTTAATTTCAACTCCAATGGCGTGTGCCAAATGCGTTTTGCCTAATCCAACTCCACCAAAAATCAGTAACGGATTAAAGGAAGTTCCTCCAGGTTTATTGGCAACAGCCATTCCTGCAGAGCGAGACAGTCTATTTGAGTCTCCTTCTAAGAAATTATCAAAACTGTAATTGGCATTTAACTGCGATTCAATTTTTAAATTTCGAATTCCGGGGATAACAAATGGATTTTTTAACTCTGGATTTAAATTTTTAAAAGGAGCATCCACTTCTTGTGCTTTCATCGGTCCTCGATGTGCACTTGGCAATTGTTCCGTAAACGGTTGTTTATTGCCGTAAGTGTTTTCCATTTTAATTTTATAGAGTAACTTAGCGTTTTTTCCGAGTTCCTTCGTAAGTGCAACTTTTAATAATTTAACATAGTGTTCTTCCAGCCATTCGTAAAAGAATTTACTTGGAACTTGAATGTATAAAGCATTATCTGTTAACTCTACTGACTTAATCGGTTCAAACCAAGTTTTGTATGCCTGGTCTTGGATATTGTCTTTTATAAATAGAAGACAGTTTTCCCACACTGATTGAGCAGTTTTGTTCAT